>NZ_JBIAQZ010000013.1:0-58438 GCF_042889485.1 Streptomyces sp. NPDC002580 | reverse complement strand
TTTTTGCCGGCCTCTTCGTTGTCGGTGGGGGGTGTGTGGGGCGCTTTTGTTGGGGGGGGGCCAGCCCTACGGGGGGCGGCGCCCCGGGCGGCGTCGGCGCCCCGCGGCTCAGCCGTGTGATGTCCGGATGCCTCGTGGGCTCAGACGGTCTCGGGGAGCTCGTCGAGCCCCTCGGCGACGAGCTTCGCCAGCCGGTCGAGAGCGGCGTCGGCGCCCTCGGCGTCCGACGCGAGGACGATCTCCTCGCCGCCCTGGGCGCCCAGGCCGAGCACCGCGAGCATGGAGGCTGCGTTGACGGGGTCGCCGTCGGCCTTGGCGATCGTCAGGGAGATGCCGGAGGCCGAGGCGGCCCGGACGAAGATGGAGGCGGGGCGGGCGTGGAGGCCCTCGTTCCAGCCGACGTTGACGCGGCGCTCAGCCATGTGATGCTGCCCTTCAGGTATTCAGGGTTGTCTAGACCAGTGTCCCATATCGCGAGGCGTGCCCGGGCGGCCCGTCGTCCGTCCGCCGCGACGTCGGAACACGACCCCGCTCCGGCGCCCGTCTCCACAGACTGCCTCGCGCCGTTGTCGTACGCGAGCCGTACTCTGGGCCCCATGCAGACCTCGTCGGACCGGCACGAGTACCCCGCTCACTGGGAGGCCGACGTGGTGCTGCGCGACGGCGGCACCGCGCGCATCAGGCCCATCACCGTGGACGACGCCGAGCGCCTGGTCAGCTTCTACGAGCAGGTGTCCGACGAGTCGAAGTACTACCGCTTCTTCGCGCCGTACCCGCGGCTGTCCGCCAAGGACGTCCACCGGTTCACCCATCACGACTTCGTGGACCGCGTCGGCCTCGCGGCCACCGTGGGCGACGAGTTCATCGCCACCGTCCGCTACGACCGGATCGACGCCGACGGCATGCCGGCGTCCGCGCCCGCCGACGAGGCCGAGGTGGCCTTCCTCGTGCAGGACGCCCATCATGGCCGCGGTGTCGCCTCGGCCCTGCTCGAACACATCGGGGCCGTGGCCCGCGAGCGGGACATCCGCCGTTTCGCCGCCGAGGTGCTGCCCGCGAACAACAAGATGATCAAGGTGTTCACGGACGCCGGGTACACCCAGAAGCGCAGCTTCGAGGACGGCGTCGTACGCCTGGAGTTCGATCTCGAACCCACCGACCGGTCGCTCGCCGTGCAGCGCGCGCGGGAGCAGCGTGCCGAGGCACGGTCCGTGCAGCGACTGCTCGCCCCCGGCTCGGTCGCCGTCATCGGCGTGGGGCGCGCACCCGGAGGGGTCGGCCGCAGTGTCCTCGACAACCTGCGGGACGCGGGCTTCACCGGCCGCCTGTACGCCGTGAACGCGGCGCTTCAGGAGAAGGAAATCGACGGGGTCCCGGCGCACCGCTCCGTCCGGGACATTGCCGAGCCCGTGGACCTCGCCGTCGTCGCGGTGCCCGCCGAGCACGTGCCCGAGGTCGTCACGGAATGCGGCGAGCACGGGGTGCAGGGGCTCGTCGTGGTCTCCGCCGGTTACGCCGAGAGTGGCGCGGAGGGCCGCGAGCGCCAGCGCGAGCTCGTGCGCCGCGCGCGTACGTACGGGATGCGCATCATCGGGCCCAACGCCTTCGGAATCATCAACACGTCCCCCGGGGTGCGCCTCAACGCCTCGCTCGCACCGCAGATGCCACGCCCGGGCCGTATCGGCCTGTTCGCGCAGTCCGGGGCCATCGGCATCGCCCTGCTGTCCCGGCTGCACCGGCGCGGCGGCGGCGTCACGGGGGTGACCGGAGTGTCGACCTTCGTCTCCTCAGGGAACCGCGCGGACGTCTCCGGGAACGACGTACTCCAGTACTGGTACGACGACCCGGAGACCGACGTCGCCCTGATGTATCTCGAATCCATCGGCAACCCGCGCAAGTTCACCCGCCTCGCCCGGCGGACCGCGGCCGTGAAACCGCTGGTCGTGGTCCAGGGCGCACGGCACGGCGGGGCCGCCCCCCAGGGGCACGCGGTCCGGGCCACGCGGCTGCCGCACGCGACCGTGTCCGCGCTGCTGCGCCAGGCCGGAGTGATCCGGGTGGACACGATCACCGAACTCGTCGACGCGGGCCTCCTGCTGGCCCGTCAGCCGCTTCCGCGGGGACCCAGGGTCGCGATCCTCGGGAACTCCGAGTCGCTGGGGCTCCTGACGTACGACGCGTGCCTCGCCGAAGGGCTCAGGCCCCTGCCCCCCCAGGACCTGACCACGGCCGCCTCCGCGGAGGACTTCCACCGGGCGCTGTCGGCCGCCCTGACGGACGACAGCTGTGACGCCGTCGTCGTGACGGCCATACCGGCGGTGGGGGAGACGTCGGCCGCCGACGCCGCACTGGCCGAGGCGCTCCGGTCCTCCGCCGCGGCGGCTCCGGCGAAACCCGTGCTCGTGGTGCACGTCGAACTGGGCGGGCTCGCCGAGGCGCTGTCCGCCGCCGCGAGCACCGCTCCCCAGACCGCCGGGACGGCGCCCGGCGCGGCGCCCGGAGCCCGGTTCCACCCGGCGAACCGTTCGCCCGCCTCGGTCCCCGCCGACGTCGCGCCGGACTCCCGGCTGATCCCCGCGTACCCCGCCGCCGAGCGTGCCGTCCGCGCACTCGCCGAGGCCGTCAACTACTCCCGGTGGCGCCAGGACGCCGGCGAGCCCGGCAAGGTGCCCGAGTACGAGGACATCGACGAGAAGGGGGCGGCCCGGATGGTCGACGACCTCCTCGCGCGCGGGGAGGGGCTGACGCTCGGCGGTGAGGAGACGGCGGCCCTGCTCGGGCGGTACGGCATCGACGTGCACCGGGCCCTGCCCGCCGCCACGCCGGACGACGCCGTGGCGGCCGCGCGGGCCATCGGCTATCCCGTGGCCCTCAAGACCACCGCCCCGCACCTGCGACACCGCGCAGACCTGGGCGGCGTACGGCTCGACCTCGCGGACGAGGAGCAACTGCGCCGGGCGTACACGGAGTTGACCGAGCTGTTCGGGACGCCCACGGTCCTGCGGCCGGTCGTGCAGGGGATGGCGCCGCGCGGCGTCGACACGGTCGTCCGCGCGGTGATCGACCCCGCGGCCGGGGCCGTCCTCTCCTTCGGGCTCTCCGGAGCCGCCTCAGAACTGCTCGGGGACACCGCGCACCGGCTGATTCCGGTCACCGACCGGGACGCGACCTCGCTGATCCGGTCGATCCGGACGGCACCGCTCCTGTTCGGCTGGCGGGGCTCCGCACCGGTCGACACGGCCGCCCTCGAAGAGCTCATGCTGCGCGTGTCCAGGCTGGTCGACGACCACCCCGAGGTCGTCGCGGTCTCCCTGGAGCCGGTGGTGGTCGCGCCGACCGGCCTGAGCGTGCTGGGCGCCACGGTACGACTGGCCCGGGCACCGCTCCGGGACGACCTCGGGCCCCGGACACTCCCCGTCGTCTGAGTACTGCCGGCCGCCCGTGGGGAGCCGTGTCCCGGGCGCATGCGTCCGCCCCGGGCCCCGTCGGCGTCCGAGGGGTGCGGCGGGGGACCGGCGCCCTGAAACGCGGGCCCGCCCCGGGTGACGACCGGGGGTGTCCGCCTGCCGTCCGGCCCGCCGCCGTGCGCGCCCCCGCACCGGCCCGTCGCAGCCGAGCCGCCGCCGTCCGGGTGTCCACGTCCTCGCGGTCGCCGTTCCCGTTTCGATCTGTTCCGTCCACGACAGACCCTGGCGAGCGGTGCCTCGCAGTCAGTGGGCCCCCGTAGGATGGAGGACATGGCCAAGACCAGTACGACGACCCAGGGGCTGCGAGCGGCGATCGAGCGCAGCGGCTACTACCCGGCCCTCGTGGCCGAGGCGGTGGAGGCCGCCATCGGCGGCGAGACCATCCGGTCGTACCTGGTCCACCAGGAGACGACGTTCGACGCGAACGAGGTACGGCGGCACGTCACCGTGCTCGTCCTCACCGGCAATCGCTTCATCGTGAGCCACACCGACGAGCAGAACGCGGACACCACGTCCCCGACGCCGTACGCCACGACCTCGACGGAGTCGGTCAAGATCGGCCGGATCTCGTCGGTCGTCGTCAGCCGGGTCGTCGCGAACCCCGAGTCGTACACGCCGGGCACGCTGCCCCGCGAGGTGGTCCTGACCATCGGCTGGGGCGCCGTCTCCCGCATCGACCTGGAGCCGGCCGCCTGCGGCGACGCCAATTGCGAGGCGGATCACGGCTACACGGGCAACTCGACGGCGGACGACCTGAGCCTGCGCGTCAGCGAGGCCGGGGACGGCCCCGAGACCGTCCGCCAGGCGCTCGCCTTCGCGCAGTCCCTGTCCGAGGCGACCGCGGACACCGCCCGCTGATGGCGCTGTCCACCTGGGACCACCCGGAACCGCTCGCCATCGGATCCGCGCCCGTCCCCGAGTACGGCACCGGCTCCCTGGCCGACCTGCTGCCCACGCTCGCCGCGGGCATGTCCGTGCCCGGCGTGACCGCCGCCATACCGGAGCTGACGCCGGCCGACCGGAACTGCGTGTTCCTGATCGACGGCCTCGGCTGGGAGCAGCTCAGGGCTCACCCGGACGAGGCACCCTTCATGACCTCGCTCCTCGCGTCCTCGCGCGGTGACACGGGGCGTCCGATCACCGCCGGCTACCCGGCGACCACCGCGACCTCCCTCGCCTCCGTCGGCACCGGCCTGCCCCCGGGCGCGCACGGTCTGCCCGGCTACACCGTGCGCAACCCCGACACCGGCGCGCTGATGAACCAGCTCCGCTGGAACCCGTGGAGCGACCCGGGAGCCTGGCAGCCCTACCCCACGATCTTCCAACTCGCCGACGCGGCGGGCGTGCACACCGCCCAGGTCTCCTCGCCCACCTTCCAGAACACTCCGCTGACGAAGATCGCGCTGAGCGGCGGGACGTTCCACGGAAGACTGACCGGCGAGGAGCGCATGGATCTGGCAGCCGAGCAACTGGCGGCCGGCGACCGCTCCTTGGTCTACACGTACTACGCGGAGGTGGACGGCAAGGGCCACCGCTTCGGCATCGACTCGGACCCCTGGCGCGGCCAGCTGATGTACGTGGACCGACTGGTCCAGCGCCTCGCGGAGCAGCTGCCGCCGCGCTCCTCGCTGTACGTCACCGCCGATCACGGCATGATCGACGTCCCGTTCGACGAGCAGCACCGCATCGACTTCGACGAGGACTGGGAGCTGCGCGCCGGGGTCGCCCTGCTGGGCGGCGAGGGCCGTGCCCGTCACGTGTACGCGGTCCCGGGTGCCGAGGCCGACGTGCTGACCTGCTGGCGCGAGGTCCTCGGCGAGCAGTTCTGGATCGCCTCCCGGGACGAGGCGATCGCGGCGGGCTGGTTCGGTCCGCAGGTCGACGAGCGGGTGTACGCCCGGCTGGGCGACGTGGTCGCCGCCGCCCGGGACGACGTCCTGATCATCGCGTCCGAGCGGGAGCCGAAGGAGTCGGTGATGGTCGGCAACCACGGTTCGATGACCCCTGCCGAGCAACTGGTGCCCCTCCTCCAAGTACGCTCCTGACTCCCTGCCTCCCTCCTCCGTTGCCGAAAGGTGCTCAACTTCCCATGCCCGAGCTGGTGTTCTTCTCCGGAACGATGGACTGCGGGAAGTCCACGCTGGCTCTCCAGATCGAGCACAACCGCTCGGCGCGGGGCCTGCAGGGCATGATCTTCACGCGTGACGACCGCGCGGGCGAGGGCAAGCTCTCCTCGCGCCTCGGCCTGGTCACCGACGCGGTCGAGGTGGCCGACGACCAGGACCTGTACGCCTATCTGGTCGACCATCTCTCCAAGGGCGGCCGGGCGGACTACGTGATCGCGGACGAGGCCCAGTTCCTGGCCCCCCGGCAGATCGACCAGCTGGCCCGCGTGGTGGACGACCTGGGCGTCGACGTGTTCGCCTTCGGGATCACGACCGACTTCCGCTCCAAGCTCTTCCCGGGCTCTCAGCGCCTGGTCGAACTCGCCGACCGCGTCGAGGTACTCCAGGTGGAGGCCCTGTGCTGGTGCGGCGCCCGCGCCACGCACAACGCCCGCACCGTGGCCGGCGAGATGGTCGTCGAAGGCGCGCAGGTCGTCGTCGGCGACGTCAACCAGGTCGATGACATCGGCTACGAGGTCCTGTGCCGCCGGCACCACCGCCGCCGGATGACAGCCGCCACGGCGCACGCGAGCGCCCTGTCCCCGGACGTCCTGCCGATCGCCTCGGCCTGAGGCCTTCTCCGGGGCCGTTCCCCGAGGTGTGGCGCGCCCGGTCCGACACTCCGCCCGGTGTGCCGGCTCCGCGGCGCCTCGGGTGCTTCACCGTGTCAGGCGACGGCGTGGATCAGGGAGAACATGGCGCCCTCGGGATCCGCCACCGTCGCCACGCGGCCGTACGGCGAGTCGTGGGCCGCCGCGAGGAGGTGCCCGCCGAGTTCCGTGACGCGGCGGACGGTGTCGTCCACGTCGGAGGCCTCGAAGTACGTCAGCCAGTGCGGGCCGCGGTCGCGGGGCAGTGCGTTGCCCACGCCGTGGACGCCGGCCACCGGGCGACCGTCGACGCGCAGGGTCGCGTAGTCGAAATCGGCCGAGACGGCCGGCGCCGGTTCGTAGCCGAAGACCCCTTGGTAGAACTTGACGACGCTCTCGGTGTCGCGCGTCACGAGTTCGTTCCACGCCGGCGTGCCCGGGACACCGGTGATCCCCGTGCCCAGGTGCGCCCCCACCTGCCAGATGCCGAAGACGGCGCCCGACGGGTCGGAGGCGATCGCCAGACGCCCGGCCTCGGCGGCGTCGATCGGACCCACCCCCACCGTTCCGCCGCTGAGCCGTACCGTCTCGGCGGTCTGGTCCACGTCCGCCGAGGCGAAGTACGGCGTCCAGGCGATCGGCAGGTGGCGGTCGGGCGGCAACTGGCCGATGCCGGCCACCTCGTGGCCGTCGAGCAGTGCCCGCGCGTACGGGCCGAGCTGAGCGGGGCCCGGCTGGAACTCCCAGCCGAACAGCGCTCCGTAGAAGTCCTGGGTCGCGGCCATCTCATGCACCATCAGACTCACCCAGCATGGTGCGCCGGGCGTGTACCGAGTGTGCGTGGTCCCGTTCGGGCCGGCCGACTCCCGTGCCTCGGTCATCGTCACTCTCTTCTCGGCCCCTCGCGGTGGCCGGTCACCTTCCGCCTGCGAACACGCGTACTGAGTCGCGTGCGCGCACGCCCCGTCCCGATGTTCGCACCACCGGTCGTGCCGCGCGTCCGGGCCGCGCCGCCGTTCGACAGTCCGCGACCGGAGGGCGCCCGATCTGCTGCTTACCACCTGTTTCCGGGTGATTTCTGCGTGGTGTCCATCGGTTGTACAGCATGTGCCCGATCCCATACGCCTCGTGATCGGACCTGTCCGGCCGAGCAGAGTAGCCGGACATGGACGAAGCGGCCACCCCGTGCGCGAGGATGGTGACCATGAACGCCATCATCAGCGCATCCGACCTCGCGAGCGATCTGGCCGGTCCGAACCCGCCGGTACTCCTCGACGTCCGCTGGCAGTTGGGCGGCCCCGATCAGCGCTCCGTGTACGAGAGCGCGCACATCCCCGGTGCGGTCTTCGTCGATCTGGATTCCGAACTCGCTGGTCCGGCCGGTGCGGCGGGCCGTCATCCGCTTCCCGATCCCGAGGTCTTCGGTGCAGCGATGCGGGCCGCCGGAGTGTCAGAGAACCGTGACGTCGTCGTGTACGACGGAGGGCAGGGCTGGGCCGCCGCGCGCGCCTGGTGGCTGCTGGGCCATTCGGGTCATCCGTCGGTACGTGTGCTTGACGGCGGGTTCGCCGCCTGGAGCGGTCCGGTGTCCTCGGAGGTCCCGTCGCCGGTACCCGGAACCTTCGCGCCGGGCCCCGGCACGCTGCCGTCGCTCGACGCGGACGGGGCTGCCGGGCTCGCCCGCACCGGGCTGTTGCTCGACGCCCGCGCGGGTGAGCGGTACCGGGGCGAGGTCGAGCCGATCGATCCGGTCGGCGGGCACATTCCCGGCGCCGTCTCCGCGCCGACCACCGAGAACGTCACGGAGGACGGACGGTTCCTGCCGGCGGCCGAACTCGTCGACCGTTTCAAGTCCCTCGGCGTGACACCCGCGTCCGAGGTCGGTGTCTACTGCGGGTCCGGCGTCTCCGGCGCCCACGAGGTGCTGGCCCTCGCCGTGGCCGACATCCCCGCGGCGCTGTACGTGGGTTCGTGGTCGGAGTGGTCGCGGGACGGGAACCGGCCCGTGGCGGTGGGCCCCGACCCGCAGTGACCGCGTGCCGAGCCGGAACCGCCGTGCCGGAACCGCCGAGCCGGGCGGGGGAGGCTGCCCCCGTTGCTGTCGCCCTTGCCCTTGCCCTTGCCCGTCTCGGCTATGGCGCGGTGGCCCGGTTCGACGGCTGGGCCGCTGATGTCCGGGCCCGGGCCGAGGGCCGGGGTTCGAGCGTGGCCACCGACGGTGCGGGAGACCCGGGCGGGAAGCCGCTGCCCAGGCCGGGGTGGGCGGAGCGCGCGACGGCGGGCCCGCACCGGATGGGTGCGGGCCCGCCGTCGTAGGCCTGACTAGTCCTGCTTCTTCCGTCGCGTGCCGAAGACGATCTCGTCCCAGCTCGGAACGGCCGCTCTACGGCCCGGGCGGACACCGTCGGCCTCGGCCTGACGGTCGGTCGCACCGACGAGCCGGTCGCGATGGCTGCCGACCGAACGGGGCATGAGCACGTCCGCGTACGCGGAACCGGCACCCGCCGAGGCGGCGGGAGCCGGGGGCTCCTCCTCCTCGGGTTCCGGAGCGGGCTCCTCGGCGGCGGGGCGTTCGGCGGTGGCGGGGCGCTCGGGTACCACCATGTCGCCGCGGAAGCTGGGCACCGCCTCCAGGAGGCTGGTCAGCGAGTCCCTGTCCTCGGCCTCCTCGGCCGGCTCCGGGGACGGCGGCAGGCTCGGCCGCTCCGCCTGCCGGTCCAGGGCTCGGTCCAGCGGACGGTCACGGGGCAGCCGGGCGATCCGCGGCACGAACGGGAAGCTCGGCTCGGGCGCGGCCAGGTCGTCGGACTCGCCGATCAGTGAACGGGCCTCGTCGTCGACGGCCTGGACGAGCCGCCTGGGCGGGTCGTAGGTCCAGCTCGCCGCGTGCGGTTCGCCCGCGACCCGGTAGACCAGCAGGACTTCCCAGGTGCCGTCGTCGCGGCGCCACGAGTCCCACTGGACGGTGTCCTTCTCGGCGCCCCGGATCACCAGCCGCTCCTGGACGGCCTCGCCGAGCTGGGGTCCGGCGTTCTCGCCTGGGCGGCGGACGGGAGTCTTCCTGGCGCGCTCGGCCATGAAGGCACGCTCGGCCAGCACGGGCCCCTCGAAGCGACGAACGCGATCGACGGGGATACCGGCGAGCTGGGCCACTTCCTCCGCGGAAGCACCGGCACGTATACGCGCCTGGATGTCTCGGGGGCGGAGGTGGCTCTCCACCTCGATCTCGATCTGGCCGAGGCGGGGACGGTCGCCGCGTACGGCGGCGCGCAGACGCTCGTCAATCGGAAGCGTGTACTCCGTACTGTCCGCAGCCTTCAGCACCAGCCGTGTGCCGTCGTTAGAGACGGCCACGACACGCAGTTCGGGCATGGGGACCTCCCGGGTGGTGCCTGCCGACGTCACGTGCGTCGCTGCTTCCGCTAGTCGAGTGTGGCCTGCCCGGGTGCAGCCTGCCACAACCTTGCCGAGTTGCCCGGCGTGTCGGGCGCGGGCCCGGGGTCGCCGTTATGGCACGGTTACCTATTCGCAACGCTAAGTGACGAACATCATCACCCTGTGCAACGAGCCCCCTCCCGGCGGTCCTGCAAGGCCCCGGACACCCCGGCGGGAGTCCGGACCCAGGGCTCGCAACAGTACTCCATTCGGCCCACATGCGCGGATCGGCACGCCACCCAACTTCGAGCGGGGGGTGCTAGTTGGCCGTTCCGGACGCCGCCCCGGCGGTCGTGGAACGTGGCGCACTTCACGCAATCGGTAGAAACGGAACTAATCGTTTCGCCTGTACGTCCCCTTCTTGTGCGGTCAGTCGATCAAGTACGGGAAAGGCAGGCAAGGTCCGGGAATGCGTGAGAAGCCGGAAGTCGGCGGCGAGGAGCCGGGTGCCGACGTGGAGCCGAGGAAGAAGCGAGTGGACCTGAGCGTCCCTCAAGTGGCGGGCAGTGCGGTGGCGGCGGTGGTCGCCGCGAAACTCGCCTCGTACTTCGGCGTCTACGGGACGATCCTGGGCGCCGGACTCGTCAGCGCCGTAGCCACCTGCGGAGGGACGATCTTCCAGCACTTCTTCAGACGTACCGGCGAGCAGATACGTGACGTGACGGTCCAGGGGAAACCCAAGCCGCAGCCGGTGGCCGGCACCCCCGGCGGGTTCACGGAGGGGACCGTCTACCGCGCGCGGGTCAGGAGTTGGAGAAGGCCGCTGGTCGCGACCGCCCTCGTCTTCGGCGTCACGATGGCCGGAATCACCACGTACGAACTGGTCTCGGGGCGGAGCTTCGGCGGCGACGGCACGAGTACGACGGTCGGCGACGCCTTCAAGGGACACGGTGCGGGTTCGGGGAGCCCGGAGTCCGGTACGGCTCCGTCGACCGGTTCCTCGCCGTCCTCGCCCCCGGCCTCCCCGCGGGAACCGTCCGCCTCCACCGGCGCCGGCGTTTCGGGTGACCGGGAGAGCGGCACCGGCAGTGGTGGTGACGGTGGAGCGGACACGGAGTCCGCACCGACGGCGGGCGACGGAGCCTCGTCGGGGCCGGAGGCCGGGGACGGTACCCCGGCTCCCGAGCCCAGCGCGACGGCTACGACCCCAGAACCCTCCGCAAGTAGTCGTTCGCGAAGCGCCGATCCGGGTCGAGCCGATCCCGCAGCGCCGTGAACTCGCCGAAGCGCGGATAGACCTTGGAGAAGTACTCCGCGTCGCGGGTGTGCACCTTGCCCCAGTGCGGCCGTCCCTCGTGGGCGGTGAAGATGCGCTCGGCCTCGGTGAAGTACGCCTGGTACGGGGTGCCCTTGAACATGTGGACGGCGATGTAGGCGCTCTCGCGTCCGGACGCGGTGGACAGCGCGATGTCGTCGGCGGGCGCGGTCCGGACCTCCACGGGGAAGCTGACCCGCAGCGCCGAGCGGTCGACCATCGACTTCAGTTCGCGCAGCGTCTCCACGAGGGCCTCGCGCGGCACGGCGTACTCCATCTCCACGAAACGCACGCGGCGCGGAGAGGTGAAGACCTTGTACGGGATGTCGGTGTAGGTCCGCGCGGACAGCGCGCGGCTGGAGAGCCGGGCGATCGAGGGGATCGCCGAGGGCACGGCCCGGCCGAGCAGGTTGGCCACCTGGAAGACGCCGTTGGAGAGGAACTCGTCCTCGATCCAGCCGCGGACCGGCGGTACGGGCTTCTCGGGTCCCGCGCTGCGGTTGTTGCGCTTGGTGTTGCAGTTGCCGGTGTGCGGGAACCAGTAGAACTCGAAGTGCTCGTTCTCGGTGAAGAGGTCCTCGAAGCCGGCCGTCACCCGGTCGAAGGTCATCGGCTCCTCGCGGGCCGTGAGCAGGAACACGGGCTCCACGGAGAAGGTGATCGCCGTGACGACGCCCAGGGCGCCGATCCCTATTCGGGCCGCCGCGAAGACCTCCGGGTTCTCGTGCTCGGAGCAGGACAGCACCGAGCCGTCCGCCGTCACCATCTCGAGGCCCTTGATCTGAGCGGCGATCGAGGCGGAGTCCCGCCCGGTGCCGTGCGTTCCGGTACTGGTCGCCCCCGACACCGTCTGTTCCATGATGTCGCCCATGTTCGTGAGCGACAGGCCCTCCCGCGCGAGTGCCATGTTGAGCCTCTTGAGCGGGGTGCCCGCCTCCACCGTGACGGTCATGGCCGTACGGTCGATGGCGCGGATGCCGGTCAACAGTTGAGGGCGGATCAATACGCCGTCGGTCGCGGCGGCGGCCGTGAAGGAGTGCCCGGTACCGACGGCCTTCACCGTCAGACCGTCCTCGGCGGCCTTCCGCACGGCGGCGGCGAGCTCGTCGACCGAGGCGGGCGTGACCTCCCGTACGGGACGGGCGGTGACGTTCCCCGCCCAGTTACGCCACGTGCCGCTCTTCTCGCTCATTGTGGTGCTCATGAGACCCTCCCCGCTGCGGAACCGGCCTGCTGAGCCGGCGGTACCCGAGGAAACCGACCGCGACCGCGACGGCTCCGGCCACCGCCGGAACCCCGTACCCGGCCTCGGCGCCGGCGGAGTCGATGACCCAGCCGGCCACGGAGGAGCCGAGCGCGATCCCGACCGCCAGACCTGTGCTCACCCAGGTCATGCCTTCGGTCAGTTTCGCGCGAGGTACGTGCTGTTCGATGAGGGACATCGTCGTGATCATCGTGGGAGCGATGGAGAGGCCCGCAACGAACAGCGCCACAGCCAGGAACGGCAAGTTTCCGACCAGTAGGAGGGGGATCATACTCACGGCCATCGCGCATATGCCCAGCAGCCACCTTCGTCCGGGCGCTCCCTTGAAGTGCATCAGTCCGAAGACGGCTCCCGCGAGGCAGGAGCCCGCCGCGTAGAGGGCGAGGACGACGCTCGCGGCGCCCTTGTGGCCCTGTTCCTCGGCGAAGGCCACGGTGACCACGTCGACGGCCCCGAAGATCGTCCCGGTCGCCACGAACGTGGCCACCAGGACCTGGAGCCCGGCCGAACGGAGCGCCGAACCGGCGGCGTGCTGCTCGCGCGGATGGGGTTCGGGCTCGGTGCCGCGCTGGGAGGTCAGCCAGAACACCCCGGCCGCCAGGAAGCAGGCGGCGAGCAGCGGCCCGGCCTCCGGGAACCAGATCGTGGACAGGCCGATGGAGATGATCGGTCCGAAGATGAAGCAGATCTCGTCCACCACGGACTCCAGGGAGTACGCGGTGTGCAACTGCGGGGTGCCTCCGTAGAGGGCGGCCCAGCGGGCCCGGACCATCGCGCCGACGCTCGGTACGCAGCCGATGCCGGCGGAGCAGGCGAACAGCACCCAGTCGGGCCACCCGAAGTGCGCGGCGACCAGCAGTCCGGCGGCGGCCGCGAGCGCGAAGAGCGTCACCGGGCGCAGGATCCGCCGCTGTCCGTGCCGGTCCACCAGCCGCGAGACCTGCGGACCCATCACCGCGGCCGCCAGCGCCATGGTCGCCGACAGGGCGCCCGCCAGGCCGTACCGCCCGGTCAGCTGGGAGATCATCGTGACCACGCCGATGCCCATCATGGACAGCGGCATCCTGCCGAGCAGACCGGCGGCGGAGAAGCTTTTGGAGCCGGGGGCGGCGAACAGGGCGCGGTACGGGCTGGGCACGGGGGTCTCCGTCGGCTCGGCTCGGCCCCTCCCGGTCACCATGGACGGCCCGAACTTCGGTAAGGCGTGAAGCTGGCCGATACAGCTTACGGGTTAGGTGACCCTAACGCGCCCCTCGTACGCTCCTCCGTACGTCACACCGCACATCACCCCGTACATCCCGCGTGTGCTCCTCGGGCCCCTCCGCGTGCCCGGTTCCGATGCCCGGGGGCAGGCGGTCCCGGCGCCGCCCACTGCTTCGGCGCCCCGCCGTTCCTCGCATACCAGTGACGGATGGCAGGATCGGAGGTATGCCAGAAGTGCTCGATGCCACCCCCTACGACGCCCTGCTCCTTCTCTCGTTCGGCGGTCCGGAGGGCCCGGACGAAGTGGTCCCGTTCCTGGAGAACGTGACGCGGGGCAGGGGCATCCCCAAGGAACGGCTCAAGGAAGTGGGGCAGCACTACTTCCTGTTCGACGGGATCAGCCCCATCAACGACCAGAACCGCACCCTGCTCGAGGTGCTGCGCAAGGACTTCGCGGAGCACGGCCTGGAGCTGCCGGTCTACTGGGGCAACCGGAACTGGGCGCCGTATCTGACCGACACGCTCCGCGAGATGGCCGCCGACGGGCGGCGCCGGATCCTGGTGCTGGCCACCAGCGCGTACGCCTCGTACTCGGGCTGCCGGCAGTACCGCGAGGACCTGGCCGCGGCGCTGGCCGTCCTGGCGGAGGAGGGGCTGGAGCCACCGCGGATCGACAAACTGCGGCACTACTTCAACCACCCCGGGTTCGTGGAGCCGATGACCGAGGGCGTCCTGCGATCGCTGGCGGAGCTTCCCGAGGAGGTCCGGGCCGGCGCGCACCTGGCCTTCACCACACACTCGATCCCGACCGCCGCGGCGGACACCTCGGGCCCGGTCGAGGGGCACGGAGACGGAGGGGCGTACGTCCGGCAGCACCTGGACGTGGCCCGGACGATCGCGGAGGCGGTCCGCGAGGAGACCGGGATCGCCCACCCGTGGAAACTCGTCTACCAGTCCCGCTCCGGAGCCCCGCACATCCCGTGGCTCGAGCCGGACATCTGCGACCACCTGGAGGAGCTGCACGGGGCCGGGGCCGCGGCGGCGGTGATGGTGCCGATCGGGTTCGTGTCGGATCACATGGAGGTCATGTACGACCTGGACACCGAGGCGCGGGCGAAGGCGGCGGAGCTGGGGCTTCCGGTGCGCCGTTCGGCCACGGTGGGAGCGGATCCCCGGTTCGCCGCCGCGGTGCGTGACCTGGTGCTGGAGCGTGCCGCGGCCGAGAGCGGCCGACGGGTGACACCGTGTGCCCTGGGCGCGCTGGGCGCGAGTCACGACCTGTGTCCGGTCGGCTGCTGTCCGGCCCGCACGCCCAAGCCCGCCGCCGCGGGCACCGACAGCCCCTACGCATGAGGAGCCCCGTGACCGAGCCGCTGCACACCGAACTCCTCCAGCTCGCGCACGAGGCCGCCCGCCGCGCGGGCGCGCTGCTGCGCGACGGCCGCCCGGCGGATCTCGCGGTCGCCGCCACCAAGTCCAGCCCGATCGACGTCGTCACCGAGATGGACATCGCCGCCGAGAAGCTGATCACCTCGCTGATCGCCGAGCACCGCCCGCACGACGGGATCCTCGGCGAGGAGGGCGCCGCCACCGAGGGCACCAGCGGCATCCGCTGGGTGGTCGATCCGCTCGACGGCACGGTCAACTACCTGTACGGGCTGCCGACCTGGGCGGTGTCCATCGCGGCCGAACAGGACGGCGAGACCGTCGTCGGCGTCGTGGCGGCACCGATGAGGGGCGAGACGTACCACGCGGTCCGCGGCCGGGGCGCCCGGGCCACCGGCGCCTGGGTCGGCGAACGCCGGCTGGCCTGCCGCCCGTCGCCCCCGCTCGACCAGGCCCTCGTCTCGACCGGTTTCAACTACGTGACCGAGGTCAAGGTCCACCAGGCCGACGTGGCCCAGCGGCTGATCCCGCTGGTGCGCGACATCCGGCGGTCCGGTTCGGCGGCGGTCGACCTGTGCGACGTCGCGGCCGGCCGCCTCGACGGCTACTACGAACGCGGTCTTCACCCCTGGGACCTCGCGGCGGGGGACCTGATCGCCCGCGAAGCGGGCGCGGTGACCGGTGGACGCCCCGGAGAGCGCCCGGCGGGCGCTCTGACGGTGGCGGCCTCACCCGGCGTCTTCGGGCCCCTCCAGCAGCTCCTGGAGGACTTCGGGGCCTGGCACGACTGACGACGGCCCGCGCGAGGTGCGCCGACCGGACCCTTCGGCCGCCCGAAGGGAAGAGACGGAAGAACGGAGCGGGGCCCCGGTACTGGATCGATACCGGGGCCCCGCTCTCGTACGTGCTGATCAGACGCGCGTCGCGCCGACCTCGACACCGTGCTCCGCGGCGAGGCGGTGCAGGTCGTCCAGCTCGGCCTGCTCGACCTCCGCGAGGAAGTCGTCGCCTGTCTCGCGAGCTCGTGTCAGGTCGGACTCGGTCGCCCTTATGCGCTGCAGAAGTCCTGCGGTGAATGCGTCCATGCTGCGCCCCCTCGTCCTGGGTCGTGGGTCGGGTGGCACGGGGGTGTGCCATGGGAAGGGGCGATCACGTCTCTGTGGGGTGCCCAGCGCTGCCCGGCTGGGCGGCGACGGTGCCGGACACCCACGCCCGCTCTGCGGAAGCGGTTGGACGTACCACAAGGTGGCTTGCCACATGCAGAGCGTGATCGCGGGGTGTAAAGCCGTCCTCCCCCCGCCCCCTTCCGCGGAAACCTCAACCCGACGAGAAAATCTGGCATTCCCGGTCCCCTGGACGGGCTTACCTGGCGCCTCTCCCGTCTTACAGCCGGTTTATGGCCGAAAAGGGCAGGATGGAGCCCTCATCAGTGACGGACCCGCCCGCGTGGTGCCCTCGGGCGTGCCCCGCCGGTGGACAGAGGAAGGACAAGCGACGTGCGCGTACTCGTCGTCGAGGACGAGCAACTGCTCGCCGATGCGGTGGCCACCGGACTGCGCCGGGAGGCCATGGCCGTCGACGTCGTGTACGACGGGGCGGCCGCGCTGGAGCGCATCGGGGTCAACGACTACGACGTGGTCGTCCTCGACCGCGACCTCCCGCTCGTCCACGGCGACGACGTCTGCCGCCGGATCGTCGAGCTCGGCCTGCCCACGCGCGTGCTGATGCTGACCGCCTCCGGCGACGTCAGCGACCGCGTCGAGGGCCTGGAGATCGGCGCCGACGACTACCTCCCCAAGCCGTTCGCGTTCAGCGAGCTGACCGCACGCGTGCGCGCCCTCGGGCGGCGTACGAGCGTGCCGCTGCCGCCGGTCCTGGAGCGTGCCGGGATCAAACTCGACCCCAATCGGCGCGAGGTCTTCCGTGACGGCAAGGAAGTCCAGCTCGCCCCCAAGGAGTTCGCCGTCCTGGAGGTGCTGCTCCGCAGCGAGGGCGCCGTGGTCTCCGCGGAGCAGCTCCTGGAGAAGGCCTGGGACGAGAACACGGACCCGTTCACCAACGTGGTGCGCGTGACCGTCATGACACTGCGCCGCAAGCTCGGCGAGCCCGCGGTGATCGTCACCGTGCCCGGTTCCGGCTACAGGATCTGATCCACCGTGGCGACCACACCCGCGCCGCCCGCGGCGCCTCCGAAGCCCACCTGGGACCCCAGAAGGGCGGAGCCGCCGTTCCCCTGGCTGCGCCCCACGATCCGCATACGTCTCACGCTGCTGTACGGCGGCATGTTCCTGATCGCCGGCATCCTGCTGCTGTCGATCATCTACCTGCTCGCGGCGCAGGCGCTGAACGTCGGCAGCGAACTCCCCTTCACGATCCTCGATGGGCATGTCGCCAGCAACACCTGCAACTTCCCGCAGGGGCCGTCCTCGGACGAGCTCAACCACGCGATGAACGAGTGCGTGAACCGACAGCGCCAGCACGCCCTGGACGACCTGCTCAGCCGCTCGCTGCTGGCCCTCCTCGGTCTCGCGATCATCGCTTTCGCCTTCGGCTACGCGATGGCCGGACGCGTCCTCTCGCCGCTCGGCCACATCACCCGTATCGCGCGCGCGGTGGCCGGCTCCGACCTGTCCCGGCGGATCGAGCTGGACGGCCCGGACGACGAGCTGAAGGAGCTCGCGGACACCTTCGACGACATGCTGGAGCGGCTGCAGCGGGCCTTCACCGCCCAGCAGCGGTTCGTCGGGAACGCCTCGCACGAGCTGCGCACCCCGCTCGCGATCAACCGCACGCTCCTGGAGGTGCACCTGTCGGGACCGGGAGTGCCGACGGAGATGCGGCAGCTGGGCAAGACGCTGCTCGCCACGAACGAGCGCAGCGAGCAGCTGGTGGAGGGTCTGCTGCTGCTCGCCCGTAGCGACAACCAGATCGTCGAGCGCAAACCCGTGGACCTCGCCGAGGTCGCCTCGCAGGCCCTCGACCAGGTCCACGCCGAGGCGGAGGCCAAGGGCGTGGAGATCCGCGGGAAGCGGGCTCAGGCGGTCGTCCAGGGCAACGGTGTCCTCCTGGAGCGGATCGCCCTGAACCTCGTCCAGAACGCCGTCCGGTACAACGTGCCGAAGGACGGCTGGGTCGAGGTCACGACCGACGTGCAGCACGGCCGAGCCGTCCTGGAAGTGTCGAACACGGGACCGGTGGTTCCCGCGTACGAGGTCGACAATCTTTTCGAACCGTTCCGGAGGCTGCGCACGGAGCGCACGGGCAGCGACAAGGGTGTGGGCCTCGGCCTGTCGATCGCCCGGTCCGTGGCCCGCGCGCACGGGGGTCACATCGTCGCCCAGCCTCGTGAAGGAGGTGGGCTCGTGATGCGCGTCACCCTTCCCATCTGAGACCATGTCGCGGACACGCGGTGATGTTCGCTTTGCGCTGAATTTTCTAGTCACCCATTCGAGTGACCCGTGTGTGATCGATCACAAGGGCGATTTTCGCTCCATCCACTCTCCGTGATCATGCAAGCTGTCGGAAAGCCGGGAAAATCCGGGTTTTCGGGGGTCCCGATCACGGGAAGTACACGGTGGGACGCCTTTGAAGTGCGACCACAGGACCGTGTACGGTCCGCATCGCCATCCAAGCCGATCTCTCTTGATGAGTCCGGTTGGGTGTCGATTGAGTAACAGACCTTGATGTGAGGCAAAATCTCCGCCTCGGGTCGGGCACAAGTCCGGCCTCTCACGCGTTACGTGCGCTGGAGACACCGCAGACACCCAGAGGGGGAGAGCGACATGGCAACGGATTACGACACCCCACGCAAGACCGACGACGACGTCGACTCGGACAGCCTTGAAGAACTGAAGGCTCGCCGGAACGACAAGTCGACGTCGTCCGTCGACGTAGATGAGTTCGAGGCCGCAGAAGGCCTGGAACTGCCCGGTGCGGACCTCTCGAACGAAGAGCTGGCCGTCCGGGTGCTGCCCAAGCAGCAGGACGAGTTCACTTGCATGAGCTGCTTCCTGGTGCACCACCGCAGCCAGCTGGCCCGCGAGAAGAACGGTCAGCCGATCTGCCGCGACTGCGACTGAGGCAGGGTCGGCCGTGACTGGCTCGGCCTTTCCTTGGAAGCGCCGCTTCCCCTCCAGGGAGGCGGACGAAGGGCCCTACGAGGGCCCTGAAGGCGTGCGTGACGACGAGCGGGGCTCTTCCGAACAGGGATCAGCCTCGCTCGACCGAGCGGGCGCCACAGGCGGCCTGGCGGCCTCCACGGACAGTTCCGCGCACGTTGCAAGGCGTCGCGCGGCGGCTGTCCGGGACGGGGTCCGCAGGGGCTTCCACCAGAGTGGCGTACGGGCCAGGGCGGGCCTGGGGTACGTCACCGACCGCATCATCGACATCGCCCCGCGGGTTCCCGTGCGGGACCTCGCCACGCTCCGCAGACAGTTCCCGGACCTCGGCCCCGAGGAACTCGCGGACAAGCTCGTCGCCGGCGCCGCCGCCGCGACGTCCACCGTCGGTGCCGGGATCGGCGCCGCCGCCATGCTGCCCGTGCCGCCCGCCATGCCCACGGAGCTGGCCGCCGAGATCATCGGTGTCGCCGCGATCGAGCTCAAGCTGATCGCCGAACTCCACGAGGTCTACGGCCTGCGTCCGCCGGGCGGCCTCAAGCAGCGCAGTACCGCGTATCTCAGCTCCTGGTCGGGCGAGCGCGGTATCGACGTCGCCAAGCCGGTGACGATCAACGCCGCGCTGGGCGGCCAGATGAAGCGCGAGCTGCGCCAGCAGATCATGAAGCGAACGGTCAGGGACCTGCCCAACCTGATGCCGTTCATGGTCGGCGCGGCGGTCGGGGCGGTGATGAACCGCCGCGACACCAAACGCGTCGCGGGGCACATCCGCAAGGACCTGCGCAAGATGCAGGTGCCGTGGGACGCGCTCCCGGAACTCCCACCGCTGGAGAAGCCGATCGATCCGGTGCGGATCGGAGAGATTCCCACAGACCTGGGGCACTGATCCCGTCAGCCCGGCCGACGCCGGGGGTCGGCTTCGACTTCCGGCGCCCGTCAGGCCTGCTCGTGCGCCGTTTCCCGGGTCCGGGCAAGGCGGACGCGGCGAGAAGACCGGACGATCCCCGCGCGCCGGAGCCTTCGGCAGATCCGGCGTCCGGCTGGGGCGGCGGGAGGAGCGTCCCCGGCGGGGGCGTGATGTCCGGCCGGGACGGAACGCCCGGCCGGATGCGTACGTCCCGCCGCACGTCGGTGACAGGCCGCACGGTGGTGGCAAGTCCACAAGCCGGCAGCGTCTCGTGCGGCCTTTCGCCAATGGCTCGAGAGGCTCCTTCAGACGTCGCGGTCGCGCTCTCCGGGTGCCGGACCCCGCTTCGAGCCGGGTGCAGGCCCCCGCGTCGCCGGCGGGGCGATCGGAGCGGCGGGTCCTACTGGCTGTCCGAGGGCTGGGCCGAGGCCCGTGCCGCCTCCAGGGCGGCCACCAGGCGCTCCGGCTCCCGCGTCGACAGATACAGGTAGGGCGTCGGGTCCGCCGGGTCCGTGACCTCGACGCGCAGCGCCGTGGGAACGTACGAGCGCAGGAGCATGAAGGCACGGGTGTCCGCCTTGTACGTGCGCCAGGCGCGGGCCTCCTCCTGGTCCAGGATCTCCGTGTCCCCGAGGGCCGCGACGGGAATCCGGGCGTCGCCCGCGATCAGCGCGTCACCCACCACACGGATGCGGATCGAGCCGTACGCGCTGGCCGCGACCGCGGTGACCGCGGTGCCGGCGACCAGTGCCCCCAGCATCGGCAACGTGCCGAACGGGAGGAACACCAGGGCCATCGCGAGCCCGACCAGAAAGCTGATCACCCACCACGACCGCGGTGCGGTGAGGCGTTCTTCGTACGGGGAGGCGGAGAGCTGCATGAAGCCAAGCTTGGCACGGTGCGAAGACTGGGTGGACTCGCGGGTAAGGTCTGCGGCTGTGAGTGGTACTTCCGCAGCTCTGACGCCTCCCGCCGACGCCGTAGCGCCGGTGCGGCACCCTGACGCGCCCGCCCCCGGAGAGCTCCTCGGAGCACACTACGAACAGTGTTTCGGGTGCGGCGGCGGGCAACCCCACGGGCTTCATCTGGAGGCCCGCGCGGGCGAGGGTGTCCGGATCACGGCGGATTTCACCGTGCGGCCCGTGCACCAGGGCGCTCCCGGTCTCGCGCACGGCGGCGTCCTCGCCACCGCGCTCGACGAGACGCTCGGCTCGCTGAACTGGCTGCTGCGGACGATCGCCGTGACGGGACGCCTGGAGACGGATTTCCGCCGTCCCGTACCCGTCGGTACCGTGCTGTATCTGGAGGCCGAGGTCACCGCGGTGGCCGGCCGGAAGATCTACTGCACCGCCACCGGACGGATCGGCGGTCCGGACGGGCCTGTCGCCGTCCGCGCCGACGCCCTCTTCGTCGAGGTGAAGGTCGACCACTTCATCGACAACGGCCGGCCGGAGGAGATCCGTGCGGCGATGGACGATCCGGACCAGATCCGGCGAGCCCGTGCCTTCGAGGTGAACCCGTGACCCGTGATCCCGGGGCTCCCGAGCCCCGTCGAGAAGTCGCCGTGATGATCCGGCGGGTGGATCCGGATGTCCCGCTTCCCGAGTACGCGCACCCCGGCGACGCGGGAGCCGATCTGCGCACCACGGAGACCCGCGAGCTGAAGCCTGGTGAACGGGCCGTGCTGCCGACGGGAGTGTCCATCGCGCTTCCCGAGGGGTACGCGGCCTTCGTGCACCCGCGTTCCGGCCTGGCCGCCCGCTGCGGCGTCGCTCTCGTGAATGCCCCGGGGACGGTGGATGCCGGGTACCGTGGGGAGATCAAGGTGATCGTGGTGAATCTCGACCCGCACGAGTCCGTGCGGTTCGAGCGCTTCGACCGGATTGCTCAACTGGTCGTCCAGCAGGTCGAGAGGGTCCGCTTCCAAGAGGTCGCGGAACTTCCCGATTCGGCGCGGGCCGCAGGGGGCTTCGGGTCCACCGGCGGTCATGCCGCTGTGGACAGCACAACGGGTGGGAATCGATACGCTTCGGTCGTATCCGACCGGGAAGGACAGTGACGTGTTCGGACGTCGCAAGAAGGGCAGTGCCGCCGAAGACGCGGCGGGCGAGGCCGAGCAGGTCGTCGACAGTGTCGACACTGAGGCGGACGGGGAGCGCGAGCGCGTGAGGCTCGAACCCGAGCCGCGTCCCGACGGGCCCTGGGACAGTGCTGAGGTCCGGGACCCGGCCGAGGGCCGGGTGGACCTGGGCGGTCTCTTCGTGCCCGGAGTCGACGGCATGGAGCTGCGGGTCGAGGTCGCGGGTGACGCGATCGTCGCGGCGACCGTCGTCGTCAACGACAGCGCCGTACAGCTCCAGGCCTTCGCCGCTCCCAAGCGCGAGGGCATCTGGGGCGAGGTGCGCGAGGAGATCGCCTCCGGGATCACCCAGCAGGGCGGTGTCATCGACGAGGTCGAGGGCCCCCTGGGCTGGGAGCTGCGGGCGCAGGTTCCGGTGCAGCTGCCGGACGGCACGGGTGGTTTCCAGGTCGTGCGCTTCGTCGGCGTGGACGGGCCCCGCTGGTTCCTGCGCGGAGTGATCTCCGGGCAGGGCGCGGTGCAGCCGCAGGCCGCGGGTCTGCTGGAGCAGATCTTCCTGGACACGGTCGTCGTCCGCGGTGAGGGCCCGATGGCCCCGCGCGACCCGATCGTCCTGAAGCTGCCGAACGACGCGCAGATGGTCCCCGAGGGTGTCCAGCAGGAGGAGCAGGGCGGCTCCCGCTTCGCCGGCGGCATGGGACAGCTTCAGCGCGGACCGGAGATCACCGAGGTCCACTAGGCAGACATCGGGCAGGCAGACATCAGGAAAAGGGCCGCACCCTCAGGGGTGCGGCCCTTTTCCTGATGTCTGCCTCGGTTCCTCCTGGGCCAAGGCCGCCGAGATCATCAAGGACCGGCACCCGGGCGCTCACCCGGCAGAACCGTCCCGCGGGCAGCAACAACCTGTTCGTGGCGTGGGAGACGCTGACGCACGGCGACAGTCCCGCGTGAACCGAAACGGGGGTTCCGTCCGATGAACCATTGAGACACCGGGCGGTCGGTCGCGACACCGCCGCCCGGTCCATGGGGATTCCAGGATCACGCGGAGAAGACATGAACCAGGTCGGCACCCCTCACCGTCACCGGTCCCAGCAAGTCACCGGTCCCAGCTCGGCACCCGTTTCAGCACCGTCACCGGTCCTCGTCCGCGCCCCCGGTGCCGCTCATGGCCGACGAGCCCACCGGCCGGGGGCGGTCTCGGCGGCATCAGGGTTGCGTCAAAGACGTTCCCGGACCGGCTTCTCGTCCCGTTCGCCGGAATTCCTGGCCGTAAGGTCGACGCTGCGTACACAACGGTGACAGGAAGACAATAGGGCTCATGGGACGCGGCAAGCTTCGGATCTACCTGGGTGCGGCACCGGGCGTCGGCAAGACGTACGCGATGCTCTCCGAGGCGCACCGGCGGGTAGAACGCGGGACGGACTGCGTGGTGGCGTTCGTCGAGCACCACCACCGGCCGCGCACCGAGGTGATGCTGCACGGTCTGGAGCAGGTGCCGCGCAAGGAGCTGGAGCACCGGGGCGGCACGTTCACGGAGATGGACGTCGACGCCGTCCTGCGGCGCGCCCCGGCCGTCGCGCTGGTGGACGAACTGGCGCACACCAATGTGCCGGGCTCCCGCAACGACAAGCGGTGGCAGGACGTGGAGAAACTGCTCGCCGCGGGCATCGACGTCGTCTCCACCGTGAACATCCAGCACCTGGAGTCACTCGGCGATGTCGTCGAGTCGATAACGGGCGTCCGGCAGCGCGAGACCGTGCCGGACGAGGTGGTGCGGCGGGCGGACCAGATCGAACTGGTCGACATGTCGCCGCCCGCCCTGCGCCGCCGGATGGCGCACGGCAACATCTACAAGTCCGACAAGGTCGACGCGGCCCTGTCCAACTACTTCCGGCCGGGCAATCTCACGGCCCTGCGCGAGCTCGCGCTGCTGTGGGTCGCCGACCGGGTCGACGAGTACCTGACCGAGTACCGGAACGAGCACCACGTCTCCAAGATCTGGGGCTCCCGGGAGCGGATCGTCGTCGGACTGACCGGCGGTCCGGAGGGGCGGACGCTGATCCGACGGGCCGCGCGGCTCGCCGAGAAGGGGGCGGGCGGCGAGGTCATGGCCGTCTACATCGCCCGCAGCGACGGACTCACCTCGGCCTCGCCGAAGGAGCTGGCCGTCCAGCGCACCCTCGTCGAAGATCTCGGCGGCACCTTCCACCATGTGGTCGGGGACGACATACCCGCCTCCCTCCTTGACTTCGCCCGGGGTGTCAACGCCACCCAGATCGTGCTCGGCTCCTCCCGCCGCAAGACCTGGCAGTACGTCTTCGGACCGGGCGTGGGAGCCACGGTCGCCCGGGAGTCCGGCCCCGACCTGGACGTCCACATCGTCACCCACGGGGAGGTCGCCAAGGGGCGTGGACTGCCGGTGGCGCGCGGGGCACGGCTCGGACGCTCCAGGATCATCTGGGGCTGGCTGATCGGGATGGGCGGCCCGGTGGCGCTGGCGCTGCTGCTGAACACCGTCGAGCTCGGCCTCGCCAACGACATGCTGCTGTTCCTGGCGGTGACGGTGGCGGCCGCCCTTGTCGGCGGTCTCCTGCCGTCCCTCGCCTCCGCGGCCTTCGGCACCCTGCTGCTGAACTACTTCTACACACCGCCCCTGCACCGGCTCACGGTCGCCGATCCGAAGAACATCGTCGCCATCGTGATCTTCGTGGGCGTCGCCGTGTCCGTGGCGTCGGTCGTGGACCTGGCGGCCCGCCGCACGCACCAGGCGGCGCGGCTGCGGGCCGAGTCGGAGATCCTCTCCTTCCTGGCGGGCAGCGTGCTGCGCGGCGAGACCAGCCTGGAGGCGTTGCTGGACCGGGTCCGGGAGACCTTCGGCATGGAGTCGGTCGCGCTTCTGGAGAGGGAGAGCGAGGTCGCCCCGTGGACGTGCGCGGGCAGCGTCGGACCGGCGCCCTCGGTACGCCCCGAGGACGCCGACGTCGACATGCCGGTCGGCGACCACATGGCGCTCGCCCTGTCCGGCCGGGTACTGCCCGCCTCCGACCGCCGCGTACTGGCCGCGTTCGCCGCGCAGGCCGCGGTGGTCCTGGACCGCCAGCGCCTCCGGCACGAGGCCGGCCAGGCCAAGGAACTGGCCGAGGGCAACCGCATCCGTACCGCCCTGCTGGCCGCCGTCAGCCACGACCTGCGCACCCCGCTCGCCGGGATCAAGGCGTCGGTGTCGTCCCTGCGCTCCGACGACGTGGCCTGGTCCGAGGAGGACCGGGCCGAACTGCTCGAAGGCATCGAGGACGGCGCCGACCGCCTCGACCACCTGGTGGGCAACCTCCTGGACATGTCCCGGCTCCAGACCGGCACCGTCACCCCGCTGATCCGCGAGATCGACCTCGACGAGGTCGTCCCCATGGCGCTCGGCGGCGTCCCCGAGGACAGCGTGGACCTGGAGATCCCGGAGAGCCTGCCGATGGTCGCCGTGGACGCGGGACTCCTGGAGCGCGCCGTCGCCAACCTCGTCGAGAACGCCGTCAAGTACAGCCATGTCGGGGAGCGGGTCCTGGTCGCCGCCAGTGCCATCGCCGACCGCGTGGAGGTACGCGTCGTGGACCGCGGCCCCGGCGTTCCGGACGACGCCAAGGACCGGATATTCGCCCCCTTCCAGCGCTACGGAGACGCCCCGCGCGGCACCGGAGTGGGCCTCGGCCTCGCGGTCGCCCGCGGTTTCGCCGAGGCGATGGGCGGCACGCTCAACGCCGAGGACACCCCCGGCGGCGGACTCACCATGGTGCTGACGGTGCGGGCGGTGGATCGCCGGCCCGGCCTCGCCGCCCGATCAGCAGTCGCAGAAAGGCAGGCCTCATGACCCGGGTCCTCGTGGTCGACGACGAGCCGCAGATCACCCGAGCCCTCGTGATCAACCTGAAGGCACGCAAGTACGAAGTGGACGCGGCTCCCGACGGGGCCACCGCGCTCCAGCTCGCCGCCACCCGTCACCCCGACGTCATCGTGCTCGACCTCGGCCTGCCCGACATGGACGGCGTCGAGGTGATCAAGGGGCTGCGCGGCTGGACCCGGGTGCCGATCCTGGTGCTGTCCGCCCGGCACTCCTCCGACGAGAAGGTCGAGGCGCTCGACGCGGGCGCCGACGACTACGTCACCAAGCCCTTCGGCATGGACGAGCTGCTCGCCCGGCTGCGCGCCGCCGTCCGCCGGGCTGAGCCCACCGGGGGCGGCGAGGACGACGTGATCGTGGAAACCGCCGGGTTCACCGTCGACCTGGCGGCGAAGAAGGTGCACCGGGACGGCCGGGACGTCCGTCTCACGCCCACGGAATGGCACCTGCTGGAGGTCCTCGTCCGCAACACGGGACGGCTGGTCAGCCAGAAGCAGCTGCTCCAGGAGGTGTGGGGGCCCTCGTACGGGACGGAGACGAACTACCTGCGGGTCTACATGGCCCAGTTGCGCCGCAAGCTGGAGGCGGACCCCTCGCACCCGAAGCACTTCATCACCGAGCCGGGGATGGGCTACCGGTTCGAGAGGTGAGGCGATCACCTGTCCGGGCGGTTCCGTGTGACATCGCCTGCACCGGACGCCGGAGGACGACGACCGCCGATCGTGCCCCGCGACTCCGGACCGGCGGCGGAAGGCCGTCCTCGGTACGGGGGAGACGGCCCGCGGGTACGTAGCTGACGGAGCCCCCGGTACGCTTTCGGTATGAGTGCTGTTCCTCGTTCCGAAAAGCCGGCGGGCCGGTTCCGGCGCATGATGGACCGGCTCTCCTCCTCCCAGGAGGACCTGGAGTCGGAGGAGCTGCGGGAGGACACCGAGACCGCGGGTTGCACCCGGATCGGCGACTGCCACGACCGGCAGATCGTCACGGTTACTGGTACCTTGCGCACGGTCACTCTGCGGCCGCGGGCCGGTGTCCCGGCCCTGGAGGCCGAGCTGTTCGACGGTTCGGCCGCCCTGGACGTGGTCTGGCTCGGCCGCCGTTCCATCGTCGGCATCGAGCCCGGGCGCAAGCTGATCGCATCGGGCCGTATCTCGATGAGCCGGGGCCGTAGGGTGTTGTTCAATCCGAAGTACGAACTCAGACCGCTCGGACGGGAGTAGCCGGTGACGTCGCTCGACAAGCCGACCGAAGACGCCCAGCAGGATTCCAGGGCGGTGACCGAGGCCGCACTCTTCGAGGCCTTCGGCGGCGTGCGCGGCATGGTCGAGACCGTGATGCCCGGCCTGCTCTTCGTCACCATCTTCACGATCAACAAGAACCTGCACTGGGCGGCGATCGCCGCCCTCGCCGTGTCCCTGCTGCTCGTCGTCGTCCGCCTGGTGCGCCGCGACACCGTGAAGCACGCCTTCAGCGGTGTCTTCGGCGTCGCCTTCGGCGTGGTCTTCGCGATGATGACGGGCAACGCGAAGGACTTCTACCTGCCGGGCATGCTCTACACGCTCGGGATGGCCGTCGCCTACATCGTGACGACCCTCGTGGGCGTCCCGCTGATGGGCCTGATGCTCGGCCCGGTGTTCAAGGAGAACCTCTCCTGGCGCAAGCGCAACCCGGGTCGGAAGAAGGCGTACGCGAAGGCCAGTTGGGCCTGGGGCCTGATCCTGCTCGCCAAGTGCGCGGTGCTCTTCCCGCTCTACTGGTGGGCCGACACCACCCAGTTCGGCTGGGTCCTGATCGCCCTGAAGATCCCGCCGTTCCTGCTCGCCGTCTGGCTCACCTGGGTCTTCCTGGCCAAGGCGCCGCCGCCCATCGACGTGTTCGCGGAGATGGAGGCGGAGGAGCAGGCGGAGAAGGAGCGCAAGGCCGTCCTCGCCGAGGCGCGCGGCGACGCCCCGGCCCCCGCCCGGCACCGACGCGGAGCGTAGCGGACCTCGGCCGGCGGGCAACGACACCGGCTCGCGTACGACGAAGGGGGCGCCCGGAGAATTCTCCGGGCGCCCCCTTCGTCGTACCGCCTACGGGAACCGCTAGCCGGTCACGTCGTCGCGACGTACCGACAACAGGTCCTCCAACTGCTCCTCGCGCGCCTGGGCGGCCACGAAGAGGAGTTCGTCGCCGGCCTCCAGGGAGTCCTCCTTGGAGGGCGTGAGGACGCGGGTGCCGCGGATGATCGTCACCAGCGAGGTGTCCTCCGGCCACTCGACGTCGCCGACGGTCGTGCCGGCCAGGGCGGACTCCGGCGGCAGGGTCAGCTCGACCAGGTTGGCGTCGCCGTGGCTGAAGCGCAGCAGCCGTACCAGGTCGCCGACGCTGACGGCCTCCTCGACGAGGGCGGACATCAGGCGCGGGGTGGAGACGGCGACGTCCACGCCCCACGACTCGTTGAACAGCCATTCGTTCTTGGGGTTGTTGACGCGAGCGACGACCCGCGGGACCCCGTACTCGGTCTTCGCGAGCAGGGAGACGACGAGGTTGACCTTGTCGTCCCCGGTCGCCGCGATGACCACGTTGCAGCGCTGCAGCGCGGCCTCGTCCAGGGAGGTGATCTCGCAGGCGTCGGCGAGCAGCCACTCCGCCTGCGGGACGCGCTCGACCGAGATGGCGGTCGGCGCCTTGTCGATCAGCAGGATCTCGTGGCCGTTCTCCAGCAGCTCGCCCGCGATCGAGCGGCCCACGGCGCCGGCACCGGCAATGGCGACTCTCATCAGTGCCCCGCCTCTTCCTCAGGGCCCTTGGCGAACGCCGCCTCGACCTTGTCCACCTCGTCGGTGCGCATCATCACGTGCACCAGATCGCCCTCCTGCAGCACCGTCTGCGAGGAGGGCAGGACCGCCTCGCCCAGCCGGGTGAGGAAGGCGACCCGCACGCCCGTCTCGTCCTGGAGGCGGCTGATCTTGTGGCCCACCCAGGAGGCGGAGGCGTGCACCTCGGCGAGCTGCACACCGTCCGTGGGGTCGCGCCACAGCGGCTCGGCCCCCGAGGGCAGCAGCCTGCGGAGCATCTGGTCGGCCGTCCAGCGGACGGTGGCGACGGTCGGAATGCCGAGGCGCTGGTAGACCTCGGCGCGGCGCGGGTCGTAGATGCGTGCCGCGACGTTCTCGACACCGAACATCTCGCGGGCCACCCGGGCGGCGATGATGTTGGAGTTGTCACCGCTGGAGACGGCCGCGAACGCGCCCGCCTCCTCGATGCCCGCCTCGCGCAGGGTGTCCTGGTCGAAGCCGACTCCGGTGACACGACGGCCGCCGAACCCGGAGCCCAACCGACGGAAGGCGGTGGGGTCACGGTCGATGACGGCGACCGTGTGCCCCTGTTGCTCCAAGTTCTGGGCAAGTGCGGAACCCACTCTTCCGCAGCCCATGATGACGATGTGCACGACCGTCCTTCCGCATATGAATGGTTACGGCTCAGGCTAAACAGGGTCTCAGACCGCCGCCCAAGCTACACACGCGCGGTCACCCAGCGGCACCCCCGTGCGGGTTCGCCTGCGGTTTTCGGCGGAACGTCCGGTGAGCGGCGGCGAACGGACGGTTTCAGCGCCGTGTGATGCTGCGAACACTCGCGAGTGTCAGGATTCCGAGGCCGACGAGTCCGACAGCGGCGCCGATGAGCTCCGGGGCCAGGTGCATGGGTCCTCCAGGGCGGTCGGGAGAGGGGTTTTGTCATATAGACACGTCGACCTCCGGGTCCACGGAATCCGCAGCCGGAGCCCACTGCGTTTTCACTCGGAGAGCAGATGGGAAGCGGTCGACGAGCCTAAGGGGGACTGCGGGTGGGCGACTGCCAGTTCGAACCCCTACGATTCCCTGTTGTGTCCAAACTGACCGACGTGCCCAAACGGATCCTGATCGGGCGCGCACTGCGCAGCGACCGATTGGGCGAGACGCTCCTGCCGAAGCGCATCGCCCTCCCCGTCTTCGCATCCGACCCGCTCTCCTCCGTCGCGTACGCGCCCGGAGAAGTTCTGCTGGTCCTCTCCATCGCGGGTGTGTCGGCCTACCACTTCAGCCCCTGGATCGCGCTCGCGGTCGTCGTGCTGATGTTCACGGTGGTCGCGTCCTACCGCCAGAACGTGCACGCGTACCCGAGCGGCGGCGGCGACTACGAGGTGGCCACCACCAACCTCGGCCCGCGGGCCGGACTCACCGTCGCCAGCGCACTGCTCGTCGACTACGTCCTGACCGTCGCCGTCTCCATCGCCTCCGGCATCGAGAACCTCGGCTCGGCGGTTCCCTTCGTGGTGGAGCACAAGGTGGTCTGCGCGGTCGCCGTCATCGTGCTGCTCACGCTGATGAACCTGCGCGGGGTCAAGGAGTCCGGAAAGCTCTTCGCGATTCCGACGTACGTCTTCGTCACGGGCGTCTTCGTCATGATCGCGTGGGGCGCCTTCCGCGGACTCGTGCTCGGCGAGACGATGAGTGCGCCGACCGCCGACTACCACATCAAGGCCGAGCACCAGGGGCTCGCGGGCTTCGCCCTCGTCTTCCTGCTGCTGCGCGCCTTCTCGTCCGGCTGTGCGGCGCTCACCGGCGTCGAGGCGATCTCCAACGGCGTTCCCGCCTTCCGCAAGCCGAAGTCGAAGAACGCGGCGACCACGCTCGCGATGATGGGCCTGCTCGCCGTCACCATGTTCTGCGGCATCATCGCCCTGGCCATGGCGACCAACGTCCGGATGGCCGAGAACCCGGCCACCGACCTGATCCACGACGGCGTCGCGGTCGGTGCCGACTACGTGCAGAACCCGGTGATCTCCCAGGTCGCCGAGGCCGTGTTCGGCAAGGACAGCTTCCTGTTCATCGTCCTGGCCGCAGCCACCGCGCTCGTCCTGTTCCTGGCCGCGAACACTGCGTACAACGGCTTCCCGCTGCTCGGCTCGATCCTCGCCCAGGACCGCTACCTGCCGCGCCAGCTGCACACCCGCGGCGACCGCCTCGCGTTCTCGAACGGCATCGTGCTCCTGGCCGGCGCCGCCAGCATGCTCGTCATCATCTACGGGGCCGACTCGACGCGCCTGATCCAGCTCTACATCGTCGGCGTCTTCGTGTCCTTCACCCTCAGCCAGATCGGCATGGTCCGCCACTGGAACCGCCACCTGGCCGGCGAGACCGACCAGGCCAAGCGGCGCCACATGGTCCGCTCCCGGGCGATCAACACCTTCGGCGCCTTCTTCACCGGCCTGGTCCTGGTCGTCGTCCTCGTCACCAAGTTCACGCACGGTGCCTGGGTCGCCCTGCTCGGCATGGTGATCTTCTACGCGACGATGACGGCGATCCGTAAGCACTACGACCGCGTCTCCGAGGAGCTCGCAGCCCCCGACGGACCGTCCGACGACAGTGTCCGCCCCTCCCGCGTCCACTCCGTCGTGCTCGTCTCCAAGATCCACCGTCCGGCGCTGCGCGCCCTCGCCTACGCCAAACTGCTGCGCTCCGACACCCTCGAAGCGCTCAGCGTCAACGTCGACCCGGCCGAGACGAAGGTCCTGCGCGACGAATGGGAACGGCGCGGCATCGACGTACCGCTGAAGGTCCTCGACTCGCCCTACCGCGAGATCACCCGGCCGGTCATCGAGTACGTGAAGGGCCTGCGCAAGGAGTCGCCGCGCGACGCGGTGTCCGTGATCATCCCCGAGTACGTGGTCGGCCACTGGTACGAGCACCTGCTGCACAACCAGAGCGCCCTGCGCCTCAAGGGCCGCCTGCTGTTCACACCGGGGGTCATGGTGACCTCCGTGCCCTACCAGCTGGAGTCCTCCGAGGCCGCGAAACTGCGCGCCCGCAAGCGCCAGGACTGGAACGCGCCGGGCGCGGTGCGCCGCGGTCCGGCCCAGGAGCGGCCGAAGGAGCCCACCTCGAAGAAGTGACGGGATCGGACCCCTGGCGAAGAGGCGACGAGCGAGGGGCCCATCGTGTCGTGGGGACGGGCGAAGGGCCCACCACGTCGTGGGATGGGCGAGGAGCGCGCCTCGGAGAGTGACGAGGGCGGGAAGCACGCCGGAAGCACGTAGACTGGTGGGCTGTTGTCCGGCTGTTTCCCCCTTCTCATCTGGAGTCACCCCACCATGCAGGCAGAACCGAAGAAGTCGCTGGTGGGGGACGAGTACGAGGTCGAGATCGGCCCCGTCGCGCACGGCGGGCACTGCGTCGCCCGTACGGACGAGGGCCAGGTCCTCTTCGTCCGGCACGCGCTGCCCGGTGAGCGCGTCGTCGCCCGGGTGACCGAGGGCGAGGAAGGGGCGCGGTTCCTGCGCGCCGACGCCGTGCGGATCGTCGACCCGTCCAAGGACCGCGTCGAGGCCCCCTGCCCGTACGCGGGCCCCGGCCGCTGCGGCGGCTGCGACTGGCAGCACGCCAAGCCCGGCGCGCAGCGCCGCCTCAAGGGCGAGGTCATCGCCGAGCAGCTGCTGCGCCTCGCGGGCCTCACGCCCGAGGAGGCCGGCTGGGACGGCACGGTGATGCCCGCCGAGGGCGACAAGCTGCCCGCCGGCGAGGTGCCGGCCTGGCGTACGCGCATGCAGTACGCGGTGGACCCGGACGGCAACGCCGGACTCCGCCGTCACCGTTCCCACGAGGTCGAGCCGATCGAGCGCTGCATGATCGCGGCGCCGGGCATCACGGAACTGGGCATCGAGGAGCGCGACTGGTCCGGCATGGCGTCCGTGGACGCGATCGCCGCGACGGGCTCGCAGGACCGCATGGTGATCCTGGAGCCCCGCCCCGGCGCCCGCCTGCCCCTCGTCGAACTCGACAAGCCGGCCTCCGTGATGCGGGTCGCCGAACAGGACGGCGGCATCCACCGGGTCCACGGTCGCGCGTTCGTCCGTGAGCGCGCCGACGGCCGCACCTACCGGGTCGGCAGCGGCGGTTTCTGGCAGGTCCACCCGATGGCCGCCGACACCCTCGTCAAGGCGGTCATGCAGGGCCTGCTGCCGCGCAAGGGCGACATGGCCCTCGACCTGTACTGCGGCGTCGGCCTCTTCGCCGGCGCCCTCGCCGACCGCCTCGGCGACCAGGGCGCGGTCCTCGGCATGGAGTCGGGCAAGCGCGCGGTGGAGGACGCCCGCCACAACCTCGCCGGCTTCGACCGCGTCCGCATCGAACAGGGCAAGGTGGAGACGGACCTCCCGCGCACCGGCATCACCGAGGTCGACCTCATCGTCCTGGACCCGCCCCGCGCGGGCGCCGGCAAGAAGACGGTCGAACACCTGGCGTCCCTGGGCGCCCGGAAGATCGCGTACGTGGCCTGCGACCCCGCGGCACTGGCCCGCGACATCGCGTACTTCCGCGACGGCGGCTACAAGGTGCGGACGCTGCGGGCGTTCGACCTGTTCCCGATGACGCACCACGTGGAGTGCGTGGCGATCCTGGAGCCGGTGAAGAAGGACGCCTGAGCTGCGGGTTCGGGTGGATTTCGGTGGTGCGTGTCGGGTGCGGTGTGAGTGTTGCGGGTGGACCTTCGACGCTGGAATGACGCTCGCCGGGGTCTTTTGACGCTCATCGGACGCTGGTTTGGCGGGGTGTCAGGTTACTGAGGCATCTGTCAGGCCGCGGTCGTCGGGCGCGGGGTTCCGTGGAAGACCTGGGTGGTGTGCCAGGTGAGATGGTCGGCCGCGACAGGGCGTACGCCGTGCTGTGGGCCGACCAGGGGGCGGCCGGAAAGCGCGATGACGTGTTCGCGTGCGGCTGGGCTGTGGCCGACGAACCGCTGGGAGACGAGTATGCGGTGGCCTGCGTCGATTCCGAGGACACCTTTGTCGAAGAGCTTGTGGTGCAGCGAGCACAGGCACAGTCCGTTGTCGACGTCGTCCGGACCTCCGAAGGCCCACCAGCGTACGTGTGCTGCCTCCAGTCCGACCGGAACGGTGCCGATCCGGCCGTCGTAGCCGCAGAACGCGCACCGGTACTCGTGGCGGTCAGTACCGCCTCGCGCATGCGTCGGTCGCGCTGCCTCCCCGCGGCCGGGAGCTGCTTGACCTGCGCAGGGTCGAGTTCCAGGCCGACGGCTTCGCACAACTCGCCATGGAGGGAAGCCGGGAAGTGCAGGTCGAGCAGCAACCTTGCCATCCCTGCGAGCAGTTGGGGTTCGCGTCGCAGCGCGGCCCTGAGTTCCGGTGCCAGCCGCCCGGTGGCACCGGTCGCCCGGAGATCGTTGACCCCGCTTCCCGGACTCCCCTGCCCGAGGTCGGTCCGGACCTCCCACACGCCGTCACTGACGAGATGGTGAAACGGGTAGGCGGGCGTCGTCTTGTGGGGAGGGCCGTACTCGGTCAGCAGCCCCTGCAGGTCTTCCTCGACCGCCGTGTACCGCAACCGGCTGTCGGCGTCTTCCTGGAAACGCCCGAGGGCGTACAGGAGCAGCAGCGGCTTGTGCGGAGCGCGTGTTCCGCTCCGGGTCCACTGCCTGAGCTTCGCGGTGCGCTCCAGCCAGTCCATGGCAGATGATCGTAGTGAGGGTCTGCCGGAGTGGGGGCCGGGCAGGTGTCCCGGGAGGCTGCGGTGGGGGCAGACGGTCGAGAACGACTCAGCGGTGTGCCGGGCCTCGACGAGGAGCAGCCCGACGCCCGTCAGGGCGGCTCGCTGCAGGAGTCGGAGCGCAGGGCCCGGCGGCGCGGCGTTCACCGCGCTGGTCCGACGCTCTGATCCGGAGGGTGTACCTGTCGAGGCGGAGCCGCATCTCGAAGTTCCGGCCGGGAAGCCGGCCGTGGGTGACTCCCTACCGTTGAGATGTGCGACGACGTGCGGCGGCAACACGAAGATCTGCCACGCGCTGCCCACCACCTGGGGAGTGCCTCGTTGTCAGGCTTCGTCCCGGGGAAGCGCCGAGAGGAACGCGTCGATGTCCTGGCGGACGTGGCGCGAGACGTCGGTCAGGACGGTGACGGCTTCCTCGAGTTCGTGAGCCAGCTCCGGGGCGGTGGCCCAGACCTCGGGCTTTCTGGTGATGACCGCGTACAGCAAGTCGTCGTCGAACCAGCCGCCTTCGGTCTGCTTCGGTGCGGTGTCCCGCAGAATGTCCACGGCCACGGGCAGCAGCCAGGGCAGTCCCACGTCCTGTCCGATCAGCCGGGCGAGTTCGTGCGGCTCCAGGGTTGCGACCGGTCGACGCCGCAGCGCGTACACGTTCCGGACCATGGGGGTCGTGTCCGCAGGAGGAGCCGGCCAGCGCAGGCCCTCAAGTTCCTCGAGGGATCCACTGAGGTCGAAGTCTTCGGGCATCGTCGGGTCCTCTCGTGCTCCGCGGCTGCACGTGGTGCGGCAACGACCCGATCACCAACGCATCTCCCTGGCCTGTCGGCTGGAGGGTACCGCTCAGGATTTTCCCGGGGCGGGCCTGGGGTTTGTGGAAACGTCCTTGTGCGTCCGGCCTGGGGGAACACCCCCTCGAAGCCGTTCTGGACGAAGTTCCTGCGGCGGTGCCGACCGGTTTCGGTGAAGTGGTGCTGGAGCCGCCGGCGCCGAAGGCATCATGAGAAGTGGGCGTGAGAAAGTGGGCAGCGCGTGACCGATCAGCCGGTGTTCGTCCTCGGTGAGGAATTGCAGGCTCTGGAGCTTGCCGGGTTCGAGACCGAGGAGGAGTTCCAGGAGCTCCTCGCGCGCCATCCGCGGGTGCTGGACTTCGGCTCGCTGGCGGACGGCCGACCGCTGCGGCTGGTACTGGTGGCCCGGGAGATGGGGGTCCCGACGGGCACGGAGAGCGGGTCGGCGTACTGGCTGGACCATCTCTTCGTCGACGCCGACGGTGTGCCGACTCTGGTGGAGGTCAAACGGGCCACCGATACCCGGATCCGGCGTGAGGTCGTCGGACAGATGCTGGACTACGCGGCGAATGCCGCCCGTTACTGGCCGGCGGTGTTGTTGCAGCGGTCCTTCGAGGACAGTTGCGCCAAGGACGGGCGGTCACTGCAGGACGCGTACGGGGAGTTCCTGGGCGAGCGTTCCGCGGACGAGTTCTGGTCGACGGTCGAGGAGCGGCTGGCCGCCGGACAGATGCGGCTGCTGTTCGTTGCCGACCGGATTCCGCTGGAGCTGCGGGCGATCGTCGAGTTCCTGAACCGGCAGATGCGGCAGACGGATGTGTACGCGGTCGAGCTGACTCAGTACAGGGGCGGGGGAGATCTTCGTGTTCTCGTCCCGCGCATTCACGGGGAGGTTGCCACAGCGGCGAAGTCCCCGTCCGGTCGCCGCACCGTGCAGAGGACCACGCGGGCCGAGATGGACGCGGCGATTCGGACTCGCCCCGATCTCGAGGTGCGTCGGATCGCAACCGTCCTGCTTGATCACGCGACGGCCAACGGGCGACCGGAGGGCGGAACGGCCAAGTACCGGAGCATGTCCGTCTACTATCCCGTCTCCGGGCGGCAGGTGCCGGTCTGGACGCTGTCCTTGCAGGACGGCCCCATGCGGGACGACCTCTCCTTCTCCTTCGGATCGATCACCCATCATCTCGGCCGTGAGCGGGCGGCGGCGTTCGCGGCTTCCCTTCCTACGCTTCCCGGCCTGGCGGAGAGGCTGGCGGCGCTGCCGGGCAAGGCGTACAACGCCTGGCCGTCCGTCTCCCTGCCCGTCCTCGCGTCCGAGCCCGGCGCCTTGGACGGGATCCTGTCCGCGATTCAGCAGCTCATCGGCAGCCGCGATCCCTCCGCCTGACCGCGGACGCCGACGGGGCCGGACGGTGCCCGCGGGCTTGGACGGACCAGTCGCCCTTCGCGGTCGTCCTTCGCTGTTCCATCGAGTCGTCCGACAGTGGCTCCAGTCGTGTGAGGTGAGCACGCGCCTGCGCGCAAGGTACCTATGACGACGGACCGTTCAAGACGGGCATCAGGCCGCTGTGGTGGTCCTGGTCGCGAAGATCCGCAGCGTGCTGCCGGACGTGCGGCCGTAGGGCCCGAAGGGGGCGGCGCCTGGCCGTGCTTGTCTCCGACGGCGAACGCCGCCGGGGAGGCGAGGAGGAGGGCGGAAACGGATACGACGACCAGGCTGTACGCCCTCGTTGCGGACCGCGTCAGCCGCAGCCGCCGGCGGCTGTCGTCAGGGACACGTTCTTCCGGACGAGACCCTTCCGTACTCGGTCTCGCGGGCCCGCCACCTGTCGGCAACCGCGTCTCCGCCTCGACGCTCGTGTGCGTCACCCTCGTCCGGTGAACGCGGTTGCGGCTCGGTGCCGGCTCACCGCCGCTCTCAGGGCGTCGCCTCGACCCAGCGATCGAGTGTCCCGCTCCCGCTGTCGTAGGTGAGCCAGGTGCCGTCTCCGAGCGGGCGTACAGGGCTGTCGACGGGGCCTGTGGGATAGCTGATCGCACCCCGGATCCGTAGGGTGCGGGCGTCGAGCATCCAGTGCCGGGCCTGGTCCGGATCCTCGTCGGATTCGGCTGTCGAAGCGATGACGGTGTCGGCGTCGACGAAGCCGCAGCCGTAGTCCCAGTAGAGCGGGTCCTCGTCGTCGGACGACTCGGGTACCCCCTCGGCGAGCACGGATCCGTCCAGTGCGTGCAGGCTCAGGTCGGCTCCGTAGTGTTCGACGGTCAGGAACCGCGGAAGCTCGCCGTGCACGTCCACGAGGATGCGGTCCATGGTCTCGTTCAGGTCCCAGCCGGTCAGCGTCTCGCCGTCCCAGCGTGCCCAGTGGAGCAGGATGCCGTCCTGGCCCATGCCTATGCACAGACCCATGTGGACGCCGTCCGGATGGGACAGCTGGTGTGAACCGGAGGCCGCGCTGTCCAGCGGCAGCCGGGCCAGTTCCTGTCCGTTCCGGGCGTCGAGAACGACCCAGCATTCCTGCCAGTCCTGCTCTTTTCGACCCTTCTGCTCGACCACGACATGCGCCCAGACCAGTCGGCCGTCGTCGGAGATCCGGCAGGACCCGCTCTCGGACCCGCCACACACCTCCTGCTCGTCCCCCGTATGCGCGTGGCCCAGCTCAGGTCCCCAGCAGCCGTGCCCGTACTGCCACAGCCGCTCTCCTGCCGGCCCCACGGCCCGGACCGCGCGCTGGCCCGAGAACACGGCGAACGTGGCGTCCGGGCTCACCGAGTGCACGCCGCGGTTCCACCCCGGCCAGGGAAGGGGGAAAACGGCCTTCGGCGCCCGCTCCCCGGAGAAGACCTCGCGCAGGTCGTAGACCTCCAGCTCGTGCCCGTTCTGGAGGAGGGCGCGACCCGGTGCTCCACCGCGGCCCTCGAAGGCGAAACCATTGACCAGGGCGGCCCCACCCGGCAGCTCCACCGAGGCGTGCAGTTGTGCGGTGATCGACATGGCCCGAAGGTAACGGACCCCACTGACAGCGCCCCCACCCCACCGACAGCACCCACGGTGTGGCCGGGAACCGCTGAGGCGCGCGCGGGCCGGCGTCATAGCCGGATCAACGCCCGGCCGATCCAGACGGCTTCACCGTGCCGACGGCCCGGGCCGACGCGTCGGATGAGCTGAACCGGGCGGTGTCTGTGGTTCCCACGATCGTGCGGGCTCACCAACCCGCGTCCGGGAGTCGCGAAAGGGGTCCCGGACGCGGACCACGCCATCGGCCGGTCCGGCGGCGGCGGGCGTGAGGAGCGGTGTTCCCTGTCCGGGTGAACCGGCACGGACACCGACCTCGAGGCGGTCGCCTGCGCGCCTCCCTGATGCTTCCGCCGATGGACGTGACGGCAGGTCAAGGGCGTTGTCAGTGGCTCCCCATACGCTGAAAGCATCACTCGGGGAGCTTCGGAGAAGGAGCAGAATCATGTCCGCAAACAAGATCCAGCACAAGGTGAATCACGTCGCGCTGGTCGTGGACTGTTCGGGTTCCATGCGTCCGCACCAGGGTCAGCTCATACGCGTCGTGGACGAGTTCGTGGCGGGCCTGAAGGCCGAGTCGGACAGCCTCGGCCATGAGACCCGGATCAGCCTCTACTCCTTCGACCACCAGGTGGAGAACCTGGTCTGGGACATGGATGTGAAGCATCTGCCGTCCATGCGGGGCCTGTACAAGGTCAACAACGGTGCCACGGCACTGATCGAGGCCTCTCTGAAGTCCCTGGACGACCTGGGTCACATCTGGGAGGAGTACGGCGAGCACAGCTTCCTCCAGATCGTGGTGACGGACGGCGAGGAGAACGCCTCCGGCGGCGACCGGCGGCACGACGGGGACATGGCCATCCTCGGTCCCTGGCTCGACAGGATCGCCGCGAAGATGGGCGGGCTTCCGGGCCACTGGACGTCCGCGATCCTCGTTCCCAACTCCCTGGCGAAGCGCACCGCCCAGAACTACGGTTTCCCGGCCGGGAACATCGCCATCTGGGACGCGGATTCCCAGGAGGGTGTCGAGGAGGCCATCGGTACGGTGCGCGCCGCCGCCACCAGCTTCCTCCGGGGCCGTGAGCAGGGCGTGCGCGGCACGAAGAACCTGTTCGCCGTCGGCCAGGACATATCCGTCGACCAGGTTCGGGCGAACCTCGAACCGATCGCGGCCGACAAGTACCGGCTCCTGAAGGTCGACAAGGAGGTCGAGATCCGGTCCTTCGTGGACTCGCATCCGGGCGTGACGTACGAACGCGGTTCCTGCTACTACCAGTTGGGCACCCGGGTACAGGTTCAGCCGAACAAGGAGGTCATCGTGGTCGAGAAGGACACCGATCGCGCCTACACGGGCGACGCGGCGCGCAACCTCCTGTTCGGCACGGGCATCCAGGGAACCGTCTCCGTGCGGGCCGGGAACAATCCGAAGCTGGAGGTGTACGTGCAGAGCCGTTCGGTGAACAGGAAGCTCAAGGCGGACACGCGGCTTCTCATCATGCTGCCGGGCATCGGAAGCTGACGCTCCTGACCGAGTGGAACGCCCGCAGATGCCTTTGCGCGTACGGGTGTTCACACGGGCTTCTCGAATCTGCTCGGCGTGGTGGCCGGGCCGCCGCCTCGGTTCACCGGTCGCCGGGTCTCCGGGTCGCCGACTCGACGGGGTGACGGGGCGACGGCCTGGAACTCCCGGACGATCAGGTCCTGTTCGGTGCCGGACGCGCCGTCCGGAAGCCTCTGCTCGCCGTTCACGCCCGTCCGGTCCAGGCGAAGCCGCGGCGCAGGGCCGCGGCGCCGATGGCGTCGGCTGCGGTCTGCTTCTTGAGGGGGTCTCCCCGTGGATTTTCCAGTGGACGATGGCCCTGAGTCCGTACGCGCCGCCTCCCCATGACCGCGCGTACCGAACACCAAGTGCCGTTCACGGCATGCGCGTTCGCGCGGGACTCCGTGCGCTCCGCGCGGCGTCCGTTCCCCCGGCCATCGCCGTGCACCGCCGGCCGTTCGTCCTCTCGTGTGCCGCCGCCCGTACGCGCGGAGCCCCGTCACGGCTCCGTCGCACGAAGCCTGCTCCACCGCACGCAGACCGGCTCCGCCGGCCTTCGCGCGGCACCGTCGAGGTCGTGACCTCAGCCTGCGTTCACGTAGCCCTCGCCCTGACGGGACGTGGATCCCCCGCGTCGGGGCGCGGGTGCCGATCCGGGGCGGGGCCCGGTTCGGCGGTGTGCCGGTGGATCGTCAGCGGGCCCGAGTCCGGTCGGCGGGCCACGGCGGCCAGGTGGGCGGGGCCGAGGCGGAGGCTGCTGAGCAGCCAGCTGCGAGGAGCCCGGGCCGTGGTGCCCGGGCCGGACACCGTCGCGGTGTCCGACGCGGGCTTCGTCTCGACGCCTCTGAGGTCGCGGGAGATCCCGACGCCGACCGCCTTGAGGAGTGCCTCCTTGCGTGTCCAGCACTTCTGCACCGCGGTCTGCCGGTCGGTTCCTGGTGCCAGGGCGTTCACGTAGGCGAGTTCCGCCGGGGAGAAGGCCGTCCCGGGAACCGTGGGATCGACGGGACGCAGGAACTCGACGTCCACACCGACACCGTCCCCCGTCGACACGCCGAGGCAGCCGAGGCCGCGGGTGTGGGAGACGCTGATGTGCAGCGGCGTCCGGGGCCGAAGGATGTTCGGCGGTCCGTGCCGACCGGCGCAGTCCGGGCAGGGTGCCTGCCCGATGAGGACCGACTCGGGCGGCATGCCCAGCCGTGCGGCGAGGATCCGCCGGACCGCGGCGCGGCTGGTCGCGAACTGGGTGGCGAGGCGGGGCGCGGAGTACTTCCCGAGACGCTGTTGCTCCCGGGGCGTGAGCAGGTCGAGGTCCGCCGGGTCCGGAGCGTCGGGGATCGTCCACCACCAGAGCTGGGTGGCCGGTTCCGGCGGACGGGAAGGGGCGGGCCCGGTCATGTGGCCACGTCGTCGTCCGTCGGCAGGAGATCCCAGGACGCGTAGTCCTCCTTCGACGCGGCGACGGACGCCGTCGCGCGCTCGAGGGTGTCGCCCGCGCCGACGGCGAGGCTCAACAACGCGGTCTCGAACGGGAGATCCGGATCCTTCGTGTCCAGGGTCTGGGAGGAGAGTTCGAGGGAGACGAAGCCGTGCACCGTGCTCCAGTTGACGTAGGCGCACAGTTCGGAGTCCTGGTCCCGGAACCGGCCGCTCTCGATGCACCGCCGCACGCCGTCGACCAGCGTGGTCCACGTCAAGCCACGCGGCTGGGGGTTGGCCTCGGCGGCGATCGCCTCGTCCGGAGCGGTGAGCAGGCCCCTGTTGGCGGCCGCCACGAAGATGTACGGGCGGCGCAGCGCCAGTCCCCGGTAGATACGGCCGAGCGTGGACACGTCGGCCACGGGATCGTCGGTGCGCGGGGCCCGTTGCAGAACCTTGTAGAGGTTCAGGGTCGAGGTGCGCAGGACCTCCTGGATGACGACGTCCATGCTGCCGAAGTGCGTATAGACGGCCATGGTCGAGGTGCCGGCCGCTTCGGCCATCCGCCGGACCGTCAGCGCGCCGGATCCCTGCTCCGCCAGGATCTTCGCCGCCGCGTCGATCAGGGCTTCCCGTACGCGATGCGAAGCGGCACTCCGCCCCGCCGTTCTCTTGGTTGGCATGTTTGACATCATGCCATAACGACGTTATGAATGTATCCGACGGGTTGTGGGACGGTGCGGCCGAGGATTCACGGCGGCGCGCACCGTCGACGGCTCGTCGACGAGCGGCCGTCGCGATGGACATCCGGCGACGCGCCGCAGGCCGCCCTCATTCGACCGGGAAAAGCCTCCGGTCAATGTTGAATCGGCAACCGCACAAAGAAGTGCGAAGCGCGATCGGTTGAATTATTGACCGAATGCGAGCAGGGGGCGAAGGGAACTCCGCCGCGTGACTTACACAACATTGAACTCGGATCAGGGTTCGTTGTGGTGGCGCGGCGGGTGGGCTAGTGTCGTGATTGATTGATGGAAGATAGATTCGACAATCAATTTAGAAATCGGGGGATTTCTATGCCGGAGACTCGAGGGTCCTGGATTCCTTGTACTGCCTGACTCGCACGTAGCGGCAGATACTTTCTCTGTGGTTTGAAGCGCCCTGTGCTGTCGATGACGACGGCATGCTGCGCGGTCGGCCGCACCCTTTTTCCTGGTGATTAGGTCACCCCTTGCGTCAAAAGCGAGGGCGGCTGAAAGGTGGCTTTGCTGTGCGCAAAAACAAGATGGCTCTGGTCAGCGGAGGGTCGCGTGGCATCGGGCGGGGAATTTCCCTCAGGCTCGCGGCGGACGGTTATGACATCGCTTTCTGCTCCCGTTCTGGAGGGGAAAACGCGGAGTCGGCCCGTGAAGAGATCGAAAAGGCGGGGGCGCGCTGTTTCCAGGCCACCTGCGACGTGGCCGACCACGCGGCCGTCGAAGCGTTCGTCAAGAACGCGGAGCGGGCTCTCGGACCCGTGGACGTGCTGGTCAACAGCGCCGGGATCGTCCGGGACAACCCCCTGGTGATCATGCCCGTGGAGGACTGGAACGACGTCATCGACACCAACCTCAACGGAACCTTCAACTTCAGTCGCTGCGCCGCGTTCGGGTTCATGAAGCGGAAATCCGGCACGATCGTCAACGTCTCGTCGGTCGCCGGCGTCTACGGGAATGCCACGCAGACGAACTACTCGGCTTCGAAGGCCGGGATCAACATGCTGACCAAGTCCCTGTCCAGGGAGCTCGGTCCGTACGGGATCAGGGTCAACGCCGTCGCCCCGGGCTTCATCGAGACGGACATGACGGACCGGCTCTCCGAACCCGTGCGCAAGAAGGCCCTCGGCATGATTCCCATGCGACAGCTCGGCAGCGTGGACCAGGTCGCCGACCTCGTCTCCTTCCTCGTCTCGGAGAAGTCCTCGTACATCACCGGGCAGGTCATCCAGGTGGACGGCGGAATCTCCCTCTGAGCTGTCCGGGAAGCCGGTTGGCAACGAAAGGAAAGCACGATGCTGCGACAGTTCTGCGCGCCGCTCACCGCGGTCGACGCGGTGAACACCGAGTCGGAGTCCGAGGTGACCGCGACCAAGACCATCAGGGCCGACGATCCCTATCTCGCCGGCCACTACCCGCACTTCACGATCTACCCGGGAATTTTCATCATGGAGTCCGTCGGGCAGGCCGTCCGCGCTCATGTCGCACGGCACCGCGGGGCGGCGTACGGAACCGAGCTCGTCGAGGTCTCCCGTGTCCGCTTCACGGCTCCGCTGGTGCCCGGCAACACGCTGGAACTCACGGCGCGGCTGACCCCGGGCGAACCGGGATCGGACCTCTTACAGGTCAAGGCGGAGGCGCGGCGTGAGGACGGCGCGCGGTGTGCGGCGATGACGCTGACGTTCCGGTTGGAGGACCGTGATGCTTGAGCTGCCCGACATCATGAGGATCCTGCCGCACCGTCCGCCGATCCTGCTGGTCGACCGTGTGCTGGAGTTCGAAGCCGGTGTGCGCATCGTCGCCACCAAGACCGTCAGTGCCAGCGAGCCCTGTTACACGGGCCTCGCCGATCCGCTGCCCGCGGCCGACTACGCCTACCCCACCTCCCTGTTGATCGAGTCCTTCGGTCAGTCCGGCGCGCTGCTGTGGCTGTGCACGGCGCAGGCCAAGGGGACCACGGTCGAGGGGACCCTGATCTTCGCGCAGGCCCGGGACTGCGTGTTCACCGGCCGGGTCTTCCCCGGCGACGTGCTGCGGCACGAGGTGCGCATGGACCACCTGGTCGGCGACAACGCGTTCATGACCGGTGAGACCTGGGTGGGCGACCGCCGGATCGCCACCATGGGATCGGTCCTCGCCGTGGCCCGTGACGAGGGGCAGCTGCCGCGGTCGGGGCGCCCGTCATGACGGCCGTGCTCACCGGGCTCGGGCTGGTCTCCCCGGCCGGTGACGGCCCGGCCGCGTACTGGGCGGGCCTCCTGTCGGCCGGTTCCGAGCCCGTCCCGGTCGCCGACCGGCCGGGGATGCCGGACGGCGCCCGCGCCTACCGCCTCCCGGAACCGGACGCGGTGCCCGGACCGGGGCCGGTACCGGGGTGGACCTCCGCGGACGGTTCGCGTTATCCGCGCATCGCCCGGACAGCGGCCGCCCAGGCCCTCGCCGACGCGGGCATCCGTCCGGGGGCGATGGACGACGGGCTGGTGGGGGGCCTGTTCCTGGGCACCGGGACCGGCGACGGCGAGCCGGCCGAGGAACTGCGCGACGGACGCCGTACGGACGGGAAAGAAGCCTGGTGGCCCTACCGGAGCGCGGCGGACCTCGCTGATCAGCTCGGCTTCACCGGGCCCGTCCAGACCGTGTCCACCGCGTGCGCCGCGGGGGCGTACGCGGTGGCCCTGGCCGTCCACGCGGTCACGAGCGGGCGGGTGGACGTGGCCCTGGCCGGGGGAGTCGAGACCGTCTCCCGTCCCGCGCTGGCGTCGTTCATGCGGCTCGGGGCCGTCGACCCGGTGCACTGCCGGCCCTTCGACGCCGACCGGGCGGGGACCGTCTACGGGGAGGGCGCCGCGTTCCTGGTGGTCGAGAGCGAGGAGCGGGCCGCGGCCAGGGGAGCGGACCCGATCGCCACCGTCGGTGCCGGCGGCTGGAGTTGTGACGGCAGCCATCTGACCGCCCCTGAGACAGGCGGTGTTCAGGCCCTGCGCGCCGCCCATGACGCCCTCGACCGCGCAGGCTTCCGGCCCGAGGAGATCGCGGCCGTGGTCTGCCACGGAACGGGGACACCACTCAACGACCGTACGGAGAGCAAGGTGATGAACGAACTTCTCGGCCACCGGGCCGCGACCGTGCCCGTCACCGCCCCCAAGTCGGTCATCGGGCACAGTGGAGGCGCCGCCGGAGCGTTCGCCTGCGCCACCGCGGCGCTCATGGTCCGCCACCGGCGCGTGCCCCCGGTCGCCAACCTCACCCGGGCGGACCCGGACTGCGCGCTGGCCGCCCGTGCCGAGGCGCAGCCGATGAGGCCGGGTCCCGTGCTGCTGAACGCCTACGCGTTCGGCGGGAACAACATCTCCCTGGTCGTCGGACCGGTGTCGTCATGACCGAGCCGTACGTCCTCGGGACGGACCTGGTGATCACCGGACTCGGCCCGGTCGCCACCTTCGCGGTCGGCCGCGACGCACTCGCCGGGGCGCCCCGTGCCGACGTCTGTGCCGAGGCCGGACCCGACGGCGCCCCGGATGCCGAACAGGCGTTATGGACGAGGCCGTTGGAGGACTTCGACCCGGCTCACTGGCTGGGCCGCAAGGGCTGGCGGTTCCTGCCCGCGGCGGCGCGCTACGCACTGGTCGCCGCGCGCCTCGCCGACGAGGACGCCGGTGTCCGGTCGGGGACCGGGTCCACCGGGGTCGTCATCGGAACGAACTTCGCGGCCGACGAGACGGTGGACAGGTTCGACCGTGCCACGCTGTCCGAAGGGGTGCGCGGCATCAGCCCCCTCGAGGCGCCGAACTTCTCGATCAACGTCGCCGCCAGCCAGGTCTCCATCGACCGCGGCTACCGGGCCTTCAACATCACCCTCGTCGACCTGTTCACCGCCGGCAGCGCGGCCCTGTGGACCGCGTGCCAGGCGATCGACGAGGGACGGGCGAGCGCCGCCCTGGCCGGGGCGACGGAGGGCCGCCCGCCACGAGCGGCGACCGCGGACCTCGCGCCGGTGCTCGACGAGGGCGCCGCCTGTGTCCTACGGATCGAGCGGGCGGGCGGCGCCAGGGAGCGTGCGGTCAGGCCGTACGCCACCGTCGTGGCCGGAGCCCAGCTCTTCGTTCCCCGTGGCCTCCTGGACGAGCCGAAGCGTACCGACGCGCTCCTGCACCCGCTGCTGGACCGGCTCGCCGCCGTCCTGCCCGCCGGTCCCCACGCCGTCGACGTCTGCCGGCCACCCGCCTCCGCCCGTGCCGGGGCGACCGCCGCCGGCGTCCTGCGCTGGGCGGCCGCCCGGGCGGACCGCGCGGTCGTCGGCGGTGAGCACGGCGGACGGGCCGCCGCGCAGAGCTCGGCCTCCGCGCCGCTGCGGCTGGCCCGGCTGCTCACCCGGGCGGACGCCCCCGCAGCGCTGCTCCAGGCGACCGTCGGGCCGCACGGCCACCTCGTGGTGCTGGCGCTGCGCACCACCCCATAGACCACCGGTCGCCATCCGGCCGGTTGCAGTGAAAGCAATGAAAGTCCTGAGACGCACGGCAAAGCCTGTGCAGATAAGCGGAGTTGACATGACTGCCAGCCAGCAGACCCACCTGGACGAGATCCGCGAGATCGCCGCCGAGGTGCTGGAGATCGAGCCCGAGGAGATCACCGAGACCAGTTCGTTCGCCGACGACCACGAGGCGGACTCGCTGCGCGCGATCGAGATACTCGCCCGCATCGAGAAGAAGTACAACGTCGAGATCCCGCAGTCCGACCTTCCCAAGATGGTCAACCTGCGTGCCGTCTACGACGTGGTGGCGCAGTACGCCGGCTGGACGGTCTGACATGCGCCGCCGAGTCGTCATCACCGGACTGGGACCGGTGTCGAGCATCGGTATCGGAGCCGAGGACTTCGCCGCCGCCCTCCAGCGGGGCAGCAGCGGGATCTCGCCGATCGCGAGCTTCGACGCCGGCGGATTCCCGCACCGCATGGCCGGTGAGGTGCCCGCCTTCAAGGCCGAGGACATCCTTCAGGTCCTCGACCCGGAGCAGTGGGGACGCACCAGCCTGTTCGCCGCGGCCGCCGCGAGGCTCGCCGCCCAGGACTCGGGAATCGACCCGGCGGAGCTCGCGCGATCCAGGGCCGGATCCAGCATCGGGACCACCAGTGGCGAGTCCCAGGTCATCGAACAGCTCACCGCACAGTGGGTCGACGGTGGTCTGCGGGAACTGGATCCCGCCCTGGTACGCCAGACGCCCGCCTCCCGGTTGGCGACAGCCGTCAACCGGGAGCTGGGCCTCACCGGCGACGCCATCACCCTCTCCACCGCGTGTTCTGCGAGCAACTACGCCCTCGGATACGCCTACGCGGCCATCGCCACGCACGAGGCCGACTACATGCTCGCCGGCGGAGCGGACTCCGTCTGCCGCTGGGCGCACGCCGGGTTCTACCGGCTCGGCGCCCTGACCGAGCACATCTGCACGCCCTTCGACCGGGACCGCTCCGGCATCCTCACCGGCGAGGGCGGCGCGGCACTGTTCCTGGAGAGCCTGGAGAGCGCCGAACGCCGCGGGGCCCGTATCTACGCGGAAGTCCTCGGTTACGGGCTCAACTGCGACGCCAACCACATGGTCGCGCCCGACGCGGTCAGCATCGCCGAGTGCATGCGGCGCGCCCACCGCAAGGCGGGGATCGACGCCTCCCAGGTCGACTACATCTGCGCCCACGGAACCGGGACCCCGGCCAACGACGCCATGGAGACCCGGGCCGTGATGGACGTGTTCGGCGAGACGCCGCCGCCCATCAGCTCCATCAAGTCGATGCTCGGACACACCATGGGCGCCGCCAGCGGGTTCGGGGCGATCGCCTCGGCCCTGGGCATCGCCCGCCAGTTCATCCCGCCCACCATCAACTTCACCACGCCCGACCCGCAGATGCCGGGCATCGATCCGGTCCCCAACGTCGCCCGTCCCGCCCGGCTCCGTGTCGTGCAGAACAACGGCTTCGCCTTCGGGGGAAACAACGCCATCACGATCCTCGGGGAGGTCGCATGACCACCGATCAGACACCCGTCACCGAATCGCCGCCCGCCCCGCTCTACATCACCGGCTGGGGAGTCGTGTCCCCGCTGGGCGACGGAGCGCGCGAGTTCAGCGAGGCGGTCGTCCAGGGCCGCAGCGGACTCGTCGACGTCTCGGGCATGTTCGACGAGGAACTCCCCGGCGAGAAGGCGTACGCGCTGCCGGAGTTCCAGGTCCGCGACTACCTGGGCCGCAAGGGCACCAGCTTCTTCGACCGCAGCACGTCGCTGGCGCTCATCGCCAGTGACCACGCCCTGAAGGACACCGGGCTGGTCGTCACCGACGACAACCGCGACCAGGTCGGACTCGTCCTCGGCACGACCACCGGAAGCATCAAGTCGACCAGCGACTACAGCCGCGAGACCCTCACCCAGAAGCGCCCCTACCTGGTCAACCCGGTGCTCTTCCCGAACACGGTGATGAACTGCGCCGCCGGGCAGGCCGCCATCTGGCACCGGCTCAAGGGCGTGAACGCCACGATCGCCGGCGGTCAGCTCGCCGGGCTCACCGCGCTGCGCTACGCGAGCCGCACCCTGCGCTGGGGCGACGCCGAGGCGCTGCTCGTCGGCGCGGTCGAGGAGTTCAGCCCGCACGCCGCGTGGGCCACGCACCTGGCACTCGACTCCGCGACGGCCGGTGAGGGGGCGGTGGTCTTCGTCGTCGAGAGCGGTGAGGCGACGGCGGGCACCCGGCGCAGGCCCGACGCCGAGATCCTCGCGGTCGAACTGGCCACGGTCGACCCCGGACAGGGCGCCGGGGCCGTGACCTCCGGGTACACGGAGTGCATCGCCCGCGCCCTGCGCACCGCGGGGGTCACCGCCGACGAGCTGTGGGCGGTCGCCCCCGGCTCGGCCGGCCCCGGTGAGCCGGAGGAAGCGGCGCTCGACGGCGTCCTCGGCACGGCCCGGCCGACGCGGCTGCGCGTCAAGGAACTGACGGGCGAGTGCCACGCCGCGGCCGGCGCGCTCCAGATCGCCGCGGTGCTCGCCCATCACCGGGGCGCCCCGGCGCTGGACGGCCGCCCCGCCCTGATCACCTCCGCCACCGGCGAAGGAGCCTTCGGCGCCGCCGTCATCAGGGGGTGGCACCGTGACGAAACTGATAACGGGAGTTGAGATCCGCAGTTGCTTCGGCGAGTCCGGGGCGACGTTCGAGGCGCTCGCCGAAGGGCGCTCCGGTGTCGGGGAACTGCGGTTCCCCGACACCGGGCGGCTGGGCGTGAACCGCGGTTACCACGTCGACGACACCGCCCCCGAGGCGCTGTTGCGGGCGAGCGGATGGCTCGGCGCCTGCGTGGCCTCCGCGGTGGCGCAGTCCGGCATCGACGTGACGCGCGTCCGGGTGGCGGTCGTCGTCGGCACCGGGCTGCGCGAACTGGCGGCGGTGGAGCGCCTGGACGATCCGGAAGTCTCCCTGCGCACGGCCCGGTTGCACTTCGCCGAAGCCGTCCGGCAGGTGCTGCCCGACGCCACGGAGGTCATCACGGTCTGCAACGCGTGCTCGGCCTCCGGGCACGCCCTGGCACTCGCCTGCGACCTGCTCGACCTGGACGAGGCGGACGCCGTGGTCGCCGCGGGCTGTGACGCGATGACCGAGAGCATGCTCGCGATGATCGGGCGGGTCTCCGACGAACCGACCGACCAGCTGCGCCCGTTCGACGCCGACCGGACGGGAGTCCTGCTCGGCGAGGGCGCGGCGGCCGTGGTCCTGGAGCGCGGCGACCGGCCGCGCGTCGGCCGCGGTCCGGTGCTGGGGGAGGTCCTCGGCGTGGGCCTGTCCTGCGACGCGTACCACGAGACGGCACCACAGCCGGAGGGCATCACGCGTGCCGTGCGGGACGCCCACGAGCGGGCCGGGGTCGCACCCGGCGACGTCGGTCTCGTGGTCGCCCACGGCACGGGCACGGCGCTCAACGACCCAATCGAAGCAGGGGTCTTGAGCGAGGTGTTCGCCGACGCGGAGCCCGGTCCCGTGGTGACCGGCATCAAGGGATCGACCGGCCACACCTCGGGTTCCGCCGCCCTGATGAGCCTGGCGGTCGCCCTGCAGGCCCTGGCGGGCCGCCCGGTGCCCGGTGTCACCGGCCTGCGCCGGCCACTGGCCGAGGCGGAGCGGCTGAGGCTGGTCACCGGTGCCCCGGCCGCCGTCCCCGTACGCGTCGCCCAGGTGAACGCGTTCGGATTCGGCGGCGTCAACGCCGTCTGCATGATCGGAAGTGCGTCGTGACTCCCTCACGCCCGTCCGGCCGCCCCGTCGCGGTGCGGGCCGCCGCCGTCCACGTGCCCGGTGCCGCCGCGGACGCCTTTCTCGGCGCCGCCGGTGCCGAGCCCGCCCTGCCGCCGGAGGAGGCTCATCAACTGCTGGGCCGGAAGGGGCTGTTGTACAAGGAGCCCGCCACCCGGCTGGCCCTGTGCGCCGTGCACCGGGCACTCGGGCTGCCGCCCGGGCGCCCCGCGGGGCCGGTCGGGGGAGGGCGGGAGACCGCCGTGGTCGTCAGCTCCAACTACGGCAACGTGCAGACGGTCCGCGAGGTGGTCGCCACCGTACGGGCCGGATCGCGCAAGGACGTCAGCCCGCTCCAGGCACCCAACGCGTCGAGCAACGTCATCGCCAGCACCGTCGCGATCCGCTACGGCCTGGCGGGACCCAACCTGATGCTCTGCTCCGGCGCGGTGTCGGGGCTCCAGGCCCTTCGGCTCGGCGCGCTGCTGATCCGGGCGGGCCGCGCCGAGCGGGCCGTGGTCGTCGGCGTGGAACCGGTCGACGACACGGTGCGGCGGCTCGCCGGGCTGCGGCACACCTCGGACGGACGCCATCCGGAACCCCGCGCCGCGGCGGCCTGCGTCGTCCTCGAGGCGGCGGACTCCGCGCGGCCGGGCCAGGTGATCCTCGGGCCGGTGACGCACCACGGCGAGCTGTCGGCCGCGGTCAAGGACGAGGGCACCGCGCCGGAGCTGCGCCTGATCAGCCCCGGGCCGGCGGCCGGCGCCCCCACCGTCGTACCGGAGGCGCTCGACCTGTCGGTGGCCGTCGGCGAGACGTACGGAGCCCTCGGCGTCCTCCAGGCCGCCGTGGCCACGACCTGGCTGCGGGCGTGGGAGGGACCCGGCGCGGCGCGCGCGGCGCTGGTGTCCGGAGACGCGGAGGACGGCTGGGCGCGGGCGGAACTGCTGCGGGTGGCCGCTCCCGTGGACACCGGGGCGGTGTGACATGGGCGCCCAGCAGCCGCAGTGGGACCGGGCGGGGCAGATTCCCTCGGCCGTCGACACCGTCACCGCGTGGCGGGCACCGCAGCGGCGCCCGGTCGTGGTCGCCGTGCACGGGATGGAGGACTCCTGGCAGAGCTGGGAGAAGCTGACCGGCCTCCTCGGCGCGGATCACCAGGTCTACGCCCTCGACCTGCCCTGGCGCGCGGGCAACGACTACCGGTGGCGGCAGTACGGAACCCCCGCCCACTGGCTCCACCAGGGGCTCCAGGCGATACCGGAACCGGTCGACGTACTGCTCGGCCACTCCTTCGGCGCCAACGCCGTGCTCCAGTACCTCGCCCAGTGCGGCCCCGCCGGGCCCGCGGCCCGCACCGCCGTACTGGCCGCGCCGTTCTACCGGCCCTCGACGCTGGTGTGCGACTGGAGTCTGTACCACCAGTCCTTCGCCGGGTTCCGCAGCGTGATGACCGAAGGCATGCGGACCCGGCTGGGGGCACGGGCGGCCGCCCTGGAACCCGAACTCCTCGCCTCCATGGCGGACAAGCTGATCGAGCGCATCGGCCCCATGGGCTTCCTCGCGCTGTACGACCAGTTCGTCGCCACCACCGAGCTGAACCTCTCCCAGGTACCCATCCCGGCCCTGGTGCTGGCCGGTGAGCACGACCAGGGCCTGGCCGGCGACCGGGCCGAGGCGCTGGCCGAGGCGATGCCCATGGCCGATGTCCAACTCCGTCCGGAGTTCGGCCACTTCTTCCACGTCGACCACGCGGGTGAGGCGCACGAACGGATCACGGCGTTCCTACGCGCGCATCTCGGCGGCGCCGGGACGCGCCCGCGCGACACCGCGACCCGGGAACTGCGCCACGAACAGACCGAGGTCACCCACCAACTCGCCGACTCCGCAGAGCCCCTGACGACCACCCCCTACCAGAACGGACACACCGCATGAGCATCACGCTTGACGGCACCCCCGCCACCTACCAGGGGCGCCCGCGCTACGAGGGCGCCAACATCCGGACCTGGATCGGCTTCAAGCACTTCGAGTACCTCGTCGAGGAAGCCGTCCTCCAGTGGTTCCGGGACCGGGGCATCGGGCCCTCCGCGCTGTACCACGCGTACGGCGTCGGTCTCGAGTTCGTGGACAGCTCGATCCGGCTGCCCGCCACCCTCACCATCGACGACGAGGTGCGTGCCACCGCAGTCCCCGGCACTCCCGCTCCGGGGCGGGGCCTGCCCTTCACCGTCAAGCTCACCGTCGAGCGGGACGGGAAGACCGTGCCCATCCTCAGCGGCAAGGTCCGCGTCGCGCTCGTACGGGAGAAGGACGCGCCGCAGAGCGCGCCCCTGCCGGCCGGACTGGAGGCGCTCGCCGTCGCCGAGGTCGCCGAACTGGCGCCGTCCACAGCGGGGTTGGTCCTGCCCGAGGCGATCGACGTGCCGGCCGGAAGCGACGTCCGGGCCGCCCTCGTGCCCGAGGGCTCCAACGGCTACCTGTGGTCGTGGCGGATCCCGTACTTCTACTGCCACTTCTCCGACCGGCTCCAGCACTCCGGCTACATCCGCGCCATGGAGGAGGTCGTCGACCGGTTCCTCGACAGCCGGGGTCTCGCGGTCGGCCGCATGCTCGACGAGCGGGGCTGGATCCCGGTGGTCTCCCGGGCCCGGGTGCAACTGCTCGCCGACGCCCACATGGAGGAGACGCTGCACACCGTCTTCACCGTCGAGGAGATCGTCAAGGACGTCATGTACACCGCCCGCATGGACTGCTACGTGCTGCGCGACGGGCGGCTGGTCCCGACGGCCACGGGCACCATCCTGCACGGGTACGCCGTCAGCCGCGGCGACAACGCCGGCGCGCTCGCCGAGTTCGACGCCGCCACCCGGACCGCACTGCTGGGGGACGCCGCGTGAGCCGCAAACCCGCCCAGCCGAAGCTGTACTTCAACCTGCGCAGCCCCTTCAGCTGGATGGCGCTGCGCCGGCTGGAGGAGCGGTTCCCGCAGGCACCCGAACGCATCGAGTACATCCCCTACTGGGACCCGGACGAGCGGACCCGGCAGGCACTCGGGGAACGCGGTGCCGCGTTCCACTACACGCAGATGAGCAAGGCCAAGCACCTGTACATCCTCCAGGACACCAAGCGGCTGTCCCAGCGCTTCGGCTACCGCATGGCCTGGCCCATCGACGTCGACCCGTGGTGGGAGGTCCCGCACCTCGGCTGGCTCGCGGCACGGCGCCTCGGGCGGGAGCGCGAGCTGTACGCGGCACTCACCGCGGCGCGTTGGGAGCGTGGCGAGAACATCTGCGACCCCGAGGTGCTGCGCCGGGCCGCGGAGGAGGCGGGCGTCGACCCCGAACCCGTCCTGGCGGCCGTCGACGACCCCGAGATCCGCGAGGAGGGCGTCGGCGCGCTGGAACGGGCCTACCACGAGGACGTCTTCGGGATCCCGTACTTCAAGCTGGGCCGCCACCGCTTCTGGGGCCTGGACCGGCTCGACGACTTCCTGACCGGTCTGGGCGAGCTGCCCGCCGCGGACCGGGCCGGCGCCCCCGCGGACCCGGCCGCCGGGATCCCCGACGGGCTGGCCGAGCTGGTGGGCGCCCTCGACCACGACTCCGCCGGCGGCTGCGGTTGATCCCAGCCGCACCGCGTGCCGTGCCGCCGCGACCACCGGCGGCACGGCAGTCCTCCGCAGATACCAGTCAGCCGTCCCGGACTCCGACGTGGGCCTGGGCAGAGGGAGTTCTCACACCATGCCATCGACCCACGCGTCCCACGGAGCCCACGCCTCAGGGCGTGCCGGGAAACCGGGACTGATCATGCTGGCGGCCCTGCTGGGGCTGTTCATCGCTCTGCTCGACGTCACCGTCGTCACGGTGGCCCTCCCCACGATCAGCACCGACCTGCGCGCCTCGTTCAGCGACCTCGAATGGGTCGCCAACGCCTACATGCTGGCGCTGGCCGTCTTCATCGTCACCGCCGGACGGCTCGGCGACCTCTACGGCCAGCGCCGGGTCTACACGGCCGGCGTGGCGGTCTTCCTCGTCGGATCCCTGGCGTGCGGCAGCGCGGGCGAGTTCTCGCTGTTCGGCTCGTCGCACATCGTGGTGCTGCACGCGGCGCGTGTCGTCCAGGGTGTCGGCGGCGCCGCGATCCTGCCGCTGAGCCTCGCCATCATCTACTCCTCCTTCGAGGGGAAGAAGCGCGCCCTCGGGCTCATGCTGTGGGGAGCCATCGGCGGTCTCGCCACCGCGCTCGGCCCGCTGATCGGCGGCTTCCTGGTCGAGCAGGCGGGCTGGGAGTGGATCTTCCTGGTGAACCTGCCGATCGGCGCCGTGGTCCTCGTCGCCGCGGCCGCCTCGATGCCCGCGCACGACCGGTCGGCGCGAGGTCCGCGCACCTCGCTGGACCTGCCCGGCCTGGTCACCGTCAGCGCGGCGCTGCTCTGCCTCAACCTCGCCCTGATCAACGGCAGCGACTGGGGATGGACCTCGGGCAAGGACCTCGGCCTGTTCGCCGCGGCAGCGGCCCTGATCGGCGCGTTCCTCGCCGTGGAGGCCCGCTCGCCGGCGCCCATCATGAACCTGAGCTGGTTTAGGCGGCCGTCCTTCGGCGGCAGTGTCCTGACCGGATTCCTCCTCGGGGCGGGCATGTTCGCCGCCCTCTTCTACCTCTCGATCTACCTGCAGAACGGCCTCGGCCTCAGCGCCATGCAGACCGGCGTGCGGCTGCTGCCGCTCACCCTGATGCTGATCGTGGGCGCCCCGCTGGGCGGCCGCCTCGTGGCGCGGCTCGGGGTGCGCGTCACCCTGGCGGCGGCCTTCGTCGTCATGGCCGTGGGCCTGGCCCTCCTCACCCTGATCGACCCGCACGGCGACGGCGGCTCGTGGACCCGGCTGCTGCCCGGCATGCTCCTCACCGGGCTGACCCTGGGCATCGTCATGCCGATCTCCTCGGAACTGACCGTCGTCGCCGCCCCGCAGGACCAGGTCGGGGTCGCGGCCAGCGCCGGCACGATGTTCCGCCAGGTCGGCAACGCCGTGGGCATCGCCCTCATGGGCGCGCTGATGACCGCGCAGGCCACCTCCGCCCACCACGAGGCCGCGCGCCTGGCGCGGAAGGGCGCCCTGACCCCGCAGGCGCTGGAGACGCTCCAGCGAACGGCCGTCGCCCACGGAATGCAGCACGGCGCGTGGTACGCCGCCGCCGTCACGCTCGCCGGGGCCGTGCTCGTCCTCGTCCTGGTACGCGACCTCCGGCCCGCCACCGCTCCGTCGCCGGCCCCCTACGACGCCACGGGCGCGCCGGCGGCGGACTCGGGCCGGGCGAATCGTCCGGTCGCCTGAAAGGGGTGCTCCCGTCATGAACAAGACCGCATTCGTCTTCCCCGGCCAGGGATCCCAGCACGTGGGGATGGGGACGCAGCTCCTGGCGCCGCGCCCCGACCTCGTCGACAGCCGCTACCGGCCGGCCGACGACGTCCTCGGGATCCCGCTGTCCACCCTCTGCTGGGAGGGACCGGCCGAGGCCCTGCGCGACACGGCGATCACCCAGCCCGCGGTCTTCCTGACCAGCGTGGCGACCTGGGACGTACTGCGTGACCAGGGCATCGCCCCCGACGTCGTCGCTGGGCACAGCCTGGGCGAGTACGCGGCCCTGGTCTGTGCCGGCGTGCTCGACTGGACCGACGCGCTGCGTCTGGTCCGCCGCCGGGGCGAACTCATGGCGGCGGTCAACGAGTCCGTCCCCGGCAGCATGGCCGCGGTGATCGGCCTGCGGATCGACGACGTGGAACGGATCTGCGCGCGGGTCCGGGCCGAGACCGGACGGATCGTCGAGGTCGCCAACGACAACGAGCCGGGACAGGCGGTCGTCTCCGGCGAGGCCGACGCGGTCGAGCGCGTAGGGACCGAGGCACGGGCCGGCGGGGCGCTCAAGGTGCTCTCCCTCGCCGTCGGAGCGCCGTTCCACTGCGGCCTCATGGCCGGGATCGAGGCCGAATTCGCCACCGAACTCGACCGGGTCACCTTCGCCGAACCGGTGCTGCCCGTCGTCTCCAGCGTCACCGCGGACCTCGTGACGAGCGCGGCGGAGGCGAAATCCTGCCTGGCCCGCCAGCTCACCGGAAGGGTCCGCTGGACCGAGGCGGTCCAGCGCATGCGGAGCCAGGGCGTGGACCGGCTGGTCGAGGTCGGCCCCGGCCGGGTGCTCGGCGGGCTCGGCCGGCGGATCGCACCCGAGCTGCGCATCCGGTCCACCCATGACGAGCGCCGGCTGGCCGCCACGCTCGCGGACTTCACCACGGACGCGGACGCGGTCGGCGCCGCGCTCCCCCAGGAGGTGTGAACCATGGAGGTCATACGGCAGAGCGGTTCGGCGCGCGACCGGACCGCGGAACTCGTGGCGCTGCGCGAGTCGGTGGAGGCCGGCGACGCGACGGGAACCGAGCGTCAGCGCGCCAAGGGCAAGCTGACGGCCCGGGAGCGCATCGCGCTGCTGCTGGACGCCGGTTCGTTCCAGGAGGTCGAGCAGTTGCGCCGGCACCGGGCGACCGGGTTCGGTCTGGAGGCGAAGAAGCCGTACACGGACGGTGTGATCACCGGCTGGGGCACGGTGGAGGGCCGCACGGTCTTCGTGTACGCCCATGACTTCCGCATCTTCGGCGGGGCGCTGGGCGAGGCCCACGCCACGAAGATCCACAAGATCATGGACATGGCCATCGCGGCCGGGGCGCCGCTGGTGTCGCTGAACGACGGCGCGGGCGCCCGGATCCAGGAGGGCGTCTCGGCGCTGGCCGGCTACGGCGGCATCTTCCAGCGCAACACGAAGGCCTCCGGGGTCATCCCGCAGATCTCGGTGATGCTCGGCCCGTGCGCGGGCGGCGCCGCCTACAGCCCGGCGCTCACGGACTTCGTGTTCATGGTCCGGGAGACCTCGCAGATGTTCATCACCGGCCCGGACGTGGTCAAGGCGGTCACCGGCGAGGAGATCACCCAGAACGGCCTGGGCGGCGCCGACGTCCACGCGGAGACCTCCGGCGTCTGCCACTTCGCCTACGACGACGAACAGACCTGCCTGGAGGAAGTGCGGTACCTCCTGTCGCTGCTGCCGGGCAACAACCGCGAGACCCCGCCCGCCGGATCCACGGACGATCCCGCCGATCGGCGCTGCGAGGTGCTGCTGGACCTGGTCCCGGCCGACGGCAACCGCCCCTACGACATGACCAAGGTCATCGAGGAACTGGTGGACGACGGCGACTACGTGGAGGTCCACGAGCGCTGGGCCCGCAACATCGTCTGCGCGCTGGCCCGTTTGGGCGGCCGGGTCGTCGGCATCGTCGCCAACCAGCCCCAGCACCTCGCCGGGGTCCTGGACATCGAGGCGTCCGAGAAGGCCGCGCGGTTCGTGCAGCTGTGCGACGCCTTCAACATCCCGATCATCACGCTGCTGGACGTGCCCGGCTTCCTCCCGGGTGTCGACCAGGAGCACGGCGGGATCATCCGGCACGGCGCGAAGCTGCTGTACGCGTACTGCAACGCGACGGTGCCGCGGATCTCCCTCATCCTGCGCAAGGCGTACGGAGGCGCCTACATCGTCATGGACTCCCGCTCGGTGGGCACCGACCTGTCCTTCGCCTGGCCGACCAACGAGATCGCCGTGATGGGGGCGGAGGGAGCGGCCAACGTCATCTTCCGCCGCCGGATCGCCGACGCCGACGATCCGGAGTCGATGCGCGCGAGCATGGTCAAGGAGTACAAGGCCGAGCTGATGCACCCCTATTACGCGGCCGAGCGCGGCCTGGTCGACGACGTGATCGACCCCGCCGAGACCCGCGAGGTCCTGATCAGGTCGCTCGCGATGCTGCACACCAAGCACGCCGAACTGCCGGCCCGCAAGCACGGGAACCCGCCGCAGTGACGGCCGGAGAGGACGACATGATGACGACACCGCTCACTCTTCCGGACGGTGTCCGGGACCCCCTCGTCCGCGTCGTCAAGGGCGAACCCGCGGACGAGGAACTGGCCGCGCTCACCGCGGTGTTGCTCGCCCGCGCCGAAGCGGTCCAGGACGTGTCCCGCACCGGTGGCGGGACGGGCCTCCCGGCCAGGTGGCGTCCGGCGGGCTACCGGTCGCCCCTCAGCTGGCACGGAGGAGTACCCGCCACGGGGTAAGCGTTCCGCCCCGGAAACCCCGTGACTGCAATGAACCACCTGGACCACCGCTCTATCTGAACTACATCGACGACCTGCACCATTTGATCCATCTGAAATCGTCACCCTTCTCTGGAGCCGTCGTGCGCAAGGTGCTCATCGCCAACCGTGGCGAAATCGCTGTCCGCGTGGCCCGGGCGTGCCGGGATGCCGGGATCGCGAGCGTTGCCGTTTAT
>NZ_JBIAQZ010000012.1:0-338985 GCF_042889485.1 Streptomyces sp. NPDC002580 | reverse complement strand
CCCTCTCGGGCTTTCCTCCGGGCGCTTCCCTTCGGTCTTGCGTTTCCGACTCTACCAGACCGTTTCCGTATCCGATTTCCTCGGCGCTTTCCAGGATCCCGCTTCCGCGTTTCCCTTTCCGGCGAGTCCAAACTCTATCAGAACCTTTCGGGCCTGATTTCCTCGGTGCTTTCCAGGTTTTCGCTCTCGCGTTTTCCCTTTTCAGCGACTCCGACTTTATCAGAAGTTCTGAGTCGGAATTCCCGCCCCATCGGGGACCGACTCCGGAGCGCGAAGCTGCCGGGGTCCCGTTCAGGCGGAGCAGTAAACGTACTGGAGCGGGGAGCCCCGATGCAAATCGGGGCTCCCCGCTCCTGGTACGGCGCTTGCAGGGGGTCAGACCTCGACGACGACCGGCAGGATCATCGGGCGTCGGCGGTAGGTGTCGGAGACCCACTTGCCCAGCGTGCGGCGGATGAGCTGCTGCAGCTGATGAGGCTCCACCACACCGTCCGCGGCAGACCGTTCCAGGACTTCCCTGATCTTCGGGACGACGTCGACGAACACGGAGTCGTCGATGCCGGAACCGCGTGCCTGCACGTGCGGGCCGGCGGTGAGCTTGCCCGTGCTGGCGTCCATCACCACGAAGACCGAGATGATGCCCTCGTCGCCGAGGATCTTGCGGTCCTTGAGCGCGGGCTCACCGACGTCACCGACCGAGAGGCCGTCGACGTACACGTAACCGGCCTGGACCTTGCCGGAGATCTTCGCCTTGCCGTCGATCAGGTCGACGACGACGCCGTCCTCGGCGATCACGATGCGGTCGTGCGGGACGCCGGTCAGGGCTCCGAGCTCGGCGTTGGCGCGCAGGTGACGCCATTCGCCGTGCACCGGCATCAGGTTGCGCGGCTTGCAGATGTTGTAGAAGTACAGCAGCTCGCCGGCCGAGGCGTGGCCCGAGACGTGCACCTTGGCGTTGCCCTTGTGGACGACGTTCGCGCCCCAGCGGGTCAGGCCGTTGATGACGCGGTAGACCGCGTTCTCGTTGCCCGGGATCAGGGACGACGCGAGGATCACCGTGTCGCCCTGGACGATCCGGATCTGGTGGTCGCGGTTCGCCATCCGGGAGAGGGCGGCCATCGGCTCACCCTGGGAGCCCGTACAGACGAGCACGATCTGGTGATCGGGGAGATCGTCGAGCGTCTTGACGTCGACCACCAGGCCCGGCGGGACCTTCAGGTAGCCGAGGTCCCGGGCGATGCCCATGTTGCGGACCATCGAGCGGCCGACGAAGGCGACCCGGCGGCCGTACTCGTGGGCCGTGTCGAGGATCTGCTGGATGCGGTGCACGTGGCTGGCGAAGCTCGCCACGATGATCCGCTTGCTGGCGTTCGCGAAGACCTGGCGCAGCACGTTCTGGATGTCGCGCTCGGGCGGGACGAAGCCGGGGACCTCGGCGTTCGTGGAGTCCGAGAGGAGAAGGTCGATGCCCTCCTCGCTGAGGCGCGCGAACGCGTGCAGGTCCGTGAGACGGCCGTCCAGCGGGAGCTGGTCCATCTTGAAGTCGCCCGTGTGGACGACCATGCCCGCGGGCGTGCGGATGGCCACCGCGAGGGCGTCCGGGATGGAGTGGTTGACCGCGACGAACTCGCAGTCGAAGGGGCCGATGCGCTCGCGGTGCCCCTCGGTCACCTCAAGGGTGTAGGGGCGGATGCGGTGCTCCTGGAGCTTCGCCTCGATGAGCGCGAGGGTCAGCTTGGAGCCGATCAGCGGGATGTCCGGCTTCTCGCGCAGGAGGAACGGGACGCCGCCGATGTGGTCCTCGTGGCCGTGCGTGAGCACGATGCCCTCGATGTCGTCGAGGCGGTCCCTGATGGACGTGAAGTCCGGCAGGATCAGGTCGATTCCGGGCTGCTCCTCCTCGGGGAAGAGCACTCCGCAGTCGACGATCAGCAGGCGGCCTCCGTACTCGAAGACCGTCATGTTCCGGCCGATCTCGCCGAGACCACCGAGCGGGGTGACCCGCAGGCCGCCCTTCGGGAGGACGGGCGGTTTGCCGAGTTCAGGATGCGGATGACTCAAAAGACTCTCCTCACCACACACGCCACGTACCTGGCAAGGCACGTGGCGCGCGTGACGTTCGTGCAGTAGCAGTTGTCTGTGTGGGGTGCAGGCCGATGGCCTGCGGTTCTACGTATTCAGTTGTGAAGTCTTTGGCTAAAGCTCTACCCCGCCGGCGCCAAGATCGATCTTGAGCTGTTCGGTCTCCTCGGGAGACAGTTCGACCATCGGGGCGCGCAGCGGACCGGCGGGCAGTCCCTGGAGGGCTAGCGCGGCCTTGGTCGTCATGACGCCCTGGGTGCGGAACATGCCGGTGAAGACGGGGAGCAGCTTCTGGTGGATCTCGGTGGCCTTCTGGACGTCGCCCGAGAGATGCGCGTCGAGCATCGCGCGCAGTTCAGGAGTGACGACGTGGCCCACCACGGAGACGAAGCCCACCGCGCCGACGGAGAGCAGCGGCAGGTTCAGCATGTCGTCGCCCGAGTACCAGGCAAGGCCGGAGCGGGCGATGGCCCAGCTGGCGCGGCCCAGGTCTCCCTTGGCGTCCTTGTTGGCGACGATACGCGGGTGCTCGGCCAGGCGCACCAGGGTTTCGGTGTTGATCGGGACGCCGCTGCGGCCGGGGATGTCGTAGAGCATGACCGGCAGTTCGGTCGCGTCGGCGATGGCCGAGAAGTGCCGGAACAGGCCCTCCTGCGGGGGCTTGTTGTAGTACGGGGTCACGACCAGCAGGCCGTGCGCGCCGGTCTTCTCGGCGGCGCGGGCCAGCTCGATGCTGTGGCGGGTGTCGTTCGTACCGACGCCGGCGACGATGTGGGCACGGTCGCCCACAGCCTCGAGAACGGCGCGTACGAGCTCCGATTTCTCCGCGTCGCTGGTGGTCGGGGACTCACCGGTGGTGCCGTTGACGATCAGGCCGTCGTTGCCTGCGTCCACGAGGTGGGTGGCGAGCCGCTGAGCGCCGTCGAGGTCGAGTGCGCCGTCCGCCGTGAACGGCGTGACCATGGCGGTGAGGACCCGCCCGAAGGGGGTCTGCGGAGTGGAGGTCGGAGCCATGGGTAATACGCTACTCGCTGCTCAACGCGGGGTCTGCCCTCAGGGGACACGACAAAGCATGACAAAGGTGGAACCCGGCACTGCCTGCTCGGGGGTTCAAGCAGTGCCGGGTCCGTTTGATCAGGCTAGATGAACTTCGCGAAATGCCGCAATACGGACACTTCGCTCAGCTGATCCGTACATCTGTGCCGGACCTGTGCGCGGAGGCGCTTTACGGCGCCACGCGTCCGTTGGCGTTGTAGGCCGCATGTGTGAGCGGCATGAGCCTCGCCCACTCCGCTTCCATCTTCTCGCCGACCATCTCGATCTCCCGCTGCGGGAAGGACGGGACCTTGGCGAGCTCGTGCTGGGTACGCAGTCCGAGGAAATGCATCAGGGAACGCGCGTTGCACGTGGCGTACATCGAGGAGAAGAGTCCGACCGGCAGGGTGGCGCGGGCCACCTCCCGGGCGACACCGGCGGCGAGCATCTCCTGGTAGGCGGCGTAGGCCTGCCGGTAGGAGTCCTCCATCACCCGCGCCGTGAGCTCCCGCTGCTCCTGGGTGCCCTCGACGAAGACGTACTTGCCGGGGCGGCCCTCCTGGACCAGCTTCCGAGAGGCGTCCGGGACATAGAAGACCGGCTCCAGCTCCCTGTAGCGGCCCGACTCCTCGTTGTACGACCACCCGACCCTGTGCCTCATGAACTCGCGGAAGACGAAGATCGGGGCACTGACGAAGAACGTCATCGAGTTGTGCTCGAAGGGGCTGCCGTGGCGGTCCCGCATGAGGTAGTTGATCAGGCCCTTGGAGCGCTCCGGGTCCTTCTGCAGTTCTTCCAGCGACTGCTCCCCGGCGGTGGAGACACGGGCGGCGAACAGCACGTCGGCGTCGGAGGCCGTGTGCTTGATCAGCTCGACGGTGACATCACTGCGGAAACTGGGCTTGAGGTCGTCGGCCGGGGTGTCGGTCACGGTGCGGAAGGTCCTTCCCATCGCTGGCTCGGGCGGCGACCACTCTACGGCCCGGCACTGACAACGGGGCGTTCGGTACCGTGCCGCGACATTCGCCGCCGAACTTGCGTGAGTCAGGTGATATCGGGTGCTTCTCGCGGTGCCCGGCCGTCCGCACGGCGCTCGTCGGCCCGGCGTGACGGAGGGGACAGCCGGGTCCCCGATCCGCGGAACACCCGTTCCGTCACAGGATCCGTCACCTGCGGATACGCAGCGTTCCGAAGCCTCCGACGGCCGCTGACCCTTCCGGACCCCCAAGGGTGGTGAGGTGTCATCCGGCTCGATAACCTCACCGGGCACAGCCCATGCGTGGATGAGTGAGGATCAGTCGTGCCCCTGCCCTTCCTGACGGCGGACCGCGCTTTTGACGAGGTGGCGGAGGATGTCGCGCTGCCCTTCGAGGACCGCGACCACTGGCGGCGTCCCTACCGGCCCGGTCCGTGGCGGGTGGGCGCGGCCGCGCTCGTCCTGCTGCTCGCCTCGTTCGTCCTCGTCGCGGCCGTGATCATCGCCGTCGCCGGGCGGGTGCCCGCCGCCGGGGCCTGCATGACGGGGGCCGCGGTCGTCATACTGTGCGCGCTGCGCCTGCTGCGCGTGGGTGTGTGGGTCAGCGCCCGAGGGCTGCGCAGGGTGGGCTTCTTCGTCACGCACACGACCCCCTGGGATCAGGTCGTGGCGGTGCGCACGGTGCAGCAGCCGGTGCGCTGGCTGGGACTGCCGCGCACGGTCCAGGGCCAGGCCCTGACGCTCGTCCGTGGCGACCGGGCGCCCGGGGAGGTTCCGCCGCTGATGACCACGCACAACGCCGACTTCCTGGCGCGTACGGAGGCCTTCGACCGGGCGGCGGACGTCGTCGAGGTGTGGGCCGAGGAGTACCGGCGGGTCTGAGTCGCCCGCCCGGGCGCACGATCACGTCGACGAAGGGGCCGGTCCGCTCGGTGCGGGCCGGCCCCTTCGTCGTACGGACCGATCAGGCTTCCAGGGGTGTCCTGCCCTCGTGAAGGGCGATGGCCCGCTGCATGGCCTTGCGGGCCCGCGGGGTGTCGCGGGCGTCGTGGTAGGCGACCGCGAGGCGGAACCAGCTGCGCCAGTCGTCCGGGGCGTCCTCGGTCTCGGCCTTGCGGCGGGCGAAGACCTCGTCGGCCGAGTCACGGTCGATGCGGCCGTACTCGGTGCGCCGCAGCTCGTCGACGGGCAGTCCGCCCTCGGCGTCGAGCACGGCGGCGAGCCGGTTGGCCTTCTGGACGAACCGGGTGTTCATCCAGAGGAACCAGACACCGATGACCGGGAGGATGAGCACCGCGACCCCGAAGGTGACGGTGATCAGGGTGCCGTGCTCGATGAGCAGCACGCCCCGGCTGCCGACCAGGACGAAATAGACGACCAGGACGGCGGCCGTGACGGCATAGGTGATCTTCGCGCGCATGTCTGTCGGCTAACTGTCGTACGTCCCCGGCTCAGCCGAGGTCGAGGAAGTGTTCCAGGCCGAAGGTGAGGCCCGGGGTGGTCACCACGCGGCGGGCGCCGAGCAGGATGCCCGGCATGAAGCTGCTGTGGTGGAGGGAGTCGTGACGGACGGTCAGGGTCTCGCCCTCACCGCCGAGCAGGACCTCCTGGTGGGCCAGGAGGCCGCGCAGCCGGACCGAGTGCACCGGGACGCCGTCGACGTCGGCGCCGCGGGCTCCGTCCAGGGCGGTCACCGTGGCGTCGGGCTGCGGGGCGCTGCCCGCACGTTCCCGGGCCTCGGCGATGAGCTGGGCGGTGCGGGTGGCGGTGCCGCTGGGGGCGTCCACCTTGTTCGGGTGGTGCAGCTCGATGACCTCGACGGACTCGAAGTACGGGGCGGCGACCTCGGCGAACTTCATCGTCAGTACGGCCCCGATGGAGAAGTTGGGCGCGATGAGCACGCCGGTCTCCGGGGACGCGGCCAGCGAGGTGCCGAGCTGCGCGAGACGCTCCTCGGTCCAGCCGGTCGTACCGACCACGGCGTGGATGCCGTGCCGGACGCAGAAGTCGAGGTTGCCCATCACCGAGGCCGGGGTGGTCAGCTCGACCACGACCTGCGCCCCGGTGTCGACCAGCGTCTCCAGTTTGTCGCCGCGGCCCAGCGCGGCCACCAGCTCCATGTCCTCGGCGGCCTCGACGGCTCGTACCGCCTCGGCCCCGATCCGGCCCTTGGCACCGAGGACCGCCACGCGCAGCTTGCTCATTGCTTCGTTCCTTACCGAGACGGGATTTACGCGACCGCGTCGTGCAGCCGGGACGCCTGCTTGTCCTTGACCGGACCGATGACCGCCAGCGAGGGCCGCTGTCCCAGGATGTCCCGGGCGACGGAGCGGACCTCGTCCGGGGTGACCGACGCTATCTCGGCCAGCATGTCGTCGACCGACATCTGCTCGCCCCAGCACAGCTCGCTCTTGCCGATACGGTTCATCAGCGCGCCGGTGTCCTCCAGACCGAGGACGGTGGAGCCCTGGAGCTGGCCGATGGCGCGGCCGATCTCGTCGTCCGAGAGGCCGTGTTCGGCGACCTGGTCGAGCTCGTCGCGGCAGAGCTTGAGGACGTCGTGGACCTGGCTCGGGCGGCAGCCGGCGTAGACGCCGAAGAGGCCGCAGTCGGCGAAGCCCGAGGTGTACGAGTACACGCTGTAGGCCAGGCCGCGCTTCTCGCGGACCTCCTGGAACAGCCGGGAGGACATGCCACCGCCGAGGGCGGTGTTCAGGACGCCGAGGGCCCAGCGGCGGTCGTCGGTGCGGGGCAGGCCCGGCATGCCGAGGACGATGTGGGCCTGTTCGGTCTTGCGGCCGAGCAGTTCGACGCGGCCCGCGGTGCGGATGGTGCGCCGGCCGTCGCGCGGGGCGATGGGAGTCGCCTCGGCGTTCTTGAAGGCGCCGGCCTTCTCGAAGGCGGAGCGGACCTGGCGTACGACCTTGTTGTGGTCGACGTTGCCGGCGCAGGCCACGACGAGGTGCGTCGGGTCGTAGTGCTTCTTGTAGAAGCGGCGGATGCGGTCCGCGGTGAGGGCGTTGACCGTGCCGACCGTACCGAGGACCGGGCGGCCGAGGGGGGTGTCGCCGAGCATGGTGTGCGCGAACAGGTCGTGCACGCAGTCGCCCGGGTCGTCCTCGGTCATCGCGATCTCTTCGAGGATCGCCCCGCGTTCGACGTTGACGTCGTCCTCGCGGATGAGCGAGCCGGTCAGCATGTCGCAGACGACGTCGATGGCGAGCGGCAGGTCGGTGTCGAGCACGCGCGCGTAGTAGCACGTGTACTCCTTGGCCGTGAACGCGTTCATCTCGCCGCCGACCGCGTCGATCGCCGAGGAGATGTCCAGGGCGGACCTGCGGTCGGTGCCCTTGAAGAGCAGGTGCTCCAGGTAGTGCGTGGCGCCGTTCAGGGTGGGGGTCTCGTCGCGGGAGCCCACGTGCGCCCAGATGCCGAACGTGGCCGACCGTACGGAGGGGAGCGTCTCGGTGACGATGCGCAGGCCGCCGGGGAGGGTGGTCTTGCGGACCGTACCGATGCCGTTCGCTCCCTTGATCAGTGTTTGGGTACGGGCGACGGCCCGCACCTCGGAAGAGGTGCGGGCCGTCGTCGTGGAGCTGCTCGACGTCACTTGTCGGTGTCGTCCTTCGTCTCGTCGTCGCCTTCACCCTCGACCACGGGGATCAGGGAGAGCTTGCCACGGGAGTCGATCTCGGCGATCTCGACCTGGACCTTGGAGCCCACGGCGAGGACGTCCTCGACGTTCTCCACGCGCTTGCCACCGGCGAGCTTGCGGATCTGCGAGATGTGCAGCAGTCCGTCCTTGCCGGGGAGCAGCGACACGAACGCACCGAAGGTCGTCGTCTTCACGACGGTGCCCAGGTAGCGCTCGCCGACCTCCGGCATGGTCGGGTTGGCGATCGCGTTGATCGTGGCGCGCGCGGCCTCGGCCTGCGAGCCCTGCTGGGCACCGATGTAGATGGTGCCGTCGTCCTCGATCGTGATGTCCGCGCCGGTGTCCTCCTGGATCTGGTTGATCATCTTGCCCTTCGGGCCGATGACCTCACCGATCTTGTCCACGGGGATCTTGACGGTGATGATCCGCGGGGCGTTCGGGGACATCTCGTCCGGCGTGTCGATCGCTTCCATCATCACGTCGAGGATGTGGAGGCGGGCGTCGCGGGCCTGCTTGAGGGCCGCGGCCAGGACGGAGGCGGGGATGCCGTCCAGCTTGGTGTCGAGCTGGAGGGCGGTCACGAACTCCTTGGTACCGGCGACCTTGAAGTCCATGTCGCCGAAGGCGTCCTCCGCACCGAGGATGTCGGTGAGGGCGACGTAGTGCGTCTGGCCGTCGATCTCCTGGGAGATCAGACCCATGGCGATACCCGCGACGGGGGCCTTCAGCGGCACACCAGCGTTGAGCAGCGACATCGTGGAGGCGCAGACCGAGCCCATGGACGTCGAGCCGTTGGAGCCGAGGGCCTCGGACACCTGACGGATCGCGTAGGGGAACTCCTCGCGGGTCGGCAGGACCGGCACGATCGCGCGCTCGGCGAGCGCGCCGTGGCCGATCTCGCGGCGCTTCGGGGAGCCGACGCGGCCCGTCTCACCGACGGAGTACGGCGGGAAGTTGTAGTTGTGCATGTAGCGCTTGCGGGTCACCGGGGAGAGGGTGTCCAGCTGCTGCTCCATGCGGAGCATGTTGAGGGTGGTGACGCCCAGGATCTGGGTCTCGCCACGCTCGAACAGCGCCGAGCCGTGCACGCGCGGGATGGCCTCGACCTCGGCGGCCAGCGTACGGATGTCCGTGACGCCGCGGCCGTCGATGCGGACCTTGTCCTTGATGACGCGCTCGCGGACCAGCTTCTTGGTCAGCGCGCGGTACGCGGCGGAGATCTCCTTCTCGCGACCCTCGAACTGCGGGAGCAGCTTCTCGGCGGCGATCTCCTTGACGCGGTCCAGCTCGGCCTCGCGGTCCTGCTTGCCGGCGATGGTGAGCGCCTGGGCGAGCTCGCTCTTGACCGCGGCGGTCAGGGCCTCGAAGACGTCGTCCTGGTAGTCCAGGAAGACGGGGAACTCGCCGGTCGGCTTGGCGGCCTTCGCGGCGAGGTCCGACTGCGCCTTGCACAGGACCTTGATGAAGGGCTTCGCGGCGTCGAGGCCGGAGGCCACGACCTCCTCGGTCGGCGCCTCGGCGCCACCCTGGACGAGCGTGATCGTCTTGTCGGTGGCCTCGGCCTCGACCATCATGATCGCGACGTCGCCGTCCTCGAGGACGCGACCGGCGACGACCATGTCGAAGACGGCGTCCTCGAGCTCGGTGTGCGTCGGGAACGCGACCCACTGGCCGTTGATCAGCGCGACGCGGACGCCGCCGACCGGGCCGGAGAAGGGCAGGCCGGCCAGCTGCGTCGACGCGGACGCGGCGTTGATCGCCACGACGTCGTACAGGTGGTCGGGGTTGAGCGCCATGATCGTGGCGACGACCTGGATCTCGTTGCGAAGGCCCTTCTTGAAGGACGGACGCAGCGGGCGGTCGATCAGACGGCAGGTGAGGATCGCGTCCTCGGAGGGACGGCCCTCGCGGCGGAAGAAGCTGCCGGGGATCTTGCCGGCGGCGTACATGCGCTCCTCGACGTCCACCGTGAGGGGGAAGAAGTCGAGCTGGTCCTTGGGCTTCTTCGAAGCGGTGGTGGCCGACAGCACCATGGTGTCGTCGTCCAGGTACGCGACGGCGGAACCGGCGGCCTGCCTGGCCAGCCTGCCCGTCTCGAAGCGGATGGTGCGGGTGCCGAAGGAACCGTTGTCGATGACGGCCTCGGTGTAGTGGGTCTCGTTCTCCACTAGTGTTTTCTCCTCGTCTTCGTCCCGGTCCTGCCCGTGTGGCAGGGGGACGGTGGCGGAGAGGCGCTCCTACTGGTGCGGGCCGGTCTTCGATCGAAGCACCCGGGTTCTTTCGCCCGGGGGCCACTACCGAGGACCGGCGGCGGCGAGGTGCGCTTCTCCTCGTTCGTCGACGTGAGATGCCCTACCCGGCGGGTACGGCGTCGTCACGCTGTGTTTCCTACGTGCGGTTTCCTGCGTATTGCGTTGTGCTACCACACTACAAAGCGTCAGTGACACTCCGCACGTAGAGAGCGCGTGCGGCAACACATACAGCAAAAGGAGCGGCTCCCAAGATGTGGGAACCGCTCCCTCCACGGCGTCTTACTTGGCGCCGCCGGCCGCACCACGACGGATGCCCAGGCGGTCGACCAGCGCACGGAAGCGCTGGATGTCCTTCTTGGCCAAGTACTGAAGCAGGCGGCGACGCTGGCCGACCAGGATCAGAAGACCACGGCGGGAGTGGTGGTCGTGCTTGTGCATCTTGAGGTGCTCGGTCAGGTCCGAGATGCGGCGCGAGAGCATGGCGACCTGGACCTCGGGGGAGCCGGTGTCGCCCTCCTTCTGACCGAACTCGCTGATGAGCTGCTTCTTCGTAGCGGCGTCGAGCGGCACGCTTACTCCTTGTAGTCTCGTGTCTGCCACCGAGTGCCCCTGGTCGAATTCTCAGGGGAGCTTCCGTTACTCGGGAGGCGGGGATCCGTCGGGCGCGGCCTCCGGAGCAGCGCTCCGGGGGTGCGTACACAAACGGCCGTTCACAGGGTACCAGCCTGGCCGGATGCGTCTGTCCGGGTCTGCGAACCTTCCCGGTCGGCGCGGACCGGGCCACTAGGGTGACGGCACAGGTCATTCGTACGTGGGGAAGGGGCCGGCGGATCATGGCCGAGGAAGCGGACATCGACGTCAAGGCGCGCAAGGAGCGGGAGAAGGACGAGCTCTACGCCCTCGACATCTCGGACGTCGCGTGGCAGAGCGCGCCGGGCACCGAGGAGCACGAGGAGCGGGTCGAGATCGCGTATCTGCCCGGGGGCGCGGTGGCCATGCGGTCGTCGCTCGACCCCGGGACGGTCCTGCGGTACACGGAGGCGGAGTGGCGTGCCTTCGTCCTGGGCGCCCGGGACGGCGAGTTCGACCTGGAGCCGGCGCGGGGCAACGGCGGCCTTCCGGCGGAGTAGCGGCGCGGCCCGAATGCGGGTCGGGAGCATTCCGGCCGGCCGGGTTCCGTGGAGGCCGTCAGCTGCACGGAGACCGTGAGTCGACGGGATCACCGGGAAGCCATGGGGTCGGTACGGAGGGAAATCCGTGCCGGCCCTTTTTTTCTGCGCCCCTTTCGCCACGGCGCCCCCTCCGCCATGACGCCCCTTCGCTACGACGTCCTCTTCGCTACGACGTCCTCTTCGCCATGACGCCCTTTTCCCACAGCACCCCGTCTCCGCACCTCTGCTCTCCGCGACCTCGCTCCCGCTCTCCGCGCCCTCACCCCCTGCCCCCTTTCTCCGGGCCCCCTTTCCGTGCGTCCACTTCCTCGCACGCCTTCCTCGGCACCCGCCCTCCTCCCGCCGGCCGACCGCCCGCGGAGGTGGAGCCGTGTTCCCGGTCGCTCGCGCAGGCGAGTCAAGTGCCCTCCAGATGCAACTGTTTGTCGGTTTTGGGGGTCAATGGTGAGCGTGTGCAGGCCACTTCTGGGCAGGGTGTGACGTAGTGGGCGGTCGTGGGTGGGTGGACAGGCCTGCCCTCCGGACAGCCATGGTGATTAGGCTGGGAGCGGGCGCGACGCCGGAACCCGTGGACGGGTGGCTCGCGTCCAGGAGGGAGTCGGGTCAATTCGGACTCCCCCGTACGGACTTCGGACGGCCTCGGTCGTCCATGGACGTCCACGGACGACAAGTAACGGTCGCCCCGGCACGGCTTGAGGGTGCTCGACCACACCAGGAGGAATTGTGAACAGCGATCGGGACGGGATCCGCGGGGGCTGGGCCACGCCCGGCGACGACCAGTCCGACGCCGAGTCCGCCGTCGAGACGACGGGCGAGTTCACCATCGACTACGCGCCGCCCGCCTGGTATACGCAGAACGCCTCGGGCGGTTCCGGGGGTTCGGGGGTCGCGAGGGACACGGCCGGCTCACCGGAACCGAGCGGTTCGGAGGGCTCGGCCAGCCCGGACGACCCGGCGGGCTCAGGGAGTTCGGACGACTCGGCGGGCTCGGACGCCTCGGCGTCTTCGGAGTCCCCTGTCGTCGCCGATGGTCCGACGGCCCCGGAGGGTCCTGCCGCGACACCGCTCGATCCGGCGGCCGCCTCGGCCGGTACGGAGCCCGTCGGCGACCCCGAGGCCGTGCGGCCTCCCCACGCGCAGCCCTTCGTCGCGCACCCGCCGACTCCGGCTGTCGCGCCTGTCACCGACGCCGGTGGCCCGACCGCTCTGCCCAGCCTGCCCGTTGGCGGATTCCAGGCTCGGTGGACGCCGTCCGATCCCCCGGTGCCCGTGACCGGGCCCGGCGTCCCGGTTGCCGCTTCGCCCACCCCTCCTGACAGTGCTCCGGACGAGCCGGACTCCGCGGACGGAGACTTGGAAAGCGGCGCGACGATGCGGTTCTCCGCCGTCGCGCTGAAGCGTGAGATCGCGGAGCGGGCGGCCGCGGAGACCTCCGAGTCCGCGCCCGTCGACGCGCCCACCACCGTGCCCGCTCCAGCCGCCTCGGACGATGCGGGCGCGGCCGTCCAGGCCGAAGAGGGCGACGGCACGGCGACGTCCGAGGACCACGGCGCCGACGACGGCGTGGCGGAGGACCCCTCCAAGGCCGATGCCGAAGCCGGGGCCGAAGCTCCGTCGGTGGCCGTGGTCGAGACCGAGGTCGAACCCGAGGTCGTGGTCGAACCCGAGGCCGAGGCCCCGAGCCCGCCCGCGCCTGTGGACGAGCCCAGCGCCGTGATCGAGCCCGGCGCCATGGGCGGCCACGACGCCGTGGGCGATCACGGGCCCGCGGTCGAGCCGCGGCTCGCGGACGCGCCGGAGCCCGTCATCGACCCGGTGCTCGCCTACCGGTCGTTGGAGGCCGCCTCCCAGCGGCCGGGCGTGACCGACGGACTGGTGGCGGGCCGAGGCGCCGCGACAGGCGCGGCGGTGCCGGCGCCGGACGCCGGGTCCGGGGAATCGATCGGTGCCGCCGCCGAACCCGAGGCCGATGCCAGGGCCGAGGGCGAGGCGGCGCGCTTCGTGGACGGCGCGGCCGACACGGACCGCGGGGCCTCCGAGGCCGACAGGGTCCCATCGCAGGACGAGGTCCACGACGCGGTGCCGACGCGGGGGGATTCACCCGCCGGGGGGCCGCAGGACTCCGTACCCCAGGACGCGGTGCCTCAGGTCGGCGAGCCCCAGGTCGGTGAGCCCCAGGACGCGGTGCCCGCGTTCCGGCCGGAGGAGCCCGAGGTCGTACGGGACACGCCTCCCGCCTGGGCTCCGCCGCCGGTGCCGCAGGGTGGACTGCCGCCCTTGCCGCCCTCCTACCAGCCGGCGGCGCCCGCCCCTGCCCCGCAGTGGCCTTCCACCACCGAGCCCGCACCGGCCGCGCAGGGCCAGGCTCCGTACCAGGCGCCGGTACCGCAGCAGGCCGCCGCACCGGCACCCGCACCGGGCCACCCCTTCCAGTCCCCCGTCGCGCCCGCGCCCGGCCAGCCCTTCCAGCCGCCCACCCAAGCACCCGCGCCCGGCCAGCCGTTCCAACCACCCGCCCAGGCACCCGCACCCGGCCAGCCCTTCCAGCCCGCCGCCGGTCCCGTACCCCCGGCGTGGCCCTCCCCCGGGACGGCCGTTCCGGCGGGCTCGCCGCAGGGGGCCGTGCCGGAGCGGCCGGCCGCTTCCGAGAGCCCTGTCCCGGCCGCGCCTGCGGCCGAGGCACCCGTGTCGGCTCCGCCGCGGCAGGAGGGCTACGGGTTCCCGCCGCCCGGCACTCCGGACTGGGCGTCCGCCCCGCAGAGCGGCTACGGATTCCCGCAGGCCGGTGCGGCCGCCCCGGCTCCGGCGGCCCCGCCCGCCGCGCCCCCGGGGTACGGGTTCCCGCAGCGGGACACCCCCGCCCCGGAGCAGCAGCCGCCCGTTTCGCCCGCCCCCGCCCCGGCCCCGGGTTACGGGTTCCCGCAGCAGAGCACCGCGCCCCAGGACCAGTCGCCGGTCGCCCATCCCGCCGCGCCCCAGGCACCCGGTTACGGATTCCCGCAGGCTCCCGTGCCCGGTGCGCACGTCGTGCCGCCGCAGGCCCCGGCGCCCGGCCCGCAGCAGGGCTACGGGTTCCCGCAGGCCGCGACCGGGGCTCCCGCCCCGCAGCCGGGCCACGACCTGCCGCAGCCCCGGCCCCAGGAACAGCCCCAGGCTCCCGGCCTGCCCACGGCTCAGGCACAGCCGGGGCCCTCGCACCAGCAGGGTCCCCCGCCCGTACCGCAGCAGCCCGCGGCCCCGGTCGACCCGCGGACCGGCAGCGCGTGGCCCCAGCCCGTACGGCACGACCAGCGGCAGCCCGTCAATCCCGGTGCGGCCCCGCTCGGGTACACCGCGGCGGTGGAGCTCTCCTCGGACCGGCTGCTCAACAACAAGAAGCAGAAGGTCAAGAGCGGTCGTCCGACCGCCGGCTCGTCGCGTTTCAAGCTGGGCGGCAAGAAGGAAGAGGTCGAGCGGCAGCGGAAGCTGGAGCTCATCCGGACTCCCGTGCTCTCCTGCTACCGGATCGCCGTCATCAGCCTCAAGGGCGGTGTCGGCAAGACGACCACGACCACCGCGCTCGGTTCCACGCTCGCCACCGAACGTCAGGACAAGATCCTGGCCATCGACGCCAACCCGGACGCCGGCACCCTCGGCCGCCGGGTCCGTCGCGAGACCGGCGCCACCATTCGCGACCTCGTGCAGGCGATCCCGTACATCAACTCGTACATGGACATCCGGCGGTTCACCTCCCAGGCGTCCTCCGGGCTGGAGATCATCGCCAACGACGTCGACCCGGCGGTGTCCACGGCCTTCAACGACGAGGACTACCGGCGCGCGATCGACGTGCTGGGCAAGCAGTACCCGATCATCCTGACCGACTCGGGAACGGGGCTGCTGTACAGCGCCATGCGTGGGGTGCTCGACCTGGCCGACCAGCTCATCATCATCTCCACGCCGTCGGTGGACGGGGCGAGCAGTGCCAGCACGACGCTGGACTGGCTGTCGGCGCACGGGTACGCGGACCTCGTCTCACGGTCGATCACCGTCATCTCCGGAGTGCGCGAGACCGGAAAGATGATCAAGGTGGACGACATCGTCAGCCACTTCGAGACGCGCTGCCGCGGTGTCGTGGTCGTGCCGTTCGACGAGCACCTGTCGGCGGGCGCCGAGGTCGACCTCGACATGATGCGGCCCAAGGTGCGGGAGGCGTACTTCAACCTCTCCGCGATGGTCGCCGAGGACATCGCGCGGCACCAGCAGTCGCACGGGCTGTGGACGAACGACGGCAACCCGCCGCCGGTGGCCGCCCCGCCCATGCCGGGCCAGTACGTTCCCGGGCAGCAGGCTCCGGGACAGCAGGTTCCGGGCCACCCCGCGCCGGGGCACGCTCCGCAGCCGCCCCAGCCCGGACAGCCGTACCCGCAGCCGGGACAGCCGTACCCGCAGCAGCCCGGGCAGCACTATCCGCAGGCTCCGGAGCAGGGGTACCCGCAACCCGGGCAGCCGTACCCGCAGGCGCCGGGGCAGGCGTACCCGCAACCCGGGCAGCCGTATCCGCAGGCGCCGGGGCAGGCGTACCCGCAACCGCCCCGGCCGGGTCAGCAGTTCCAGCCCGGACAGCCCTACCCGCCGGACCAGGGACAGACCCCGCCGCCCCCGGCACCCCCCGCGCCTCCTCAGCAGTAACCCGATCGGCCCCATCCAGGGGGCGGATCCCGCTCGGGCCCGCGCCGTTCACGACGGTGCGGGCCCTTCGCGTTCCCGTGGACGGCGCGGGCTCGTGTCCAGGGAGGTCACGGGCCGTCAGGCCGTCACCTGGGAGGCTTCACCGGTCTGAACCAATGAGCGAAATATTCGCGTCAACTTGTTATTTCCGCAGGCCACATGGGGTTCACACGCCGTTGACTCGCGTAGGCCGCCGCTGGTAGACACTCACATCAACCCGCCGGCGCCAGCCCGATCACGTCGTTCAACCAGCCATCTCTGTGCAAGTGATGACGCGAGGTCACCGACCCATGAACACACAAGACCAGCCCTACGGAGGCCTGCTGCGACCCCGGCTCATCGCCGCAGCGGGCATCGCAGCCCTCACCCTCTCCGCCGGTCTCGCGAGCCCGCTCAATCCGGCGCCGCAGCAGGCCGAGGCCAAGGAGGGCAAGAAGGTCCTCACCGTCGCGGTCGCGCAGAGCGTCGACTCACTGAGTCCGTTCCTGGCCTCGCGACTGGTCAGTACGAGCATCCACCGGCTCATGTACGAGTACCTGACCAACTACGACCCGGCGGACAACCACGCGATCCCCGGCCTCGCCACCAAGTGGGAGCCGTCCGCGGACAAGCTGACCTGGACGTACACCATCCGCTCGAACTCCAAGTGGTCCGACGGGCAGCGGGCCACGGCCGAGGACGCGGCGTGGACGTTCAACAAGATGATGACCGACGAGGGCGCGGCCACCGCCAACGGAAGCTTCGTCGCCAACTTCAGGAAGGTCACCGCGCCGAGCGCCGACAAGCTGGTGATCGAGCTGAAGAAGCCGCAGGCCACCATGGCCGCGCTCGACGTGCCGATCGTGCCCCAGCACGTCTGGGAGAAGGTCGGCGACTTCTCCAAGTTCAACAACGACAAGAGCTTCCCGATCGTCGGCAACGGTCCGTTCGTCCTGACGGACTACAAGGCCGACAGCTACGTGCGGCTGAAGCCCAACAAGTCCTTCTGGCGCGGGGCTCCCAAGTTCGACGAACTGGTCTTCAAGTACTACAAGGACGGGGACGCGGCCGTCGCGGCGCTGCGGAAGGGCGAGGTCTCCTTCGTCTCCAATCTCACCCCGGCGCAGGCCACCGCGCTCGGGTCCGAGCAGCACATCAAGGTCAACGACGCCCCGGGACGCCGCTTCTACGCCCTGGCCACCAACCCCGGCGCCCAGGCCAGGAACGGCAAGCAGTTCGGTGACGGCGCCAAGTCGCTGCTCGACCAGAAGGTCCGCCAGGCGCTGTTCATGTCGATCGACCGGCAGACCCTGATCGACAAGGTGTTCCAGGGGCACGCCGTCCTGGGCGAGGGCTACATCCCGCCGCGCTTCTCGACGTACTCCTGGAAACCGTCGGCGAGCCAGACACTGGCGTACGACCCGGCGAAGGCGGCGAAACTCCTCGACCAGGCGGGCTACAAGAAGAACGCCGACGGCAAGCGCGTCGAGAAGAACGGCAAGCCGATCGACTACCGCATCCTGTGCCACGCCACCGACCCGAACGACAAGGCCGTCGGGCAGTACGTGAAGGAGTGGTTCGGGAAGCTGGGCATCGGGGTCACGCTCAACTGCCTCGACAACGTGACCGACCCGTGGCTGGCCGGCGAGTACGACCTCGCCTTCGACGGCTGGTCCGTCAACCCCGACCCGGACTTCGTCCTGTCGATCCACACCTGTGACGCCCTGCCCGCCACCCCGAAGGACACCGGGGCGACGGACAACTTCATCTGCGACAGGAAGTACGACGGGCTGTACCGGCGGCAGCTCGCCGAGTACGACACCGCCCAGCGGACGGACCTCGTCAAACAGATGCAGTCACGGCTGTACGACACCGGCTACATGAACGTCATGGCGTACCCGAACGCGGTCGAGGCCTACCGCACCGACCAGATCAAGTCGATCGAGACGATGCCGAAGGCCGCGGGCAACATCTACGGCCAGGACGGTTACTGGAGCTGGTGGTCGGCGGTTCCGGCGGACTCCTCCGGTGCGTCCTCCGACGGTTCGAGCTCGACGGGCGTCATCATCGGCATCGTCGCGGGCGTCGTCGTCCTCGTGGGCGCCGGTGCGTTTCTCGCGATGCGCCGCCGCTCGACGGCCGAGGACCGTGAGTAGCGCCGTACCGCGCCCAGGGGCACCCCGCGCGCACGCGCACGGGGTCCCGATGAACGTACGAGCGAATGAGTAGTCCATGACCGCTGAGGCAACACCCTCGCTGGTCGAGGCGACCGGCGGTCCGGCAGCGGCCGGGCCGTCGGTCCGCGGGCCGGGGGCGCGCACCCGCACCGGCTATCCGCGGTACGTGGCGGGCAAGCTGGGCGGCGCGGCCGTCTCCCTGCTCGCCGTCCTCGTCACCAGCTTCTTCCTCTTCCGGCTCATCCCCGGCGACCCCGTGAAGTTCATGACGGGCGGCCGTCAGGTGTCGGCCGAGCAACTCGCCAACTACCGAAAGGAGTTCGGGCTCGATCTGCCGCTGTGGGAGCAGTTCACCGACTACTGCGGCAAGGCCCTCACCGGCGACCTCGGCTCCTCCTACCAGTTCCGCGCCCCCGTCATCGACAAGGTCACCGAGGCGCTGCCGAACACCCTGCTGCTCACCGGGACGGCATTCGTCCTCTACACCGCGCTCGGCATCTTCCTCGGCACCCGCTCCGCCTGGCGCCACGGAGGGAAGGGCGACCGGGTCAACACCGGCCTGGCGCTGACCCTCTACTCGATCCCGTCCTTCTGGCTCGGACTGCTGCTCATCATCGTCTTCTCGGTGGGCATGGGCCCGATCCCCGGCCTGTTCCCGACCGGCGGCATGGAGTCGGGCGGCGAGGAGGGCTTCGCGTACGTCGTCGACGTCGCCCACCATCTGGTCCTGCCGGTGGTGACGCTGGTCGCCGTCGAGTACGGGCAGACCCTGCTGGTGACCCGCTCGGCGCTGCTCGACGAGATGGGCGGCGACTATCTGACGACGGCCCGCGCGAAGGGGCTGCGGGACGACCTCGTACGCCGTCGGCACGCCGTGCCCAACGCGCTGCTGCCCACCGTCACCCTGATCTTCATCAACCTCGGCCGGACGGTCGCGGGCGTGATCCTCGTGGAGACCGTCTTCTCCTGGCCCGGCCTCGGCGGGCTCTTCTACCAGGCGCTGAGCGTGCCCGATCTGCCGTTGGTGCAGGGGCTGTTCTTCGTCTTCGCGGCCGCGGTGATCGTGATGAACACGCTGGCCGACCTGATCTATCCGCTGCTGGACCCCCGGGTGGGCCGATGACGACGACCGAGCCGGACGGCCCGATGACGGCCGGAGCACCTCCGCGGCCGGCCCGGCCGAGTCCGCGCGCCCTCGCACGGCAGCGCCGCCGCCGCTCCGCCGCCCGCTTCTGGAAGCGGTACCGCACGCACCGGGCGGGCGTCCTCGGGCTCGCCGCCCTGTCCCTCTTCGCACTGATCGCGCTGACCGCGCCGCTGACCGTCGGCTCCGACGTGCAGAGCGTGACGAACGCGCCGGGCGACCCGCTGGAGAGCCCGAGTGCCGAATTCCCGCTCGGCACCGACCAGTTCGGCCGCGATCTGCTCGGTCTCCTGGTGTGGGGCGCCCGGGTCTCCCTGCTGGTCGGACTGCTCGCCGCCGTACTGTCGGTGGCGATCGGGGCGCTGATCGGGATCACCGCCGGGCACTTCCGCGGCTGGTACGCGACCGTGCTGATGCGGATCACCGACTGGTTCCTGGTGATGCCGACGCTGGTGCTCGCCATCGCGCTGGCGACCGTGATGACCCGTTCCCTCGGCACGATCATCCTGGCGATCGGCGTCACGACCTGGCCGACCACGGCCCGGCTGGTGCGCGCGCAGACCCTCGCGGTGGAGTCCCGGCCGTACATCGAGCGGGCCAAGGCACTCGGCGGCGGCCACTGGCACGTCATGTCCCGTCACGTGCTGCCCAACGTGATGCCGTTGGTCCTGGCCCAGACGACGCTCATCATCTCGTCGGCGATCCTCGCGGAGGCGACGCTCGCGTTCCTCGGCCTCGGCGATCCGACCGTCGTGTCGTGGGGCGGGCTGCTCCAGGACGCGCGCGAGGCGGGCGCGGTCAGCACGGGCAAGTGGTGGTACCTGGTTCCGCCGGGCGTCGCGATCGCGGTGGTCGCGCTGGCGTTCACCCTGTGCGGCCGGGCGGTCGAGTCGGTCCTCAACCCGAAGCTGGGGGTGGCGCGTTGAGCACGGCGACCGAGGGGACGCCGGGCGCGTCGGGCGGCCGAAGGCTGCTGGAGGTACGGAACCTCGAGGTGACGTACCCGGGCGGCGCGGCCGCCGTACGCGGTGTGGATCTCTCGCTGGACGCGGGACAGAAGCTCGGCATCGCGGGCGAGTCCGGCTGCGGCAAGTCCACGCTGGCGCTGGCGCTGCTGCGGCTGCTGCCCGCGGGCACCCGCACGAGCGGGGAGATCCTGCTCGCCGGGGAGGACGTGCTGAAGATGAAGTGGGGGCGGGTGCGGGCGGTGCGCTGGGCGGGCGCGTCGATCGTCTTCCAGGGAGCGATGCACTCGCTGAACGCCGTGCACCGCGTCGGCGACCAGATCGCCGAGCCGATCCTGCTGCACCGGAAGGCGACCCCGGCGGGCGCGCGCGCGAGGACGGGCGAGCTGCTCGAACAGGTGGGACTGCCCGCCGCCCGCGCGAACGCCTATCCGCACGAACTCTCCGGCGGCCAGCGCCAACGCGTCATGATCGCCATGGCGTTGGCCTGCGACCCGCGACTGGTCGTCGCCGACGAGCCGACCACCGCGCTCGACGTGATGATCCAGGCGCAGATCCTGCGCCTGATCGAACAGCTCGTGAGCGAGCAGGAGGTGGGACTCGTCATGATCAGCCACGACCTCGCCGTGCTGGCCGACACCTGTGACCGGCTCGCGGTGATGTACGCGGGCCGCGTGGTGGAGGAGGGCCCGGCCCGGCAGGTCTACGACGAAGCCCGTCACCCGTACGGCAGGGCCCTGTCGGCGGCCTTCCCGCGCATCGGCGACCCGGCGTCCCGGTTCGCTCCGCGCGGGCTGCCCGGCGACCCGCCGGATCCGTCGGCGCTGCCGTCCGGCTGCACGTTCCACCCGCGCTGCCCGGTGGCGCTGGACGTGTGCTCGACACAGGACCAGACGCTGCGGGACGCCGGGACGGGACGATGGGCGGCCTGTGTCCATGTGGACGCGGCCGCGGGCGCGGAACCGGTCAGGAGCACGCCATGACGACCACCCCCGTGACGGCCGGGCCGCTGCTGCGCGCGCGGGGTCTGCACGTCACCTTCCCCGGCCGGCAGGGCGCCGCCCTCGCACGGGCCGTCGACGGTGTGGACCTCGACATCCGGCCCGGAGAGATCGTCGCCCTGGTAGGCGAGTCGGGCTGCGGCAAGACGACGCTGGCCCGGTCGCTCCTCGGTCTCGTCCCGCCGACCGGCGGTGGTGTCACCTTCGACGGCAGGGCGCTGAACTACTCCTCACGCGCTCTGAAGGCGTACCGCAAGCGCGTCCAGCTCGTGCTCCAGGACCCGAGCGGCTCGCTGAACCCGCGGCACACGGTGTACGACGCGGTGGCCGAGGGCCTGCGCATCCACCGGTACGGCGGCGACGAGCGGGCGGCGGTCGCCGAGGCCCTGTCCCGGGCGGGCCTGCGTCCCCCGGAGCGCTTCTTCCTGCGCTATCCGCACGAACTGTCCGGCGGCCAGCGCCAGCGCGTCGTCATCGCCGGCGCGCTCGTCCTGGAGCCCGAACTCATCGTCGCCGACGAGCCGGTGGCCTCCCTCGACGCCTCGGTCCGCGGTGAGATCCTCGCGCTGCTCCTGCGGCTGCGCGACGAACTCGGCCTGGCCGCCCTGGTGGTGACCCATGATCTGGGGCTGGCGTGGAACATCGCCGACCGGGTCGCGGTGATGTACCTCGGCCGGATCGTGGAGACCGGCGCCGTCGAGCAGGTCCTGACGGCGCCCCGGCATCCGTACACGCGGGCCCTGTTGTCCGTGCTCCCGGAGGCACCCGGCGATCCGGTCGTGCTGAGCGGCGAGCCCCCGGACCCCTCCCGCATCCCCGGCGGCTGCCGGTTCCACGCCCGCTGCCAGGTCCTGGCGAGCGGGGAGGCCGAACGGGCGGGGGTGGCGGACGCCTGCCGGGGTCAGGACCTCGCGGTGCTGGACGGCGGGGGCGGGGCACAGGTGGCGTGCCACTGGGCCCGGGCGGTTCGCCCGGACGTGTGAAACGCGGCCGGGACGGACGTCAGGGCCGGGTGAGGACGGGGAGGGTCACTCCCCGTCGTACGCCTCGATGAGTTCGCGCGAGCGCTTCACGTCGTCGGCGATGGCCACGAGGAGCGCTTCGACGGACTCGAACCTGGCCTGGCCGCGCACGAAGGCGAGGAAGTCCACGGCGACGTGCAGGCCGTAGAGGTCGAGGCCGACACGGTCGATGGCGTACGCCTCCACCGTGCGCTCGGTGCCGTCGAACTGCGGGTTCGTGCCCACCGAGATCGCGGCGGGCATGGCCTCGCCCTGGGCGTGCAGCCAGCCGGCGTAGACGCCGTCGGCGGGGATCGCGGTGTGCGGGAGGGTCTCGACGTTCGCCGTGGGGAAGCCGAGCTCGCGGCCGCGCTGGGCGCCGCGGACGACGACTCCCTCGACGCGGTGCGGCCGTCCGAGGATCTCGCGCGCGCCCTCGACGTCGCCCTCGGCGACGAGCCGCCGGGTGAGGGTCGAGGAGAACGGCTCGCCGCCGCCCGCCTCACCGGACACGTAGAGGTCCACGACCTCGACCTCGAAGTCGTACGTCTCCCCCTGCTCGCGCAGGAAGCCGACGTTGCCCGCGGCCTTGTGGCCGAAGCGGAAGTTGGGGCCCTCTACGACCGCCTTGGCGTGCAGCTTGTCGACCAGCACCTTGACCACGAAGTCGGCGGGCGACAGCTTCGAGAACTCGGTGGTGAACGGCAGGATGAGCAGCGCGTCCACACCCAGTTCGGCCATCAGTTCGGCGCGGCGGTGGTGCGGGGCGAGCAGCGGGGGGTGGCTGCCGGGGCGGACCACCTCGCTGGGGTGCGGATCGAAGGTCACCACCACGGAGGGGACGCCCAGCTCGCGGGCGCGGTCCACGGCATGCCGGATGATCAGCTGGTGTCCGCGGTGCACCCCGTCGTAGGAACCGATGGTGACGACGCTGCGCCCCCAGTCCTCGGGGATGTCCTCCAAGCCACGCCAGCGCTGCACTGTGACCGCTCCTTGTCGAACCCGTGTCCGTGATTGCCTCGTTCGCAGCTCTAAGGGTGCCATGCCGTGTGCGCTCGGCTTGCATCGGCATCGGGCTGTGACGCATCGCTCAGAACCCCGGAGTACCGCGCGCGGGTGTGGTTCAGGCGGGAACTCCGGCTCCGGCCAGGTTCTCGATCATCCGGCGGGTGCTGGGGCCGACCACGCCGGACCAGTCCTCGGGGCGGTCGGTCAGCCAGCGGGCGGCCAGCGGCGCGAAGCCCGGGACGTGCCGGGCCAGGTCGACGAGGCCCCGGTCGAAGCCGGTGGCCCCGGCCGGTGTGCGGACGAGCAGGAGGCCGACCCGGCGCACGAGGTCACGGGTGGGCTCCTCGCCCCGCCGGTCGAAACCGTCGGCGGCGGCCTTCAGGACGGTGCCGAGAACGACCGGGTCCCGCTCGTGCGCCAGCAGCAGGTCGAGCAGCTCGCGCCGGAGCGGGGCGGAAGCCGCGCCGCCCGGCGCCGCGAGGACCTCGGCGAGCGCCACCCGCATCGGTCGGGCACAGTCTTCCAGCAGACCGCTGACCAGCAGGAACAGCGCCGCGTCGGTGGCGGTCCCGTGATCGAGGCGCCGGTCCACGTACGCGGACAGGGGCGCGGCGGCACCGGGGCACAGCTCGACGGCTTCCCGCACCGTCGTGGCGACCTGGCGCGCCAGCGCCACCGTGGTGGCGTCGGCGAGGGTGCGCAGCAGTTCGGCGGTGTCCGGGCCGGGCCGCCGCAGCCGGTCGCGGAAGGCGCCGAGCACCGGCTCCGGATGGGTGGTGAGCGCGGCGGCCAGCGCGCTCGGCGGCAGCCGTGGGTCGCCAGCCGCGAACCGCTCGAGCGCCTGCGGCAGCGATCGGGCACGCGTCTGCGGATCCCGTACGAGGATGCCGAGCGCCCCGCCGTGCAGCGTGCGGTCCGCGGGGCGGGCGAGCAGGGCGAAGGCGGCGTGGCGCAGCAGCTCACGGTCGGCCCCGGTCCCCGCGAAGGGCGCCGCCCGCAGTCCGTACGCGACCGCGGCCACCCGTCGGGCCGGCTGTTCGTCCCGCGCCCAGCGGTCCACCGCCCGGCACAGGGCCGACGGCTCCTCCTCGGCCAGCACGGCCAGCAGCTCGTCGCCCCGCCGGTGCGCGCAGGCCACCAGGGCCTCGGCCAGGTCGTCGGGGCCCCGCCTCCGGTGGGCGTACAGCAGCGCCTGCGCGGCGGTCGCCACGGTCGCGTGCGGGGTCGCGGGCAGGGGGCGCTCGTCGTCGAACCAGCGGGTGAGGTGGCGGTACACGGCGACGGGTTCGGCGGCGAGCAGACGGGAGACGGTGTCGAGGTAGCGCGGGGCGGCGGCCGTCCCTCCCTGGTGGGAGGGTCCGGCCGCCCGGGCCCGGCACGGGTCGGCGACCACCAGCCGCCTGAGCAGGTCGAAGCGTTCCGCGTCCGGCACGGGCAGCGCCGCCCAGAAGGCCGGGCCGAACTCCGCGGGCACGGCCCTCCCCCGCTCCCGCCACGCCACGATCCGCTCGGTGAGCAGCCGCAGCACGCCGGTGTACGGGGTCGCGTCGGGCACCCGGAGCAGAACGGTGGAGCAGAGGCGGCCGGCCCACCAGAGCGGATCACCGAGCCCGTCCCCGAGCCGGTCACCGAGCGCGTCGGGCCCCTCCGGCAGCAGGTCGTCGAGCGCGTGGACGAGTTCCTCGAGGCGGAGGGTGAGTTCGGCCGCGCCCTGTTGACGGGCCAGCAGGAGGAGGGTCTCCACGACGGGCCCGACGCGATGCCGGGGCACGGGAAGGGGGTCCGCCCCGGAGTCCGTGGCCGTGGACCGGGAGCGGCGCGCGAGCCGGCGGCTCGGCCCCGCGTGCGCCGTGTGCCCGTAGGCGGTGCCGGGTGCGGCGCGCCATCGGTGGACCAGGCCGTGCAGCGCCGTGTCCAGATCGAGGTGGCCCCCCTGGAGCCAGTCGGCGAGTTCCTCGTGGGCGAAGCGGTAGCCGTCACCGGCGGGGACCAGGAGTCCTTCGGTGAGCACGGCGGAGGCCCAGCCGGTGACCCCCTGAGGGCCCCGCCCCGACGTCGGTCCCCAGGGGAAGACGGTCTCGAAGGACAGCCGGTCCAGTTCGCCCTGCCCGGGCCCCAGACAGCGTCGGGCGGCCTCGTGCACCCGGCCGGAGACCCGGGCGGCGAGCCGGCGCACGGCGGTGCCGCGCAGGCCGTTCGCCGCGGCCAGCCGGACCGCGATCCGCAGACACATCAGGTCGAGGTGGGCGGCGAGCACGTCGTCACGGTCGAGGCGGACCGCGCACCCGTCCGGGCCGCCCGGGTGGGCGTCCGGCACGGCCGGGAGCGCGGCGCGTACCTCGCGGAGCAGGCGCAGCACCAGCGGATGGCGGGCGTCCGCCGGTGCCAGGACGCTCTCCGGAATCCCGGCGCCCGCCCGGACCCGCCGGGCCTCCTCCTCGGTCAGGTCGCCGAGCGGCACACAGGCGGGCAGGGGCCCGTCCGCGTCCGGTGCCGAGGGCTCGCCCGGATACGCCCCCGCGGGGCCGGCCGGCCGGTGCAGCAGTTCCGCCGGGAATCCGGCCCCGGCCGACTCCCAGTGCTCCGCCCGGCATCCGACCACGAGCCGTGCGCCGGTCTCCCCCAGCCAGGCGGCCGTTCCCCCGGTCCAGTCCGGGAGCCGGTGCGCGAGGCCCGGTGGCATCTCCTCGGGGCCGTCGAGGAGGAGCAGCAGGGGCCTGCCGGCGGCGGACGCGGCCCGGGCCAGCCGGTCCGGCCCGATGTCGCCGAGTTCCCCGCCGTATCTCCGGGGAGGCAGCAGGTCCGCGTCCTCCGGCCGCTCGGCCTCCCGTCCGCTCGCCCCGGGGTTCCGCCGTGACGCCGCCACGATCCGCCCGGCGCGTTCGAGGGCGCGGGTCGCGGCGTCCGCCACCGAGGTGTCGTCGGCGCGGAGGTCGGCGCCGCGCAGCCACAGGGTGGGCGCCGGTTCCGGGCCCCGCAGCCGGCGGGCGGCGAGGGCGGCCAGTTCCGTCGTACGGCCGCTGCCGGGTGGGCCGACGAGTCCGAGGACGGCGGCCGGGCCCCGCTCGAAGGCCGTGAACTCCCTGATGACATCGGCGCGTTCGACGAACCCGGGGTCCGCGCCCGCGACCCCGGCGGGGGCGGCCGGAGGCGGTCCGTCCGATCCCACCGAGGTGGCGGTGAGTTCCAGCGCGCCCGCGAGATTCAGATCGTCGCCGTACCCGGGCACAGTCGCCGCGTTGCGGGCCAGCAGTTCGGCGAGCGGGCCCGCGACGCCCCGCAGGGGGACGGCCAGGCCCGGCGCGCGATGGCCGGCCGGGGTCTCCCCCGGCCCGGCGCCGTCCCGGGTCCGGGGCCGCAGGGTGGTGCCGAGGACCGCCACGACGGCGCCGGTGGCGACGTCCACCACCGGTCCCCCGGCCGCTCCGCCGCCCGGCCGGAGCGCGTCCGCGCCCGCTGTGCCGATCGCCAACTCCAGCGCGTCGCCCAGGAGATGGACGCCGTCGGTGGCCCGGTACGTCACGGCGGCGGAGCCCAGCACCCGCGCCTCGCGCCAGCCGCCCGCCGCGATCCGGACGTACGTACCGGTCACGACGCGGTCCCGGGCCGTGACGGGGAGCGGGCAGAGGCCGAGACCTTGGGTGCGTACGAGGGCCAGTCCGGCCTCGGGCAGCGGTGTGACGGCGTCCGCGGTCACGACACAGGTGCGGTCGCCGGAGGCCCGCAGGACCAGCCGGTCCAGTCCGTCGACGGCCTCGTGGCTGGTGACGACGGTGCCGTGGTGGTCCGCCGCGAATCCCGCGCCGCGGGGACGCCCCGCCGGGTCGCAGACGCGTACCAGGGCTTCGTCCCCCGCCGGTCCGACCTCGCCGGCCGCCTCTTCGTATCCGCTCCGCGGGCCGCGTCCCGCCATGCTCCGACCTCCCCGCCGCGCTCCTGATCCGACGGTAGGGGTGAGGTGATCAACGGGACAGATCGCCTGACGAACGCGCCCCCTTCTACTCCCTCGGTTCACTCCGAGCGCCCGCCCGAAGGGGTGAATACGCGAGGCCGGGTGGATACACCTTGGGTGGGGGAACCGAGGGGGGACCCAGGAGCGGCGGGCACGAGACCCCGTGACCGCCGCTCCACGGGCCCGTACTCCACCCGTCTGTCGCACGACCGCCTCGACCGGCGTCCGCGCGTGGACCTCAGCTGAAGACGGCCAGGCTCTTGGCCTTGCCCTTCTGCTCCTCCACCAGTGCGAGGAACTGCCCTTCGGGGTCGAAGACCGCGACCGTGCCGCGGCCCGCGTACTCCTCGGGCATCTCGAGCCGGACACCGTTCAGCAGCAGCCGGGCCCGCTTGGTGTCCACGTCCCAGCGCGGGAAGGCGGCCGAGGCCGCCTCCGCGATCGGCATCACGGTCAGCTCCTCCTGGAGCTGGTCCAGGGTGCGCGCCGAGTCCAGCTTGTACGGGCCGACGCGGGTGCGGCGCAGGGCCGTGAGGTGTCCCCCGACGCCCAGGTCCGCGCCGAGGTCGCGGGCGAGCGCCCGGATGTACGTCCCGGACGAGCAGACGACGGAGACGACCAGGTCGAGCACCGGGGTGCCGTCCTCGGCGACCGCGTCCCGGACGTCGTACACCGCGAACGAGGAGACGGTCACCGGGCGCGCCGGGATCTCGAACTCCTCGCCCTCACGCGCCCTCTTGTACGAGCGCACGCCGTCGATCTTGATGGCGCTGACCTTCGACGGCACCTGCATGATGGCGCCGGTCAGCTTGGCGACCCCGGCGTCGATCGCGTCGCGGCGCACACCGGAGGCGTCCGTCGACGAGGTGAGGTCGCCCTCGGCGTCGTCGGTCAGCGTGTTCTGGCCGAGCCGGATCGTACCGACGTACTCCTTCTCGGTGAGCGCGAGGTGACCGAGGAGCTTGGTGGCCTTCTCGACACCGAGGACGAGCACACCGGTCGCCATGGGGTCGAGGGTGCCCGCGTGGCCCACCCGGCGCGTCCTGGCGATCCCGCGCATCTTGGCGACCACGTCGTGCGAAGTGAAGCCCGACGGCTTGTCGACGATGACAAGCCCGTCGGGCGTCCTGTGCTTCTCCGTCATTCGGCCGCGTCGTCCTCGTCGTCGTCCTCGCCCGGCTTCTTGTACGGGTCCGCGTCACCCGCGAAGGCCGCGCCGGCCGAGACCTCGCGCACCGCCGCGTCCGAGGCCCGTGCCTTGTCGAGCAGGTCCTCGATGGTCTTCGCGGTGTCCGGCAGGGCGTCCGCGACGAACGTCAGCGTCGGCGTGAACTTCACGCCCGCCGCCGCGCCGACGGCCGAGCGGAGCACGCCCTTGGCGCTCTCCAGGCCCGCGGCCGCCTCGGCGCGCATCTCGTCGTCCCCGTACACCGTGTAGAAGACGGTGGCCTCCCGGAGGTCCCCGGTGACCCGGGTGTCCGTGATGGTGACGTGCGTGCCGAGCCGCGGGTCCTTGATCCCACGCTGCAGCTTCTTGGCCACCACCTCTCGGATGAGGTCCGCCAGCCTCTTCGCCCGCGCGTTGTCGGCCACTGGTCCGTCTCCTTCTTCGCCTTGCTTGTTCCGTCAGTCTTCGTCTGTGTGGAGTCTGCGTCGAACCGACAGCAGTTCCACCTCCGGTCGCGCCGCGACCAGCCGTTCGCACCGGTCCAGTACGTCCGTCAGGTGTGTGGTGTCACCGGAGACCACCGCCAGGCCGATCTCTGCCCTGCGGTGAAGGTCCTGGTTGCCCGTCTCGGCCGCACTCACCGCGTACTTCCGCTGGAGTTCGGCGACGATCGGCCGGACGAGAGAGCGTTTCTCCTTGAGCGAGTGAACATCGCCGAGGAGCAGATCGAAGGACAGCGTCCCCACATACATGGATGCCCGGATGTCCCGCCGGTACGGGATAGATGACCTGCCAATGTGCTTGGCAGGGACATCAGAACCGTACAACGAACCGTCGGCTCGCTCGACGGGGTTTCCGGGCTCCCGGCTCGTCCACCGGGCGGGTGAGCGGCCGGGCCGCTCGCACGGTTCCCCGCGCCCCGGGAAAGGGACGCGGGGAAGCGCGTGATCTCTCAAACGGCAAGCTGGCCGGCGGTGACAGAGCACCGCCGGCCAGCTCACACAACCGCTTTACGAGCGCGGCTTCTCGCGCATCTCGTACGTCGCGATGACGTCGTCGACCTTGATGTCGTTGAAGTTGCCGAGGTTGATACCACCCTCGAACCCTTCGCGGAGCTCGGTGACGTCGTCCTTGAAGCGACGCAGACCGGAGATGTTGAGGCTCTCCGCGATGACCTTGCCGTCGCGGATGAGGCGCGCCTTGGTGTTGCGCTTGACCTCTCCCGAACGGACCAGGACACCGGCGATGTTGCCCAGCTTGGACGACTTGAAGACCTCGCGGATCTCCGCCGTGCCGAGCTCGACCTCCTCGTACTCCGGCTTGAGCATGCCCTTGAGGGCCGCCTCGATCTCCTCGATGGCCTGGTAGATCACCGAGTAGTACCGGACGTCGACGCCCTCGCGCTCCGCCATCTGCGCCGCGCGGCCCGCGGCGCGGACGTTGAAGCCGATGACGATGGCGTCGGAGCCGGTCGCCAGGTTGATGTCGGACTCGGTGACCGCACCCACACCGCGGTGCAGGATGCGGATGTCGACCTCGTCGCCGACGTCGAGCTGGAGCAGCGAGGACTCGAGAGCCTCCACCGAACCGGACGCGTCGCCCTTGATGATGAGGTTGAGTTCCTGCACCAGACCGGCCTTGAGGGCCTCGTCCAGGTTCTCCAGGGAGAACCGGACACCCCGGCGGGCGAAGTTGGCGTTGCGCTCACGCGCCGCGCGCTTCTCGGCGATCTGACGCGCCGTACGGTCCTCGTCGACGACCAGGAAGTTGTCGCCGGCACCCGGGACGTTGGTGAGACCCAGGACCAGGACGGGGGTCGACGGACCCGCTTCCTCGACGTTGTTGCCGTTGTCGTCGAGCATCGCCCGGACACGGCCGTACGCGTCGCCGACCACCATGGTGTCGCCGATGCGCAGCGTGCCACGCTGGACCAGGACCGTCGAAACGGCACCGCGGCCGCGGTCGAGGTGGGACTCGATCGCAATACCCTGCGCGTCCTGCTCCGGGTTGGCCCGCAGGTCGAGCGAGGCGTCCGCGGTCAGGACCACGGCCTCCAGCAGGCTCTCGATGTTGAGGCCCTGCTTGGCGGAGATGTCGACGAACATCGTGTCGCCGCCGTACTCCTCGGCCACCAGACCGAACTCGGTGAGCTGACCGCGCACCTTGGTCGGGTCGGCGCCCTCGACGTCGATCTTGTTGACCGCGACCACGATCGGCACGTCGGCCGCCTTGGCGTGGTTCAGCGCCTCGATCGTCTGGGGCATCACACCGTCGTTGGCCGCCACCACGAGGATCGCGATGTCGGTCGACTTCGCACCACGGGCACGCATGGCGGTGAACGCCTCGTGACCGGGGGTGTCGATGAAGGTGATCCTGCGCTCTTCACCGTTGACCTCGGTCGCGACCTGGTACGCACCGATGTGCTGCGTGATACCGCCGGCCTCGCCCGCGACGACGTTCGTCTTGCGGATGGTGTCGAGAAGGCGGGTCTTGCCGTGGTCGACGTGACCCATGACGGTCACGACCGGCGGACGGACCACGAGGTCGTCCTCGTCGCCCTCGTCCTCGCCGAACTCGATGTCGAAGGACTCGAGCAGCTCGCGGTCCTCCTCCTCGGGGCTGACGATCTCGAGGACGAAGTTCATCTCGTCCGCGAGGAGCTTCAGCGTCTCGTCGGAGACGGACTGCGTGGCAGTGACCATCTCGCCGAGGTTCATCATCACGCCGACGAGCGACGCCGGGTTGGCGCCGATCTTCTCCGCGAAGTCGGTCAGGGACGCACCGCGCGACAGGCGGACGGCCTGTCCGTTGCCGCGAGGCAGCATCACGCCGCCGACCGACGGGGCCTGCATGGCCTCGTACTCCTGGCGCCTCTGCCGCTTCGACTTGCGACCACGACGCGCCGGACCGCCGGGACGGCCGAACGCACCCTGTGTGCCACCACGGGCACCCGGACCACCGGGACGACCGCCGAAGCCGGGACGGCCACCGCCGCCACCGGGACCACCGGGACGACCGGCGAAGCCGCCGCCGCCACCACCGGGACGACCGGCGAAACCGCCACCGCCGCCACCGGGACCGGCCGGACGACCGGCGAAGCCGCCGCCACCCGGACGACCGCCGCCGCCACCGGGACCACCGGGACGACCGCCGCCGCCACCGGGACCGCGGCCACCGGGGCCACCGCCGGGACGCGGGGTACCCGCGGCCGGACGCTGAGGCATCATGCCGGGGTTCGGACGGTTACCACCGGGGGCGCCGCCGGGACGCGGAGCGCCACCCTGCGGACGGGGCATGCCGCCCGGAGTCGGACGGGCACCGCCGGGACCGCCCTGCGGACGCGGAGCGCCACCGGGACCGCCCTGCGGACGGGGACCACGGTCCTGACCGGCACCCTGGGGACGCGGAGCGCCACCGGGAGCACCGGCACCGCCGGGACGCGGGGCGCCACCCGGACGGGGCGCCTGGGGGCGCGCCATGCCGGTGGAACCACCAGAGGTGAACGGGTTGTTGCCCGGACGGGGACCGGCCGGACGGGCACCGGGACGCGAGGCCTGGCCGCCGGGACGCGGGGCGCCCTGACGGTCGCCGCCACGCTCGGGGCGGTCGCCGCCGCGCTCGGGACGGTCACCACGGCCCTGGCCGCCCTGACCGGGACCACCGGCGGGACGGGTACCCGGACGCGGAGCCTGGCCGGCCGGACGCGGGGCGCCCGGACGGGGACCCGCGGCGGGAGCCGAGGAGGCCGCCGGAGCGACCGGCGCCGACGGGGGCGCGGTGAACTCGGGCACGGCCGGAGCCGGAGCCGCCGGAGCGGGCTTCGGCGCGGGCTTGGGACCCGGGCGCGGGCCCGGGGCGGCCGGGGTGACCGGACCAGCCGCGGGCTTCTCGGCCGCGGCCGGCTTCGGGGCCGGCGGGCGCGGGGCGGCCGGACGGGCCGCCTGCGCCGGAGAGGGGGCACCCGGCTTGGCCGGGGAAGCCTTGCGTGCGGCGGGCTTGCCGCCACCATTGCCCTGCTGGAGGGCATCTGTCAGTTTACGTACGACGGGGGCCTCGATAGTCGAGGACGCCGAACGGACGAATTCACCGAGTTCTTGGAGCTTGGCCATGACGACCTTGCTCTCTACGCCGAACTCCTTGGCGAGTTCGTATACCCGGACCTTAGCCACTTCGCTCCTTTTAGGTCCGGGTCTGCGTCCGGACCGTCGCTACTTCATGGGCGTACTCATCGCGTGCTCATCGAGTGCTCATCGCAATCTCGACCTACTTCCAACTCGCGGGGTACCAGGGCCGCACGGGGGTTCCGCGCGACGCGTTTTACTGTGTTGCCTGCTCGACGCAGTGGCGCAAGGCCACGGTGTCGAGCGGTCCCTGGGCGCGCAGCGCCCGTGGGATCGCCCGGCGGCGGACCGCCTGGTCGAGACAGACCAGGGCGGAGTGCACGTACGCACCCCGGCCGGGCAGCGTACCGCGAGGATCGGGGACACACTCACCCTCGACCGCCACGATGCGCAGCAAGTCTCTCTTGGCCGCTCGCTCCCGGCACCCCACACAGGTGCGTTCAGGGCATGCGCGGGCTCGCGTCCGGCCAGACACTCTTAAGTCTACCTCCCCGCACCGACCTCACCCCTTTGGGGCAAAAATCGAACGGTTGTTGTCGTGATGTAAGCGACCTACGGCTCGGATCTATTCCTCGGACTACTCGCCGTGCCGCTCGTCGGGCTGCTCGGTGTCCGGACGGATGTCGATCCGCCAGCCGGTGAGACGGGCGGCGAGGCGGGCGTTCTGGCCCTCCTTGCCGATCGCCAGCGACAGCTGGTAGTCGGGGACCGTCACGCGCGCCGACCGGGCCGCGAGGTCGACGACCTCGACCCGGGAGACCCGGGCCGGGGAGAGCGCGTTCGCCACCATGTCGGCCGGGTCGTCGGACCAGTCGACGATGTCGATCTTCTCGCCGTTCAGTTCGGCCATGACGTTGCGGACCCGGCCGCCCATGGGACCGATGCAGGCGCCCTTGGCGTTCAGGCCGTTGCGGTTGGACCGTACGGCGATCTTCGTGCGGTGGCCGGCCTCGCGGGCGATGGCGGCGATCTCGACGGAACCGTCGGCGATCTCCGGCACCTCCAGCGCGAAGAGCTTCTTCACGAGGTTGGGGTGCGTACGGGAGAGGGTCACGGACGGACCGCGGACACCCTTCGCCACCCGTACGACGTACGAGCGCAGGCGCAGCCCGTGCTCGTAGTTCTCGCCGGGGACCTGCTCCTGCACCGGCAGGATGGCCTCCAGCTTGCCGATGTCGACGAGCACGTTCTTCGGGTCGCGCCCCTGCTGGACGACACCGGTGACGATGTCGCCCTCACGGCCCGCGTACTCGCCGAGGGTCGCGTCGTCCTGGGCGTCCCGCAGGCGCTGCAGGATGACCTGCTTGGCGGTGGTCGCGGCGATGCGGCCGAACCCGGACGGGGTGTCGTCGAACTCGCGCGCCTCCTGCCCCTCCTCCAGGTCCTCGGGGTCCTCCTTCGCCCACACGGTCACATGACCGTTCTCACGGTCGAGCTTCACGCGTGCGCGCCGACGGCTTCCCTCGGTGCGGTGGTAGGCGATGAGGAGGGCCGACTCGATCGCCTCGACCAGCAGGTCGAAGGAGATCTCCTTCTCCCGCACCAGCCCCCGCAGGGCACTCATGTCGATGTCCACGGCTACGCCTCCTCTTCCTTCTTGTCCTTGCGGTTGAACTCGACCTGGACCCGGGCCTTGGCGATGTCCTCGAAGGCGAGCCGGCGGGCGGTGGGCTTGCGCCCCTTCACGCCCGGCACTTCGACATCGAGACCGTCGTCCTCGACCAGCAGGATCCGGGCGAGCAGTTCGCCGCCTTCCGCCAGCTGGAACTTCACCAGGCGGTCGGTGGCGCGTACGTAGTGGCGGTGCTCCGTGAGCTCGCGCTCGGCACCGGGTGTTCCGACCTCGAGGGTGTACTCGCCCGTGCCCATCGCGTCGGTCTCGTCGAGCTTCGCCGAGAGCGCGCGGCTCACATCGGCGATCGCGTCCAGGTCGGCACCCTCGTCCGAGTCCACGACGACGCGAAGAACACGCTTACGGCCTACGGTCTCCACTTCGATCTCTTCCAGATCGAGGCCCTGGGAGCTCACGAGCGGATCCAGGAGTTCTCGAAGCCTCTCGCTCTGGGTCGTGCTCATCCGGGTGACTCCTCGGCCGCGTGTGCTGTTGTGGGTTGGTCGCGTGTCAGGTCAAAGGGTATCCGGTCGCGGAGGGTGTTGCCGTCCACCGGAGCGGGCGCGCTCGCCCGGACGGGCCCCGAAGGCGTCCGCGAAATCGTGCCCGGAGCAGATGGAGGAGAGCCGCTGGGCGGCGATCGGCCCATGCGCGGGTACCGTGATCACGGGCAGCTCGCCCATACATTCGTACGAGCCCTCCGAGGACGTCTGCCGTGTCGTTCCCCCTGCCGTCGCGCACCCCGTCGGGTCCGCGCCGAAGGACCCTGCTCGCGGCCGCCGCGGGCACCTTCGCGCTCGCGGGCTGTTCCGCTCCCGAGCCGTCCGGCGACTCGACGGGCGGCAGCCCCTCGGCCGCGGACCGGGCCCGCGCCCGCGGGGCCCGCGACAGCACGGCGCTGGCCGACCGGTACACCGCGGTGATCACCGCCCATCCCGACCTGGCGGAACGGCTCGAACCGCTGCGGGCCGAGGCGGTCCGGCACGCGAAGGCGTTCGGCGCGGGCAGCGGCGGACCCTCCGCGTCCGGATCGCCGTCCTCCTCCGCCTCGGCGTCCGCCGCACCGTCCGGCTCGCCGTCGGCATCGGCCTCCGCATCGGCCTCCGCGTCCGCGAGCGCCTCACCCGACGTGCCGGTCCGCCCCAAGGACGCGCTCGCCGGCCTCGCCTCCGCCGAGCTCGCGCTCGCGGACGAGCGGACACAGACCCTGGTGGAGGTTCCCGGCGAACTCGCCCGGCTGCTCGCCTCGGTGGCGGCGGCCGGAGCGGCCCACGCGTACCTGCTGACGAAGGCGGCGAAGTGAGCAAGCGGAACGGATCCGAGGAAGCCGAGATCAGAGCCCTGCAGGCGGCACTGCGCGCCGAGCACGCGGCGGTCTACGGCTACGGCGTCGTCGGCGGGAGGATCGGCGAGGCCCGCCGGGCGGACGCCCGTTCGGGGTACGACGCCCACCGGGCGCGCCGGGACGAGCTGGCACGGGCGGTGAAGGACCTGGGCGGGACACCGGAGGCCGCGTCGGCCGCGTACGTGCTGCCCTTCGAGGTCACGGACACCGCGACGGCCGTGCGGTTCGCGGCCGAGCTGGAGGAGCGGGTGGCCGCCGTGTACTCCGACCTCGTACGCGCCTCCACGGGCGACCGGCGGCGCACCGCTGCCGGGGCGCTGCGCGAGGCGGCGGTACGGGCGGTCCGCTGGAGCGGCGAGAGCGTAGCCTTCCCTGGGCTCGCCGAGCGGGCGGGCACCCCGTCCGCCACGGCGCCCTCGCCCACGTAACGCGACCGGAAAGGAAACCTCTCGCGCATGGACTCGGGCATGGCCTTCGAACCGCCGCAGCGCCTCCTGCGGGCCCTGGGCGAAACCCGGCGAAGCGGGCCGGCGGAAGCCGACGCGTGGCTGGAGAAGCTGCCCGACCTGGCCCGACAGGCCGTCGAACTGCGCGAGTTGACCGTGGAGCGGGTGCAGGCGCCGGGCGGACGCAGCAGTCTGGTCGTCCTGGTGCGGCGGCCCGACGGAACACCCGCGGTGCTGAAGCTGGCACCCGAGCGGGCGCGTCCGGAGAGCGAGCGGGCGGCGCTCGCCCACTGGGACGGCCGCGGCGCGGTCCGTCTCCTGAACCCCGGCGACACCCACGGCGTCCTGCTCCTCGAACGGCTCCGTCCGGACCTGTCCGTACGGTCGCTGCCGGAGGCGAAGGCCCTGCTGGAGGCCGCGGGAACGCTGCGGCGGCTGTGGGTCGAGCCGCCGGCCGGTCATGTCTTCGAGACCGTCGCGGAGCGGACCGGGCGCCAGGCCGAGGCGATGCGGGCCACGGCGGCGGCCGGGGGCGGGGCCGAGCTCGTCGCCCTGGTCGACGCGGCGCTCACGGCCCGCGAGGAGCTGCTGGCCGGTCCGTCCGAGCCACGGCTGCTGCACGGCACCTTCCGGCAGAGCAAGGTGCTCGCCGGGGACCGCGCGCCCTGGCTGGCCGTCGGCCCGGACCCGGTGGTCGGCGAGTGCGCGTTCGACCTGGCCCGGCTGGTCCGCGACCGGGTGGAGGACCTCATCGCCTCGCCGTCGGGGCCCTCGATCACGCGGCGCCGCGTCAAGCGGCTCGCCGAGTCGCTGGACGTGGACCAGGAGCGGCTGCGCGGCTGGACCCTGTTCCGCGCGGTCGAGTCGGGCGTCCGGGCGGGCCGGGTCGGCCGGCTCCGGGACGCCGAACTGCTCCTGGAATTCGCCGGCTGGCTCTGAGGGCCCCCGGCCCGACCACCGTTCGGCCGCGGGGAGTTCGAGGGACTCCGAGGAGCCGGACCGTCGGGCGGACCCGGTCCGGAGGCGGTGCCCACCCCGGGCCGGCCGACGCACCTCGGGACTCCGCTCCCCCGCCCGCGTGTACGACGCGCCGAGCGGCGGCACGTCACGCGCGGGGCTCGCGAGAGCGTCAGGTCGTTCGTCGCCACCCGTGCGGGCGGGGAGCGTCGTGGGCCGAACGCCGGACGGCGCCCGCTCGCCCCGGGGAGGGGCTCGCGGGCGCCGTCGGGCGAAACGGTCAGGCCGTCAGGCGGGCGATCGCCTCTTCGACGGTCAGTTCCTCGCGCTCGCCGGTGCGGCGGTCCTTCAGCTCCACGACGCCCTCGGCCGAGCGGCGGCCGGCGACCAGGATGGCCGGTACGCCGATGAGCTCCGCGTCGGTGAACTTCACGCCCGGGGAGACTCCGGCGCGGTCGTCGACCAGGACGCGGACGCCCGCGGCAGCCAGCTTCTCCGACACGTCGAGCGCCAGCTCGGTCTGCAGGGCCTTGCCGGCGGCGACCACGTGCACGTCGGCGGGAGCGATCTCCTTGGGCCAGCACAGGCCCTTGTCGTCCGCCGACTGCTCGGCCAGCGCGGCGACCGCGCGGGAGACGCCGATGCCGTACGAGCCCATGGTCACGCGGACCGGCTTGCCCTGCTGCCCGAGGACGTCGAGCTGGAGGGCGTCGGCGTACTTGCGGCCGAGCTGGAAGATGTGGCCGATCTCGATGGCACGGTCCAGCTTGAGGCCGGTGCCGCAGGCAGGGCAGGGGTCGCCCTCGCGCACGACCACGACGTCGACGTACTCCTCGACCTCGAAGTCACGGCCGGCGACGACGTTCTTGGCGTGCATACCCTCCTTGTTGGCGCCGGTGATCCAGGAGGTGCCGGGGGCGACGCGCGGGTCGGCGACGTAGCGGACCTTCTCCAGTCCCTGCGGGCCGACGTAACCGCGGACGAGGTCCTCGCGGCCGGTGAAGTCCTCGGCGGTCACGAGTTCGACGGCGGCCGGGGCGAAGTGCGCCTCCACCTTGTCCATGTCGACGTCGCGGTCGCCGGGCACGCCGACGGCGACGATCTCGCCGTCCACCTTGACGAGCAGGTTCTTCAGGGTGGCGGACGCGGGGACGTCGAGGTACGCGGCGAGCGTCTCGATCGTCGGGGTGTCCGGGGTGGGGATCTCCTCGAGGGCGGGCACGTCCGCCGCGTCGACCGGCTTCAGCGCGTACGTGATCGCCTCGGTGTTGGCGGCGTAGTCGCAGTTCGGGCAGTCGGCGAAGGTGTCCTCGCCGGCGGCCGCCGGGGCGAGGAACTCCTCGGACTTGGAGCCGCCCATGGCGCCCGCGGTGGCCGCGCAGATGCGGTAGTCCAGGCCGAGGCGCGCGAAGATCTTCTCGTACGCGGCGCGGTGCAGCGCGTAGGACTGGGCGAGGCCCTCGTCCTCCAGGTCGAAGGAGTAGGAGTCCTTCATCAGGAACTCACGGCCGCGCAGGATGCCGGCGCGCGGACGGGCCTCGTCGCGGTACTTGTTCTGGATCTGGTAGAGGATCACGGGCAGGTCCTTGTAGGACGAGCACTGGTCCTTGACCAGGAGGGTGAAGATCTCCTCGTGGGTCGGGCCGAGGAGGTAGTCGCCGCCCTTGCGGTCCTGGAGCCGGAACAGCTCGGGGCCGTACTCGTCCCAGCGGCCGGTCGCCTCGTACGGCTCCCTGGGCAGCAGGGCGGGGAGGGTGACCTCCTGGGCGCCGATGGCGTCCATCTCCTCACGGACGACCCGCTCCACGTTGGCGAGGACCTTCTTGCCCAGCGGCAGCCAGGACCACAGGCCGGCGGCCGTCCGGCGCACGTATCCGGCCCGGACCAGGAGCTTGTGGCTGAGCACCTCGGCGTCCGCCGGGTCGTCACGCAATGTCTTGACCATCAAACGGGACATGCGCTGGACCTGGGCCATGATTCTCGACTCCTGCTGCGTGAGGGTGATGTCAGGAGGTTAGCCGGGCAGCGGCCGTCCCCGGAAATCCGTTTAGCGGTGTCGCAGCGGAAGGGGGGCGCCCATGACGGCGTACGGCTTGGGCGCGCTGGGGAAGAGGACCTGCCGGGCGAGGTCCTCGTAGCCGAGGGAGCGGTAGAGACCGCGGGCCGGGCTGTCGATGTCGATCGCGGAGAGGATCGAGCGGGGTTCGGTCGCGGTGGCGGTGATGGTGGTGATCAGGGCGCGGCCCACTCCCCGGTTCTGGAAGCGGGGGTGGACGTGCAGTTCGGTGATCACGAAGGAGTCGTCGAGCCAGCCGTCGTGTCCCTGTCCGCGCAGGTAGGGCTCGACGACGGTGGACCACCAGTGCGTCCGGTCGTTGGGCATGCCGTAGACGAAGCCGACGAGCCGGCCGTCGACGGTGGTCGCTCCGAGGGCGTGGGCTCCCGGGTAGGTGAGGTGGCGCAGCACGATCTGACGTCGTACGGCGATCTCGTCGGCGCCGAGCCCGAAGGCGAGTGCCTGCACGGCGAGCGCCTCGTCGACGCGCGCGGCGAGATCCAGCGAGCCGACGACCACGTCGTCGGAGTCGCGGTGGCCGTGACCGGGGAAGCGCAGCATGCCGGGAGACTACCTGGCGGACGGCGCGAGAGGTGAGGTCCCGCGGAGCCCGGGCCGGGCGTCAGAACAGGACGCTCATGAACGCGCCGACCTCCTGGAACCCGACGCGGCGGTACGTGGCGCGGGCGGCGGTGTTGAAGTCGTTGACGTAGAGGCTGACGACCGGGGCGACGTCGGCGAGGGCGTAGCGCAGGACGGCCGCCATGCCGGGGGCCGCAAGGCCGCGGCCGCGGTACTCGGGGGCCACCCACACGCCCTGGATCTGGCAGGTGTGGGCCGTCGCGGCGCCGATCTCGGCCTTGAAGACGACCTTGCCGTCCTGGTCGAGGCGGGCGAAGGACCGGCCGGACCCGACCAGTTCCGCCACGCGCGCCTGGTAGAGCAGGCCGCCGTCGCCGGCCATCGGCGAGACGCCGACCTCCTCGGTGAACATCGCCACGCACGCGGGCATGATCGTCTCCATCTCGTCCTTGCGGATGCGACGGAGGTACGGATCCGGGGTGACGTCGGCGGGCAGCCGGTCGGTGACCATCAGCGGCTGGTGGGCGCGGACCTCGCGGGCGGGGCCCCAGCTCGGTTCGAGCAGGCGCCACAGCTGGGCGGTGGGTTCGGCCGGTCCGACGATCGAGGAGCAGCGGCGGCCGCCCCGGCGGGCCCGGTCGGCGAAGCCGCGCACTGCGCGGGGGGTGGCGCAGATCGGGACGAGGTTGGCGCCCGCGTAGCAGAGGGACCGCAGCATGCCGTCCTCGTACCAGCCCCACATCTCGCCGCCGAGCCGCCAGGGGTCGAGCCCCGCGACCTGTACGCGGGAGGTGACGAAAGCGTTCGTCACCGGCTCGCGGCCGAGGACGGCGAGCGCGGCGTCCAGGTCACTCGGTTCGAGGACCCTGGTGGTGGTCTGGGTCAACACGTGCGGGGGCCTCACCCTGGGGTCTGCTGATCTCCGCACTGTACCTGGCGAGGTTGTACGCCGCCGCCCCTCGCGCGGGCCGGACCGGCCGACGCCGGTGCCCGCGCGGCGGCTGTACCGGTCACGGGCGGGCGGGGGTTCCCGGCCGGGGGCCGGGACCCAGCCGCCGCCCCGCCGGTCCGTGTTCCGCGGGTGCGGAGGCGCGGGGCCGCGGAGGGGTCGCGCGGGGCGTGGTGCGGAGCCGCGAGGGGGGGTCAGCCGGCGACGGACACCGACGGTTCGCCGGAGGCGATGCCCGCGGCCTCCATCTGCTCGGCGAGCTTCATCGCCTCTTCGATGAGGGTCTCCACGATCTTCGACTCGGGGACGGTCTTGATGACCTCGCCCTTGACGAAGATCTGGCCCTTGCCGTTGCCGGAGGCGACACCGAGGTCGGCCTCGCGGGCCTCGCCCGGGCCGTTCACGACGCAGCCCATGACGGCGACGCGCAGCGGGACCTCCATGCCGGTGAGGCCGGCGGTGACCTCCTCGGCCAGCTTGTAGACGTCGACCTGGGCGCGGCCGCAGGAGGGGCAGGAGACGATCTCCAGGCCGCGCTGCTTGAGGTTCAGCGACTCCAGGATCTGCAGGCCGACCTTGACCTCCTCCACCGGCGGGGCCGACAGGGAGACGCGGATGGTGTCGCCGATGCCCTCGGAGAGCAGGGCGCCGAAGGCGACCGCGGACTTGATGGTGCCCTGGAAGGCGGGCCCGGCCTCGGTCACGCCGAGGTGCAGGGGGTAGTCGCAGGCCGCGGACAGCTGGCGGTAGGCGTTGACCATGACGACCGGGTCGTTGTGCTTGACCGAGATCTTGATGTCCCGGAAGTCGTGCTCCTCGAAGAGGGAGGCCTCCCAGAGCGCGGACTCGACGAGCGCCTCCGGCGTGGCCTTGCCGTACTTCTGGAGCAGGCGCCGGTCGAGCGAGCCCGCGTTGACGCCGATCCGGATCGGGGTGCCGGTGTCCTTCGCGGCCCGCGCGATCTCCTTGACCTGGTCGTCGAACTGCTTGATGTTGCCGGGGTTGACGCGTACGGCGGCGCAGCCGGCGTTGATAGCGGCGAAGACGTACTTCGGCTGGAAGTGGATGTCCGCGATGACCGGGATCTGGGACTTCTTGGCGATCGTGGCGAGCGCGTCGGCGTCGTCCTGGGTGGGACAGGCGACGCGCACGATCTGGCAGCCGGAGGCGGTGAGCTCGGCGATCTGCTGGAGCGTGGCGCCGATGTCGGACGTCCGCGTGGTCGTCATCGACTGCACCGAGACGGGTGCGTCTCCACCCACGGCCACGGTCCCGACCTGGATCTGCCGGGTCTTGCGGCGCTCGGCCAGCTTGGTCGGAACGGACGGCATGCCGAGAGAAATCGCAGTCATCTGCTGTGCAACCCCAAGTTGTGGATCAAGGTCCCGGGAATCATGGGCTCCGGGCTTCGAGATTACGGTACGGGCGCGCCACCGGGCACATCACGCCCCGGCGTTCGAACCCGCTCAACGGAAGACGGCCGGGCACCCAGGGTGCCCGGCCGTCGCCAACGCTGTACGACTAAGAGATTTTCACGGGATTGACGACGTCTGCCACGAGCACCAGCAGGGTGAAGCAGACGAAGATTCCGGCCACCACGTAGGCAACCGGCATCAGCTTCGCCACGTCGAACGGACCCGGGTCCGGGCGGCGCATCAACCGGGCGAGGTTCCGCCGCAGCGACTCCCACAGCGCCCCGGCGATGTGCCCGCCGTCGAGCGGGAGCAGCGGGAGCATGTTGAACAGGAACAGGGAGAGGTTGAACCCGGCGACCACGAACACGGCCATGGCCAGCTGCTGCGAGGCCGGGATGTCCAGCGTGGCGATCTCGCCGGTGACCCGGGCCGCGCCGATGACGCCCATCGGGGAGTCCTGCTCGCGCGGGCCGTCGCCGAAGGTCGCGTCCCACAGGGCGGGGATCTTGCCGGGCAGGGCGACGAGGGAGTTCGCGGCGTCGCCGACCCGGTCGCCCATCCAGACCACCGAGTCGCCGAAGTCCTGCTTGACGACTCCGGTGGCGGCGCTGAAGCCGAGGAAGCCGGCCTTCACGTACTCGCCCTGGACGTAGGTGCCGCTGGAGTCCTTCTTGGTGACCAGGTTGGTGGCGATCTTCGCGTGCAGGGTCAGTTCCTGGCCCTTGCGGTCGACGACGATCGCCACGTCCTTGCCCGCGCTGTCGCGGATGAGGTCCGAGAGCGTGTTCCAGTCCTCGGTCGGCTTGCCGCCGAAGGAGACGATCTTGTCGCCGTTCTTCATGCCGGCGGCCGCCGCCGGGGAGGCGGGGTCGGACTTCTTGCAGGTGTCCCGGTGCTGGCTCTGATCGATGACGCAGGCCGAGACCGAGGCGACCGTGTTGGTCTGCTGCTGGATGCCGAAGCCCATGAGCACGGTGAGGAACAGGCCGATCGCGAGCACGAGGTTCATGAACGGGCCCGCGAACATGACGATGACCCGCTTCCACGGCTTGCGCGTGTAGAACATGCGCGTCTCGTCACCGGGCTTGAGTTCCTCGTAGGCCGCCGAGCGGGCGTCCTCGATCATGCCGCGCCACGGGGAGGTGGAGCGGGACGTGATCCGGCCGGCGTCGTCGGGCGGGAACATCCCGATCATGCGGATGTAGCCGCCGAGCGGGACGGCCTTGATGCCGTATTCGGTGTCGCCCTTCGTGCGTGACCAGATGGTCGGGCCGAAGCCGACCATGTACTGCGGCACCCGGATGCCGAAGAGCTTGGCCGTCGACAGATGTCCCAGCTCGTGCCACGCGATCGAGACGAGCAGGCCGACCGCGAAGACCACTATGCCGAGAATGAACATCAGGGTCGTCATGCACGAGCCTCCGCGATTGTCGTCTGTGCCGTCAGTTCACGGGCCCGGGCGCGCGCCCAGGTCTCCGCTTCGAGGACGTCCGCGACGGTCAGGGAAGTTCCCGTACGCGGTGTGCCGTGTTCCTCGACGACCCGGGTGACGGTCTCCATGATCCCGTTGAACGGCAGGGTGCCGTTCAGGAACGCGTCCACGCACTCCTCGTTGGCGGCATTGAACACCGCCGGGGCCGTACCCGCGAGCTGCCCCACGTGCCGGGCGAGTCCCACCGACGGGAAGGCCTCGTTGTCGAGCGGGTAGAACTCCCAGCTCGACGCCTTCGTCCAGTCGAAGGCGGGCGCCGCGTCCGGGACGCGCTCGGGCCAGCCGAGCCCGATGGCGATCGGGCCTCCCATGTCGGGGGGCGTCGCCTGGGCGATCGTCGAGCCGTCCGTGAATTCCACCATCGAGTGGACATACGACTGCGGGTGCACGACCACCTCAATGCGATCGAAGGGAATGTCGTAGAGGAGGTGCGCCTCGATGACCTCCAGTCCCTTGTTGACCAGGGTCGCGGAGTTGACCGTGATGACCGGGCCCATGGCCCAGGTCGGGTGCGCGAGGGCGTCGGCCGGTACGACGTCCGCCAGTTCGGCCTTCGTACGGCCGCGGAACGGGCCCCCGGAGGCGGTCACGACGAGCTTGCGCACGTCCGAGCGGGTGCCGGAGGCCAGCGCCTGGAAGAGGGCGGCGTGCTCGGAGTCGACCGGGATGATCTGGCCCGGCCGGGCCAGCGCCTTGACCAGCGGGCCGCCGACGATGAGCGACTCCTTGTTGGCGAGCGCGAGGGTGCGGCCCGCCTCGAGGGCGGCGAGGGTGGGGGCGAGGCCGATGGAGCCGGTGATGCCGTTCAGGACGGTGTGGCACGCGGAGGCGGCGACCTCGGCGGCGGCGTCGGCTCCGGCGAGGATCTCGGGAAGCGTGTCGCCGGGGGCGTACCGGGCCGCGAGAGCCTCCTGGAGTGCCGGGACCGCGTCCTCGCGTGCGACGGCGACCGTCCGTACCCGCAGCCGGTGGGCCTGCTCGGCGAGCAGGTCGACCCTGCCGCCCGCGGCGGACAGGGCGGTCACCCGGAACCGGTCGGGGTTGCGCAGCACGAGGTCGATGGCCTGGGTGCCGATCGAGCCGGTGGATCCGAGGATCACGACATCCCGGACCCCGTCCACGGGGTCGAAGACGAGATGCGGATCGGCGAGGGGGGCTGGACTGTCGCTCATCCCCCCATTGTGGCCGCATCGCGGCGGCGCACGGACAGGGCGTCCCTCGTTCCGGGCCCCGATGCGGTCGGCGGGGCGCGTCCGCCGTACCCCTCCGGTCGCGATCCCCGCTGCCGCGCGGCCCGGTTCGGCGACGTCGCCGGCCGGGAGCCCGGCCGCCCGCCGCCCGCCGCACGGCTCCGGTGCGGCGGGCGGCGGGCGGCGGAGCGGGAGCGCCGCGTCTGCCGGGGGAGGTGTCAGCGGATCGGCCGGTGGATGTTCTCCCGCCGGCTCTCGCCGGGGGTCGCGTCGGCGATCCAGGGGCCGTCGCCGGACGGGTCCACGACGCCTTCCTCCAGCCAGGCGTAGGTGCCCGACAGCACGCCCTCGACCACCTTGCGGTCCACGGCGTCCGTGTTGGTCCACAGCCGGCCGAAGAGTTCGTCCACGCGGATGCGGGACTGGCGGCAGAAGGCGTCGGCGAGCTGGTAGGCCTCGCGTCCGTGCTCGTCCGCGGCGCGCAGGTGCTCGGCCCGGACGCAGGCCGCGCTCATCGCGAAGAGTTCGGCGCCGATGTCGACGATCCGGCCCAGGAAGCCCTGCTTGGTCTCCATCCGGCCCTGCCAGCGCGACATGGCGTAGAAGGTGGACCTGGCGAGCTTGCGGGCGTTGCGTTCGACGTACCTCAGGTGCGGGGAGAGGTCCACCTCGCGGTTGAACTCGTTGTACGAGCCCGGGAGTTGCCCTGCTCCCGCCACCAGCTTCGGCAGCCACTTGGCGTAGAAGACACCGGCGTTGGCACCCGCCTTCGCCTTCTCCGAGAGGGACTTGTCGGGGTCGATGAGGTCACCGGCCACCGTGAGGTGGGCGTCGACGGCCTCGCGGGCGATCAGCAGGTGCATGATCTCCGTGGAGCCCTCGAAGATGCGGTTGATGCGCAGGTCGCGCAGGACCTGCTCGGCGGGGACGGCGCGTTCGCCGCGGGCCGCCAGCGACGCGGCCGTCTCGAAGCCGCGGCCGCCGCGGATCTGGACCAGTTCGTCGGCCATGCGCCAGCCCATCTCCGACGCGATGAGCTTGGCCAGCGCGCCCTCGATGCGGATGTCGTTGCGGTTCTCGTCGGCCATCTGCGAGGACAGGTCGAGTACCGCCTCCAGGGCGAACGTGGTGGCCGCGATGAAGGAGATCTTCGCCCCGACCGCCTCGTGCCGGGCGATCGGCTTGCCCCACTGCTCCCGGACCAGCGACCACTCGCGGGCGATCTTCAGGCACCACTTGCCGGCCGCCACGCAGGAGGCGGGCAGCGACAGCCGGCCGGTGTTGAGCGTGGTGAGCGCGATCTTCAGCCCCGCTCCCTCGGGACCGACACGGTTGGCCGCGGGCACCCGGACCTGGTGGAAGCGGGTGACGCCGTTCTCGATGCCCCGCAGGCCCATGAAGGCGTTGCGGTTCTCGACGGTGACGCCCGGCGAGTTGGTCTCCACGACGAAGGCCGTGATCCCGCCCTTGTGGCCCTCGCTCTTGGGCACCCTGGCCATCACGACCAGCAGGTCGGCGACCACACCGTTGGTGGTCCACAGCTTCACCCCGTCGAGGATGTAGTCGTCCCCGTCGGGCACCGCCGAGGTGGCGAGCCGCGCCGGGTCGGAGCCGACGTCCGGCTCGGTGAGGAGGAAGGCGCTGATGTCGGTGCGGGCGCACCGCGGCAGGAACGCCTCCTTCTGCTCGGGCGTGCCGAACAGCTTCAGCGGCTGCGGTACGCCGATCGACTGGTGCGCGGAGAGCAGGACGCCGATCGCCGGGCTGGCGGAGCCCACCAGGGCCAGCGCCTTGTTGTAGTACACCTGGGTGAGGCCGAGGCCCCCGTACTTGGGGTCGATCTTCATGCCGAGGGCGCCGAGCTCCTTGAGTCCGTCGACGGTCTCGTCCGGAATCCGTGCCTCGCGCTCGATGCGGGCGGAGTCGATCTGCGTCTCGCAGAAATCGCGCAGTTTGGCGAGGAACTCCTCGCCGCGCTGGACGTCCTCGGCCGCCGGCAGCGGGTGCGGGTGGATGAGGTCCAGCCGGAAGCGTCCGAGGAACATCTCCTTCGCGAAGCTGGGCTTCTGCCAGCCCTGTTCCCGCGCGGCCTCGGCGACCTGACGTGCCTCGCGTTCGGTGACGGTGGGCTGGGCTGGGGGTGTTGCGGACATGAGGCTCACCTCGCCGCGAATAGGGATCTTGGGACAGTTCGTTACCGACTGGTTCTACTCGATCGTATTTACCTGATTCCGGGTGACCCCACCAGTCCTCGCACAGCGTTCGGCCCAATGGGCACCCGCCGGACCACCGGCCGACGAAGCCCTTCCCCCGTTCCTCCGGCTCCTGGACCTGTGCGACCGCCGGTGTTGCGCCGGAGGTCCCTCCCGGGGGACCGTCTGTGCACCGCGGGACCGGGGGCCGGGGCGGATGCGCGGGGCCGCTGAAGCGGGTCCAGGAATTTCACTGTCGAAGCGCTTCGACAACCTCTGGACACGCTATCGCCACCCGGCTACTGTCGAGCCACCCCCACTCGCCCCGATCCGCACCCCGCGCACTGTCGAAGCGCTTCACAAGCTTGGAGAGCCGGATGGTCACCCTCGCCGAGGTCGCCCAGCACGCCGGAGTCTCGGCGAGCACGGTGAGCTATGTCCTCAGCGGCAAGCGGTCCATCTCCGCGGGCACCCGGCAGCGGGTCGAGCGGAGCATCCAGGAGCTCGGCTACCACCCGAACGCGGGGGCCAGGGCCCTGGCGAGCAACCGGTCCAACATCATCGCGCTCATGGTCCCGCTCCGCACCGACATGTACGTACCCGTGATGATGGAGATCGCCATCGCGGTGGCCACGAACGCCAGGACGCACGGGTACGACGTCCTACTGCTCACCGGCGAGGAGGGACCCGACGCGGTGCGCCGGGTCACCGGCAGCGGGCTCGCCGACGCGATGATCCTCATGGACGTCGAGCTCGACGACGAGCGGCTGCCGCTGCTGCGCGGAACGGACCAGCCGTCCGTACTCATCGGCCTTCCCGCCGTCACCACGGGCCTGACCTGCGTCGACCTCGACTTCGGAGCCACGGGCGCGCTGTGCGCCGAGCACCTGGCGATGCTCGGCCACCGTGACATCGCTGTCATCGGCGAGGCGCCCGCCGTCTACGAGCGGCACACCGGCTTCGCCGAGCGCACCCTCGACGGACTCCGTTCCCGCGCGCGGGAGTTGGGGCTGCGCGTACTGCACCGCCCCTGCGGGGGCGGCTACGACGCGATGGACCTGACGCTCGCCCGCATCCTCGACGAACGTCCGGGCACCACGGGCTTCGTAGTCCAGAACGAGTCGGCGGTCGAACCCCTGCTCGCGCTGCTGCGCCGGCAGGGCCGTGCCGTCCCCGAGGACGTGTCGGTGGTCGCGATCTGCCCGGACCAGGTCGCCACCCAGGCCTCGGTGCGGCTGACCTCGGTCGCCATCCCCGCGCAGGAGATGGGGCGGCACGCCGTCGAACACCTCATCGCCAAGCTCGAAGGGCACGGCAAGGACGAAGTCGTGCTGATCGAACCGGAGCTCACGGTCCGGGCGAGCACGGGCCCCGCGCCCACGGCTCCCTGAACCGGCCCCACCGGCTCCCTCCGCCCAGGACCGCCCGCTCCACGCACGAGCCCCTGCCCCCGCTGATCCAGGACCTTCCGAGGGCGCTCTCCCCCGGCCCCTCCCCGCGATGTCGTGTCCCTCCCTCCCCGGAGGACCGGCGCACCTTCGTGCCCCGTCCCGGGCACCCCGTCCGCACGTCCTTCATGTCTGCACTCCTTCAGGAGCACACCACGTGAATCAGCCTGCCGAAACACAGCCCCAGGTCAGCCTCGCGCAGTCCTCCCCGACCGTCGGCACGTTCCGCGACCGGGACGGCGCGCTGGAGTGGAGCGGCCGCTCGGAGACCGTCCGGATCGAGCCGTGGGGCCCCGACGCGGTCCGGGTCCGCGCCCGGCTCGGCGGCCCCGTGCTCGAAGGCCTCCCCGGAGCCCTGCTCGACGAGCCGGGAGCCACCGGAAGCAGGGTCGAACTCCGGGGCGGCGCGGGCCGGTTGACGGTCGGGGCGCTGACCGTCGAGGTGAGCGCCGAGGGACTGCTCCGCTTCACCCGCACCAGTGACGGCGGGGAACTCCTCGCCGAGGAACGCGCCCACTTCTGGTGGCCGGGACCGCGGCTCTACACCCCCACCGGCAACGGCCACCACCGTCTGGAGCAGCGCTTCGCCGCGTACGAGGGCGAGAAGCTGTACGGCCTCGGCCAGCACCAGCACGGGCTGTTCGACCAGAAGGGCACGGTTCTGGACCTCGTCCAGCGCAACGCCGAGGTGACCGTCCCGGTGCTCACCTCCAGTCGCGGCTACACCCTCCTGTGGAACAACCCGGCCATCGGGCGGGTGGAACTCGCCGGCAACGGGACGCGCTGGGTCGCCGACTCGGCCCGCCAGATCGACTACTGGATCACCGCGGGCACGCCGGCCGACGCCCAGCGGCGCTACAGCGCGGCGACCGGCCGGACGCCGATGCTGCCCGCGTGGGCGGCCGGGTTCTGGCAGTGCAAGCTGCGCTACCGCACCCAGGACGAACTCCTGGACGTGGCAAGGGAGTACAAGCGCCGGGGCCTGCCGCTGTCCGTCATCGTCTGCGACTTCTTCCACTGGACCCACCTCGGCGACTGGAAGTTCGACCCGGCCGAGTGGCCCGACCCGGCGGCCATGCAGGCCGAACTCGCCGGTCTCGGCGTCAAACTGGTCGTGTCGGTCTGGCCGTCGGTCTCGCCGCTCTCGGAGAACCACGCGCTCATGGAGCAGCGGGGCTGGTTCATCGGCACCGAGTACGGACCGATGGCGCACGCCGACTGGCCGGACAAGCAGGTCGCCTCGACGGTCCAGGTGGCGTTCTACGACGCCACGAACCCCGAGGCGCGCGACTTCCTGTGGTCCCGGGTGAAGGACAACTACCTCGATCCGTACGGCATCTCGGCCTTCTGGCTGGACGCCTGCGAGCCGGAGCTGAAGCCGGGCTTCGCCGAGAACCTGCGCTACCACGCGGGCCCGGGTCTCGAGGTGGGCAACCTCTACCCGCGCGAGAACGCCCGCACCTTCTACGAGGGCATGCTCGCCGCCGGGGAGACCGAGATCGTCTCCCTCAACCGCTCGGCCTGGGCGGGCAGTCAGCGGTACGGAGCGGCCCTGTGGTCGGGCGACATCGGGACCGACTTCGCGACCCTGCGCCGCCAGATCGCCGCGGGCCTCAACACCGCGCTGTCCGGCATCCCCTGGTGGAACACCGACATCGGCGGCTTCCACGGGGGCGACCCGGACGATCCGGCGTACCGCGAGGTCATGGTCCGCTGGTTCCAGTTCGGCGCGCTGTCCCCGCTGATGCGGCTGCACGGCTTCCGTGACCCCGGCCTGCCGCTGGGGCCGGGGATGACCGGGGGCCCGAACGAGGTCTGGTCGTACGGCGAGGAGGCCGGCGCGATCATGGAGCGGTACCTGCGGCTGCGCGAGCGCCTGAGGCCGTACGTGCTGGACGTCATGCGGGAGGCCCACGAGGAGGGCCTGCCGGTGATGCGCCCGCTGCTCCTGGAGTTCCCGGACGACCCGGCGGCCTGGTCGGTGGACGACGCCTACCTCTTCGGTCCGGACCTGCTCGTCGCGCCGGTCCTCACCGCGGGCGCGACGGTCCGTACGGCCTACCTCCCGGCGGGCGCCCGGTGGACGGACGCGTGGACCGGGAAGACGTACGAGGGGGGCGCGGCCGTGACGGTCGACGCGCCGCTGGACCGGATCCCGCTGTTCCTGCGGGACGGGGCGCGGCTTCCGGTGACCGGCTAGAAGAGCCGCCCCGACCGGGTGCCGCCGGTCCCCGTGAGGGACCGGCGGCACCGTCGGGCTCGGGTCAACTGCTGCTGATCGTCAGGTTGTTCGCGGCGAAGTCGAGACCGCCCGCGGACGAGGTGATCTCGAAGCCGAACTGCACGTCGCCGATGGTCTCGGCGCTGGACATCCAGCCCTTGGTGTTCGCGATCCACCTCAGGATCGGGAGGATGTTGATGGTGCCCGACGTGGAGTCGGAGCTGCGCAGGAACGAGAAGACGTCGTTCGCGCCGTTGTTGCCCTTGTAGACGGTCCAGGTGTTGCCGTTCAGCGTGAGCGTCCCCTGGGAGGTGCCGAGCGCGCCGACGGCGCCGTTGTAGTTGACCCAGAGCATGGTCTCGTAGTCGTAGTCGGTGTCCCAGATGTCGTACGAGGTGTTGTACGCGCCGGAGGACGGGACGGTGACGTTGTAGGTGCTGGTGAGGGAGGACAGCCCCGAGATCGTCCTGCCCACGTATTTCTTGGAGTTCGGGTAGGACTTGATGCCGCCGGTGTTGGGGTGGTTGGCCCAGACTCCCCAGTCGGTGCCGGAGTTGGCCCAGACGCACTGGCTGCCGGCGCCGGATCCCCAGATGTTGTTGTAGAGCGTGTAGCCGTTCAGGGTGGTGTTGCCCCACTGGTCGCAGGAGGACCAGACGGCGGCCTGGGCGGGGGCGGACGCGAGGCCGATCGTCGCGCCGAGCGCGAGCGTGGGGGCGATCAGGGCCTTGGTGATCCTGTTCCGGGTGCGAGGTGCCATGGGGGTCCCTTCCATGGGTGGGGGAGGTGCGGGTGTCTACCGCGGCCCCAGGGTGAGGACGCGGTCTTCTCCGGCGCTCAGGGAGAGCGGTCGCGCGCCGGCGGAAGTCTGGAGTTCGACGCGGCAGGTGCGGCCGGGGCGCAGCACGGCGGTGGCCCCCTCGGGGGTCCAGGTGATGTCGGCCTCGGCGCCGAACCGCGTCCGGACGCCCCGGAGTTCTCCGCGTGGCAGGCCTGCGGGGAGCGCGGGGAGCAGGACGAGTCGCTCCGGGGTGGACTGGATCAGCGACTCGATCAGCACGGCGGGCAGGGTGTGGGCGGCGTCGGCGTTGTAGACGTGCCGGTTCGGATAGTGGCCGCTCATGAGGGAGTCGTGGAAGAAGTCCCCGGTCAGGACGTTGTCGAGGGCGGTCGTCACCCGCGCCGCGTCCCGCAGCCGGGCGGCCACCAGGGCGTGGTGGAGGTGGCCGTGCGCCGAGTCGTTCTCGGGGCCGCGCAGTTCGAGCGCGCGACGGGCCGCCGCGGCGAGTTCCGGGGTGTCGTAGGGGTTGATCTCGTCGAGCGGCCAGACGCCGTAGAGGTGGCTGAGGTGCCGGTGGTCGTAGGTGTCGTCGAGTCCGGGCCACGCCCACTCGGCCAGCGCGCCCTCGGCGTTGACCCGGTGGGGCGGCAGCCGGTCCGCGAGCGCGCGCCAGCGTCCGGCGTCCGGCCCCGGGTGGTAGTCGGCCGCGGTGCGCAGGGCGTGCCGGGCCGCCGAGAGGTCCATGGCGGCGTTGAGAGTGATCCATCCGGCGTTCGCCGGGCGGTTCTCCGGGGAGTAGGACGGTACGACCACCAGATGGCCGTCCGCGTCGGTCCGGGTGAGGAAGTCCTCGTAGAAGCGGGCCGTTTCGGCGAGCGCGGCGGCCAGGCGCGGCTCCCGTTCGCCGCGGGTCTCGTCGTGGTCCACGAGCGGCTTGAGCAGCCAGTCGGCGCCGGCGGTCCACACGTGCAGGGGGTACGCGTCGCTGAGGTGGTAGATGTGGCCGGACTCGCCGTCGGTGTGCGCGGGGGCCACGATCCCGCGGGCGCCGAACACCGCCCGGGCGTTGTCCCGCCAGTGCGGCAACTGGCCCTGGACCAGGGTTCTGTGGGCCTCGACGACCTCGGGGAGCGCGGCGGACGCGGCGGACGCGGTCTGGAGGTTGAGGTTGGCGTCGGTGGTGAACGCACCGGACCAGGCGGTGTCCCAGTCGCCGGTCCAGAGTCCGGTGAGGCGGGGTGGCAGGGTCCCGGCCGAGGACAGCAGGTGGTGACGGCCGGCCGCGAAGAGCCGCTCCAGGAGGGCGGGGCTGTTCGGCCGCCGGAGCAACTCCGATCCGGACAGGGCCCGTTCGGCGGGCTCAGCGCCCAGGTCGAGGGTGACACGGCTGTAGGCGGCGCGGTGCGGGGCCGTGTGGCGGGTGAGGAGACGGGCGTACGAACGCTCGGCGTCCGCCGGGGTGTGGGCCGGGCCGCACAGCAGGTCCCGCAGCGCGCGGGCCTCGGCGAGCTCGTCCGGTTCACCCCGCTGCCGGATCACCCGGGTGAGCAGCAGCACCGACCCGGCGCCCCGGACCCGTACGCCGGGAAGGGCGGGACGGGTCCGGCCGTCGGTGACGAGGAGGGTGACCCCGGTGTATCCCAGGTCGCTGCCCGGATAGCGGGCGCGCAGGGTGAGCAGCGCGCCCTCGGGGGTGCGGACGGCTCCGTGTCCCACGTCGAGGTCCGCGGGCGCGCCCGGCAGCCGGTGGTCCAGGGCCACGTCGAGCGAGAGGCCGGGGGCGGTCACGAGGTGCGCGATCACGTCGTCGGCGCGGGAGACGAAGACCTCGCTGCGCCAGTCGCCGCAGGCGGCGCGGACGACCCCGGTGGCGAAGTCCGCCTCCCGACGGTAGGCGGCCGGCCGCGCCGCCGGACGGCGCAGCCGTATCCGGAAGGCGGGGTGGAAGGGCTGCACCCACAGCAGCGGCCGTCCGTCGGTGAAGTCCTCCCCGGCGGTGGTGTCCCCGGCCAGCAGTCGGTCCTGTACGTCGGCGAGGCGGTCGGCGAGTTCGGGCGGGCGCGCGTCGGCGCTGCCGTTGGGGCGCGTCAGGCGGTGATGGTTGACGATGACCCGGTCGTCGTCCGGATCGCCGAACACCATGACGCCGTGCGTGCCGTTCCCGCTGAGGAAGGCGTCCTCCCAACGGGCCGCCGGGCGGGGCTCCCAGGTGCCGTGGACGGGGGCGGCGGGTGCGGACGCGCGCGGGGTGTCCGTCATCGGGTGAGCACCGCCGCTCCGTGACGCTCCAGCCGTACGGAACCGTCGACGGACGCGCCGCCGAGCAGGTCGCGGTGGCCGCCCGGGATCTCGACGGTCACCTCGCCCGGGCGGTGGTTGAGCAGGAAGAGCAGGTCGCCGCGCCGGACGGCCTCGACGCCGTCGGGCAGCCCGTCGAGCACCGGCCGCACACCCGCGCCGTGCGCCGCCCGCGCGAGCAGTCCGCGCAGGGCCGCCGGTTCGGGAAGGGTGGAGAGGTACCGGGCCGTGCCCTTGCGGAGCACGGCGGGCAGTCCGTCCAGTTCGCCGTCCCGGTAGTGGGCCTCGGTGACCGCGGTGCCGTCGGGCTCGATCTCCTCCGACCAGAGCGTGCCCGAGAAGCCGTCGCACACGGCGGTCTCCCCCGCGTCCAGGGGCCACCACTCGTGCAGGGTGCGGATGCCGAACAGTTCGCGCAGCCGCTCGTCCATGCCGCCCGGCCGCACCCGGTCGTCCTCGTCGGCGACGCCGGTGAGGAAGCCGCAGACGAGCGTGGCGCCCGCGCGCACCCGCGCGAGGAGGTTGTCGATCGCCGCGTCCGTGAGGAGGTACAGCTGGGGCACGACGATCATCCGGTAGGCGGAGAGATCGTGTTCGGGGTGCGCGAACGCGGTGGTGAGGTGGGCCTCCCACAGCGCGCGGTGCCAGGCCCGTACGACCTCGGCGTAGTCGACCCGGGAGGACGGGCGGCCGTCCTGATCGCCCGCCCACCAGGAGTTCCAGTCGTGCAGGATCGCGATGTCGGCCTCGACGCGGGCGCCCGCCACCCGAGGTCCGATCCGGCCGAGTTCGGCACCGATCCGCTTGATCTCCTGGAAGGCGCGGCCCTGTTCCCCGGCGTGGCCGATCATCCCCGAGTGGAACTTCTCCGCGCCCTGCCGGGACTGCCGCCACTGGAAGTAGCAGACGGCGTCGGCGCCGCGCGCCACCGCCTGGAGCGACCACAGCCGGTTCAGTCCGCGCGGCTTGGGATGGTTCACACCGCGCCAGTTGACGGCTCCGGCGGCCTGCTCCATGAGCATCCAGGGTCCCCCCGCGGCCTGGGACCGCGTCATGTCCTGCACGAGGGCACCGTTCTGCGCACCGAGCGCGTCGCGCGGGTCCGGATAGAGGTCGACGGAGACGACGTCCTCCTCGACGGCCCACCGCCAGGCGTCCTGGCCGACCCACATCGGCATGAAATTGCTGGTCACCGGGGTGTGCGGGCTGTGGCGGCGCACGATGTCCCGCTCGGCGGCGTAACACTCCAGGAGCATGTCGGAGGTGAACCGTCTGAAGTCGAGCACCTGGGTCGGGTTCTTCGTGTAGTGCGCGTGACGCGGCGGAAGGACTTCGCTCCAGTCGTCGTAGACCTGCCCCCAGAAGGCGCTTCCCCAGGCCGTGTTGAGGGCTTCGGTGGTGCCGTACCGGTCCTGGAGCCAGCGGCGGAAGGCGGCCGCGGCCTCGTCGCCGTGGTCGAAGGTGCAGTACTCGTTGTTGATGTGCCACATCGTGAGCGCGGGATGACTCCCGTACCGCGCGGCCAGGTCCTCGGTGATGGCGGCGGCGCAGCGGCGGTACACGGCGCTGGAGTGCGAGAAGTGCTGACGCGAACCCCACCATTCGACGCGGCCGTCCTCGTCCCGGGGCAGCGTCTCGGGGTGCAGCCGGCCCATCCAGGGGGGCGGCGAGGAGGTGGGGGTGGCGAGCACGACGCCGATGCCGTGCTCGTGGGCCAGATCCATCAGGCGGTCCAGCCAGCCGAACTCCCTTGCTCCCGGGCGGGGTTCGATCCTGGCCCAGGAGAAGACCCCGAGGGTGACGGAGTTGACTCCGGCCTCCTTCATGAGGCGCATGTCCTCGTGCCAGGTCTCCTCGGGCCACTGCTCGGGGTTGTAGTCGCCGCCGAAGAGGACGCGGCCCCGGGTGGCGTCGCTCAGACTCGGCCGCCCGGGCGTGGGACCGGTTCCGGTGGGCGTGCGCATGGCCTACCTCGATCGGGGAGGGGGAAGTGGACCGCCGCGGCCGACCGCTGTCAGGAGCGGGTCGGCCGCGGCGGAGCGGAGGGCCGACGGCGGAGAAGGGGGGTCAGCCCTTCACGGCGCCGGTGAGCATGCCCTTCCTGAAGTGCCGCTGGACGAAGGGCGAGAGGACGGCCACCGGCAGCAGCGCCATCACCATGACGGCCATCTGGATGGCGAGCGGCGACAGTTGGCCGGTGTTGACCTGTGTGGCGAGTCCGGCGGGGCGCTCCTGCTTCTGCACCAGCTGGATCATGACGTTCTGCAGCGGCATCATGTCCTGGTCGGTCAGGTAGATGGAGGCGTTGAACCAGGCACTCCAGTAACCGACCGCGTAGAACAGCGAGATCACCGCGATGACCGCCCGGGAGAGCGGCATCACGATCTGCCACAGGATGCGCCAGTCCCCGGCGCCGTCGATGCGGGCGCTGTCCACGAGTTCCGGCGAGATGCCCATGAAGAACGCGCGCAGCACGAGGATGTTGAAGACGCTGACCGCGCTGGGGAGGATCAGCGCGAGGTAGCTGTCGGTGAGGCCGAGGGCCTGCACCAGCAGATAGGTGGGGATGAGTCCCGCGCCGAAGAACATGGTGGCGAGCAGCAGCATCAGGAACCAGCGGTGGCCCAGTGATCCGACGCGCGAGAGTCCGTACGCGCACAGGACCGAGACCGCCATGCTGAACAGGGTGCCGACCAGGGTCACACCGAGGCTCACGAGGGCGGCGCGCTGCACCTGGCCGCCGGAGAGCAGCTCCTGGTAGGCGACGAGGGTGAAGCCCTTGGGGACGACCACCAGGCCTCCCGCCGCGTCGATGGTCCTCTTCGACTGGAGGCTCGTGACGATGACGATCCAGAGCGGGAAGAGGATCGCGAGGGCGGCCAGGACGAGGACGATCCCCTTGCCCGCGAGGCCGGCCTTCGACGGCTCCTCCTCCCAGGGCGGCCGGGGCGGCGGGGCCCAGCGGCCGGGCCGGTCACGGCGTTCGTAGGTCACGGCGGTCATTTCTTGTACACCCCCTGCTCACCCATGAGGTGGGCGACCTTGTTGGCGGTCAGGACGAGCCCCAGGCCGACGACGCCCTTGACCAGCCCGGCCGCGGCGGCGTAGCCGAAGTCCTGGTTGCGGATGCCGTTCCACCAGACGTAGGTGTCCAGGACCTCGGAGGCGCCGGGGCCCACCGCGTCGCGCTGGAGCAGGAGTTGCTCGAAGCCGACGGTGAGCGCGTCGCCGACGCGCAGCACCAGGAGCAGGGCGATCACCGGGCGCAGGGCGGGCAGCGTGATGTGCCACATGCGCCGCCGGCGTCCGGCGCCGTCCATGGCGGCGGCCTCGTACAGGTCGGGCGGGACGGAGGCGAGGGCCGCGAGGAAGACGATGATGCCCCAGCCCGCGTCCTTCCAGACGCCTTCGGCCGTCACCAGGAACTTGAAGATCCCCGGGTCGGTCATCAGGTCGATGCCCTGGTGCCCGTGGCGGCGCAGGGTCTGCGCGATGATGCCCGCCCCGCCGAAGATCTGCTGGAAGACGGTGACGACGAGGACCCAGGAGAAGAAGTGCGGGAGGTACATGACCGCCTGGGCGACGGCCCGGACCCGGGGCCTGACCACGCTGTTGATGAGCAGCGCGAGGCCGACCGGGACCGGGAAGAACAGCACCAGTTGGAGGAGGAAGAGGACGAACGTGTTCTGGACCGCGTGCCAGAAGGCCGAGTCCGCGAAGATCCGCTGAAAGTTCTCCAGGCCGGTCCAGGGGCTCTCGAAGATCGCGACGAAGCCGTTGTCGCTCAGGTACGGGTCGTAGTCCTGGAAGGCGACGACGTTGCCGAGGACCGGTACGTAGGTGAAGACGAGGAGCAGCGCGACCGCGGGCAGGGTCATCAGGATCAGGGTCCGGTCGCGTCGGAACCGCAGCCGGAGACTCGGCTTCCCGGAGCCGGCCGCGGCCCCCTTCCCGGACCGGCGCCCGTCGGCCCGCCGCCGGACGCGCCGAAGGCCGGTGCGTCCGGCGGCGGCGTCCGGCGGACTCCCCTCCGGGGTCCGCCCGTCCGCCTGCGCCCCGGCCCCGCTCCGCGGCACCGTGCTGTGGGACACGGTCACACTCCTCGCCTCGGGTGCCCGGTCACTTGGCCGCGGAGCCGTTGTCGTCGAGCAGCTTCTTGTACCAGGCGCGCAGGTCGTCGCCGCCCTTGCTCTTCCAGTCCGCGACGGCCTGCTGCATGTCGGCGATCTTCTTGCGGCCGCGGACGATGTCGTCCTCCAGCTGCTCGAAGTCGTTGGCGAGGTTGGTCCACCGGTTGGGCTCGGTGATCGTCAGGCCGTAGAAGGAGGACTTCTTGGTGAAGGCGCCCATGCGCTGCTGCCACTCCACCTGGAGCTTGGCGATCTCCGGCAGATCCGGGTGGGCGAGGTAGGCGGCCGGGTCCCCGGTGTAGTCGTAGGCGCCGTTGACCTCATTGGTGCCCTTGGTGGTCTTGGTGGGCAGACCGTCCTTGAGCGTGTAGTCGGTGCCCTCGACGCCGTACACCGTGAGCATGTACTCCTTGGTCCCGTACGGGGCCGCGCAGTAGTCGGCGAGCGCGAGGAAGTCCTTGATCTGCCGCTTGGACGCCTTCTTGCTGACGAACGTGAAGATGCCGGCGGGCTGGGTCGCCCAGAGCGTGGGGTCGCCGCCGTCGGGGCCGAAGATGTCGAAGGCGCCCATCTCGAAGTCCTTGTTCTGGGTGCGCTGTTCGGCCGTCGAGCCGTACCAGTAGGACAGGTCGCCGTTGAAGACGAGGGACTGGCCCGCGGTGAAGCGGTTGGACGCGTCGCCCTTGACGGCCTTGGCGTCGGGGTGGACGACGCCCGCCGCGTACAGCTTGCGCGTCCACTCCAGGGCCTCGAGGTACTCGTCGGTCTCGATCCGGTTGACCAGCCTGCCGTCCCTGAGGTCCCACCACAGCGCCTTGTCGCTGCCGTTGAGGACGCCGTAGACGTTGAAGGCCGTCCACTTGAGGTCGTCGCAGGCCCACACCTTCGCCTTGGCGTCGGTGGCCTCCTTCGCCCAGGCCAGGAACTCGTCGGGCGACGTGGGCGGGGTGTAGCCCTTCTTCGCGAAGATGTCCTTGCGGTAGAAGGGCGCGATGTTCGTGACGTACGAGGCCGGCATCGGGATCGCGCGCAGCAGGCCGCCGAAGATGGAGCGCTGCCAGGCGTCGGTCGGTACGGCCGCGAGGTTCGGGTACGCCTTGACCTTGTCGCCGGACAGGTACGGGCCGAGGTCGGCGAACTTGGCGTTGACGGCGCTGGGTACCTTGCCGTTCAGGTTCCAGCCCGGGACGACCACCACGTCCGGGATGTCGCTGGAGGCGAGGATCGCGCCCAACTTCTCGTCGTAGGTGTTGCCGTCCTGGTTCTGCCAGGTCACCTTGACGCCGATGGCCTCGTTCATGGCCGAGTAGTACGCGTTGTCGTCGGCCGGCGGGCTGCCCCAGAACGGCGACATGATCTTCAGGTCGCCGCCGGCGCCCAGCTTCTTCGGGACCGACGTCTTCAGCGCGCCCAGGTCGATCGCCCGGGTGAACCCCGCCGCCGATCCGTTCTTCGACGGGATGTCGGGCGTGACGACGCTCGACGCCACGAACGCCGGAAGGATCTTCTGCGCGTCCTTCCCCGAGGTGGTGCCGTCCTTCTTGCCGTCCTGCCCGCCTCCGCAGGCGGTGAGCAGGGACGTTCCGCCGGCCACGGCGGCCGCTGCGACCGCCGTGGAGGCGAGGAAGCTTCTCCGGCTGGGGGCGGAGGTGGCGGAGTTCGGCGTCATCGCGTCAACCCTTCATGGCGCACGGCAGGACACCCGGCGGTGGAGCCGTCGGCTGCGGTGTCTCGAGTGGATCCGGCTGAGCTGAAGCGGCCTTCGGAGGACCGTGCCCTCCGCGGGAGGGAAGCCCATCAATCGAAGCGCTTCGATGTTGCTGCGAGGTTAGGTGAACGCCTGGGGGTGCACAAGGGTCGCCCCCAAGATTCCTCGGAGGTCTCGCCCAACGGAACTGTTCCGCCTGGCACTTGACCTCATGGCCGGTAAACGGAGTTGGTTCGCCCGGGAGTCTTGACACCCGCCCCTCGGCCGATCGAGCATCGAAGCGCTTCGAAAGTGCCTCGTCGTTCCATCGCAAAGGGATCGCCACGTGACCGCAGAGACGCCACCCACGCCGCCGTTCCGTGACACGAGCCTGCCGTTCGCGAAGCGCATCGACGACCTGTTGGCGCGGCTCACCCTCGACGAACGGATCGCGTTCCTGCACCAGTTCGTACCCGCCGTCGAACGCCTCGGGATACAGGCCTTCCGCACCGGCCAGGAGGCGTTGCACGGGGTCGCCTGGACGGGTCCGGCGACGGTGTTCCCCCAGGCCGTCGGCCTGGGGGCGACCTGGAACGACGAACTCGTGCGCCGGATCGGGCAGGCCGTCTCCTCGGAGGTCCGCGCGATGCGCGCCCACGACGACCGGGTGGGCCTCAACGTCTGGTCCCCCACGGTCAATCTGCTGCGCCACCCGCTGTGGGGCCGCAACGAGGAGGGCTACTCGGAGGATCCGGCCCTCACCTCGGCCATCGCCACGGCGTACACCCGCGGACTGCGCGGCGACCACCCGGTCCGCTGGCGTACGGCGCCGGTCCTCAAGCACTGGCTCGCGCACAACAACGAGACGAGCAGGGACACCTCGTCCGCCTCCGTCCGCCCGCGCGTGCTGCACGAGTACGATCTGCGGGCCTTCCGCGCCACTGTCGAGGCGGGCGCCGTCGCCGGCGTGATGCCCGCCTACAACCTGGTCAACGGCCGCCCCAACCACGTCTCGCCGTATCTGCGCGAGCACCTGCGCGGCTGGACGGACGAGGAACTGCTGGTCTGCTCGGACGCGGGCGCGCCCTCCAACCTCGTCGACTCCGAGCACTACTTCGACACCCACGAGGAGGCCACCGCCGCGGCCCTCCTCGCCGGGGTGGACAGCTTCACCGACCACGCCACGGACAGCTCGCGGATCACCGGACGCGTCCGGGGCGCCCTGGCGCGCGGCCTGCTGAGCGAGGCGGACATCGACGCCGCGGTCGGCCGCCAGCTCTCGGTCCGCTTCCGGCTGGGCGAGTTCGACCCGCTCCCCGGCACCGGCACCGGGGAGTTCGACGGCGGGGAATTCGACGCCGGGAGGTTCGACGCCGGGGAGTTCGACACACCCGCCCACCGCGCGCTCGCCCGCGAGGCCGCCGAGCAGGCGATCGTCCTCCTGAAGAACGACGGCCTGCTGCCTCTGCGACCCGGCGCCCGGGTCGCGGTCGTCGGCCTGCTCGCCGACGAGTGCAAGCTCGACTGGTACAGCGGAACGCTGATCCACCGCTCGACCCCGCTGGAGGGCCTGTACGAGCGCTTCGGCGCCGAGCAGGTGGACTTCGCCGAGGGCGTGGACCGCGTACGCCTGCGGACGTCGTCCGGGGAGTACCTCGCGGTCCCGGCGGCCGACGACGCTCCTGACGAGGTGCGCGGCGCCGAGGGTGCCCTCGACCCGGCGCTGCTCATGGGCCGCACGGACCTGTCGCCGCTGACCACCGGCGCCGTCGGCACCGAACTGGCGCTGGTCGACTGGGGCGAGGGCGTCCTCACCCTGCGCGCCCCCGACGGCCGCTACCTCTCGGTCGCCGACGACGGCCTGGTCCGCGCCTCCGCCGACCAGCCGGGCGGCTGGGTGGTCCAGGAGACCTTCCGCCTGGAGCCGTCCGATTCCCACGAGCGCGGCCACCTCCTGAAGCACACCGGGACGGGCAGGTACGTGTGTGTCGCCGCCGACGGCGTGAAGGTTGCCGGTGCGGACGCAGGGAGCGCCGAGATCTTCGAGCTGGAGCACGGCGAGCGCGGCGAGGACGCGGTGGTCCGTGCCGCCGCCTCGGCCGACGTGGTCCTCGTCGTCGCGGGCAACGACCCGCACATCAACGGGCGGGAGACCGAGGACCGTACGACCCTGCGGCTGCCCGCCCATCAGGAGCGGCTGCTGCGCGCGGCCCGCGCGGCGAACCCGGACACGGTGCTGGCCCTCGTCTCCTCCTACCCGTACGCGGTCGACCCCGCCGATCTGCCCGCCGTGCTGTGGACGGCGCACGGCGGGCAGGCCTCGGGTATCGCGCTGGCCCGCGTCCTCGCCGGTGACGTGTCCCCCGCGGGGCGCCTGCCGCAGACCTGGTACGCCGGGGACGACGACCTGCCCGGCCTGCTCGACTACGACGTGATCGGCGGCCGGCAGACCTATCTCTACTTCGAGGGCGCCGCGCTGTTCCCGTTCGGACACGGCCTGTCCTACGCCCGCTTCGCCTACGCGGACCTGCGGATCCACCGGGCCGCCGACGCGGACGCGGACGCGTTGACGGTCTCCTGCGCCGTCACCAACACCTCGACGGTGCCCGCCGACGAGGTCACCCAGCTCTACATCCGCGCCGTCGCTCCCTCGGTGCCCCGCCCGCGCCGCGAGCTGGCCGCGCACCGGCGCATCCGGCTCGCGCCGGGCGCCTCGACGACCGTCACCTTCGAACTCCCGCTCTCCGCCTTCGAGTTCTGGGACGTGGCGCACGGCCGTCGACGGCTGGAGCCGGGCGCGTACGAGCTGCTGGTCGGCGCCTCCAGCGAGGACGTCCGGCTCCGCGCGACCGTGGAACTCGACGGCGAACCGGGCTCACCCCGCCCCGTCCGCGAACTCGGCCTGCGGGCCGCCGACTTCGACGAGCAGCGGAACACCGTCATCGTCGACCTGACGAGGGAGGCGGGCGAGGCGGTGACCCCGGCGGGCGACGGGACGGGCGAACTCCTCTACCGGGACTGCGACTTCGCCGACGGCGTCACCCGGGTCACCGTCGAGGTCGCGGGCGAGGGCGTCGTCGAAATCTCCCTGGACGGCGGCCCGTCGGCCGCCTCACGTGCCGCCGGAGGCCCGGTGGACGGTTCGCCGCCCACCGAACTCGCGCTGGACGCGACGCGGGGGCCCTACGACTACCGCACCCTCAGCGCGGCGTTCACCGCCGACGGTGTGCACGACGTCCACCTCGGACTGCGCGGCCGCGTACGGCTCGCGCACGTCGGCTTCTCCGGCTGAGGGTCCGGAGGAGCCGGCAACAGGGGTCCGGCACCGGAAGGCATCGGCGCCGGACCCCTTCTCGCCGACCTTATCTGAAAACGATTGTCACTAGACCGCCGTTTTCGGTCACGTCCCGACGGCCCGACGGCCACGTCCCGGACGTCGCGTCCCGGCGCCCCCGCCGTCACGCCCTGGCGGACCGCCGTCGCGTCCCGACACGCCGACGGCCCGAGCCCCCGCACAGCGGGCTCGGGCCGTCGGCTTCGGTGAGGTCCGCGTCAGAGGGCGAGACCCGTGAGCACGAGCACCCGCTCGTAGGTGTAGTCGTCCATCGCGAACCGGACGCCCTCGCGGCCGACGCCGGACTGCTTGGCACCGCCGTACGGCATCTGGTCGGCACGGTAGGAGGGCACGTCGCCGATCACGACGCCGCCCACCTCCAGCGCGCGGTGGGCGCGGAACGCGGTCTGCAGGTCGTGCGTGAACACACCGGTCTGCAAGCCGTACTTGGAGTTGTTGGCGGCGGCGAAGGCATCGGCCTCGCCCTCCACCCGCTGCACGGTGAGGACCGGTCCGAAGACCTCCTCGCAGGAGATCGTGACGTCGGCCGGCACGTCGGCGAGAACGGTCGGCGCGTAGGAGGCGCCGTCCCGCTTGCCGCCGGTGAGCAGCGTGGCACCGGCCTCGACGGCCTCGTCCACCCAGGACTCGACGCGCTGGGCGGCGGCCTCGCTGACCAGCGGGCCGACGTCCGTACGGTCGTCGGACGGGTCGCCGGTGACCTGGGCCTCGACGGCGGCGACGATGCGCGGCAGCAGCCGGTCGTACACCGACGCGTCCGCGATCACGCGCTGCACCGAGATGCAGGACTGGCCGCCCTGGTAGTTGGAGAAGGTCGCGATCCGGGTGGCGGCCCAGTCCAGGTCCGTGTCGCTCGCGAAGTCGCCGAGCACGACGGCCGCGCCGTTGCCGCCGAGTTCCAGGGTGCAGTGCTTGCGCGGCACCGAGTCCATGATCGCGTAGCCGACCGTCTCGGAGCCGGTGAAGGAGATGACCGGGAGGCGCTCGTCCTGGACCAGTGCGGGCATCTTCTCGTTGGCGACGGGCAGGATGCTCCACGAACCGGCCGGGAGGTCGGTCTCGGCCAGCAGGTCGCCGAGGATCAGGCCGGACAGCGGGGTCGCGGGCGCCGGCTTGAGGATGATCGGGGCACCCGCGGCGATGGCCGGGGCGACCTTGTGCGCGCACAGGTTCAGCGGGAAGTTGAAGGGCGCGATCCCGAGGACGACGCCCTTGGGGAAGCGGCGCGTGAGGGCGAGCCGGCCCTGGCCGCCCGCGTCGGTGTCGAGGCGCTGCGCCTCGCCGCCGTTGAACCGGCGGGCCTCCTCCGCGGCGAACCGGAACACGGACACCGCGCGGCCGACCTCACCCCGGGCCCACTTGATCGGCTTGCCGTTCTCGGCGGAGATGAGCTGCGCGATCTCCTCGGTGCGCTCGGCCAGCCGGCGCGAGACATGGTCGAGGGCGGCGGCACGTACGTGGGCCGGGGTGGCGGCGAACTCGTCCCGCACGGCGTGGGCCGCGGCCACGGCCTCCTCCACCTGCGCCTCGGTCGGCACGCTGACCTGGCCGACGATCCGGCCGTCCCACGGCGAGGTGACGTCGAACGTGGTCTCACCGGTGACCTGGCGGCCGGCGAGCCAGAAGGCGTGGGTAGAAGTCATGTGCGAGTCCCGGCCCTTCCATGGTGGGGGTGTCCGCAGGGGTGTTTCTGGTGGTCCTGCGCTTTCGCGTCCACGGTAGGGCCGGAGCCACCACCGACGGTTTGTCCGACGCGTAGCAGTCGGGGAGAGCGCTTCGCCGGTTTGGCCTGATCGCACCACCGCGTGCCGTGCCACCGGCGGTGGGCTTCCCTCGCACGAGGGCGGGATGGGGTTGTCCCCGGCGGGGGCCGGGCAGGACTGCCGGACGCCGGCGCGGACGGGGTGGGCCGACGCGGCGCGGACAAAGCGGCCCGGCGCGCACGGGGTGAGCCGGTGCGGCGCGGACGGGGTGGGCCGAGACGGCCCGGGCCGGGCAGGGCGGCGCCACGTCCGAGGGACAGGGCGCCCGGCAGGGCAACCGGACCCGGACAGGCCGGCGCCACGTCCGAAAGGCAGGGCGTCCGGGGCCGGGCGGGCCTGGAATCAGCTGTGCCGGATCAGGGAGGTCCCCGTCCCGGACGGGGCCGCTCCGCTCATTCCCCGGGGGCGCTCGTGGCCTTCAGGGCCAGCCAGAGTTCCATCCGGACGTCCGGGTCGTCCAGTGAGCGTCCGAGGATCTCCTCGACCCGGCGCATGCGGTAGCGCAGCGTGTGCCGGTGGACCCCGAGGTCGGCCGCCGCCGCGTCCCACTGTCCGTGGCGCGACAGCCACGCCCGCAGCGAGGCGACCAGGTCCCCGCGCCCGGTGGCGTCGTGTTCGTGCAGGGCCCGCAGGAGACCGTCCGCGAAGGCCCGTACCGCGTCGTCCGCCAGCAGCGGCAGCACCGACCCGGCGGCCAGCTCCTCGTGCTCGACGAGGAACCGGCCCCGCCGTCGGGCGACGGACAGGGCCTGTTCGGCCTGCTTGTAGGCGGCGCGCGCGGCGATCGGGCCGGCGGGGGCCGAGAGTCCGACGACGAGTTCGTCGGGGTTCCCGGCGGCTCCGGCCTTCCCCGCGGGCTGTTCGCGGGGAACGGTCCGTGCCGCCTCCAGTGTCGCGGCGTGGTCCCCGCAGGCCGTGACCGCGGCGCCCCCGTCCACCGCGAGGACCACCAGCCGCTCCCCGTCGGGCACGGCCAGCACCGCCTCCCCGGAGCGCGCGGCGGCGGATTCGACCAGCTCGGCGAGACCGCCCAGCGGATCGCCGTCGGCGCCGGGCCCGGCGGCCGCGGGCTTCGTGGGCGCGGCCGCGCCCACGCGCGCCCGCCCGTCGGCCTGCGCACGCCCCGCCGACGCGGACACCGACTCGGCGATGATCAGCCGGAAGGGCGCGTCGAGCAGTTCGCCGTAGAGGTCCCCGGCGACGGCCCGGGCGTGGTCGGACTCCCCGGCGAGCAGCATCCCGAGCACGGCCGCGCCGATCCGCTGTTCGGCGGCGTGCAGGGACCGCGACCGCTCGGTGGTGAGCGTGAGCAGGGCGATCGCCGAGTGCACGGCGTAGCGCTCGGCGGTGCCGAGGGCTCCGGCGGTCCCGACGGCGAGCGCGGCGCGCGGCCTGCGCCCCGTCCCGAGGGAGTGCAGTTCGACGCGGTCCTCGCCGCCCACCACCGCGCTCGCGGGCGCCGGCCGCTCCCGCAGCCGCTCCACGTCAGGGGTGAGCCGGGCGGCCCGGCGCCCCGCCCAGTCCGGGGCGGTGGCGACGACGGCGCCGGACGCGTCGTAGAGCGCCGCCCAGCCGTCGACCTGTGCGGCGAGCGCGCCGAGCAGTCCTTCGGGCCCGTCGTTCAGTGCCTGCTTGGTCAGTTCGCGCTGTGCGGCGAACCCGGCGGTGACGGCCCGGTACTGGTCCGCGGCGATGGCGGCGGACACGGCCTTGCTGATGGCGAGGAACGGGGTGCGCCGGGGCACTTCGAGGAGCGGCAGCCCCTCCTCGTCGGCCGCGTCCACGAGCGCTTTGGGGATCTCGTCGTAGTTGACCCCGACCGCGAAGCCGAGGCCGACCACTCCGGCGCCGGCCAGCCGCTTCACGTAGCGCCGCATGACGTCGGGATCGTCCGCGTCCAGTGTGAGGGCGGTGATCAGCAGCAGTTCCCCGCCCTCCATGTACGGCACGGGGTCGGCGAGCTCGCTGACGTGCGCCCAGCGGACGGGCACGTCCAGGCGGTCCTCACCCGCGCGCACCGTGAGCTTGAGCGCGGAGTGGTGCACGAGCGAGGCGAGCGTGGGGGGCATGAGGCCTTCAGGTCTGTGTGATCTCTGTGATCTTTTGTCCGCCGCGTATGAACGGCCTGGGGCAATTCTGCCTCACCGTACGGTCGACGCGTGACCTCATGCCCATACGCCCAGCTCAGCGGACCGGCCTTCGATCGTCCCGCTCAAAGGCCCTGATCGGTCCTTCCCGGAGTCCGTGATCAGGCCTGCCCGGAGGCCCGATCAGTCCCGCAGATCCACCAGCAGCGGCGGCGCGTGCTCGCCCTTCACGCTGGTCAGCGACAGCACGGCGTGGCCCGGCGGCACCGCGTGGGCCAGCTCCGAGGCGGACCAGCGCTCCCGCTCGACCTGGCGCACGGTGATCGCCCGGGCGGTCGGGGCGTTGCCGGTGATCACCCGGCGCAGCATGTGCACGGCCTTGCCCGCCGGGGTCTCGGCGATGATCTGCCGGTCGGTGACGTCGCGGGCCTCGATCCACTCCTTGCCCCAGACCTCGGCGAAGTCCTGCCCGTCCCAGGGGGTGAGTCCGGAGAGCGCCATCCGGCATCCGACGGCTCCGAGCAGGGGGCTGCGCAGCGGGCGGGGCGCGTCGTCGAGGGTGCGCAGGGTCAGGACGGCGCCCGCGTTCCCCGATCGCAGGCGCTGGATGCCCCGGACCGCCTCGGGGGTGACGACGCCGGTCGCGTCGTCGAGGACCAGGCAGGCGAACAGCGACCGGTCCTCGCGCACCGCGACGCTCGCCGTGAACTGGGCGAGCACCAGCCGCGCGAGGATCCGGGAGGCGTCGGCGTGACCGCGGGCCGGCAGGTCGATGCGGACCCGCACCGGATGGTCGAGGGCGCGCAGCGAGAAGGGCCGCGACTGTCCCGAGGTGTCGAAGAAGCCGGCGAACGCGGGCCGGTCCAGCAGCGCGACCCGGTCGGAGAGGACCCCCGCGACATCGCCCGGCTGCCCCGACTGCCGCTCGCGGGCGTCGAGTTCCCTCAGCAGGGAGGCGTGCCCGGTGTCCTGGAGGCCCTTGCGGAGCGCGCCGAGGGGGCCGGGGGTGCCGTCGAGCAGCTGCCGCAGTTCGGGCACGGACGGGAACCTGCCGTGGACGGCCTGGAAGGGGCCCAGCAGCTGGGCGAGCACGGTGGTGGACCGCCGGCTGTCGCCTCCCGGGTGCGGGTCTGCGAGATCACCGACGAGCGCCTCGGCGAGTACGGCCGCGGCCTCGTCGGGGTCGGTGGTCCCGCCGTACAGGTCGAGGTCGTACACGGACTCGGGATTCCCGATCCGTACGACGACGTCGTAGGCGTCGACGGGTCCGAGCCCGGCGCCCGCCGCGCCCACCACGACCACCGCGGCCCGCCCCGCGAGGGCGTGCAGGCACAGCGACTCGGCGAGCGGCCACACGACGCCCCCGGTCTTGCCCGATCCGGGGGGACCGACGGCGAGCAGCGAGGTGCCCAGCAGATCGGTGCCGAGCGCGAGTCCGGTGCCGCGGTAGGCGTAGGGATTGCGCGGGTCGTCGGCGGTCGTGCCGAGCCGCACCTGTCCGGTGACGAGGTCGTGGCGGGCGAGCCGTCCGGGCAGATCGCGTTCCCCGGACGGGTGCAGACAAGCGGCGGAGCCGTCCTTGAGCACCGCCCCGGTGAAGGTGGCGAGGCTGTGCCGTCCGCTGCGCACGCCCTGCCAGGCCCTCGCGATCCGGGCGTGGTCGACGTCGCGCATCAGTCCGGAACGGGCCTCCGCGGCGAGCCGGTCGGCCGCGTCGGCGGAACCGGCGGCACGGAGCTGGTTCCACTCGACGGGGTCGTCCTCGGGGGCGGGCGGGCGTTCGGCCACGGGGGCGGCCCGCCGCCACGCGGGAAGCCCGTAGCGGCGCCAGACCTCACCCCATCGGCCCAGCCGGCCGACGACGATCATGATGATCAGGGCGATCAGCGTGTAGTAGCCGTACCAGAGGAACGCGTTCCCGAGGCGGTCCTCGCTGTGCCGCCAGGAGTCCGGGGTGAACAGTTCCAGGGGCAGCACCCACCAGCCGCCCAGATAGCCGTTCCAGAGCAGCGACCAGATCAGCCAGCCCACGAGGAAGGCGATCACCGCCCCGCTCAGCAGCTGCCGGGCGGGGATCCGCTCCGGTTCCTCCTCCGGCCGCGGCCGGTGCCCGAACCGCCACACCCCGGGTGCCGCCTCCGGCCTGGGCGCGCGCACCCAGGCGGCGAACGCCGACCCGTCGGGCAGCGGCGGCGGTCCGGGCGCCCGGGCGGGCCGGGGCGGCACGGACGGCAGGTCCGGTACCGCGGCCCCGTCCGGCGGCCCCGCCGGGCGCGGCACCGGACCGGCGTGTGTGCCCCGCGCGTCCTGGGTCCCGTCGCTGTCCATCGCCCTTGCCCCCTGACCAGCCGATCCGTGCGTCGTCCGCGAGTCAATCTAGTGCCCCCGCGGGGCGAGTTCACCGTTTACGCGGCCGCTCCCCGCCCGGGAGCGGACGACCGGACGCCGACTCCTCTATGTCCATCACGGACAACGGATTCCCCCGACAACGCCCACATGGAACATGCCGACCCCCCTCCCCCGGCTCTAGCCTGCGAAGAAAGAAGGCAAGCGTCCGAAAACACCCCCGCCCGGACCACCCCGCGTCGCCGGGGGACCGTCCGGTTCGCAAGATCATCAGGGAGCCCCTCATGACCGCACTTCCGCAGGAGCGCCGCGTCGTCACCGCCATCCCCGGCCCGAAGTCGCAGGAGCTGCAGGCCCGGCGCACCGCCGTGGTCGCGGCCGGTGTGGGGTCGGTGCTCCCTGTCTTCACCACGCGCGCCGGCGGCGGGATCATCGAGGACGTCGACGGCAACCGCCTCATCGACTTCGGCTCCGGCATCGCCGTGACGTCGGTCGGCGCGAGCGCCGAGGCCGTCGTGCGCCGCGCCTCCGCGCAGCTCCAGGACTTCACCCACACCTGTTTCATGGTCACGCCGTACGAGGGTTACGTCGCCGTCGCCGAGGCGCTCGCCGAGCTGACCCCGGGCGACCACGCCAAGAAGTCCGCCCTGTTCAACTCGGGCGCCGAGGCCGTCGAGAACGCCGTCAAGATCGCCCGCGCGTACACCAAGCGCCAGGCGGTCGTCGTGTTCGACCACGGCTACCACGGCCGGACGAACCTGACGATGGCGCTGACCGCCAAGAACATGCCGTACAAGAACGGCTTCGGCCCGTTCGCGCCCGAGGTCTACCGCGTGCCGGTCGCCTACGGCTACCGCTGGCTGACCGGCCCGGAGAACGCGGGCGCCGAGGCCTCCGCCCAGGCCATCGACATGATCAACAAGCAGATCGGCGCCGACAACGTCGCCGCGATCATCATCGAGCCGCTGCTCGGCGAGGGCGGCTTCATCGAGCCCGCGAAGGGCTTCCTGCCGGCGATCAGCCAGTTCGCCAAGGACAACGGCATCGTCTTCGTCGCGGACGAGATCCAGTCCGGCTTCTGCCGTACCGGCCAGTGGTTCGCCTGTGAGGACGAGGGCATCGTCCCCGACCTGATCACGACCGCCAAGGGCATCGCGGGCGGTCTGCCGCTCGCCGCCGTGACGGGCCGCGCCGAGATCATGGACGCCGCGCACGCGGGCGGTCTGGGCGGCACCTACGGCGGGAACCCGGTGGCCTGCGCCGGTGCGCTCGGCGCGATCGAGACGATGAAGGAGCTCGACCTCAACGCCAAGGCGAAGAACATCGAGTCGGTCATGAAGACCCGCCTCGGCGCCATGGCCGAGAAGTTCGACATCATCGGCGAGGTCCGCGGGCGTGGCGCCATGATCGCGATCGAGCTGGTCAAGGACGCGGCCACCAAGGAGCCGAACCCGGAGGCGGCCGGCGCGCTCGCCAAGACCTGCCACCAGGAGGGCCTGCTGGTCCTGACCTGTGGCACCTACGGCAACGTGCTCCGTTTCCTGCCGCCGCTGGTCATCGGCGACGACCTTCTCAACGAGGGCCTCGACATCATCGAGCAGGCCTTCTCCCGCATCTGATCTCCGCGACGCCGCGGCACCGGAACCCGGAACACCGTCCACGGACGGATTCCGTTCGGTTCCGGTGCCGCGGCGTTCCCGGTCGGGGCGTGTGAAGAAGGTGTGCGAGGTGCATGACGGGACGCGATTCCGTCTGTCGGAGCCGCACCCGCTGCCGTAGGTTCTGACCAGATCAGCGATTCACCTCGCCCACAGGGGACTGTGGGCGACACCGGGCCGAGGCTTCCCTGGTCTCGATCCTGGCCGTGCCCTCGCGCACACACCCGGAGCCCCGGCTCCGGTTCTCCTCACCGATCGGACAGCCGCCCGCCCCAAACCCCCCGGGGCGCGCGGCATTCCGATCCGGACGGCCGCCTCGGAACCACCCCCCCCTGTTCCGGGGCGGCCGACCTTCTCCCTTTCCTCTCCTCGCCCGTCCTGGGTCCGTTCCTGTTCCGCACGCGTGCGGCTCGGGCTCGGAGACGACACGCGACGCGTGCCGCGGTCCGCCCGGCGCTCGCGGCCGCCCCGCGCGACACCGGACGCGGCCCCCGCCCGCTCGGCAGACCCGTAGTGACAGGCTGTCCCCATGCCTCTCCTGCTCGGCCTGCTCGCCCTCGGCTTCCTGCTCATCACCTGGCAGGTCGTGACGGGCGGCCCACTGGCGGGCCTGGACGAACGGCTGAGCGGCACGCTCGTCCACCCCGACCGGTTCTCCGAACTGCTCGCCGACCTGGGCGGGGTCCAGGTGGCCGTTCCGGTCCTCGCCGTGGCGCTGGGGTACGTCGCGTGGCACCGGCGCGCCGCGGGTCTGGACCGGTGGTGGCTGCCGTCGGCGGCCGCGGCGGTCCTGATGGCCCTCGTCCCCGCGCTGGTCGTGCCGCTGAAGGAACTCGTGGCCCGCCCGGGCCCCCCGGTCATGGGGCCCGGCACCGGCTTCTACCCTTCGGGACACACCGCCACCGCCGTCGTCGCGTACGGTGCCGCGGCGCTGCTCCTCCTCCCCCTGCTGCGCACCGCGATCACCCGCCGTCTGGTGTGGTCCGTCTGCCTGACCGTGAACGCGTGCGTGGCCTACGGCCTGGTCCGGCGCGGCTACCACTGGCCCCTGGACGTGGCGGCCAGCTGGTGCCTCTGCGCGGCGCTGCTGGGTTTCCTGTGGCTCTTCCTCAGCCGAAGTACGCGTCGAAGTTCCGCGAGAACTCCCACCCGCCGAACCGGTCCCAGTTGACCGACCACGTCATCAGTCCGCGCAGGCCCGGCCAGGTTCCGTGCGGCGCGTACGAACCGCAGCCGGCCTTCTTGGTGAGGCAGTCGAGGGCCTTGTCCACCTCGGACGGGGAGACGTACCCGTTGCCGGCGTTGGTGGTGGCGGGCATGCCGATGGCGATCTGGTCGGGGCGCAGGGGCGGGAAGACGTTGCCCGCGTCGCCCGCCACCGGGAAGCCGGTCAGCAGCATGTCGGTCATCGCGACGTGGAAGTCGGCGCCGCCCATGGAGTGGTACTGGTTGTCGAGGCCCATGATCGAGCCGGAGTTGTAGTCCTGGACGTGCAGCAGGGTCAGGTCGTCGCGCAGGGCGTGGATCACGGGGAGGTAGGCGCCGGCGCGCGGGTCCTGGCCGCCCCACTTGCCGGTGCCGTAGTACTGGTAGCCGAGCTGGACGAAGAACGTCTCGGGGGCCATGCTCAGGACGAACTTCGAGCCGTACTTGGCCTTCAGGGTCTTCAGCGCCGAGATGAGGTTGACGACCACCGGGGTGGTCGGGCTCTTGAAGTCGGTGTCGCTCGCGTCCAGGGAGAGCGAGTGGCCCTCGAAGTCGATGTCCAGGCCGTCCAGGCCGTAGGTGTCGATGATCTTCGAGACCGAGGAGACGAAGGTGTCGCGGGCGGCCGCGGTGGTGAGCTGGACCTGGCCGTTCTGGCCGCCGATCGAGATCAGCACCTTCTTGCCGGCCGCCTGCTTGGCCTTGATCGCGGCCTTGAAGTCGGCGTCGCTCTCCGCCGTGGGGCACTCGGTGACCGGGCAGCGGGTGAAGCGGATGTCGCCCGAGGTGGTGGACGTCGGCTCGCCGAAGGCCAGGTCGATGACGTCCCAGCTGTCGGGCACGTCGGCCATGCGGGTGTAGCCCGCGCCGTTGGCGAAGCTCGCGTGGAGGTAGCCGACGAGGGCGTGGGTGGGGAGGTCCGAGGAACCGCCGCCACCGCCCGGGCCCGCCGGCGTGGTCGCGGTCACCGTCGCCGATCTCGCGGACTCGCCCGCGTCGTTCGTCGCCGCGACCTGGAAGGAGTACGCGGTGGAGGGGGACAGGCCGCTCACGGTCGCCGAGGTTCCTGTGGCCGTCTGCACCTTCGCTCCGTCACGGTAGACGGCGTAGCCGGTCGCGCCGCCGACCGCCGTCCAGGACAGGCCGACCGTCGAGGAGGTGACCGTGCCGGTCCTGAGTCCGGTGGGCGCGGCGGGCGGCTGTCCCGCGTCGACGCCGGGTCCGGTCAGCGACAGGTCGTCGGCGTAGTAGGCGCCGGTGCCGTACCAGCCGTGGGTGTAGATCGTCACCTTCGTGGTGGTGGCGCCGGTGCGGAAGGTGGTGCTCAGCTGCTGCCAGTCGGCCGCGGACGGGGTCCAGGTGCTGACGTCGGTCGTCCCGGTGCCGGTCGCGCCGAGGTAGACGTAGGCGCCGCGGACGTGGCCGGAGAGGGTGTACTGCGCGTCGGGTTTCACCGTCACGGTCTGCGAGCACTGCGCGTTGTCGCTGCCGGCCGGGGTCGCCTTCAGCGCTGAACCTCCGCTTCGGACCGGCGAGTCGACCGTGGCGCCCGCCGTGCAGGTCCAGCCGTCGAGGCCCGACTCGAACCCGCCGTTCCTGGCGAGGTCCGCGTCGGCCGCCCGGGCGGACGACGAGAGCGCGACGAGGCCGGGTACGGCCAGGGCGGTGGCCGCGCACGCGGCGAGAAGCCGCCGTCGACGCGGCGTGGATGGTCTGTCGGGTCCGGTCCGGTTCACGACTGCCTCCGGGCATGGGGGAATTGGAGGGTGGAGCGCGCCCAACTTGGTCCAGACCAATTCGCTTGTCAAGACCTCTGACAGGCGCCGGGCTTTCGGACGGCGATCGGGCACGGCCCTCTCACGGCCGCCGGTCCTCGTTCCGGGCGAGGCCCGCCGCGGCCTCGTGCATGGCCAGTTCGAGCAGGGCCGGGTCCGTGAGCGTGCCCGAGCCGTCCGGCGGGACCAGCCAGCGGACCCCGCCGGTCGACCGTCCCGGGTACGGCACGACGATCCAGGTGCCGTGGCCGGCCGTGCGCACCCCGGTGCCGAGCCACCGGGCCGCGGTGCCCGGGGGCACGAGGAATCCCATCCGCGCGTCGCCGAAGTCGACGAGCACCGGCCCTGGTTGGTCGATCACCCGGGTGAGCACGTCGAGCGTCGGATAGCCGAGCCGGGCGGGCAGGATGAGGACGTCCCAGGCCCTTCCCGCGGGCAGCAGCGCGATCCCGCGGGGATTGCGCTCCCACTGCCGGCGACAGGCCTCGGGGTCCGGAGCCACGGATGCCAGCCAGTCGACCGCCGCCTTGGGCCCTGTCATGACGGAACCTCCCTCTCGTGTCGACGCCGATCGCGTCACAGGGGAGAGGGAGGTTCGGGCCGGGCATTACGCGGGTTCCGGCGATCGGTCGGCCGTGAACCGGATCACGCCGCCGGAGCCGGACGCGCGCACGTCGCTCCCGCAGCGGACCGGACGCGTGCCGGAGTCCCAGGCCCTGTCGTCCCCTTCCCGCCTGCCCCGCGGGCGACGACGGGAAGGCGACGGCAGGACCTAGCTGTCGAAGCCCAGGCCCAGCTTGTCCATCGTCCTCAGCCAGAGGTTGCGCCGGCCGCCGTGGGTGTCCGCCCGGGCCAGCGACCACTTGGTGAGCGCGATGCCGGTCCAGGCGAACGGCTCGGGCGGGAACGGCAGCGGCTTCCTGCGGACCATCTCCAGCTCGGTGCGTTCCGTGCGCTCCCCCGCCAGCAGGTCGAGCATCACCTCCGCGCCGAACCGGGTGGCGCCCACACCGAGGCCCGTGTAGCCGGCCGCGTAGGCGACCTTGCCCCGGTGGGCGCTGCCGAAGAACGCCGAGAACCGGGAGCAGGTGTCGATCGCGCCGCCCCAGGCGTGTGAGAAGCGGACGCCCTCCAGCTGCGGGAAGCAGGTGAAGAAGTGCTCGGCGAGCTTGGCGTACGTCTCGGGACGGTCGTCGTACTCGGCGCGCACCCGGCCGCCGTACGGGTAGATCGCGTCGTAGCCGCCCCACAGGACGCGGTTGTCGGCGGACAGCCGGAAGTAGTGGAACTGGTTGGCCGAGTCGCCGAGCCCCTGGCGGTTCTTCCAGCCGACGGAGGCGAGCTGGTCGGCGGTGAGCGGTTCGGTCATCAGCGCGTAGTCGTAGACCGGGACGGTGTACGACCGGACGCGCTTGACCAGGTTCGGGAAGATGTTGGTGCCGAGGGCCACCCGGCGGGCGCGGACCGAGCCGTACGGGGTGCGGACGGCCATGCCCGCGCCGGACGGCTTCAGGTCGAGGGCGGGCGTGTGCTCGTACACCCGCACCCCGAGTTCCACGCACGCGCGCTTGAGGCCCCAGGCCAGCTTGGCCGGGTGGAGCAGGGCGACCCCGCGGCGGTCGTGCAGTCCGGCCAGGAAGGTCGGGGAGTCGACCTGTTCCCGGACGGCCCCGGCGTCGAGGAACTCGATGCCGTCGGCGAAGCCCCGGCGCTCCAGCTCCTGGTGCCACTCGCGCAGTTCGGCCGCCTGGTGCGGCTCGGTGGCGACGTCGATCTCACCGCTGCGCTCGAAGTCGCAGTCGAGGGAGTAGCGGGCGACGGCCGCCTCGATCTCGTCGAGGTTGCGGGCGCCCAGCTCCTCCAGTTTCCCGATCTCGTCCGGCCAGCGGGTGAGCCCGTTGGACAGACCGTGGGTGAGGGAGGCGGCGCAGAAGCCTCCGTTGCGGCCCGAGGCGGCCCAGCCCACCTCGCGGCCCTCCACCAGGACGACGTCCCGCCCGGGGTCGCGCTCCTTGGCGATCAGCGCGGTCCACAGTCCGCTGTAGCCGCCGCCGACGACGAGCAGGTCGCAGGTCTCGGCGCCGGTGAGCGCGGGCTCGGGGTGGGGTCTGCCGGGATCGTCCAGCCAGTACGGGACCGGCTGGGCGTCGGAAAGGGATTTCGTCCACTGATTACCACGGGTCATGGCGCTTGGGGCCATGATTTCAACTCCCTACAAGGGTGACGAGCGTTATGCCTTCTGCCTGTTCCGGCGATTTCCGATGACCATTCCGGACAGGACGAACAGGACGGCGACGAGGAACATGGCCGTACCGATGACATTGATCTGGACGGGTGTTCCGCGCTGTGCCGAACCCCAGACGAACATGGGGAACGTGACGGTCGAGCCCGCGTTGAAATTGGTGATGATGAAATCGTCGAAGGAGAGCGCGAAGGCGAGCAGCGCGCCCGCGGCGATCCCGGGTGCCGCGATGGGCAGGGTGACCCGCAGGAAGGTCTGCGCCGGGCCGGCGTAGAGGTCCTGGGCCGCCTGCTCCAGACGCGGGTCCATCGACATGACCCGGGCCTTGACGGCTGTCACGACGAAGCTGAGGCAGAACATGATGTGGGCGATCAGGATCGTCCAGAAGCCCAGCTGGGCGCCCATGTTGAGGAACAGGGTGAGCAGCGAGGCGGCCATGACGACCTCGGGCATCGCCATCGGCAGGAAGATCAGCGAGTTCACGGCGCCGCGTGCGCGGAAGCGGTAGCGGACGAGCGCGAAGGCGATCATCGTGCCGAGTGCGGTGGCCCCGATCGTCGCCCAGACGGCGATCTGGAGGCTGAGCCCGAGCGAGCCGCACATGTCGGCGACACCGCACGGGTCCTTCCAGGCGTCCGTGGAGAACTGCTGCCACTCGTAGTTGAAGCGCCCCTTCGGTTTGTTGAAGGAGAACACCGTGACGACGACGTTGGGCAGCAGCAGATAGGAGAGCGTCAGCAGTCCCGCGATGACGACGAGATGACGCTTGAGCCAGTTGACGAAGGGCATTTAGACCAGATCCTCCGTCCCGGACCGGCGGATGTAGACCGTGACCATCAGAAGGATCGCGGCCATGAGGATGAAGGAGAGCGCGGCGGCCGTCGGATAGTCCAGGATCCTCAGGAACTGGGTCTGGATGACGTTGCCGATCATGCGGGTGTCGGTCGAGCCGAGGAGTTCCGCGTTGACGTAGTCACCGGCCGCCGGGATGAAGGTCAGCAGCGTTCCGGAGACCACGCCCGGCATCGACAGCGGGAAGGTGACCTTGCGGAAGGTCGTCCAGGGTCTGGCGTACAGGTCGCCGGCGGCCTCGTGCAGCCGGCCGTCGATGCGCTCCAGCGAGGTGTAGAGCGGCAGGATCATGAACGGCAGGAAGTTGTACGTCAGACCGCAGACCACCGCCAGTGGTGTCGCCAGGACGCGGTCGCCCGCGGTCCAGCCGAGCCAGCTGGTGACGTCGAGGACGTGCAGCGTGTTGAGCGCGCCGACGACCGGTCCGCTGTCGGAGAGGATCGTCTTCCAGGCCAGGGTGCGGATCAGGAAGCTGGTGAAGAACGGGGCGATCACCAGGATCATGATCAGGTTGCGCCAGCGGCCCGCCCGGAAGGCGATCAGATACGCCAGCGGGTAGCCGAGCAGCAGGCACAGGACCGTCGCGGCGGCCGCGTAGGACACCGAGCGCAGGAACTGCGGCCAGTACTCGGTGAGCGCGTCCCAGTAGGTCGCGAGGTGCCAGGTGACCTTGTAGCCCTCCTCCAGGGAGCCCGTCTGCACGGACGTGGAGGCCTGGTAGATCATCGGCAGCGCGAAGAAGACGACCAGCCACAGCAGGCCGGGCAGCAGCAGCCAGTACGGGACGAGACGGCCCCGCTTCCTGGGCGGCTTCGCGGCGGGCCGCGGCGCGAGCGGTGGCGCTTCGGCCTCGGTGACGGTGGCCATCAGGCGGCCGCCTCCTCGACCGTTTCGACGCCCGCGTCGATGTCCTGGTCGGCGTCGAGGCCGAAGGTGTGCGCCGGGTTCCAGTGCAGGACGACCTCCGCGCCGGGGGCGAGCCGGGAGTCCCGGTCGACGTTCTGGGCGTAGACCTCGAACTCGGGACAGACGGCGCTGTCGATGACGTACTGCGTGGAGACGCCGATGAAGCTGGAGTGCGCGATCCTGCCGGTGATGCGGTTGCGGCCGGCGGGTATCTCGCCCGCGTCGTCGGCGTGCGTGAGGGAGACCTTCTCCGGGCGGACCCCGACCAGCACCTTGCCGCCGGTCGTGGCGGGCGCGGAGCAGCGTGCCCCGGGGAGCACCAGTCCGCCGCCGCCCGCCTTGAGCACGATGTCGTCGCCGCTCCTGGAGCCGACCTCGGCCTCGATGAGGTTCGAGGTGCCGAGGAAGTTGGCGACGAACGTGGTCCGCGGGTTCTCGTAGAGGTCGGCGGGCGCGCCGAGTTGCTCGACCCGGCCCGCGTTCATCACGGCGACGGTGTCGGCCATGGTCATGGCCTCCTCCTGGTCGTGCGTGACGTGGACGAAGGTGATGCCGACCTCGGTCTGGATCCGCTTGAGCTCCAGCTGCATCTGGCGGCGCAGCTTGAGGTCGAGGGCGCCGAGGGGCTCGTCCAGGAGCAGTACCTTGGGGTGGTTGATCAGCGCGCGGGCGACCGCGACACGCTGCTGCTGGCCGCCGGAGAGCTGGTGCGGCTTCTTGCGCGCCTGCTCGCCGAGCTGGACGAGGTCGAGCATGTCCTCGACCTGCTTCTTGACGCTCTTGATCCCGCGCCGGCGCAGGCCGAAGGCGACGTTCTCGAAGATGTCCAGGTGCGGGAAGAGGGCGTACGACTGGAAGACGGTGTTCACCGGCCGCTTGTAGGGCGGCAGGTGCGTCACCTCCTGGTCGCCGAGGTGCACGGTGCCGGAGGAAGGTTCCTCCAGACCGGCGATCATGCGCAGGGTGGTGGTCTTGCCGCAGCCCGAGGCGCCGAGCAGGGCGAAGAAGGAGCCCTGCGGCACGGTCAGGTCGAGCGGCTGCACGGCGGTGAAGGCGCCGTAGGTCTTGCTGATCCCGGTGAGGCGGACGTCGCCGCTGTTCTCTGTAGTCATCATCGTCACGCCCCTGTGAGCTTCGCGAACTTCTCTTCGTAGGCCGTCTCTTCCTTCTGGCTCAGCGCGCGGAAGGAGTGGGACGTGGCCTGCATGGCCTTGTCGGGGACGATCAGCGGGTTGTTCGCCGCGTCCTGGTCGATCTTGGCAAGGTAGGGCTTCACGCCTTCGACCGGAGTCGCGTAGTTGATGTACGCGGCGAGCTCGGCGGCCTGCTCCGGCTCGTAGTAGAAGTCGATCAGCCGCTCGGCGTTCGTCTTGTGACGCGCCTTGTTGGGGACCAGCAGGTTGTCGGTCGACGTCATGTAGCCGCTGTCCGGGATGACGAAGTCGATGTCCGGGCTGTCGTTCTTGAGCTGGACGATGTCGCCGGCCCAGGCGACACAGGCCGCGATGTCGCCCTTGGTGAGGTCGGACGTGTAGTCGTTGCCCGTGAAGCGGCGGATCTGGCCCTTGTCGACGGCCTTCTGGAGCCGGGCGATGGCCGCGTCGTAGTCGTCGTCGGTGAACGTCGCCGGGTCCTTGCCCATGTCGAGCAGGGTCATGCCCATGGTGTCGCGCATCTCGGACAGGAACGAGACGCGGCCCTTGAGCTTCGGGTTGTCGAGGAGGTCGGAGACCGACTTCACCTCGACCCCGTCGAGCGCCTTCTTGTTGAAGGCGATGACCGTCGGGATGCCCTGCCACACGTACGAGTAGGCGCGGCCCGGGTCCCAGTCCGGGTTGCGGAACTGCGGGGACAGGTTCGTGTAGGCGTGCGGCAGGTTGGACGGGTCGAGCTTCTGGACCCAGCCGAGGCGGATCACGCGCGCGGCCAGCCAGTCGGTGAGCACGATCAGGTCGCGGCCGGTCGCCTGGCCGGCGGCGAGCTGCGGCTTGATCTTGGCGAAGAACTCGTTGTTGTCGTTGATGTCCTCGGTGTACTTGACCGAGATACCCGTCCGCTTGCGGAAGGTCTCCAGCGTCGGGTGGTGCTTGCCGCTGTCGTCGAGGTCGATGTACTCGGTCCAGTTGGAGAAGTTGAGGGTCTTCTCCTTGGCCGAGTGGTCCTCCGACGAGACGCTGCCCTGGGTCTTGCCTGCCGCGGGTATCCCGCAGCCGCTCAGCGCCCCGAGTCCGCCGACGGCCAGCGCGCCGCCCGCCGAGGCGCGCAGCAGTGAACGGCGGGTGAGGGCCGCCCTGCCGTTCCGGAAGCTGCGCCGCATGGCGGCCAGTTGCACCGGGGACAGGCGTTCGGGCTCGTACTGCTCCATGCTCTGATGCCCTTTCGGAAGGGTCGCGGCCGTGGTCGCGGCCTGGTCTGCCACAGGGCCGTAGCCGGTCGATCGGCTACGGCCGGTCCCCGAAGACCGTGCGGTGCCAGTCCTTCCTGGCGACCGCGGTGTTGTCGAACATGACGTGCTTGACCTGCGTGTACTCCTCGAAGGAGTAGGCGGACATGTCCTTGCCGAAGCCGGACGCCTTGTAACCGCCGTGCGGCATCTCGCTGATGATCGGAATGTGGTCGTTGACCCACACGCAGCCCGCCTTGATCTCGCGCGTCGCGCGGTTCGCCCGGTACACGTCGCGGGTCCAGGCGGAGGCGGCGAGTCCGTACGGTGTGTCGTTGGCCAGCGCGATGCCCTCGTCGTCGGTGTCGAAGGGGAGCACGACGAGCACCGGTCCGAAGATCTCGGCCTGCACGATCTCGCTGTCCTGCCCGGCGTCCGCGACGAGCGTGGGCGCATAGTACGCGCCGCTCTTGAGGTCTCCCTGTGGGGCCTCGCCACCGGTGACCACGCGCGCGTAGCCGCGGGCCCGGTCGACGAACCCGGCGACGCGGTCGCGCTGGGCGTGCGAGATCAGGGGACCGAGGTCGGTGCCGGAGGCGAATGGATCACCGACGCGGACGCTCGCCATCAGGGCACCGGTGCGCTCCACGAACGCTTCGTAGAGGGGCCGCTGCACGTACGCGCGCGTGGCGGCCGTGCAGTCCTGGCCCGTGTTGATGAGCGAACCGGCGACCGCGCCGTGCACGGCGGCCTCCAGGTCCGCGTCGTCGAAGACCAGGAACGGGGCCTTGCCGCCGAGTTCCAGGTGGAGGCGCTTGACGGTCGAGGTGGCGATCTCGGCGACACGCTTGCCGACGGCGGTCGAGCCGGTGAAGGAGGTCATGGCGACGTCGGGGTGCCCGACGAGGTGCTCACCGGCCTCCTTGCCCAGTCCGGTGACGATGTTGACGACACCGTCCGGGATGCCGGCCGCGGTGGCCGCCTCGGCGAACAGCAGGGAGGTGAGCGGGGTCGGCTCGGCCGGTTTCAGCACGATGGTGTTGCCGGCGGCGATCGCCGGGAGGATCTTCCAGGCGGCCATCTGGAGCGGGTAGTTCCAGGGCGCGATGGAGCCGACGACACCGATGGGTTCACGGCGCACGTACGAGGTGTGGTCGCCGGAGTACTCACCGGCCGACTGGCCCTGCAGGTGCCGGGCGGCGCCCGCGAAGAACGCGGTGTTGTCGATGGTGCCCGGCACGTCGAACTCGCGGGTCAGCTTGAGGGGCTTTCCGCACTGCAGCGACTCGGCCTGGGCGAACTCCTCGGCCCGCTCGGCGAGCACGGCGGCGAAGCGGTGCAGGGCGTCGGACCGCTCCCCCGGGGTGGCGCCCGACCAGCCGGGGAACGCGGCGCGGGCGGCCGCGACGGCCGCGTCCACGTCGGCGGCGCCCGCCAGCTCGTACGTGTACACCTCTTCGCCGGTGGCGGGGTTCACGACCGCGTGCGTGCGACCGGAAGTGCCCTTGCGGAGACGGCCTCCGATGTACTGCGCGCCGTCCGCGAGGCGGTCCTGCGCCTGGAAGCGATGGCCCGGTTTGTGCATGTCGCTCTCCTCCGCCGTCCTCCCCGTCGGGACGGGGGTCGGCGTAGCTCCAGCTCGATTTGAGTGCCGATCCTGACAGAGCGAAGGGACTCCAACAAGTGATTCCGTTGTTGCCTTTTGGTTACGCGACGGAATCCTTCGACCAGGTGTCGAGTCATGATGGAAAAGGGGGGACGGAATGTCAGTGGTGCGTGTCACAGTGGCGTGCATGGGGAAGATCGACACGCAGGAAGCACTGGTCAAGGCGGTTCAGTCGGGGAAGCGGGTGAAGTACCTGCACTTCTGGGGGCACCGCCCGAGAGCGGACGGCCAGATCGGTTCGAGCTGTCTCAGCCAGTGGTGGCCGTCACCGTTCGTGGTCGACGGTGTCCGGTACGCGACGGCCGAGCACTGGATGATGGCGTCCAAGGCACGGCTGTTCGGCGACGCGGAGGCCGAGCGCGCGGCGCTTGACGCGGCGAGCCCCGCGGCGGCGAAGAAGGCCGGGCGGCTGGTGCGCGGCTTCGACGACGGCGTCTGGGGTCGCGAGCGGTTCGCGATCGTGGTCGAGGGCAGCGTCCACAAGTTCGGCGCCCACCCCGGGCTGAAGGCGTTCCTGCTGGGCACGGGCGGGAGAGTGCTGGTCGAGGCGAGCCCGATGGACCGGATCTGGGGCATCGGACTTGCGGCGACCGACGAGGGGGCGTCGGATCCCCGCCGCTGGCGGGGGCCCAATCTCCTCGGCTTCGCCCTCATGGAGGCACGGGAACGACTGCGGTAGGACCGGTCCGGCGATCGGCGGCGAAGACCGCGGATCGCCCGTCCGCGGCGGTGCCGGGGCCGGCCGGTGAGCCCTCGGGACCACCGTCCGGTGGTGGCGGGCTGCGGATGCGAAGCCGGGCGGGGCGGCCGAAGATGTCCGTGTGAGTGCCACCGATGCGGCGGGGAACAAGGCCGCTACCACAGCGCCAGGCCCGCCGAACCAGTCACTGGCCCTCGCGGCCATGCTCTTCGCGGTCTCGATGACGTTCATCGACCAGACGATCGTCTCCATCGCGGCGCCGGACATCGTCCGCGAGCTGGGGCTGTCGACGTCCGGGATGCAATGGGTGGTGAACTCCTACCTGTTGTCGCTGGCCGCGTTCTTCGCCCTCGGCGGGCGGCTGGCGGATCTGCTCGGCCCACGCCGCGTCGTCGTGGCCGGGACGCTGGTGTTCGTCGTCTCCTCGGTGCTCTGCGGGTGTGTGCCCGAGGGCGACTTCGCGCAGACCTGGATGATCATTTTCCGCTCGACGCAGGGCCTGGGGGCGGCGCTCCTCTTTCCCGCCGCACTCGCCGTGGTCGTGGCCGTGTTCCCGGTGGAGCGGCGCGGCCGGGCCCTCGCCCTGTTCTTCGGGCTGTCCGGAGCGCTGACCGCCATCGGCCCGCTGCTGGGCGGCTGGCTCACGGCGTGGACCTGGCGGGCGATCTTCTGGGTGAACGTGCCCGTCGCCGTCGTGGCCCTGGTCCTGACCCTGCTGGCGCACATTCCCGACCGGCGGCGCGACGAGCCCCTGGACAGCCCCGGAGCCGTGCTGATCGCGGTCGGCATGGGGCTGAGCGTGCTCGGGTTCCAGCAGGCGTCGGCCTGGGGCTGGGACAGCCCGGTGACCTGGACCTGCATCGTGGGCGGTCTGGTGGTCCTCGTCGTCTTCTGGCGTTACGAGCGGGGCAGACGCCACCCGTTGGTCAACCTCGCGGTCTTCCAGGACAAGGCGTTCACGGTGGACGCCCTGGTGCTCTTCTTCGCCATGCTCGCCTTCGTCCCCGTCTTCTTCTTCGCCTCGGTGTACGCGCAGGTCTCCCTCAGCGCCTCCCCGGACCAGGCGGCGCTCTACCTGCTGTACTTCTTCGCGGGCTTCGCGATCGCCTCCCAGTGGGGCGGCCGGATGCTGGACAAGCAGGGCGCCCGGGCGCCGCTGAAGATCGGTACCGCGCTGGGCGCCGTCGGATTCGCCCTGTGGGCGAACAAGTTGACCGACCTGTCCATGCACGACCAGTGGCCGTACGTGGCCCTCGCGGGCGCGGGCATCGGTTTCATCCTGGCGCCCGCGTCCACGGACGCCGTCAACCGGGCCATCGGAGCCTCGTACGGCGAGGTCACCGGCGTCACGCAGACCGTGCGCAACTACGCGGCGAGCGTGGGCCTGGCCGTGTTCGGGACGATCCTCACCCATCAGACGACGGAGAAGGTCGTGTCGACCCTCCGGTCCCAGGGCCTTTCCCCGGGCGAGGCCCACGGAGTGGCCAGGGACATCGCCGAGGCGGTCACGGGCAATGCCGACGCCCGGCAGCCGACCGGCACCGGGCGGGCCGCGGAGGCGATGCGCGACACGATGGCGAGTGTGCGGATGGACTTCGCCGAGGCCAACCAGTGGGTCTTCAACGGCATGGCCATCGCGCTCGCCGTCGGATTCCTCTGCGCCGTGCGCCACCCCGGAGACAAAGGCGCCGGAACCGCCGGAGCCGTCGGCGACGAAACCCCGAAAGCCGTCTGACCGGGCCCGTGACCCGGCCGTAGGGCCCGCACCGGTGTTCGGTCCGGCGTCCGACGGCCTGCCGGAACCGACCGGAGGGCCGGCCAGGGGCGGGGCCTGGTCCGCCGGGAGCCGTTCCCCGGCAGAACGGGAGACCCCGGGGGCCGGTGCGGCGGGACGCGTTCGTCGCAGGACTTCGCGGCGCCCCGCCGTCCGGGCCGCGGGCTATCGCCGGTGCGTCACCAGGGAGGTGGAGAAACCGTCGTCGCCGAACGGGTCGTCGCTGTCGTCGTCGTAGTTCGACACGACGGCGATGAAGACGATCAGGGCGACGGCCAGGACGACGCCCACGGCTCCGCAGATCACTCCGGCCAGCGCCTGGCCCGGATTCGTCGCCTCACCGCGGCGCGCCTTGGCCCGGCCGATCAGGCCGAAGATCACCGCGAGCACGCCCAGCACGATCGCCAGCGGCCACGCGCAGAACAGGACCACCGCGATGATGCCCAGCACCAGACCGGCGGTCCCCATGCCGTTGCTCGGGGCGGGCGTCAGGGGCCAGCCGTAGCCCGGTCCGCCCGGGTAGGCGGTACCGGGGTGGGGGGCGCCGTACTGCGGATATCCGTAGCCCGGGCCGTACGAGAGCGGGCCCGGGCCGCCGGGGGCGATCGGCGGCGGGGGGACGAACTCGCCCGGGGCGGGCCGCGGGTACGGGGTGTGGGCCCCCGGCGGCGCGAAGGGGTTGTCCGGGGAGGGACCCCCGGGAATTCCGGGTCCCGGCGGGACGGGTGCGCCGGGAAGCGAGGTCATCGTCGGCAGGCCGTGCACCGGAGGAGGTGTGGGGTTCTGCCACGCGCCTCCCCGCGCGCTCCCGGCGGGTGAGGCCATCTCCTCGGGCGGCGCCCAGGGGTTGGGCTCGGACTCCCCGGTGGCGCCCTTCCCGAGGGAGACCCGGGTGTCGGGGGCGGCGGCGAAGGGCGCGGTGTTCCGCCCGGGGACGGAGTCCGTCGGACCGCCGTCGAACGCGCTGTCCGCGCCGCTCGCCGCCCGAGGGGCGACAGGGGCGGAGCCGGAGGCCAGGGCGGGGCCGGAATCCTGGGCGGGGGCGGAGGTGTCGACGAGGGTGCGGTCGGCCGCGGGTCTCGCCTCGGCTCCCGCCTCGGGTATCACCCCCGGTATCGCGTCCGCCGGTTCGGCGCCCGGCGTCGAACTCGCGGCGAGGGACTCCCCCGGCTTCGGCGCCGGGTCCCCCTCGCCCGGCGCGGCCCACACGTTCCCCTGGCCGGGCGGAATCCACGCGCCCTCGTCGTGCGGCACTTCCGGCCTCCGGGCGTCGTCGGACATGCGCGAGGTCCCCTCTCTCCTGAGTGACGTCATGCTACGGCCCGGGCGCGGCCGGTGGATCTCCGTCGCGCGGCGGCCGACGCCGGGGGTGCCGGACGCGCCGGACCCGCACCCGCGGGGGCCGCCGCCTACGATGATCCCCGAGTCATCGATCAGCCGATCACCCGCGTCCCGCCGCGCACGACCCGCGGACGCCGTTCCGGGGAGGAACCCTTGACCGAGCACATCACCGCACGCGACGACGCCCGCGACCTGCACTCCTTCATCGCCGGGCTGCCGAAGGCCGAACTGCACGTCCACCACGTCGGTTCCGCCTCCCCGCGCATCGTGTCCGAGCTCGCCGCCCGCCACCCCGACTCCCGGGTGCCGACCGACCCCGAGGCGCTCGCGGACTACTTCACGTTCACGGACTTCGCCCACTTCATCCAGGTGTACCTGTCCGTCGTCGACGTCATCCGCACCCCCGAGGACGTGCGGCTGCTGACGTACGAGGTGGCCCGGGACATGGCGCGCCAGCAGGTGCGCTACGCCGAGCTGACGATCACTCCGTGGTCCTCCACCCGGCGGGGAATCGACGAGCGCGCGTTCATGGACGCGATCGAGGACGCCCGCAAGGCCGCCGAGGCCGAGTTCGGTGTCGTCCTGCGCTGGTGCTTCGACATCCCGGGCGAGGCCGGTCTGGAGGCCGCCGAGGAGACCGTGCGGCTCGCGACCGACGACCGGCTGCGGCCGGAGGGGCTCGTCTCCTTCGGGCTCGGCGGCCCCGAAGTCGGTGTACCGAGGCCGCAGTTCAAGCCGTACTTCGACCAGGCCCGCGCCGCGGGACTGCGGTCGGTGCCGCACGCCGGGGAGACGACCGGCCCGGAGACCGTCTGGGACGCGCTGAACTTCCTCGGTGCCGAACGGATCGGCCACGGCACGAGTTCCGCGCGGGACCCGAAACTGCTCGCCCATCTCGCCGAGCACGGCATCGCCCTGGAGGTCTGCCCGACCTCGAACATCGCCACCCGCGCGGTCCGCACCCTCGACGAGCACCCCGTCAAGGAGTTCGTGGCGGCCGGGGTGACGGTCACCGTCAACTCCGACGACCCGCCGATGTTCGGCACCGACCTCAACACCGAGTACGCGGTCGCCGCCCGCCTCCTCGGCCTCGACGAGCAGGGGCTGGCGAAGCTCGCCGGGAACGCGGTGCGGGCGTCGTTCCTCGACGCGGCGGGCAAGGCGCGGCTCGCCGCGGAGATCGACACGTACACCGCGACCTGGCTCGCCCTCTGACCCAGCACAATGGCCACATGCGCACCGTGACCGCAGTCGCCCACCGCGGCGACCCCTACCGCGTCCGCGAGAACACGACCGACTCGTTGCGTTCCGCGCTCCACCGGGGCGCGGACGCCGTCGAGATCGACGTACGGCTGACCCGCGACCGCGTACCCGTACTGCTGCACGACGAGACGCTCAAACGCCTGTGGGGACACGACCGGCCGCTGGGCTCGCTCTCCCTCGACGAGGTGCGGGGGCTCACGGCGGACGGGGTGCCGACGCTGGCGGAGGCCCTCGGGGCGACCGGGGACACCCGGGTCCTGATCGACCTTCCGGGTTCGCCGGGCGCGAGGGTCGTGCGCGAGATCGTGGACGTGGTGCGGACCTGCGGGGCGGCGGAGCGGGTGTACTACTGCGCCGCGGCCCCCGCCATGCTCGCGGTGCGGGCCGTCGACCCGTCGGCGGAGATCGCGCTGACCTGGACGACCCTGGCACCGCCACGCCCGACCCTGCTCGACGCCGTGAAGCCGCGCTGGCTCAACTACCGCTTCACGCTGGTGGACCGGGACCTCGTGGACCGCGTCCACCGCGACGGCCACCTGCTCTCCGTGTGGACCCCGGACACCCGTCGCTCGATGCGCCGGCTGCTCGACGTGGGCGTCGACTCGATCACGACCAACCGCGTCGACACCCTGATCTCGCTGCGCGGGAACTGAGCCACCCGGACCGGCGGCCGGACCCCCGGCCGCCGGTCGTCGTCGGGGTGTCCGGGCGGGCGCCCGGACGTCCGGCGCGGAGGTCGTCGGCACACGTGACGAGCTGCCCCTTAGGGGTGCCCCTCGCCCGGACACCGGGGTCGGTGCCCTCCCTGTTGAGGATCCGCGGGGCCAGGTGCCGCCGGAGGATGATCCGTGTTCACCCGGCGCCTCGCCCTCAGGAGCACACGATGTCCTTACGCCGCCCAGCAGTCGCCCTCGCCGCCGCCCTGGCTCTCGGTCTCGCGGCCGGACCGTTGGGCGCCCCGGCCCTCGCATCCCCCGCCACCGCGCCGGCACGGACGGCGGCCGGACCCGACGCCGCCGCGCTGCGCGCCGCGCTCGCCGGGCTCCCGGACACGGACGCGACGGCGGCCCTCGTACGGGTCGGCGGCAGCGACGGCACCTGGCGCGGCAGCGCGGGGGTGCACGACCTGGAGAGCGGACGGGCGGCCGATCCGGGCGCCCGCTTCCGCGCCGGTTCCACCACGAAGGTCGTCACCGCGGCGGTCGTCCTCCGACTCGCGGCCGAGGGCCGGATCGGGCTGGGGACCCCCGTGCAGAGGTACCTCCCCGGGCTCCTGCCCGCGGACTTCGAGCCCGTCACCGTACGGCAGTTGCTCAACCACACGAGTGGCATCCAGCCCGGTGACGGCTTCGGCGACACGTTCGAGGACGTGTACGCGCACCGCTTCGACACCCTCACGCCACGCGCGGTCGTGGCCTCCGCGACGGCCAAGGGACCGGAGTTCACGCCGGGTGCCCGACAGCACTACCTGAACATCAACTACACGGTGCTCGGCCTGCTGATCGAGAAGGTGACCGGGCACACGTACGCGCACGAGGCGGAGCGGCGGATCCTGCGGCCGGCGGGGATGCGCGACACGTACTTCCCCGGCACCGACCCGCGCATCCGCGGCCGGCACAACCACGGCTACCAGGCGGTGCGGCGGGCCGACGGCACGACGACGTTCGTGGACGTCACCGACTGGAACCAGGCCGACCGCTGGGCGGCCGGCGACATGATCTCCACGACCGCCGACCTGGAGCGCCTGATCACGCGGCTGTTCCGGGGCGACCTGGTCCCGGCACGGCAGTTGGAGGAGATGTTCACCGTGCCCTCGGACATCAAGGGCGCCGACATGAGCGCCGGACTCCAGCGCTTCGCGTACGGGGGCCGGGTGTACTGGCTCAAGTCGGGTGCCCGGTACGGCTACAGCGCGCTCGTCGCGGCCACCCGGGACCTGTCCCGCACCCTCGTGTACTCCGTCGGTTCCACCGACGCCAAGAGCGAGTCGACGAACCCGGTGTCCCAGCGGATCGGGCTCGCGGCACTCAGCTAGCGGGCACGGCCGCTCAGGTGGTGGCGGGCACCTGAGCGGTCACCCGGTCCGCGGTGAGCGCCTCCAGGCGCTTGATCCTCTTCCGTACGACGTACAGGGGGATCACGCCGAAGACTCCGAAGGACATGTCGATGACCGTCCACCAGAAGGGAATTCCGCGGATCGGTCCGCAGACCAGGGCCAGCGGGACGATACCCGCGCAGGCGATCATCCCGAACTCGACGACCCAGATGTTGCGGACCGGGTCGCGGTACGGGCCGTAGAAGGCGACCGCGATCACCAGGTGCGCGAACGCCAGCCAGTCCGTTCCGTAGAGCAGGAACGGGTATTGGGCGTCGGCGGTGTCCAGGCCGTCGCGGACCCGTTCGATCCAGTCCATCAGGGCGGGCAGGTGCTCCGGCACGGACAGGGCCCTCAACAGGTCCTCGGTCCAGTGGAGTTCGTGCACCAGCGGGAAGGCCGTGGCGCCACTGAGCACCAGGCTGACGACGAAGAAGGCAAGCCACGCGCGGATGCCCTTGAGCAGGGCGGCTCTGTCGCTCATGCCGGTAGCGTACGCCCCGACTTGAACGCGTTCAAAACCGCCCCGCCCAGGGGCTCCGGTGACTCAGGCGCCGCTCTCCCGCAGCATGTCCTCGCGCTCGACGAGCTTCACGCGCGCCCGGCCCTGCGGTTCGCCCAGCGCCTTCTCCGCGGCGTCCAGCCGGTACCAGCCGTCCCACGTCGTGAAGCGCACGTCCCGCTCGCCGAGGAAGGCGTCGACGGCCTCCGGCTCGGGCGAGGAGGGCGTGAGCAGACGGCCGTTGGCGTGGTCGTCGAGCAGGCTGGCGACCGTCTCGTTGGCGTCGCCCTTGGTGTGGCCGATCAGGCCGATGGGGCCGCGCCGGATCCAGCCGGTGACATAGGTGGACGCCAGGTGGTCGCCCGAGTCCTCCAGGACCCGGCCGGCCGCGTCCGGCACCGTGCCCGAGTCGACGTCCCAGGGCAGCTTGGGCAGGCTGTCGGAGAGGTAGCCGACCGCGCGGTAGACCGCCGTGACGTCCCAGTCCTTGAACTCGCCGGTGCCCTTGACGTTCCCGGTGCCGTCGAGGGCGGTGCGCTCGGTGCGCAGGCCGACGACCTCGCCGTTCTCGCCGAGGATCTCGGTGGGCGACTCGAAGAAGTGCAGGAACAGCTTGTGCGGGCGGTCGCCGGCGTCGCGGATCGCCCAGTTCTCCAGGGTCTTGGCGACCATGTCGGACTGCTTGTTGCCGCGCCGGGTGGCGATCGAGCCCTCGTCGTAGTCGATGTCCTCGGGGTCGACGATGACCTCGATGTTCGGCGAGTGGTCGAGCTCGCGCAGCTCCATCGGGCTGAACTTCGCCTGCGCCGGGCCGCGGCGGCCGAAGACGTGGACCTCGAGGGCCTTGTTGGCCTTGAGCCCCTCGTAAACGTTCGGCGGGATCTCGGTGGGCAGCAGTTCGTCCGCGGTCTTGGCCAGGACGCGGGCCACGTCGAGGGCGACGTTGCCGACACCGAGGACGGCGACCTTCTCCGCCTCCAGCGGCCAGGTGCGCGGAACGTCCGGGTGACCGTCGTACCAGGAGACGAAGTCGGCGGCGCCGTAGGAGCCGTCGAGGTCGACGCCGGGGATGTCGAGGGCCCGGTCGGCCGTGGCGCCCGTGGAGAAGATCACCGCGTCGTAGAAGGCGCGCAGATCGTCCAGGTTGATGTCGCGCGGGTAGTCGACGTTGCCGAAGAGGCGGATCTGCGGCTTGTCGAGCACCTGATGAAGGGCGGTGATGATGCCCTTGATCCGGGGGTGATCGGGGGCGACGCCGTAGCGGATGAGACCGAACGGGGCCGGCATCCGCTCGAACAGGTCGATGGAGACACCGGGCTCGGCGGCCACTGCGGATTTCAGCAGCGCGTCGGCGGCGTAGATTCCGGCGGGGCCGGCTCCGACAATGGCTACCCGCAGAGGGCGAGGCATGATCAGGTTCCCTTCGAGCAGGGGCGGGGGACTCGACGGGAAGCCTAAACTGAGGCAAACCTAAGTCAGTAGGCGGGTCCAGGCTATGACCTCATAAGGCCGACTTATGGGTAATGAAGGCCCGGTTTATGGGTGGGGAGAATCCACCGCGCCCGGAGAGCGGCGCGGGAGCCCACGGGCCGGGCGGGGCGGGAGCCAGAGGCCCGGCGGGACAGGACGGGCGGCCTGGGGAGCAGGGGCCCGACGGGCGGTCCCGACGACGAGGTCCCGCCACGGATCCGCCGCCCACCGCTCGCGAGCGGCCGCCCGCAGGCCGGTCGCCGCGGTCTTCTCGGTCACCCTCGGCCGCCTCGGTCGCCTCGGTCGCCCTGGCCGCCTCGGTCGCCCTGGCCGCCTCAGTCACCCTGGCCGCCTCGGTCACCCTGGCCGCCTCGGCCGACGGTCCGTCCGTCCGGCCGCAGTTCTACCACCCCGTCGGGATCGCCGGGGCACGGCACCCCCGGCACTGCCTCCCGCCGCCCCACCGTCCGGCCGCCCTACCGCCGGCCCGCCGTCGAAGGGACGGGGTTCGCCCCGGTGCGGACGGCGGACGGCTCGACCGACGCGGCGGTCGGTGGCGCCGAGGGCGACCGGGTGCGGACGGGCGAACGGGTCGGGTCGGTCGAGGTGGGCGCGGTCCTCGGGGCCGAGGTCCGTTCGGGGCGGGCGCTCGGTCCCGGGCCGGGGGTCCTTTGCCCGGGCGAGGCCGACGGGGTGGGCCCGGTCGACGGACCGCTCGCGGGCGGCGGGGCCAGCGGGACGACCGGGGACACCGGCGTCGCCGGCGCCGTCGACCGGAGCGGCAGCGCGACGAGGAGACCGACGGCACACGCCAGACCGACTCCGGCTCCGGCCGCGGCGCGCAGCAGCCGACGACGGGCCGCGCCCCGACGGATCGCCTCGTAGCGGCCTGGCGGTGGGCCGAGGTAGTCGGCGGGCGGCCGCATGATGACGGCGAGCGGGTCGTCCGCGTCGAAGTCCGGACCGTCGTCAGCGTGTGTGATCAAGACTCCTCCTCAGGTGGGCGCGGAGCAGTTCGCGGGCCGCGTGGAGATCGGCCTTGACGGTTCCCTCCTTGCGCCCGGTCAGCGCGGACACCTCCCGGATCGGCATGTCAGCGTAGTAGTGCAGCAGGATCGGGACGCGCAGCCGTTCGGGAAGCGACTGCACGAGCAGGCGTACGGACGGATCGTCCTGTTCGTTCCGGGGGCCGATGGTCATCTCGGCGGTGGCCCGACGCACGGCCCGGCGTTCCCGCTCCAGCTTGCGCCAGTGGTCCCGGACGAGGTTGGCCGCCGTGACGTAGAGGAACCCCCGCGGCTCGGCCACGGAGGTCCAGCGGGCCCAGAGCCGGGTGAACGCCTCCGAGGCGATCTCGTGGGCCGTCCCGTCGTCGTCGACGAGACGGCGGCACCAGCCGGCGAGGCGGGGGTAGAGGGCGGCGAACAGCTCGGACGCTGCCTTCTCACGGGACCCTTTCACCATTCTCCATGGTCGTGACGGCACTCGAGGGGAAGGATCCCGGACCGCGGGCACGCGGCCCGTCGGCCCAGGATCCCGCCTCCGGGTCCACGGGGGACCCGGAGGCCGCGACGCGCGGCGCGGTCGCGGGGGTGGGGCGGCCGGTCGCGGGTCACGGGTTCGCGGTGCTCAGCGTCGCGAAGACGATCACGTTGTCGAGGTATCCGCCCGCGGATCGCGGACCACCGCAGGTGATGAGCCGCAACTCCGGGCGGTCCACGTCGCCGTAGACCGCGTCCGCCGGGAAGTCGGCCTTGGCGACGGTGCGTACGGCGTCGACGGAGAACACCGCGGACCCGCCGTTCTCCAGACGTGCCTCGATCCGGTCTCCCCGGCGCAGACGGTCGAGGTGGCGGAAGACGCCGTCGCCGTGGGCGCCGACCGTGACATGACCGAGGATCACCGACGGACCCTTCTGACCGGGCGTCGGGGAGTGCCGGTACCAGCCGGCCCGGTCGTGCGCGGTGATCGGGGGCACCTGCACGCTGCCGTCCGGGGCCAGCCCGAGCCGCATGACCGGGGTGTCCACCCCGATGGCCGGTATCCGCAGCCCGACCGGGACCGAACGCCCCAGCTCGCGCGGCGGCTTCGCGGCCGGCGGCGAAGGCGGTGGCGTGCTCCCGGGCCGCGCGGTCGCGCCCCCGTCGGCCGGACGGCCTCCACAGCCCGCGAGCAGCGCGGCGGCCGCCGCGCCCACGAACGCGCGCCGGGAGAGGGACGTCACGCCCCGGTCACCCGCCGACGGCGTACGACGAAGACGGCCGCGCCCCCGAGGGCGAACGCCGCCGCGGCACCGCCGCCGATCACCCCGTCGCGCCCCTCGGACCGTGCCGCCGTCGGCGCGACCCCGGTGTCGGGCGCTCCGCTCGGCCTGACGGAGACCTGGACCGGGGTCGGCGCCTCCGTCGGTTCGGCGCTGGGGGCGGCGGAGGGCGCCCGGGTCGGTTCGGCGCTCGGGACGGCGGAGGGCGCCCGGGTCGCGGCGGGACTCGCCGGCGTCGGCTCGGCGCCGGTGCTCGGCCGGCTCGTACGGCTCGGGGACGTCCCGTCGGCGAAGGCGGGCACCGTGCCCACCAGCACGGCGGTGCACGCGAGTGCCGTGGCACTGAAGACGATTCGGCGCATGGTTCTTCTCTCTCGTCGGTCCGCCCGCCACTCGGAGCGGCGGGCTGCGTTGTGGATCGAGCGGAGAGACGAGGGAGCACGGGACGGGGTTGTAAAGGGATGGCAAAGGCACGCCGGGGGTCACGGTCGGCGGCCGGATCAGTGGTCGACGGGGCTGCGGGGAACCCTCAACGGCAGGGCCGCGCGCCGGGACTGACGAGGGTTCACAGGCCGGCGATCGCGTTCCAGCGCTTGGCGAACTCCGTGCGTTCGGTGGAGGTGATGTCGCGGGCGATCGCGAGGCGCTCGCGCATGGTCGCGTCCGGGAAGATCAGGGGGTCCTCGGCGAGGGCGGCGGTGTCCTTGTCCTTGGAGGAGGCGAGGACATCCTGGGCGGCGGGGACCGGGCAGACGTAGTTGACCCAGGCTGCCAGCTCGGCGGCGACCTCGGGCTCGTAGTAGTAGTCGACGAGCTTCTCCGCGTTGGCCTTGTGCCGGGCCAGGTCGGGGATCATCAGCGACTCGGCCCACAGCTCGGCGCCCTCCTCGGGGACGACGAAACGGATGTCGGGGTTGTCGGCCTGGAGCTGGATCACGTCGCCCGAGTAGGCCTGGCAGGCCAGGACGTCACCACCGGCGAGGTCCTTGATGTAGTCGTTGCCCGTGAAGCGGCGGATCTGGCCGCCGCGCACCTGCTTCTCGACCTGGTCGCACACCTGGTGGAAGTCGTCCGCCCGCCACCTCGTGATGTCGACCCCGTTGCCCTGCATGAGCAGCGCGAACGCCTCGTCCAGACCGGACAGCAGGGTGACCCGGCCCTTGAGGTCGTCGGCCCACAGGTCGGACACGTGCTTGATCTCGCGTCCGAGCTTGCGGTGGTTGTACGCGATGCCGGTGATCCCCGACTGCCACGGCACGGAGGACTTGCGTCCGGGGTCGAAGGCGGGTGAACTCAGCAGCGGGTCCAGGTACTTGATGACGTTCGGCTGCCGTGAGCGGTCCATCTCCTGGACCCAGCCGAGCCGCACGAAACGGGCGCACATCCAGTCGCTGATGACGACGAGGTCGCGGCCCGTCCGCTGGTGGTTCATCAGGGACGGGCTGATCTTGCCGAAGAACTCGTCGTTGTCGTTGATCTCCTCGATGTAGTCGACGGAGATCCCGGTGCGCTTCTCGAAGGCCTCCAGGGTCGGCCGACTGGTCGTGTCCTCGTCGTCGGTGTCGATGTACAGCGGCCAGTTCGCCCAGGTCAGCCGCTTGTCGGCGGCCGATTCGTCGGTTCCGGCCCGGTCACCGGGGCCCACGTACGCCGCCGGCACCCCGCACCCCGCCAGGGCTCCGAGCGCGGAACCCCCGCCCAGGGCGCGCAACAGGGACCGGCGGGACAGGGGCGAGGTCTTCCGATTCACGGGCACGCGCGAAGCATGCCGACCCGGACGCCGCCCGGACAATGGACGCTGCGTCGATCAGTCGCCCGCCGGCCCGACACCCTGTCGATCGGTTCCGGGCGTCACGAATGCCCCGGGCCGGGACCCATCGGCGAACCGCACACCCGAAGCGTCCCCGTCGGACGGCCCGATACGGGAGGTGAGCCCGGCGGAGGGCCCGGCACGGGAGGCAGCCGCGTCGGGCGGTCCCGGCCGGAAGGCCGGCGCCTCGGACGGACCGGGCCGGGGGACGGGCGGTGCGGCGCAGGGCGGGAACGTGACCTTCACGGTCAGTCCGCCCCCTGGGCGGGGCCACGCCTCGACCGTGCCGCCGTGGGCGGTGGCGACGGCCGTGACGATGGACAGGCCGAGGCCGAGGCCGTCGCGCTGGTGGCCCTTCCCGCGCGCTCGGGGCCGAGGGTGCGGGAGAGTCCGTCCGGCACCCAGCCGCCGGAACGGCTGGAAGAGTCCGGCCACCTGATCACGCGGGATCACCGGTCCGGAGTTGTCGATGCGCAGCACGGGCCGCCCCGCCTCCGTACCGGTCCACAGGCGGACCCAACCCTCGCCGTTCTCCGGGCTGTTGTGCCGTACCGCGTTGTCCGTGAGGTTGACCACGAGCCGTTCGATCAGCTGCGGATCGCCCAGGACGGGCGCGCGGGCGAGGTCGGCCCGCACCCGGGGCCCTCCGTGCTCGGGGCCGTCCGACGACGCCGTTCCGTCTTCGGGCCCGCCGTCACCCCTGGACCGGGCGCCGGGCACCTCGCCGTTCCCCGACCCGTCGGCCGGCACCTCCCCGGGTCGGGAACCGCCGTCCACCACCGCACCCTTCGGCAGCAGCCCCCGCACGACGGCGGCGAGGTCGACGAACTCGCTGCGCTGAAGCCCCCGTTGACTGCGCGCGAGAGTCAACAGGGCGTCGATGAGCCGCGCCTGCTCCTGCCCCGCGGCACGCACCCGCAGACAGGCCGCCCGCAGACTCTCCACCGACGCCCCGGGGTCGGCGAGCGCCACGTCCACGATCGCCTGCTGGAGCGTGAGCGGGGTGCGCAGTTCGTGCGACGCGTTGGCGACGAACTGCTTCTGCGCCTCGAACGCGCCCTCCAGCCGCCCCAGTACGTCGTCGAAGGTGTCCGCCATCGCCTTGAGCTCGTCCTCGGGACCGGGCGCCGCCAGCCGCTGCCGGAGGTTGTCCGCGGAGATCCGCCGGGCCGCGGCGGTCATCGTGCGCAGCGGCGCGAGGACGCGTCCGGCCATGAACCGGCCGAGGGCCACGGAGGCGACCGTCATCACCGCGAGCGCGACGCCCGCCTCGACCAGCAACTGGTGCAGCTGGTCGGCCCGCAGCGCCTCGGCGTACATCGTGAGCGTCGGCGGAGCGGGGGCGGGGAAGCCGTCGTCGCCCGCGGGGAGCCCCGGCCCCACGGCCGAGCCGACGGTCGTCGACGGCTCGGCCCGCGACACCAGCAGATAGGTGAAACCGAGCAGGGCCGCCCCCGCGACCATGAAGAGCGCACTGTAGAGCAGGGTCAGCCGCCAGCGGATGGTGCGCGGGGTCAGCCGCTCCAGGATCTCGGCCGGGGCCGGACACCGGGGGAGGTCGCGTGGCCGCCACCAGCGGTGCCCGTGCGTCGCCCGCCCCGGGGGCTCGCGGCGGGGAGCCGGCCGGTGAGGGGCTCCGGTTCCGGCCGTCATGCGATCCGGTATCCCGCCCGGTCCACCGTCGCGATCAGCGGCGGCTCCCCCAGTTTGCGGCGCAGCCGGCTCACCGTGACCTTCACGGTCTGGCTGAAGGGGTCGGCGGCCTCGTCCCAGGCCCGCTCCAGCAGTTCCTCGGTGGAGACCACGGCGCCCTGCGCGGCCAGCAGGAGTTCCAGCACGGCGAACTCCTTCGGGCTGAGGGCGAGCCCCGAACCGCCCCGGGTCGCCTGCCGTCGCGCCGGGTCGAGCCGCAGCTCCCCGCGGACCAGGACAGGAGGCAGCGCGGGTTGCGCGCGCCGCGCCAACGCCCTTATGCGCGCGACGAGTTCGGCGAACGCGAACGGCTTCGGCAGATAGTCGTCGGCACCGAGACCGAGCCCCATGACCCGGTCGGCGACCGTGCCGGACGCGGTGAGCATCAGCACCCTCGCCCGGCTGTCGCCCGCTGCCAGCGTCCGGCACACCTGGTCGCCGTGGACGCCGGGCAGGTCGCGGTCGAGCACGACGACGTCGTAGCCGTTGACGTCGGCGCGTTCCAGCGCCGTGGGCCCGTCCAGCGCGAGATCGACCGCCATGCCCTCACGGCGCAGCCCGGCGGCCACCGTCTCGGCGAGCTCTTCATGGTCCTCGACCACCAGCACACGCATGGCGGTCAGTGTGGCGGGCCGGTGGTTGCACGGGGATAAGCCTCACCTGTGCGAGCGACGCTCCCCTGCCGGGAGCCGCCTCCCACACCCGCCCGGGACCCGTTCCCGCCCGAAGCTCGGTTTCGTCCGTCCGCCCGGAGCTGCCTCCCGTACCCCGCCGGGGTCCCTGTCCGGTCCGCTCTCCGGCAGCTCGGTCCGGTCGCCGTGTGCCGCCGCCGCTCCCTGCCCACCCCGCCGCCGTCCGCGCCGGGCCCAGGCCCGGCCCACCCGGGCGGGCCCCTCCGTGCGCTGTCCCCAGCGTGTGCCGCCCCGTCCGTGACGCGTCCCGTGTTGCGTCCCGTCCGTGTTGCGTCCCGATAAGGACGGCCGTTCCCGTGCCGTAACCACCCCCCGGCTTGTCTGGTGCACAACACAGAGCACCGCACCGCACCACGTCACGTCACGTCACGTCACGTCACGTCACGCGACACCGGTGCGCCGCGCATCCGCATCGCGGCACCGCCGCCCACCCCATGGAGGAACCCCATGCGTGCACTGGCCACCAGGCCACAACGACTCGTCCTGGCCTGCGCCCTGATCTCGGCCGCCACGCTCGGCACTGTCAGCGCGTCGGCGGCCTCGACGTCCGGCAGGTCCACCGCGACGGCCGCGACGGCCGTGGCGCTCACGACGGCCGAGCACCCGCTGCGCGCCTGGACCGGCGAGCCGCCGAAGGGAGCCCCGCCGGCCATCGGGTACCGACCGACGGCGCAGGCGCCCGGCGACGTGAACACCGCCGACCGGGCGTTCGCGGCCTGCATGCGCGACCACGGCCAGAAGACCTTCCCGGAGTTCCACGCCTCGAAGGACAAGCGGGGCCACGTGCGGTTCAGCGTGAGGATGAGGGCGGCCAACGGCTTCGACCCGACCTCGAAGAGCCGGCGGGCCGCCACGAAGGCGTGCGCGCCGATCCTGAAGAAGGTCGGCATCACGTTCTCGACGGGATCCGGACTGCCTCCGCTGCCGGTGCCGGGCAGGCCGGGCGGCAAGCCCGGCACCGGCTCCGGCGGCGGTTCCGTCGGCGGCTCCGTGGAGCACGGCCTGCACACGGAGAAGGGTGAGCCGGGCGCGCCCGACGAACCCTCGTTCTCCAGCGTGTCCGAGAGCGCCTGAGCCTGCGCGGAGGGGGACAGACCGTTGCCCCGGACGGGATCGACTCCCGTCCGGGGCAACGTGGTTCGCACCGTCCGCACGGCTACCGGCCGACGCACCGAACTCGGTTCACGACGGACCGACGGCCCGACGGACACCGGAACGACGGACCAGTGTTCACCAGACCGACGGCACCGTTCTCGTTCAGCCGTCGAGCGACGTCATCACGTGCTTGACGCGCGTGTAGTCGTCGAAGCCGTACCCCGACAGGTCCTTGCCGTAGCCGGACTTCTTGAAGCCGCCGTGCGGCATCTCGGCGACCAGCGGGATGTGGGTGTTGATCCACACGCAGCCGAAGTCGAGGGACTTGGACAGGCGCATCGCGCGGCCGTGGTCCTTGGTCCACACCGAGGAGGCCAGCGCGTAGTCGACGCCGTTGGCCCACTCGATCGCCTGGGCCTCGTCCGAGAAGGACTGGACGGTGATGACCGGGCCGAAGACCTCGTTCTGGATGATCTCGTCGTCCTGCTTGAGGCCGGAGACGACGGTCGCGGCGTAGAAGTAGCCCTTGTCGCCGACCTGCTTGCCGCCCGCCTCGACCTTGGCGTGCGCGGGAAGGCGCTCGATGAACCCGGCGACCTGCTCGAGCTGGTTCGGGTTGTTCAGCGGGCCGTAGAGCACGTCCTCGTCGTCCGGCTGTCCGGTCTTCGTCTCGGCCGCGGCCTTGGCGAGCGCGGTGACGAACTCGTCGTGGATGGACTCCTGGACGAGGACGCGGGTGGCGGCCGTACAGTCCTGGCCCGCGTTGAAGAAGCCCGCGACCGAGATGTCCTCGACGGCCTTGGCGATGTCGGTGTCCTCGAAGACGACGACCGGGGCCTTGCCGCCCAGCTCCAGGTGGACGCGCTTGACGTCCTTGGCCGCCGACTCGGCGACGGAGATGCCCGCCCGGACGGAGCCGGTGATCGACGCCATCGCCGGGGTCGGGTGCTCGACCATCGCGCGGCCGGTGTCACGGTCGCCGCAGATGACGTTGAAGACACCCTTGGGCAGGATGCCGCCGAGGATGTCGGCGATCAGGACGGTGGAGGCGGGGGTGGTGTCCGAGGGCTTCAGGACGACCGTGTTGCCCGCGGCGAGGGCGGGCGCGAACTTCCACACCGCCATCATCATCGGGTAGTTCCACGGCGCGACCTGGGCGCAGACGCCCACCGGCTCGCGGCGGACGATCGAGGTCATGCCCTCCATGTACTCGCCGGCCGAGCGGCCCTCGAGCATGCGGGCGGCACCCGCGAAGAAGCGGATCTGGTCGACCATCGGCGGGATTTCCTCGGACCGGGTCAGTCCGATCGGCTTGCCGGTGTTCTCCACCTCGGCCGCGATGAGCTCCTCGGCCCGCTCCTCGAACGCGTCCGCGATCTTCAGGAGGGCCTTCTGGCGCTCCGACGGGGTCTGGTCGCGCCAGGCCGGGAAGGCCGCGGCGGCCGCGGCCATCGCGGCGTCGACGTCCGCCTGGCCGGAGAGCGGCGCGGTCGCGTACGCCTCGCCGGTCGCGGGGTTGACCACCTCCGTGGTCCGTCCATCGGCGGCATCGCGGAACTCTCCGTCGATGTAATTGCGCAGACGACGCAGCTCGGTGCTCACTGCCCGGCCCTCCTGTCGGATGTCCAACGACCCAGGTGTCCACCACCTGAGATGTCTGAGACCCCACCCTAATCCGTGGCTCGACGTTTTCAACCCCCCCGAACGGCTCAGATCTGCGAAATCCGCAAGACGCGCACCCGTAAACAACGAATTTCATCGCCGCAACCTTGCGGAACTGTCGAGACGTCGTGCACAGTGAGGCCGTGGCCAGTCGAAGTGCGGAACCCAGGGACTCCCGCGAGTCCAGGAACGGCAGTCCCCAGTTGGACGCCGTCTCCCTCGCGATCATCGAGCAGCTCCAACAGGACGGACGCCGCCCGTACGCCGCGATCGGCAAGGCCGTGGGCCTCTCCGAGGCCGCCGTGCGCCAGCGCGTCCAGAAGCTGCTCGACCAGGGCGTGATGCAGATCGTCGCCGTGACGGACCCGCTCACCGTGGGATTCCGCCGGCAGGCGATGGTCGGAATCAACGTCGAGGGCGATCTCGACCCGGTGGCCGAAGCGCTGACTGCCATGTCGGAAGTCGAGTACGTGGTGATGACCGCGGGCTCGTTCGACATCCTCGCCGAGATCGTCTGCGAGGACGACGACCACCTGCTGGACGTCATCAACAAACGCATCCGGGCCCTGCCCGCGGTGCGCTCCACCGAGAGCTTCGTCTACCTGAAGCTCAAGAAGCAGACCTACATGTGGGGAACCCGATAGCCGTGAGCACCAAGGACCTCAGCAAGACCGCGTACGACCACCTGTGGATGCACTTCACCCGCATGTCCTCGTACGAGAACGCGCCCGTTCCCACCATCGTCCGTGGTGAGGGCACCTACATCTACGACGACAAGGGCAAGCGCTACCTCGACGGTCTCGCGGGCCTGTTCGTGGTCCAGGCCGGCCACGGCCGCACCGAGCTGGCCGAGACGGCCTTCAAGCAGGCCCAGGAGCTGGCCTTCTTCCCGGTGTGGTCCTACGCCCACCCCAAGGCCATCGAGCTGGCCGAGCGTCTCGCGCACCACGCGCCGGGCGACCTGAACAAGGTGTTCTTCACGACGGGCGGCGGCGAGGCCGTCGAGACCGCGTGGAAGCTGGCCAAGCAGTACTTCAAGCTGCAGGGCAAGCCGACCAAGTACAAGGTCATCTCGCGTGCGGTCGCCTACCACGGCACCCCGCAGGGCGCCCTGTCCATCACCGGCCTGCCGGCCCTGAAGGCCCCCTTCGAGCCACTGGTCCCGGGTGCCCACAAGGTCCCCAACACCAACATCTACCGCGCCCCGCTCTTCGGCGACGACCCCGAGGCCTACGGCCGCTGGGCCGCCGACCAGATCGAGCAGGAGATCCTCTTCGAGGGTCCGGAGACCGTCGCCGCGGTCTTCCTGGAGCCGGTGCAGAACGCCGGCGGCTGCTTCCCCCCGCCGCCCGGCTACTTCCAGCGCGTGCGCGAGATCTGCGACCGGTACGACGTGCTGCTGGTCTCGGACGAGGTCATCTGCGCCTTCGGCCGTCTCGGCACGATGTTCGGCTGCGACAAGTTCGGCTACGTACCGGACATGATCACCTGCGCCAAGGGCATGACCTCGGGCTACTCCCCGATCGGCGCGTGCATCGTCTCCGACCGCGTCGCCGAGCCCTTCTACAAGGGTGACAACACCTTCCTGCACGGCTACACCTTCGGCGGCCACCCGGTCTCCGCGGCCGTGGCGCTGACCAACCTCGACATCTTCGAGCGCGAGGGCCTCAACCAGCACGTGCTGGACAACGAGGCGAACTTCCTCCAGACGCTCCAGAAGCTGCACGACCTGCCGATCGTCGGCGACGTCCGCGGCAACGGCTTCTTCTACGGCATCGAGCTGGTGAAGGACAAGGCCACCAAGGAGACCTTCACCGACGAGGAGTCGGAGCGCGTGCTCTACGGCTTCGTCTCCAAGAAGCTCTTCGAGTACGGCCTCTACTGCCGCGCCGACGACCGCGGTGACCCGGTCATCCAGCTGTCGCCGCCGCTGATCTCCGACCAGTCGACCTTCGACGAGATCGAGGGGATCGTCCGCCAGGTCCTGACGGAGGCGTGGACCAAGCTCTGATCCGAGCTCCGGTCCGACTGATCAACACCGGCCCCGGTGGCGCCCGTTCGAGTGAGAATGGGCGGCCCGGGGCCGCGTGCTGTCCGGCCTCCCGGCCCCGACTCCCTAGCGTGCGAAGTGACCGATCGGCCCTGCCTTCGTTCCCCCGTCCGGGGGACCGAGCGACCTGGAAGAGGTCGCCGGGCACGGCACATCAGATCTGAACGAGGTGTACGCGATGGTGGCCCCGCCTGACAACGACGTGCTCTGGGCACGCGCCCTGCACGTCAAGCACAACGGATCGCCCGCGCTCAGCGGTGTCTCGCTCGGCGTCCGGGAGGGCGAGATCCTCGCCGTCGGCGGCCCGCGCGGCAGCGGCAAGACGACCCTCCTGCACTGTCTGTCCGGCCAGCTGCTGCCGCAGCAGGGCGAGGTCTGGTTCAACAGCTCGCCCGTGCACACGATGAGTTCGCTCACCCGCGAACGGCTGCGCCGCGACCGGTTCGGCTGGATCGACCCCGTCCCGGTCCTGGTCGCCGAGCTGAGCGCCTGGGAGAACGCCGCCCTCCCCCTGATGCTGCGCGGCTTCACCCGCCGGGCCGCCAAGACCACCGCGCTGGAATGGCTGGAGCGCCTCGACATCGGCGGCTGCGCCCGCAAACGCCCGCACGCCCTGCTCCAGGCCGAACGGCAGCGCGTCGCCATCGCCCGCGCCCTCGCGCCCGCCCCCACCGTGCTGTTCGCCGACGAGCCGACGGCCCCGCTGCACCGCGCCGACCGCGCCCACGTGCTGCGCACCCTGACCACGGCGGCCCGTTCGCACGGCATCACCGTCGTCCTCGCCACCCACGACGCGGACACGGCGGCGCTCGCCGACCGCACGGTGTCGCTCCTCGACGGACGGCGCGTGAACACCGTCCACCTGCCCCCGGTCACGGAGACGGAAGGCCGGGCCGCGTGCTCGCTCTCCGTCTAGCCCGTGGGGGCCGCCCCCTCGTCCAGCTCCGCCGGCTCCTGGTCGCCGCCGCCTCCGCGGGCACCGGGTTCCTGCTGCTGTGCACACTGGGGTACGCGATGAGCCACCCGGACGCCTCGGCCGCCGGCGCGCTGCGCCTGGCCTGGTGCGTCGCCCCGCTCGCCGCGACGGTCTACTTCGCCGTCGCGGTGGCCCGCACCGACCCCAACACCCGCCCCCGGCCCGGCCTGTCCGCCATCGGCCTCGGGGCGGGCCGGCTGATGGCGATCTCCGCCCTCGGCACCGCCCTGTCCACTCTCCTCGGCTCGCTGCTCGCCCTGCTGCTCTTCCTCCACCTGCGCGGCGACCTGACCGGCATCCCGTTCGACGGAGCGGCGGCGGCGTTCCTCGCCGCCGACCAGTCGCTGCCCCTGCCCGCGGCCCTGACCCTGCTCGCCCTGGTGCCGGTCGCGGCCTGCGGCGCGGCGGCGCTGACCCTGCGCCCACGGGACCGGGCGCCGCGGCGCACCACATGGTCGTACGGCCGCACCTGGATGGCGGCACGGCAGAGCGCGTTCGCCATCGCTCCGGCGCGCGGCACCCGGACCGACGGACAGACCGACGGGCAGCACACGGACGACGGTGCCGGCACGGCAGACGCGCCTGACGGCGCGGCGGCGGACACCGCCCGGGAGGCCCGGCGACAGCCCGGCCTCCCGGCCCCGGCCCCGGCCCAGCAGGCTTCGGTCCCTCAGGCTTCGGACGCGGACACCCCCGACGGCCCCGACTTCCACTGGACCGTCGAGGCGTACGCCGACGGGGACGGGTTCCGTGAGACCGGCGCGGGCCTGCCCCTGCGGGTGGGCGCTCAGGAGCGTTCTGCCGCCGTCGCCCAGGGAAGCGCGGGGACACCCGCCCCGTACGAGGGCCATGAGGCCCACCAAGCCCACGAGGGCGCATGGACGTCCGAAACGGACCGGGACCGGCACCGGGGCGCCGAGGCCGGCACCCGTCGGCTGCCGCCCCCGGAGGCCGCCCCGAACGGGCTCCCCTGGGGCGCGGCCGCGCTGGCGGCCGGTCTGGCCGTGGAGACGTACGCGAGCCGCTCGGGACCCGCGCCCGAGCTCGCGCTGCCCGGCGGGTTCGTCGGCGGTCCGGCCGGAGTGCTGCTCGGCTGGGTGCTGACGGCTGTCGGGCTGGCCCTCGCGGGGCCCGCGATCGCCCATCTGTGCGGGCGGCTGCTCCAGGCCGTACGTCCGGGCGCGCTGCGCCTGCTGGCCGGACGGGTGCTCCAGGCGGAGGCGCGGCGCATCGGGCAGCCGCTGGGTGTGGTGTGCGCGGTGGCGTCGGGCGGGTTCGCCATGACGACGCTGTACACCGGCGCCCGGCCCGCGTTCGGCCCGCTGACCACCCTCGGCACCCTGCTCGTCGCCGGGTGCACGCTCCTGACGCTGGCGACGGCCGCCCTGGAGGCCAAGCAGGAACGCGCCGACACCACGGCCGCCCTGCTGCGGCTCGGGGCTCCCAGCACGATGCTGCGCGGCGCCGCGGCCCTGCGTGTCGGTGCGCTGTTCGCCGCGTTCGCCCCGCTGACCTGGGTGGTCGCCGAGCTGGCCGCGATGCCGCTGGCCCACTGATCGGTTCGCGCGGCCTCCGGGAAATGAACTCGGCCCCGGGCGATGAGTTCCGGGCGGGCTCCCGGTCTATCCCTGCGAACAGCACACCATATGACGGGAGACCCTCACATGTACCAGCAGATGATCTTCGTGAACCTGCCGGTGTCCGACGTGGACATCTCGAGCAAGTTCTTCACGGAGCTCGGATACACGATCAACCCGCAGTTCTCCACCGACGACTGCGCCTGTGTGGTGATCAGCGACACGATCGTCGCGATGCTGCTCAGCAGGCAGCGCTACGCGGACTTCACGAAGAAGGAGATCGCGGACGCCACCCGGACCAGCGAGGTGCTGCTGTGTCTGAGCGCCGAGAGCCGCGAGAAGGTCGACGAGCTGGTCGACGCCGCGATCGCCGCGGGCGGCAAGGGGACCGGCGAGACCCAGGACCAGGGCTTCATGTACGGCCGCGCCTTCGACGACCCGGACGGCCACACCTGGGAGGTCATGTGGATGGACCCGGCGGCGGTCCAGGGCTGAGCCCCACCGGTTCGTGTCCCGGGGCCGGTCCGCGGTACGGAGGTCCACGCACCGGCCCCGGGCAACGCCCGCCCGGCGTCCGGCGCGTCGGCCCTTGCGGATGTCGGTCGCGCGGACGCCCGGGGTGAGGAAGCCGTGCCGGCTGCCGTCGAGGCCGACCGTCGCGGTGGCCCCGGCGCTGCGGGCGCCGGGCCTGCGAAGGTCACGCCGGTCCCGGCACGGTGCCGTCCGTGCGGCGGGCGCACACGGCCTCTCGCCGTCATGGTGAATCGCCGTCCGGCAGCCGTCGGTCCGGCATCCGGACGCTGCCGGGGGCGACGCGGCCCGGGGCCGCTCCGAACGGCGCCCCTAGCATGGGCCGCGTGCAGCCGACACCTCGCCACGCAGCCCATGACCGACACCACGACCGTGAGATCGAATCCCTCGCCGAGTTCGACGAGGCCGTGTCCTCGGGCGGCTCACTCGCCCATTTCCGTTTCCAGGCGGTCGATCTGACGGGTCGCACCCGGGATCTGCTCACCGTGGACACCACGGGCGCCGTCTTCCTCGGCTGTCCGATGGAGGCCGAGGCGGACGCTGGAGTCCGGGCCGCCGGCGCCCTGGTGTTCCCACCCGTACCGGGCCTCCCCCTCGATCCCTACCGGGGCGGTCTCTACTCCCCCGACGAGCTCTTCGCCTCGCTCGACGCCGGCTACGAGTCGACACCCGACGCCCGCGCGTACGCCTGGTTCCAGCGGACCAAGGCGGACGGCGACATATTCGCGTCGATGGTGCGCGCGGTCCACGACGACTCCGTCTCGGACGCGCTCGACGAACTCCTCGTCGGCGCTCGGGTGGTCGGCGTGATGGGCGGTCACGCGATGGCGCGCGGCACGGAGGCGTACGCGGGTGCCGCGCGGCTCGGCCGTGAACTCGCGCGCTCCGGCCTCACCGTCGCCACCGGCGGTGGCCCCGGTGCCATGGAAGCGGCGAACCTCGGCGCGTACGCGGCTCCCTTCGACGACGGGATGCTCGACGAGGCACTGCGTGTCCTGGCCGCCGCCCCGTCGTTCACCCCCTCCGTCACCGACTGGGCGCGCGCGGCGTTCGAGGTACGGGAGCGCTGGCCGTCCGGTGGTCCCTCGGTCGGCATCCCCACCTGGTTCTACGGCCACGAGCCGCCGAACGCCTTCGCCGCGCACCTGGCCAAGTACTTTGCCAACGCGACCCGCGAGGACGGGCTGTTGGCCCGCTCGAACGCGGGTGTCGTCTTCCTGCCGGGTGCCGCCGGGACCGTACAGGAGATCTTCGACAACGCGACCCCGAACTACTACGGGTCGAGGGGCGGACCCACCCCCATGGTCCTGGTGGACCGAGCGCACTGGACCGAGCGGTACCCGGCCTGGCCCCTGCTCGAATCGCTGGCCCGGGAGCGCCCGATGGAGGCGCGGATCGCGCTCGTCGACCGGGTCGATGACGCTCCGGAGGCACTCAAACACCTTGGACGTTAACGACTCGGCAAAGCCAACGGCGATGCAGGGCATATGCATTGACAGGCCTTAGGCCGCGCTTATAAACCTGTGAAACTCCTGGGGGAGCTGTTGCCGGAATGATTCGCAGCAAATCCCCCGACACCCCCCGCAGTTGCGCAACCTGTGAAGGGCAATCGTGTCCATATCTCGACGCACCGCACGTACCGTGCGAATCCTCGGCGTTGCCTCCGCCTCTGCCGCGCTCGCGCTCGGCGTCGCCGGCAACGCCCTCGCCTGCACCATCGGCGACTTCGAGGCCGTCGCCTCCTGCGACGGCGCGAAGGCCGTCGTCACCGTGTCCGACACGGACCGGTCCCCCAACAAGGCCACCATCACGATCTTCCTCAAGTCCTCGGGTGGCAAGGACAAGCAGGTCGGCACCGGAGAGGTCACCGGCCAGGAGAACCGCAAGGCCTCCGTCACCATCGACCTCACGGAGGACTGGGTTCCCGGGGGCGAGTACCGGGCTCACGTCGACGTCCCGACCCGCGTGAACGCGGACACGGATGTCAAGTCCGTGCCCGCCGAGCCCTGCGCCCCGAAGTCGGAGTCGCCGTCGCCGTCGGAGAGCGCTGAGCCGTCGGAGGCCCCTTCCTCGGAGGCTCCCTCGGACTCGGCGACCCCGTCGGAATCGGAGAGCAGCGCCGCCCCGGCCACCTCGGACGACAACCAGCCGTCCGCCGCCGCCGCCGGTGAGTCCAACCTCGCCGAGACCGGTGCGAACTCCAACACCCCGATGATCGCCGGCATCGCCGGTGCGCTCGTCGTCGTCGGTGGCGGAGCGGTCTTCTTCGGCATGCGCCGCCGTGGCGCCTCGAAGGCGAACTGACCCACACCTGTACGCCCCGTGCGGCCCGTCCCTTTCCCGGGGGCGGGCCACACGGCTGTCCGGGCTCCGCCGTCCGGACGGCGCCCGCTCCGTCCGGACGGCGCGAGCGGCTCCCGTTCCCGGCGCGTCACTCCCCGAGTACGACGATCTCGGTGGCGTCGAACTCCACGCCGACCACGTCTCCGGGCTCCGGCGCGTCCCGCAGCGCGCAGGCCGCCTCCAGCCGGGGCGCGCCCTCGGGCTGAAGCTGTACGGCGACATGGGTGCCCCGGAAGGTGCGTGCCACGACCGTGCAGCGCAGTCCCTCCGCCACGGCCACGAGCCGTACACCGGCGGGCCGTACGAGGAGCGTGCCGGGCCCCTGGGCCGAGCCCTCGGGCACCGGGACCTTGCCCCACGGGGTGCCGGCGGCCGTCGCGCCCACCGTCGCCCCGACGACGTTGTCGAAGCCGAGGAAGCGGGCCACGAACGCGTCCGCGGGACGCTGCCAGACCTCAAGAGGCGTACCGGACTGGGCGATCCGTCCGTCGCGCATCACGACGACCCGGTCGGCGAGCGCGAAGGCCTCGCCCTGGTCGTGGGTGACGGCGAGCACCGTCGTACCCAATTCGCCGAACAGATGGCGCAGTTCGACCACCAGTCGCTCGCGGAGCGAGCGGTCCAGCTGGCCTAGCGGTTCGTCGAGCATCAGCAGGCGGGGGCGGGGCGCGAGGGCGCGGGCCAGCGCTACGCGCTGCTGCTCTCCTCCGGAGAGGGAGGCCACGGCGCGCCTCCCGGCTCCGGGCAGACCCACAAGCTCCAGCAACTCCCCCACCCTGGCGGCCTGTCCGCCCTTCTCCGTGCCGCGCATCCGCAGCCCGAAGGCCACGTTGCCGGCCACGTCCCGCTGCGGGAAGAGCTGGTGGTCCTGGAACATCAGGCCGACGCCCCGCTTGTGCGCGGGCACGCCCGACTGGTCGTGCCCGTCCAGGACAACAGACCCCGCGTCCAGCGGCTGGAGCCCGGCGACCGCCCGCAGCAGCGTGGACTTGCCGCTGCCGCTCGGCCCGAGCACGCACACGATCTCGTGCTCGGCGACATCGAGGTCGACGGCGTCGAGCACGGCCCGCCCGCCGAAGCGTACGGTCGCGCCCTGCAGGATCAACAGCATCTAGAACTCCCCGGTCCGGTCGGTGCGCACCCGTTCCAGCAGCAGCAGAGACACCGCGCACACCACCATCAGGATCGTCGAAAGGGCCATGGCCTGGCCGTAGTTGAGATCACCCGCGCGTCCGAGCAGTCGGGCCACGGCCACCGGAAGCGTCGGGTTGTCGGGCCGCGCGATGAAGACGGTCGCCCCGAACTCCCCGAGGGAGACGGCGAAGGCGAACCCGGCCGCGAGCAGCAGCGCCCGCCGCACCATCGGCAGGTCGACCTCGCGCCACACCCGCCACGGCGATGCCCCGAGCACGGCCGCGGCCTCCCGCAGCCGCCCGTCCACGGCCCGCAGCACGGGCAGCATGGTCCGTACGACGAAGGGGACGCCGACCAGTGCCTGCGCGAGCGGCACCAGGATCCAGCTGGCCCGCAGGTCCAGCGGCGGCTCGTCCAGGGCGATCAGGAACCCGAACCCCACGGTCACCGCGGAGACGCCGAGCGGCAGCATCAGCAGCGCGTCGAAGCCGCGCAGGAGCCGGCCGGCCCGGCGGGTGAGGGCCGCGGCGGCCAGACCGCCGATCAGCACGGCGATCGCGGTGGCGGCGAGCGCGTACTCCAGCGAGTTCCCGATCGCCTCGATCGGGGCGACGAGGAAGATCCCTCCGTCGTCGTCGGCCAGCGCCCGGTAGTAGCCGAACCCCGGCGCGCCGAGCGAACGCTGGACGAGGACCGCGAGCGGCAGCACCAGGAGGACGCCGATGCTCACCAGCACCCCGACGAGCAGCGCCCACTGTCCGGCCCCGCGCGGCCGGCGGGCGGTCGTCTCCGGGGCGACCAGCCGCAGGGCGGTCTCCCGTCGGCGTACGGTCGCCGCATGCACGGCGAGGATCGCGCCCACCGCCACGAACTGGACGATCGTCAGCACCGCCGCCGTCGCGAGGTCGAAGATCTCGGAGGTCTGCCGGTAGATCTCGACCTCCAGGGTCGAGAAGGTGGGGCCGCCGAGGATCTGCACCACGCCGAACGAGGTGAAGGTGAAGAGGAAGACCATCAGGGCCGCCGCGGCCACGGCCGGTCCGAGCGCCGGGAGCGTCACCCGGCGCCAGGCCGCGAAGCGCGAGGCGCCGAGCACGCGCGCGGCCTCCTCCTGGCGCGGGTCCAGCTGCGACCAGAGGCCGCCGACGGTCCGTACGACGACCGCGTAGTTGAAGAAGACATGGGCGAGCAGGATCGCCCACACCGTGGTGTCCAGGCGTACGCCCCACAGCTCGTCGAGCAGCCCGCCCCGGCCGACCAGCGCGAGGAACGCCGTGCCGACGACCACGGTCGGCAGCACGAAGGGCACGGTGACCACGGCCCGGAGGATCTGCTTGCCCCGGAAATCGAAGCGCGCGAACACGTACGCGCCGGGGAGCGCGACCAGCAGGGTGAGCGCCGTCGAGGCGAGCGCCTGCCAGGTGGTGAACCACAGGACGTGCCGGATGCCGGAGTCGGCCAGCACCTCCGTGATCCGGCCCAGCCGCCAGCCGTCGTCCCCGCGCAGCCCCCGTGTGACGATCGCGGCGACGGGATAGGCGAAGAACACCGCGAAGAACGCGACGGGCAGGGCCATCAGCCCGAGCCGCGCCACGTTCCGCCCGCGCTCCCTCCGCCGGCCGCCGCCGGGACCGGCGGCCGCTTCGGCTCCGCCGGCTCCTTCGGGCCGGTCGGTTACTTCAGTACGAGCGAGGTCCACGACTTGACCCACTGGTCGCGTTCGGCGGCGATCTTCTGGGGGGCGAGGGTCTCGGGGTCCTTTGCCTGCGGACCGTACCGGGTGAACTCCGGCGGCACCTGCGCGCCCTCACGCACTGGATAGACGAACATGTTCAGCGGCATGTCGTCCTGGAACTCCTTGGTGAGCAGGAAGTCGAGGAGTGCCTTGCCGCCCTTGGCGTTCTCGGCGTTGCTCAGCAGACCCGCGTACTCGACCTGGCGGAAGCAGGTGCCCGTCGCGACCCCGGTCGGAGCGGTGGTGGGCTTCGGGTCGGCGTAGATGACCTCGGCCGGCGGCGAGGAGGCGTACGAGACGACGAGCGGGCGGTCGGCCTTGGCCTTCTTGCCGCCGGCGGACCCCGAGAACTCCTCGTTGTACGCCTGCTCCCAGCCGTCCACCACCTTCACCCCGTTGGCCTTGAGCTTCTTCCAGTAGTCCTCCCAGCCCTGGTCCCCGTAGTGCGCGGCGGAGCCGAGCAGGAAGCCGAGGCCGGGCGAGGACGTGGAGGCGTTCTCGGTGACGAGGAGATTCTTGTACGCGGGCTTGACCAGGTCGTCGAAGGACCGCGGCGGCGTCAGCCCGTGCTCGCTGAACCAGGCCTTGTCGTAGTTGACGCAGATGTCGCCGGTGTCGATGGGCGTGACCCGGTGCTTGTCCCGGTCGGTCCGGTACTCGGGCAGGACCTTGTCCGCGTCCTTGGCCGTGTACGGCTGGAACAGTCCGTTGTCGAGCGCGCGGGAGAGCAGGGTGTTGTCGACGCCGAAGAAGACGTCCCCCTGCGGGTTGTCCTTGGTCAGGACGGCCTTGTTGACGGCCTGGCCCGCGTCGCCGTCCTTGAGGACCCTGACCTGGTAGCCGGACCGCTTCTCGAAGTCCTTGAGCACGCTCTTCGACACGAGCCACGAGTCGTGGCTGACGAGCGTGACCGTCTTCGGATCGCCCGAGCCGCCGCCGTCGGACGAGCCGCACGCGGACAGTACGGGCATCGCGACGAGCCCGAGGACGGCCAGGGCCGCGATCCGCCCGTTCTTGATGATGGTGCTCACTGATTCCTCCTGGGTGACCAGGAAGAGACGCGGCCCTGCCCGGGACCTCTGACGGTTCCCGGGCAGGGCGCAACAGCTTGAGTAACGACCGAACTTCCTACCCGGAATGACCCGGGCGAGGTTCAGAGGGTCTGCGGGCTGTCCCGCACTCTCAGCGCTGTGGCGCTCCCCTGTCGGAATATGAAGATGTCTGACTATGAAGAACTACTGACTCGGCTCAGCCTACCGCTCGGTCGCGGCGAGCTGACCACACGCTCCGTCGATCTCCTGGCCACGGGTGTCCCGGACGGTCACCGGCACACCATGAGCCGCGATCGCCTCGACGAACGCCTTCTCGTCCTCGGGCCGCGAGGCGGTCCACTTCGAGCCCGGGGTCGGGTTCAGCGGGATGAGGTTGACATGGACGGGCTTGCCCTTGAGCATGCGCCCGAGCCGGTCACCACGCCACGCCTGGTCGTTGATGTCCCGGATCAGGGCGTACTCGATGGACAGGCGCCGCCCGGACTTGGCCGCGTACTCCCATCCGGCGTCCAGCACCTCCCGCACGTTCCACCGCGTGTTCACGGGGACGAGGGTGTCGCGCAGTTCGTCGTCCGGCGCGTGCAGCGAGATCGCGAGCCGGCACTTGAAGCCCTCGTCGGAGAACCGGTTGATGGCGGGGACCAGCCCGACCGTCGACACCGTGATACCGCGCTGCGAGAGCCCGAGCCCGTCCGGCTCGGGGTCGGTCAGCGCGCGGATCGCACCGACCACCCGCTTGTAGTTGGCGAGCGGCTCGCCCATGCCCATGAAGACGATGTTGCTCAGCCGCGCCGGGCCGCCGGGGATCTCGCCGTCACGGAGCGCCCGCATGCCGTCGACAATCTGGTGCACGATCTCGCCGGTCGACAGGTTCCGGTCCAGACCGGCCTGTCCGGTGGCGCAGAACGGGCAGTTCATCCCGCAGCCCGCCTGCGAGCTGATGCACATGGTGACCCGGTCCGGGTAGCGCATGAGCACGGACTCGACGAGCGTGCCGTCGAAGAGCCGCCACAGGGTCTTGCGGGTGGTCTCCTGGTCGGTCGACAGATGCCGCACGACCGTCATCAGCTCGGGAAGCAGCGCCTCCTGGAGCTTGCCGCGCGAGGCGGCCGGGATGTCCGTCCACTGGTCGGGGTCGTGCGCGTACCGGGCGAAGTAGTGCTGAGAGAGCTGCTTGGCACGAAACGGCTTCTCGCCGATCGCGGCAACCGCCTCTTTCCGCTCGGCGGGCGTGAGATCGGCAAGGTGCCGCGGCGGCTTCTGAGCTCCGCGCGGCGCTACAAAGGTGAGTTCTCCGGGCTTCGGCATAACCCTTCCAGTGTCGCAGATCGTTTGGCCCGGCCCAGGTCAGATGGGCGAGCGCCTCGTCACCCTCCGGTGTCCCCTGTCACCGTTGGTCAACCTTTCACGGCCCAAAGACGGCCCGGCAGCCCATGTCTGGCCTGGCCTGGCCTGGCCAGGCGGATCTTGACCTCGCCCGCGTCGGGAAACGGGTACCCGCCGGGCGGGAACCGGTGTAACGTCACGCTCTTCGCCCGGCCCACGGTGCGGAGTCCCGGTAGGTAGCCGCCATGCTCGATCAGCCTGTCCCCGACCCGTACACGATGTGGCGGCTCGCCCTCGCCGAGGTGGACCTGATCTTCGCCTCCCCTCCGGAGCTCGACCGGCCGGTGGAGGGGTGCACTCGTTGCTTCACGGAAGCGGAACTGCGCATCCTCGGCGGTGATCCGCGGGATGTGCCGGATGACGTCCTCGAAGGCTTCATGGGCAAGGCCGTCGATCACTGGGACGCGGACCAGTACCCGGTCCTGTGGCGCCGCCTCATACCGCGTGCCTTGCGTCACTGGGGCCCGGAAGGCCCTGGCACCGACCCGTCCCATGAGCTGCGCGGTCTCGGCCGGTACGGGGCCGAACTGATCAGCTGGCCGGTCGCCGAGCGCACCGCGGTCGAGCAGGCGTTCCGGGCACTGCTCACCCTCGCCCTCACCGGCGGCCGGTCCCCGGCGGACATCCGTGACCTCGTGGAAGGCGTCGCCCACGCCACGGGCGGCCTGGAGCCATGGCTGGACCACATCGCCGGCTTCTCCGGCCCCGCCGCGGATGCTGGCCTCGTCCGACTGACACTGGGCTGGGGGACGGATTTCCTGTGGGAGGAGTTCGATTTCACGTGGTGGTACGACGGCGACCCGCGAACCGTCGCCGACTGGCTGCTCACGCAGCGACCCCGCATCGCGTCCTTCACGGCACGCCACCCACGCTGCAAGAACGCCGCCGACGCGCTCATCGCGATCTCCCACCTTCAAGAAGGTGACTGGAGCCCATGGCTCTACCCCTACGGCCCGCGCCCGCGTCCTCTCTTCCACCTGGCCACCAGCGGGTGAAGTCCTCGCTTTCGACTGGTGCGACGGCCGGACAGAGATGCTGGTGTAGGCCTCCGTCCGGCACCGTGGATGTCAGAAGCCTTCTGATCCGTAGCTCTAGCCAGTTCGGTCAACGACGGTCATTCCGGTCGCTCCGGGGTCCCTGAGGGACGCCGATGGGCGGGGGTGGTCGCTGGGGTTGCGGTACCGCGCCGCTGTACGGCTTGCTTCGCTGCCAGATTCCGGGCGTGAGCTTCGCGTCGTAGCCGCCGTTCGTAGTCGGCGATCTGCTGGGCGACGGGGACGCTGGTGGCAGTTCGGATCAACCGCTCGTTTTCACGATCCACCAGGAAGGGACCGTTGCCTCCCAACCGAGGGCGCGCCCCGCTCTGATCATCCCGGACCGCCCCCCAGTAGAAGATCCACCCGAACGGCAATGTCTCTACACGCAGGATCTGAAGGTCGTACTCGACGCAGCCCCGTGCACCGTCGATCTCGGCAAGCACCAGTCGGCGCGCGTCCTCCTCGGTCAGCATCGCCCGATGATGACATGGCGGCATCACACGCCGGGACGTTTACGTCTGGCGTACACCCCCTTTAGGAGTTCGATCGACACCCGCCCCGGGGGCCGTCGTCGCCAGGTCCGGCGGTCGTGCGGGGGCGCTGGCGTATGCCGTCGTCCGGCCTCGTTGATGTCAGCCGTGGATGTCAGACCGCTCTGGCATCCTGCGCCAGTGACAATGACCTGGGCCGCCTTCTGGGCGCTGATAGCCACCCTGAACGGCGAAGCCACGGAGGCGAGCTGCCGGCGCCTGGCCGAGGAGCTGAGCCGCCGTTCCGTCCCCGACATCGTCGGCTTCGCGGAACGTCATGCCGAGGCTCTCTACCGCTTGGACCAGGAGAAGTTCGGGACGCTTCCGGTTGCCGACATGGCGGACCGGAACGGCGAGCCCTTCCCGCAGTCTGCCGACGTGTTCCTGTACGCCCGTTGCGCTGTCGTCGCCGCAGGACGAGTCGTATGGGAAGGCGTCTTTTTCGACGTCGACAAGTTTGCCCCGTACACCTCCACCGAGTTTGACGGGGAGTGGCTGCTGTACGTGCCGGATCAGGCGTACGAACTCGCCACCGGGAAGGAGTGGGACCGTCCGACCCGGTACTGCTTCGAGAGCTACTCCAACAAGGATGGATGGCCGGACCTGGGGAGCTGAGGTGGGTTACCGCTTGATGGGGATCTCGTAGACGATCTCGCAGTGCGCGGCGGGCACGACGATGTCCGCCGTCTCCACGGGGCGCCCCTGATCGCTGTAGTACGTCCGCCGGATGTGCGTGACGAGCGCGGCCTTCTGAATGCCGAGCAGGGACGCCTCCTCGGCGCTCGCCTGCCGCGGCTCCGGCTGCTCCACGGCATGGCTGACGGTGACACCGATGGCAGCCATCCGGTTCACGACCCCGGCACCCGCGTGAGGCCCTCCCTCGGGGAGGACGATGAGCGTGCCGGCCATGAGGTAGTACGGCTCCCAACTCGTCGCCAGTTGCACCGGCTTGCCGTCGGCGAGGAACTCGTACACCGTCCGCACGCACAGCTCGCCCTCGACGACGCCGAGTCTGGCTGCGATCTCCGCCGGAGCCGGCACCTTGGCGTCGGTCCGGCTCTCCCATTCGCCCTGTCTGCCCAGAGCCTTCATGTCCGCGCGGAACGGGGACCCTTGGGGCTGCTCATGCGCCGATGAACGGACCACCCGCACCCGCTTCCGGGGTTCGGCGACGTATGTGCCCGATCCGGCTCGGCCCTCCAGCACGCCCTGGGAGATGAGCAGTTCCTGAGCACGGCGGACCACGTTCTCGCCCACGCCGCGCCCCTCGATGCGAACTATGGGCACGGCGGCTGCTGATGGTTGCTGTGGCGGTTGAGCGGGTCCCTGAGGCCTCTGTCGGTCGGCCGTGGCCGCCGTGGTTGCTGTACTTCGCTGCTGTACGAAACCCATCACTAGGGCCAGAGCAACAGGTACGGTCTGCGCCACTGACTGCTATCGGCGGGCAGTCTTGAAAACCGTCGTGGCACGAGTCACCGTGGGTTCAAATCCCACACCCACCGCAGGTGAACGGCCCCTGACTAAGTAACTTGAGAAGTGAAGGGCCGGATCTCTGACCTGCGGACCTGTTATCGATCAACGCTGCGACCTGCGACTTAGCTGTCGGTGATTGTCAGCGTTGGTCGTCGTTGAGCACCCTTCGACGGCCCAGTCCTACCGGTTCCGTGCTTTGAACCAGCGAACCGCAGTGAGAGTCAGACCCAAGACGGCGAAGAGCGTGACCACTATGGCGATCTGGGCACCCAAAGGCATCATGCTGAACATGTGCGTCTCCCTCGCTGATCGACCGCAGTCGCTTTTGAACTCGAACTCGTGGCCGTATGTGGGGTGACCATGCCATGTCTCATGGTCTTTTGGTCACTCAAGGCGCAAAGCTTGAGGATCTTCTGAGCTGCACTCTCCCGTTATCCGCACCCACCACTCACCCCAGCTCCCGTCCCGTCCGCCGTCGACCCACACACCGTGGAGCGGGCGTGGTTCAGGGCGTCAAGGTGGAGCGCGCCACCTGCACGAACGACCTTGACGCCCTGGGCCGCGGCTGCTCGGCTCTGCCTGGGTCGGCGGTGGACGGGATGGGAGCTCCCCGCGCACGCCACGCTCGGCCGGCACTCGCCAGCGGCGCCCCTCCGTCCCGGAGTCGGAACGCCCCCGCCGGGGGCATCGTCTTGACCGTGGCCGTGCTCGTGCGATGGTCGTCACTCATCAGACCGGCCCTCCAGACCGCGTGACCCAACCTGTCACCCAACCCTGCATCAGACCCGAACGTACGCGGCGCGCGGTGGATTCGGCCTTGGCAGTCATCAGTAGTACTGGCGTCTCGCCATGAGGGCGCATTGGTGTGCGCACTAAATGCATCGCGCTTCTAACGGCACGCTACGTGCCCTCACCAAGTCGCCCTCCTTGTGGGAGATTCTTCCGATCAGGCTCCATCGGCCGAACAGCTGAGCATGCACGAGGGGGAGCAAGCCGTGAAACGAGAACCCCGGGGCTTGTCGCGAACGCGACGAGGGCCAGCCATTGGTGTCGCAGGCATGCTGTTGGCTGCCGGCGCGTTCACGGGAACCGCAGCCGCACCGGCCAGCGCCGACACAGGCGTACCGTCTCCGCAACAGAGTCGAATCTCGCTGGAGATGAGCGAGTGCGGCGTGATGTATCTCGGCACCGTCGGGACATGCATCACCAGCTTGCAGACATGGATGAACTGGGCTGTAGGGACCAAGGCCACCGCCATTGAGATTGATGGGGTGTACGGAAAGCAGACCCAAGCCCTCGTCCAGACGTTCCAGCGCCGATACGTCTCAGTCACGCCGAACGGAATGTTCGGCGCGAAGTCAAGGGCCGCCCTGAAGCGCTGGTTCGAGGCAGGAAAAACCCGCGAGCACGGCAGCGGTTTGCCTTGCAACCCCGCCCTTGGGTGGGGTTGCGACAAGGGGGCGGTCAAAGAAGGGGTGAACGCCGGTCTCGCAGGTACGATCATCTGCGCTGCCGTCGGTGCACCGTTTGGCCCCCACGTCAGCGCAGCTGCTGGCGTCTTCTGTGACATCACGCTGGATTGACGGCCCAGAGACGGCCCAGTTTCCCAGAACGGCCCCTACCTGCGACAAACATGCAGGTATGGGCCGTTGTCACGAGATCACTATGAGTTCTCCGGGCTTCCGCATAACCCTTCCAGGGTCGCAGATCGTTTGGCCCCGCCCAGGTCAGATGGGCGAGCGCCTTGTCACCCTCCGATGCCCCTCGTCACCGTTGGTCAACATGCCACGGTCCAGAGACGGCCCATCGGTCACAGTCCGCCCCGGACACGCTCACAGATCGATGCGCTCCGTCACCACCTCGTCGGCGGGCTCGCCGCAGCGCAGCACGACGTGCGCCGGCCGGACCCCGACATGCCCGGCCGGACCCCGGCGCCGCCGTCGCGACACCGGCGGTCCCGGCCGGGCGTTTCCTACGCGAACTGGCCGGGCTGGTAGCCGCCCGCCGGCTGCTGGACCATGACGTTCCCGCGGTTGAAGGCGTTGATGAGGGCGATGCAGCACACCAGGGCGGCGAGCTGCTCCTCGTCGTAGTACTTGGCGGCGTTCGCCCAGCACTCGTCCGTGACACCGCCCGCGGCGTCGGCGATGCGGGTGCCCTGCTCCGTCAGCTCCAGGGCGGCTCGCTCGGCGTCGGTGAACACCGTGGCCTCCCGCCAGGCGGCGACCAGGTTGAGGCGTACCGACGTCTCACCCGCCGCGATGGCGTCCTTGGTGTGCATGTCCGTGCAGAAACCGCAGCCGTTGATCTGGCTGGCGCGAAGCTTCACCAGTTCCTGCGTGGCGGCCGGCACGGTCGAGTCGGCGAGCGCCTTGCCCGCGGCAGCGAGGTGCTTGCTGAACTTGGCCGCGACCTGGCTGGCGAAGAGGTTCAACCGAGCTTCCATGGTGCGCTCCCTGTGTCGTCGTTCGTGGTTACACCTCTTCGACGGAACGGACCCCGCACGATGTGACACGCACCCATGTGACCTGCGTCTCCCCTGCCGCGTCTGCCGCCTTGCAGGCGGGCGCCGCCCGAGGACCCGCCACCAGGAACCCTCGCCGAGGATCCCGCCCGGACCACCGCCGACCACGACGGACCGACACCTCCAAACTGGCACCGCCGAACGGCCGCCACCCCGAACAGCACCCCGGAGCGGTCACGGGCCCCGGGAACGCCCCCACGGACCCGGGCAGGGCAAGGACGGGGCCGCAGCCACAGCCGCGGACACAAGCCACGAGCCACGAGCCACGAGCAGGATGCTGACGCAAACTCACGCCAAGCCCTAGAATCGAACGCGCGTACGAAGAAGTGTCACGTCCGGAGCATCCGCGCAGCGTCCGCGCGTGGCTGCTCCGATGCCGCCCCGGCACAGATCTGGGAGTCCTGTGAATCATGAACGCGCACAGCCCGAGGACGGATCGGGCGCACCCGTAGTCGTCCACCGCGCGACGGGAGCGGGCGGGCGCCGGGTGACCATCCGGGCCCGGAACGCCGGTGTCGCCCACAGCGACACCGATCTGGTCGAGTTCCTGCGCCGGGCGGGCCTGCCGGACGCCTCGGAGCTCCTGGACGACCCTCGCTGGGTCCGGTGGCAGGACGGCCGGCCGCACGAATACGACACCACCCCTCCCGGTCACACGGATCACGGTGTGGTGATCAGGTGACCTGAAGGGGTGGTGTCGTGGACGTGTGCGGAACGGACGACCGCGCGCGACGGCCGATCGTCGGATCCGGCGAAGGCTCAGCCGGAGCCGACGAAGAGCACCAGCAGCAGCCAGACCACCGGAGCAGTCGGGAGCAAGGAGTCCAGACGGTCCATGATGCCGCCGTGGCCCGGCAGCAGGGTGCCCATGTCCTTGATGCCGAGATCCCGCTTGATCATCGACTCGCCGAGGTCACCGAGCGTGGCGCTGACCGCGACCGCGAGACCGAGGATCAGACCCTGCCACCAGGTGCCGTCGTCGATCAGGTACTGCATGCACAGCGCACCCGCCGCCATCGCGAAGGTGACCGCTCCGAACAGGCCCTCACGGGTCTTTCCGGGGCTGATCCGCGGGGCCAGCTTGTGCTTGCCGAAGCGCCAGCCGACGGCGTACGCACCCGTGTCGCTGACGACCGTCAGGAGCAGGAAGGTCAGCACGCGACGCGGGCCGTCGTCGGCGGTGAGCATCATGGCCACGAAGGTCGCCAGGAACGGCACGTAGAAGGCCGCGAAGACCCCCGCCGTGACGTCCTTGAGGTAACCCTCGGGCGGTTCGGTCATCCGCCAGACCAGGACGGCGAGCGCGGTCAGCGCCATGGCCACCCAGGCACCCTCGGCACCGCGCACGTACCCGGAGACCACCATGGCGGCCCCACCGAGTGCCAGCGGCACGAGGGGCGCCTTGATGCCCTTGCGCTCCTCCAGCCGCGAGGTGAGCTCCCAGAGCCCCACCACCACGGCTACCGCGATCACTCCGACGAAGACGGCCTTGACGACGAACAACGACGCGACGATCACGGCACCGAGCCCGACGCCCACTCCTATGGCCGCGCCCAGGTCGCGTCCCGCACTCTTCTTCTGAGGTGCGGGTGCGGGCTGGGGGGCGGCGCTGGGCATGGGCTCCTGCGGGTTGTGCGACGGATGCCCGTAGGGCGCCGTCATCGGTGTCTCGTCACGGACCGGGGGACCGCTCGGCCGAGCGGTCCCCGCGTCGTCATCCTGGTCTCCGCCATGTGCGGGTACGTCGGGCACGGTGGGCATGGGCCGAGTGTGCTGCGCGTCATGCGCATCGTACGTGGGACCCGCCGGGGCTGCCCCCTGGACAGGCCCCTGCTCGGACGGCCCCCAGTACCCGGCTTGTGGCGGCGCCCCCCAGGAAGAGTCGTTCATCAGACCTCGAGCAGCTCCGCTTCCTTGTGCTTCAGGAGCTCGTCCACCTGGGCGACGTACTTCGCCGTGGTGTCGTCGAGTTCCTTCTCCGCACGGCGGACCTCGTCCTCGCCGGACTCCTTGTCCTTGACGAGCTTGTCGAGGGCGTCCTTCGCCTTGCGGCGCACGGCGCGGATCGAGACCTTGGCGTCCTCGCCCTTGGTCCGCGCGACCTTGATGTAGTCCTTGCGGCGCTCTTCCGTGAGCTCGGGGAACGTCACACGGATGATGTTGCCGTCGTTGCTGGGGTTGACGCCCAGGTCGGAATCGCGGATCGCCTGCTCGATGTTGCGCAGCGCGCTCTTGTCGAACGGGGTCACCACGGCCATGCGCGGCTCCGGCACGGAGAACGAGGCCAACTGGTTGATCGGCGTCAACGCGCCGTAGTAGTCGGCCACGATCTTGTTGAACATCGCCGGGTGCGCACGGCCTGTGCGGATCGCGGCGAAGTCCTCCTTGGCGACCACGACGGCCTTCTCCATCTTCTCCTCGGCCTCGAGGAGGGTCTCTTCGATCACCACTTGCTCCTGCGTGTCTTGAGTAGGCCCGGCTGCCGATTCCCCGTCGGGGCCGGCGGCCGGCTGCGTCGCGTCTTATTACTGCACGGTTCCGGACCGGCAGGGCATTGTCCATCCCCCGGTCGGGGTCCGTCCCGGACCGGGACTCGTACCCGGTCCGAAGCCTCGCCCGTCAGGCCCGGCCGCTCTCGTCACCCACGAGTGTGCCGATCTTCTCACCCTTGACCGCTCGCGCGATATTGCCCTCCGCCAGGAGTTCGAAGACCAGGATCGGCAGCTTGTTGTCCCGGCACAGCGTGATGGCGGTCATGTCCGCGACCTTGAGGTCCCGGGTGATGACCTCGCCGTAGCCGAGCGAGTCGAACTTGACCGCTCCGGGGTTGGTCTTCGGGTCGGAGTCGTAGACACCGTCCACACCGTTCTTGCCCATGAGGAGTGCCTCGGCGTCGATCTCCAGGGCCCGCTGGGCGGCGGTGGTGTCGGTCGAGAAATACGGCATGCCCATGCCGGCGCCGAAGATGACCACACGGCCCTTCTCCAGGTGCCGTACGCCGCGCAGCGGGATGTACGGCTCCGCGACCTGCCCCATGGTGATGGCGGTCTGGACACGGCTGTCGATGCCCTCCTTCTCCAGGAAGTCCTGGAGAGCGAGGCAGTTCATGACCGTGCCGAGCATGCCCATGTAGTCGGAGCGGGCGCGGTCCATGCCGCGCTGCTGGAGTTCGGCACCGCGGAAGAAGTTGCCGCCGCCGATGACGACGGCGATCTGGGCACCGCCGCGCACGACGGCCGCGATCTCGCGGGCGATCTTGTGCACCACGTCGGGGTCGACGCCCAGTCCGCCGCCACCGGCGAACGCCTCGCCGGAAAGCTTCAGCAGAAAGCGCCCCGCGCCTTTGCCGTCGTCGCTCTTCTCGCCCTTGTCGGCCTGGGTGGTGGTCATGGAGATCTCGCCTCTTTACGTGTCGCACATACGAAGAAGGCCACTGCCGGTGGGGTGTTGTTCGCATCCCATGCTCGGCAATGGCCTCCTCGTCAGATCTGCTGTCGTCCGGCACACACACGTGGATGCCGGCGCACGCGGACGACTGCTGTCGACCCTATAGGGGCCGAGCGTCGATCGCGGTACGGACTCAGATGCCGACCTTGATGCGCGAGAAGCGCTTCAGGGTGACACCGGCCTCGTCCAGAACCTTCTGGACGGACTTCTTGTTGTCGAGCGCGTACGGCTGGCCGAGGAGAGTGGCCTCCTTGAAGAAGCCGTTGACGCGACCCTCGACGATCTTCGGGAGGGCGGCCTCGGGCTTGCCCTCGGCGCGGGTGGTCTCCTCGGCGACGCGACGCTCGGTCTCGACGACCTCGGCCGGAACGTCCTCCTTGGAGAGGTACTTCGGCGCGAAGGCGGCGATGTGCTGCGCGATGCCCTTGGCGAGGTCGGCGTCGGCCTTGTCCAGCTCGACCAGAACACCGATCTGCGGGGGCAGGTCGGGCATGGTGCGGTGCATGTACGAAGCCACGAAGGCGCCGGAGAACTGGGCGAAGCGGTCCAGGACGATCTTCTCGCCCAGGTTGGCGTTGGCCTCGTCGACGAACGCCTGAACCGTCTTGCCGGGCTCGATCTCGGAGCCGAGGAGCGCCGCGATGTCCGCCGGGGACGTCTTGACGACGTGCTGGGCGATCTCGTTGGCGACGGCCTGGAACTTCTCACCCTTGGCGACGAAGTCCGTCTCGCACTTCAGCTCGACCAGGACACCGGAGGTGTTGTCGTCAGCGATGATGGAGACCACGGCGCCGTTCTCGGCGGAGCGGCCCTCGCGCTTGGCGACGCCCTTCTGGCCCTTGATCCGCAGCGCCTCGACGGCCTTGTCGACGTTGCCGTCGGCCTCGTCCAGCGCCTTCTTGCAGTCCATCATGCCGGCGCCGGTGAGCTCACGGAGCTTCTTGACGTCAGCGGCGGTGTAGTTCGCCATGATTCCTGGAGTCTCTCTCGAAGTCTGAAGATCTACGGGACGAACGGCGGGGGCTTTGGGGCCCCCGCCGTTCACAAACCCGAAGGGGTGAGGGGTCAGGCCTGCTCGGCCTCGGCGGCGGGGGCCTCGGCGGCAGGCGCCTCGGCGACCTCGGCCTCGGCGGCCGGAACCTCGGCCTGCTCGGCGTCGGCGACCTTCTCCGTCTCGGCGGAGGTCTGCACCTCGGCGTCGTCGGCCTTCTTCTCGCCCTCGAGCAGGTCACGCTCCCACGCGGCGAGCGGCTCGCCCGCGGCCTTGTCACCCGCGGCCTTGCCGGCGCCGGAGCGGGAGATGAGTCCCTCGGCGACGGCGTCGGCGATCACGCGGGTGAGCAGGGTGACGGAGCGGATCGCGTCGTCGTTGCCCGGGATCTTGTAGTCGACCTCGTCGGGGTCACAGTTGGTGTCGAGGATGGCGACGACCGGGATGTTGAGCTTCCGGGCCTCGCCGACCGCGATGTGCTCCTTCTTGGTGTCCACGATCCAGACGGCGCTGGGCACCTTCTGCATCTCGCGGATACCACCGAGGGTCTTCTCCAGCTTGGCCTTCTCGCGCGACAGCACGAGAAGCTCCTTCTTGGTGAGACCGGAGGCCGCGACGTCCTCGAAGTCGATCTGCTCGAGCTCCTTGAGGCGCTGCAGACGCTTGTAGACGGTGGAGAAGTTGGTGAGCATGCCGCCCAGCCAGCGCTGGTTGACGTAAGGCATGCCGACGCGGGTGGCCTGCTCGGCGATGGCCTCCTGCGCCTGCTTCTTCGTGCCGACGAACATGACCGTGCCGCCGTGGGCGACGGTCTCCTTGACGAACTCGTAGGCGCGGTCGATGTACGACAGCGACTGGAGCAGGTCGATGATGTAGATGCCGTTGCGCTCCGTGAAGATGAAGCGCTTCATCTTCGGGTTCCAACGACGGGTCTGGTGACCGAAGTGGACGCCGCTTTCCAGCAGCTCCCGCATCGTGACGACGGCCATGGCCGTTCTCCTCGGTTTCTCGGTTGTACCGCGTGTGCCGGACGGCACTCGCTCCTGACGCCCGCGATGCGCCTTGCCACAAAGGACCGAGAGGCGCTGACACCGGTTCGTGAGGACCAGATGCCGGGGCGTGCGAAGTCGACCCGGTGACCCGGATCGCCATCAGAAGTGTACGGGACCCGAGAGGGGCCGGGTGACGCCGCTGTCCACAACCGGCCGGTACTCCACAGATCCCGGCCGTGATCCGTTCGACGCGGGACGGTTCTCGCATGCGAATGAACCGTTGTGTCCGTACGTGGCCGTGCCCCCTGCCGGGTCTGACGCTGACCGTCCTGACGGCCCTGGGCGCCCTGATCCCCTCGGCCCTGGCCCACCCGGCCGCCCCGGCCCCGTCCTGGGGAAGCGGCCTCGCGCCCCCGTCCTCGGCAGCGGCTGCGGCAGCACTCGTCCTTGCGGCTGCACCGGAAGCCGGACCTGCTCGTCCACCCGGAGCGGGCCCCGCCATCGGGCCCGGGGCCGCCCGGACCGACCCGGCCGGCCCCGCATCGTCCGACCCCGCCCGGCCGTCACCCGGCCGGACCCCTCCGCCATCGCCCGGCCCACCCGTGCCGCCTGTCCCTCCGTCCCCCGGCCCGCCTGCCGCGCCCTCGGCCGATCCGCCCGAACCGCCGGCGAGCGATCCGACCGCTCCACCGGCGGCCGATCCCCTCGTCCCGGCACTCGCCCGCACCTGGCCCGTGGGCGTCCGTCCTTCCGTCGTACGGGGCTGGGAACCTCCGGCGACGGCCTACTCCCGCGGACATCGTGGCGTCGACCTCGCGGCCGTCCCCGGCGCCCCGGTCCGCTCCGTGGCACCCGGCCGGGTGTCGTTCGCGGGCCGGGTCGCGGGCCGCGGGGTCGTCTCGGTGGAGCTGTCGGGTACGGGAGCACCCCCGCTGCGGACGACGTACGGTCCCGTGCGGGCATCGGTGCGCAAGGGCGACGAGGTCCTCGCGGGCGGAGTGCTGGGCACCCTGGAGGCGCCGGTCGGCCACTGCGGTTCGGCTTCCTGCCTGCACTGGGGACTGCTCAGGGGCGGGACCTACCTGAACCCGCTGCCCCTGCTCCCGCCGTGGCTCCTGAGCAGGGGCCCCTCCCGCCTGCTGCCGCTCAGCGGAAGGGGCGCACTCCCCTGACCCCGCCCTGGAAACCGGAACCACGGGCCGGGACGCTCGGGCCGGGACCCGGGAGAGCAACAGACTCCAGGACGACAGGGCCGAAGAGCCAAGGGGCCAAGGGGCCACAAGGCTGGTGGCCGGTTGGCTCCGGCTCGATGGAACCGGCTCAGCCGCGAACGCCTCGCAGGGCCATCGCGACGGCCGCCTCCGTGATCGCGGGGGGATCCTCGGCGGCACCCAGCTCGATGCGCCGCACCGCGGCGTCGACCACGCCCTGCAGGAGCATCGCGGCCAGCCGCGGCTCGGTGTGGCCCATCGCGCCGAGCGCCTCACCGATCATGGTGACCAGCCCGCCGTGCGCGGCGCGGATCTTCTCCCGGGCACCCGCGTCGAGTTCGCTGGCGGAGATGGCGACCACGGCCCGGTGGCGCCGGTCGCCGACCAGGGCCAGCTGCTGCCGTACGTACGCCTCGACCTTCCCCTCGGGGCCGTCCGCCGCGGCCATCGCGGCGGAGACCTCGGCCGCCCAGACGGGGAAGTCGACCTCGCACAGTTCCTCCACGACGGCCGCCCTCGACCGGAAGTACTCGTACACGGAGGAACGCGCGAGCCCGGTCCGCTCGGCGAGCGCCGGAAAGGTCAGCGCCTCCGTCCCGCCCTCGGACAACAGGGACCGCGCCGCGTCCAGCAGGGCGGCTCGCTGCATCGACCGGTGCTCGGCCACGGAGGCCGCTCGAATCCTTGGCACGTCAACCACTGTACGGACGCACCGCCGCGGAAGGGAGTCACTCCGCCGAGCCGACCTCGGTGGCGCCGGCCAGCGCGGCGGTGACACCGTGGCGGGGCCCGGTGCCACGGACCGCCCGGTCAGCGCCCGAAGCTGGCCAGCTTGGCGCGCAGCTGCAGCACCGACTTGGTGTGGATCTGACTCACCCGGCTCTCGGTCACCCCGAGCACGTTGCCGATCTCGGCGAGGGTGAGCCCTTCGTAGTAGTAGAGCGTGACCACGGTCTTCTCCCGGTCGGGCAACGTGTTGATCGCCCGGGCCAGCAGCCGTCTCAGCTCCCGGTCCTCGGCAACCTCGACCGGATTGTCGGCGGCGGTGTCCTCCAGCGTGTCCATCAGGCTCAGCCGGTCGCCGCCCTCGCCGCCGGCGTGCAGGAGTTCCTCCAGCGCGACCACGTTGGCCAGCGACAACTGGCTGAACACCGCGTGGAGTTCCTCCACGGCGATGCCCATCTCGGCGGCGACCTCGCCCTCCGAGGGGGTACGCCGCAGCCTTGCCTCCAGCGTCGCGTAGGCGCGCTCCACGTTGCGCGCCTTCTGCCGCACCGACCGTGGGATCCAGTCCAGCGCCCGCAGTTCGTCGATCATCGCGCCGCGGATGCGGGTGATCGCGTACGTCTCGAACTTGATCTCCCGCTCGATGTCGAACTTCTCGATCGCGTCGATCAGCCCGAAGACTCCCGACGAGACGAAGTCCGCCTGTTCGACATTGGCCGGCAGCCCCACGCTGACCCGGCCCGCGACGTACTTCACCAAGGGTGAGTAGTGCAGGATCAGCTGCTCGCGCAACCGCTCGTCACCGGTCGACTTGTACGACCGCCACAGCTCGTCGAGCGTCGAGGGCGCGGGCGGGCGCACGCTGCCGCCGTCGCGGGCGGCTGGCGGAATCGCCGTCCGGTCGGACCCGGAGGTGTGCTGGGGCATTCGTCGCCTTGTGCCGTTCTGCCGTGAACCGTGAGTGCCTGGTCGTCCTGTCGGCGCCATGCCGAGATCGCGTGCCTGCTTCGGATTCTTGTGAGCGTAGCGTGACTGGGCTGTCGCAGTGTGCGAAGGGCGGGCTGTCACCCGCACGCGAAACCTTTCCCCGGGGCGCCCCCCGGAGTCGCGCCGGTTGCCCTGCGTGACCGCCGGGAGTCGCCAAGTGCTGGTATTCCCAAGGGTGTCGGCGTTCCCCCGGACGGCCGAACACGCTCGGTCAGCAGCGCTCCCGATCTCCGCGGACGGAGGTCATCGCCTGGCGTGTCAACTTCCAGCCGTCGCCGTGTCGTTCGACGAAACCAAGTGCTCGGAGTTCGTACAGTCTCCCGACCGCGTCGTCCGTGGTGGTCGCCGCTCTCCGGGCGATCTCCTCACCCGCCGCGCAGCCCCCGGCGGGCAGGGCGGCCAGGACGCGCCCCGCGGCCGGGTGCAGCAGGTCGCGCGGCAGAACGGGGCCGCGCCGGTCCGGTGCCAGCTCACCCATGTCACCGATCAGTTCGACGACCTCCGCCGCGTCGGAGACCAGGACGGCCTCACCCCGGAGCAGTTCGTGCACCCCGGCCGACAGTCCGCTGGTGGCGGGTCCCGGGACGCCCATCGTGAACCGGCCCAGACGCTGTGCCGCGCGGGCCGTGACGAGAGCTCCGCTGCGGTATGCCGCCTCGACGACGACGGTCCCCCGGGTGAGCGCGGCGACGACCCGGTTGCGAAGGATGAATCTGCTCGGCGTCGGGTGCTCGCCCGGCGGCAATTCCCCCACCACGAGTCCCTGTTCCGCGATCCTCGTGATCAGCTGGGTGTGTCCGCGCGGATAGGGCCGGTCGACACCGCAGGCAAGCACGGCGACGGTGGCGCCGCCCGCCCCGAGGGCGCCCCGGTGCGCGGCGCCGTCGATCCCGTACGCGCCGCCGGAGACCACGACCCAGCCCCGCTCCGCGAGCCCGGCGGCGAGGGTGGCCGCCATGTGCGCGCCGTACTCGGTGCAGGCCCGGGCGCCGACGAGGGCGACGGAGCGCAGCGCCCACATCCGCAGGGACACCCTGCCCCGCACCCACAGTCCGACCGGCCGGGCGTCCCCCAGATCGTCGAGCTGGGCCGGCCACTCGACTCCACCGGGGCAGACGAACCGCACCCCCGCGTCCCGCGCGAGGGCGAGGTCCCGCTCCGGATCCGCCCGACCGGCCCGGGCCCGCAGCCCGGCCCATCGCCTGTCGGTCATGCCTCGCGGCTGCCCCTCGTGGCCGTACAGCCAGCGGACGGCCGCCACGGCCCCGACCTCTCGAATCCAGCGTCCGCAGACCTCGTCGCCCGGTTCCACCACCCTGGAGAGCGTGACGCGGGCCGTGCGCTCGTCGTCCGTCATGCCGGCGAGCCGATCGCCATCGGCACCCCGCGCGGGATGCCGGTGCGCAACTGGAGTGCCAGCGCGACGTCCCCGGCGTCCGGCCTGTCGTGTCCCGCCAGGTCCGCGACCGTCCACGCGACGCGGAGCACCCGGTCCAGCCCACGGGCCGTCAGCAGCCCGCGCTCCAGGCTCCGCTCGGCCTCGTCCATCGCGCCGGACCGGGCCTGCCAGCGGCCGCGCAGCTCGCGGCCGGGCACCTCGCCGTTGGTGAGCCAGGGGGTTCCCGCCAGACGGGCGGCGGCCCGCTCGCGGGCGGCGCTCACCCGGTCCGCGACCGTTCTCGTCGACTCGCCCCGAGCACCGCGTGCGGTGAGTTCGGCCCGGGTGACGGGTTCGACCTCGACCCGTAGGTCGATCCGGTCGAGCAGCGGTCCGGAGAGCCTCGCCTGGTAGCGGCGGATGGCGGACGGCGGACACTCGCAGAAGTCGTTCGTCGTGCTGAAACGCCCGCAGGGGCAGGGGTTGGCGGCCAGCACCAGCAGGAATTTCGCGGGGAACCGTACGACTCCGGCGCTGCGCGCGATCACCACGTGCCCCGCTTCGAGCGGTTGTCGCAAGGCATCCAGAACGAATCCACTGAATTCCGGCGCCTCGTCCAGGAAGAGGACACCACGGTGTGAGAGGGACACCGCGCCGGGCCGTGCGAGGCCCTTGCCCCCGCCGACGAGCGACTGCATGGTCGCGGAGTGGTGGGGTGCGCAGTAGGGAGCGACGTCCACCATCGGTTTGCCGGGTGGCAGCAGGCCGGCGACGGAGTGGATCGCCGTCACCTCCAGGGATTCCTGCCGGGACAGACGCGGCATGAGCGACGGCATCCGCTCGGCCAGCATCGTCTTTCCCGCGCCCGGGGGTCCTTGGAGGAATACGTGGTGCCCCCCGGCCGCCGCCACCTCCATCGCGGTACGGGCCGACATCTGGCCGACGACGTCACCGAGATCGTCCCGGTCGCGTTCGGGCACGGCACCGGCGCACAGTCCGGTGGCCTCGCCCGTACCGGGCATGCGCAGGCCGGCCAGCAGCGGGTCCGGGCGGCCCTGCTCGGCCGGGTCCTCCTCGGGCACCGGTTCGTCCGCGAGGACCGCGATCAGCTGGCGCAGGCTGCGGATCCCGAGCACGGAGACCCCCGGCACCAGCGAGGCCTCGGCCGCCGCGCACTCCGGCACCACCACCTGTTCATACCCGGCGGCCGCCGCGGCGAGGACGGCCGGCAGGATGCCCCGGACCGGCCGCACCCTGCCGTCGAGTCCCAGCTCCCCGATCATCACGATGTCGCAGAGCACGCGGGGATCGAGCCGCTCGGAGGCGCCCAGCACCGCGCAGGCGACGGCGAGGTCGAAACCCGAACCGCTCTTGGGCACCGAGGCCGGGCTCAGCCCCACCGTCAGCTTCTTCTGGGGCCAGGCCGCACCGGAGTTGACCATCGCGGCCCTGACCCGGTCCCGACTCTCCGTCAGGCTCTTGTCGGGGAGCCCGACCAGCGTGAAGGCCGCGATGCCCGGCTCCAGGTCCGCCTGGACCTCGACGACGACGCCCTCCACGCCCACCAGTGCCACCGAGCACGTACGCGCGAACCCCATCAGGCCACCCCCCGCGCGTGCTCGACCACGGGCGCGCCTCGCTCGGGCAGGACGACGCCGATCAGGTCGATCCGGACGCCGCCCGGCGGGGCTCCGCCGTGTTCCTCGAGCCAGCGTTCGGCCAGGCCGCGCAGGCGTCGGGCCTTCGCCGGCGCGACGGCCGCCATCGGGTGCTGGAACGCGCCGGTCCTGCGGGTCTTGACCTCGCAGACGACGAGCGCGTCGCCGTCCCGGGCCACGATGTCGATCTCGCCGGTCCTGCCACTGCGCCAGTTGCGCGCCAGGACCGTCATGCCGGTCTCGGTCAGCCGTCGTGCGGCCAGGTCCTCGCCGTAGGCGCCCAGCGCCTTGCGTGCCTCGGATGTCTTCATGTCGGCACCACCTCCGGCACCGACACTGAGGCCCCGTCACCCAGCTGTTGGATCTTGGTGGACGAGCGGGTGACTGTGGAGATCCCCGTCACCCGTGCGAGCCACGGCACGACCACCGCCCGCCGCCGGGGGACGACGGAGGCCGCCGGCCCCGGATCCCGGCGGTCCCGGCTTCCCCCGGGACCGTCGGCACCGGACCGGCGGCCCCCGGCCGTCCACCGTGGACCGGCCGTCCGCGACTCGGTCAGCCGTCCGGGACTCAGCCGCCCGGCAGCTCCAGGTCGTTCTTGTTCAGCTCCTCGATGTTCACGTCCTTGAACGTGAGGACGCGTACCTGCTTCACGAAGCGGGCGGGGCGATACATGTCCCACACCCAGGCATCCGCCATGGACACCTCGAAAAACACCTCACCCTGGACCGAGTGCACCTGCATCTCGTAGTCATTGGTGAGGTAGAAGCGCCGTTCGGTCTCGATCACATATTTGAACAGACCGACGACATCGCGATACTCCCGATAGAGCTTCAGCTCCATCTCGGTCTCGTACTTCTCGAGGTCCTCGGCGCTCATGGCATGTTCCCCTTCAGCCGTGCGTCCCCCTATTGTGCGCCAGCCCCGAGAGCCCCTAGACGATTTCCGTGTCGAGGACTTCGGGTGTGGCCGGAGGACCCTCGTCGAGCACCCTGCGCAGCAACTCGGCGAGCTTGGTCGGATACACCGTCTCATGTGCCTCGGTCAGTTCCCGGCACGTCCACCAGCGCGCTCCGGCGACGCTGCGGCGCTCCAGGTCGGTCAGGGCCGTGGGCGCCGTGACCGTCTGGGTCGTACGGGCCAGGAAGTACCACTCGTCCTGGTCCCAGCGCCGCCCCGCGAACGGGAACGAGCAGGTCCGCCGCCACAGCACCGGGCCCAGTTCGACCTCGGTGACGCCGGTCTCCTCCACGAGTTCCCGCAGAGCGGCCTGTTCCCTCGTCTCGTCGCCCTCCAGGCCGCCGCCCGGCGTGAACCACCAGTCGTCGGAGGGATCGTCCGGTTCATGACCGTGCAGCAGGAGTACACGGTCCCGCGGGTCGAGCAGCACGACCCGGGCGACCTTGCGCAACCCGTCCCGGTGCGGGCCCTCACCCCGGTCCGGCGCCTCAGCGGGCACCGGCGGACTCCGTGCGCGCCCGGGACCGGCCCGCCCGCTTGGCGATCGGTCCGTACGCGGCGCCGCCCAGCACGAGCACGGCACCTGCGATCACCATGGCGACGATCAGGTGGAGCGGTCCCGGCCGGGACAGCGCGCCGAGGGTCTCGAAGCCGGTGGGGCGCGCGAGCAGGCCCTCCATGGGCCAGACGACGGCGTCGACCCGGGCCTTCACGGTGCCGCGCGCCACGGTGCCGCCGGCCGCGTCCGTCAGATGGGCGGTGGAGTCCAGGGAACCCTGACGCTCGTCGCCGAGCAGGAACAGCCGTCCCTTCGGGACCTTCACCGTCGGGAAGTCCGTGATCTCGGCGAGGCTGCCCTCGGGCAGATACGCTTCCTCGATCTGCTTGCCGTTGACGGTCAGTCTGCCCTCGGTGCAGCAGGCGACCGTGTCACCGCCGACGGCGACCACGCGCTTGACCACGGACGAGCCGGTGACCCAGGTCTTGTCGTCGAAGACGACGACGTCACCTCGGCGGACTTCGCTCCCGTCGATGCGCTGCGCCAGCACCCGGTCGCCCATGTCGATCGTCGGCGCCATCGAACTCGTGGGAACGGTGTACGGCACGTAGGCCAGCGCTCCCCAGCCGAATCCGACCAGGAACAGCACCAGGCCCAGCGCGACAGCGGCCCCGGACAACCGCTGTCCGGCCTTGCTGCCCACCGGGCCCTTGCCTGCGCCACCGCTGCGCGGGGCCGTACGTGTTGCGCTCTCGCCACCCATGGGTCCGCACCCTACCCGGGGGTACGGTCCGGGGTCAGCCCCTGTCCGGGACCACGATCACCGGCCGGGCACCGATCCGCGCGACCCGTGGCGGCCGGACGGACGGCAACAACCCGCCTACCCGTCCGCCCGTCCGCCCGTCCGCCACGGAAACGAGCGGGGCCGGCCGCTCCGGAGGGAATCCGCAGCGACCGGCCCCGAAGGCCGAGACGTGTCTCAGTCGTCCTTGGACGCCTTGCGCCGGCGTCGCACCAGCGCGAGCGGCACCGCGCCCAGGAGGGCCACGGAACCCGGCGACGTGATCGCCGCGGCCGCCTGGTCGTTCAGGCCGGGCTGGTCGAAGGTGTCCGGGACCGGAAGGGTGCCCCAGCGGTTGATGGGCCAGGCCTTGACGATGGCACGGCCGACGACATCGTTCACGGGCACCATGCCGTGGTGCTTGTCCGTCTGGTTGTAGCGCGAGTCCCGCGAGTTCTGGCGGTGGTCGCCCATCACCCAGATCATGCCCTTGGGGACCTTGACCTTGAACTGCCCGCCGTCCTCGTCCTGGCTGCACGGGGTGTTGCCCGCGTACACGTAGGAGTCCTCGTTCAGCGCCTTGCCGTTGACCATCAGCGGGCCGGTGCCCTTGCACTGGATCGTGTCGCCGCCGACGCCGATGACCCGCTTGATGAGGTCCTTCTCCTCGGCGGACGGCATCAGGCCGATCCAGCTGAGGAACGTCTGCACGGCGTTCGGGTCGGCCGTGGGCTCGCCCGCCAGCCAGTTGTCCGGGTCGTGGAAGACGACGACCTCGCCGCGCTCCGGCTCCGAGCCGAACCACGGAGTCAGTTTGTCGACCAGGACGCGGTCACCCTGCTGGAGGGTGTTCTGCATCGAGTCCGACGGAATCGAGAACGCCTGCACCAGGAACGTCTTGATGAGCAGTGCGAGAACCAGGGCGATGCCGATCAGGATCGGCAGTTCCTTCCAGAAGGATCGCTGCTTCGTCGACTTCGGGTTCCGCTCCGCGGTCCCGGTCGAGGCGTCCGCGTCCTCGGAACCGGTCCCCGAACCCGATCCTCCCTCTACGGCAGGGGCAGCCGCATCGTCGGGTCGCTCCGGCTGACCTTCGGGACCATCGTGTCCGGACCGTGCGCCGACCGCCACATCCCCCACATCCACTCCTCACTCCGTGCCGCCGCCTGCGCCGTATTCGGCGCAGGCCCACCACTCCCATAACGAGCGGGAGTTCCGCAGGGCTCGGGAGCGGGATCAATCCGTCTGGTTCCGCAGGGGCCACCCTATGCGACAGAGTCAGAGCGGAGGTCGACCCTCCAGGCGCGTCGGCCACCGTCGAGAAGGTGGTCGGCTCCTGCAGACGGGTCCAGTGACCGATGGGCCATCCGATGAGCATCGCCCGGCCCACGACGGACTCCTGGGAGACCGTGCCACTGAACTTGTCGGTGCGGTGGTAGCGGGAGTCCGCCGAGTTTCCGCGGTGGTCACCGAGCACGAACAGCCGGCCCGCGGGCACCTTCACCTCGAAGGCGAACTCCGACGGTTTGTCACCGGCGTAGATGTACGGCTCGCTCAGGGGGGTGCCGTTCACCGTGACCCGGCCCTGCGCGTCGCAGCACTTGACCGTGTCGCCGCCGACTCCGACGACCCGTTTGATGAGGTCCTTCTCGTTGTCGGACGGCAGCAGACCGATGAAGGTCAGACCCTGTTTGAACTGCTTAACGCCCACGGGGTCGGCCGTCTTCTTGGTGTCCTCCGCGGTGAGCCAGCCACCGGGGTCCTTGAAGACGACGACGTCACCGCGCTTGGGCTCGGATCCGAACCACGGGGTGAACTTGTCCACCAGGACGCGGTCACCGATCTGGATCGTGTTCTCCATCGAGCCCGACGGAATCACGAAGGCCTGGACCAGGAAGGTCTTGAGGACCAGGGCTATCAGCACGGCGACGCCGACGAGCAGCGGTATCTCCTTGACCGCCGACCGGCGCCTGCGCCGCTTGATCTTGCGCGCGAGCTTGCGCCGCTCGACCCGGCTCGGCCGGGCCGCGCCTCCGGAGGCGCGGCGGGATCCGGTGGGCAGAAGGTTGTCGGCGGCCTCGGCGGAGACCCCGCGCGCCCGTCCGCGGTTACCCACGGGCACCTCCGGCGGCGGGTCGCGTCACCCGGGTCCAGTGGCCCGCGGGCCAGGCGATCCAGTCGGCTCTGCCGATGACGTCACCGACGGGGACCATGCCGCCGCCGGGCGAGCCCAGATGGTCACGGGAGTCGCGGGAGCGACTGCGGTGATCGCCCAGAAGGAACAGGGACCGCTCGGGCACGACGATGTCGAAGGGCGCCTCGGACGGACTGTCGCCCCGGTAGAGAAATGTCGACTCGTCGACCGATCGGCCGTTCACTTCGAGTCTCCCCTCCTTGTCGCAGCAGACCACGTGGTCTCCCCCTACTCCGACGACGCGTTTGACGTAGTCGGCGTTCCCGAAATAACCGGTGCCGTCGAACACGACGACATCGCCCCGCTGCGGCTCGGAACCGAAACGGTACGCCAACTTATTTACGAGAACGCGGTCCCCGATCCTCAATCCTGACTCCATGGAGCCGCTGGGAATCTGGAACGGCTGCATCACGAAGCGGCTGACCAGCAGGAGAAACACCAGACAGACCAGCACGGTCAGGGTGATCCGGCCCCCGGGGAGCCACTCGGCGATCCGGTCCGGGAACGCAGAAAGCGACCGGCCCTCCGGCCCCGCTGTGTCCGAGGTCTCCTCGGAAGCGGAAGGGCGGGAGGAGCGGTCGCGCTCCACAGGCTGTGCTTCGGTGTCCATCGAGGCCAGATGCTATCCGGCCCTCATGTGACTCCTCGAAGCTGGCTCGGTCGCCGGCGGATCGCCGCGGCGGTGCCGGGTCAGTTGTCGCGCTTCTCCTTGATCTTCGCGGCCTTGCCGCGCAGCTCACGGAGGTAGTACAGCTTGGCGCGACGGACGTCACCGCGGGTGACGAGCTCGATCTTCTCGACGATCGGGGTGTGCACCGGGAAGGTGCGCTCGACGCCGACGGAGAACGAGACCTTGCGGACCGAGAAGGTCTCGCGGACACCGGCGCCCTGGCGGCGGATGACTACGCCCTTGAACTGCTGCACACGGGAGCGGTTGCCCTCGATGACGCGGACGTGGACGTTGACGGTGTCACCCGGGCGGAACGCGGGGATGTCGGTGCGCAGCGACGCGCTGTCGACGTTGTCGAGCAGGTGAGACATTTTGTCTGCTTTCTTCGCTGATGCCACAGGTCATCAACGGGAGAGGGGTTCGAAGATGATGTTGCCTCGTCGGGACGGGCGTCGTGTCCCCCTGTGGCAGGGGCGCACGCCGGACGACGTAGAGCAGCGGCCTATTGTTCCATGGCGTCGGGCCTGCGCCAAAATCGGCCGCCGGGAGCCGGCTGCCAGCCCAGGATCGAGAGCATTTCGCGGTCCTTCTTGTCGAAGGCGGAGGCGTCACAGCGCTCGATGAGGTCGGGCCGGTTCGCCGCCGTGCGGCGCAGGGCCTCGTCACGGCGCCACCGGGCGATCTTCCCATGGTGGCCGCTGACCAGCACGTCGGGGATCTCGCGGCCGCGCCACTGCGGGGGCTTGGTGTACACCGGGCCCTCCAGGAGGTTGGCCATGGCGCCGGGAGCGAAGGAGTCGTCCCGGTGCGACTCGGCGTTGCCGAGGACACCCGGCAGCAGCCGGGCCACTGCCTCGGTGACGACCAGGACGGCCGCCTCGCCGCCGGCGAGGACGTAGTCGCCGATCGACACCTCGTAGACCGGCATCCGCGTCGCGTACTCGTCGATGACACGGCGGTCGATGCCCTCGTAGCGCGCGGGCGCGAAGACCAGCCAGGGGCGCTCGGACAACTCCACGGCGAGTTCCTGGGTGAACGGGCGCCCGCTGGGGGTGGGGACCACCAGGACGGGCCCGTGGGAGCCCGTCTCGTAGCCGTCCGCCAGGACGGAGTCCAGGGCGTCACCCCAGGGCTCGGTCTTCATGACCATGCCGGGTCCGCCACCGTAGGGGGTGTCGTCGACCGTGTTGTGACGGTCGTACGTCCACTCCCGCAGCGAGTGGACGTGCACGTTCAGCTGCCCACGCGCGCGCGCCTTGCCCACGAGCGAGACGTTCAGGGGTTCCAGGTACTCGGGGAAGATCGTGACCACGTCGAGCCGCATCAGACGTCGGCCCCCGCGGCACCCTCCGTGGAGCCGTTCTCCTCGTCCCGGGAGGAGGCGATCTCCGCCTGGTCGTCGATCAGGCCCGGGGGCGGGTCGATGACGGCCCGCTGCTCCCCCAGGTCGATCTCGACGACGATCTCCTCCACGAACGGAATCAGCACCTCGGTCCCGTCCGGGCGCTCCACCACGAAGAGGTCCTGGGAGGGCAGGTGCGAGATCTCGGTGATGCGGCCGACCTCGGCGCCGTCCTTGGTGACCACGTCCAGGTCCATCAGCTGGTGGTCGTAGTACTCGTCCGGGTCCTCCGGCACCTCGTCCGGGTCGACCTCGGCGATCAGCAGGGTGTTGCGCAGCGCCTCGGCGGCGTTGCGGTCCCGTACGCCCGCGAAGCGCAGCAGGAGACGGCCGCTGTGGACGCGGCCCGTCTCGATGGTCAGCGGTCCGGTGGAGGCCGGATCGGTGAGCAGGACGGCACCGGGCCCGAGCCTGAGCTCCGGCTCGTCGGTGCGGACCTCCACCGTGACCTCGCCCTTGATGCCGTGGGCGCGGCCGACGCGAGCGACTACCAGCTGCACTGTGCTTGATCTCCTGTCGTGTGCCGACGGCCATGCTTCCTGGACGACCGCGGATGCCCGGAGGCCCACCGGTTCGCGTGGAGGTACACGCGTTCCGTGGCCGCGCGAACGGGTTCGCAGACGACTACGGGCCGGGGACGGCTCGTAAGCCCTCCCCGGCCCGAGCCGGTGTTGCCTGTTACATCAGCGGACGTGATCCACGTCGACGAGGTCGACGCGGACACCGCGGCCGCCGATGGCGCCCACGACGGTACGCAGAGCGCGCGCGGTGCGGCCGTTGCGGCCGATCACCTTACCGAGGTCGTCGGGGTGTACCCGGACCTCGAGAACGCGTCCACGGCGCAGGTCGCGCGAGGCGACCTGCACTTCGTCGGGGTTGTCGACGATGCCCTTCACGAGGTGCTCGAGAGCCTCCTCGAGCATGCTCAGGCCTCGGTCGACTCGGACTCGGCCGGAGCCTCGTCCTTCTTCTCAGCCTTCTTCTTCTGGGTGATGGCCTCACCCTTGCCCGTGTCGTCGCCACCGAGGGCGTCGAACAGCGGGCGCGCGGCCTTCGGCTCGGCAACGAGCAGCGGAGCCGGGGCCGGAAGGCCCTTGAACTTCTGCCAGTCACCGGTCAGCTTCAGGATGGCGAGCACGGGCTCGGTCGGCTGCGCGCCGACACCCAGCCAGTACTGCGCGCGGTCCGAGTCGACCTCGATGCGCGAAGGGTTCTGCACCGGGTGGTACAGACCGATCTCCTCGATGGCCCGGCCATCACGGCGGGTACGGGAGTCGGCGACGACGATGCGGTAGTGAGGCGAACGGATCTTGCCCAGACGCTTCAGCTTGATCTTGACTGCCACGGAAGTGGTGTCTCCTGGTCTTGACGGGGTTGGGCACGCGAGATGGTCGCGTGGGGTTGCGGTACCCGAATGCCCGATGGACGCGTCAGCCGGAGGAGAGAGGGGTCCTATGCGACTGTCGAGTACAGCTGGCCATTCTGCCACATCCTGCGCACCGCCCGGACCGAAGGTGACCGGGCCCGTGCCTGACGGGCACCCGGACGTTCCGGGTGCCCGTCAGGCACGCACCGGCGGGAGGACCATGACGGACGTCGCCGGGGCCTCGCCCGCGCGCACTCGTGCCTCCTGAATTCCCCCGCCGCTCGAAGGGCGGCGGGGGAAGGCGCGACTGCTCACGGGCCGCGCGTACGCGTCCGGCACCCACGAGACGCCGGTGTCACGCCGCTCAGCCGGCGGCCGCCCCGACCACCTCCGGAATCCGGAAGGGCTTGCCGCATCCTCCGCACACGATCGGCGCCTGGGCAAGGACGGACGGGACCACGCGGACGTTGCGACCGCAGTCGCAGACGGCCTTGACCCGTACACCTCCCCCGGAGGAGCCGTGGCGGGCGGCAGGACCGCGGAACGAGCGGGCGGTGTCGGCGGCGGTGGCGGCCGAGTGGGCCTTCAACGCGCGCTGGAGCCGCTCGATCGTCGGGCGGTAGCGGCGCTTCGCCTCGGGGTTGAGCGTGACCAGCGAGAAGCCACTGCTGGGATGTGGCTCCTCGGGGTGGTCGAGGCCCAACTCCTCGGCGATCGCGAGGAATCTGCGGTTGTGGTAGCGGCCGGCGCGCGAGGTGTCGCGGACTCCGCGGGCGGCGGCGATGCCGTGGACTGCTTCGTGAAGCAGTCGCTCGAAGGAGAGTTCGTGTCCGCAGGCGGACGACGATTCTCCGATCAGGGACTCTGGCGCGGCAAGATCGGGCAGCTCGGAGTGGTGCCGCTGAATGTCGGCCCACGCCCCTGCCAGCTCTGCGGCGAGAACAGGTGGTGTCGTGCTCACGTAATGACAACGAGCGGGGGTACCTCTGTGTTCCTATTCCGGGGCATCCCAAATAATTTGCACGTACCCGTCAGTTGCCACTGATGCGTCCTGACGAGGGCGGGTGCGCTGATCTGCGGAGAAGCGTCACAGCTCCTACCAAGGCGGTACGTAGTCACGCGTACGCCCCACCGCGTAGAAGGTGTCCGCGGGCCGGGGCACCTGGGGCCGGCGGATGCGCAAGGGGCGTTTCGGCCGCCCTCGGGGCCCGCCCGGCGGACGCGGGCGGCGACGGCGACGTTACCGGGTGCGCCATCGGCGTCGGGCACCGGCCCGTGCACCGCCACCGGACACCGCACGGTCACCGCGTCCTCGGCCGACTCCCGCTCGCCCTCTTCACCGAGGTCGGCCCACGGAACGCACGCCCACCCGCCCGTCACGGCCGCCCCGATCGTCGGGACGTCCGACGTACGGGACTCACGGCGTCCGCGCGACCGCCTCAGGAGCGGCGCCCGGTCCTCGAGGACCACAGGAAGGAGTGCCGCCGGCGCGTCGACGGCGACGGGCTCCTTGCCCCAGGGACGCGGCGGACCGGTATCGCGGTTCCCGCTCTCCAGGTCACGGGGGCCGACCTCGGCGCGTACGAGGACGCCCGCCGGCTCCCCGTCGACGGCGCGGCGCCTGAAGGGGGTGTCCGTACGGTCGTCGGCCTGGCCCCGTACGCCTGCCGCCCTCAGCCGGTCGGCGATCTCGCGGACCTTGGCCGGAACCGGGCCCTCCCCCTTGATCGCGAGGACGACGACCTGTACCGGTGCGAGCCGGGGCGGCACCCGCAACCCAGTGTCATCACCGTGCGACATGATCAGGCCACCCGGCACGCGGGTCGAGGACCCCAGGAGATCCCCCGCACGAGCTCCCACTCGCCCTCCCTGGACAGGTACCGGGTGCCGAACGCCCGGCGAACCGCTCGCTCGCCGTCTTCCGGCCAAGGACGACGCCGATGCCGAGGACGTCCACCATGAAGCCGGCGTACACCCTCGCGTGGACGTGGGTGGCGTGGTCGCGGGCGTCCGGCAGATGCCGTGCGCCGTGTGGCCCTCCCGCCGGAGAAATCCGGTCTGCCTTCGCCGTGCGGTCCCGGGTGAAGACCCACGTTGCCGGTATGTGAATTCTCGCGACCTTTGCGCCCTGTGTACAAACGGGGCCCCGCAACCACTGGACGGCACGTCGAGGGCGGAGTTACCTGGCATACGGGGGGAGTGCGGGCCTCGCGCACGGGGGCGGAGGAAGAGGCCCGGCGGCAGCTCTCGGCGGATTGGGGCACTTTCAATGACACCTACGCTCGTGCGACAGCACCTTCCTCATGCCGGCCCGGCGCCCCGCGCCGACCGGGGTGCACGCGCGCGTGACTGGGCCGAGATCCAGGAGCGGATGCTGGTGCCGCTCTACGAGGCCGTCCACGAGCGACTCGAAGTGGGCGCCGGGACACGGCTGCTCGGGCTCGGCTGCGGGTCGGGGCTCGCCCTGCTGATGGCGGCCTCACGCGGCGCCGCGGTCACGGGGGTCGAGTCCCGGTCGCCCGAACGGCTGGCCCTCGCGCGGGAACGGCTGTTGCCGGACGGATGGGGAACGCGCCCGCGCGGCGGCGTCCGGCTGGTGGCCGGTCCTCCCGGGGCCGCGGCCGTCGAGGGCGCCCCGGCGTACGACGTGGTGACCGCGTTCGAGCCGATCGGTTGTGCGGCCGGCGACTCCGACGGGCTCGGGGCCCAGCTCGCGGCGGCGGTGCCGCTCGCAGAACGGGGAGCGCCCGTGGTGCTGGTCGGATGGGGCCCGCCGGAGCGGTGCAGCACGTCGGCGGTGCTGCGGGTGGCCGGCAAGCTGGCCGACCCGTTGCGCGGCGCGGCCGCTCCGCGCACCGCCCGCCGGGACGATCTGGAGGAGGTCGCCCAGCGGGCCGGGCTGCGGCCGGACGGTTCGGGGCGGGTGGCCTGCCCGTTCGGCTACGCCGATCTGGAGAGTGCCGTGCGCGGACTGCTCTCCACCGGGCTGTTCGACGCCGCGGTCGCCGCCACGGACCAGGCCCAGGTCGACAAGGAGGTGACCGAGGCGCTGCATCCGCATCTGCGGCGGGACGGGACCGTCTGGATGCCGAACGTGTTCCGGTATCTGATCGCCCGGACGGTCTGACGCGGTCCGAGGCGTTCAGGCCTCCTTGGTGACGGTGCGGGGCACGCCGGCGATCCGGTACGCCTCCGCCTCGTCCAGGGTCTCGTTCGCGAGGAGCGCCTCCGCGAGGGCGTCCAGTTGTCCTCGGTGCTCGCGGAGCTTCTGGCAGGCCTCCTCGTAGCACTCGTCGACGATGCGGCGCATCTCGTGGTCGATCGAGTCCAGGGTGACCGGGGCCGCGGCGAGGCCGTAGGCCTGCTGGGCGTCGCCGGGCAGCGCGGACAGCCGGCCGACGCGTTCGCTCATCCCCCAGCGGGCGACCATGCCGCGGGCGATGTTGGTGACCTGTTCCAGGTCGTTCTCCGAGCCCGTGGTGACGACGTCGTAGACGACGTGTTCGGCGGCCATTCCGCCGAGGGCGCCGATGATGCGGCCGCGCAGATAGTCCTCGGTGTACGAGTACCGGTCCGTGTCCGGCGTCGAGAGGGTGACGCCGAGAGCGCGGCCGCGCGGGACGATGGTGATCTTGCGAACGGGGTCGGCGCCGGGCCGGAGCATACCGAGGAGGGCGTGGCCGCTCTCGTGGAATGCGGTGCGGCGGCGCTCCTCGTAGGGCATGACCAGGGAGCGTTCGGCGCCGAGCTGGACCTTCTCGAGCGCTTCGGAGAGGTCGCCCTGCGTCACTTCGTCCTGCTTGCGCTTGACGGCGAGGAGGGCCGCCTCGTTGGCGAGGTTGGCGAGGTCCGCTCCGGTCATGCCCGGGGTCGTGCGGGCCACCTGGGTCAGGTCCACGTCGGAGGCGAGCGGGATCTCGCGGGTGTGGATCTCCAGGATCGCCACCCGGCCGGCGCGGTCCGGGGGCGAGACGTTGACGACCCGGTCGAAGCGGCCGGGGCGGGTGAGCGCCGGGTCCAGGATGTCGGCGCGGTTGGTGGCGGCGGTGACGATGACACCCTCCGAACCGGAGAAGCCGTCCATCTCGGTGAGGATCTGGTTCAGGGTCTGCTCGCGCTCGTCGTGGCCGCCCATTCCGGAGCCGCCCGCCCGCGCGCGGCCGATGGTGTCGATCTCGTCGATGAAGATGATGGAGGGGGCCACCTTGCGGGCCTCGGCGAACAGTTCGCGGACCCGTGAGGCGCCGACACCCACGATCATCTCGATGAACTCGGAGGCGGAGGCGGAGAAGAAGGGAACCCCCGCCTCGCCCGCGACCGCCCGTGCGAGCAGGGTCTTCCCCGTCCCCGGCGGGCCGGCCAGCAGCACTCCGCGCGGCATCTTCGCGCCCATCTTCCGGTAGGCATCGGGATTCTTGAGGAAGTCCACGACGTCGTTGAGTTCGCCGGCGACCTCGTCGATGCCCGCCACGTCGGCGAACGTCGTGCGTTTGCCGCCGGGCACGAGTTCGACCGGTTTCGGGGGTGTCTTGCGGCCGAGCATGCCGCCCGCGCCGCCCATGCCCGACCCCATCCGCCGGGCGATGAAGATCCACAGGACGACGAGCAGGACCATCGGGGCGAGCGAGATCAGCAGGTTGACCAGGAAGCTGCGCTCCTGGACCACGGGCGAGGCGGTCACCGTGACGTCGTTCTTCTCCAGGTTCTCCCAGAGCTTGTCGTCCGCGAAAGCCGGGCGCTGGGTCTTGAACTTGGTGTACTTCCCGTCGCCCCCGGGCTTCTCCTGCGACGTCTTGAGCTGTCCCTGGATCGCGTCGCCCTTGGAGTAGATCTTGGTGACGTTGCCGTCCTCGACCTGCCTGCTGAACTCCGTGTAGGAGATCGTCGGCTCGTCGCCCTTGTTGTAGAAGGACAGCACCAGGTTGGCGATCAGGAACACGACGAGCGCGGCCAGGGCCAGGCTCCACCAGCCGCCGGGCAGTTTCCGCCGGCCGCCCGAGGGCGGTGGCGGCTCCGGTGGCGTGCCCTCGGTACGCCACGGCTGGTCCGGTGCCTTGCGCGGTGGCACAGGATTGCTCATAAGTGGACGTTACGACAGATGGCGGACAGCGGCACCCGCGGTCGCGCCGCTGGGGGCGCCCCTCCGGCGAGGGGCGCCCCCAGCGGGCGTCACGCGGGCGGTCCCGTACGAGCCGTACGGAACGGGTGTCAGCCCATGAACTTCTTGAACTCGTCCGGCAGCTCGAAGTCCTCCTGGGCCCCCTGCTGCGGAAGACCGAAGGCGTTGCCGCCCGTGGCGCCCGCCTCGCGGCGCGCGGCCTCCTCTTCCTCCTGCTGCTTGCGCTTCATCGGGTTCCCGGAGCGCTGCTTGCCCTTGGCCTGCTTGGGCTTCTTCTTGGCGCGGCCGGGGCCGCCACCCATGCCCGGCATCCCCGGCATGCCCGGCATGCCGCCGCCCTGGGCCATGCGGGACATCATCTTGCGAGCCTCGAAGAACCGCTCGACCAGGCCCTTGACCGCGCTGACCTCGACGCCGGAACCCTTGGCGATACGGGCGCGGCGCGAGCCGTTGATGATCGTCGGCTCCTGGCGCTCGGCCGGGGTCATCGACTTGATGATGGCGGCCGTGCGGTCGACGTCGCGCTCGTCGAGGTTGGCGATCTGGTCCTTGATCTGGCCCATGCCCGGGAGCATGCCGAGCAGCTTGCTGATGCTGCCCATCTTCCGGACCTGTTCCATCTGCGACAGGAAGTCGTCCAGGGTGAAGTCCTGGCCCTTCTTCGACGCCAGCTTGGAGGCCATCTTCTCGGCCTCTTCTTGGCTGAACGTCTTCTCCGCCTGCTCGATCAGGGTGAGCAGGTCACCCATGTCGAGGATGCGGGAGGCCATCCGGTCCGGGTGGAAGGCGTCGAAGTCGTCGAGCTTCTCGCCGTTCGACGCGAACATGATCGGCTTGCCGGTGACCGAGGCGATCGACAGGGCCGCACCACCGCGGGCGTCACCGTCGAGCTTGGAGAGCACCACGCCGTCGAAGCCGACGCCGTCGCGGAAGGACTCGGCCGTGTTGACCGCGTCCTGACCGATCATCGCGTCGACGACGAAGAGGATCTCGTCGGGGCTGACGGCGTCGCGGATGTCCGCGGCCTGCTGCATCAGCTCCTGGTCGATGCCGAGGCGGCCGGCGGTGTCCACGATCACGATGTCGTGGACCTTGGTCCTCGCGAACTCCATGGAGTCCTTGGCGACCTTGACCGGGTCGCCGACGCCGTTGCCCGGCTCGGGGGCGTAGACCGCGACGCCCGCGCGCTCGGCGACGACGCTGAGTTGGTTCACCGCGTTCGGGCGCTGGAGGTCGGCGGCCACGAGGAGCGGGGAGTGTCCCTGGTCCTTGAGCCACTTGCCGAGCTTTCCGGCGAGCGTGGTCTTTCCCGCGCCCTGGAGACCCGCGAGCATGATCACGGTGGGCGGGTTCTTGGCGAACCGCAGGCGGCGGGTCTCGCCGCCGAGGATCGTGACGAGTTCGTCGTTCACGATCTTCAGGACCTGCTGGGCGGGGTTCAGCGCCTTGGAGACCTCGACGCCGAGCGCGCGTTCCTTGACGTTCTTGATGAAGGTCCGCACCACAGGGAGGGCCACGTCGGCTTCGAGGAGCGCGATACGGATCTCGCGGGCGGTGGCGTCGATGTCGGCTTCGGACAGTCGGCCCTTGCCCCGCAGGTTCTTGAACGTCGCTGAGAGGCGATCGGAGAGAGTATCGAACACGGCGCTCGTCGGTCCTCAGGGGTCGGGGGCGATGGGAATCGCCCTCCAGGATATCCGTCCGCGTGCGGTGGGGTCTCCACCCCGTTCGTACGAGAGACGTACGGCACCCTCGCCGGCGGTCGCGCGGGACGGCCGGCCCGCGTGGGGAGCGCCTTCCGGCAGGGCGGCCGCGAGCCCCGGAACCGCCTCCCGGCGGGCCTGCCGGGACCCCGGGGACCGCGCCTCCCCAGGAAGCCGTCGGCCGGCGCGGTGCCCCTGGGGGTTCACCCCCGCAGCATCTCCTCCAGGGCGCGCGCCACCGACGCGGCCTCCTCCCCCGGCAGGGGCGCCCCCTTGGTGCCCGTCACGTAGAAGGCGTCCACGGCGTTCGCGCCGAGCGTGGAGACGTGCATGCTCCGGACCCGGACGTGTGCCGCCTCCAGGGCGCGCCCGATGCGGTGCAGCAGGCCCGGGGCGTCGTGGGCGCGGACCTCGATGACCGTGGCGTGGCGTGAGGCGGCAGGGGCGACCGTCACCCGCGGTGGCGGTGCGACCGTTCCCCGGCGGCGCGGGTAGGCGGCGTCGCGTTCGGCGAGGCGCGCCGCGATGTCGAGGGAGCCGTCGAGGGCGCGGACGAGGTCGGCGCGCAGCCGGACGGCCTGCGGCAGCGAGCCGTACTCGGCGGCGACCCGCCAGTTGAGCAGCAGGACCGAGCCCTCGACCCCGTCGGGCAGGTCCAGGGCGCGCAGCTCGGCGGTGCGGACGGTCAGCCGGTGCATGGCGAGGACGCCGGCCACCGCGGGCAGGACTCCGGGCTGGTCGGGGACCGCGATGAGGAGTTCCACGCCGAGCGGCTCCGGGTCGGCCGCGGCGGACTCCGTCCCGCCGTCGGTGTCACCGTCCGTGTCGACGGGGCCCGTCTGCGTGCGCAGGGCCAGGACGGGGCCGCCCGTGCGGCACGCCTCGATCGCGAGCCGTTCCTGCTCGGCGGTCGGCGCGGCGGCCTCGGGCTCCTCGGGGGCGTCCCCGGCGAGCACGGCCGCGACGCGTTTGACCAGGTCGGTGACGAGGGAGCCGCGCCAGGTGGACCAGGCCGCCGGGCCGGTGGCCAGCGCGTCCGCCTCGGTGAGCGCGTGCAGCAGTTCCAGGGTGCCCTGCGATCCGACGGCTTCGGCGACCGAGCGGACGGTGGCCGGGTCCTCCAGGTCACGCCGGGTCGCGGTGTCGATGAGCAGCAGATGGTGGCGTACGAGGGTGGCGAGCACCGCCACGTCCACGCGGTCGAAGCCGATCCGGGCGGCCACGTCGCGGGCGATGATCTCGCCGGCCACGGAGTGGTCGCCAGGCCAGCCCTTGCCGATGTCGTGCAGCAGGGCGGCGACGAGCAGCAGGTCGGGACGGCCGACGCGGCGGGTCAGCGCGGAGGCGCGGACGGCCGTCTCGATGAGGTGGCGGTCGACGGTCCAGATGTGGACGGCGTTGCGCTGCGGCCGGCAGCGCACCCGTTCCCAGTCGGGCAGCAGCCGGGTGATCAGCCCCTCCGCCTCCAGCGCCTCCCAGACCTCGATGGTCGGGCTGCCCGAGCCGAGGAGCGTGACGAGCTGCTCGCGGGCCTCGGCGGGCCAGGGGGTGGGCAGCGGGCGCGCGGCGGCGGCCATGCGCCGCACGGCGTGCAGGGACAGGGGCAGGTCGGCCTGGGCGGCGGCCGCCGCCGCGCGCAGCGGGAGCACGGGGTCGCGTTCGGGGCGGGCGGCGCGGGCGAGCACCACCTCGCCGTCCTGCTCGACCACGCCCTCGGCGAGCGGCGAGCGCTCGGCGACCGGCTTGCCGCCACCGAGCATGGCCCGCAGCCGGGGGCGCACGGCACGGGAGCGCAGGACGCGCCCCACTTCGCGCCAGGTGACGTCACTGGCGTACGACACGACGCGCGCCGCCTCGTAGACCTGGCGCAGCAGGGTGTCGGCGTCCAGGAGGCCGAGTTCGGCGGCGACCTGGTCCTGTTCCTGGAGCGCGAGCCGGTCGGTGGCGCGTCCGGTGGCGAGGTGCAGGGCGTCGCGGACGTCCAGCAGCCTGCGGCGGGCGTCGGAGAGTCCCTCGCGGGGTGCGTCGGCGAGCCAGGACGCGGCGACGGCGCGCAGGGCGGTGGCGTCGCGCAGTCCGCCGCGCGCTTCCTTCAGGTCCGGTTCGAGGAGGTACTGGAGTTCGCCCTGGCGTTCGGCGCGCTCCGCGCACAGTTCCTGCAGTTCGGGCAGGCGCTTCGGTGCCTGGTTGCGCCAGTCGGCGAGGACGGCCGTGCGCAGTCCGGCGGTGAGGCCGAGGTCGCCCGCGAGGTGGCGGGCGTCGAGGAGGCCGAGCTGGACCTTGAGGTCGTCGGCGGCGGTCTTGCGGGCCTCGGCCGGGGTGCGGACCGAGTGGTCGAGGTCGAGGCCGAGGTCCCAGACGGGGTACCAGACGCGGTCGGCGAGCGCGGCGACGGCGCCGGGGTCGCCGCCGTCGTGCAGCAGGAGCAGGTCGAGGTCGCTGCGCGGGGAGAGTTCACCGCGGCCGTAGCCGCCGACGGCGACCAGGGAGACTCCGCGCATGCCCTCGGCTCCGGCGGCGAACAGGCCGCTCAGCCAGTCGTCCGTCAGTTCGGCGAGGGCCGCACGGCGCGGCGGCCCGGACCGCGCCCCCTCCTGGAGGAGGCGCAGCCGGGCCGCCGCGTAGCCGCTGGGTCCCGAGTCCTCTGCTTCCACTCGCGTGTCCGTACTCGTCACCCAGCGACTCCTGTCTTTCTTCTGCCTGCGGGCCGGTCCGGTCAGAGCGCGTCCGGGCCACGCTCGCCGGTCCGGACCCGGACGGCCGTCTCGACCGGGATGGACCACACCTTGCCGTCACCGATCTTGCCGGTACGGGCCGCCTTCACGACGACATCGATGAGCTGTTCGGCGTCGTCGTCCTCGACCAGCACCTCGATGCGGATCTTGGGGACGAGGTCGACCGTGTACTCGGCGCCACGGTAGACCTCGGTGTGTCCCCGCTGCCGACCGTAGCCGCTGGCCTCGGTGACCGTCAGTCCGTGCACTCCGAAGGCCTGCAGGGCCTCCTTGATCTCGTCGAGCCGGTGAGGCTTCACGACGGCGGTGATGAGCTTCATGCGTCCACCTTCTTGGCGTCCGTGTCGGCCGGGGCGGGCACGGCGGTCCGGGCGGAGCCGCCGCCGGCGCCGCTGAAGTCGTATGCGGTCTCGGCGTGCTCGGCCTGGTCGATGCCGGCGATCTCCTCGTCCTCGGTGACCCGCATGCCCATGGTCCTGTCGATGAGGAAGGCGAGGACCGCGGAGACGACGAGGGAGTAGCCGAGGACGGCGAAGACGCCCGCGCACTGCTTCCAGAACTGGGTCAGGCCGCCGCCGTAGAAGAGGCCCTCGACGGTGGACTGGCCCTTGCCGCTGGCGAAGAAGCCGATCAGCAGGGAGCCGATGACACCGCCGACGAGGTGGACACCCACGACGTCCAGGGAGTCGTCGTAGCCGAGCTTGTACTTCAGGCCCACGGCCATGGCGCACAGGACACCGGCGATGGCGCCGACCGCGATCGCACCGAGCGGGGAGACCGCGCCGCCGGACGGGGTGATGGCGACGAGACCGGCGACCGCGCCGGAGGCGGCGCCCAACGTGGTGAACGCGCCGTGCCGGATCTTCTCGTAGGCGAGCCAGGCCAGCATGGCGGCGGCGGTGGCGATCTGCGTGTTGACGAACATCAGCGCGCCGACGCCGTCGTCGTTGCCGAGCCAGGAGCCGGCGTTGAATCCGAACCAGCCGAACCACAGCAGGCCGGAGCCGAGCATCACCAGGGGGAGGCTGTGCGGGCGCATCGGGTCCTTCTTGAATCCGACGCGCTTGCCGATGACCAGGATCACGCCGAGCGCCGCGGCGCCCGCGTTGATGTGGACCGCCGTACCACCGGCGAAGTCGATCACACCGAGCTCGAAGGCCCAGCCGCCCGTGCCCCACACCCAGTGGGCGACCGGGAAGTAGACGACCGTGGCCCAGAGCGCGATGAAGAGCGACCACGCCGTGAACTTGACGCGGTCCGCGAGGGCACCGCTTATCAGCGCGGGCGTGATGATCGCGAACATGAGCTGGAAGACCATGAACACGAAGACCGGGATGGTGTAGCCGTCCCACAGCTCGGTCAGGCCGATGTTGCTGAGGCCGACCCAGTCGGAGGTCCAGCCGATGAACGACCCCTTGTCCGTGCCGAAGGCGAGGGAGAAGCCGTACAGCACCCACAGGATGGTGACGATCCCCATGCTGATGAAACTCATCATCAGCATGTTGAGGGTGCTTTTGACGCGGACCATGCCTCCGTAGAAGAAGGCCAGCCCGGGCGTCATGATCAGCACCAGGGCGGAACAGATGAGCATGAACCCTGTGTTGGCGGCAGACAGTTTGTCTGCGGCAAGGGTGATGGCTGGTGCCATCGGCGTCTCCTCGTCGTTGGTACGGCCCCGTGCGGGCGAAGCCTGAGTGGGTCGTGAGGGGCGGGCCGGTTATGCGCCATGAGATTGGCGCAGCGCCGTTTCCGTGGAGGCCCCTCGATGTTTCGCACCAGTGACGAAGGCGCTCTGCGTGTTACGCGTTCATGAACTGCCGGAAAGGGGTCGGACCGATCGTTATCGTGACGCAATCCCCGGCAAGGGTCACCGCGGTCTCCCGGGTGCGGCGGGACGCGGACGTCCGGGCCGACAGCCCTACGGCGACCGGCCGGGTCCGCGCCACCGGGACCGCTCGCGGCCGCGTACGACAGAGCCGGCCACGGTCGGCCGTCCGATGACCTGGCATGGGGGAGCCGAGTCGGGCAGTTCGGGACGACCGGCCGCGGCCGGGGTACGGGTGGGCCGCCTTCGCGGCCGGGGGTCAGACCGCTTCCGCGGTCTCGGGCAGGTCGATGGCCAGCTGGGCGGTGAGGTCGATGACCTCGGCGAGGTCGCCGAACTCACGGACGGCGGTGTCGACCGTCTTTCGGATACGAGTGTTGACGCGCTCGGAGCGCACCTTCTTGCCGATCCTCAGCGCTTCCTTGGCCAGGACCGCACTCCGCTCGGGCTCACGCTGCAGCAGGTGCACGGTGGCCATGCCGATGAGGTTGAGCGCGTGCGAACGCTGGTGCTCGGGATCCTTGCCGAAACGGTCGACGGCCTCCTGCATCAGGGGCTCGGCCATGGAGGCGTACGCGGGGCTGCGCCCGGCGACATAGGCGAGGTCGCGGTAGGAGTGCGAGTTCTCGCCGTACAGCTCGGCCTTGGAGAAGAAGCGGATCCAGTCGGGGTCCGGGTCGTCCCACTCGTGCACGTCGGCGAAGGTGTCCTCGGCCATCCGGACCGCCCGCTTGCACTTTCCGGGCTGGCCCATGTTGGCGTAGGCGCGGGCCTCCATCGCATACAGCATCGACTGGGTACGCGGGCTCGCGCAGTCGCGGCTGCCGTACTGCCCGAGGTGGATCAGTTCCAGCGCGTCCTCCGGCCGCCCGAGATGGATCATCTGGCGGCTCATGCTGGAGAGGATGTACGAGCCGAGCGGCTTGTCGCCCGCCTCCTTCGAGGCGTGCAGGGCGAGCACGAAGTACTTCTGGGCGGTGGGCTGGAGGCCCACGTCGTAGCTCATCCAGCCCGCCAGCTCGGCCAGTTCGGCGGCGACCTTGAAGAGGCGCTTGGTGGTGGCGGCGGGCTGCGGCTCCTGGAGCAGGTCCGTCACCTCGTGCAGCTGGCCGACGACCGCCTTGCGGCGCAGTCCGCCGCCGCACTGGGCGTCCCACTGACGGAACATCACGGTGGTGGACTCCAGCAGGTCCAGCTCCGGCTGGGAGAGCCGCCCGCCGCGGCGGGCCGCGGCCGGGGGCTCGGGCTCCTCCCGGGGCGCCACGGGCGAGGGGACGAGCCAGCGCTGCATGGGCTCGATGAGGGCCGGGCCGGCGGAGAGCGCCAGCGAGCTGCCCAGGAAGCCGCGGCGCGCCAGCATCAGGTCGCTGCGCGAGTACTCGCTGATCAGGGCGATCGTCTGGGGGCCCGTCCACGGCAGGTCGATGCCCGACACGGAGGGTGCCTGGTGGGCGGCGCGCAGACCGAGGTCCTCCACGGCGACGACACAGCCGAACCGCTCGGAGAACAGGTCGGACAGGATCCGCGGGATCGGCTCGCGCGGGTTCTCCCCGTCCAGCCAGCGGCGCACCCGTGAGGTGTCCGTGGAGATGTGGTTGGCACCCAACTGGCGGGCTCTGCGGTTCACCTGACGCGCCAGCTCGCCCTTCGACCAGCCACTGCGCACGAACCACGAGCCGAGCATGTCGTTGGGGCGCTTGTCAGCGTTCGTCCCGCCTCCGCCGTTGCCGCCCACTGGAACGCCCCCACTCCCTGAGACCACTTGCCGCCGCTCTGCGCCAAGCCCTATCAGAATGCCCGTAATACGGCGGCGCGTCCGCCGCTTCCCACCCTTCGAGCGGGAAGCCGAGTTGCCCTTGGCATACCCACGAGTACATAAGTCCCCAGCACTTGTGCACTCAAAGTAATCCTACGATCACTGCTCCAGCCATGGCGATCCGTGAAACGCCACCATTCGCCACCCCTTCGAATGAACTCCGGCCGCCCTACTCGCGATTGACTTGACGCCAGAGAGTCGAGGACAGGCATACCGGTGTACGCCGGGGCGCACGAAGTCGGGCGCACCACCCGGCGCACCGCAAGGCGCCGACTGGATCGCGCGCCACGGGGCAGCCAAGAACAGAGGGTGACAATCCGGTTTCGTCACGTAACCACCGACGCATCGGACCCGTTGGAGGGGGCATGGGCTTCACGATCGGCAGCAGTCGGGCGATGCGCGACATCCGGACCGGCACTCGTCGCCGCGTCCGCTCGTCGGAGGGCACCGCCGTAGCCGAATTCACCGGACTGTGGGGATGGGACGTGGTCCCGGGCGCCCGGGCCGCCGCCGGGGTGTGCTCGTGCGGCAGGGCCGACTGCGCGGCCCCGGGGGCGCACCCCCTGGGCTTCGCCCCGACGATCCCGGCCGGCGCGACACTGGACGAGGCGACCGGCCTCTGGTCGGAGTTCCCGGGCGCCGCGGTGATGCTGCCCGTCGGCCGGTCGTTCGACGTGATCGAGGTCGCCGAGGCCGCGGGGCGCCGCGCGCTGGTCCGCCTGGAGCGGATGGGCCTGCCCCTCGGTCCGGTCACGGCCACCGCCGACGGCCGCGCCCACTTCTTCGTCTCCCCCGGCTCCGCCGCCGAGCTTCCCGAGCTGCTCTACCGCATGGGCTGGGACGACGCCTCCCTCGACCTGCACGGCCTGGGTCCGGGCACGTTCATCACCGCCCCGCCCTCCGACCGCGCCGGGATCGGCCCGGTCCGCTGGCTGCGCTCCCCCGCGCTGGACTCCGCCACGAAGCCACCGAAGGCCCGGCTGCTGCTGGGCACGCTCGCCTACGCGGCACACCGTTCACGAATCTGAGCCGCTCCGCCCGGACCACCCGCACGCGCCCCGGCCGCGCGGACCCGCCCGTCGTCCGACCATCACCATGGGCGTCGCCTCGGCAGCGCCGCTGACATCACCGAGGGCCGGCGGGTACCGACGACGCCACGAGCCCCGCACGGAGAAGCGCCCGCCCCCGACGGTGTCGGGGGCAGGCGCTTCCGCGGGCACCTACGCGTTCGCGCGGGTGGTCACTCTCCGATGAGGGCGTCGACGAACGCCTCCGGCTCGAACGGCGCCAGGTCGTCCGCGCCCTCGCCGAGCCCGATCAGCTTCACCGGGACCCCCAGCTCGCGCTGCACCGCGATGACGATGCCGCCCTTCGCGGTGCCGTCGAGCTTGGTCAGCACGATGCCGGTGATGTCCACGACCTCGGCGAACACCCGCGCCTGGACCAGACCGTTCTGGCCGGTGGTCGCGTCGAGGACGAGCAGGATCTCGTCGAGTGGCGCGTGCTTCTCGACGACCCGCTTGACCTTGCCGAGCTCGTCCATGAGACCGGTCTTGGTGTGGAGCCGGCCGGCGGTGTCGATGAGGACCACGTCGACCCCCATCTCCTTGCCCTCCTTCACCGCGTCGAAGGCGACGGAGGCGGGGTCACCCGCCTCCGGCCCGCGCACGGTGTGGGCGCCGACGCGCTCGCCCCAGGTCTGGAGCTGGTCGGCGGCGGCGGCGCGGAAGGTGTCGGCGGCACCGAGCACGACCGTGCGGCCGTCGGCCACGAGCACGCGGGCGAGCTTGCCGGTGGTGGTGGTCTTGCCGGTGCCGTTGACGCCGACGACCATCACGATGCCCGGCTTGCGGTCCTCGGGCTCGGTCCTCACCGTGCGGTCGACGTCGGTGCGGACCAGCTTGAGCAGCTCCTCGCGGAGCAGGCCGCGCAGCTCCACCGGGGTACGGGTGCCGAGCACCTTCACGCGCTCGCGCAGGCTGTCGACCAGTTCCTGCGTGGGCTGCACACCGACGTCGGCGACGAGCAGCGTGTCCTCGATCTCCTCCCAGGTCTCGTCGTCGAGGTGCTCGCGGGAGAGCAGCGTGAGCAGCCCCTTGCCGAGCGCGTTCTGCGAGCGCGAGAGCCGGGAGCGCAGGCGGACCAGGCGGCCCGCGGTCGGTTCCGGGATCTCGATCGCGGGGACGGCCGGAGGCTCCTCGACGGCGACCGGCGCGTCGGCCGAGCCGTCGGGGAGATCCACCTCCTCCGTCGTGCGGCGCGGTTCTTCGCGCGGCGTCTCGGCCTCGTCGCCGACATGCGGTTCGGCCGGAGGGGCGGTGATGTCGGGTGCTGCGGGGGGCGGCGGGGGCAGCTGCTTCTGCTTGCGGCTGCCGATGACGAGCCCGCCGAGCACACCGAGCACGACCACGGCGATGACTACAGCAAGGATGACGGTTTCCATAACGCGTCCAGTATCAGTCATCCCTTGCGCGGGAGGGATTTTCCCCCGCCCACGGGAACTCTTGTCGTTTCGTACGAACACTCGGGCAGTCGGCGAACGCGGCCGCACCCCACCCCGGCCGGCCGCCGACCCGATCGGCCCCTCGACCCGGACCCGGCCTCCATCACTATGGCGACCTGACGAACCGTCAGCTACCGTCCTCCTCCACACACGAAGGGGGGCTCCCCATGCCCGTGACGGTCGTGCGCTTCAACCTCGTCGAACCCGACGCCACTCCCGCCTCGCTGAGCGCCCGCTACCGGGCCGCCGTCGAGATGGCCACGTACGCCGACGACCGCGGGATCACCACCGTGCAGACCGAGGAACACCACGGCGTCGCCAACAACTGGCTGCCCTCGCCGTTCGCGTTCGCGGGCGCGGTCTTCGGGGCGACCCGGCATCTCGCGGTCACCGTCTCGGCGGTCATCGGCCCGCTGCACGACCCGCTGCGTCTCGCCGAGGACATCGCCGTCCTCGACCTGCTCAGCGGCGGACGCCTGGTGACCGTGGCCGGCATCGGCTACCGGCCCGAGGAGTACGCGCTGTTCGACGTGGACTGGAAGCGGCGCGGCGCGCTCCAGGACGAGCTGCTGGAGACGGTACTGCGGGCGTGGACCGGCGAGGAGTTCACCTATCGGGGCCGCACGGTCCGGGTCACCCCGCGGCCGTTCTCGGACCCGCACCCGCTGCTGCTGGTGGGCGGCTCCTCCCGGGCCGCGGCCCGGCGCGCCGCCCGGCTCGGGCTGCCGTTCTTCCCGAGCGCGCACCTGCCCGAACTGGAGGCCTACTACAAGGAGCGGCTCGTCGAGTACGGCACCGAGGGCTGGACGATGATGCCCGGCGCCGAGACCCCGCTGCTGCACATCGCCGAGGACCCGGACCGGGCCTGGGCCGAGTACGGCTCGTACTTCCTGCACGAGGCGCGGACGTACGCCTCCTGGCAGTCCGGTGACATCCGCTCGGCGGTGAGGTCGGCGGCCACGACGGTCGGGGAGCTGCGGGCCGAGGGCGTCTACCGGGTTCTCACGCCCGACCAGTGCGTGGCGCTGGGTCTCGACAACCTCGTGCTGCATCCGCTGTCCGGGGGAATGCCCGTCGACGAGGGCTGGCGCAGTCTCCAGCTGTTCTGCGAAAGCGTGCTGCCCCGGCTCGTCTGACCTGACGGTCCGAGCCGGGGCGGCACGCCCTCTTTCACGAGTACGGGGAGAGGGGCAGCGGGGACTTGGCCCTTCTCCCCGGGTCGGGGGAGTCACCGGCGGCCGTGGGGAGCCGCCGGCGACAGGGGCGGTCAGCCCATCTCCTCCAGTGCCTTGCCCTTCGTCTCCTTGACGAACTTGAGGACGAACGGGATGGAGAGCACCGCGAAGCACGTGTAGATCACGTAGGTGGCGGAGAGGTTCCAGTCGGCCAGCGACGGGAAGCTCGCGGTGATGGCCCAGTTGGCGATCCACTGCGCGGAGGCGGCGACGCCGAGCGCGGCGGCACGGATCCGGTTCGGGAACATCTCGCCGAGGAAGACCCAGACCACGACACCCCAGGAGAGGGCGAAGAAGAGGACGAAGACGTGCGCGGCGATCAGGGCGACCCAGCCCTGGGCCTCGGGCAGCTTGCCGTCGACCAGGTCGTAGGAGAAGGCCCAGGCCTCCAGGCCGAGACCGATGGCCATACCCACCGAGCCGATGAGGGCGAGCGGCTTGCGGCCGATGCGGTCCACGAAGATCATCGCGATCACGGTGCCGATGATGTTGATGATCGACGTCGTGAAGGAGTAGAAGAACGAGTCCGTCGGGTCGACGCCGACCGACTGCCACAGCGTCGCGGAGTAGTAGAACGCGATGTTGATGCCGACGAACTGCTGGAAGACCGAGAGGCCGATGCCGACCCAGACGATCGGCAGGAAGAGGAAGCTGCCGCCGAGCAGGTCCTTGAAGGTCGACTTGTGCTCGCGCTTCATGGCGTGCTCGATCTCGGCGACGCGGGCGTCCAGGTCGATCTTGTCGCCCTCGACCTCCTTGAGCACCTCACGGGCACGGTCCCTGCGGCCGACCTCGAGCAGGAAGCGCGGGGACTCGGGGATGACGAAGGACAACAGACCGTAGAGGACGGCCGGGACGACCATGACGCCGAGCATGACCTGCCAGGCTTCCAGGCCCAGCACCTGACCCCGCTGGTCGCCGTCGGCGGCCTGCAGGATGGCGTAGTTGACGAGCTGCGAGATGGCGATGCCGACCACGATCGCGGCCTGCTGGAAGGACCCGAGCCGTCCGCGGTACGCGGCCGGGGAGACCTCGGCGATGTAGGCGGGGCCGATGACCGAGGCCATGCCGATCGCGAATCCGCCGACGATGCGCCAGAAGGCGAGGTCCCACAGCGCGAAGGGCAGAGCCGAGCCGATGGCGCTGACGGTGAAGAGGCTCGCGGAGATCTGCATGCAGCGGATGCGCCCGATGCGGTCGGCCATGCGACCGGCGGTCGCGGCGCCGATGGCACAGCCGATCAGCGCGATGGCGATGACCTGGGCCAGGGCCGCGGAGCCGATGTCGTAGCGGCTTCGGATGGCCTCGACGGCGCCGTTGATCACGGCGCTGTCGTAGCCGAACAGGAAGCCGCCCATCGCGGCCGCCGCCGCGATGAAGATGACGTGCCCGAGGTGTTCGGGATGAGCCGTCGTGGCTCCTGGCTTTGGTGCCTGCGCTGCGCTGGTCACGTGGAACTCCTCGGGCCACCGGCCTCGCTGCCGGGGGTGGGGGGACGAAACCCTTCGCTGGTGGTACCAGTGGCGCACATGTTCACGCGGTCCACCACCTGAAGGTAAAAGCAACGTCGCAGAGACTATGCCTTCAAGATTCGAAGCTGCGAATCGATTCGGTGTGAGCTTTTCCACCCTTCGGACGGCAATTGTATTCAATACTTGAACATCACTTACGCGGACGGTCTAACAAGCGTCACAAGATGTGCACGGCTTGCGCCGCCGATCCGTGTGTCGCGTCACCGGATCCGCGGCGTTCCGGCCTGCCTGTCGCCCGTTCTGCCGACCGGCCGCCGCACTCCCCCACCCGCCGTTCGCCCCCGTCGCCCCGGCCGGGGACGAACGGCGGGAATCCGAAACGGCCGCCCACGACGGTCGCGCCGAACGCGCCGATGAGGGTGGGGGAATGCCTGTCGCCCTGCCGACATCGACAGGGCGACGGGCGGGAAAGGGGAAACGGCGGACGGGAGCGGGAGCGGCCGGGCGCGTGGGGGTCAGCGCAGTCGCTGGCTGATGACCTTCGAGACGCCGTCGCCCTGCATGGAGACGCCGTACAGCGCGTCGGCGACCTCCATCGTGCGCTTCTGGTGCGTGATCACGATCAGCTGCGAGGCCTCCTGGAGCTCCTGCATGATCCTGATCAGCCGCTGGAGGTTGGTGTCGTCGAGCGCCGCCTCGACCTCGTCCATCACGTAGAACGGACTGGGGCGCGCCTTGAAGATCGACACAAGGAGCGCGACGGCGGTCAGCGACCGCTCGCCGCCGGAGAGCAGACTGAGCCGCTTGACCTTCTTGCCCGGCGGCCTCGCCTCCACGTCGACCCCCGTGGTGAGCATGTTGTCGGGATCGGTCAGGATCAGCCGCCCGTCCCCGCCCGGGAACAGCCGGCCGAAGACACCCTCGAACTCCCGCGCCGTGTCACGGTAGGCCTCGGTGAAGACCTGCTCGACGCGCTCGTCGACCTCTTTCACCACCTGAAGGAGGTCGATCCGCGTCTTCTTGAGGTCCTCCAGCTGCTCACTGAGGAACTTGTGACGCTCCTCCAGCGCGGCGAACTCCTCCAGGGCGAGCGGATTGACCTTGCCGAGCTGCTGGTACGCGCGTTCGGCGGACTTGAGCCGCTTCTCCTGCTCCGCCCGGTGGAACCGCCGCGGCTGGTTGCGCGGGTGCTCCGGGTCCTCCGGGAGTTCCTCGCCCTCGGCGGGCAGCGAAGGCGGTACGGGCTGATCGGGGCCGTAGTCCGCGACGAGCCCCGCGGGTTCGACCCCGAGTTCGTCCAGCGCCTTCGCCTCCAACTGCTCGATGCGCAGCCGCTTCTCGGCGCCGAGCACCTCGCCCCGGTGCACCGAGTCCGTGAGCTTGTCGAGCTCCGACTTGAGGTCGCGGCCCTGACCACGGGCGGCGACCAGTTCCTGCTCGCGGCGGGCCTTGGCGCCGTCGGCAACGGTGCGCTCCTCCTCGGCGCGGGCCAGCGAGACCTCGACGTGCGCGAGCAGCTGCCGCGCGCCGGAGGCGACGGCCTCGGCTACGGCCGCCTCGTGGCGGAGCCGCGCCCGGCGCTGTTCGGCACGCGCGCGTGCCTCCCGTTCGGCGCGGGCCGCCCGGTCGAGCGAGTCGGCCCGTCCGGCGAGTCCCTTGACCCGCTCCTCGTGCGTACGCACCTGGAGCCGGGCCTCCATCTCCGTCTGGCGCGCGTTGGCGCCGTCGGCGGCGAGCCGGTCCCGTACAGAGGTGTCGGGCTCCTCCTCGACGGGCATCTCCTCGGCCACGGCGAGCCGTTCGGCCAGTTCCTCGGCTTCCTCGACGGCCCGGTCGAGCGCGTCCTGCGCGCGGGCGGCGGCCGCGGTGCTCCGCTCCGCCTCGCCCGCCGCGCCTCTCGCCTGTCCGGCCAGCCGGCCGAGCTGCTGGGCGATCGTCGACTTCTCCCGCTCGGCGGCCCGCCGGCGCTCCCCCACCTCCTCGACGAGCGCGGCCCGGGTCCCGCGGCGTTCCGCCGCCAGACGCTGCGCCTCCGCCAACTCGTCGCAGCGCACGGCCAGTTCCTCGAGCTGGGCCGCCGCCTCGTCGACGGAGGCCTGCACTTCGAGCAGGCTGGGCGCCCCGGCGGAACCGCCGTGCGCGAAGTGCGCCCCGAGCAGGTCGCCCTCGGTGGTCACCGCGGTGAGTCCGGGCCGTGCGTAGACGAGGTCCTCGGCGTCCTCCAGGGTGCCGACGACGACGATCCCGCGCAGCAGCCGCCGCACGGCGGGCATCAGCTCCGCGGGACCCCGGACGAGATCGGCGGCGTGGGTGGGCCCGTCGCCGGGGCCCCGGTCCCCTTCGTGGCCCTCCGCCGGGTACCCGTCCGGTTCCCGGTTCCGGTCCTGAAGGCGTACGTCGGCGGAGGCGTCGCCCGCCGGTCCTGCGGCGGCTCGGGGCTCCTCGGGTGCTCCGGCGAGCAACAGCGACGCCCGGCCCGCGTCCTGCTTGCGCAGCAGGCGGATGGCCTCCGCCGCCGAGGCGGGAGTGGTGACCGCGACGGCGTCCGCGGCGACGCCGAACGCGGCGGCGAGGGCGACCTCGAAGCCGGGGGTGACCGACAGCAGTTCGGCGGCGGGACCGAGCACCCCGGCGAGCCGGTCCTTGGCGCCGAGCAGCACTCCCGTGCCGTCCTTGCGCCGCAGCCCGAGGGCCAGGGCCTCGTGGCGGGCCCGGGTGGCCGCCCGGCGGCGCTCGGCCGCGGTGGCCGCCTCGCGGGCCGCGGCGAGCCCGGCCTCCGCCTCGGACAGTGCCCGCTTGGCGGCCTCGTGCTGTTCACCGAGGTCGGCGTCGCCCGCGTCGAGGCCGTCCACCTCGGCCTTCAGTTGCTCGTACTCCTCCTGGGCCGTGACCGCGCGCTCCTGCGCCTCGTCGCGGGCGGCGGCGAGCCGGTCGATCTCGGCCTGGGCGGACGCGGCGCGTGAACGGGCGGCGTTGACCTGTCCGCCGAGGCGCGCGAGGCCCTCGCGGCGGTCGGCGATGGCGCGGGCCACGTCCTTGAGGCGGCGCTCCTCGACGGTGAGCTCGCGCTCCAGCTCGGCGCGGTGCGCGACGGTGTCCTCCAGGGCGTGCTCGGCCGCCTCCAGGGCGGCTTCGAGCTCGGCCTCCTGCTCGCGGACACGGGCGGCCTCGCGCTCCATGTCCTCGGGGTCGCGCCCGCGGCGTTCCTCCGCGGGCACCGAGGTGGCGCTCTTCACGCGCGCTTCGGCCAGTGAGATCGTGCCGCGCACCCGTTCGGCGAGCTGGGAGAGTTCGTACCAGGTCTGCTGCGCGCGTTGCAGGCGCGGCGTCAGCTGCCGTACCTCGTCCTCCAGCCGGGCCTCCGTCTGGAGCGCCTTCTTCAGCTCGCCCTCGGCGGATTCCTTGCGCTGCTTGAGGGCGGCCTCGTCGGCGATCTCGGAGCGGAGCGCCCCGCGCAGTCGTACGAGGTCGTCGGCGAGGAGCCGCAGCCGGGCGTCACGCAGGTCCGCCTGGATCACGGCGGCGCGGCGCGCCACGGCGGCCTGCCTGCCGAGCGGCTTGAGCTGGCGGCGCAGTTCGTCCGTGAGGTCCTGGACGCGGGCGAGGTTCGCCTTCATCGCGTCCAGTTTCCGCAGCGCCTTCTCCTTGCGCTTGCGGTGCTTGAGGACGCCCGCCGCCTCCTCGATGAAGGCCCGGCGGCCCATCGGATCGGCGTGCAGGACGGAGTCGAGCTGGCCCTGTCCGACGATGACGTGCATCTCCCGGCCGATGCCGGAGTCGGACAACAGCTCCTGGATGTCCAGCAGTCGGCAGGTGTCGCCGTTGATCTGGTACTCGCTGCCGCCGTTGCGGAACATGATCCGCGTGATGGTGACCTCGGCGTACTCGATGGGCAGGGCCCCGTCGGAGTTGTCGATGGTGAGGGAGACCTCGGCGCGGCCGAGCGGTGGGCGCCCGGTGGTGCCGGCGAAGATGACGTCCTCCATCTTGCCGCCGCGCAGCGACTTGGCCCCCTGCTCGCCCATGACCCAGCTGAGCGCGTCCACGACGTTGGACTTGCCCGAGCCGTTGGGGCCCACGACGCACGTGATGCCCGGCTCGAACCGCAGCGTGGTCGCCGAGGCGAACGACTTGAACCCGCGCAGGGTCAGGGCCTTGAGGTGCACGCCGCCGGACTCTACCTTTCGGGCCGGTCTCACTCCATGAACGCGCGGTTTCGCCCATGAACACGCAGGGCACACCAGACGTTGAAGACTGCGGAGGGGTGCACCGGGGGAAGAAAGAAGGGACGCCGAAGGGCGTCCCTTGCGAATCTGACAACTTAGCGGTTGATTCGGGCCACCCAACCACTGCTGTCGTAGTGCGGTGCAGTGATCAGGTGAGCGCAGGCTCCGCCTGGGGTACATCGATGCTCTCGAGAAGCGATTCGTGAGAAGCGGCAGCCGCGAGCGCGTCGTTCTCGGCCTGAATCCGTACGAGCTCGGATTCGAGGTCCTGGACGCGCTGCTGGAGCCGTCGCATCTCGGCAATGAGTCGCGGGTCGGAACCGCCGACGTAACCGAGAAGCGCCTTTGCCATGATGGATGGTCCTCCACACTGAGTGACCGACCGAAGCGGTGTGGGTCGTGAGGGAATCGCACCCGCGATGCTTGACACTGCTGATGTCGTGCTGCCGTTCCACATGCCAAACAGCTAAGGTGCGCGGGGTTTTCAGCGTCTCACCAAAAAGTTTGACGGTCAACACGATCACGCCCCGCATCGGTGGGCAACCCTCTGTCGCGCGGCTCCGGGAACGGGGCGCTGCGACTCCTGCGGGACCCTCAGGGCGTCGAGATCATCGTTACCTCGGGAGCCTGCCACTTCGAGCCGTTCTTGGCAACCACCAGGCCATTTCCGCTACTGAGTGACGCCGACGGCCTACACCGAGGCGTCTTCGGGGGGCGTCGCGACCGACATCGTCACCGGATGGCGAATCCGTCGTAGACCCCTCGGGGCGTGTCCCAGATCTCAGTGACACCGTCCACCCGCCCGGGCGTGTCGTCACCCTGGAGCCAGTCGAGCAGTCCCTGACAGCCTGCCCGGGAGCCCTCGGCGACGACCTGGACGCGTCCGTCGTCCAAATTGAGAGCAAAGCCACTCAGCCCGCCGATCTCCAGCGCCTTGGCCCGCGTAAACCAGCGGAAACCCACACCTTGGACCCGTCCTCGTACCCAGACGACGAGCCGTGCAACCTCGTTCATGGCTGCACGCTAACCGGACAATGTCTCCCGGAGCACTTCCTCCCCTCGCGCCATGGGGTACCGTCCCGACCCAATGAGTCTCATCAGAAACTCACTCTTTCGGGTGAGGATCCGGTGAGGATCGCTGACTCAAGATCGAGGAAGGCCCAAGAGATGGGACGCCACCGACGCTCCGACGCCGGCCGCGCCGCCACAGGGCGCGCCACCGGAGTCACAGATACGAGCGGGACCCAGACGGAGAGCTACGGCCCGGAGAACCTGTACGGCTACGCAGCCGTCGCCGATCTCCCGTCGGCCGCCTCCGCCCGTTCGCACCGCAAGCGGAAGGGTCCGAGCCCGGTCAAGACCGGACTCCTCGGCGTCTCGGCTGCCATGGCCATCGGCACCGTGGCCGTAGCGGCCGGCGTGCTGCCCGGCAGCGACAACTACGCGCTCGGTGGTGGCGGAGGCAGTTCCGACAACGCGCAGGCCGCGAGTTCGCCGTCCAGTGTGGAGACCCAGCAGGGCGGAACCTCGGGCAGCGCGGAATCACGCGACCCCGGGGCGACGAGCCGTGACGCCGATCGCGCCGCCTCGCCCGTGCCCGCGCCCACGGCCTCCTCCCCCTCGGCCGCGCCGGCCACGACGGAGCCCTCGAAGAAGCAGCCGAGCGCCGAGCCCACCGAGGCGACGAAGGCGCCTGAGGCCCAGGCCCCGGAGCCCTCCAAGACCGAGACCAAGGCGCCTGTCGAGAAGGCCCCGGTCACCGTGTCCGCGGAGGCCGCCGCCGAGGCCGAGGTGCTCAAGCTCGTCAACGACGAGCGGGCCAAGGTCGGTTGCAGTCCGGTGGCCGCGAACAGCGCGTTGGCGGACCTGGCCCAGACCTTCAGCGAGGACATGGCGGCGCGGGACTTCTTCGACCACACCGACCCGACCGGGCTCAGCCCCTGGGACCGTGCGGCGAAGGCCGGGATCAGCAGCCTCGGCGGCGAGAACATAGCCCGCGGGCAGGCCGACGCGGCCGCCGTCATGGAAGCGTGGATGAACAGCCCCGGCCACAAGGCCAACATCCTGAACTGCGACTTCAAGACCCTCGGCGTCGGAGCCCACTTCGGCTCGGGCGGCCCTTGGTGGACGCAGGACTTCGGCTACTGAGCCGACCGCGGGTCAGAGGGCTGAGCGCAAACACCCCGTGCCGTGTCCGGGACGTCAGCCGCGAGGTTCCCCTCCGGTGACGACGCGGTCCACGGCGGGCCCGGGTCCGGGCCTCGTTCGTGGACGTCGGCGCGCGGCGGAGGGCAGGGGGAACGCCAGGGCATCCAGGCGTCGCCAGGACGAGGCTCCCGGCGGTTGCGCCCGGTCGGCGCTACGGCCCTTGGCGGGCGCCACCCTGACACAGGACGCCGGCCCCTTCCTCAGCGCGTCGGCCCGTGGTCGACGGCTCGGCCGCGCAGCCTTCTTCGGGCCCACGGAAAACCGATCGCACCGCCGACGACCACCAGGTACGCCGTCAGGGCCCCGTCGTCCAGGACGAGCCCGGGCATGGCGACCACGGTGACGATCAGGAGCCATCCGCATCCGGCGACGACGAGATCCGCCGGATCAGGGCGGTGCCGATCGTTCTCCACCCGCTCCCCCTTCACCGGCCGGGCCGGAGCCGTCACGTCTCTTCGACAGCCGAGGCAGCACGGCCCCGTCGCCTCCCGAGGACTTCACCCGCTCGTTCGCGATCGGTGCCCGGAACATCTTCATCGGTATTCCCTGGTCCTCAGCCCCTGACACCGGCCCGGCGACGTGACGAAGACCTCTCTCCCCCGTCCCGTCGCGGACCGTCGAGGTGTCCGTCGGAATGCGCGGGCTTCCTCCATGCGGTACGGCGGCGACCGTGCTGGAAAGGCTTCCGCCGGCGATCGAACAGCGTTCTCCACCAACCTGGTTGACCGATCGCCGCGTCCAGGACCGGTTCATGGGGTTCATGGGCTCGCGGATTTACGTCCGGGAACGCCATGAGTCGCCGTCTGTTCCGCCCAGGCGGCCACCGAAGGCCTGACGCCGACGGCACGCACCCGGCTCCAGCTCCCTGCTCCCTGCTCCCTGCTCCCTGCTCCCTGCTCCCTGCTCCCTGGGACGATCGCCGTCCATCCGCTCGACCCGCCGGAGCGTTCCCGTAGGAGCCCGGGGTCGGCAGAGTCGGAACTCCTGTGCGAGCGCGGTGTCGTGCGTCCTCGGAACCCCCGCGCGGGGGCGGCGCCCCGGACTGCGGAGGGGCAGGGCGCGTGTGAACCTGCAGAGGTGGATTCCCCGACGCGTGACACGGTGTCCGGAGCTCCCGGCCGGTCGGCGCCGACGGCTGTACTGATCGCGACCTGTGTCTCGACCCTGGTCGTCAACGCGAACACCTCGGCGGTGAGCATCCTGCTCCCGGCGATCAGCGCCGACACGGGCACGTCACTGGACACCCTGCAGTGGGCCGTGACCGGGTACTCGCTGGTGGGCGCGGCGGTGATCGTCACGTCGGGGGCCCTCGGCGACGTGTTCGGACGGCGGCTGGTCTTCCTGGGCGGCCTGGCCCTGTTCATCGTCTCGTGCGTGTTGATCGCGCTGTCCGACAGCGGCGGAGGGGTGATCGCGGGCCGGGCGGTCCAGGGCGCGGCCGGGGCGACGATCCTGGCCTGCGGAATGAGCCTGCTGTCGGTGTCCGCATCAGGGGAGGGGCAGGTGCGGGCGGTGACCCTGTGGGGCGGCGCGTCCGCGGTGGGTGCCGCCGCCGGACCGCTGGTCGGCGGTCTGCTGGTGGACGGCACCGGATGGCAGGGCCTGTTCTGGATCGACGCGGGGATCGCGCTCGCCTGTGTCCCGATCACGCTGCGGGGGGTCACCGAATCCCGCGATCCCGACCGCAGTCGGCAGATCGACTTCGCGGGGACCGTGCTGATCGCCGTCGTCCTCGCCCCGGCGCTGCTCGCGCTCAGCGAGGGGGCGGACTGGGGCTGGACCTCGCCCGCGGTGCTCGCGTGCCTGGCCCTGTCGCTGGCGTCGTGCGTGGCGTTCGTCGCGGTGGAGCGGCGGGTCGCGGCACCGCTGGTGGACCTGCGGCTGCTGAAGGATCGCGTGCTGATCGGGGCGACGGTCGGGATCCTGCTGAGCGCGGGCGTGATCAACGGTCTGATGTATCTGGTCAGCCTCTACTTCCAGAACCCCGCCACGCTCGCCATGAGTCCGCTGGAGGCGGGTCTGGCCACACTGCCCGCGACGGTAGGCCTGATCGCGGTCACGCCGCTCGTCCCCCGGATGGTCCAACGGCTGAACATCGGACCGGTAATCGCCGTCGGCTTCGCGGCTGCGACGGCCGGTTGCGCGCTGCTGGTGTTCGTTCGGGGCGACTGGCGGTACGCGGCCTTCGTCCTGCCGCTCGTCCTGCTGGCCGCCGGGCTGGGACTCGTCAACGGCCCGGCGAGTTCGGCGTCCACCTCGTCGGTGTCCGCCGACGACGTCGGAGCGGCCTCCGGCATCTCGAACATGGCGCGGTACATCGGCGCGGCCGCGTTCACGGCTGCCGTGGCGACGGTCAACGCGACGGTGGGTGAGTCCCGGCGCTCGGGCGGGGACGGGGAGGCGGACGCGCTGGCGGCCGGCCTCTCCAGCGCGTGCCTGGTGCTCACGGTGGCGTCGGGGGTGGGAATGCTGCTCTCCGTCCTGGCGGTTCGCGCCCGGCGACGGCGGGCCGAGCCCGGCGCGTACGGGGCCGCCGCCGCCTCGCACGCCCACACCGTCCCCGTCGGGGACCTCGGGGACCGGTGACGGCACCGCCCGCCGCGGCCGGGCCGCGCGACCCGCGCCCTCGAACACCCGGGCACCCCAGTTCGGCCCCGCCTGCGCGACGTACCGCTCGGGAGCCGGAACCGGGTCCCGGCCGTGCACGAGCTGCTCGCCGACGGCGACCCCGACGGCGACCCCGGCGGTGACACCGGTGAGGCGGCGGTTTGGCGGTATCGGCGGGAGAGCGCTGTCCATGGGGCAGCGCAATCCTTCCGACAGCGCTGCGCCTGAGTATGCTTTTGCCATGGAATCCCCCGCGCGGAGCACACAGGCCGCGGAGCGCACCGACCGGGCCGGGAGCGCCGTGTGCGTCGACGCCGAGGACCTGGCGTACGACGTGTTCGCCCGCGGTTGCCCCTCCCGGGGCACGCTGGAACACGTCACCGGCCGCTGGGGGGCGCTCACCCTGGGAGCCCTGCACGACGGCACGTTCCGGTTCAACGAGTTGCGCCGCCGCGTCGACGGCGTCAGCGAGAAGATGCTCTCCCAGACCCTGCACGCGCTGGAGCGCGACGGTCTGGTGCACCGCGACGCGCAGCCCACGAACCCGCCGCGCGTCGACTACACCCTCACCCCGCTCGGACGCGAGGTCGCCGAGCGGCTGCTCGCCCTCATCACGTTCGTGGAGGGCCACATGGACGACGTGCTGGGCGCTCGTGGCCGCTACGACGAAACGCGCGGAGCCTGACGGACGGTCCGGCGCGAAACCCCGGCGTGCGGCGCCGGGTTCAGGCCGCCGGGCGGGGCGGGCGCTGGCAGCGCGGACAGAAGTAGCTGGAGCGGTTCATCCAGGCGCGCCGGCGCATCGGGGTCCCGCAGCGGTGGCAGGGCTCCCCCTCGCGCCCGTACGCGTCGAGCGAGCGGTCGAAGTAGCCCGACTCGCCGTTGACGTTGACGTACAGGCTGTCGAAACTGGTGCCGCCCGCGGAGAGGGCGTCGTTCATGACGTCGCGGGCGTGACCGAGGAGTTCGGCGGTGCGCGGCCGGGTCATGGTCCCCGTCGGGCGTTCGTAGTGCAGCTTGGAACGCCAGAGCGCCTCGTCCGCGTAGATGTTTCCGACGCCACTGATCAGCGACTGGTCGAGCAGCGCGCGTTTGACCGTCGTACGACGGGCGCGCAGGGCCGTGTGGAACGCGGCGTCGTCGAAGAGCGGATCGAGCGGGTCGCGGGCGATGTGCGCGATGACGTCGGGAAGCCCGTCCGGGGTGTTCTCGTGCAGCGACAGCCCGCCGAAGGTGCGTTGGTCGACGAAGCGCAGCTCGGTGCCGAGGGCGTCCTCGAAACGGACGCGGACGCGCAGGTGCTTCTCCTCCGCGGCTCCTTCCGGCTGCACCAGGAGCTGACCGCTCATCCCGAGGTGCGCGAGCACGGAGTACGGCGCGTCGTCGAGCGGCAGCCACAGGTACTTGCCGCGGCGCATCGCCTCGCCCACCCGGTGCCCGGCGAGCGCCCTCGCGAAGTCGTCGGGCCCCGCGAGATGCCGCCGCACGGCCCGCGGATGCCGTACCTCGACCGACTTCACGACCCGTCCGGTGACCCAGCGCTCCAAGCCCCGCCGCACCACTTCGACTTCGGGCAACTCGGGCACGGAACTCCTCCGGGGGGGGCGGGCTGAGGGCGATGCGGGAAGGGTACATCGTGCTCGAAGGAGGCCCTGTCGCCGAGGAGTTCGGCCTTCTCCACCCCGGCCCGGGCGCCGGCGACGCGCGGACCCCGCCGCGGCGCGAGTGCGCTGCGACGGGGTCCGGTACCGCGGTCCTGCGGGTGCTGCGGGTACTTCGATGGGTGAAGGATTCAGGCCGTGGCCGGGTCGGTGGTCGGCGTCGAGAGGGGTTCAGCGGTCCCCTCGACGTCCTCGGCCGCCTGCTGGGCGGCACGGGCCACCTGTTCGGCGGCCTGGGCCGACTTCGCGCGTTCGTCCGCGGCCGAGCGGATGGCACGCCACGCGGACTCCGCGGCCTGCTGCTCAGCCTCCTTCTTGCTGCGGCCGGTGCCGGTGCCGTACGAGACGCCTCCGACGCGGGCGGCAGCAGTAAAGGTCTTCTCGTGGTCCGGGCCGGTCTCCGAGACCAGGTACTCGGGCACGCCGAGCCCCTCGGTCGCCGTGAGCTCCTGGAGACTGGTCTTCCAGTCCAGGCCCGCTCCCAGATTCGAGGATTTCTCGATCAGCGGGTCGAAAAGCCGGTGGACGAGTTCGCCCGCCACTTCCAGACCCTGGTCGAGATAGACAGCGCCGATCACCGCTTCAAGGGTGTCGGCGAGGATGGACGCCTTGTCCCGGCCTCCCGTGCCTTCTTCGCCCCGGCCGAGCCGGATGAAGGAGCCGAGTTCGAGGCCGCGGCCCACTTCCGCCAACGCACGAGAATTGACCACCGCGGCCCGCAACTTGGCCAGCTGGCCTTCGGGCAGGTCGGGGTGGGTGCGGTACAGCGTGTCCGTGACCACGAGGCCCAGTACGGAGTCCCCGAGGAACTCCAGACGCTCGTTGGTCGGCAGACCGCCGTTCTCGTACGCGTAGGAACGATGGGTCAGCGCACGCACCAGAAGGGCGGACTCGAGCTTGTAGCCGAGCCGCCCTTCCAGAAGCGTGTGGGACGAGGCTGTGTTGTCCGCCTTTTTCTTGGCGTTTGAATCCGCCTTGGCGTCAGACATCAGACCTCTCACCAGCCGCTCAGACCTCGAGGACCTGGCGCTTGTTATAGGTACCGCAAGCCGGGCACGCGATGTGCTGCAGCTTGGGCTCGTGGCAGCGCTCGCACGCAACCAGGGTGGGGACCGCAGCCTTCCACTGCGACCGGCGGTGGCGCGTGTTGCTGCGCGACATCTTCCGCTTCGGAACAGCCACGGCTACTTCTCCTGCTTCTCGTCGGCGTGCGCTGATGGAAGCGCGCCGCCGCCCATATCGTCCTTCTCGCCATCTTCGAGTGAACCGGCGAGTCCCTGCAGTGCCGCCCAACGGATGTCGACGGCGTCATGGTGGTGGTCCGGGTCGTCCGCGAGCCGGGCTCCGCATTCGGAGCACAGGCCGGGGCAGTCGTCCTGGCACACCGGCTGCATCGGCAGTGCGAGCACCACCGCATCACGCAGCACGGGTTCGAGGTCGAACAGTCCGTCCTCGAGAGGGAGCGTGTCCTCGTCTTCCTCGGCGTCGTCGGCCGGCTCCGCCTTGGGGCGGTTCCGGTCGTCGGCGTCAGGGTACGAGAACATCTCCTGGAAATCCGCTTCGAGCGCCTGCTCAAGCGGCTCGAGACACCTTACGCACTCCCCTTTGGCCGATGCACGGGCGGTGCCTGTGACAAGCACCCCTTCCATGACCGACTCCAGACGGAGTTCGAGTTCCACCGGGGCGCCTTCCGGCACTCCGATGACACCCTGGAGCCCGAGATCCCCGGGAGCGTCGATCGTGCGGCTCAGGCGCTGGAGCGCGCCAGGACGCCGCCCCAGCTCGTGTGTGTCGAACACGAGAGGATTGCGGTGGTCGAGGCGGGCGTTCAGAGCCATGTCTGCTTTCGATCTTCGATCTCGGGAACACCGCCCCCGATGTTCCGAGGGCAGCGTTGATCGCGGACGTACACGCGACCGAAGAGCCAGGATACTGGACCTTTCGCTCTCGGCCCAATCCGGTGCGCTTCCCCCGTCACGACCGCGAGGTACGCGCCCTCCTGACCCGGCGGTCAGTGGTTGCCGCGCCCCTGCTCGTACGCCCTCAGCTGCTCCGCGCTGATCATGCTGGTGTCGAAGAGGCTCGCCGCCTCGAGGGCCTGCGCCTGCTGGTCCATCGTCTGGGCCTGCTGCTGGCCGTAGACCTGCTGCTGGCTCTGGTCGTACGCCTGCTGCTGGTCGTAGCCCTGCTGCTGGTAGGCGGCGTACGGGTCGGCCTGCTGGTAGCCGTACGGGTCGGCCTGCTGCTGGGAGTACTGCTGCTGGTACTCGTACGGGTCGCTCTGCTGCTGGTAGCCGTACGCGTCCTGCTGCTGCCCGTAGGACGGCTGGGCGGCGGGTTCCGGGGCCTGGGCGGGCCGCTCCGGGGCGTCGGCGAGGTCCGCGAGGCCGGCCAGGTAGTCGGAGTCGCTGGTGTGCGCGCCGGGCGTCCCGTCCTCGCCGAAGGTGCTCAGGTCGCCGAGGTCGTCGCTGGCGATCCGGCCCTGCAGCTTCTGCCGGCCGCGGCCGACGGCCTCCAGGGTCTTGGCGAGGACGGCCTCGAAGGCGCCGAGCTTCACGTCGACGTATTCGTCGGCGTTGCGGCGCAGGGTGTCGGGGTCGTAGCTGCGCTCGGGGGCGTCCTCGTCCTCGTAGCCCTGCTCGTCGAGGCCGGGACCGGTGCCGAGGAGCTTCTCGCGGCCGCGGCCGACGGAGCCGAGGGTCTTGGTGAGGACGACCTCGAAGTTGGCGAGCTGGGAGTCGACGTAGTCGTCGGCCTCCGCGCGGATCTCCTCGGCCTCCTTGCGGGACTCGGCGAGGATGCGGTCCGCCTCGTTCTGCGAGCGGCGGGCGACCTCGGTGTCGGAGATCAGGGAGCCCCGCTCGGCGTGCGCGGTCTCGATGATCCGCTCGGCCTCCTGGCGGGCCTGCTCGACCATGTGCTCGCGGCCGCCGATCAGCTCCTGCGCCTGGGCGAGGGAGCCGGGCAGCGCCTGGCGCACCTCTTCCAGCATCGACAGCAGGTCGGCGCGGTTGACCACGCACGAGGCCGACATGGGCATGGAACGGGCACTGCCGACCGCAGCGACGATCTCATCGAGCTTCTTCTGCACGTCCACCGTGTGCTCGCCACTCTCTACAGCTGTGATGGAGACGGACGGGTCGACTGTACGACCACTCCCGCCCCGGCCGACACCGGGTGACGGGCTGTCAGTCGCTCAGTCCTGGCCGAGCCGCCCCTTGAGCGCCTCCAGGACCACCGGCGGCACCAGATGGGAGATGTCACCGCCCCAGTTCGCGACTTCCTTGACGAGCGACGAGGAGAGGAAGCTGTAGGTGGGGCTGGTCGGGATGAACAGGGTCTCGACGCCCGAGAGGCCGATGTTCATCTGGGCCATCTGGAGTTCGTAGTCGAAGTCGCTGACCGCGCGCAGGCCCTTGACGATGGCCGGGATGTCCCGCTGCTTGCAGTAGTCGACGAGGAGGCCGTGGTAGGCCTCGACCTGGATGTTCCCGAACTCGGCGGTGACCTCGCGGATCAGCTCGATCCGCTCGTCGACCGTGAACAGGCCCTTCTTCGACTGATTGATCATCACGACGACGTGCACGACGTCGTACAGCGCGGAGGCGCGGGCGATGATGTCGAGGTGTCCATTGGTGATGGGGTCGAATGACCCCGGACAGACGGCGCGGCGCAACAGTGGTCCCTCGCTCTCCGGTCCGGTCATCGTGCGTCTTCGCACGTAGAGGCGGCGCGACCGTACCAAAACGTTCCCTCGCCGTATCGACGGGCCCTCACGGCTTCGAAACCGTCCGGCCAGCCGAATTCACCGCCCCTGGTGCTGCGCTCCACGGTGACGAGCACTTCCTCCGCGAGCCAGCCCCCGGCCCGGAGTGTGAGCAGGATCTCGCGAAGATCGTCGTCCGAGACGGCGTACGGGGGGTCCAGGAAGACCAGGTCGTACGGCTCTCCGGGCACCGCCGTCCTGACGATCTGTTCCGCTTTGCCCGCCCTCACCTCGGCTCCCGGCAGGCCGATCGAGGTCACGTTGTCGCGGATGACCTTGGCCGCGCGGGCGTCCGCCTCGACGAGCAGGGCGTGTCCGGCGCCGCGGCTGAGCGCCTCGAGGCCGACGGCTCCCGAGCCGGCGTACAGGTCGAGGACGCGTTCGCCCTCCAGCGGGCCGCCGAGCAGGGACTGCCAGGTGGAGAAGAGCCCCTCGCGCGCCCGGTCGGACGTGGGACGGGTGCCGGTGCCCGGCGGGACGGCCAGACGGCGTCCGCCGGCCACGCCGGCGATCACGCGGGTCATGAGGGTCCTTTGCGCTGGGGGTGTGTCGGTTGCTCCCAGTCTCTCAGCCGACGGCCGGTCACCGCCGCTCAGCCCTTGTCCAGGTACTGCTCGCGCTCCTCGTCCAGCAGGGCGTCCAGGGCGACGCGCAGGCCGGGCAGGTTCGTGAGCTCCGGGTCGGCCGCGACCACGGCGGTGGCCTCCTCCCGGGCCTCCGCGATGATCTCCTCGTCCTCGATGACGGCGAGCATGCGCAGCGAGGAGCGGACTCCGGACTGGGCCTGGCCGAGGACGTCGCCCTCGCGGCGCTGTTCGAGGTCGATGCGGGACAGCTCGAAGCCGTCCAGGGTCGAGGCCACCGCGTTCAGCCGCTGGCGGGCCGGGCTCGCCTCCGGCATCTCGGAGACCAGCAGGCACAGCCCCGCCGCCGAGCCACGGCCGACCCGGCCGCGCAGCTGGTGGAGCTGGGAGACGCCGAAGCGGTCGGCGTCCATGATCACCATGGCGGTGGCGTTCGGTACGTTCACCCCGACCTCGATCACGGTCGTGGCGACCAGGACGTGGGTCTCGCCCGCGGCGAAGCGGCGCATGACGGCGTCCTTGTCGTCGGGGTGCATCCTGCCGTGCAGGACCTCGACCCTGAGCCCCCGCAGGGGGCCCTTGGTGAGCTGACCTGCGACGTCGAGGACGGCCAGCGGCGGACGCTTCTCCGCGTCGTCCTCCGCGGAGGGTTTCTTCCTGCTCTTCTTCGGGTCGTCCTCCTCGTCACCGATGCGGGGGCAGACGACGTACGCCTGATGGCCGTTCTCCACCTCTTCGCGCACGCGCTCCCAGGCGCGCGCGAGGAAATGCGGTTTGTCCGCGGCCGGGACGACATGGCTGGCGATCGGCGAGCGCCCGGCGGGGAGCTGGTCGAGCACGGAGGTCTCCAGGTCGCCGAAGACCGTCATGGCGACCGTGCGCGGGATGGGCGTGGCGGTCATCACCAGGAGGTGCGGGGGCTGCTTGCCCTTGCCGCGCAGGGCGTCGCGCTGCTCGACGCCGAAGCGGTGCTGTTCGTCGACCACGACCAGGCCCAGATCGTGGAACTGCACCTTGTCCTCGATCAGCGCGTGCGTGCCGATGACGATCCCGGCCTCGCCGGTGACCAGGTCGAGCAGCGCCTGCCGCCGGCCGGCCGCCCCCATGGAGCCGGTGAGCAGCACGATCTTCGTGGCGTGCTCGGTGCCGCCGAGCATGCCGCCCTGGGCCAGCTCGCCCATCATCTCGGTGATCGACCGGTGATGCTGCTGGGCGAGCACCTCGGTGGGCGCGAGCATCGCGGCCTGCCCGCCCGCGTCCACGACGGCGAGCATGGCGCGCAGGGCGACCAGCGTCTTGCCGCTGCCCACCTCTCCCTGGAGCAGGCGGTGCATCGGGTGTTCGATGGCGAGGCCGTCGAAGATCTCCTTGGAGACCTTCCGCTGGCCCTCGGTGAGGGTGAAGGGCAGTTTGGCGTCGAAGGCGGTGAGCAGTCCGTCGGGGGCGGGCACGCGGGCCACCGCGGGAAGCTGGGAGTCCGCGTGCCGGCGGCGGGCCAGGGCGACCTGGAGGACGAAGGCCTCGTCCCACTTGAGGCGGGCGCGGGCGTCGTGGACGTCGGCCTTGGTGTGCGGGCGGTGGATCTTGAGGAGGGCCTCGGGGAGCGGGACCAGGCCGCGGCCGTCCCGCAGCGGGTCCGGGAGGGGGTCGACGGCCTCCTGGGCGCTCGGCAGCACCGTCTGCACGGCCTTGGCGATCTTCCAGGACTCCAGCTTGGCGGTGGCCGGGTAGATCGGGATGAGGGCGCCCGCCCAGCTGCCGACGCTCTCCACGGTCTCGTCGCCGTCGCCGCTCAGCAGGGCGTACGCCGGATGGGCCAGCTGGAGGCGGCGGTTGAAGACGGAGGCCTTGCCGGAGAACATCGCGCGGGTGCCGGGCAGCAGTTCCTTGTGGGGCTTGTGCACGCCGTGTCCGAAGAAGACCAGCTGGAGGCGGCCGCTGCCGTCCGTGATGGTGACTTCGAGACGCTGGCCCTTGCCGCGGGGCGCCTTGGACGAGGCGAAGGTGTGCAGGCGCGCGTCGGCGACCTGGGCGACCACGGTCACGTGTTCGTCCAGGGGCAGGTCGGCGAGGTGGGTGAGCTGCCCGCGCTCCTCGTATCTGCGGGGGTAGTGGTGCAGCAGGTCGCCGACGGTGTGCAGGCCGAGGTGCTCGGCCATCACCTTCGCGGTGGCGGGACCGAGCGCCTTCTTCAGTGGTTCTTCGAGCACGGGCACGAGATCCATTGCACACCACCGCACTGACATTGCCGTATACGTCCTGGAAATCCGCTGGTCAGACGGCTCGTTCCGGGCCTAGGATGACGCGCTCCGGCCCTCTTCGCGGTCACCGTCCCCCGGGACCGCCCGACCCCGCGCCGTGGCCCGTCCCCCCACCGACCGGCGCAGCGACGATGGACTCCCAGACCTCACAGCCGTCCCAGGCATCCCCGTCACCTCATACGTTCCAGGTCGACCTGCGCGGACTGGTCGACCTCCTCTCCCATCACCTCTACTCCAGCCCCAAGGTCTACCTGCGCGAGCTGCTGCAGAACGCCGTCGACGCGATCACCGCGCGGCGGGCCGAGCAGCCGGACGCGCCGGCCACGGTGCGTCTGTACGCCGAGGACGGGGCCCTGCGCGTGGAGGACTCCGGTGTCGGGCTCACCGAGTCCGACGTGCACAGCCTGCTAGCGACCATCGGCCGCAGCTCGAAGCGGAACGACGGCCTGGAGTCGGCCCGTTCGGACTTCCTCGGCCAGTTCGGCATCGGGCTGCTGGCGTGCTTCGTCGTCGCCGAGCGCATCCGGGTGGTCAGCCGCAGCGCCCGCACGCCCGACGCGCCGCCCGTCGAGTGGACGGCGGCCGACGACGGCTCGTACACCGTGCGCACCCTGCCGCACGAGGCGCGCGCCGAACCGGGCACCACCGTGCACCTGGTGGCGCGCGCCGGTGCCCGCGAGTGGCTGGGCGAGGAGCGGGTCCGGTCGCTGGCACGCGACTTCGGGGCACTGCTGCCGTACGACGTGCGCGTCGGCGACGAGGCGGTCACGGATCTCCCGGCGCCCTGGGAACGGCCCTATCCGAGCCCCGCGACCCGAAGGGTGGCCCTGGCCCGGCACTGCCGCGACCTGTTCGGTTTCACCCCGCTGGACTCCATCGACCTGGACGTGCCGGTCGCCGGGATCCGGGGCGTGGCCTACGTCCTGCCGTCGGCGGTGAGTCCCGCCCAGCGTGCGGGCCACCGTGTGCACCTGAAGGGCATGCTGCTCACCGAGCGGGCCGAACAGCTGCTGCCCGACTGGGCGTTCTTCGTGCGCTGCGTCCTGGACACGGACAGTCTGCGGCCCACCGCCTCGCGCGAGTCGCTGTACGAGGACGAGACCCTCGCCGCCGTACGGGAGGCCCTGGGCGAGCGCGTCCGGTCGTGGCTGACGGGGCTCGCGGCGGGCGATCCGGAACGCCTGGCCGCGTTCCTGTCGGTGCACCACCTGGGCGTGAAGTCGCTGGCGCGGCACGACCTGGAGATGCTGCGCACGATGCTGCCGTGGCTGCCCTTCGAGACGACCGACGGACGGCTGTCCCTGGAGGAGTTCGCCCAGCGGCACCCGGTGGTGCACTTCACGCGGACCGTGGAGGAGTACCGGCAGGTCGCGCCGATCGCCTCGGCGCAGGGCGTCGGGGTCGTCAACGGCGGCTACACGTACGACAGCGAGCTGATCGAGGCGCTGCCGCGCGTGCGCCCCGCCACGGTGGTCTCGGAGCTGGACGCGGACACCGTGACGGCCCACCTGGACGCGGTGGACCCGGCCGAGGAGCTGGCCCTGTCGGCCTTCCTGGGGGCGGCGCGGGCCAGGCTCGACCCGCTGAACTGCGATGTCGTCCTGCGCGCCTTCCACCCCCTGTCGGTGCCCGCCCTGCATCTGGACGACCGGGCCGCCCGCCACGAGCAGGCGCGCGCGGAGGCCGAGGAGCAGGCCGACGACCTGTGGGCGGGCATCCTCGGCTCGCTGCGGGGCAGCGCCCCCCGCGCGCGTCTGGTCCTCAACCACCTCAACCCGCTGATCCGCAGGATCAGTTCGCTCGGCGATCCGGACCTGATAGGCACCGCCACCGAGTCGCTCTACGGACAGGCCCTGCTGATGGCCCAGCGCCCGCTGCGGCCCGCGGACTCGGCGCTCCTGAACCGCGCGTTCATCGGCCTCCTGGAGTGGGCCACCCACACCGAACCCGGAAGGGACGACCGCCGATGAACCCGGCCATGGACTTCGAGACGCTGCGCCGGGCGATGGCGGACAACTACGAGCAGCCGGAGGGCCCCGGCCGCAACGCGCGCGCGGAGCAGCTGCTCGTGGAGGCCGAGCGGCTGAACATCCCGCTCGCCGTCATCGAGGCGCTGGGCCACCAGCTGAAGGTCTACAACTACAGCTCCGAGAAGGGGAAGATGTTCGTCCCCTTCTCGCGCCTGCTGCGCATGTGGGACGAACGTCCCGAGGACTTCGACGAGTTCGAGATCCACTCCCTGCACTGGGTCTTCAAGTGGATGTCGGCGGGCATGCTCGACCAGCCCCACGTCCCGCTCGCCTCCATAGAGAAGTGGCTCGGCGAGATGGAGCACCGCTACCGTCTCGCCGGTTACTCCGAACGGGCCGTGCGCGCCGCCGAGTTCAGCGTCGCCGCCCACCTGGGCGACCTGGCCCGCGCCGAGCGGGCGTACAACGCCTGGATGGCCGCGGACCGCGACTCCATGGCCGACTGCCACGCGTGCGAGCTGCGCGGGCAGGGGCGGTGGCGGGCCCTGCGCGGCGCCGACGCGGAAGCGCTGGAGCTGTGGGCGCCGGTCCTGGAGGGCGAGTTCAGCTGCGCCCACGAACCGCACGCCGTCCTCGCGTCCTCGCTGCTGCCGCTGCTGCGCCTGGGCCGTGTCGACGACGCCCGCGCCCATCATCTGCGGGGCTTCCGGCTGGTGCGGGCCATGGAGAGCATGCGGGGCGCGTACGCGGACCATGTGGAGTTCTGCGCCCTCACCGGCAACGAGGCACGCGCCCTGGAACTGCTCGCGGAGCGCCCGGCCTACTTCACGGACTCCGGGGACCCGCGCAGCAAGCTGGACTACATGGCGGTCGTGGCGCTCACGACGGACCGCCTGACCGCCCTCGGTCTGGGCGGGAGCACGGTTCCGGGGCCCGCGGGACAGATGTGGACCGCGGGCGAACTCGCCGTCCACGCGCGTAAGGAGACGCTCGCGCTGGCCGCCCGGTTCGACGCCCGCAACGGCACCTCGTACATCAGTGAGCGCGCCGTCGCGCGCATGGACCGGCCGGCACTCGTCGAACGGCTCCCGCTGGGCGTGCGCTCCGCGCGCCCGGAGCGCACCGCACGTCACGAACCGCCGACGGTGCCCGCTCCCCCGGCGCGGTCCGAGGCCGAGGCCGCCGAACCCGGCCTGGAGGCGCTGCTCGCCCGGGCCCGGCGGCTCTCCGAGCGGCGGGACCCGGACTCCGTGGAGGCGTGGGCGGCGGTGTCGGTCGCCGCCGAGGGCCACGAACTGGACGTCCGCGACCGCGCGGAGATCGCCGATCACGCGGCGATGGGCCGCGGTCCGGCGGGCGTCGACCTCTTCCACCGGGCCGCCGAGCTGTACGCCGAGGCGGGCGACCCGGGTGAGGCGCTGGCGGCCCGCGCCCGCGCCGCGTACGTCCACGCGCTGTCGGGCGGGACCGCGACGGCCCTGGTCACGGTCGCGGAGCTGCGCGAACAGGTGCTGGCGTTGCGTGCCGAGGGCGGGACGGAGGTGGCGCAGACGGCGTCGGTCCTGATCGGACGGGCCCGGACGCTGATGCACCGGGTGGCCGAGCTGGAGGCCGGTGCGGAGAGCGGGCCCCTCCCGGGCACGGGCGCCGGCAGCGGCTCGGCCGGCGATGTCATGGCCGCCGCCGAGGAGGCCGCGCGGGAGCTGCTGGCTCTCGTGGAACAGCACGCCGGGGACGGCGCGGCTCTGGCGTCGCGGGGTGCGGAGGCGTACGCGATGCTCGGAGAGCTCGCCGGGCGCGCCGATGACGGCGAGGCGGCCGTCGAGTTTCTCTCGCGGGCCGTCGAGGGGTTCGTGGCGGCCGGGCTGCCGTGGTTCGCCGTCGAGCACGACGCCCGGCTGGCCTCGATCGCGACGCACCTCGGCGACCTGGAGACGGCGGAGCGTTCCGTGCGGGCGGCGCTCGATCACGGAGGTTCCCGTCTGGAACCGGTCGACCATGCCCGGCTCCAGCTCCAGCTCACCGAGATCCTCGCCTCCTCCGGACGGTTCGGGCCCGCCTCGGAGCACGCTCTGGAAGCCGCGCACTGGGCCGACGAGGCGGGCGAGGCCGCCACGCTCGGGGCCTGGGCCCGGCACCAGCTCGGTGGTCTCCTGTTCCGCCGGGACCGGTGGGCGGAGGCGGCGGAGATCCTGGAGTCGGCGCTGCCCGACCTGACCGCCGAGATGCACGGCGACGGGGCGATCGTGCAGACGCGCTGGTGGCTCGGCGACTGCCTCACCGAGCTCGGCGAACACCGGGAGGCCGCCGAGCACTGGCTGCGCGCCGCGGACATCGCGCGGCACTGGCCCGAGCAGCGTGACCACGCGACGCTCGCGCACCTCGCGGCCGAGGCCCTCGGGCACGCGGGGCTGACCACGCAGGCGGACCAGGCGTACGCCCGGGCGGGCGACCTCTGGCGCGGTCTGGGCGACGTCCACGGGCTGGTCCGGGCGCTCCGGGCCCGCGCGTGGGCCGCGGCCCGCTCGGACGGGGGCCTCGACGGGGCGCGGGAACTGATGGGAGCGGCGGTCCTGGAGTGCGAGTCGGCGGTGGCGGCCCGCGCCGCCGCCGCGGGCCCGGCGGACGGCTCACCCGAGAAGGTGAGCGAGGGCGGACACGAGGTCGGGAGCGGCTTCGAGGCCGACCCCGGGACGGGCGGCGGACACGTACCCGGGACCGCGGGCGGGGACGGGGACGGGGCGGAGCACGAGGACACCGCCGGGCGCGAGACCGCGCGTCGCCGGATCGTCGCCGAACTCGGTTACACCCACCACCAGTTCGGGGACCTGGTGGCCCGTTCCGTGCCGGACGACGCGGAGCGGGCGGCCGCGCGGGAGACGTTCGAGGAGGCTCTCGGGCACCTCACCCGGGCGATCGCGGTGTTCGACTCCCTCGGGGACGCCCTGCTCGACGCCCGGACGGGAGCCGAACTGGCGGCCGGCCGGCTGGAGGCCGACCTGGGCCGGCGCGAGGCCGCGGAGGCACGCGCCCGCGGGGTGATCGCGGCCTGCGCGCGACTGGACGGGGAGGCCGCGAAGGCCCGGCGGTCCGAGGCCGAGCGGATGCGGGACCTCATGGAGCGCGCCGAAGGGGCCTGAGCCGTCACCCGCCGACGGACCTTCCCGTGCCGGTTCCGAGGACGGACGGGTACGGGAGGGTTCCGAGGGCCCCGGCGTCGCGTCGAGCCCGGCGGTCCCGGCCCGCGCCGCGGGGCTCTCACGCCTCGGTGGGTGCGCGGTGCGCGGGGTCGCCGTCCCGGATCGCCTCGGCCGCGCGGCGCAGTTCGCCGAGCACCGTCCGTACGGCCTTCCGTGCCACGCGTTCGGGGCGGTGGAGCACGTCGATGCGCCGTACGGCGTGGACCCCGCCGAGCGGCCTGAGGACCAGGGCCGGGTGCGGGCGTGTGGTCCAGCGGGGCATCAGGGCGAGCCCCCCTCCGGCGGCGACGGTCTCCGCGACGACCGCGAACTCGTTGATGCGGTGGACGATGTCGAGCCGCCGTCCGGCCACGGCCTCGACGGCCTGGATGGTGGCCATCAGCGGGAAACCGTCGTGCACGGTGATCCACGGCAGGCCCGCGACCTCGCGCGGGGTCACGCGATCCCGGCCCGCCAGCGGGTGATCGGCGGGCATCGCCACGTCCAGCGGCTCCCGCAGCAGCGTGGTGGCGGTGACGGTACCCGGCCAGGGCGGCGCCTGCGCGAGATGGTGGGCGAGCACGAGGTCGTAGTCCCGTGTGAGCCGGGGGAAGTGGTCCTGCGCGACGTCCTCGTCGGCGAGCAGCAGCCGGGGGTCCTCCGGGGTCCGGCCGCGCAGCAGGACGGGGAAGAACGTGGAGGCCGCGCTGTGGAACGCCGCGACCGACACGTCTCCGGCCGGCTCCTCGACGAACTCGTCCACGGTGTGCCGGGCCCGGGCGAGGGCGGACTCCACCCCGATCGCCGCTCCGGCCAGGGCCCGCCCGGCGTCCGTCAACGCGAGTCGCCGTCCGTCGCGTTCGGTGAGCGGCACCGGGATCGAGCGTTGCAGCAGCCGGAGTTGCTGCGAGATCGCCGAGGGCGTCATCAGCAGTGCCTCCGCCACGGCGGTGACGCTGCCCAGTTCACCGAGCTCCCGCAGGATCCGCAACTGCCGTTCGTTCACCCGCTCAGTGTAGTGAACGGTGTAGTGATGCTTAAAAGCTGTTGAAGAACTTCGCTCTGGGCTTCAGGGTCGACGTGGTGAAGCCTTGCGGACGTGTCCCGAGTCCGCAGCACTGACGCAGTGCTCCTCCTTGTCGCCGCCGTCTGGGGTTCCAGCTATCTGGCCGCGAAGAGCGCCACTTCGGTGCTCCCCGTCCTGCTCGTCCTGTTCGCGCGGTACGGCATCTCGGCCGCCGTCTGCCTGGCTCTGGTCGTCGCCCGCCACCGGGCCGGGCGCTGCACGCGCGACGAACTCCGTGTCGGGGCGGTACTGGGGGTCACGCAGGCGGCCGTCCTGGTACTGGAGACGTACGGTGTCGCGCACACCAGCGCGGCCAACGCGGGCCTGATCATCAGCCTCACCGTCGTCCTGACCCCGCTGCTGGACCGCAGGACCGGCGGGAAGGGCCTGCCCCCGCGCTACTTCGCCGCCACCGGCCTGTGCCTCCTGGCCGTCGTGCTCCTGATGTCCGGCAGCGGCTTCCACTCGCCACGGACCGGTGACCTGCTGATGCTCGCCGCCGCGCTGGTCCGCGCCGCCCATGTCGCGCTCGTGGGCCGGCTCACCGCGACCCGCTCCGTGCGCCCCTTGCAGGTCACGACCGTCCAGTCCGCCGTCGGAACCGTCCTGTTCCTGGTGCCGGTCGCCGGCGCCCTGCCGGCACTGGGCCGGGTCGACGCCACCGGCTGGGCACAGCTCCTCTATCTGGCCCTGTTCTGCAGCGTGTTCGCCTTCCTCGCCCAGACCTGGGCGGTGCAGCGCGGTTCCGCCAGCCGGGCCAGTCTGCTGCTGGGCACCGAACCGGTCTGGGCCGCCGCGGTCGGCATCGGCCTGGGCGGCGAACACCTCACGGTCCTCACGGCCCTCGGCGCCGCGCTCATGGTGACCGGGACCTATTGGGGCCAGGCAGTCGAACGCGCCCACCGGACCGCCGGGGCCGTGGCCGTCCCCCCGCGCGCGCCGGCTCCCGCGAACGGCTGAGCGGCCCGCTCGGCGAGCGTGGTTCGTACGCCCCGGGCCCGCTCGGACACCGGCCGCCGGACCTGGGGCACCGCGGCCGCTACTCGACGCCGATCAGCAGCAACGCGCCCTGACGGCCACCCCGGTACACGACGGTGTCCACCGCCAGGTACGACTCCCGCACCCGGGACTCCAGGTGCGCGACGACGCTCTCCGGAGCCTCGTCACCCAGGACGAGGGTGACCATCTCGCCGCCCGCCGAGAGCATCCGGTCGAGAACGGTCTCGGCCGTGGCGGTGACGTCCTCACCGATGACGGCGACGTCGCCGTCGATGAGGCCGAGGACGTCCCCGGCCTGGCAGATGCCGGCCATGGTCCAGGACTGCCGTTCGGCGACGGCGATCTCGGCGTAGCGGGTGGCGCCCGCCGCCGAGGTCATCGCGACGACGTCCTCGTCGAACCGGCGCTCCGGCTCGTGGACGGCCAGCGCGGCGATGCCCTGCACGGCGGAGCGGGTCGGGATCAAGGCGACCCGGACGCCCTCCGCGCGGGCCTGTTCGGCGGCCGCCGCCGCGGTGTGCCGCAGGTCGGCGTCGTTGGGCAGCAGCACCACCTCGCGCGCGTGCGCACGTCGTACGGCCTCCACGAGCTCCCCGCTGGCGGGCGGCTCCCCGGGCCGCGCCAGCACGGTGGTCGCCCCGGCCTCCGTGTACAGACCGGCCAGTCCCTCGCCGGGTACGACCGCCACGACTGCTCGCTGCGCCCGTTCCCGGGGCGGCCGCCCGGCCCCTGCTCCCATGTGGACGTCACCGAGCCCGAAGTGCGTGATCCGGATACGGTGCGGCCGTCCCGCCTCGACGCCCGCCTCGACCGCCGCGCCCGCGTCGTCCACGTGCACGTGGACGTTCCAGAGCCCGTCACCGCCGACCACGACCAGGGAGTCGCCGAGCGCGTCGAGCCGGTCCCGCAGCCGGTCCACGGCCGTGTCCTCCGCCTCCAGCAGGTAGATCACCTCGAACGCGGGATGGCCGTCCTCCGCCACCCCGTCCCCGCAGCCGTCCGCCCGTTCGTACCCGGACCCGTCCGGCCCGCCGGCCCCGTACCCACCCGGACCGGAACTCCCACCCACGACGGCTCCGACGGCTCCGGCGGCTCCGGCGGCTCCGGCGGCTCCGGCGGCTCCGGCGGCTCCGGGGCGAGCATCCCGGACGGCATCGGCACCCGCCTCCGCGCCCGCGTCCGTACCCGCGCCCTGGGGGACACCGCCTTCCTCGCGCTCATGGGGTCCGGCGGCTCCGAAGAGCAGTCGCGGCGCCTCCCCCGTGAACGTCTCCACCAACGCCGCGAGCACCGTCACCAGTCCCCGCCCGCCCGCGTCGACCACACCGGCGCGTTCCAGGACGGCCAGCTGCCCGGTGGTCGCCGCGAGCGCGACGCGCGCTCCCTCGTAGGCCGCCCGCGCGACCGTGCCGCAGTCCCCCTCGACACCCGAGGCCGCGTCGGCGGCGGCCGAGGCGACCGTGAGGACCGTGCCCTCGACGGGGTGCGCGACGGCCTTCCGCGCGGAATCGGCCGCGTTCCGCAGGGCCAGGCGCAGGCCGGGACCGTCCTGGTGAGGGGTCTCGCCGTCGGCGGCGAGGACCTGGGCCATGCCCCGCAGCAGTTGCGCGAGGATGGTCCCGGAGTTGCCCCGGGCCCCGATCAGGGCGCCGTGCGCCATCGCCCGCGCGGCATCGGCAAGCGAGGGCTGCCCGGTCGCCGTCTCGTGTCCCGCGAACACCGCCTCGACGGCCGCCGCCGCCGACTCCGCCGTCAGATAGAGATTCGTCCCGGTGTCCCCGTCGGCGACGGGATAGACATTGATCGCGTCGATCTCCTCGCGCGCGCGGCCCAGGGCCCGCAGCGCGAGCCCGCACCAGGTGCGCACCGCGACAGCGTCGAATGTCTGCGGCACCTGCGGCACCCGCGCCTCCTTGAGCTGCTGCTGGACGTGGGACGCAGCGTAGACCCAGAAGCGGTTACTGCCGGTAGAGGGCCCTGGGGCGCACGGACTCAGCAGGGGCCGGTCCGGCAGATCATGGTAGTTTCGTTCTCCGGGCGCAGTCGTTGTATGCTGCTCCAGTTGCCCGATCCGATCGGGCCGTCCTCCTGGCACCGCTACTCAGATCCTAGATCTTGATTCTCGGCATGCCGGGATCAACCGTAAGTGCATCTGAAGTCTTTGGAGTAACCCGTGGCTGCCAATTGCGACGTCTGCGGCAAGGGCCCGAGCTTCGGCAACAACATCTCGCACTCGCACCGCCGTACGCCCCGTCGCTGGAACCCCAACATCCAGCGCGTCCGTACTGTGGTGGGCGGGACGCCGAAGCGCGTGAACGCTTGCACCTCGTGCATCAAGGCCGGCAAGGTCACGCGCTGACAACCGCTAGCGCGCGGCCACTGCTGGTTCGTTTGCTCTGAGCCCGTCCACCTCACGGTGGGCGGGTTTTTTGCTGCCCCGACGCAGCGCCTCCACACGCGCGTATCCGTCACCGCCGGTCCACGCGGATCGACGAGGAGCCCTCTCGCCCTCGGCACCGGCCCGGACCGTTCCGGGGGGGGGCACTGGCGCGCCCGACGAACGGCGCCGACCGTCTCGGCGACCGCTTCCGTGCGCCCTCCCGGGGCGACCGCACCAAGGCGCCCCGTCATCGCACGCTGCGGGCGGTCGTGGAGAGGAGCTGGGAGCTGCCGGACGAAGGGAAGAGGCAGCGCCGGGCGGCTGACGTCGTTCTCCGGCGGCGCGGCCCTGGCGGCGGTCGAGACGGTGTGCGCGAGGCCGTACCCCGAGGGCCTGATGGCCCACCTCGTGGGGTGTCGCAGCTTGCAGGTCGTGGACGGGCGCTGCCGGATGTTGAAGATCATCCGCGTTCGCCGAGCACGAGACCCGGATCCGGGGCCGTGACCTCATGTACCGCCCGCCGAGCTCACGGCTGCTCGCGGGCCTCTTCGAGAAGCTCAGCGAGAAGGCCGCGGCCGGCATCGGGCTGCGGGACTGTCCACGGGCCGTGAGCCGGCATCCCACGGGTGGTGCCCCACCTGTGGGCGCTGAGGCGGAAGCGGGCAACTCGGCCACCAGGCGCGGTGGTCGCACGGCGGTCGGGACGGCCGTTCCGCGGCGCCGCGTGGGGAACGCGGCCGGGGCCGTTTCGGCGTCCTGAACGCTAAGTCCACGGCCCGGAAGGGGCGTTGCCGGTGGCGGCCGGCCTCGCCCGAGGGCCTCAGGACTCGATGTCCCCGAAGTGGTCCCAGCCGCCCTTGCTCGTCCAGGGGGCGCCGTCCACGGTGACCTGCGGCAGCGCCGACGGGTTGAGGACCTCTCCGATCACCTTCCAGCGAGCGGGCAGCTTCACGTCCGGCGGGAAGGTCGCCACGATCGCGTGGTCCTCGCCGCCGGTGAGCACCCACTGGATCGGGTCGACACCGACGGCCTGGCCGATGTCGTTCATCTGGGTGGGAATGTCGATGTCCCCGGAGCGGACGTCGATGCGCACCTTGCTCGCCTCGGCGATGTGCCCGAGGTCGGCGATCAGCCCGTCGCTGACGTCCGTCATCGAGGTCGCGCCGAGCCCGGCGGCCGCCGGACCCGCGTGGTACGGCGGCTCCGGGCGGCGGTGGGCCTCGACGAAGGCGCGCGGCGAGCGGAAACCCCGGGAGAGGACCGCGAACCCGGCGGCGGACCAGCCGAGCCAGCCGGTCACCGCGACGACGTCACCGGGCTGCGCCCCGGCCCGGGTGACCGGCTCGTGGTTGCGCAGATCGCCGAGTGCGGTGATCGCGATCGTGATCGTCTCGCCCCGGACGACGTCCCCGCCGACCACGGCCGCGCCCGCGACCTGGCACTCGTCACGCAGGCCGTCCATCAGCTCGGAGGGCCAGGTGGCCGGGAGCTCGGCGGGCACGACCAGGCCGAGCAGCAGCGCGGTCGGCACGGCGCCCATCGCGGCGATGTCCGCGAGGTTCTGCGCGGCGGCCTTGCGTCCGACGTCGTACGCGGTGGACCAGTCGCGGCGGAAGTGCCGCCCTTCGAGGAGGATGTCGGTGCTCGCCACGACCCTGCGGTCCGGCGCGGCCACCACGGCGGCGTCGTCGCCGGGGCCGACCCGGACCGCCGGGGTGGTGGTGAGACGCGAGGTGAGCTCTCGGATGAGCCCGAACTCCCCCAACTCGCCCACGGTGCCCTTCATGATCGTCGTGCTCCCTCTGTCGCTGCTCGCGCCCGGTCGCGAGCCGTCTCCGTAGTCGGTACGGTCGAGTTGACCGTCAACTTGTGCAGTCCGTGCACCCCGGCGCGCAAGCCCCAGTCACCGCGGGTCTCCCCGCGGCGAGCGGCAACGCGATACCGTGGCGTTCCTTTTCCCCACATGATCCTCGTGGCCGCCCTGGAGGTTCCGTGGTACAGGCGTACATCCTGATCCAGACGGAGGTCGGCAAAGCGTCGACCGTCGCCGAGACGATCGGCAAGATCCCGGGGGTGATCCAGGCCGAGGACGTGACAGGACCGTACGACGTGATCGTGCGCGCCCAAGCCGACACCGTCGACGACCTCGGTCGCATGGTGGTCGCCAAAGTCCAGCAAGTGGATGGCATCACCCGCACCCTGACCTGCCCGGTCGTACACCTCTAGCCCCCGTCTACCCTGGGCCGGTGAACTTCTCCCGTCACCGGCACACCGCTCTCCTCGGGCTGCCCGCCGTCGCACTGCTGGTCGCGATCGCGGGCTGCTCCTCAGCAGACGACAGCGCGTCCGTCGCGGTTCCGAGCCCGGACACGAAGGTCACCGGGCTGTGCCAGAACCTGGACAAGGTGCTGCCGCGGACGGTGGACGGCCACGGTCGCGAGGACCCGGAGCCCCGGTCCGCGCTGACCGCGGGCTGGGGTAGCTCGGCGATCATACTGCGCTGCGGTGTCGAGCGACCGCCGAAGATGGTCGATCCGAAGGTGGCGAACGGCGACGACCCGAAGGCGGTCGGCGGCCGTGTGAACGGCGTCGACTGGCTGATGGAGAAGCAGGACGACGGGACGACGCTCCTCACCACCGCGTTGCGGAAGGCGTACGTCCAGGTCACGGTGACCGCGGGCGTCGACGTGTCCGGGGTGCTCGTCGATCTGGCCGCCTCAGTCAAGAAGGCGGTCCCCGAAGGGACCGCCGACTGACGACCGGGTGGTGCGGGACGCTCAGCGCAGCCCCGTCGAGCGCCGCAGCGCCGCCTGCACCAGACGGTCCACGAGCTCCGGGTAACCGATGCCCGTCTCCTGCCACATCCGCGGGTACATGGAGATCGGCGTGAAGCCCGGCATCGTGTTGATCTCGTTGATCACGAACTCGCCGTCCTCGGTGAGGAAGAAGTCGGCGCGGACCAGGCCCTCGCAGGAGGCGGCCTCGAAGGCCTCGACGGCCAGCCGGCGGACCTCGGCGGTCTGCTCCTCGGTGAGCGGTGCCGGCACGATCCCGTCGGCCGAGTCGATGTACTTGGCCTCGAAGTCGTAGAAGGCGTGCGCCTGTACGGGCGGGATCTCCGCGGGGACCGAGGCGCGCGGGCCGTCCTCGAACTCCAGGACGCCGCACTCGATCTCGCGGCCGCGCAGCAGCGCCTCCACGATGATCTTCGGGTCGTGCCGCTGGGCCTCCTCGATCGCCTCGTCGAGGCCCGAGATGTCGTCGACCTTGGTGATGCCGAACGAGGAGCCGGCGCGCGCGGGCTTCACGAACAGCGGCCAGCCGTGCTCGCCCGCGAAGTCGACGATCTTCTTTCGGGCGGCGGCCTCGTCCTGCTGCCACTCGCGCGGCCGGATCACCACGTACGGGCCCACCTTCAGGCCGAACGAGGTGAACACCCGCTTCATGTAGTCCTTGTCCTGGCCGACGGCCGAGGCGAGGACGCCCGAGCCGACGTAGGGGACGCCGGACAGTTCCAGGAGGCCCTGGAGGGTGCCGTCCTCGCCGTACGGGCCGTGCAGCATCGGGAAGACGACGTCGACCTCGCCGAGCGCCTTGGGCACCGAACCGGGTTCGCTGTAGACGACCTCGCGGTTGGCCGGGTCGACGGGGAGTACCACGCCGCCCTCGCTGGACTCGGCGAGCTGGTCGACGCTGGGCTGCTTGCGGTCGATGATCGCCATGCGTTCCGGCTCGTCCGCGGTGAGCGCCCAGCGGCCGTCCTGGGTGATGCCGATCGGCAGTACGTCGTACTTCGTACGGTCGATGGCGCTCAGGACGGCGCCGGCCGTGACCACGGAGATCCCGTGTTCGGAGCTGCGGCCGCCGAAGACGACCGCCACGCGCGGCTTGCGAGGCGGCTGCTCAGGGTTCTGGGGGAGGTTCTCGGTGCTCATATCGGGATGAGGGTACCCGGTGGTACGGCGGTGAGTCAGCGCCCCACGACGGCCGTTGCTCAGCGTCGTACCGGCCGTCGCGGAGCGTCGCCCACACGGCCGTCCGGGTAACCCGGTTCAGCGGCGTTCGGGCTTCGCGCTGCGCGACATCAGCTCCTTGAGGGCCACCACCGGAGGCTTGCCCTCGTGGACGATGCTGACGACGGTCTCCGTGATCGGCATGTCGACGCCGTGCCTGCGGGCCAGATCGAGCACGGACTCACAGGACTTGACGCCCTCGGCGGTCTGCCGGGTGACCGCGATGGTCTCCTGGAGGGTCATTCCCCTGCCGAGGTTGATGCCGAAGGTGTGGTTGCGGGAGAGCGGCGAGGAGCAGGTCGCGGCGAGGTCGCCGAGGCCCGCGAGGCCGGAGAACGTCATCGGGTCGGCGCCCATGACGAGTCCGAGCCGGGTGGTCTCGGCGAGGCCGCGGGTGATGAGCGAGCCCTTGGCGTTGTCCCCGAGGCCCATGCCGTCGGCGATGCCGACGGCGAGACCGATGACGTTCTTGATGGCCCCGCCGAGTTCACAGCCCACCACGTCGGTGTTCGTGTACGGGCGGAAGTACGGCGTGTGGCTGGCGGCCTGGATGCGCCGGGCCACGGCCTCGTCCCGGCAGGCGACGACCGCGGCGGCGGGCATCCGCTGGGCGATCTCCTTGGCGAGGTTCGGTCCGGTGACGACGGCGACGCGGTCCGCGGAGACCTTGGCGACCTCCTCGATCACCTCGCTCATGCGCTTCACGGTGCCGAGCTCGACGCCCTTCATGAGCGAGACGAGCACGGTGTCCGGGGCGAGCAGCGGGACCCAGTCCGCGAGGTTCCCGCGCAGCGTCTGCGACGGCACGGCGAGCACGGTGAAGTCGGCGTCGCGCGCGGCCTCGGCCGGATCCGCGGTGGCCCGCAGGTTCTCGGGGAGTTCTATCCCCGGGAGGTAGTCCGGGTTCGTCCGCGTGGAGTTGACCGCGTCGGCGAGTTCGGGACGGCGCGCCCACAGGGTGACGTCGCACCCCGCGTCGGCGAGCACCATGCCGAAGGCCGTGCCCCACGATCCGGTTCCGAAGACGGCCGCCCTGACCGGCTTGCTCACGTGCCCTGCCCTTCTTCCTGCTGTGCTTTTCCCTTGGCCGCGGCCTTGCGGCGCTGCGCGACACGTACTTCGCGCGGGTCGTACACGTTCTCGGGCGCCTTCTCGCCGCGGATCAGCTCCAGCTGCACGGTGATGGCGGCCATGATGACCTCGGTGACCTCTCTCAGGAGGTCCGGGTTCATCTCCCTGTCGTAGAAGCGCGAGAGGTCCACCGGCGGGCCTGCGAGCACGTGGTGGGTCTTGCGCGGAAGGATGTCGGGCTTCTTCGAGTACGGGGGCAGCAGTTCGTTGACGCCCCACTGCGCGACCGGGATCACCGGGCACCTGGTCTGCAGCGCGACCCTGGCCGCACCGGTCTTGCCCGTCATCGGCCAGCCGTCGGGGTCCCGGGTGAGGGTGCCCTCGGGGTAGAACGCGACGCACTCACCGCGTTCCACGGCGTCGATCGCGGCGCGGAAGGCGCTCAGCGCATCGGTGCTCTCGCGGTAGACGGGAATCTGTCCGGTGCCGCGCATCGCGGAGCCGACGAACCCCTTCTTGAAAAGACCGGCCTTCGCCAGGAAGCGCGGAACACGCCCGGTGTTGTACTGGTAGTGCGCATACGCGAAGGGGTCCACGTGCGAATTGTGGTTCACCGCGGTGATAAATCCGCCCTCGGCCGGAATGTTCTCCATTCCGCGCCAGTCCCGCTTGATCAGAAGCACCAGCGGCGGTTTGACGAGAACCGCTGCGAAGCGGTACCAGAAGCCGATTCTGCGGCGGGGCACGCGGGCACCTTCCTCTAGAGCCTGGGGGGCCGCACAAGTGTCGCTCCAGGCCGCCTGTCTGTCGAGAACACCGTACGCCCCGACGTCGGGACCTCCACGGTGACCGGGTCACAATAGGGCTCGACCGGAGAGGGTGGAGCGCTCGTGCGGTGGACTTTGGTCATACCCCTCAAACCCTTGGCGCGGGCCAAGAGCAGGCTGGCGGACACGGCTTCCGACGCGGTTCGCCCCGGCCTCGCCCTCGCGTTCGCGCAGGACACCGTGGCGGCGGCGCTGGCCTGCGCCGCGGTCCGGGATGTGGCGGTCGTCACGGGTGACGCCCGGGCCGGACGGGAGCTGTCCGCGCTCGGCGCGCGCGTCGTCGCGGACGAGCCGGGAGGCGGCCTCAACGCTGCGCTGGCACACGGGGCGGGGTTCGTGCGGTCGCGCGATCCCGAAAGCGCCGTCGCGGCCCTGAACGCCGATCTGCCCGCTCTGCGGCCCCTGGAATTGGCCCGGGTACTGGCCGCCGCCATGGAATTCCCGCGCGCTTTCCTGGCCGATGCGGCCGCAATCGGCACCACTCTCCTGACCGCTTCCCCGGGCCTGGAATTGCGTCCCGCTTTCGGCGGGGATTCCCGGGCCAGGCATCGTGCCTCGGGGGCCGCGGAACTGGGTCTCGACGCGGTCGATTCGGTACGCCGGGACGTGGACACCCGGGACGATCTGCGGGCGGCGCTCGCGCTCGGGGTGGGACCGCGCACGGCCGCCGCGGCGGCCCGACTGCTCATTCCCGGGCAGTAGACCGGTCCCCCGACGGACGCCGGGCGTTCACCGGTGACGCGCCGTCGGTGGCCGGGCGGGCCCCGGACTCCCGGCGCGTCTCCCCCGCGCGACCGGACGGCCGTCGCGTCCCGCGCTCCTCGTCCCTCGCCCGGTGCTCCGCGTCGCGGGTCAGTAGGCTGCCGGCATGCAGGCGACCTCGTACACGTACGACCCCGAGACCCGCAGCGGACAGGTGCTGCTCGACGACGGCACTCCGATGCCCTTCGACGGGACGGCGTTCGACGCCGGCGGACTGCGCCTGCTGCGGCCCGGCCAGCGCGTGCGGATCGAGACCGAGGGGACGGGCGAGGGGCGCCGGATCACCCTGATCACCCTGCAGACGTTCTGAGAAACGCCGCGGGCCGGGCTCCCAACGGGAGCCCGGCCCGACGCGTGAGGTGACCCTGCGCCCGGCTTCTAGCGGGCGGTGGCCTTCTTGGCGGCGGTCTTGCGAGCCGTCGACTTCTTGGCGGGGGCCTTCTTGGCGGTGGCCTTCTTCGCCGGGGCCTTCTTGGCCGCGGTCTTCTTCGCGGTGGCCGTCTTCACGGCGGTCTTCTTGGCGGCGGCGGTCGTCTTCTTCGCGGCCGTCTTCTTCACGGCGGTCTTCTTGGCGGCGGCGGTCGTCTTCTTCGCGACCGTCTTCTTCGCCACGGCGGCCTTCCTGGCCGTCGCCGCCTTCTTGGCGGTGGTGGCCTTCTTCGCGGCGGCCTTCTTCACCGTCGCCGAAGCTCCGCCGGAGAGGCTGCCCTTCGGGGCCTTCTTGACGGCGACGTCGTTCTTCGGGAGCTTCTTCGAGCCGCTCACCAGGTCCTTGAAGCCCTGGCCCGCGCGGAAGCGGGGCACGGAGGTCTTCTTGACCCGGACACGCTCACCCGTCTGCGGGTTGCGGGCGTAACGAGCGGGACGGTCAACCTTCTCGAAGGAACCGAAGCCGGTGACCGAGACCCGGTCTCCGCCGACAACCGCACGGACGATGGCATCCAGTACCGCGTCGACCGCGTCGGCGGCCTGCTGACGCCCGCCGACCTTGTCGGCAATCGCTTCTACGAGCTGCGCCTTGTTCACGTCTTCCCCTTCGGAGACATCGCCCGAACGAATGCGTTCAAGCTTTTTCGCACGTTAGGCAGATATATACCGCAAATCAAACACGAAACGGGCTAATCACCCTTGTGCCGCAACGAACTCGGGCCGCAGCGGAGTTCCTCAGCGTTCCCCTTCGAGGAATCGACCCTCGTCGAGGTCGGTGGTGAACCGCTGCAGACGCCTTGCCGCATCGGCGAGATCGTGTTTGGCCACGGCCGTAATGACCAGCAGTTTCCGGGTCAGCGCCATCCGTACGCCCTCCGGGACTTGCAGTGCGCGCACCGTCGTGTGCGCTTCCTTCAGTTGGGCCGCGACCGCAACGTAGAGCTCGAGTTGGCCGTCGCGTTCCATGCACAGATTGTGCCATCTGGGGCGAGTTGTCGCCTGCGCAGGGGGTAACTGCCGCCCCCCTAAGGGCTCCTGAGCGCCCCGGCCCAGGGCCGCACCCACCTGCGTGTACCCAGGCAAATTCCCTTGTAACCAGGGGAGTTGACCGCCTTCGCCGGGGTCCTCGGGAGCCCTCCGGGGGCGGATACAGCTGTACCCCCAACCGTCCACGATTGGAGGTACAGAGGGGTGTCGCGTTGGCCGAAATCAGCCTTGCCCGGCCGCGGGCGGCGCGTGCGTCAGACCTGGAGCGTCTTCGGCTTGTGCGACGGGCGCTTGGCCTCGTAGGCCGCGATGTCGCCCTCGTTCCGGAGGGTGATGGAGATGTCGTCCAGACCGTTCAGCAGCCGCCAGCGGGCGTTCTCGTCCAGCTCGAAGGGCGCGGTGATGCCCTCGGCGCGCACCTCGCGGGCCTCCAGGTCGACCGTGATCTCGGCTTCCGGGTCCTTCTCCGACAGTTCCTGGAGCGCGTCCACGATCTTCTGCTCCAGCACCACCGTGAGCAGGCCGTTCTTCAGCGAGTTGCCCCGGAAGATGTCGGCGAAGCGGGACGAGACGACGGCCTTGAAGCCGTAGTTCTGGAGCGCCCACACGGCGTGCTCGCGGGAGGAGCCCGTACCGAAGTCGGGGCCCGCCACCAGGACCGTGGCGCCCTGGCGCTCGGGCTGGTTGAGGATGAAGGACGGGTCCTTGCGCCAGGCCTCGAAGAGGCCGTCCTCGAAGCCGTCCCTGGTCACCTTCTTGAGCCAGTGGGCGGGGATGATCTGGTCGGTGTCGACGTTGCTGCGGCGCAGCGGGACGGCCCGGCCGGTGTGCTTGGTGAATGCTTCCATGGCTCTCAGACTCCAGCGGGCACGGGGGCGTCGGACAGGTCGGCCGGGGAGGCCAGGTGGCCGAGCACCGCCGAGGCGGCGGCGACCTGCGGCGAGACCAGGTGCGTACGGCCGCCCTTGCCCTGCCTGCCCTCGAAGTTGCGGTTGGAGGTGGACGCGGAGCGCTCACCGGGGGCCAGCTGGTCGGGGTTCATGCCCAGGCACATCGAGCAGCCCGCGTGCCGCCATTCGGCGCCGGCCTCCTTGAAGACCACGTCCAGGCCCTCGGAGACGGCCTGGAGTCCGACCCGCGCGGAGCCGGGGACGACCAGCATCCGTACGCCGTCGGCGACTTTGCGGCCCTCGACGATCGAGGCGGCCGCGCGGAGGTCCTCGATACGGCCGTTGGTGCACGAACCTACGAAGACGGTGTCGATGCTGATGTCGCGCAGCGGCTGTCCGGCGGTCAACCCCATGTATTCCAGGGCCTTTTCGGCGGCGTGGCGCTCCGAAGCGTCTTCGTACGAAGCCGGGTCGGGGACGTTCGCCGAAAGCGGCGCTCCCTGGCCGGGGTTGGTGCCCCAGGTGACGAACGGCGACAGGGCCGCGGCGTCGATGACGACCTCCGCGTCGAATTCGGCGTCGTCGTCGGACTTCAGGGTCTTCCAGTACGCGACCGCGGCGTCCCACTCCTCGCCCTCGGGGGCGTGGGCGCGGCCCTTGAGGTACGCGAAGGTGGTCTCGTCGGGGGCGATCATGCCCGCGCGGGCGCCGGCCTCGATCGACATGTTGCAGATGGTCATCCGGGCCTCCATCGAGAGCTTCTCGATGGCGGAGCCGCGGTACTCCAGGATGTAGCCCTGGCCGCCGCCGGTGCCGATCTTGGCGATGATCGCCAGGATCAGGTCCTTCGCGGTGACGCCGTCGGGCAGTTCGCCGTCGATCGTGATGGCCATGGTCTTCGGGCGGGCCAGCGGCAGCGTCTGGGTGGCCAGCACGTGCTCCACCTGGGAGGTGCCGATGCCGAACGCCAGGGCTCCGAAGGCGCCGTGCGTGGAGGTGTGCGAGTCACCGCAGACCACCGTGGTGCCCGGCTGGGTCAGACCCAGCTGCGGGCCGACCACGTGCACCACACCCTGCTCGACGTCGCCCAGCGAGTGCAGTCGCACGCCGAACTCGGCGGCGTTCTTGCGCAGCGTCTCCAGCTGGACCCGGGACACCGGGTCCGCGATGGGCTTGTCGATGTCGAGGGTCGGAGTGTTGTGATCCTCGGTGGCGATGGTGAGGTCGAGACGGCGCACCTGGCGCCCCGCCTGGCGCAGACCGTCGAAGGCCTGCGGGCTGGTCACCTCGTGCAGCAGGTGCAGATCGATGAAGAGGAGGTCGGGCTCGCCCTCGGCGCGCCGGACGACATGGTCGTCCCAGACCTTCTCCGCCAGTGTCCTACCCATCGCTTTCCCTCCGGCCGGCTTGTGTGGCGCCGGCCCAACTAGAGATTTCCGGGGTGGCGGACGTCCGTACCCCGTTGTCCGGACGTCGTCCACCGGGCCCGTTTGGTCCGCGGGCCGCTGTGTCTACAAGGGTGGCTCGTTCCACCGGAAATTGAACTTGCGTTTCACAGAGTGAGACGCGAGTATCGTTTCATGGACAACAGTAGCGGCGTCGGCGTTCTGGACAAGGCAGCCCTTGTCCTGAGCGCTCTGGAGTCCGGTCCGGCCACCCTCGCGGGCCTGGTCGCGGCCACCGGACTGGCACGACCCACGGCACATCGTCTCGCCGTGGCACTTGAGCACCACCGCATGGTGGCGCGTGACATGCAGGGCCGTTTCATCCTCGGCCCCCGCCTCGCCGAACTGGCGGCGGCGGCGGGTGAGGACCGTCTCCTCGCGACGGCGGGCCCGGTGCTCACGCACCTGCGGGACATCACCGGCGAGAGCGCGCAGCTCTACCGCCGCCAGGGCGACATGCGCATCTGCGTCGCAGCGGCCGAGCGGCTGTCGGGCCTGCGGGACACCGTCCCGGTCGGCTCCACCCTCACCATGAAGGCCGGTTCCTCCGCCCAGATCCTGATGGCCTGGGAGGAGCCCGAGCGGCTGCACCGCGGCCTGCAGGGCGCCCGCTTCACCGCCACCGCCCTGTCGGGGGTACGGCGCCGGGGCTGGGCCCAGTCGATCGGTGAGCGCGAACCGGGCGTGGCGTCGGTGTCGGCGCCGGTGCGCGGCCCCTCGAACCGTGTCGTGGCCGCCGTCTCGGTCTCCGGACCGATCGAGCGCCTGACCCGTCACCCGGGCCGTACGCACGCCCAGGCGGTCATCGACGCCGCCGGCCGGCTCTCCGAGGCCCTGCGCCGCACGGGCTGACCTCCGCTCCACCTCCCGCTCGCGACGGGACGGGCCGGCCTCAACGCCGCGGCAGGCCCTCCCCGACGCGCACCGTCCCGTACGCGGGGTGTGCCGGCCCCCAGGCCGCCGCACACCCCGCGCCCTGCTGTCCGGCGTGACCCAACTCACCCCTGGTTGCGACGAGTTGATCTCCGGCCGGCCACGGGCCGATACAGGGGGCGACACGACGTGGGGAGCGCCGCCCGAGAACGAGGAAAGGGCCCCCACCGAAGTGGAGACCCTTTCCTGTCGTGTACCCCCGACCGGATTCGAACCGGCGCTACTGCCGTGAGAGGGCAGCGTGCTAGGCCGCTACACAACGGGGGCGTGGATCTTGCGTTTCCGCAGATCCGAGCTGGGCTACCAGGACTCGAACCTAGAATGACGGTACCAGAAACCGTAGTGTTGCCAATTACACCATAGCCCATGGTGGTTTAGACCAGTACCCCCGACCGGATTCGAACCGGCGCTACTGCCGTGAGAGGGCAGCGTGCTAGGCCGCTACACAACGGGGGCCCTAGCGATCCTGCATGAGCGGCAGCGGGTGCGACCCGGACTGCCTCCCTGAGAAGGATCTGTACCCCCGACCGGATTCGAACCGGCGCTACTGCCGTGAGAGGGCAGCGTGCTAGGCCGCTACACAACGGGGGCGTTGCGGATCTGGTGTCCGCGGTGCAGATGAGCTCTGCGAGCTGGCCTACCAGGACTCGAACCTAGAATGACGGTACCAGAAACCGTAGTGTTGCCAATTACACCATAGGCCACTGAAACTCAACCCCAGACGAGGGTCTTGCTTCCAGTTGACGTCTCCGGGTCTTTGCCTTTCGGCCCGTTCCCGGCGGCGCAGAAAGAACATTACCCGAAGGTGGACGGCGCTCCAAAACGGGTATCGGCGGCGAGGACCGCGGGCAACTCGGCCAGCGATCCGATGCGGTGCGGTCCCGTCGGTCCGACGGCGCCCGCGGGGTGCGCGCCGTCGCGGTCGATCCACACCGAGAGCAGCCCCGCGTCGGCGGCGCCCCGGCCGTCGATCTCCGGATGGTCCCCCACGTACGCCACCCGGTCCGGTGGCAGACCCAGGGCGTCGCACGCCGCGTGGAAGGCGGCGGCGGCGGGTTTGGAGACACCCAGCTCCGCGGCGCACAGGATCGCCTCGAAGCGGTCGTGCACACCGAGGACGCGCAGTTTGCGGTCCTGGACGAGCAGGCTGGAGTTGGACAGGACCGCGTGCCGGTGGCTGGCGAGGAGCGCGTCCAGGGCGGGCAGGACGTCCGGGAAGAGCGTCCAGGCGCGTTCGTAGTGGGCGATGTACCGGTCGAACCACGCGTCGGCCTCGGTGTCGCTCAGCGACTCCCCCAGGAACACCCTGACGCGCTCCCGGCGCTGGCCCTGCCAGTCCGTCTCGCCCGCCGAGAACCGCGCCCACTGCGCGTCGGTGGCCTCCCGCCAACGCGCGAGGGCCTGTTCGACGGACGCGGGGCCGTCGAACAGGCCCTCGGCCGCGAGATGGGCCCGCATGCCCGCCCGGTCCGCGGCCGTGTAGTCGAAGATCGTGTCGTCGATGTCCCAGACCACGGCGTCGATGCTCATGGACCGACGGTATCCCCGGACGCGGGCGGCCGTCCCCGGTCGGTCGGGCCCTCGCGGGCCGGGCGTGCGGGCGGGCGGGCGTGCGGGGAAGACAAGGAGAGGGGGTGGGGCCCGGTCCGGCCCCACCCCCTCTCGCCTTCGTCCTGCGCCTACGCGGCGAGCCGCTCCAGCGCGGCGTCGACGCGGGCCAGCGTCTTCTCCCTGCCCAGGATCTCCAGGGACTCGAAGAGCGGCAGGCCGACCGTGCGGCCGGTGACGGCGACACGGACCGGCGCCTGGGCCTTGCCGAGCTTCAGGCCGTGCTCCTCACCGGCGGCCAGAACGGCCTCCTTGAGGGACTCCGGGGAGGACCAGTCGGCCGCGTCCAGCTTCTCGCGGGCGGTGCGGAGCAGCGCGTCGCTGCCCTCCTTCATGGCCTTCGTCCAAGAGGCCTCGTCGACGGCCGGCTCCGGCAGGAACAGGAAGTCGACGTTGTCCGTGATCTCGGAGAGGACCTTCATCCGCGACTGGGCGTGCGGGGCGATCGCCTGCCACTTCGCCTCGTCGAAGTCCTCCGGCGCCCAGGGCGCGAAGGGGGCGCGCAGCCAGGGGGCGCAGCGCTCGGTGAAGTCCTTCACGTCGAGCATGCGGATGTGGTCGGCGTTGATCGCCTCGCACTTCTTCAGGTCGAAGCGGGCCGGGTTCGGGTTCACGTCCGTGACGTCGAACGCGGCGACCATCTCGTCGATCGAGAAGATGTCGCGGTCGGCGGCGAGGGACCAGCCGAGCAGGGAGAGGTAGTTCAGCAGTCCCTCGGGCAGGAAGCCGCGCTCCCTGTAGAGGTTGAGGGAGGACTCCGGGTCGCGCTTGGAGAGCTTCTTGTTGCCCTCGCCCATCACGTACGGGAGATGGCCGAAGGCCGGGGTCTCCTTGGCGATGCCCAGTTCGGTGAGCGCCTTGTAGAGGGCGATCTGCCGCGGGGTGGAGGAGAGCAGGTCCTCGCCGCGCAGGACGTGGGTGATCTCCATCAGGGCGTCGTCGACGGGGTTGACCAGCGTGTACAGCGGAGCGCCGTTCGCCCGGACGATGCCGAAGTCCGGGACGTTCTCCGGGAGGTACGTGATCTCGCCGCGGACCAGGTCGTCGAAGGTGATCGCCTCGTCGGGCATCCGGAAGCGGACGATGGGCGTGCGGCCCTCGGCCTCGTAGGCGGCCTTCCGCTCGGCGGACAGGTCGCGGCAGTGGCCGTCGTAGCCGGAGGGCTTCCCGGCGGCGCGGGCGGCGTCGCGGCGGGTGTCCAGCTCCTCGGTCGAGCAGTAGCAGTGGTACGCGTGACCCGCGTCCAGCAGCTTGCCCGCGACATCCTTGTAGATGTCCATGCGCTGCGACTGGCGGTACGGCGCGTGCGGTCCGCCGATCTCGGGGCCCTCGTCCCAGTCGAAGCCCAGCCAGCGCATCGAGTCGAGCAGCTGGCCGTACGACTCCTCGGAGTCGCGGGCCGCGTCGGTGTCCTCGATGCGGAAGACCAGGGTGCCCTCGTTGTGCCGGGCGAACGCCCAGTTGAACAGGGCCGTGCGGACCAGGCCCACGTGGGGGTTGCCGGTCGGGGACGGACAGAAACGTACGCGGACGGTCGCGTTAGCCACGCTTGATCACCTTGTTGGTGAGAGTGCCGATGCCTTCGATGGTGACGGCGACCTCGTCGCCGACGTTCAGGGGGCCGACCCCAGCCGGGGTGCCGGTGAGGATCACGTCGCCGGGGAGCAGCGTCATGGCCTCGGAGATGTTGACGATCAGGTCCTCGACGGAGTGGATCATCTCGTTGGTGCGGCCGAGCTGCTTCTGCTGCCCGTTGACCGTGCACTGGATGGTGAGTCCCTCGGCGACCGCGGCGGGGTCGATGTCCGTCTCCACCCAGGGGCCGAGCGGGCAGGAGCTGTCGAAGCCCTTGGCGCGGGCCCACTGCTTCTCGCGCTTCTGGACATCGCGCGCGGTGACGTCGTTGGCGCAGGTGTAGCCGAGGATGACGTCCTTGACGCGCTCGCGCGGGACCTCACGGCACATGCGGCCGATGACGACGGCGAGCTCGGCCTCGTGGTGCAGGTCGCTGGAGAAGGAGGGGTACTGGATCGGGTCGCCCGGGCCGATCACCGAGGTCGACGGCTTGAAGAAGGCGAACGGGGCGTCGGGCACCTCGTTGCCGAGCTCCTTGGCGTGCTCCGCGTAGTTGCGGCCGAAGGCCACGACCTTGTTCGGGAGCACCGGCGGCAGCAGCCGGACCTTGCTCAGCGGAACCTTCGTACCGGAGAGCTCGAAGTCCGCGAACGGGATGCCCTTGATGATGTCGAGGACGAGCTCGTCCGGCTTGTCGCCCTCGACCGCGCCGAAGGCGACGTTGCCGTCGATGGAGAATCTGGCGATGCGCACGGGATCCTGGCGCCCCTCACTGAGCTGGCTGGAGTCTGACGCTCCAGGCTAACGCGGCAAGGGGCGCGAGCTTCGCGCATATACGCCGGGACGGTGAGCGGTGGTGTCCGCGTCGCCGGCGGGCACGGTGCGCCCGCCGCGTGCCGGAGCGGTGAGGCTCCCCGGGGGTGAGGGGTGACCGGCGGGGCCGCGCGCCTGGCGCGGCCCCGCCGGTACCACCGGACTCAGAGTGCGGCGGAGGCCGCGACCGGGACGTCCATCAGGACGGTGCGGCGGGGGTTGGCGGTCTGGAGGGGAAGGTCGACCGCGTGCTCCGGCCGCTCCGGCGTCCGCAGGGCGTCGGCGTCCTCGAGGTGCGCCAGCGTCGTGCGGTCGGGGTTGGCTATGTTGCGGAACATCATCGTCGTCTTCACCGTTGTTCTCGACCTTGTCGTCCTGGGCGCCTGCGGGGGGAGTCAAGGATCCCCGCATAGGCGCGGGTTGTCGGATTCGCCATCCCTGTAAAGCGTCAGGCTAAACATGCAACTCCCGGGCGATGACGTGAAGACGCCATGATCGACGTGTGAGTTTCCTCACTCGTTGAGGGATAAACCGGTCAACTCCGGCCCTCGTCCAGGGTTGACGAAACGGACATTGCTCCACTGAAGCAGCCATTCCGCTCCTGATCATGTCGACTGGGACACGGTGTACGCACCGGTACCTCGTAGGCATTCGCCCGGTATGTACGAGATCCCCTTACACACCTCGTGACGCACCCCTCACATGCTGTCACGGAGGTCACAGCCTGGTACTCGGGCCTTGTTGGAGATCCTGCACTGTGCTGGAATTCCACGGACCACCGCGGAACACGAACCGGCGCGCAGGGGCGCAACGCAGCGCCGGGTGGCGGCGGGAAGGGGGAACCTGCGCCGGTCACTCAGACCACATCAATGAGGCGCATCTGCGCCTTGTACAACGCCGACACCGTCCCGCCGTTCCAGCGGAGGGACGCCTGGTCCAGAGGTTGCGACGCTAGTGCAGGGACGTTTCAAGAGGGATGGCAGCGCTTCGGCGGAGCCGGAGCCGCGCGGCGGGACCGACCGCGGTTCCTCGCCCCAGCACGCCCAGAACCCGGGCCCGGCAGAGGTCGGCGGCAGCGGTGACTCCGCTCGCGCCGGCGCGAAGCCCAAGGCTCCCGCCACGACACCGGCCGCCAAATCGACGAGCACCCCGAGCTACGGCTCGCGCGTAGCTCTGCGGAACTGGCGCATCTCCACCCGCCTGGTCTCGCTGCTGGCGCTCCCCGTGGTCGCAGCGACCTCGCTGGGTGCGCTCCGCATCAACCAGTCGTTGGACGACATCCAGCAGCTCGACAACATGAAGCTGCTGACCGAGATGACCAAGCAGGCGACCGAGCTCGCGGCCGCGCTCCAGAAGGAGCGCGACGAGTCGGCCGGCCCGCTGGTGCACGGTGCCCCGATCAGTGACTACACGGTCAAGTCCGCGCGTGACGACACGGACATCGCCAAGAAGCACTTCCTCGACGGCACGCAGAACATCGACGAGGCCGCGTCCAACGGCCAGCTCACCGGTGTCCGCGACAGTCTCGTGGGTATCGCGGGCGACCTGAACAAGCTCAGCACCACCCGCAACACCGCGTACAACGACCCCAAGAACGCGACCCAGACGGTCGAGTCGTACCACCGCCTGGTCACCCAGCTCCTCGCGCTCTCGCAGGACATGGCCGAGGCGACCAGCAACACCGAGATGATCCAGCGCACCCGTGCGCTGTCGGCCTTCTCCTCCGCCAAGGAGTACGCCTCCGTCCAGCGCGCGATCATCGCCGCGGCGCTCCCCGAGCGTCCGACGACCTTCGGAACGCTCTCCGAGAACGACCGGCAGTACGCGCTGTCCGCGCAGGACAGCTATGACTCCGAGCTCCAGGGCTTCAAGAGCATCTACGGCGACGGCAGCACGGACCTGCTCAAGCCGATCGAGAGTGCCAGCTCCGGGATCAAGGCCGCCGACCAGTACTCCAAGCGCGTACTGGCCCCGGGCGGTCTGCGGACGCAGGACAAGCGGTCCTACAAGGACTGGATCGACGAGGACACGAACAAGCTCGACTCGATGTCGAAGATCGAGACCACGCTGCTCGGCGAGATGGAGCAGAAGGCCCGCGAGCTGCGCAACGAGTCCCAGAGCGAAGCCATCATCAACGGTGTGCTGATCCTGCTCGTCCTCGGTGTCTCGCTCGTCGGCGCCTTCGTCGTGGCCCGGTCCATGATCCGCTCGCTCCGCCGCCTGCAGGACACCGCGACCAGGGTCGCCCAGGACCGCCTGCCCGAGCTGGTCAAGCAGCTCTCGGAGTCGGACCCGCAGGACGTCGACACCTCCGTCGAGTCCGTCGGTGTGCACTCCCGGGACGAGATCGGCCAGGTGGCCGCGGCCTTCGACGACGTGCACCGCGAGGCCGTCCGCCTCGCCGCCGAGCAGGCCCTTCTGCGAGGCAACGTCAACGCGATGTTCACCAACCTCTCGCGCCGTTCCCAGGGTCTTATCCAGCGTCAGCTCTCGCTCATATCCGAGCTGGAGTCCCGCGAGGCCGACCCCGACCAGCTCTCCTCGCTGTTCAAGCTCGACCACCTCGCGACCCGCATGCGCCGTAACGGTGAGAACCTCCTCGTCCTCGCCGGTGAAGAGCCCGGCCGACGCTGGACCCGCCCGGTCCCGCTGGTCGACGTGCTCCGCGCCGCCGCGTCCGAGGTGGAGCAGTACGAGCGCATCGAACTCTCCTCGGTCCCGACGACCGAGGTCGCCGGCCGCGTGGTCAACGACCTCGTGCACCTCCTCGCCGAGCTGCTGGAGAACGCCACCTCGTTCTCCTCCCCGCAGACGAAGGTCAAGGTCACCGGTCACGCCCTGCCCGACGGCCGGGTGCTGATCGAGATCCACGACACCGGTATCGGTCTGTCCCCCGAGGACCTCGCCGCGATCAACGAGCGGCTCGCCGCTCCGCCGACCGTGGACGTCTCCGTCTCCCGCCGCATGGGTCTGTTCGTGGTCGGTCGTCTGTCGCAGCGACACGGCATCCGTATCCAGCTGCGTCCGTCCGACTCCGGTGGTACGACCGCGCTGGTCATGCTGCCCGTGGACGTCGCCCAGGGCGGCAAGAAGCCCATGCCGGGCAAGCCGGGCCAGGGTGCCCCGGGCCTCGGCGGCCCCGCCGCCTCGGCGGCTTCGGCCGGTGTGGCCGCGGCCCGTCGCAACGGCGCCCCGCAGGGTGCTCCCTCGCTCGGTGCCGGCGCTCCCGCCGGCGGTGGTTCCCTCGGTGCCCCGCCGCAGCGCGGACAGGTCGGCGCCGGCCAGGGCCCGCGGGCCGCACTGCCCGGAAGCAACCAGGGCGGTCGCCCCGGTGCCCCCGGTGGAGCGCGCGGTCAGCAGGGCGCGGGCGGCGGTCAGCAGAACAGGCAGGCTCCGTCCGGTGCCAACGCCTTCGGGCAGAGCCCGCAGGGCTACCAGGCCCAGAACGGCTCGCCGCAGCAGGGCTTCGGCGACGGTTCCGGTTCCCAGAACGTCTTCGGTGACACGTCCGGCGCCCGTCAGAACGGCTACGGCAACGGCAACGCCGGCGGTTCCGGCGCCCGTCAGAACGGCTTCGGCGACAGCGGCCCCGCCGCCACGCCCCCGCCGGCCCAGGCGAGCGGCAAGGGCAAGGGCAGCCGTCGTCGGCCGCAGCTCCCGGGCCGCGGTGGCGGCGCGCGTGCCGAGCTGCCCGGTGGCAACACCGGTTCCCGTGCGCCGAGCTGGAGCGACGACAACGCCCAGCCGTCCGTACCGCGTTCGGCGCTCGACACGCCGCGCGGTCACGAGGACCCGGACGCCACCTCGCGCATGCCGCGGATCGACGACCGCCAGGGCCCGTCCTCCACCTCGGAGTTCGCCCGTCCCGACTTCGACGCCCAGCGCCCCGGCGCGAGTGCGCCGCAGAACACCGGCCAGAACACCGGTCAGTACAACCGCCCGGACAACTACGGTCCCGGCAACCCTTCCTCCGTCGGCCAGAACCCGGCCGGCACGGGGCAGTTCGCCACCCAGGGCTACGGTGCCTCCCAGGACCCGTCGTCCACCGGCCAGTTCGCCCAGCCGGGCTACGGAGCTTCCCAGGACCCCGCGTCCACCGGGCAGTTCCCGGCGCCCGGTTACGGCAACGGGCAGAACACGTCGTCCACCGGACAGTACGAGCGGCCGGCCAACCCGCAGCCGCCCGTCCGTCCGCAGGGACCCGAGGCGCTTCCTCCGGCCTCGAACCCCGGTGACGGCCGCACCCCGCTGTACGACACGCTGGAGACCAACTGGTTCCACGGTCAGGCGGACGGCGGAGCACCCGCCGACGGCGCTCCCCAGAACAACGCTCCTCAGCACCACGGTTCCCAGGGATCCATGCAGGTTGCCCCCCAACAGCCTCAGACTCCCCCGGCGCCGCAGCAGCGGCCGGCCGCCGCACCGGCCGCTACCTCGTGGCGCAGCTCTCCCAATGACGACCTCGTCAAGCAGGCAGAGCGCGTCCGTCAGCCCTCGGCGGGCGGGGTCACCACCTCCGGCCTGCCGCGTCGTGTCCCGAAGGCCAACCTCGTCGCGGGCACGGCACAGCAGCAACAGCACCAAGGCGGTCCGCAGGTCTCCCGTGCGCCTGATGACGTACGCGGCCGGCTGACCAATCTCCGTAGGGGCATTCAGCAAGGTCGACAGGCCGCTCCCAACGGCCAGACCGGCAGCTTCCCCAGCCCCACTCACCAGCAGGAGCGTTAGTTGAGCCCGATGAGCCAGGCGGCACAGAACCTCAACTGGTTGATCACCAACTTCGTGGACAACACCCCCGGGGTGTCCCACACCGTCGTCGTGTCCGCCGACGGACTCCTTCTGGCCATGTCCGAAGGTTTCCCCCGTGACCGCGCAGACCAGCTGGCGGCCGTGGCCTCCGGACTCACCTCGTTGACCGCCGGGGCTTCCCGGATCTTCGAGGGCGGGGCCGTGGCGCAGACGGTCGTCGAGATGGAACGCGGTTTCCTCTTCCTGATGTCCGTCTCCGACGGATCGTCTCTCGCGGTTCTGTCCCACCCGGATTGCGACATCGGCCTCGTCGGCTACGAGATGGCGCTGCTCGTCGACCGAGCGGGCGCCGTCCTCACGCCGGACCTGCGGGCCGAACTACAAGGCAGTCTGCTTCACTGACCGCCGCCGGATCCAGACACCGCACGAAATCACCGTCCGGCCGCCACAATCCCCCCACCGGCCCCAACAGACGGCACGACTGACCGACTTGCTGTCCCGCCCGGAGGATTCATGACCCCGCCCACCGCTTCTCATGATCCGTACGCCGAGTCGTACGGGGATGAGGGCGACCAGCCGCTGGTACGTCCGTACGCGATGACCGGCGGCCGGACCCGGCCGCGGTACCAACTCGCCATAGAGGCACTGATCAGCACCACGGCCGACCCGGCCCAGCTGATGGGACTGCTCCCCGAACACCAGCGCATCTGCCACCTGTGCCGGGAAGTGAAGTCGGTGGCCGAGGTGTCGGCCCTCCTGTCCATGCCTCTCGGTGTGGCCAGGATCCTCGTCGCGGACCTCGCGGAGGCCGGACTCGTCGCCATTCACCAGCCTGGCGGCGATGAGAACAACGGCGGCGTGCCGGCCGTGACACTGCTCGAAAGGGTGCTCAGTGGACTTCGCAAGCTCTGACGGAGGCCGGGCGACCACCTCCGCGAAGATCGTCGTAGCGGGTGGCTTCGGTGTCGGCAAGACCACGTTCGTGGGTGCCGTCTCGGAGATCAACCCCCTGCGCACCGAGGCCGTCATGACCTCCGCCTCGGCGGGGATCGACGACCTCACCCACACCGGGGACAAGACCACCACCACGGTGGCCATGGACTTCGGCCGTATCACCCTCGACCAGGACCTGATCCTGTACCTCTTCGGTACGCCGGGCCAGGACCGCTTCTGGTTCATGTGGGACGACCTGGTCCGCGGCGCCATCGGCGCTGTGGTCCTGGTCGACACCCGGCGCCTCGCCGACTGCTTCCCGGCGGTCGACTACTTCGAGAACAGCGGCCTGCCGTTCGTCATCGCCCTCAACGGCTTCGACGGTCACCAGCCGTACCAGCCCGAGGAAGTCCGCGAGGCACTGCAGATCGGCCCGGACGCTCCGATCATCACGACGGACGCCCGACACCGTGCAGATGCGAAGAGTGCACTGATCACTCTCGTCGAGCACGCGCTGATGGCCCGACTGCGGTAGTGGTCAAGTCGACGCCTTCCTATGGAAGTTGTCGTAGACGCATTGGAGCCGGCTGTGTCCTTTGACACGGTCGGCCACAGTGTTCATAACGTTTCGACAGAGAATTTCGCCGGCCCCGACACGCATCGCGGTCGCCTGGTGCCGCTGCGCTCATGAAAGCCCCGCCTTTTGGCGGGGCTCGCTCTTTATGACCGTTTTATGTGTGGCGAGTACCACTCGGAATCATCCATTCCGAGTGTTTGGAATGGCGCCGTCTGACGTGCTGGAATGCGCTGAACTGCCCGGTAGTCAAGGGCGCTGGTAGATACCGCGGCACAACGTAGGTGCCGACGCCGAGAGGTTGTTGGTCGAGTGAGGCGAAGCATGAACGGTCCCGAGCCGTCGGCACGGGGCAACTTCACCCCGCCGCCGCGCGGAGCGGCGCCCGCACAGATGCCCGGCCCGGAGCCCATACCGGCCCCCGCGCCGAGCGGCAGCCGATTCTCCCCGCGCAACTGGCGCGTGCCGACGAGGCTGAACGCGATCCTGCTCATCCCCGTGGTGGTCGGCCTGGTCATGGGCGGCTTCCAGGTGAAGGGATCGATCGACACCTGGCAGGAGGCGCAGGACGCCGAGAAGACGGCCCGCCTGGTGCAGGCGGCCCTGAACTACGGCGACAAGCTGTTCGTCGAGCGTGACGTCAGCGCGGCCCCGATCCTTCTGGGCAGCCAGGCGAGCGCCAAGGACAAGGCGACGGTCAAGGCGGCCCGCAAGGACACCGACACCGCGGCCGACGCCTTCGACGTGGCCGCGCAGGACATGCCGAAGACGCCGGGCCTGGAACGACGCCTCGCCGTGTTCCGCAACGTCGAGCCCAAGCTGATCCAGCTGCGCAAGCTCGCGTACACCCCCAAGCTTGTCGGTGTGCAGACCGAAGAGGGCTACCTCGAGATCCAGCACCCGCTGATGGAGTTCGCCAACGAGCTCGGTCTGGGCACCGGAAACATCACCAGCTACGGCCGTACGGTCTACGCGATCTCGCTGTCCAAGGCCGCGCTGTCGCTGGAGCGGTCCATCGGCATGCACATGCTGATCAAGCCGGGTCCCGGCCTGAGCTCCCTCAGCAAGCAGCGCGTCGCCCTCTCCTCGTACGCCTACCTCGAAGGCATCGCGATCGAGGAGTACCTCGGTGGTGGCACCGAGGCCGACGCCGGGAAGCTCGAAGCGGCCCAGATCAAGATCAAGAACGACCTGACGGAGCAGGCGAAGGTGGCGGCGTCCGAGGACCCGACCTACGTGAAGCCCCCGTCGGACCCGGTCGAGATGGTCTCGGGCCTCGCGCAGCTCGCCTCCCCTGCGGAGGCCGACCGCGCGGCGCTCGCCACGAAGGGCATCACCCCGCAGAACTGGTGGGCGATCAACACCGCCAAGTACACCGCCTACCGTCAGATCGAGTCGGACCTGTCCGACAAGGCGGTGGCCGAGGCCGCGGACATCTCCTCCGACGCCCAGACCGACGCCTTCATCACCGGCGCCGTCGTCGTGGTCGCCCTGCTCGCCGCGTTCATCCTGGCCGGCATGGTGGCCCGCCAGATGAGCCGCGCGATGCGCCAGCTGCGCAACGCCGCCTTCGGTGTCGCCGAGCAGCGTCTGCCGATGCTGGTCGACCAGCTCTCGCGCACCGACCCCGGCCGGGTCGACACCCGCGTGCAGCCCATCCCGATCACCACCACGGACGAGATCGGCGAAGTCGCCCGCGCCTTCGACCAGGTCCACCGCGAGGCCGTACGACTGGCCGCCGAGCAGGCCCTCCTGCGAGGCAACATCAACGCGATCTTCACGAACCTCTCGCGCCGCAACCAGTCGCTGATCGAGGGCCAGCTGACCCTCATCACCGACCTGGAGAACAACGAGGCCGACCCGGACCAGCTGGAGAACCTCTTCCGCCTGGACCACCTCGCGACCCGTATGCGCCGCAACGGCGAGAACCTCCTGGTCCTCGCCGGCGAGGAGCCCGGCCGTCGCTGGGACCAGCCGGTCCCGCTGGTCGACGTGCTGCGCGCCGCCTCCTCCGAGGTGGAGCAGTACGAGCGCATCGAGCTCTCGGGCGTCCCGGAGGCCGAGATCCACGGCCGCGCCGTGACCGACCTCGTGCACCTGCTCGCCGAGCTCCTGGAGAACGCGACCACGTTCTCCTCCCCGCAGACCAAGGTCCGCGTCACGGCGACCCGTCTCCCGGACGGCCGTATCATGGTCGAGATCCACGACAAGGGCATCGGCCTCACCGCCGAGGACTTCGCGGACATCAACCACAAGCTGGCCAACCCGCCGACCGTCGACGCCGCGATCTCGCAGCGCATGGGTCTCTTCGTGGTCGGCCGGCTGTCCGACCGGCACGGCGTTCGCGTCCAGCTGCGTCCCTCGGGCGAGCAGGCCGGTACCACCTCCCTGGTCATGCTCCCCGACGCGATCACCCACGGTGGCGGCGGCGACAACCAGCCGATGCGCGACGAGTTCACCGTGTCCCAGATCATCCCCGAGCAGCAGTCGTTCCCCGGTGAGGACTTCGGCGTCCAGCAGCAGCAGCCCGTGCTGACCGCCGCGGACCTCGGCTTCGACGACAGCCGCTACGAGGTCCCGGACGACGCCCGTGATCTGGACCCCGTGGGCCGCTCCCTGATGCGCGAGGAGCGCCGTGCGGCCCTGGAGGCCCAGGCGCAGGGCATGGAGGCGATCGAAGGCCCCCAGGGCTACGTCGACGCCTTCGACGCCCAGCAGCCCGCCTACGACGCCGGACAGCCCTCCTTCGACGGTGGCCCGGCGGCGTACGACGGCGGGCAGGGTGTGCACGAGGAGCAGCAGACCACCTACGACCAGCAGACGTCGTACGAGGAGCCTCAGCAGGCTGCGTACGACGAGGCGTACTTCCCGTCCAACGGCGGCTACCCTGAGCCCTCCTATGCGGAGCCGGCCCAGCAGAACCCCTCGGGCATGGGTGGCGCCGCCCCGGACACGCGGTCGACCTTCGGTGAGCCGTCCTACCAGGACGACTGGCCGCAGCAGGAGTCGTACCAGGGCGCGTATTCGCCCGAGTACGCTCCGGAAGCGGAATCGTCGCAGGCCGCTGACGTGAGCGAGCAGGACCGCGTAGGCTTCAATCGTCCGGGACCGGCCCCTTCGGCCCCCCACGCGATGACCGACGCCGGACTGCCCCGCCGCGGATCCACCGCCGGCGGCAACGCCACCGGCAACGGCCGTCGCCCCGCGGACCAGGCGAGGGAGCAGGCGGCGCCCGCTTCCTCCGGGAGCATCGGCGACGACTGGCGTTCGTCCAACGACGATCGGTGGCAGCGCGCCGAACAGCTCAAAAAGCCCAAGGCCGGCGGGGTCACCTCGTCGGGTCTGCCGCGGCGGGTGCCCAAGGCCAACCTGGTCGAGGGAACCGCGGAATCGACCCCTCAGGGAGGCCCCCAGGTCTCCCGTGCTCCTGAGGACGTCCGGGGCAGGCTGAGCAACCTGCGCCGCGGCGTGGAGCGGGGACGCAGTGCAGGTACTGACACGAACGGTCAGGGCTTCGGTTCTGACAGCACCTACAACCAGGAGCGTTAGTTGTGAGCCCGATGAGCCAGGCGGCACAGAACCTGAACTGGTTGATCACCAATTTCGTGGACAACACCCCTGGGGTGTCGCACACGGTGGTGGTCTCCGCCGACGGACTCCTTCTGGCCATGTCCGAAGGCTTTCCCCGCGACCGCGCCGACCAGTTGGCTGCCGTCGCGTCCGGTCTCACCTCGTTGACCGCGGGCGCGTCCCGCATCTTCGAGGGTGGCCATGTGAACCAGACGGTTGTGGAGATGGAGCGAGGATTCCTCTTCCTCATGTCCATTTCCGATGGTTCATCACTCGCTGTACTTGCACACCCCGATGCGGACATCGGTCTCATTGGGTACGAGATGGCCCTGCTGGTGGACCGCGCGGGCACGGTCCTTACTCCGGATCTTCGTGCGGAGCTCCAGGGCGGCCTTCTCAACTAATAGACAGACGGTGCGAATTGGCGTCCCGTGGCCGTAAGGTTTCGGAACGCGGTCCCACAGTGATGGGTGCCCGGCACAGTCGGAGGAGGAGAAAGTGGTAACACCCCCAGGCGGTTCGTCTTCGGGCAACTGGTCGTACGGCCCCGGCCAGGGGCAGGGCGGCCAGGGCAACGGTTCACAGAACCCGTACAACTTTCCCTCCGCACCCGGCCAGCGACGGCACTCGTACCCGCCCCAGGGTCCCCAGGGCCCTGGGCCGTCCCCGTACGACCAGCCGTCGGCACCTCGTATCCAGCCCGTGGAACCGCAGCGACGCTCACCCGAGCCGTCGCCCGCGGGTTCGTCGAGCAACCCCCTGGTGCGTCCGTACGCCATGACGGGCGGCCGTACCAGGCCCCGCTACCAGCTCGCCATCGAGGCACTGGTGCACACCACCGCGCAGCCCCACCAGATGCAGGGCCAGTTGCCCGAGCATCAGCGCATCTGCAACCTCTGCCGTGAGATCAAGTCGGTGGCCGAGATCTCGGCCCTGCTGACCATCCCTCTCGGTGTTGCCAGGATCCTCGTCGCCGACTTGGCGGAAGCGGGCCTGGTCGCCATTCATCAGCCCGGCGGCGACGAAAACGCCGGCGGCCAGCCTGCCGTGACTTTGCTCGAAAGGGTGCTCAGTGGACTTCGCAAGCTCTAGCGGAGGGCCTTCCCGCTCCACCACGTCCGCGAAGATCGTGGTGGCGGGCGGCTTCGGCGTGGGCAAGACCACGTTCGTCGGCGCCGTCTCGGAGATCAACCCGCTGCGCACCGAGGCCGTCATGACGTCCGCCTCGGCGGGCATCGACGACCTCACGCACACCGGCGACAAGAAGACGACGACCGTCGCCATGGACTTCGGCCGTATCACCCTGGACCAGGACCTGATCCTGTACCTCTTCGGTACGCCGGGCCAGGACCGCTTCTGGTTCATGTGGGACGACCTGGTCCGCGGCGCCATCGGCGCGATCGTCCTGGTCGACACCCGGCGCCTCGCCGACTGCTTCCCCGCGGTCGACTACTTCGAGAACAGCGGCCTGCCGTTCGTCATCGCCCTCAACGGCTTCGACGGCAACCAGCCGTACCAGCCCGAGGAAGTCCGCGAGGCACTGCAGATCGGCCCCGACGCCCCGATCATCACGACGGACGCCCGCCACCGCGCGGACGCGAAGTCGGCGCTGATCACGCTGGTCGAGCACGCGCTCATGGCGCGGCTTCGCTAGCACGTCCCGCCTCCGAGGCGACGGCCCCCGTCTCTCCCCAGGGAGAGACGGGGGCCGTCGTCCGTTCCGGCCCACCCCGCTGGCCCACCAGGCCCGTCCAATACGCCTGCCCAGTAAGCCCGGTGGCGCGACGTCGAACGAACTCCAGTCCTGTACGGGCGTGTTGCGCCCCGGAACGACATCGCACCCCCGACACCCGCCCAAACGCGCCCTGTTCGCACCGTACGGCCCCGCACGGCGCCTCTCGGCCCCGACCCGGGCCCGCGCGGCACGGGTCCGGACAGGGGGCGCGGAAGGGCGAGAGTGCGGCAGGGCGGGAGCCGACGTCCGTGCGAGGACGCCGACGGCCCCGCCCTCCATCAGGAGGACGGGGCCGTCGGAATCACAGAACCTCAGCGCCAGCTGTGCGGTGCCCGGAAGCCGGGCTCCCGCTCCAGACGGCGCCAGCCCGCCTTGCGGTGGGCGCGGTGGGCGGGAGCGGCATCAGTGGGAGCGGAGGCGGCACGGGCCAGGAGGATCGCCGTGATGGCGGCGACCTCCTCGGGCTCGGCGTGGCCCTTCTCGACGCGGATGTCAGCGTTGCTCATAGGTCTCAGTCTCCGTGAGAGAGGTTTCCGCGGGGGTACCGCGGAGGGTCCGCAGGGTTACTGCGGGGGGTTGCCGTGCTTGCGGGAGGGCAGGTCCGCGTGCTTGGTGTGCAGCATCGCGAGCGACTTGATCAGGACCTCGCGGGTCTCGGCGGGGTCGATGACGTCGTCGACCAGACCGCGCTCCGCCGCGTAGTACGGGTGCATCAGCTCGGCCTTGTACTCCTTGACCATGCGGGCCCGCATGGCCTCGGGATCGGCGGCGTCGGCGATCTGGCGGCGGAAGATGACGTTGGCGGCGCCCTCGGCGCCCATCACGGCGATCTCGTTGGTGGGCCAGGCGTAGGTGAGGTCGGCCCCGATGGACTGGCTGTCCATGACGATGTAGGCGCCTCCGTACGCCTTGCGCAGGATGAGGGAGATCCGCGGCACCGTCGCGTTGCAGTACGCGTACAGCAGCTTCGCGCCGTGCCGGATGATCCCGCCGTGCTCCTGGTCGACACCCGGGAGGAATCCGGGCACGTCCAGCAGCGTGATGATCGGGATATTGAAAGCGTCACACATCTGGACAAAGCGCGCAGCTTTTTCGGACGCCTCGATGTCGAGCACACCCGCCAGGCTCTGCGGCTGGTTGGCGACGATGCCGACGACCATGCCGTCGAGGCGGGCCAGCGCGCAGATGATGTTGCGGGCCCAGCGCTCGTGGACCTCCAGGTAGTCGCCGTCGTCGACGAGCTCCTCGATGACCTTGGTCATGTCGTAGGGGCGGTTGCCGTCGGCCGGGACCAGGTCCAGCAGCACCTCGCTGCGCCGGTCGGCCGGGTCCGCGGACTCCGCGCGCGGCGGGTTCTCGCGGTTGTTCTGCGGGAGCATCGACAGGAGGTAGCGCACCTCGGCGATGCACGTCTCCTCGTCGTCGTAGGCGAAGTGGCAGACGCCGGAGGTCTCCGCGTGGACGTCGGCGCCGCCCAGGCCGTTCTGGGTGATCTCCTCGCCGGTGACCGCCTTGACCACGTCCGGGCCCGTGATGAACATCTGCGAGGTCTCCCGGACCATGAACACGAAGTCCGTCAGCGCCGGGCTGTAGGCGGCGCCGCCCGCGCACGGGCCGAGCATCACCGAGATCTGCGGGATGACCCCCGAGGCCTTCGTGTTGCGCTGGAAGATGCCGCCGTAGCCGGCCAGCGCCGAGACGCCCTCCTGGATCCGGGCACCCGCGCCGTCGTTCAGCGACACCAGCGGCGCACCGGCCGCGATGGCCATGTCCATGATCTTGTGGATCTTCGTGGCGTGGGCCTCGCCCAGCGCCCCGCCGAAGATGCGGAAGTCATGGGCGTACACGAAGACCGTGCGGCCCTCCACCGTGCCCCAGCCGGTGATCACACCGTCCGTGTACGGCTTCTTGGCCTCCAGACCGAACCCGGTCGCCCGGTGCCGGCGCAACTGCTCGACCTCCTGGAACGAACCGGCGTCCAGCAGCAGCGCGATGCGCTCCCGGGCCGTCAGCTTGCCCTTGGCGTGCTGCGCCTCGGTCGCCTTCTCGCTGGGACCCCGCAGCGCCTCCTCGCGGATGACGTGCAGTTCGGCCACGCGTCCGCGCGCGTCCGTCGGTTCGCCTGTGGGGCTCGTGGAGCTTGCGGTGTCGGCCTCGTCCAAAACGGTCATGTAGTGACCTTACGAAGTCCACCAAGGAAAGAGGCCCGTCGACTCTGCACAGTCTCCGGACCGTTTTCCTGGTGCCCCTGAACAGAAACGCCACCCTGTGCAGGCGATCCGACTGCTCAGAGGGCCCCGGGCTTGTAGGGGTCGAACAAAGCCTTCGGCCAAGTGCCACCCCACATTCACGCGGGGCACATGCCGTCGCCGGGGTGACGCGGACCTCCGTTCGGGGGGTTCGCGCCACCCGGGAGCGCCGGCTCAGCAGCCGCCGCAGTTGTAGTAGAGGACGTCCCAGTGGTTGCCCTCGTCGGCGTAGACGTTGCCGGCGCCGGACTTGTACTGCGGGGCGCCGTCACCGCGCAGGCCTATGTAGGTGAAGTTGTTCTTGATGTAGGCGGTGACGCAGGTGTTCTTGCCGTAGTCGAGCTTGTACCCGTTCCAGTGCGAGTAGGTGCCGCTCGCGTGGCCGGTCTCGGTGCCTCCGGTGACGTTGAGAGCGCAGCCGCTGGACCCCTTGAGGGTCTGGGCGCCCTGCGCGGTCGCGAGGTTGAGCTGCTCGAAGGACGTACAGGTGGAGTTGTTGCGGTCGGAGCAACCGCCGGAGGAGGACCAGGTGATGCCGACCTGGCGGAACATCGAGGTCGCGGTGGCGTGACTGACCTTGCTGACGGCGAACGCGTCGGTCGCGGTACCGACCACGGCGACGCCGGGAGCCACGACGAGGGCGAGAGCGGTCAGCGCTGACCTGAACTTCATGGAGGGGGGACCTTTCCTGCGGTGGACCGTCGGGCGGCCGTACACGCGTACGGCCGTGTTTCCTGTGGGGCGGCTGTGCAGGTGGTGCACGCAGATGGTGCCCGAGTTCCCGGCGCGTCCGCCAGAGGTCGTCACGTCCCAGTTCTACGCGCGTCCACCCGGGGGTGGGGTGCGATCACACACCGCGACGCCCCGTGCGCACCCCTGGCATCCCGAATAATGTTGAAACTTGAACGGAATAGGTCTACGGTTGCCCTTGTTGGAGTCGTTGAACATTCAACAGACAGACACCGTGGCTCGGAACCGGACCACGGCCCCTCCCCCAAGGAGCACGTCATGGGCATCTTCGGCCGCAAGACCACCGACACCGCCGAGTCCTCGGCCATCGCCACGGCGGTCAACCCGGACCTGGCCGCGCTGACCGGCACGTACACCATCGACCCGGCGCACTCGACGATCGGTTTCGTCGCACGGCACGCGATGGTGACGAACGTGAAGGGCAAGTTCAACGACTTCGAGGGCACACTGCACCTGGACGGCGGCGACCCTGCCGCCTCGACGGCGACCCTGGACGTCCGGATGGACAGCATCGACACCGGGTCCGCGGACCGCGACGGTCACCTCAAGAGCGCCGACTTCTTCAAGACCGACGAGTTCCCGGCGATGACCTTCCGCTCCACGAAGGCCGAGGCCCTGGGCGGCGACGACTACCGGATCACCGGCGACCTGGAGATCCTCGGCACCACCCGGCAGCTCACCATCGACCTGGAGTTCAACGGAGCCGCGAAGGACCCGTTCGGCAACGAGCGCGTGGGCTTCGAGGGCAAGGCCGAGATCCTGCGCTCCGACTGGGGTCTGACCTGGAACGCCGCCCTGGAGACCGGTGGCGTCCTCGTCTCCGACAAGATCAAGCTGAACTTCGACATCTCGGCGATCAAGAACGCCGGCTGACCGTCGGCCCCCGCGGGCCCGCGTCGGCCCGACGGTCCGCTCCAGTGACACCCCGAGCGCGCCCGCCCTCACACTTCCCCGACGGGGGAGAGGGCGGGCGCTCTGGCGTGACGGCACTCGGCGCGGGCTGCACGGCGCCCGACCCGGGGAGCGCGCGCCTCGCCCCGCACGGGGCCCGCGCGCCGTGAACCCGACCGCCACCCCGCGTCCCGATCTCCGACTCGCCGCTCCCGGCCCCGTCGAGGCCGATCACGCGGAAGCGCGCACCGGCCGCCGGTGCCTTCGGCGCTGCGCTCATACGCCGCCGCCTGCCGCGGGGTCCCTCAGAAGCCCCCGCCGAAGTCTCCGCCGCCGCCGAAGTCCCCGCCTCCGCCGTCCCCGAAGCCGCCGCCGTAGTCGCCCGGGTCGAAGTCGGCGCCGGAGACGTCGCCGCCCTCGTGACCTCCGCCGAAGTCGCCGTAGCCGGTGCCGTAGGAGGCCCCGTACGAGGGGCTCGCCATCACGCTGCCGAGGACGGTGCCGAGGAGCAGGCCGGGCAGCACGCCGCCGCCGAAGTAGCCGCCCGCCCAGGGGCCGTACGCCGGACCCGCGTCCCAGTACGGACGGCGGCCGTGCTCCGTCTCGACCTCGCGGACCGCCGGGTCCTCGCCCTCGGCGAGGCGGAGCCAGTCCGCCTTGCAGACCGGGACCTCGCGGGGCGCTCCCCCGGCGGGCGTCCAGGCCGAGTCGGCGACGGAGGGGCCGTGCCGGGGGTCGAAGAAGCAGGGGGCGCGGCGTTCGGGGACGGGCCGGCCCTCGCGGCGGGCGGCGAGCACCGCCAGGGAGAAGCGTCCTTCCTCCAGCGACTGGGTGACGGCACGTACGTCCTCGGGACGCCGGGCCGCGGCCATGAAGGTCTTCGCCTGTTCGTAGGCGTCCAGCGCGCGTTCGTAGTCGGCGCGCATCGCGTCGTCGGCGCCGGCCTCGGCGGGATGGAAGTCGAGACGGTCCAGCTCCTCGCCGAAGGCGGTGATGTCCTCGTCCACGACGACGCTCAGCCGTTCGAGCGCCGCCCGCTGTTCCTCCTCCTTGCGGCGCCGGTTGCGGCGTACGACGGTGTACGCGCCGGCGGCGCCGGCGACCGCCACCGCGCCGACCGCGATCAGCGCTCCCGAGGAGACGCCCGCGCCGCCCGAGCCGCCGCCCCAGCTCGCCGGGGCCGAGCCGCCCATGCTGGTCAGCGCCCGGTCCGTGAAGTCGTTCAGCTGGGTGTTCGCGTCCGATACGTCCTGGACGCTGGTGACGAGGTTCTGTACGGCGGTGCGGGACATCACCGAGGAGTCGGCGCGGGCGTCGAAGCGGTCGCCGAGCCTGATCGCGTAGAGGCCGGTGACACCGGTGGCGGTGCGCAGGTTCTGGAAGAGGTCCTGGGTGGGGAAGCCGGCGGGCAGCACGGCCACGAAGACGGGCTTGTCCGCCTTCTTGATCTTGGCGGCGAGGGCGTCCGCCTCCGACGGGGAGAGCTGGCCGGAGGCGGCCGGGTCCACATAGACGGGGCCCTCCCGCAGGGCCGCCGCCACGGTGTCCACGCCGGTGGCCGCGTGGGCGCGGGGACCCGGGAGCCACAGCGCCGCCAAGGCCGCGAGTGCCAGTGCGACCAACAGTGCTGGAAGTCCTCGGGTGTGTGCGACCCTCATGCCTTCGAAGCTACCCGAAACGGAGCAGAACGGGTCACCGGGAGGTCGGCGTCGAGGTGCGACCGGAGCCGTTGGAGCCCCCGGACCCGGGTGGACGTTCGCGACGCGGGGCGTCCCGGCGGGCGGCGGGCGGCGGGCGGCGGCGGACGATCGAGCCCGCCGCCCGGAATTGTGGCCTCCGTCACAGCGAAACATGGCATGGACCTGATGAAGTACGCGCATGCTCGGACTCATCATTCGCGTCCTCCCGTTCTGGGTGCGCGAGCCTCTGCTCATCGCCCTCGGCCTCCCCTTCAGCGGCTTCCTCTTCTACGCGGGGGCCCGGGACGGCGAGCCGCTCATGGCACTCCTCGGCCTCGCGGTCCTGGTGTTCACCGCGATCCGGATCCACACCGTGGTCAAGGCCCTCCAGGCCCGCAGGTCGGCCAGGGAACTCAAGGACGCGGCGCCGGCCGCGCCGTAGCGCCCGGACACCGGAACACACGCGTCGGCCGGGGCTGATGTCCAGCCCCGGCCGACGCCTGCCCGACCGCCGTCAGCCGGCCCGGTACGCCTCTGCCAGCTTGGCCACCGCGTCCGCGTAGTGGCCGGTCAGCAGCAGATGGTCCGCGTCCGCGAAGGGCCGCGCGGCCGCCGCCGTGATCGACGTGCCGATCTTCCGCTGGACTAGCAGACGGGCCTTCGTCACCGCCGCGCGAGCGGCCTTGTCGGCTCCGTACCGCTCCGCCGCCGAGGCCACCAGCGCGAGCGCCCGGAGGGTGGTGCCGCCGCCGCCCGGCACGTCGGTGAGCGTCGTGAGTCCCCAGCCGTACGGGAACTGGGGGTCGTAGGACGTGTCACCGACGTTGATCGGCACCTGGGCCTCCGACTTCGGCCAGGTGACCGGGAGCTGTCCGGTGAAGGCGCGCTTCCCGTAGAGGACGTCCGCGACACCGTCGCCCTCCGTGCCCGGCAGCCAGGAGGCGACGAGGGCGTCGACGGAGCCGAGCCGGTCGCCGACGAGCTGGGGACGGCCCGAGACGATGAGCACCGCGCACCTCATGGCCGCGCACACCTTGTCGACGGCCGCCTTGTCGGCCGCGGTCAGCTCCAGGTCGTTGCCGTTGCCGACATCGCCGACACCCTCCGCGTACGGGGTCTCGCCGACGACGACCACACCGACGTCGTATCCGCCGGTCGGTGCCGAGGCGTCCTTGGAGTAGGTGACGTCACCGCCCGCGTGGCGCATTCCCTCCAGAATCGTCGTCCCGTCGGTGTGACGGCCCGACGCGCCCTGCCAGGTGATGGTCCAGCCGCCGGTCTGGTTGCCGAGGTCGTCGGCGTTGGACCCGGCGACGTACACCTTCTGGGACTTCTTCAGCGGCAGGACGGAGCCCGCGTTCTTCAGCAGGACCTGCGACTCGGCCGCGGCCCGGCGGGCCACCGACCTGTGGGCCGTCGAACCGATCGCCGAGGCGCCGCTCGTGTCCGCGTACGGCTTCTCGAAGAGGCCGAGGCGGAACTTCTGTTCCAGGATCCGCGCGACGGCGTCGTCGATCCGCCGGTCGGTGACCCGTCCGGCCTTCGCCTCGTCGATCAGCGTCGACGTGAACTCCTTGTACGAGTACGGCACCATCATCATGTCGACGCCGGCGTTGACCGACGTGCGGACGTGCGAGGCGTAGTCGCCGGGGAGCTGGTCGATGGCGTTCCAGTCGCTGATCACGAAGCCGTCGAAGCCCATCCGGCCCTTGAGCACTCCGTTGATCATGTCGGCCCGGGCGTGCATCTTCACCGGGCCCTGGCCGTCCCCGGCGATGTCGAGCGAGGAGTAGGACGGCATGACCGAGCCGACGCCGCGGTCGACCGCCTCCTGGAACGGGGCCAGGTGCACGGCTTCCAACTGCCGCCTGGTGACCTTGGTGACGCCCTGGTCGACGGTGTACGAGCCCGTCGTGGACGAGCCGTACACGGTGCCGCCGTCGCCGACGAAGTGCTTGGCCGTGGCGAGCACCTTGTCCGCGTCCTTCAGGTCCTTGCCGTCGCGGGCGCCCTGGAAGCCCTGGACGACGGTCTCCATGGACTCGACGAGCGCCGGGTCCTCGCCGAAGGACTCGTAGGAGCGGCCCCAGCGTTCGTCACGGGTCACGCACAGGCAGGGCGCGAAGTCCCAGGGGACGCCGGTGGCGCGGACCTCGGCCGCGGTCACCGCGCCCGTCCTTTCGGCGAGTTCGGGGTCGCGGGTGGCGCCGATGCCGATGTTGTGGGGCATGACCGTCGCGCCGGCCAGGTTGTTGTGGCCGTGCACCGCGTCCACGCCGTAGATCAACGGGATCTGGAACCGGGTGGCCTGCGCCCGGAGCTGATAGCCGTCGATCATCTTCGCCCAGGCCGCCGCGGTGTTGGGCGTCGGCGTGGACCCGCCGCCGGAGAGCAGGGAGCCGAGGTCGTACGCGGCGACGTCACCGCCCGCGCCGATCGCGCCGCGCTCCGCCTGGGTCATCTGTCCGGCCTTCTCCGCCAGGGACATCCTGGAGACCAGGTCGGCGACCCGCTTCCGCACGGGCAGTTTCGGGTCCAGGTACGGGAGTCCGTGGGCGTCGACGACGACCTGCGGGGTCTCGGCCGGGGCCTTGGCGCCGGTCACCGTGAGCTTGAGGGGGATCGTCTCGGCCGCTTCGGCGGACCGGTCGCGCAGGGTCGGGACACGGATGGTGCGGCTCGCACCGGACACCGTCCCCGCCGGGAAGGTGACCTCGCCCTTGACCGGGGTGTAGTCCTTGCCCGGTTCGGCCGTGCCGCCCGCGCTCTCGTACCCGACGGTCACCGGTTCGTCGATCGGGGCGGAGCCGGTGGTGGAGACGGAGACCTTCACCGCCGCGGTGGCGCCCTCCTTCACCGGGTGGACGGCGGCGTCGGTGGTGACGGAGGCGCGCAGGGACTGGTCGGCCCTGCCGTACAACTCGACGTCGTCCATGGCGAATCGCCCCTGGACACCGACCGGGAGCGTGACGGCGTACCCCCACATCCCGGTCAGGCCGAGGACCTGGTCGATGCCGCCGACGGGCTGGTAGTCCGTTCGATAGGTGAAGTCGGTGAAGGGGATCTCGATCTGTTTCCAGCCGGTGAAGTCGTCGGTGAAGGAGGTCGTCCACAGCTCGGAGGCCTCGCCGTTCGCTCCGCCGTCCTTGATCTCGAAGGCGACCTTCTTGGCGTTGTTCCGGCCGTCCCACCAGAAGCGGATGCCCTTGTGCGCGGACCAGTCGTGGGCCGGCTGGTCCGCGGCGTAGTCGTGGGTGAATCCGCCGTAGCCGCTGATGTCGTAGTCACCGGTGAGGACCTTGGCGCCCTCCGGCGCGTCGGACCGGTCGGCCAGGGCGAGCCGGGGCGGGTCGTCGCTGTCGCCGCCCCAGGTGAAGAGGCCCTCGGCGGGCTGGCTCGCGAAGGGCACCTCACCCTCGAAGCGGTCGACCGGGACGGGCGCGGGATCGTCGGCCGCCGCCGTTCCCGCCGACGCCAGCGGGAGCAGTCCGGCGATCAGCGCGGCGCCGGCCAGCAGAGCGGTTCTTCGTGCGGAATTCCGATCGAGCCTGGTCATGGGTTCCCCCTCGACTCTCGTATCACTGACTCTCACGTGACTTCTGACGGTTCATCACTTCTGACGACTCACGTGTCTTACGACTTAGATCACGGCGTGAGTTAACTGGGGCCCCGGCAACCCGTCAAGAGTTCACGTCAGAACCGGTACACACCCGAGTCACTGTCGGATCAGGGCAGTTGTTCCTTCAGTCTCTGAACGCGCAACCCCTTGACGGGAGCCCGAAGCCGTCATTTACTCACGCCTCGCACGCCCCCACCCCCCACCTCAGGAAGGGCGGCGCTCCATGAGGAGATCCATCGGAAGATCCACCGGAAGATCCACCCGGGCGGTCCGGCTGATCGTCGCCGGGCTGCTCACCACCGCGGGATTCACGGCGGCGGCCCCCGCGCACGCGGCGGGCGAACAGGTCACCGCCTATCTGACGACGACGGACGACAGCGGCGGACGGCACGTCGTCCGGGGGCTCCAGGCCCAGGCCCCGTTCGCCTTCCAGTCGGGCAGCGGCGGCAGCGGCAGCGGCGAGAACATCACCGTCGACGAGAACACCCGCTACCAGACCTTCACCGGAGGCGGTGCCTCCTTCACCGACACCGCGGCCTGGCTGATGAACAGCAGCGGCGCGCTGTCCCAGGGCACGCGCGACGCGACGATGCGCAAGCTGTTCTCACCGACGGACGGCATCGGGCTGTCGTTCCTGCGCAATCCGATGGGCGCCTCGGACCTCGCGCGCTTCGGCTACACGTACGACGACGTGCCCGCCGGGCAGAGCGACCCGAACCTGGCCCGGTTCTCCATCGCGCACGACCTGGCCGACGTGGTCCCGCTGACCAGGCAGGCGCTCCAGCTCAACCCCGCCCTGACGGTGATGGCCTCGCCGTGGACGGCACCGGCCTGGATGAAGGACAGCGGGTCCCTGAACGGCGGCTGGCTGAAGTCGGAGGACTACGGCGCCTACGCCTCGTACTTCGTGAAGTACCTCCAGGCGTACCGGGATCAGGGCGTACCCGTCTCGTACGTCACCGCGCAGAACGAGCCGACCTGCTGCTCGGGCTATCCGTCGATGAGCTGGAACGCCTCGGGGCTCGCCTACTTCACCAAGAGCGAGCTGCTGCCGAAGCTCCAGCAGGCCGGGCTGTCCACCAAGGTGCTCGCCCACGACTGGAACTGGGACGTGTACGACTCCTACGCCGCCCAGACCGTCGACGACGCGGCCGTCAGGTCCCACCCGAACTTCGGCGGGATCGCCTGGCACGGCTACGGCGGCGACGTCGCGAAACAGACGAGCACGCACAACCGGTACCCGGGCCTCGACGCCTTCGGGACCGAGCACTCCGGCGGCACCTGGATCGCCGACCAGCAGCGCGAGGACATGCTGAACATCGTCGACTACACCCGCAACTGGGCGAGGTCGGTGACCAAGTGGTCGCTCGCGGTCGACCAGAACATGGGCCCGCACAACGGCGGTTGCGGCACCTGCACCGGGCTCGTCACCGTGCACAACGGGGACGGCGCGAGCGGGACCGTCGACTACACGGTCGAGTACTACACGATGGGGCACCTGACGAAGTTCGTCCGGCCCGGGGCGCAGCGGATCGCCTCCACGGCGTCCTCGGCCGTCCCGAACGTCGCCTGGCGCAACCCTGACGGCTCGAAGGCGCTGATCGCCTACAACGACGGCTCGGCCGCGAAGTCGGTCACCCTCAACTGGGGATCGCAGCATGCCACTTACTCGCTCCCCGGCAGGACGTCGGCGACGTTCACCTGGTCGGGGACGCAGTCGGGTGGCGGCGCGCAGTCGGGGTCGTTCGTCGGCCTGGCCGGCAAGTGCCTGGACGTGGCGGGCGGTTCGAGCGCCAACGGCACGGCGGTACAGCTCTACGACTGCAACGGCTCGGCCGCGCAGTCCTGGACCGTGCAGGCCGACGGATCGGTGCGCTCGCTCGGGAAGTGCCTCGACGTCACGTCGGGGGCGACGGCCGACGGCGCGAAGACGCAGCTGTACGACTGCAACGGAACCGCCGCGCAACGGTGGTCGTACAACTCCGCCACCGGTGATGTGGTGAACACGGCCGCCGCCAAGTGCCTGGACGTCACGGACAATTCGTCGGCGAACGGGGCTCGCGCGCAGATCTGGTCCTGCACGGGGGCCGCGAACCAGAAATGGCACATGCGGTAGGGCGGGCCGTGTCCCGCCCTCGGCAGGGGCTGGAGCCCGGCCAGGTCTGGGCCGACGACCGGGCGATGAGCCTCGGCGAGTTCGAGGAGCTCGCCGAGGACTCCTGCCGAGACGTCGTCACGCCGCGGGTTCCACTCCGGCCCGCAGCAGTCCGTAGGTGTACGCGTCCTCCAGTGCCTGCCAGGAAGCGGCGATGACGTTCTCCGCCACGCCGACCGTGGACCACTCCCCCGTGCCGTCGGAGGTGGAGATGAGGACGCGGGTGGTGGAGGACGTGCCGTGCTTGCCCTCCAGGATGCGGACCTTGTAGTCGACCAGTTCCAGGTTGGCGAGCTGGGGATAGATCTGCTCCAGGCCGACCCGCAGGGCACGGTCCAGCGCGTTGACCGGGCCGTTGCCCTCGGCGGTGGCGACGATGCGCTCGCCCTTGGCGAAGAGCTTGACCGTGGCCTCGTTGGCGTGGCTGCCGTCGGGGCGGTCCTCGACGATGGCCCGCCAGGACTCGACCTCGAAGTACGTACGGGCCCGGCCCTCCGCCTCGGCGCGCAGCAGGAGTTCGAAGCTCGCGTCGGCCGCCTCGTACGTGTAGCCCTTGAGTTCGCGCTCCTTGACCCGCTCGACGACCCGGCCGACCAGTTCGCGGTCGTCGCTGATGTCGACGCCCAGTTCCTTGCCCTTGAGCTCGATCGAGGCCCGGCCCGCCATGTCGGAGACCAGCATCCGCATGGTGTTGCCGACCTGCTCGGGGTCGATGTGCTGGTACAGGTCCGGGTCGACCTTGATCGCCGAGGCGTGCAGGCCCGCCTTGTGGGCGAACGCCGAAACCCCCACGTAGGGCTGATGGGTGGAGGGCGTCAGGTTGACGACCTCCGCGATGGCGTGCGAGATCCTCGTCATCTCGCGCAGAGCGCCCTCGGGGAGCACCTTCTTGCCGTACTTCAGTTCCAGGGCGGCGACGACGGGGAACAGGTTCGAGTTGCCGACCCGCTCGCCGTAACCGTTGGCGGTGCACTGGACGTGGGTGGCTCCCGCGTCGACGGCCGCCAGGGTGTTGGCGACCGCGCAGCCCGTGTCGTCCTGGGCGTGGATGCCGAGCCGGGCGCCGGTGTCCGCGAGGACCGTGGCGACCACGGCCTGGATCTGCGCCGGGAGCATGCCACCGTTGGTGTCGCACAGGACCACGACGTCGGCGCCGGCCTCGTGCGCGGCCCGCACCACGGACTTGGCGTACTCGGGATTCGCGCGGTAGCCGTCGAAGAAGTGCTCGCAGTCGACGAAGACGCGGCGGCCCTGGGAGCGCAGGTGGGAGACGGTGTCGCGGACCATCTCCAGGTTCTCGTCGAGCGTGGTGCGCAGCGCGAGCTCGACGTGCCGGTCGTGGGACTTGGCGACCAGGGTGACGACCGGGGCGCCCGAGTCCAGGAGCGCCTTGACCTGGGGGTCCTCCGAGGCCTTGCCGCCCGCCCGGCGGGTCGCCCCGAAGGCCACGAGCTGGGCGTGCTTGAAGTCGATCTCTCGCTGGGCACGGGCGAAGAACTCGGTGTCGCGAGGGTTGGCGCCGGGCCATCCGCCCTCGATGAAGCCGACCCCGAAGTCGTCCAGGTGCCGCGTGATGGTCAGCTTGTCCGCCACGGTGAGGTTGATGCCCTCGCGCTGCGCGCCGTCGCGCAGGGTCGTGTCGAAGACGTGGAACGCATCGTCGAGCTCACTGGTTTCCGTCATGGTCTCAAGGCTCCTGTATTGAACTCGGTCTACCGGAATGACCGGCTCCGCCGTCCCCAATGATCCCGCGCGCGCCGCACTCCCGGCTGAAGGTGGGCCAGAAATGCGAAAAACCCCTCGCGGGTGCGAGAGGTCTGCGCGCGGGTCGAGACGACGGTGTCCGCCCGTACCTGGTCGTACGTGGCGGTCACTGCGGACCGGCGCGCCTGCTGCCAATAATCATGGCGAACGAGAGCACGAGGGCAGTCTGGCACATACCGCCCCCGTGATCACGGGGTGTCTCAGGATGCGAGCACTGGGCTACATGACGGGCGCGGACACGGTCAGCGCCGGCGGAGAGCCGGACGAGCCGGGCAGGGTCCCCGGTGTCCACGCGGCGGGTCGCGCCCGCGACGCGGTTCTCGGTACGGATCTGGACCGCGGCGCGCTGATCGCCGCGCACCAGCAGCCCGTACGCGACCTTCCGGCCGTCGGCGGGGAGCGAGGCGCCGGTGATCATGCCCGCGGGCGGCAGCGGCGAGATCCGTTCGTCGGCGCCGGTGGCCAGGTCGCGGACGTAGAGCACGCGCGCGTACTCGTCGCCGTGCCGGTTGCCGATCGTGTAGGCCAGGTGACGGCCGTCGGCGCTGACCGTGGCGCCGTACTACGCGCCCGCGAGCCGGCCTCCCCCGGAGTCCGTGCCGACCCGCGCGATCCCGGCCGGCCCGGCGTGGGCGGTCCCGGCCGAGACGGCGTGGGCGGGCGCGCAGGTGAGGGTGACGGCGGCGGCCGGGGCGACGGCGCCCCACGACGGCGATCTCATCCCGTTCCCCCCGCCGAGCGGTGTCGGCCCCCGGTCCCGCACCGGCGGCGCACCTGGATGCGACCGCACCGCGCGCCCCGGGTCGATGCGACCGTTCACGTACGACCGCGAGGGCCGATCGACCGTCCGCGAACGCCGGTCAGCCCAGTGTCTCGTCCAGGAACTCCCTTACGTGGGAAAGGACCTGCTCGCGGCCGGTGCCTCGCAGGCCGATCGCCACATGGATGGAGAAGCCGTCGAGCAGCGCGCGCAGCCGGGCCCCGAAGCGGTCCGGGTCCAGGGCGCGGAACTCGCCGCGCGAGACCCCCTCGGCGAGCAGCGCGACGAGGTCCCGGTGCCAGGCGCCCTCGATGGCCACCTGCCGTTCGCGTGCCTCGTCGTCCGCGTTCTGCGAGCGGTTCCAGACCTCCAGCCAGAGCGTCCAGTGCGGGTCCCGGTGGCCGTCGGGGACGTACAGGTCGACGAAGGCGTCGAGGCGCTCGCGGGCGGTCCCGCGCGCGGCGAGCAGCCTGCCGCGTTCGGCGCCGAGGCGCCCCTCGCTCCACTCCAGGGTGCGCAGCAGCAGCTCGTCCTTGGAGCGGAAGTAGTAGAGGAGGTGGCCGCTGCTCATGCCGACCTCACGGCCGAGGGCCGCCATGGTGAGCTTCTCCAGACCGCGCTCGGCGATCATCTCCATGGCGACGGCGAGGACCTCCTCGCGCGGTGGCGCGTTCTTCCGCGCACCGGCCATCCCTGACTCCCGTTCTCAGACCCTCGGCTGCTGCTGGGTTATGCAGTGGATGCCACCGCCGCCCGCGAAGATCGTACGTGCGTCCACCAGGGTCACGGTCCGCTCGGGGAAGAGCCGGCGGAAGATGTCGGCCGCGGTCTCGTCGCGCGGGTCGTCGAAACCGCACAGGACGACGCCGTCGTTGCAGAGGTAGTGGTTGATGTAGGAGTAGTCGGCCCAGTGGCCGTCGGCCTCCAGGACGGTCGGGGCGGGGACCTCGACGACCTCGATGGCGCGGCCGCGCGCGTCGGTCTGGGCCCTGAGCAGCCCGACGATCTCCCGGCTCACCTCGTGGTCGGGGTGCGCGGGGTCCGGCTGGGAGTGGGCGACGATCACGCCGGGCCGGGCGAAGGCGGCGACGATGTCGACGTGGCCGAGGGTGCCGAAGCCGTGCGGGGGGTAGTCGCCGGTCAGGCCGCGCGGCAGCCAGATCGCCTTCTCGGTGCCGAGTTGGGCGTGGATCTCCGCCTCGACCTGCTCACGGGTCCAGCCGGGGTTGCGCTCCGGGCCGAGCTGCACGGTCTCGGTGAGCAGCACGGTGCCCTCGCCGTCGACGTGGATCGCGCCGCCCTCGTTGACCAGCCGGGAGGCGTACGTCCTCGCGCCCGCCAGGCCCGCGACCTCGGCGCCGATCGTGGAGTCGTGCTCCCAGCGAGCCCAGTCCTGCGCGCCCCAGCCGTTGAACGTCCAGTCCACGGCGGCCAGTTCGCCCTGACCGTTGGTGAGGAAGGTGGGGCCTGTGTCGCGCATCCAGGCGTCGTCGAGTTCCCGCTCGACGAGGTCGACGCCGGGGCCGAGGAGTTCGGCGGCCGACGCGGACCGACCGGGGCCGCACACGACGGTGACCGGCTCGAAGCGGCGGACGGCGCGGGCCACCGCGGCCCAGGCCGTACGGGCCGCGGCGAGGTCGTCCGGGTCCTCGAAGGTGGGGTTGGGGCCCGGCCACGCCATCCAGGTGCGCTCGTGCGGGGTCCACTCGGCGGGCATGCGGAAGCCGTCGGCGGCAGCAGACATGGGTGATCCTTAGAGGTTCTGGCGACTACGGGACGGGTCGATCACGGGCTGGGGGCGATCACAGGAAGTACAGGCGGTTGAGGGAGACCGAGTCGGCGGGATCGGAGCGCAACGGGGCGCCGTCGAGGGTGACCAGGCCGGTGCGCCCGTCCACGTCGACCGCTCCGGTACGGGAGTTGAGGCGCAGGTCTGCGGGGCCGATGCCGCGGGTTCCGCGAACGGCCACGCGCCGTCGGCGGGTCGGCATGGTGTCGTTGCCCTGGTCGAGCGCCGCCTGGGCCACGAAGGCGACCGAGATCTCGGCGGGGGTCGCGCCGTGCGCGCCGAACTGCGGTCCGAGGACGAGGGGTTCGCAGGTGTCGGTGGCGGCGTTGGGGTCGCCGACGACTCCGTAGGCCGGGAAGCCCGCCTTCAGGACGAGCTGCGGTTTGGCGCCGAAGTACTCGGGGCGCCACAGCACGATGTCGGCGAGCTTGCCCACCTCGATGGAGCCGACCTCGTGCGAAAGGCCGTGCGCGATGGCCGGGTTGATGGTCAGTTTGGCCATGTAGCGCAGGACGCGTTCGTTGTCGTGGTCCTCCGGGGCGCCGAACTGGGCCTTCATCTTGCCGGCCATGGCGAAGGTGCGGCGCACGGTCTCGCCGGCCCGGCCCATGCCCTGGGCGTCGGAGGAGGTGATGCCGATGGCGCCCAGGTCGTGCAGGACGTCCTCGGCGCCCATGGTCCCGGCGCGGATGCGGTCGCGGGCCATGGCGGCGTCGCCGGGCAGGTCGGTCTTCAGGTCGTGGACGGAGACGATCATGCCGTAGTGCTCGGCGACGGCGTCCCGGCCGAAGGGCAGGGTCGGGTTGGTGGACGAGCCGATGACGTTCGGGACGCCCGCCATCTTCAGCACGTTGGGGACGTGGCCGCCGCCGCAGCCCTCGATGTGGAAGGCGTGGATGGTGCGTCCTTCGAGCACCCGGAGGGTGTCCTCGACCGACAGGCACTCGTTCAAGCCGTCGCTGTGCAGGGCCACTTGGACGTCGTGCTCCTCGGCGACGCGCAGGGCCGTGTCCAGGGCCCTGGTGTGGGCGCCCATGTCCTCGTGGACCTTGAAGCCGCTCGCACCGCCCTCGGCGAGCGCCTCGACCAGCGGGGCGCCGTCGGAGGACGAACCCCGGCCCAGGAACCCGATGTTGACCGGCCAGGCGTCGAAGGCGCCGAACGCGTGACGCAGTGCCCAGGGCGAGTTGACGCCGACGCCCCACACCGGCCCGAACTCCTGGCCGATGATCGTGGTGACGCCGGAGGCGAGCGAGGCCTCCATGATGCGCGGCGACAGCAGGTGGACGTGGGTGTCGACGGCTCCGGCGGTGGCGATGAGCCCCTCGCCGGAGACGATGGACGTGCCGGTGCCGACCACGACGTCGACGCCGTCGAGGGTGTCGGAGTTGCCGGCCCGGCCGATGGCGTGGATGCGGCCCTCGCGGATGCCGATGGACACCTTGCGGACGCCCTGGACGGCGTCGATCACCACCACGTTGCTGACGACGACGTCGCAGGTGTCCCGGACCGCGGCGGCCTTGAGGTGCAGTCCGTCGCGGGCGGTCTTGCCGAATCCGGCGAGGAACTCGTCGCCGGGCCGCTGGGAGTCGGACTCGACGCGGACGGTCAGCCCGGAGTCGCCGAGCCGGACCCGGTCGCCGGCCCGGGGGCCGTGGGTGGCGGCGTACTCGTGCGGGGTGAGGCGGCGGGGCTCCGCGGGGTGGCCTCCGGGGCGGCTCATCGGCCGGCCTCCTTGTCACGGGTGTCCGGTACGCCGAGATATCCGCAGGCGGCGGCCCTGCGCAGGGCCTCCTCCTTGGCTCCGGGCGCGTCCAGCGGCCCGTCGACCAGACCGGCGAAGCCGATCGCGATCCGCTCCCCGCCGATCGCCACGAATCCGACCTCGGCGCTCTCGCCGGGGCCGAAGCGGACGGAGGACCCCGCGGGCACGGCGAGCCGCATCCCGTAGACGGCGGCCCGGTCGAAGTCGAGCCGCGGGTTGGCCTCGAAGAAGTGGAAGTGGGAGGTGACGGAGACGGGGACGGTGGCGGTGTTGGTGACCGTCAGCCGCAGGACCGGCGCGGGCTCGGTGTGCGCGGACCCCGGCAGGAGCGCGCCGGGGGCCTGGTCGCCGAGTCCGCCGCCGATGGGGTCGGAGACGACCGCGAGCCGGGAGCCGTCGTCGAAGACGGCCTCGACGTGCACCTCGGTGACGATGTCCGCGACGCCGGGCAGCACGTCGTCCGGGCCGAGGACGGACCGGGCGGCCTCGACGGCCTCGGCCAGCCGTCCGCCGTCGCGGGCCGTCTCGCAGACGGTGTCCGCGATCAGGGCGGTGGCCTCGGGCACGTTGAGCCGCAGTCCGCGCGCCCTGCGGGCCCGGGCCAGCTCCGCGGCCGAGAACAGCAGCAGTCGGTCACGTTCGGTGGGGGTCAGTCTCACGCCACGACACCTCCTCGCCTTCCTCCATTTAGAGCACCACTCTAAACGTCAGATCCATGGAAGGGAATCATTGACGGGTGAGCACCGGAGGCGTCACATTGAACGTCGCTCTAACTCTTGGTGCTCATCGCACCACGCCAGGCGGCCGTCAAAGGAGACCAGCCATGCCGATCGAACAGCGCGGAGTCGACACCATCCCCGACGAGGAACGCACCAGCGGGCCGCGCGACCTCGTGTCGATCCTGCTCGGCTCCAACCTCTGTCTCGGGGTGATCGTCTTCGGCTGGCTGCCACCCTCGTTCGGACTCGACTGGTGGTCCTCCGTCAGCTCGATCGTGGCAGGCACGGTCGTCGGCACCGCGCTCACCGCGCCGCTGGCCCTGGTCTCGCTGCGGACCGGCACGAACCTCTCCACCTCCTCCGGCGCGCAGTTCGGCGTACGGGGACGGCTGGTCGGCTCGGTCGTCGGCCTGCTCCTCGCCCTCGGCTACACCGCGCTGACCGTGTGGATCGGCGGCGACGTGATGGTGGGTGTCCTCGGCCGCCTGTTCGGTCTGGAGGCGAGCGGTCCGGCGTACGCCGTGGTGTACACCGTGCTGGCCGCCGCCACCGTCGCGGGCGCCGTCTACGGCTACCGCGTCCTGCTCGCGATGTCCCGCGCCCTCGTGTTCGGCATGTCGGCCCTGCTGGTGGCCGGCGTGATCGCGTACGCCCCGCACTTCACCACCGCGGCGCTCCCGGAGGCCGGCGGCTATCTGCTCGGCTCGTTCTGGCCCACGTGGCTGCTCGCGGCGGTGGCGGCGGGCCTGTCGGGACCGATCGCGTTCATCACCCTGCTCGGCGACTACACGCGCTACATATCCCCCGAGCGCCACTCCTCCCGCACGGTCCTGCACGGCACCTGGCTGGGCCTGATCGCCGGTCTCCTGGTCCCCCAGCTCTTCGGCACCTTCACGGCGTACGGGGCCCGCGCGGCCCTCGACTACGCGGGCCCGCTGGTGTCCGCCTCCCCCGGCTGGTACCTGGTCCCGCTGCTGCTGGCCGCCTCGGCCGGCTCGGTGGGCAACGCCGGTCTGATGCTCTACTCCATGGGCCTCGACCTCGACGCGATCCTGCCCCGCGCCTCGCGCGCCCGCGCCACCTGCGCGGTCGCCGTCGTCGCCATGCTCTGCGTGTTCGTCGGCCACTACGCCTGGAACGCCCAGTCCGCGATGACGTCCTTCGTGCTGCTGCTGACCGCGATCGGCACCCCGTGGGCCGTCATCACCCTGATCGGCTTCGTGCGCTGCCGCGGGGTCTACGACCCGGACGCCCTCCAGGTCTTCAACCGCCGCTCCCGCGGCGGCGTCTACTGGTACCGGGCCGGCTGGAACGTCCGGGCGACGGTCTCCTGGGCCCTGGGCGCCGTCGTCGGCCTGCTGGCCGTGTCACTGCCCTCGTACGAGGGACCGCTGCTGTCCCTGACCGGCGGGGTGGACTGCAGCTTCCTCCTGTCCGGCCTGGTCGGCGGCCTCGCCCACCTGGCGCTCACGGCGAAGCAGGCGTCACCCCGCGTCAAGACCGGGCAGGAGCCGGCTCGCGCCGAAAGCCGGCTTTAGACCGCCGAACCAGGTGGCGCGCTCGTCGTACTCGGCGAAGAAGGGGCGCACCAGCTCCGGGTCGCGGGCCTGGACGAGGTGCTCCAGAGCAGCGGCGCGGCGGCCGCGGCGAGCAGGCCGAGGACCGTGGGGCTCTGCGGACGGCGCGGGGTGCGCGGGGTGCGCAGCAGCCGGCCCGGCCGTGCCAGCGGCGACCTCGCGCTCGACTGCGCGCTCCCTCCGTGGCCGTGCGGGCGCACCGCAGGACACGCTCCCCCGTGGACTGTGGGGAACACCCCTGCCGCCCGGGCCCTGCGCGTCGCACGAACAGCCGGTCCCCGCGACCCTGTCGGGACACGGGGACCGGAGTGAGCCGCGGGGGTCAGCCCAGCGGGTGCATCCAGCCGTGCTGGTCCTCGCTGATGCCGCGCTGGATGTCGAGCAGGGCCTCGCGGAGCCGGAGGGTGACCTTGCCGGGCTCGCCGCCGGACTGCTTCCACTCGGTACCGGCGCGCTTGACCGTGCCGACGGGGGTGATGACGGCGGCGGTGCCGCAGGCGAAGACCTCGGTCAGGGTGCCGTTCTCGGCGTCCGTCTGCCACTGGTCGATGGAGACGCGGCCCTCCTCGGCGGTGTAGCCGAGGTCCCGGGCGACGGTCAGCAGGGAGTCACGGGTGACGCCCTCCAGGATGGAGCCGGTGAGGGAGGGGGTGACGATCCGGTCGCCGTACACGAAGTACAGGTTCATGCCGCCGAGTTCCTCGATCCACTTGTGCTCGACCGCGTCGAGGTAGCAGACCTGGTCGCAGCCCTTGGCCGCGGCCTCCTTCTGGGCGAGGAGCGAGGCGGCGTAGTTGCCGCCCGTCTTCGCGTCGCCCATGCCGCCGGGAACGGCGCGGACGCGGTCCTCGGAGAGCCAGATCGACACCGGCTTCACGCCACCCGCGAAGTAGGCGCCGGCGGGCGAGGCGATGACGAGGAAGAGGTACTCGTTGGCGGGCTTCACACCCAGGCCGACCTCGGTCGCGATCATGAAGGGGCGCAGGTACAGGGACTCCTCGCCACCGTGCGCCGGAACCCAGTCGCGGTCCTGCCGGACCAGCGCGTCACAGGCCGCGACGAAGGTCTCCACCGGGAGCTCCGGCATGCCGAGACGGCGGGCGGAGGCCTGGAAGCGCTTGGCGTTCTTGTCGGGCCGGAAGGTGGCGACGGTGCCGTCGGGCTGCCGGTAGGCCTTGAGCCCCTCGAAGATCTCCTGCGCGTAGTGCAGGGTCATGTTCGCCGGGTCGAGGGAGAGCGGTCCGTAGGGAACGAGCTGGCCGTCGTGCCAGCCGCGGCCCTCCGTCCACTTGATGGTCACCATGTGATCGGTGAAGTGGCGGCCGAACCCGGGGTTGACCAGGATCGCCTCGCGCTCGGCGGCGGAGAGCGGGCTGGCGGAGGGCTTGAGTTCGATCGTGGGCTGCGTCATGAGTGGTTTTGTCCTTCACCGGTTGTGTGTGACGGGCCGCGCTCACGCCCGCACCGCCAGTGGCCAGTGATAGGACGTCCGAGCATTCCCTCATTCCGCGGCTCCACGTTCGATTATCGCGCGCGGAGGACCGTGGACGAAACGGTGTCAATACGGCCCGGGGGAACTGCCCAGGGACTGATGGTGGCACCCGGCGAGGGCATAGCAAAGCCGCCGGGTGCGGATGCGACCCGGCGGCTGCTACGGAACGTAGGCGGTGCGGCGGGTCAGCCGGCTACTCGCAGGGCCAGCGCGTCGCCGATTTCCTCGGTGCTGCGGGCGGGCCTGCCGACCCGCTCGGCGAGATCCGCGGCGACCGCGTCCTCGATGCGGGCGGCCTCGGCCTCGTAGCCGAGGTGACGCAGCATGAGGGCGACGGACAGGACGGTGGCGCTGGGGTCGGCCTTGCCCTGGCCCGCGATGTCGGGCGCCGAGCCGTGCACGGGCTCGAACATCGAGGGGAACTCGCCGGTGGGGTTGATGTTGCCGGAGGCGGCGACACCGATGCCGCCGGAGACGGCCGCGGCGAGGTCGGTGATGATGTCGCCGAAGAGGTTGTCGGTGACGATCACGTCGAAGCGCGCGGGGTCCGTGACGAGGTAGATCGTCGCGGCGTCCACGTGGATGTAGTCGGTGGTGACCTCGGGGAACTCCTCGGCCACCTTGTTGAAGACGTTCGTCCACAGGTGGCCCGCGAAGGTCAGCACGTTGTTCTTGTGGACCAGCGTCAGCTTCTTGCGCGGGCGGGCCTGCGCACGGGCGAAGGCGTCACGCACGACCCGCTCGACACCGAACGCCGTGTTGACGGAGACCTCGGTGGCGACCTCGTGCGGGGTGCCCTTGCGGATGGTGCCGCCGTTGCCGGTGTACGGCCCCTCGGTCCCTTCGCGGACCACGACGAAGTCGATCTCGGGCTGACCCGCGAGCGGGGTCTCGACACCCGGGAGGAGCTTCGAGGGACGCAGGTTGACGTGGTGGTCGAAGGCGAAGCGGAGCTTGAGCAGGAAGCCGCGCTCCAGCACGCCGGACGGGACCGAGGGGTCGCCGATCGCGCCGAGCAGGATGGCGTCGTGCGGCTTCAGGGCGGCGAGGTCGGCGTCGGTGAGGGTCTCACCGGTGGCGTGGTAGCGCCGGGCGCCGAAGTCGAACTCCTCGGTCTCCAGCTTCACGTCCTGCGGAAGGACGGCGGAGAGGACTTTGAGTCCCTGGGCCACGACTTCCTGGCCGATGCCGTCACCGGGGATCACTGCGAGATCGATGCTGCGAGACATGACGGCACCGTACTCCGTTGTCCCATGGGATGACACGCGATGTCCGCCATACGGACAGGGTGGTGGCGTGGCGCGCCTATCCTTCGCCCTGTGTTCACCCGTATGTACGACGGCCGTTGGTGCGGGCTGGGAACTTCCCAGACATGACCGCTCCCTCCAGGGGGACTCCCCCCGGGCTCCCCGTCCCCGACGTGGGCATCCCCCGCGAGCTCGCCCGCGACCTGAGCATGGCCGAGCAGTACGAGTACCTGCGGACGAAGCTCACCCGGCGCCGCGCGCTCGTGGCCGCGAGCGCGTTCGCGGGCGGCGGGATGCTGGCCGGCTGCGCCTCGGGCACGACGGCCCCCGCACGGACGACGGCGGGCTCCTCACCCCGGCCGGCCACCAGCCGGGTGCCCGGCTCCGCCGTCACTCCGTTCGGCCGCCACCTCGCCTTCGGCACGGACCCGAAGACCCGGATGCGGATCTCCTGGCAGGTGCCGTCCGCCGTCAGGAAGCCGTACGTCCGGGTGGGCCTGACGCCCTGGTCCCTGAGCCGCAGGATCGAGGCCGAGGTCCGCGACCTGCACACACCGGGACTCGCCGGACAGCGGATGGCGATGGACCAGTACTACCTGCACGCGGCGCTCGACCGGCTGCGCCCCGGGACGACGTACTACTACGGCGTCGGCCACGAGGGCTTCGACCCGGCGTCCAAGGAGCGGCACTCCACGATCGGCCATTTCCGTACGGCGCCCGCACACCCGGAGAAGTTCGTGTTCACCGCCTTCGGCGACCAGGGCGTCACGCCCGACGCTCTCGCCAACGACAAGGTGCTCCTCGCCCGCCGCCCGGCCTTCCATCTGCACGCGGGCGACATCTGCTACGCGGACGGGACCGGGCACGGCGAGGAGTCGGACATCTACGACCCCGGCGCCTGGGACCTGTTCCTCAAGCAGACCGAGACGGTCGCGAAGTCGGTGCCGTGGATGGTGACGACCGGCAACCACGACATGGAGGCGTGGTACTCGCCGAACGGCTACGGCGGCCAGTCCGCGCGCTGGTCGCTGCCGGACAACGGCTTCGACGCGGGGAAGGCCCCGGGCGTCTACTCGTTCACCTACGGCAACGTCGGAATCGTCGCGCTGGACGCCAACGACGTGTCGTACGAGATCCCGGCCAACAAGGGCTACTCGGGCGGCAGGCAGACCGCCTGGCTCGACAGGCGGCTCGGGGAGCTGCGCGGGCAGGTCGACTTCGTCGTCGTCTTCTTCCACCACTGCGCCTACTCGACGTCGACGCACGCCTCCGACGGCGGGGTGCGCGACGCCTGGGGGCCGCTGTTCGCCAAGCACCAGGTGGACCTGGTGATCAACGGACACAACCACGTGTACGAGCGCACCGACGCCATCAGGGGCGGCGCGGTGGGCAGGCAGGTGCCGGTGGGCGCCTCGACCGACCCGACCCGGGACGGGATCGTGTACGTCACGGCGGGCGGGGCCGGCAAGAGCCTCTACCGGTTCCCCAGCGGGGTGAAGGACAGCTTCGAGGGGAAGGTCACCCACCGCGAGTCCGTCGAGACCTTCCACTGGACGAAGTCGCAACGGCAGAAGGCGGACACGGTGGAGTGGTCACGGGTGCGGTACACCGGCTTCTCCTTCCTCTCGGTCGAGGCGGAGACGGGTCCCGCACCGCGGCTCATGGTGTCGGCGCTGGCCCAGAGCGGCGAGCGCATCGACCACTTCGAGGTGCGGCGCGGAACCTGAACACCGGGGAACGGCAGGCGGCCGGCACGTCGAGGCGCGGCGCGGGGCGTGACCCCGCGCCGCACCCCGCGGGCGCGGCTCCCGTCTGTCGGGGCGGCGGGCCTCAGTGGCCCGTCTCGCCGCCGTTGTCCCTGCGGTCGAGGGCACGCTGGAGCGCAGCGGCGGCGTTCTTGCGGTCGGACTCGCTGCTCGTACGGGAGAGGTGACGGACTCGGCGGACGGTCGTCTCGGCCATGATGAATCGACTCCTTGCCTCCGGCGGCCACGCGGGCGACCGGAAGTGCGGTGGGGATTTACGAGACGCCGGAAGGGGCGGGGAGCGGTGCCGCAGGGGTTGCCTGCCAAGGGCTCCGGCTCACGACCGCCATTCGCTTGGTCGAGCGAGACGTTCGGCTCCTACCAAGCTAGGCGAGGACCGGGCATCTGTCTCCACAATTACTCGGACTTCCTACTATCTGAGACGGCGGATCGCGTCACACCGCTCCGACCTGCGACGACGCTCCGCGGCCCGCTCGCACTCCGGGCCCTTCCGGGTCAGAGCACGTCACCGTCCCGCCAGTCGAAGACCAGCTCGTACGCCGGGTCGAGGGGCCCCGCCGCCACCCCGGGGCGGACGAACGTGATGCCCTCCTCCTCGGGGAGACGGACCACACCGCCCGGGGCGTGGACGCAGACGCGGCCCGGCCAGAGCCGCCAGCCCCGGGCCGCGTACAGGGCGGCCCCGTCCTCGCTCGCGGAGAGCGCGCCGAGACCGTAGGCGCTCTCGATGAGGCGTTCCAGCTCGGCCATCACCCGCCCGCCCAGCCCGGTGCGCCGCACGTCCGCGCGGACGCCGACCGCCTCCACGTAGCCGACGCGCAACGAGCGACCGCGGTGCAGGACACGTCGCTGGATCACCGAGCCGTGTGCCGCGAGACCCCGCCCGTCATGGATCAGGACGTGCATGCCGCCGAGGCCGTGATCCCAGTCCTCGTCCCGGAAGTCACCGTCGAAGGCGTCCTCCAACAGGGTGCGGGCGGCGCGGAGTTCGGCGTGGGTGAGGTCCGCCGTGTGGGCGGTCCGCAGTCGGGTGGCCATCCGGCCAGTATTCACACGCACGCCGGGAATCCCACCCCTCCCGCCCCGCCGCCCCGCCGGCCCGCGACGAAAGGGGTCCCGGTCATCCCCCCCGGGTCTAACCTTTAAAAGCACCTTGACCAGTTAGATGCTACCGTGCTGAACTGTTCCCACCACCGAAACAGCTTTCAGGGGTTAGGGGATCCGATCATGAGCAGCAGCCCGATCCACCACAGCCGGCAGGTCCACCACCGCACCACCACCGTCGGCGGTCACCGGATCGCCTACCGCGAGGCGGGCCCCGCGGACGCACCCGTCCTGCTCCTCCTGCACGGCTTCCCGAGCAGCTCGCACATGTTCCGGGACCTGCTGCCGCCGCTGGCCGACCGCTACCGCCTCATCGCCCCCGACCACCTCGGCTTCGGCCGCTCGGACGCGCCGGCGGCCGGTGACTTCCCGTACTCCTTCGACCGGCTGGCCGGGATCACCGAGGAGTTCACCGAGCGGCTCGGCCTCAAGGAGTACGCGCTCTACATCCAGGACTACGGCGCCCCGATCGGCCTGCGCCTCGCGCTCGCCCACCCCGAGCGGGTGACGGCGATCATCACGCAGAACGGCAACGCGTACGAGGAGGGGCTCGGCGCGGACGCCTGGGCGCCGGTGCTGGCGCTGATCGCCGAGCGCACACCCGAGACGGAGGCGCCGGTCCGGGCGATCAGCGGCCCGGACGGCATCCGGTGGCAGTACCTGACCGGCGTGGCGGACCCGACGCTGGTCAGCCCGGACGCCTACGAGCACGACACCGCCCTGATGGCCCGCCCCGGCCAGCCGGAGATCCAGCTCGACCTGATCTCCGACTACGGCTCCAACTTCGCGCTCTACCCGGCGTTCCAGGAGTACTTCCGCACCAGCCGGGTCCCGCTGCTCGCGGTCTGGGGCGGCGGCGACGAGATCTTCGTCCCCGAGGGCGCGCTCGCCTTCCGCCGCGACCTCCCGGACGCCGAGATCCATCTGCTCCCCACGGGCCACTTCGCCCTGGAGACGCACGCGGGCCAGGTGGCCGCGCTGATCGGGGACTTCCTCGGCCGGCACGTGTGAGACGCGGGGCGCCCCACGGCGGGGCGCCGCGGAACCGTGGAACTGGAACCGCCCCCGCTCCACGGACGGGGGAGACCGTGAGGCGGGGGCGGAGTGGGTGACGGGCGGCCGGCCCCGGGGGGGGGGCGGCCGCCGCGTTCGGCTGTCAGCCCATGTGCGGGTAGCCGTACTCGGTCGGCGGGACCAGCGTCTCCTTGATGGCGCGGGTCAGCGTCCAGCGCATCAGGTTCTGCGGGGCGCCGGCCTTGTCGTTGGTGCCGGAGGCACGGCCGCCGCCGAAGGGCTGCTGGCCGACGACGGCGCCGGTCGACTTGTCGTTGATGTAGAAGTTGCCCGCCGCGTAGCGGAGCTTCTCCATCGTGTACGCGGCCGCCGCGCGGTCGCCGGAGATGACCGCGCCGGTGAGCGCGTAGTCGGACGCCGACTCCATCTGGGTCAGCATCTCGTCGTACTGGTCGTCCTCGTAGACGTGCACGGCGAGGAAGGGGCCGAAGTACTCGGTCTTGAAGACCTCGTTCTCCGGGTCCGAGCACGCGACGACGGTCGGGCGCACGAAGTAGCCGACGGAGTCGTCGTACGAGCCGCCCGCGACGATCGTGCAGGCCGGGTCGGACTTCGCGCGGTCGATGGCCGCCTTGTTCTTGGCGAACGACCGCTCGTCGATGACCGCGCCGATGAAGTTCGACAGGTCGGTGACGTCACCCATGGTCAGACCGTCGACCTCGGCCGCGAACTCCTCCTTGAAGCCGGAGTTCCAGATGGAGGCCGGGACGTAGGCACGGGAGGACGCGGAGCACTTCTGGCCCTGGTACTCGAAGGAGCCCCGGGTCAGGGCGGTCTTGAGGATCGCGCGGTCGGCCGACGGGTGGGCGACCACGAAGTCCTTGCCGCCGGTCTCGCCGACCAGACGCGGGTAGGCGCGGTACTTCTCGATGTTGTTGCCGACCGTCTTCCACAGGTACTGGAAGGTCTTGGTCGAGCCGGTGAAATGGATGCCGGCGAGGTCGCGGTGCTCCAGGGCGACCTTGGAGACCTCGATGCCGTCACCGGTGACGAGGTTGATGACGCCCTTGGGCAGGCCCGCCTCCTCCAGGAGCTCCATCAGCAGCACGGCGGCGTGGGTCTGCGTCGGGGACGGCTTCCACACGACGACGTTGCCCATGAGCGCCGGAGCGGTGGGCAGGTTGCCCGCGATCGCCGTGAAGTTGAAGGGCGTGATCGCGTAGACGAAGCCCTCCAGCGGGCGGTGGTCCATGCGGTTCCACACGCCCGGGGAGTTCGCCGGCGGCTGCTCGGCGAGGATCTGGCGGGCGTAGTGGACGTTGAAGCGCCAGAAGTCGACGAGCTCGCAGGGGGTGTCGATCTCGGCCTGCTGGGCGGTCTTCGACTGGCCGAGCATGGTGGAGGCGGCCAGCGTCTCGCGCCAGGGGCCGGCCAGCAGCTCGGCGGCGCGCAGGATGATCGCGGCGCGGTCGTCGAAGGCCATCGCGCGCCAGGCGGGGGCGGCGGCGAGGGCCGCGTCCACGGCGTCCTGGGCGTCCGCCTGGGTGGCGTTGGCGTAGGTGCCGAGGCGCGCCTTGTGGTTGTGCGGCTGTACGACGTCGAAACGGTCGCCGCCGCCCATCCGCTTCTCGCCGCCGATGGTCATCGGCAGGTCGATCGGGTTCTCGGCCAGCTCCTTGAGCTTCGCCTCCAGGCGGGCGCGCTCGGGCGAGCCGGGGGCGTAGCCGTGCACCGGCTCGTTGACGGGGGTGGGGACCTGGGTCACGGCGTCCATGAGCTACCTCTTCCGAGTGAATCCCTGACTTCAGCCGGGAAAACCGAAGCCATATACGTATGTTTGGTGGCGGTCAGGGCTTGACCTTCATGAGCTCGCCGCGGCGTGCGAGTGAGAAGCCCCCACAGGGGCGGAGTCACGTTTTCCGTAACTCCTTTTCGGAAAACAGGTCGGCTCAGCCGACCGATGGGCGGTAGCTGCCGTTGTCCAGGATTCACCCGGATGCCGACAGCTGCCGCTCGCCTTCACATCAGCCCTTGGTCAAGATCGAGCGGGCGAAGAAGAGCAGGTTGGCCGGCTTCTCCGCGAGGCGCCGCATGAAGTAGCCGTACCAGTCGGTGCCGTACGCGGTGTAGACGCGCATGCGGTGGCCCTCGGCGGCGAGCCGCAGGTGCTCGTCGCTGCGGATGCCGTAGAGCATCTGGAACTCGTACTCGTCCAGTTTGCGCCCGGCCGTGCGGGCGAGCTCCTGGGCGATGGAGATGAGGCGCGGGTCGTGGGACCCGATCATCGGGTACCCCTCGCCCTCCATGAGGATCTTGAGGATGCGGACGTACGCCTTGTCGGTCTCGGCCTTCTGCTGGTACGCGACCTCGGCGGGCTCCTTGTAGGCGCCCTTCACCAGACGCACGCGGCTGCCGCTCCCGGCGAGGCGGCGGGCGTCGGCCTCGGTGCGGAACAGGTAGGCCTGGATCACGCAGCCGGTCTGCGGGAAGTCCTTCCGCAGCTCCTCGTGGATGGCGAACATCGAGTCGAGGGTGGTGTGGTCCTCGGCGTCCAGCGTGACGGTGGTGCCGATGGCCGCGGCGGCCTCGACGACCGGGCGGACGTTGGCGAGGGCCAGCTCGTGGCCGCCCTCCAGCGCCTGGCCGAACATGGAGAGCTTGATCGACATCTCGGCGCGGGTGCCGAGGCCGAGCTCCTCGAGACGGCCGATCAGCTCCAGGTACGCGTCACGGGCGGCGTAGGACTGCTCGGGCGTCGTGATGTCCTCGCCGACGACGTCCATCGTGACCTCGAGGCCCTTGCCCGTGAGGTCCTCGATGATCGGGACGACCTGGTCGACGGTCTCACCGGGGATGAACCGGTCGACGACCGGCTTGGTCACCGGGGCCGCCGAGATCAGACGGCGCATCTTGTCGCTGCGCGAAGCGGCGAGAATCACGGGACCCAGCACGGGGCACCTCCAGAACAAAGCCAGCAGGAGGCCGAGTCCCGACGATTCGGGTACGGCACGGAGAACCACCGTGAAACCTAGGGATCTCTCCGATCGTGGGCCATCGACAGCTGTCACGCATCCCTGCCCCGGATCTCAGACATATGTATGAAGGGTCCGGGGAAGTGCGCGAGAATACCGGGGTGAGCGGTGAACACAGGGGCGACTACCAAGAGCTGGTCGACGAGATCTCGGCGCTCCTCGGCGTCCCCGCGACGCTGGAGAGCCGCGACTTCGAGCTGATCGCCTTCGGGGCGTACGACAGCGAGGGCGACCTCGACCCCTCCGCCCTCGACCCGGTGCGCACCCGCTCGATCCTGACCCGCCGTTCCACCACGACGGTCCGCACCTGGTTCGAGGGCTTCGGCATCACCCGCGCGACCGGGCCCGTCCGCATCCCGCCCACCCCGGAAGCGGGGGTCTACCGCGGCCGGATCTGTCTTCCGGTACGCCATCGGGGCGTCGTCCTCGGCTACGTCTGGCTGCTCGACGACGACCCGGGCCCCACCGACGCCCAGCTGGCCGGCGCCATGCAGGTGGCGTCCCGGATCGGCGCCCTGCTGGCGGACGAGGCGCAGGCCGGCGCGGACCTCACGCGTGAGCTGCGGGCCGTGCTGACCGCCGAACGCGGCTGGCAGCGCGACATGGCGGTGGCCGAGCTGCGCACCGCCCTCGGCCCGCGCGGCGACGGCCTGCACACGGTGGTGTGCGTGGCCCCGTGGCCCTCGGCCGACCCCGACGACGCCCCCTCCGCCCGTACGGTGCCGGGCGCGACCGCGCTGTGCACCCTCCCCTGGGGTGCCACCGGCCAGAGCCTCGCCCTGCTGGTCCGGCTGCGCTCACCGGACGTCCTGACGCCCGCGCTGACGGCCGCCACCCGGTTCGTACGGGAGGCTGCGGGCGTCCGCGAGGGGGCCGGGACCGAGGGATCCGGGCGCCCTGTCGGTACGGCGGCGTCCCCGAAGGGCGGCACCACGGCGACCGCGTCTCCCGGCCTCGCCCCAGGAAGCCCTGCCGACGGAAGACAGACCGCCGGCTCCTCTCGCGGCGCCTCGACCGCCGCTCCCCCGGGCGGGACGGCGGCCGGGATCGCGGCGGCCCGGGCGGGGCTCGCGGAACTGGGGGCCGCCTGGCACGAGGCGACCGCCGCCGCGCGCGCCGCGCTGGCCGAACCCCGGCTCGGCCCGGTGGCCGAGTGGGGGGCCATCGGCCCCTTCCGGCTCCTCACCGCCCTGCCTCCGGAAACGGCCCATGATCCCGTGGTGCAGGCCCTGTTGACTCCCCCGCACCGGGAACTGGCCCGCACCGCCGAGGTGTTCCTCGACCGGGCGGGCCAGGCCGGCCGCACGGCGGCCGAGTTGGGCATCCATCGTCAGACGCTCTACTACCGGCTGTCCCGCGTGGAACAGCTCACCGGCCTCGACCTGGACGACGGCGAGGACCGGCTGCTGCTGCACATGGCCCTGAAGGGGGCGCGGCTCTGAGGTTCCGCGGACCATCGGGTTCGGGCCGGCCCGATGGGCTCGCGTCGGGCCCCGGCAGCTCGCCGATCGCCGTCACACCCCCGGTGATCGCCCGCTCCCTCGATTCCCCGAAGCCGAGCACCGGCCGGGGCGGCGCGGCCGTGTGGTCGCCGTGATCCTGTTCGTCCAGCCCGCGGGGCGGCGGGCCGGTGCGGCGACCGGGGCGAGGTCCCTCCAGATGCGGCGAACCGACGGTTGATCAGCTCTCCGACTTCGCCACCCCTTCGATCACCCGACGCAGCCCCTCGGTGAGATCGTCGGCACCGGTCGCCGACTCCGGGTCGAAGAGCCACTGCACGCTGAGCCCGTTGAGCAGGACCTGGTAGAAGCCGCCGAGCGAGCGCAGCGTGGCGTCGTCCACGTCGTCCTCCGATCCGCCCATGAGCAGGGGGATGATGCCCCGGCGGCCCTCGTCGGACGCCTTCACGAGGTGCTCGCGGACCGTAGGCAGCCGGTCGGAGTTGGTGATCACCTCGAAGGTGAGCAACCAGATGGGGCGCTCCTCGACGAAGGACCTGGTGATGTTCTGCCAGGCCTCCCGGAAGCGTTCCAGGGAGCCGGGGACGCCAGCGGAGTCGGCCGTCGCGAACGCGCCGAACGTGTCGCCCGCGGCGGAGATGAGATCGACGTAGGCCGCGGCGAGCAGGGCGTCCTTGGACCCGTAGTGGTAGCCGATGGACGCCAGGTTCGTCCCCGACTCCTTGACGATGTCGCGCGCCGTGGTGCGCACGAAGCCCTTCTCCAGCAGGCAGCGCTTGGCGCCTTCGAGCAGATCCTCACGGTGTCCCATGCCCGTCAGCGTACCCGCGATTCAGACAACCGTCCCATACGAGCGTCAAGTACGAATGTATTAGACGCTCGTTCTAGACAAGCGTTTAATACGTGCGTACAGTCCCTGTCATGACGAACCCGACGAGCACGACTCCCGCCTCCGGCGCCCTGGCCGGTCGCCGCGAATGGACCGCCCTCGGCGTCCTGATGCTTCCGCTGCTCCTGGTCTCCATGGACGTCTCGGTCCTCTACTTCGCGATCCCGTCGATCAGCGCGGACCTGGAGCCGAGCGGCACCCAGCAGCTGTGGATCTTCGACATCTACGCGTTCGTGCTCGCCGGCCTGCTGATGACGATGGGCTCGCTCGGCGACCGCGTCGGGCGCCGCAAGCTGCTCCTGTTCGGCGCCGCCGCGTTCGGCACCGCCTCGGTACTCGCCGCGTACGCGAACAGCGCCGAGATGCTGATCGCCGCCCGCGCGGTCCTCGGCATCGGCGGCGCGACCCTGATGCCGTCGACGATGGCGATCATCCGCACGATGTTCACGGACCCCGGCCAGCGCGCCAAGGCCATCGGCGTCTGGTCCGGCGTCATGACCGGCGGCATCGCGCTCGGTTCGGTGATGAGCGGAGTCCTCGTCGAGTACTTCTGGTGGGGCTCCGTCTTCCTGGTCAACCTGCCCGCGATGGTGCTGCTGCTGGTCCTCGGCCCGTTCCTGCTCCCCGAGTCCAGGAACCCGGAGCCCGGCCGCTTCGACCTGCTCAGCGTGCCGCTGTCGATGGCCGCCGTCCTGCCCGTGATCTACGGCGTCAAGGAGATCCCGTCCGAGGGCTGGAGGACCGAGTACGTCGTCTCGGTCCTCGTCGGCCTGGTCTTCGCCGCCCTGTTCGTCCACCGTCAGCGCACCGCGAAGTCCCCGCTGATCTCCCCCGCCCTGTTCCGCGGCCACGGCTTCGCGCCCGCCGTCGTCCTCAACCTGATCGCCTCCTTCGGCATGCTGGGCTCGGCGTACTTCACCACCCAGTACCTCCAGTCGGTGCTCGGCAAGAGCTCCATGGCGGCCGCCCTGTGGGCCCTGCTCCCCACCGTCCTGGTCGGCGTGGCCGCGCCGGTCTCCGCGCAGCTCGTGCAGAAGGGCGTCCACCGCGCCCACGTCGTCTCCGGCGGCTTCGTCGTCGCCGCCTGCGGCTACGGACTGCTGACCCTCGCCGGCACCGACTCCCTGTGGATCGTGCTGGCCGGCGCGGGTGTCCTCGCCTCCGGGATCGTCACCGTGATGTCGCAGATGATGGACCTGGCGCTCGGCACCGTGCCCGTCGGCAACGCGGGCTCCGCCTCCTCCCTGCTGGAGACCGGTGCCGAGTTCGGCGGCGCGCTGGGCATGGCCGTCCTCGGCTCCATCGGCACGGCGGTCTACCGCCACGACATCCCGGCCGGCGTCCCGGCCGCGGCCCACGAGACGCTGGGCGGCGCGCTGGCCGTGGCCGGACAGCTGCCCGGCGACGCCGGACAGGCACTGGCCGACGCGGCACGGGAGGCCTTCACCCACGGCATGCAGGCAGCGGCCGTCGCCGGCGCGGTCCTGCTGCTGGGCGCCGCCGCCCTCGCCACGGCGAGCCTGCGCAACGTGGCGGTGCGCGAGGAGGGAGACCTCCCCTGCGCCGGGACCGTCGAGCCGCTCGAGGCGACGGCGTCCGAGCGGGGAGCCTGACACCCGCCCGAACCGTCCACCGGGCGAACGACGGCCACGAACACCCGCCCGCCGCCGGGCGGACCACGCCCTGAAACGCCCCCGCCGGGCGGACCGGAGAACCCCGGTCCGCCCGGCACCGGCATGACGGCACCCGCGCGCTCCGGGCGGCTCCCGGTCCACGTCTCCGCGCCCGATCAGGAAGGCGACGCAGGGGAGTTGTCGGCGGGGCGTGCCAGGATGGTGCCGTGACGCAGACATTCGGGACGCCGTTCATCGGCCGGGGGGACGAACTCGCCCGGCTCACCGGCGTGCTGGACCGGGCCGGGGACGGCGAACCCCGTGCCGTCCTCGTCGCCGGGGACGCCGGCGTGGGCAAGACCCGCACGCTCGCCGAGGCCTCGGCACACGCCACCGCCATCGGGATGACGGTCCTGACCGGCCACTGCGTGGACCTCGGCGACGTGGGCCTGCCGTACCTCCCGTTCACCGAGATCCTCGGCGCGCTGGCCGCCGACGACCGCTTCGCCCCGGCCCTCGCGGCCCACCCCGCGGTGCACCGGCTGACCGGCGGCGGACCGGACACCGACACCGCTCCCGACCCCGGCAGCCGCCTCCAGCTGTTCGAGGGCGTCACCGGCCTCCTCGCCGACCTGGCCGACGTCGCCCCCATACTGCTGATCTTCGAGGACCTCCACTGGGCGGACCAGTCCTCCCGCGAACTGCTCCGCTTCCTGCTCAGCCGGGGCGTCCTCCAGCGGCCCGCGCCCGGCGCCCCCGCCCGGCGCCTCGCGGTCTTCGCCTCGTACCGCGCGGACGACCTGCACCGCCGCCACCCCCTGCGCCCGTTGCTCGCGGAGCTGATCCGGCTGCCCGCCGTCGACCGGCTGGAACTGCGGCCGATGGCCGACGCCGACGTGGCCCGGCTCGTGCGCGCGCTGCGCACCGGCCCCGTCTCCGAGACCACGGTCCGCCGCATCGTCGAGCGCGCCGAGGGAAACGCCTTCTACGCCGAGGAGTTGCTCGCCGCGCTGCCCGGCGACGACTCCCCCGGCTCCTCCGCCGTGCCCGGCGGCCCGGGCAACCTGGGCAGCCTGGTCGACGTACTGCTCATCCGTATCGAGCAACTCTCCGACACCGCCCAGCAGGTGCTGCGCACGGCGGCCGTCGCGGGGCGCCGCGTCGGACACGACCTGCTGCGTGACGCCGTACAACTGCCGGACGAGGAGCTGGAGTCGGCGCTGCGCGAGGCGGTCGGACGCCAACTGCTGGTGCCCGGCGACGACGCGACCTACTCGTTCCGGCACGCCCTCACCCGCGAGGCCGTGTACGCGGACCTGCTGCCCGGCGAACGGGTCCGGCTGCACGGTCTGTTCGCCCGGCTCCTCGCGGAGGACGGCCGTTCGGCGGAGAGCGCGGCGGAGCGGGCCCACCACTCGCGCGAGAGCCACGACCTGGCCGACGCGCTGGCCGCCTCCCTCGAAGCCGCCGACCACGCCCAGCGCGTCGGCGCGCCCGCCGCGGAGCTGCGCCACCTGGAGACCGCGCTCGACCTGTGGGCGGCGGTCGACGCGTCCGCCCGCCCCGGGGCCGGCAGCACCATCACGCTCACCCTGCGCGCCTCGGCCGCCGCCGCCCGCGCCGGTGAACCCCATCGCGCGGTCCAGCTCACCCGCTCGGCGCTCGCGCGGGCCGGCGCGGACACCGACTCCGAGCTGGCCGCCCGGGTGCGCTACACCCTCGCGGGCAACCTGATGCGCATCGACAGCCTGGCCGACGCCTTCACCTACAGCAGCGAGGCGCTCGCGCTGATCCCGGCCGAGCCGCCCTCGCACACCTGGGTGTGGGCGGCCGCGACCCATGTCATGGCCGCGCGGTACGTGGGGCGGGACGAGGACGCCGAGCGGGTCGCCCGGCAGGCGCTGGAGACCGCCGAGTCGCTCCGACTCGCCGACGCCCAGGCCGACTTGATGATCTCCCTGGTCGGCATGGAGCCGCACAACCGGCGGACCGCCGTGGGCCGGGACCGGCTGCGCGACGCCCGTGAACTGGCCCGCACCGCCGGGAACCTCCCGGTGGAGATGCGCGCCCTGTTCAACCTGGCGATCGGCTGCTACGAATCCGGCGACCTGGACGACTGCCTGACCTGGATCGGCGACGGCCTCGACCGCGCCCGCCGCGCCGGTCTCCTCTCCTCGCCGTACGCCCTGGAGCTGCGCTATCTGCAGTCCCTGCTGCTCTACACGCTGGGCCGCTGGGACGAGTGCGCGCGGGCGGCCACCGCCGACGCCGAACTCCTCCCGGCCGCAGGCGGGTTCGCGGCCGGACCCGCGCTGTACGTGGCCCTGGCCCGCGGTGAGCACGAGGCGGCCGTCGCCGGAGCCCGCGCCCTGCTCGACGGCCCCTTCGACTGGATGTCCACGCTCGTCGCGAGCGTCGTGCTGACCGACGCGGCGGCCCTGAGCGGCGACGCCGAGGACTCCGTACGGCGGATGCGCACGTCGGTCGAGGCGCTCACGGACGGCTCGGGTGCCGAGCGGCCCGACGTGGTGGTGCGGCTCGCCGCGCTCGCCCTGGCGTCGGTCGCCGACGCGGCGGAGGAGTCCCGCCTGTCCGGCGACACGGCGGCCGCGAAGCGCTGGGCGGAGACCGCCGACGAGCTGGTGGGGCTGGCCCGCGGCACGGCCGCCCGGGGCGAGGACGGCACCGAGCAGGGCCCCGAGGGGCTGGCCTGGCTGGCCCGCGCCGAGGCCGAGGGGATGCGCGCCGCCACCGGTCCGGACGTCGACGCCTGGGACCGGGCCGTGACGGCGTTCGGCTACGGCGATCCGTACGAGGTGGCCCGGTGCCGCTGGAGGCTGGCGGAGGCGCTCCTCACCGCCGACCGCCGCGAGGAGGCCGGCGAACAGGCGCGCGCGGCCCGGGACGCCGCCGTGCGGCTGGGCGCGGTCCCGCTGCGCGAGGCGGTGGACAGCCTGGTCCGGCGCGGCCGCCTCTCCGACACGCAGGCCGCCGGGGACCGCATCGCGGCGCTGACCGCCCGGGAGAGCGATGTGCTGCGGCTGCTCGGCCGGGGGCGCACCAACCGGCAGATCGGCGAGGAGCTGTTCATCAGCGGCAAGACGGCGAGCGTCCACGTCTCCAACATCCTCGCCAAGCTGGGGGCCGCGAGCCGCACCGAGGCCGTGGCCATCGCCTACCGCGAGGGTCTGATCGAACCGGAGGCGACACCGTCCGCGTGAAGTCCCGCGGAAACGGCGGAGGGGCGGGGCCCCCCGGGGGGGGCCCGGCCCCCCCCCCCCCGACGGCGACCCCGGGCGCCCCCACCACCGGCGCGGGGTCGTACGGGGTGTGCCGCCCCGCCCCCCGGGGGCCGGCGCCCCCCCCCCCGCCCCCCCCCCCCCCCCCGCCCCCCCCCCCCCCGGGGGGGGGCCCCCCCCCCCGGGGGGCGCCCCCCCCCCCCCCCCGCCGCTCAGACGGCAAGCCGTCGCGCACGAACCTCGGACGAGGTTCAGACGAGGTTGACCGACCGCGCCGACGTGGCGCCGATCTCCTCGGAAAGCTCGGTGAGGACGTTCTGCGGCACCGTGTCGTCGACGGCGAGGACCGCGAGGGCCTCGCCACCGACGGCCGCGCGGGCGACCTGCATGCCGGCGATGTTGATGCCGGCCTCGCCGAGGATGCGGCCGACGGTGCCGACGACACCGGGACGGTCCTCGTACTTGAGCACGAGCATGTGGTCGGCGAGCGCGAGGTCCACGTCGTACTCGCCGACGGCGACGATCTTCTGCAGGTGCTTCGGACCGGCCAGCGTGCCGGAGACCGAGATCTCCTGGCCGTCGCCGAGCGTGCCGCGCACGGTGACCACGTTGCGGTGGTCGGGGGACTCGGAGCTCGTGGTCAGACGAACCTCGACGCCGCGCTCCTGCGCGAACAGCGGGGCGTTGACGTAGCTGACCGTCTCGTCGACGACGTCCTCGAACACGCCCTTGAGGGCGGAGAGCTCGAGCACCTTGACGTCGTGCTGGGTGATCTCGCCGTACACCTCGACGTCGAGACGGGCCGCCACCTCGCCCGCGAGGGCGGTGAAGATGCGGCCGAGCTTCTCGGCGAGCGGCAGACCGGGCTTGACGTCCTCGGCGATGACTCCGCCCTGGACGTTGACCGCGTCGGGAACGAGCTCACCGGCGAGGGCCAGACGCACCGAGCGGGCGACGGAGATGCCGGCCTTCTCCTGCGCCTCGTCCGTGGAGGCGCCGAGGTGCGGGGTGCAGACGACCTCGTCGAGCTCGAAGAGCGGGGAGTCCGTGCAGGGCTCCTTCGCGTACACGTCGAGACCGGCGCCGGCGACGCGGCCCTCCTTGAGCGCCGAGTACAGCGCCGCCTCGTCGACGATGCCGCCGCGCGCGGCGTTGACGATGCGCACCGTCGGCTTGACCTTGTGCAGCGCCTCGTCACCGATGAGACCGAGGGTCTCGGGGGTCTTCGGCAGGTGCACGGTGATGAAGTCCGCGACCTCGAGCAGCTCGTCGAGGGTGAGGACCTTCACGCCCATCTGCGCGGCCCGCGCGGGCTGGATGTAGGGGTCGTAGGCGACGACCTTCATGCCGAACGCCGACATGCGCTGCGCGACGAGCGCGCCGATGCGGCCGAGGCCGACGACACCGAGGGTCTTCTCGGCGAGCTCGACACCGGTGTACTTGCTGCGCTTCCACTCGCCGTTCTTCAGTGCCGTGTTGGCCTGCGGGATGTGGCGCGCGGTGGCGAGGAGGAGACCGCAGGCCAGCTCGGCCGCGGTCACGATGTTCGAGGTGGGGGCGTTGACGACCATGACGCCGGCCTTGGTGGCGGCGGAGACGTCGACATTGTCCAGGCCGACGCCGGCTCGTGCGACGACCCTCAGCTTCTTGGCGGCGGCGACTGCCTCGGCGTCGACCTTGGTGGCCGAGCGGATGAGGATGGCGTCGACGTCGGCGATGGCGGGCAGCAGCTCCGCGCGGTCCGCGCCGTTGCAGTGCCGGATCTCGAAGTCCGGGCCCAGGGCGTCTACGGTCGCGGGCGACAGCTCTTCAGCGATGAGTACGACAGGTTTCGAGCTCACGTGAGTCCTCACAAGTCCCATGCGGACGGCCGTCCCGACGGCCGCAGGCGGTGGAGGGTTTGCAGCGGCCCCGGGGCGTGCCTGTTACTTCTTGGGGGTCGCTCGAGCCGCGTGGAAGACGCACGACGCTGTGGGCCTGACGCGTTGTTGATGTGCAGCAGTGTAGTGGCGCCGAAGAGGGCGTCCTGCGCCTCCGCGGAAGGATCACCCGTCCGTGGCTGGACGGGATGTCCAACACCGTACCCACGGGCGTTACCCGGGGTTCGACGAAGGGGCCGGAGCGTACCGCCCCGGCCCCCGTCGTACGGCTTACGCCTCGTCGTCGTTGACCCACGACATGAGCTTGCGCAGCTCCTTGCCGGTGGTCTCCAGGAGGTGGTTCTCGTCCTGGGTCTTGTACTCGTTGTACTTCTTCAGACCCGAGTGGTACTCGTCCATCCAGTTACGGGCGAACGTGCCGTCCTGGATCTCGGCGAGGACCTTCTTCATCTCGGCCTTGGTGGCGTCCGTGATGATGCGCGGGCCGGTGATGTAGTCGCCCCACTCGGCGGTCTCGGAGACCGACCAGCGCATCTTCTCCAGGCCGCCCTCGTACATGAGGTCGACGATGAGCTTCAGCTCGTGCAGGCACTCGAAGTACGCGATCTCCGGCTGGTACCCGGCCTCGGTCAGCGTCTCGAAACCGGCCTTGACCAGGGCGGCGGTGCCACCGCAGAGAACGGCCTGCTCACCGAACAGGTCGGTCTCGGTCTCCTCGGTGAAGGTCGTCTTGATGACGCCGGCGCGGGTGCCGCCGATGGCCTTCGCGTACGAGAGGGTGAGGGCGAAGGCGCTGCCCGTGGCGTCCTGCTCGACGGCCGCGATACACGGAACGCCGCGGCCCTCCTCGTACTGGCGGCGCACCAGGTGGCCCGGGCCCTTGGGGGCGACCATGCACACGTCGATGCCGGCCGGGGGCTTGATGAAGTCGAAGCGGATGTTCAGGCCGTGGCCGAAGAACAGCGCGTCGCCGTCCTTGAGGTTGTCCTTGATGGACTCCTCGTAGACCTGGGCCTGGATCGGGTCCGGCACCAGGATCATGATGACGTCGGCCTCGGCCGCGGCCTCCGACGGCGTCACCACGCGCAGGCCCTGCTCCTCGGCCTTCGCCTTGGACTTGGAGCCCTCGTGCAGACCGACGCGGACGTCGACACCCGAGTCGCGCAGCGACAGCGCGTGGGCGTGGCCCTGGCTGCCGTAGCCGATGACCGCGACCTTGCGGCCCTGGATGATGGACAGGTCGGCGTCGTCGTCGTAGAACAGCTCGGCCACTGGGGTTCTCCTTGTTATCCGGTATTTCCGGTGTTGCGTCCCACCGTACGGCGGGCGGGGGAAGGGAAGTCTTCGGGTCTCGGCATACGGGCGGACGGTGTGCGCCGTCCGCCCGTGTGCCGGGGGTCTGATCTAGGCCGACCGGTCCAGCGCGCGCAGCGAACGGTCCGTGATGGAACGCGCTCCGCGTCCGATGGCGATCGTGCCGGACTGGACGAGTTCCTTGATGCCGAACGGCTCCAGCATCTTGAGCATGGCCTCCAGCTTGTCGGCGCCGCCGGTGGCCTCGATGGTGACGGCCTCCGGGGAGACGTCGACGGTCTTGGCACGGAACAGCTGCACGATCTCGACGATCTGGGAGCGTGTCTCGTTGTCGGCGCGCACCTTCACCAGAACGAGTTCCCGCTGAACGGCGGAACCGGGCTCCAGCTCGACGATCTTCAGGACGTTGACGAGCTTGTTGAGCTGCTTGGTGACCTGTTCGAGGGGCAGTGCCTCGATCACGTTCACCACGATGGTGATGCGGGAGATCTCGGGGTGCTCGGTGACACCGACCGCGAGCGAGTCGATGTTGAAGCCGCGCCGGGAGAACAGGGCGGTGATCCGGGCGAGGACACCGGGCTTGTTCTCGACGAGGACGGAGAGGGTGTGCTTGCTCATGGGTCTGACTCGGCTCTCTCTCAGTCGTCTTCGTTGTCGCCGAAGTCGGGGCGGACGTCCCGGGCGAACATGACCTCGTCGTTGGAGGTACCGGCGGCGACCATCGGCCACACCATCGCGTCCTCGTGGACGATGAAGTCGACCACGACCGGACGGTCGTTGATCGAGTTCGCCTCCTCGATCACCTTGTCGAGGTCGTCCGGGGACTCGCAGCGGATGGCGTGACAGCCCATCGCCTCCGACAGCTTGACGAAGTCGGGGACCCGGGTGCCGGCGCTCGGCTGCTTGCCGTCCGCCTCCGGACCGCTGTGCAGCACGGTGTTGGAGTAGCGCTGGTTGTAGAAGAGGGTCTGCCACTGGCGGACCATCCCGAGGGCGCCGTTGTTGATGATGGCGACCTTGATCGGGATGTTGTTCAGGGCGCAGGTGGTGAGTTCCTGATTGGTCATCTGGAAGCAGCCGTCGCCGTCGACCGCCCAGACCGTGCGGTCGGGCTGTCCGGCCTTGGCTCCCATCGCGGCCGGGACCGCGTAGCCCATCGTTCCGGCGCCGCCGGAGTTCAGCCAGGTGGAGGGCTTCTCGTACTGGATGTAGTGCGCGGCCCACATCTGGTGCTGGCCGACGCCGGCCGTGAAGATCGTGCCCTCCGGGGCGAGCTGTCCGATGCGCTCGATGACCTGCTGCGGCGAGAGCTGGCCGTTGTCGGGCTGCTCGTAGCCGAGCGGGTAGGTCTCGCGCCAGCGGTTGAGGTCGTTCCACCAGGCGGTGTAGTCGCCGGTGTGCCCCTCGCCGTGCTCCTTCTGCACGGCCTGGACCAGGTCGGCGATGACCTCGCGGGCGTCTCCGACGATCGGCACGTCCGCGGTGCGGTTCTTGCCGATCTCGGCCGGGTCGATGTCCGCGTGGACGATCTTGGCGAACGGGGCGAAGCTGTCCAGCTTGCCGGTGACGCGGTCGTCGAAGCGGGCTCCGAGGGCGACGATCAGGTCGGCCTTCTGCAGCGCGGTGACGGCGGTGACCGAACCGTGCATGCCCGGCATTCCCACGTGCAGCGGGTGGCTGTCGGGGAACGCGCCGAGCGCCATCAGCGTGGTGGTGACGGGCGCTCCGGTGAGTTCGGCGAGGATCTTCAGCTCGGCGGTGGCGTGCGCCTTGAGGACGCCGCCGCCGACGTACAGCACGGGCCGCTTCGCCTGGGTGAGCAGCTTGGCGGCCTCGCGGATCTGCTTGGCGTGCGGCTTGGTCACCGGGCGGTAGCCGGGGAGGTCCATGACCGGCGGCCAGGAGAAGGTGGTCTTCTTCTGGAGGATGTCCTTGGGGATGTCGACCAGGACCGGTCCGGGGCGGCCGGTCGAGGCGATGTGGAACGCCTCGGCGATCACCCGGGGGATGTCCTCGCCCTTGGTGACCAGGAAGCTGTGCTTGGTGATCGGCATGGTGATGCCGACGATGTCCGCCTCCTGGAAGGCGTCCGTGCCGATCGCGGAGGAGACGACCTGCCCGGTGATCGCGACCAGCGGCACGGAGTCCATGTTGGCGTCGGCGATCGGGGTGACCAGGTTGGTGGCGCCCGGTCCCGAGGTCGCCATGCAGACGCCCACCTTGCCGGTGGCCTGCGCGTAGCCGGTGGCCGCGTGGCCGGCGCCCTGCTCGTGCCGCACCAGGACGTGCCGCACCCTGCTGGAGTCCATCAGCGGGTCGTAGGCCGGGAGGATCGTGCCGCCCGGAATGCCGAACACGGTCTCGGCCCCTACCTCCTCGAGCGAGCGGATGAGGGACTGCGCGCCCGTGACGTGCTCGGGGGCGGACTGGTGTCCTCCGGAACGGGGCCGCGGCTGCGGATGGTGGGCCCCGGTGGCCTGCTCGGTCATCGGCATTCTCTTCTCGATGCTGAGGGTTTTTGCGACTTTTGTGCGGTGTGCGGTTCTTGGCCTACGGCGCCTGTGCAACAAAAAACCCCTCGTGCCGTGAGGCAAGCGAGGGGAGCGCGCCGGGTGCGGTCGCTGGGTGTTCCGGACCTTTCCGGTGACCACCTAGCTTCAGCCGACGCGCTTTCCAAGTACGAGAATTCGGGTGCGCATGGCATTGACCCTCCCCCCGGCACGCATCGACTGTCAAGTGGGTGGGACGGGAGTCTCATTATGTGAACGGAGGGCCGTTCCACCCCCCAGGGCGACGGGTCCGCCGCTCGCGTACATCCCCGCGCCGCCGGCACCGGCGAACACGGGCTCGGCGGGTCCGCTCGGCACCGGGTAGTGGCCGGAGGAGAGCGCCCGGCGCAGGCGGTACTCGTCCAGCGGTCCGGAGAACGCCATGCCCTGCCCATGGGTGCAGCCCATGGCGCGCAGGGCGACGACCTGCTCCGGAAGATCCACCCCGTCGGCCACGGACTGCAGCCCCAGGTCGGTGGCGATCCGCAGCAGCCCGCTGGTGATCTTGTGCAGCCGGGCGGACTCGACGACTCCCTCGACGAGACTCCGGTCGAGGCGCAGCACGTCGACGGGGAGCCGCCGCAGCGCCGTGATCGCCGCGCAGCCGCTGCCCAGGCCGTCCAGGGCGATCCGCACGCCCAGGCGTCTGAGCGCGTTCAGGCGGCGTTCCAGTTCGTCCAGGGGAACCCGCGGATCGGTGTCGGACAGCTCGATGATCAGGCCGCCCGAGGCCAGCCCGTGCCGGGTGAGCAGGGACTCCACGGAGCCCAGCGGCATCGAGCGGTCCAGCAGGCGCCTGGCGGTCATCCGGACGGCGACCGGCACCGCGACGCCCGCCGCGGTCCGCTCGGCGGCCTGCTCGACGGCTTCGTCGAGCATCCAGCGGCCGAGTTCGGCGGTCCTGTCCCCGTCCTCGGCGACGCGCAGGAACTCCGCGGGCGTGAAGAGCACCCCTTGGGAGGACCGCCAGCGCGCCTGTGCGGTGACCGACGCGATCCGGCCGGTCTCCAGCGACACCACGGGCTGGTGCAGCAGGGCGAACTGACCGTCCTGGAGCGCGGAGCGCAGCCGGGTCGCCAGTTCGGCCTTGCGGACCACGTCCTGCTGCATCTGCGGCGCGTACAGCTCGACGCGGCCCTTTCCGGCCGCCTTGGCGCGGTACATCGCGAGGTCGGCGTTGCGCAGCAGTTCTCCGGCGCCGAGACCCGGCTCCGCGAAGCCGACGCCGATGGACGCGGCGACCCGGACATCGTTGCCGTCGATGCAGTACGGCTGGGAGAGCCTGATGCGCAGACGGTCGGCCAGTTCCAGTATCTGCTGCTCGCGGGCGGTGCGGTCGCGGCCTCCGTCGCCCACGATGAGGGCCGCGAACTCGTCGCCGCCCAGCCGGGCGGCGGTGTCCCCGTGGCGTACCGAGTCCTGGAGCCTGCGGGCGGCCTGGACGAGCAGTTCGTCGCCGGCCTGGTGCCCGATCGTGTCGTTGACCGCCTTGAAGCCGTCGAGGTCGATGAAGAGGACGGCGGTGCCCCGGTCCGAGGAGCGGCGCCCGGACAGGGCCTGCTGGACGCGCCGGGTGAACAGCGCGCGGTTGGGCAGGTCGGTGAGCGGGTCGTGTTCGGCGTTGTGCTGCAACTGCGCCTGGAGCCGGACGCGTTCGGTCACGTCACGGCTGTTGAAGATGAGCCCGCCGCGGTGCCGGTTGACGGTGGACTCCACGTTGAGCCAGCCGCCGTCGCCGGACCGGAAGCGGCACTCGATCCGGGTGTTGGGCTCCTCGGCGTGACTGGCGGCGAGGAACCGTCGCACCTCGTGGACGACGCAGCCCAGGTCCTCGGGGTGGATGAGGGAGGCGAGTTCGGAGCCGACGAGTTCCTCGGCGTTCCGGCCGTAGACCCCGGCGGCGGCCGGGCTGACGTAGCGCAGGATGCCGTTCGGTGCGGCGATCATGATGACGTCGCTGGAGCCCTGCACCAGGGAGCGGAAGTGGTTCTCCTTCTGGGCCAGTTCCTGGGTGAGGGTGATGTTGTCGAGCAGCATGATGCCCTGGCGCACCACGAGGGCGAGCACGACGAGGCCGGCGGTGACGAGCACCACGCGGTCCACGTTGCGCCCGTTGAGGATGTTGTAGAGGATCCCCAGCGTGCAGACGGCGGCGGCCAGGTACGGCGTCAGCGCGGCCAGCGAGCCGCTGATGGGGCGCGTCGCCGGATACCGGCCCTGACCCTGGGGGGTGTCCTCCTGCCCGGGCCCGCCCTGCGGCGGCTCGTTCCGGTGTTCCTCCTGGCCGCGCTCCCCCTCGTGTTCGCGGGGCCCGGGGACCTCTCCGCCGCCCGGCGCCCCGTACGACGGGCGGGTCCCGTGCGGCTCGTGCGGGGCGCGGCTCCCGGGGGGCCCGTGCCGGCCCTCCTGACGCTGGCCCGGAATGCGTTCGTGCACCGTGGGCGTGTGCGCGTCCGGACCGTACGGGTCCGGGGTGCGCCCGTCGGCGGCGTGGCCGGGGCCGTGTTCGTCGGTGCCGTGACCGCCGGAGCCGTACCTGTCCGATTCGTGCTCGTCGGTGTCCGGTTGCCCTTGCCGGGTGACGACCCAGGGGGCGTACGCGAGGAGCAGCGAGCCGGCGAACCAGCCGGCGTCGAGGAGTTGGCCCGAGCGGTAGTCGTTGTGCAGGAGGGGCGAGGTGAACAGGGCGTCGCACATCACGGTCAGGGCAAGCGCCCCGATCGCGGTGTTCACCGCCGACCGGTTCACCGACGAACGGCGGAAGTGCAGCGCGAGCACCATGCTGACCAGCGCGATGTCCAGGAGGGGGTACGCCAGCGACAGCGCGGTGTGCGCGACGCTCGGCCCGTCGAACCTGGCCGCCTGGGCGAGGGCCAGGCTCCAGGACAGGGTGAGCAGCGATCCGCCGATCAGCCAGGCGTCCAGCGCGAGGCACACCCAACCCGCTCTGGTGACGGGCCTCTTGGCGAGCACCAGCAGTCCCACGATGGCGGGCGGCGCGAAACAGAGGAAGAACAGGTCGGCGTAACTCGGGCTGGGAACGGGGCGGTCGAGGACCACCTCGTACCACCCCCAGACGAGATTCCCGAGCGAGGCCATCGCCGAGGAGAGCGCGAACAGCAGCCACGCGGGCCGAAAGCGGCTGCGACGGGTGCGGGCGTAGAGAAAACAGGAGACCGCGGCGGTGCCCGCCGCGGCGCTCAGCCCGAAGTCGCCCATGATCAGGGCGAGACTCGGGGAGCCCCAGCCGAGCGCGGAACCGACGGCGTACGCCGCGCAGAAGAGGGCCAGTACGAGCTGCGAGAACAGACCCGTCCCGCCGTCGAAGACCGTCCGGCGGGTCAGCAGCACCCCTGGGGAGCTCACCGGGCCCTCCCGGTCCGTGCCCCGGGGTCCCGCCGGTCCCGGTGTGCCGGGTGCGTCTGCCTCCGGCGGCCGCCGTGCCTGCGGTGGTGAGGGCCGCCGTGGCCGTGTCCGTGCGTGGTCGCGCGCCAGGGTCGTCGGCGGCGACCCCGCCGCGTCGGATCGTTGGTCCATAGGCCGTGCATCGCCCGTCGCCCCCCTCGCAGTCTCATGTCCGTCCCCGGCGCCGAACGGTGCGCGGCGCAGCCCCTGTCGGGACGATACACCAGTCCCGTCACTCAGGGACATAGTTCCTCTACGCTCCGTGACGACCAGGGACTATGCCAGTACCGCCCGCATTCGGAGGACTGCGGAGGGTGCCCGAGGCGGACCGTGAGCGGACGGGGCGTTGCTCAGCTGCCGGTGGTAAGGACCACGTTCCGCAACGGCTCCCGGTTCACGAAGAGTGTCAACTGAGCCGCCAGCAGACGCTTGGCGCGCGGCCAGAACGCCGACGTGGGCCCCCCGACGTGAGGGCTGACGAGGACGCCGGGCGCGTGCCACAACGGGTGACCCGGGGGCAGCGGTTCGGGGTCGGTGACGTCGAGGGCCGCGGTGAGGCGCCCGCTCCCCAGCTCGGTGAGCAGGGCCGCGGTGTCGACGACGGGGCCGCGGGCCACGTTCACCAGGAGCGCGCCGTCCTTCATCCGGGACAGGAAGCCGGCGTCGACCAGGCCGCGGGTGCTGTCCGTGAGGGGTGTGGACAGCACGACGACGTCGAATTCGGGGAGCAGGGAGGGCAGTTCGGACAGGGGGCGCACGGGACCGCGCGCCGTCGCGCGGGCGGAGCGCGCGACGCGCCCGACCCGCGCGAGCTCGAACGGCGCGAGCCGGTCCTCGATCGCGGAACCGATCGACCCGTACCCCACGATGAGGACGGACTTGTCGGCCAGCGAGGGGCGGAAGCCCGGGCGCCACTCCTCCTTGTCCTGGCCCCGCACGAAGTCCGGGATGCCGCGCAGCGAGGCGAGGATCAGGGCGAGGGCGAGTTCCGCGGTGCTCGCCTCGTGCACCCCCCGGGCGTTGCACAGCACCACGCCGGACGGCAGGGCCCCGAGACTCGGCAGGACGTGGTCGACCCCGGCGGAGAGTGTCTGCACGGCCCGGAGCGACGTCATTTCGGACATCGGCCGCCGGGAGACGGCGGGTGGCTTCATGTAGGGCACGACGTAGAACGCGCAGTCGGCCGGGTCCGCGGGAAACTCCTGGCCGCCGTCCCAGAAGCGGTAGTCGAGGCCCTCGGGGAGCCCTTCGATCTCGTCGGCGTGAAAGGGAAGCCACACATCGGAAGTCATGGTCGGGAGGTTATGCCAGGCGCTCATGCGCGCAGAGGTTAGGTTGGGGTGCCGGACGAAGGAGGATCACGGCCAGGTGGAGCGCAGAACGATCGGCGCCGCGGCGCTCGGTGTCGGGGCGGTCGGTCTCGGATGCATGCCGATGAGCTGGGCCTACACCTCCTCGCGGCAGCGCGGCGAGGAGTCGCTGCGAGCGGTGCACGCGGCACTCGACCGGGGTTCGACGCTGCTCGACACGGCCGACATGTACGGCCCGTTCACCAATGAGCTGCTCGTCGGGCGCGTGCTCAGGGAGCGGCGCTCCGAGGCGTTCGTGTCGACCAAGGTCGGGCTGCTGGTGGGCGACCAGCACCTGGTGGCCAACGGCCGCCCCGGCTACGTGAAGCGGGCGTGCGACGCCTCACTGCGCCGGCTCCAGACGGACGTGATCGACCTCTACCAACTGCACCGCGCCGACCCGGAGATACCCGTCGAGGAGACCTGGGGCGCGATGTCCGAACTCGTCACGGCCGGAAAGGTGCGCTCGCTGGGGCTCTGCGCGGTGGGCGCCCGTTCCGCGCGCCGCTCGGGGGCGCGGCTGCACGACGGAACGATCCGTCAGCTGGAGCGGATGCAACAGGTCTTCCCGGTCAGCGCGGTGGAGGCCGAGTTGTCGGTGTGGTCGACGGAGGCGCTGGACGCGCTGCTGCCGTGGTGCGCGGCGCGCGGTGTCGGGTTCCTCGCCGCGATGCCGCTCGGCAACGGTTTCCTGACCGGCACGCTGACCCCCGGCGAGGGCTTCGAGCCGGACGACGTACGGGCCCGGCATCCGCGTTTCACCGCCGAGATGATGGCGTCGAACCAGCCCGTCGTCGTCGGTCTGCGGCACATCGCCCGACGTCACGGGGGCGGTGGCCGTCCCGTCACGCCCGCGCAGGTGGCGCTCGCCTGGGTTCTGGCGCAGGGGCCGCACGTGGTCCCGGTGCCGGGGGCGAAGCGGGCGCGCTGGGTCGCGGAGAACGCGGGGGCGGCCGGGCTGCGGCTGACGGCGGAGGATCTCGCCGAAGTGGCGGGGCTGCCGGGGGCGCTGGGATCCTGGGACTGAGCCGCGGTTCCCGAGCCCCGGTCCCGGATCCCGACGCGGATCGCCCGTCCGTGATCGGGAACCAGCGGAGCGCGAGCGGAGTATGAACAGGGGGACCGCCGCGTCGAAGGGACACTGATGGTGCAAGTTCGTGCAGTGACAGTCGGGTTGGCCACGGCAGCGCTTCTGATGACGGCAGGCTGTTCCTCCGGGGACGAGGGGGACCGGGACGACGCCGCCGCGGTGCCGGGCACCACGAGTACGGGGCCTCGGTCGTCGTCCTCCCCGAGCGCGGCCCCCGAGGAGACACCGCCGGCGAAGGGCTCGGTGAAGGTCCTGCGCACGGTCACCGAGGGGCTCGACAGTCCCTGGGGCCTGGCGCCGCTGCCCGAGGGCGGTCTGCTGGTGTCCTCGCGGGACAAGGGGACGATCACCCGGGTCGACGAGAAGTCCGGCGGGAAGACGGTGCTGGGCGAGGTCCCCGGGGTGGCCGCGGCCGGGGAGGGCGGCCTCCTGGGCATCGCGCTCTCCCCCGACTACGCCTCCGACCACATGGTCTACGCCTACCTGACCACGGCCTCCGACAACCGCATCGTCCGCATGCTGTACGACGAGCGGAAGCCGGCCGGCGAGCAGTTGGGCGCACCGGACACGGTGTTCAAGGGCATCCCCAAGGGCATGATCCACAACGGTGGCCGGATCGCGTTCGGTCCGGACAGGATGCTGTACGCGGGCGCGGGCGAGACGGGTGACCGGGGTCAGGCCCAGGACCGGAAGGCGCTCGGCGGCAAGATCCTGCGGATGACGCCGGAGGGCGAGCCCGCGCCGGGCAACCCGTTCGCCGACTCGGTCGTGTACTCGTACGGGCATCGCAACGTCCAGGGCCTCGCCTGGGACGACAGGCAGCGGCTGTGGGCCGCCGAGTTCGGCCAGGACACCTGGGACGAGGTGAACCAGATCAAGCCGGGTGACAACTACGGCTGGCCGGTGGTGGAAGGCGTCGGCAAGGACGCCAAGTACCACGACCCGGTGGCCCAGTGGCACACGGACGAGGCCTCCCCGAGCGGGATCGCCTACTCCGGGGGTTCCCTCTGGATGGCGGGGCTCAGGGGCGAGCGGCTGTGGCGCGTACCGCTGAACGGAACCAGCACGTCCGCGAAGCCCGAGGCCTTCCTCGAGGGAAGGTACGGCCGCCTCCGCACGGTGGTCTCCGCGGGCGACGGCAGACTCTGGCTGACGACGAGCGAGACCGACGGCCGCGGCAGCCCCGCGAAGGGCGACGACCGACTCCTCGAGCTCGAGGTGAAGTAGTCGAGGGGCAGTAGGGGTGGTGGGGGAAGCAGGGCGGTAGGGGAGGCGGCCCGGGCCGCGCAGCAGGACCGAGGGCTACGTCGCCCGCGGGGACTCGGGGTCCGGGTCCGACTCGGGGTCCCCATCGGGCTCCGGGGCCGGGTCAGACTCGGGCTCCCGGTCCATCGTCGGCTTCGGTACGCACGCCGGGTCCGCCTCGGGCTCGGGACCACGTTCCGGCTCGGCCTCGGACCCCGGTCGGTGACGCGGGTCGGCTTCCGGCCCCGGCCTCGACGCCCGATCCGGTCGCGGCCGATGATCAGGACCGTGCTCCTGCCCCGGCACCCGTACGACCACCTTGCCCGAGGCGAGGTCTATCGGGCCCCGGCCCGGGTCGCCGTCGTTCACGTCCACGCGGCTCAGTTCCAGCCGCTTGCGTTCCTCGTGGGTGTGCTTGCGGCCCGGTGCGAAGAGCTCCTCGAACAGGTTGAACACGACTGCCTCCCTCGGCCCGGGGGTGCCGGGCGGCGCGGACGTCAGCCCGCCGCCCGGGCGGCGGGGGTCTCCGGCGGAAAGAGCCGCAGCCGATGGGCCAGCGCGGCCGCCTCCCCTCGTCCTGAGACGTCCAGCTTGGCCAGAATGTTCGAGACGTGGACGCTGGCCGTCTTCGGGGAGATGAAGAGTTCGTCGGCGATCTGGCGGTTGCTCCGGCCCGCGGCGACCAGGCGCAGGACGTCGCGCTCGCGGCTGGTGAGGCCGAGTGCGAGCGCCGGGTCGGCGGGAGCGGGCCCGGACCGGTCCAGGGCGCCGTGGACCGCGAGGCGGGCGCGCTGGGCGAGCAGGGCGACGGCGTCGGCGAGCGGGCGGGCTCCGAGGTGGTCGGCGACGGCGCGGGCCAGCCGGAGCAGTTCGGTGGCACGGTCCCGCTCGTCGTCGTCCGCGCCGGTGAGCAGCAGGGACTCGGCGAGGCGGAGGCGGACCCGGGCGAGGTCGTAGGGCCGCTCCAGGCTCTCGAAGGCGCCGACCACCTCGAACCACTGGTCCGGGGTGCTCACGCCTTCGGCCCGCCGGAGTTCGGCGCGGACCCAGTCGGCGTGGGCGAGCCAGACGGGCGCTCCCGTGGCCAGGGACTTCACGGCCGCGCGGACGCGTTCCAGGGTCGGTGCGCGGCCGGGTTCACCGACGGGCAGACCGCGCGCGTCGGCCTCCGCGGTGACGGCGGCCAGCAGCAGCGGCCAGGCGTAGCGCTGGGTCCCGGGCGGGAAGCCCGCGTCCAGGGCCTGTTCGAGGGCGACGCGGGCGTCGAGGAGCCGCCCCTCGCCCGCCGCGATGCCGATGGCCGTGCACAGCAGCGGCAGGGAATGCTGGGGCATCGGATCGTGGGTCCCGAAGTGGCCGCGGGCGGCGGCCAGTTGGCGTCCCGCCTCCAGGAGGTCGCCGCGGGCGAGGGCGACGGGCGCGAGGCGGCCCGCGCCGACCCCGGACGCCTTGCCGCTGAGTCCGATGCCCAGCGCGTTGCGCGCGGCTTCGACGGCGTCGTCCCATTGGCCGAGCGTGAACAGCGATTCGGAGAGGTTGCCCCACACCCAGGCCTGGGTGTCCAACAGGCCATTTTTGCAGGCGAGTTCGACGCCTTCGCGCAGGATCGCGACGGCCTCGCGGGAGCGGCCGACCGACTCCAGGTGGGAGGGCAGGTTGATGTGCAGCCGGCCCACGACGTAGGAGGCGCCGTGCCGCTTCGCCCGTTCCTTGACCCGGTACATCTCCGCGATCCCGGCTTCGACGTCCCCCGCGTCGACCATGAGGCCCCCGAGGGTGAGGCGGGCGTTCAGCTCCGTGTCCCGGGCGGCCACCATGCGCGCGTACTCGACGGCGCGCTCGGCGGCGGAGAGGGCGCCGGGGCCCGGTTCGTGCAGCATGCACCAGGCGGCGACCAGGGACAGGACCTCGGCGTGCACCTCGGAGGGCGGGAGTCCGCGCACCAGCTCCTGGGCGGTGGCGAGTTCCTTCCAGCCGTCGCCGCGGACCTGCGCCTGGACGAGCCGGGAGCGTTGTATCCAGAACCAGGCGGCGCGCAGCGGATCGTCCGCGTCCTCCAGCAGGCGCAGCGCCCTCTTGGTCGTCTTCAGGGCGCGCTCGCGTTCCCCGCACAGCCGGCCGGCGACGGCGGCCTCGGCCATCAGGTCGAGATAGCTCAGCGGCGCGGCGACGGGTCCGCCGCCGCCGGGGGTGCCCGCGCACCCTTCGGGCAGGGGTGAGGGGTAGGCCTCCACGTAGTCGATGGGGCGCAGTTCGGCCCGCACGGCGTCGGGGGCCACCTCCCACAATTCCATCGCCCGCTCCAGGAGCCGCAGTTGCTCGGAGTGGGCGTGCCGGCAGCGGGCCTCCACGGAGGCGTCGAGGACGGCGGGCAGCGCCTTGGCGGCGTCGTGCGCGTGGTACCAGTAGCTGGCCAGGCGGGTCGCGCGCTCGTCGGCCGGCACGAACGTCGGGTCGGCCTCCAGGGCCTCGGCGTAACGGCGGTTGAACCGGGAGCGCTCGCCGGGCAGCAGGTCGTCGCTGACGGCCTCGCGGACCAGGGAGTGGCGGAAGCGGTATCCGTCGCCGCCGGGCGAGGCGAGCAGGATGTTGGCGCCGACGCAGGCGCGCAGGGCCTCGATCAGGTCGTCCTCGGCCAGCCGTACGACCGCGGCGAGCAGGGCGTACTCGACGGTGGAGCCGCCCTCGGCGACGATCCGGGCGACGCGCTGGGCGCTCTCCGGAAGCCCTTCGACGCGGACGAGGAGCAGGTCGCGCAGGGAGTCCGTGAGTCCCGTACGACAGCCCTCGTGGGCGGCCACGGCGAGTTCCTCGACGAAGAAGGCGTTGCCGTCGGAGCGGGCGAAGATCTCGTCGACCTGGGCGGGGTCGGGCTCGCGGGCGAGGATGCCGGCGATCTGGCGGCCGACCTCGGCGCGGGTGAAGCGGCCCAGTTCGATACGGCGGACCGTGCGGAGGCGGTCGAGCTCGGCGAGCAGGGGGCGCAGCGGGTGGCGGCGGTGGATGTCGTCGGCGCGGTAGGTGGCGATCACGACGAGGCGGCCGCTGCGCAGCGTGCGCAACAGGTAGGCGAGCAGATGGCGGGTGGAGGCGTCGGCCCAGTGCAGGTCCTCCAGGACGACGACGACCGTGCGGTCCGCCGCGACGCGTTCCAGGAGGCGGGCGGTGAGCTCGAAGAGACGGGCCATGCCCTCTTCGTCGTAGCGCCGTCCCCGGGTCGTGTCGGCGAGTTCGGGGAGCAGTCGGGCGAGTTCCTCCTCCTGCCCGGCGGCCGCGGCGGTGAGTTCGTCGGGCAGCACGCGGCGCAGGGCGCGCAGGGCGGTGGAGAACGGCGCGAAGGGGAGGCCGTCGGCGCCGATCTCGACGCAGCCGCCACAGGCGACGACGGCGCCTTCGCGGGCGGCGACGGTGGCGAACTCCTCCAGGAGACGGGTCTTGCCGACGCCGGCCTCGCCGCCGAGCAGCAGTGCCTGCGGCTCTCCGGCTCCGGCACGGGCCAGCGCGTCGCTCAACACCCGCAGTTCTTCGGCGCGTCCGACGAACACCGGGCTGACGGATCTGGTCTCCACGGACCCGAGCATGGCACAGGGGTCCGACAGGGCGGCACCGGTTATCGGGAGGGCGACCAGCGCCCCGCCCGTCGGATTCCCGCCACCCGGCGGGAGGCGGCCGACCCCCGTACGGCCGCCTCCCCGCACGGGCTGTGGACGGCCGGCGGTCGCGCGGCCGTCCACGGGTGTCCCGGCGCTCACGCCGCGCGGGTGAACCGGTGCCGACGGGGGTGGCTGTTATGCACCTGCCCCTCGGTGTCGTTGTGGGCGGCTCGGCGGGCGGCGCGGCGGGTGGCCCGCCGGTCCTGCAGCGCCTCCTTGGCGAGCCGGTGGTCGTGGGCCTCACGGATGAGTTCCGCGGACCGCATCTGCTGGAGTTCGTACTCGAACATCTTGTACCCCTGTGATTCGTCGGTTTCGGCTTCGCTTGTTGCGATGCCTCAACCTTCGTCTCCCAGGGGGGTGCGCCACATCGGGAGAGTTCCGCATCTTGAGCGCGCGAAGGGCCTTAGGGCGGCGGTCGATGACTTACGCCGGCCCTAAGGCCCCTCCGAGTCGTAGGGAATCAGCCGGTGGAGGGCAGTCCGAGAAGGACGTCCGAGTACTTGGCGACGGCGAGCACCAGGCCGACGAGGCCGAGCGAGACGCCCGCCCAGGCGACCGACTTGATCCAGGCGGCCTGCGGCCTGCCGGGGGCACCGAACGCGGGCCGGACCAGGACGACGACGCCGATGATGAGCGCGGCCAGCGCGAAGAGGCCGCCGATCAGCGCGGTGGTCGCCCAGGCGTCGCCGTAGACCGCCTTGACCTGCGCGGCGACGCTCGCGTTCGTGTTCGCCGAGGTCTCGATCTGGCCGATCAGGTTCTCGCGCGCGGCGGCCACGGTACCGATCCAGCTGCCGGTCAGCGACACGACACCGAGTCCGGCGGACACCACGGCGGCGGCACCCAGGCCGACACCGGCGTCCTGACCGGCCTCGGCGGTGCCGTCGGCCTCCGCGGGGACCTCGTCGGCGTCGCCCTGCTCCTCGGCCTCGTCCTGCTCCTCGGCCGGCTCCGTGGCATAGGCCTCGGTCCCGCCGTCGGCGGACGCGCCGGTCTTGGCGACGTCCACCGTCCGCTCGTCGCGCTTCGCCTCGGTGCCGGTCTCGGCCCCGGCCTCGTCAACTGTCTTGGTTCCCATGACCCGCACCGTACGGACGCTCCATGAGAGGTTCCTTAATGATCCTCGCGGGTGCCGCCCGCGCGGGCGGCACGCCAGTCGGGGGCGAGCACGGACCACACCTCGAGGTCGTGCCTGACCCCGCGGTAGGGCTGCTTCTCCCGGAGCACGGCGTCCTGGCTCATGCCGAGGCGCCGGGCCACGTTCAGGCTCGGTACGTTCCCCGCCGCGGCGACCCACTCGATCCGGTGCATCCCCCGCACCTCGACCGCCCAGTCGATGAGGATCCGCATCGCGCGGGTGACCAGACCACGGCCGGAGGCGGCGGGTTCCAGCCAGCAGCCGACCTCGCAGTTGCCCTCCTCCGCGTCGAAGTTCAGGAAGAGCACCCCGCCCACGAGCTTGCCGTCCAGCCACAGTCCGTGCAGGGACCCGGTGTCGGCGGCGCGCATGTCGGCGTACCGCTGGAGGTGCGCCCGCGCGGACGGCACGTCCGTGGACTTGGACCCGAAGGGGATGAACTGCCCGATGAACTCGCGCCCCCGGTCGAGGTGGGCGAGGAACTCCTCGGCGTGCCACGGCTCCAGGGGCCGCAGTTCCGCTCCGTCGTCGCCCAGAGGTATGGAGTACATCCCGCTACCGCTCCTTCGCCAGTGCGTCCGCCTGCTCGGCGTTCGCCGCGGCGTTCAGTACGTCCGCCACCTCGGCGTCCGTCGTCTCGGCCAGCCTCTCATGTGCCGCGCGGCACTCGGGCGGTTCGATGCTGATGCGGGGCAGCCGCCGGTCGAGCCAGCCGGGCAGCCACCAGTTGGCGCCGCCGAGCAGGTGCATGAGGGCAGGGACGAGGAGCGTCCGCAGGATGAAGGCGTCGAGGGCGACGGCGGCGGCGAGGGCGATGCCGAACATCGCGATGACGCGGTCGCCGCTGAGCACGAAGGCGAGGAAGACCGAGATCATGATGACGGCGGCGGAGTTGATCACCCGGCTGGTCTCGGCGAGGCCGACCCGGACGGCACGCCGGTTGTCACCGGTCTCCAGCCACTCCTCGTACATCCTGCTGACCAGGAAGACCTGGTAGTCCATGGAGAGCCCGAAGAGCACCGAGACCATGATCACGGGCAGGAAGGGCTCGATCGGGCCCGCGCGGCCGAGGCCGAGCAGTTCGCTCCCCCAGCCCCACTGGAAGATCACCACGACGACCCCGAAGGCGGCCGCGACGGCGGCGATGTTCATCGCCGCGGCCTTGAGCGGGATGCCGATCGAACGGAACGCGAGCAGCAGCAGGACGCAGCCGAGACTGATCACGACACCGACGAAGAGCGGGAGCTTGCCGACGATGACGTCCGCGAAGTCGTCGTAGCTCGCCGTCACACCGCCGACCTGGACGTCGAGGGTGGTGCCCGTCTCGGCGCGCGGCAGGACCTCGGTGCGCAGCCGGTCGACGAGATCGCTCGTCTTCTGGGACTGCGGCGCGGAGGTCGGGACGACGGTGAGGAAGGCGGTGTCACCGGCGCCGTTGTACGTCACCGGGGTCGTCGACGCGACGCCCTCGGTGGCCCGCAGCGTGGCGTCCAGGTTGTCCAGGGCGAGCTTGTCCTCGGCTCCGTCGACCTTGGTGACGAGGGTCAGCGGCCCGTTCACTCCGGGGCCGAAGCCCTCGCTCACGAGGTCGTACGCCTGTCGTGTGGTCGCCGACTTCGGGTCGTTGCCCTGGTCGGAGGTGCCCAGGTGGAGCCCGAGCGTGGGCAGGGCGAGCAGCGCCATCACGACGACGGCCACGGCCCCGAGCAGCTTGGGGTGGCGTTCGACCAAGGCCGACCAGCGGGCGGCGAACCCGGTGGCCATCTCCGGCTCGGGTCCGCGCTCCGCCAGGCGCCGCCGTTCGCGGCGGCTCAGCGCGCGCGGGCCGATGAAGGAGAGCAGCGCGGGCAGCAGGGTCACGGAGGCCGCGACGGTGAGGACGACGGTGAGGGAGGCCGCGATCGCGACGCCGTCGAGGAAGCCGAGCCGCAGGATGAGCATGCCGAGCAGGGCGATGCAGACGGTGGCGCCGGCGAAGACGACCGCGCGTCCGGTGGTGGCGACGGCGTTCTGCGCCGCCTCGGCGACCGGCAGCCCGCGTTTGAGACCGCGCCGGTGCCGGGTCACGATGAACAGCGCGTAGTCGATGCCGACGCCGAGGCCGACCAGCATGCCGAGCATGGGGGCGAAGTCGGCGACGGTCATGGCGTGCCCGAGGAGCACGATGCCGGCGTACGCCGTGCCCACGCCGATCAGCGCGGTGGCGATGGGCAGCATGGAGGCGGCGAGGGAGCCGAACGCGAGGAAGAGGACCACGGCGGCGACGACCACGCCGACGATCTCGGCGACATGTCCGCCGGACGCCTTGGTGAGGGCGATGGCGGTGCCGCCCAGTTCCACGTCGAGGCCCTTGGCCTCGGCGGCCTTCGCGGTGTCGACGACGGCCTGGACCTCACCCTTGTCGAGGTCCTCGGCCCGGTCGGCGAAGGTGACGGTCGCGTACGCCGTCCGGCCGTCCGGGCTGATCCCCTCCGGTCCCCGGTGCGCGTACGGGTTGTCGACGGAGGCCACTCCGGGGAGCTTCTCGATGTCGTCGAGGGTCCGGGTCATCGACTGCTCGACGGCGGCGGAACGCACCGTCCCGGAGTCGGTGTGCCAGACGACGGTGTCGCTGTCGCCGCCGAGGCCGGGGAAGCCGGCTTCCAGGAGCTGGGTGGCACGGCCCGATTCGGTGCCCGGGGCCTCGTAGTCGTTCGAATATGCGGAGCCCGCCACGACGGCCGCCACGCTCACACCGCCGAAGGCCGCGAGCCAGATCAGAACGGCGGCGAGGCGGTGCTGGACACACCAACGTGCGAGGGCTGCCACGGACGAGCTCCCTGGGTATTTATGGATCTTTATCGGGAACCGCCCGCAAAGAACACATGACTAATACGTCATCACTCTTGCAGCCTGAAATGATCCTTTGTCGCATTCGTGGGCTTACTCACAGGCTTGCGACACGTCTCACAGAACACTCCTGTGACCTCGGTCGCCCCACCCGTCCCGGCTCAGTCGAGCTGGTCACCCACAGCCATGAACATCACTCCGGCGATCATGAGCCACAGGGCCCGCCGGGTACGCCCGCGGGCACCCAGCGCGGCCGCGGCGGCGCACAGAGCGGCCCCCGAGGCGTAGGAGACGGGTATGAGCGCGGTCCCGGAGCCACTGGTACGCAGCAACGACACCCCGAGCCCGGCGACGGCCAGCAGCGCTCCGGTCCCGACCGCCGTCCAACGGGCCCGACGGACGTCCGGGTCCTCGTCCGGGTCCTCGTCGGCATCTTGGCCGGGGTCCTGGTCGGGGCCTTCGCCCAGGTCCTCGTCCGGGTCCTGACGTTCGTCCGGGTCCCGGGCCCGGTCCGGGCCGGGGTTCTCGCCCTCGTTCCCGTCCGGTTCCTGACTCTCGTCCGCGTCCCGACCCCGTTCCCCGGCCGGGCCCTCGTCCTGCTCCAGGGCTTCGTGCTGATCCAGGGCCTCGTCCTGGTGTCGGCCCCTGCTCTCGCCCTGCTCCTGGTGCCGGTCCTGATGCTGGTCCTCATGGTCGCGCGTCTCGGAGTCAGTGGTTCCACTCATGGCGCGGGAGCGTAGCGCGTTGACCTGAGCACGCCGACACAGACCCCAGGGGGCGCGTCGGTTTCGACGCGCCCCCTGGGATGTGGGAAAACCCGGACGTCAGCCTTCGACGCCCAGCTTCTCCAGGATGAGCTCCTTGACGCGAGCCGCGTCGGCCTGGCCGCGCGTGGCCTTCATGACCGCGCCGACGAGCGCGCCGACGGCCTGGACCTTGCCGCCGCGGATCTTGTCGGCGATGCCCGGGTTCCCGGCGATGGCCTCCTCGACGGCGACGCTGAGCGCGCCCTCGTCCGAGACGACCTTCAGGCCGCGCTTGTCGACGACCTCGTCCGGGGTGCCCTCGCCGGCGAGGACGCCCTCGATGACCTGACGGGCGAGCTTGTCGTTCAGATCGCCGGAGATGACCAGTTCGGCCACCCGGGCGACCTGGGCCGGGGTGATCGGCAGGTCCTCCAGCGCCGTGCCCGACTCGTTGGCGCTGCGCGCCAGCTCGCCCATCCACCACTTGCGGGCGGCGGCGGAGTCGGCACCGGCCTCGATCGTCGCGACGATCGAGTCGATGGCGCCGGCGTTGAGCATCGACTGCATGTCGTGGGCGTTGACTCCCCACTCCTCGCGCAGCCGGTTGCGACGGGCCAGCGGCTGCTCGGGCAGCCCGGCGCGCAGCTCCTCGACCCACTCACGGGACGGGGCGACGGGCACGAGGTCGGGCTCCGGGAAGTACCGGTAGTCCTCGGCCTCCTCCTTCACGCGGCCCGAGGTCGTGGACCCGGTGTCCTCGTGGAAGTGGCGGGTCTCCTGGATGATCGTGCCGCCGGAGTTCAGCACCGCGGCGTGGCGCTGGATCTCGAAGCGGGCGGCACGCTCGACGGAACGCAGCGAGTTCACGTTCTTCGTCTCGGAGCGCGTACCGAACTTCTCGCGGCCGTGCGGGCGCAGCGAGAGGTTCACGTCGCAGCGCATCTGGCCCTGCTCCATACGGGCCTCGGAGACACCGAGCGCCTTGATGAGCTCGCGCAGCTCGGCGACGTACGCCTTGGCGACCTCGGGAGCACGCTCGCCCGCGCCCTCGATCGGCTTGGTGACGATCTCGATGAGCGGGATGCCCGCGCGGTTGTAGTCGAGCAGCGAGTGGGACGCTCCGTGGATACGGCCGGTGGCACCGCCGACGTGCAGCGACTTGCCGGTGTCCTCCTCCATGTGGGCGCGCTCGATCTCCACGCGGAAGACCTCGCCGTCCTCCAGCTGGACGTCCAGATAGCCGTTGAAGGCGATCGGCTCGTCGTACTGGGAGGTCTGGAAGTTCTTCGGCATGTCCGGATAGAAGTAGTTCTTCCGGGCGAAGCGGCACCACTCGGCGATCTCGCAGTGCAGCGCGAGGCCGATCTTGATGGCGGACTCCACACCGGTCGCGTTGACGACCGGGAGGGCGCCGGGCATGCCGAGGCAGGTCGGGCAGGTCTGCGAGTTGGGCTCGGCGCCCAGCTCGGTCGAACAGCCGCAGAACATCTTCGTCTTGGTGCCGAGTTCGACATGGACCTCGAGGCCCATGACGGGGTCGTAGGAAGCGAGTGCGTCCTCGTACGACACCAGGTCGATCGTGGTGGTCACGGTGAAAACTTCCCTCTCAGCCCAGCAGGACGTCGTCGTCGCCCAGGCGCTTGAGCTCCCGGTAGAGGATGGCGAGGCCGGTGACGATGGCGGCGGCGGACACGGCGGCGTCGATGAGGCGCAGGGTGTCGTTTTCCTTGCGGGCCTTCTTGACCTGCTTCGCGACACCGAGCGCACCGAAGGCCGTGCCGGCGATGGACAGGTACGTGCCGGACTTGGACTTCTTGAAACCCTTGGCCTTGGACATTGCCTTGCTCACAGCGACGGAGCCTCCTCAAGCAGCGGGTGCCCCCACTTTTCCACGAAGGCGGCCTCGACGGCGGCGCCGACCTTGTACAGGCGGTCGTCCTTCAGAGCCGGGGCGATGATCTGCAGGCCGACCGGGAGGTTGTCCTCCGGGGCGAGACCGCAGGGCAGCGACATGGCGGAGTTGCCGGCCAGGTTGGTCGGGATGGTGCAGAGGTCCGCGAGGTACATCGCCATCGGGTCGTCGGCGCGCTCGCCGATCGGGAAGGCGGTGGTGGGCGTGGTCGGGGAGACGATCACGTCGACCTGCTCGAACGCCTTCTCGAAGTCGCGGGTGATGAGCGTACGGACCTTCTGGGCGCTGCCGTAGTACGCGTCGTAGTAGCCGGAGCTGAGCGCGTACGTGCCGAGCATGATGCGGCGCTTGACCTCGGGGCCGAAGCCGGCCTCACGGGTGAGGGCGGTGACCTCCTCGGCGGAGTGCGTGCCGTCGTCGCCGACGCGCGCGCCGTAGCGCAGGCCGTCGAAGCGGGCGAGGTTGCTCGAACACTCGGACGGGGCGATCAGGTAGTACGCGGAGAGCGCCAGGTCGAAGGACGGGCAGTCCAGTTCGACGATCTCGGCGCCGAGCTCCTTGAGCATGGTGACGGCCTCGTCGAAGCGCTGCACGACACCGGCCTGGTAGCCCTCGCCGCGGAACTGCTTGACGACACCGACGCGCATGCCGGAGACGCTGCCGTTGCGGGCGGCCTCGACGACCGGCGGGACCGGGGCGTCGATGGAGGTCGAGTCGAGCGGGTCGTGCCCGGCGATGACTTCGTGGAGCAGGGCCGCGTCCAGGACCGTGCGGGCGCAGGGGCCGCCCTGGTCGAGGGAGCTGGAGAACGCCACCATGCCGTAGCGGGAGACCGCGCCGTACGTCGGCTTGACGCCGACCGTGCCGGTGACGGCGGCCGGCTGGCGGATGGAGCCGCCGGTGTCGGTGCCGATCGCGAGGGGCGCCTGGTAGGAGGCGAGGGCCGCGGAGGAGCCACCGCCCGAACCGCCGGGGATCCGGGTGAGGTCCCAGGGGTTGCCGGTGGGCCCGTAGGCGCTGTTCTCGGTGGAGGACCCCATGGCGAACTCGTCCATGTTGGTCTTGCCGAGGATGACGACGTCGGCGGCCTTGAGCCGCTTGGTGAGCGTCGCGTCGTACGGCGGGATCCAGCCTTCGAGGATCTTCGAGCCGACCGTGGTCGGGATCCCCTCGGTGGTGAAGATGTCCTTGAGCGCCAGGGGCACGCCGGCGAGCGGGCCGAGCTTCTCGCCGGCCGCGCGCTTGGCGTCCACGGCACGCGCCTGGGCGAGAGCGCCCTCGCGGTCGACGTGCAGGAAGGCGTGCACCTTCTCGTCGACGGCCTCGATCCGGGCGAGGTGCGCCTCGGTGACCTCGACGGCGGTGAGCTCGCCCGCCGCGATCCTCCCGGCGATCTCGGCCGCGGTGAGCTTGATGATGTTGACGTTGGTGTCCGTCATGGTGATTAGTCCTCCCCCAGGATCTGCGGCACCTTGAAACGCCGCTGCTCCTGGGCCGGGGCGCCGGAGAGCGCCTGCTCGGGGGTGAGCGACGGACGGACCTCGTCCACGCGCATGACGTTCGTCAGCGGCAGCGGATGAGAGGTCGGCGGTACGTCTTGGTCGGCGACCTCGCTGACGCGGGCGACCGCGCCGATGATGTCGTCCAGCTGGCCGGCGAAGTGGTCGAGCTCTTCGCCCTTCAGCTCCAGACGCGCCAGCCGTGCGAGGTGGGCGACCTCCTCGCGCGTGATGCCAGGCATGCAGCGATCCTCTGGGGTGAGTGTGTGTGGTTTGGCCCAATCCTATGGGGCCCGGGCCGATGCCCGCGCCCGGGTTTGCCGTGGCCCGCCCGCGACCCCGGCCTCCGGCCGGATGTCTCCGACCCACACCACCCGTTCGCCGCCCCCCTGACAAGCCGAGCCCTCCCGCTCGGCCGCCCCACCGTCGGCGGCGACCGGCCGACTCCCCGGCCTCCGGCCGGACGTCTCCCACCCACGCGCCACCCGTGACACTCGTCCGACAGGCCCCCCGGTGGCGCCTCCCCGCCGCGGGCGTCGTGCGGTGTCGAGGGGCATGGCCGCGGACGCGGCCTCCCCTGCCCCACCGACGGGTGGCCGCCGACGGCGAGAGACTCCCGGGGAGAGTCGACCTGTCCGGAGACAGCCGCGGGCCGAGCGGGAGCTACTCCGCCGCCGGCAGCGCGGCACGCGGCCGCTGCCAGCCCCGGGACCCCCGGGCCAGCAGCCAGGCGGTCGCCTCGTCGGGCGGCATCGCCGCGGCGACCAGCCACCCCTGGACGGCGTCACAGCCCAGGTCCCGCAACCGCTCCCACGTCTCGTCGTCCTCGACGCCCTCCGCCACGACGAGGAGGCCCAGCGAATGCGCGAGGTCGACGGTGCAGCGCACGATCTCGGCGTCCTCGGTGTCCACGGCGAGCCGTGCGACGAACGAGCGGTCGATCTTCAGTTCGCTGACCGGGAGCCGGCGCAGATGGACCAGGGACGAGTAACCGGTGCCGAAGTCGTCCAGCGACATCTTCACGCCGTGCCCGGTGAGCGCGGCCAGCGTGTCGGCGGCCCGCTGCGGATCCTCCAGGAGCACGTGCTCCGTTATCTCCAGTTGGAGCGCTCCCGCGGGGACTCCGTGCCGCGCGAGGCGCGCGGCGACGGCTCCGGCGAACCCCGGCGTGTGGACGTCGCGCGGCGACACGTTCACCGCGACCGGCACGTACAGGCCCTGGGCACGCCAGCGCGCGACCTGTCCGAGGGCCGTCTCCAGGACGTACTCCGTGAGGTGGGGCATCAGCCCGGAGGACTCGGCGATGGCGATGAACTCGTCCGGCGGTACCTTGCCGCGCTCGGGGTGCACCCAGCGGACCAGTGCCTCGAGTCCGGCCACCTGTCCGTCGAAACGGACCTTGGGCTGGTAGTGGAGTTCCACGTCGCCCGCGTCCAGGGCCCGGCGCAGGTCGCCCAGCAGGCCCAGCCGGTCGGGGGTGTTGGAGTCCCGCTTGGACTCGTACACCTCCACGCCGGTGCGGTCCCGCTTCGCCTGGTACATCGCGACGTCCGCCCGTTGCAGCAGTCCCTCGGCGTCGAGGGCGTGGTCGGGGAAGACGGCGAGCCCGGCGCTGGCCTCCAGGACGAGGGTGAGCCCGTCGAGGTCGAGCGGCGAGCCGAGGGCGGCGACGAGACCGCGGGCGACCCGGGTGGCCGAGGTCGTGGAGTCCGCGACCGGCAGTAAGACGGCGAACTCGTCCCCGCCCAGCCGCGCGGCCTCCGCCCCGCGCGGCAGGGCGAGCCGCAGTCTGTCGGCTATCTGGAGGAGCAGCCGGTCACCGGCGAGGTGCCCCAGGGTGTCGTTCACGGACCGGAACCGGTCCAGGTCGATCAGCATCAGCGCGGAGCGGGCGCCGATGCGCTCGGCGTCGTCCAGCGCGGTCCAGGTGCGCTCCAGCAGCCACTGACGGTTGGGCAGTCCGGTCAGCGGGTCACGCAGTTGCTCCTCGGCCCGCGCGCGGGCTATCCACAGGGTGGAGTCGAGGGCGATGAGCGGGATCGAGAACAGCGGCAGCAGTATCGGCTGGGCCACCGCGACGACACAGACCAGGGGCGCGATGCCGAGCAGCGCCACGGCGACGAGCCCCTGTCGGGCCAGGGCCGTACGGGCGACGGTGGGCAGGCCGCCGCCGCGCGGCGCGTGCAGGTACCAGAGCAGGACGCGGGTGACGGCGAGGTAGGCGCCGGCGACCAGCACCACCTGGGGCGCGGCGTAGAAGGTCCAGGTCGCGGGGTCCCAGGGCGTCTCGACGCTCGGGAACCGTCCGAACGAGGCGAGGACCAGGGCTCCCGCGCCGATGCCGAGGATGTCGGCCGCGCCGTGCAGGAGGCCCTGCCGCCAGCGGTTGCGGCGGGCCATGCCGACCAGGACGACGACGGTCAGGCTGACCATTCCGGCCGCGACCCAGCCGTAGAGGAGCAGGACGGAGAGGGTGAGTGCCGCTCCGGAGCCGGTGCCGCCCCACCAGCGGACGCGGCCCAGGGCGACGAGGTGGCCGACGATGACGCCGGTCAGCAGCGCCAGCGACCAGCCGACCGTGCCGCACGGGAAGAGCGCGTGGTGGTCGGTGAACGCCCGGTAGAAACCGGCGCCCAGGACGAACGCGGCGGTGGCCACGACCGCCGAGGGCAGCGCGGGCCAGGACGCGTGGCGTTCGGAGTCGAGGCCGGGCAGGTCCGATCCGCGCTCGATGGCGAGGCGGCCGGGGAAGGTGGGTCCGGGGAGCGGCGCGGCGCCGAGCCCGCTCGGGGCGGGGCGCTCCGAAGGCCGCCCCGTCCTCAGGCCTGCCAGCCACGCGCCGGTCCGGCGCAGGCGCAGCCGTGAGTCGGGGGCGGCGCTCTCGGTCGGTTCCATTCCCGTCCCTCTCACTGCCGGCGGTGCCCACGCCACGCGGTCCGCTGCCGGCGACAACGGCCAACGGTGCCGCGTTCGAAAAGCCATTCCCCCGGCTCGTGCGGACGAGGGGGTTGCACCGACCGCGGCCGGGCACGGCGGGCGCACACGTCAACAGTAGGCCGCAGAAGGCTTCCACGGGCAGCGGTCGTCGACGGTCGCCCGATTACGACCTGGCCACCCGTATGCAACTGATATGCGCCGAACGGGTGGCCTTCAACCGCTATTCCTCGATCGGAAGCGCGACTTCCGCCGCCGCTTCCGGCCCTTGTCCGAGAAGGACCGCGAAACCCTCCTCGTTCAGGACCGGAACCTTCAACTGCATGGCCTTGTCGTACTTCGATCCAGGATTGTCACCCACTACGACAAAAGATGTCTTCTTCGAAACAGAACCGGTCACTTTCGCTCCGCGGCTCTGCAGTTCCTCCTTCGCGCCGTCCCGGGTGTGGTGTTCGAGCGTTCCCGTGACGACGACCGTCAGCCCTTCGAGCGGGCCGGGTCCCTCGTCCTCGCCCGCGCCCTCGTCCTCCAGCGGAACTCCGGCGGCCTTCCACTTGCGGATGATCTCGCGGTGCCAGTCCTCCGTGAACCAGGCCTTGACCGAGGCCGCGATGATCCCACCGACTCCGTCGACGGCCGCCAACTCCTCCTCGGTGGCCTGTTCGATGCGGTCGATGGAGCGGAACCGGCGGGCCAGCGCCTCGGCCGCCACCGGGCCGACGTGCCTGATGGAGAGTCCGTTGATGAACCGGGCGAGCGGGCGGTTCCTGGCCTCGGCGATCCTGTCCAGCAGGGCGAGCGTGTTCTTCTTGGGCTCGCCCTGCTGGTTGGCGAAGACCGTGACGACCTTCTCCTCGCCGGTCTTCGGGTCCCGCTTGGGCAGACCGCTGTCCTGGTCGAGGACGTACGCCCTGATGGGGAGCAACTGCTCGACCGTCAGGTCGAAGAGGTCCCCCTCGTCGACCAGGGGCGGGTCCGTCGGCCCCAGCGGCCGCGTGAGCGCCGCCGCCGCGACACCTCCGAAGTGGTCGATGTCGAGGCACTCCCGGCCCGCGAGGTAGGAGACGCGCTCTCTCAACTGGGCCGGACAGCTACGGCCGTTGGGGCACCGCAGATCGATGTCCCCCTCCTTCATGGCGCGCAGCGGTGTCCCGCACTCCGGGCAGTCGGCCGGCATCACGAACTCCCGCTCACTGCCGTCCCGCAGGTCGGCGACCGGGCCGAGGATCTCCGGGATGACGTCACCGGCCTTGCGCAGCACCACCGTGTCCCCGATGAGGACGCCCTTGGCCTTCACCACCTCCTGGTTGTGCAGGGTGGCGAACTCGACCTCCGAACCGGCGACCGTGACCGGCTCGACCTGCGCGTACGGGGTGACCCGGCCCGTACGCCCCACGCCGACACGGATGTTGACGAGCTTGGTGTTGACCTCCTCGGGCGCGTACTTCCAGGCGATCGCCCAGCGCGGTGCGCGCGCGGTGGAACCCAGCCTGCCCTGGAGGGGGATCTCGTCGAGCTTGACCACGACCCCGTCGATCTCGTGCTCCACGGAGTGGCGGTTCTCCCCGTAGTACGCGATGAACTCCCGTACGCCGTCGAGGTCGTCGACCACCTTGGCGTACCGGGTGGTCGGCAGTCCCCAGGTGTGCAGCAGGCCGTAGGCCTCGGAGAGCCGGCCCAGTCCCTCGAAGCCCTCCAGGGCGCCGATGCCGTGGACGACCATGTGGAGCGGGCGGCTCGCGGTGACCCGCGGGTCCTTCTGGCGCAGTGAACCGGCCGCCGCGTTGCGCGGGTTGGCGAAGGGCTTGTCGCCCGCCTCCACCAGCCGGGCGTTGAGCTCCTCGAACTTCTCCATCGGGAAGTAGACCTCGCCGCGGATCTCCACGAGGTCCGGGACGTCGTCGCCGGTCAGCCGGTCCGGGATCTCGGCGATCGTACGGACGTTGGGGGTGATGTCCTCGCCCGTGCGGCCGTCGCCGCGGGTCGCCGCGCGCGTGAGGCGGCCGCGCTCGTACGTGAGGTTGACCGCGAGACCGTCGACCTTCAGCTCGCACAGGAAGTGGTGCCCGGAGGTTCCCACGTCCTTGGCGACGCGCTCGGCCCAGGCGGCCAGCTCCAGGTCGGAGAAGGCGTTGTCGAGCGACAGCATGCGCTGCCGGTGCTGGACCGAGGTGAACTCCGTGGTGTACGCCCCGGCGACCTTCTGGGTCGGCGAGTCGGGCGTGCGCAGCTCGGAGTACTCCTCCTCCAGCGCCTCCAGGGAGCGCAGCAGTCGGTCGAACTCGGCGTCGCTGACCACCGGCGCGTCGTTCACGTAGTACCGGAAGCGGTGCTCCTCGATCTGCTCGGCGAGCTGCGCGTGCCGCTCCCGTGCCCCGGCGGGTACCGATGTGGGCTCTGCGTACTCTTCGCCGGCCACCGTTGTGTCCTCCCGTTACTCAGGGTTGTCCGCGAGGGATCTCGCCGCCCGGACGCAGTGGGCCAGCGCCCTGCGCGCGAAGTCGGGGGAGGCCCCCGCGAGTCCGCACGACGGAGTGAGCGTGACCGACTCCGCGAGGAGACCCGGCCGCAGCCCCAGCCTGCGCCACAGCGTCCTGACACCCATGACGCTACCGGCAGGGTCCGACAATGGGACGTCCACGCCGGGGATGACACCGGTGAACAGACGCGTACCGCCTTCGACCGCCTCCCCGATGGCGTCGTCGTCACGCTCGGTGAGCAGCGAGAGGTCGAACGAGATCCCCGCCGCCCCCGCCCGCCGGAGCAGCGCGAAGGGGACGTCCGGCGCGCAGGAGTGGACCACGACGGGACCGCCCCGGTGCGCCCCGACGACGTCCCGGAGCGTGGCCTCGACGACCTGGCGGTCCACGGCCCGGTGGGTGCGGTACCCGCTGGCGGTCTGCACCTGGCCGCGGAGCACGGCGACGAGGGAGGGCTCGTCGAGCTGCAGGACGATCTCCGCCCCGGGGACCCGCCGCCGTACGTCGTCGAGGTGGAGGCGCAGTCCCTCGGCGAGCGAGCCCGCGAGGTCCCGGCGGGCGCCCTGGTCGGAGAGGACGGACTGACCGTTCCTCAGCTCCAGTGCGGCGGCGAGGGTCCAGGGGCCGACCGCCTGCACCTTCAGCGGGCCCTCGTACCCCTGGGTGAACTCCTCCAGCGCGTCGAGGTCCTCCCCCAGCCACGACCTGGCCCGCAGGGTGTCCCGGCCCGGCCGGTCCCCGAGCCGCCAGCCGCTGGGCTCCACGCGCGCGAAGAGCTCGACGAGCATCCCCGCGGTCCGGCCGATCATGTCCGCGCCGGGGCCCCGCGCCGGCAGTTCGGCGAGGAACGGGAAGTCGTCGAAGGAACCGGTGACGGTCTTCGCGGCCTCCCGCGCGTCACCGCCCGGCATGGACCCGACCCCGGTGGCGGAACCGAACCTGAACTCGCTGTTTTCGCTCACCCGGGAAGCCTACGGAATCCCTCGGGGGGATCAGCCGCCCGGGCGCACCGTCAGGTCGTTGACCTCGGCGTCCCTCGGCAGGTCGAGCGCCATCAGGATGGTCGTCGCGACCGACTCCGGGTCGATCCACTTCGCGGCGTCGTACTCCTTGCCCTCCTGCTGGTGGACCTTGGCCTGCATCGGGCTCGCGGTGCGGCCGGGGTAGACGGAGGTCACCCGGACACCGGCCGGGTGCTCCTCGTGGCGCAGGGAGTCCGCGAGGGCCTTCAGACCGTGCTTGGAGGCGGCGTAGGCGGACCAGTCGGGGCCCGCGTTCAGACCCGCGCCGGAGTTGACGAAGAGCACGTGCCCCTGGGCGAGGCGCAGCTGCGGCAGGAAGTGGCGGGTCAGCTCGGCGGGGGCGATCAGGTTGACGTTGAGCTGGTGGCGCCAGGTCTTCGGGGTGAGTTCGCCCACCGGGCCGAGGTCGACCACGCCCGCGATGTGCAGCAGGGAGTCGACACGGCCGGGGAGCACCTGGTGCGAGAACGCCCAGGAGAGCTTGTCGGGGTCCGCGAGGTCGCCGACCAGGGTCTTCGCCCCGGGGAACGCGGCGGCCAGTTCCTTCGCGCGGCCGGCGTCGCGCGCGTGGAGCACGAGTTCGTCCCCGCGCGCGTGCAGGCGGCGGGCGACGGCCGCGCCGATGCCGGAACCGGCGCCGGTGATCACATGTGTAGCCATGGACGCCATGCTCGCATCACCGGGTCACGGCCTCGAACCGGGTACCGCGAGGCATTCCGGGGCTCGACGCCCGGCCGTCACGCGGTACCGAAGCTCTCCTCCAGGTAGGCCAGTGCCCCCACCGGCTCCTCGGCGAAGAACACCAGGTCGGTGAGCGGCAGCGGCAGGAAGCCCTCGGCGTCCATGCGGAGGAACTGCTGCTTGAGGCCGTCGTAGAAGCCCGCCGTGTTCAGCAGGACCACCGGCTTCTCGGTCTTGCCGTGCTTCTTCAGCTCCAGGATCTCGGTCGCCTCGTCGAGGGTCCCGGTGCCGCCGACCATGACGACCACCGCGTCGGCCTTCGCCAGCAGCAGCGCCTTGCGCTCGGCCAGGTCACGGGCGACCACCATCTCGTCGGCAGCCGGGCGGGCCTTGGCGGCCAGGAAGTCCACGGAGACGCCCACCAGCCGCCCACCGGCCTCCTGCACGCCGTCGGCGACCACCTTCATCAGCCCGACGTCGGATCCTCCCCACACCAGGGTGTGACCCCCCTTGCCCAGGAGTTCGGCGAACTCCCGCGCGGGGCGGGTGTAACGCTCGTCCAGATCGGCGGCGGAGAGGAAGACGCAGATGTTCATGCGCTCACCGTACTCGGGAACGAATCGGGGCCCGTGAGCGCTGTGAGGGTATGGCCGAAGGACACACGATCACCGTCGAACAGAGCGCGCGGCGGGTCCGCGTCGTGCGGGGCGACCAGGTCCTGGCGGAGAGCGACCGCCCCCTGGTGCTGCGCGAGACCGGCTGCCCGGTGCGCTACTACCTCCCGCCCGAGGACGTCCGCCTGGACCTGCTGACGCCCTCCGACACCCACACGTACTGCCCGTTCAAGGGCACCGCGTCCTACTGGTCGCGTCCCGACGCGGCCGATCTGGTGTGGGCCTATCCCGATCCCGAGCCCGAGGTCGCCGAGATCAAGGACCACCTCTGCTTCTACGAGGTGACGGTGGACGATTCCTGAGTCCGGGGCGGACACGGGCGTGGTGACGCGATGAGTCCGCGCCCGCCCGGCAGTCTCTACGGACATGGACAAGAAGACCATCTCGCGCGACGGGACCCCCATCGCGTACGAACGCCACGGTGACGGCCCGACCGTCGTCCTGGTCGGCGGCGCCATGTGCACGGGCGCCACGCTGGCCCCCCTCGCCCAGGCCCTCTCGGACCGCTTCGGCGCGATCACCTACGACCGGCGGGGCCGCGGCGGCAGCGGCGACACCGCGCCCTTCGCGGTGGCCAGGGAGGTCGAGGACATCGCGGCGCTGATCGACGTCTTCGGGGGCACCGCCGCGCTCTACGGCATCTCGTCGGGCGGCGCGCTGGCCCTGGAGGCGGCGGCGAGTGGGCTGCCCGTCCGCCAGGTCGCGGTCTACGAGACGCCGTTCGCCGTCGACGACGCGGCCGACAAGGCGCGCGCCGAGTACACCGAGCGGCTGACCGAGCTGCTCGGCCAGGACCGGCGGGGCGACGCGGTCGAACTGTTCCTGGCCCTCGTGGGCACGCCCCCGGAGATGATCTCCGGGGTGCGCATGTCCCACGCCTGGCCCGGCATGGAGGCCATCGCGCCGACCCTGGCGTACGACAACGCCGCGCTGGGCGACAGCCGGGTGCCCCGCGAGCGGCTGGCCGCCCTCTCCGTGCCGCTGCTGTCGGTCGCCGGGGACGCGAGCCCCGCCTGGATGCGTCGAGCGGCCCGGAGCGTCGCGGAGGCGGCGCCGGACGGCTCGTACCGCACCCTGGCGGGACAGACCCACATGGTCGACCCGCTGGTGCTCGCGCCGGTGCTGGCGGAGTTCTTCGGGGCGGGGGACTAGGCCCTCCCCGGACCAGGACGTGCCGGAAGGCCGTTCTCGGTCCGGACGGTTCAGACGTCCGCGGTCGCGCGCGTGGTCGCCGCGATCGTCGCCGAGCCGACCACCCGTGTGCCCTCGTACAGCACGATCGCCTGGCCCGGGGCCACGCCGCGGACCGGCTCGGTGAAGCGGACCTCCAGGATGTCGCCGACCAGTTCGGCGCTCACCTCGGTCTCGCCGCCGTGGGCGCGGAGCTGGGCGGTGTAGACGCCGGGGCCGGCCGGGGCCGCGCCGCACCAGCGGGGTTTGATCGCGGTCAGGGCGGACACGTCCAGGGAGGCGGCCGGGCCGACCGTCACCGTGTTGTTCACCGGGGAGATGTCCAGGACGTAGCGCGGCTTGCCGTCGGCGGCGGGAGTGCCGATGCGCAGGCCCTTGCGCTGCCCGATCGTGAAGCCGAACGCGCCTTCGTGGGAGCCGATGACCGCCCCGGCCTCGTCGACGATGTCGCCCTCCGCCTTGCCCAGCCTGCTCGCCAGGAAGCCCTGCGTGTCGCCGTCGGCGATGAAGCAGATGTCGTGGGAGTCGGGCTTCTTGGCGACCGCCAGGCCCCGGCGCTCGGCCTCGGCGCGGATCTCGTCCTTGGTGGTGACGGTGTCGCCGAGCGGGAACAGGGCGTGGGCGAGCTGGCGGTCGTCGAGCACACCGAGGACGTACGACTGGTCCTTGGCCATGTCGGAGGCGCGGTGGAGTTCGCGGGTGCCGTCCTCGCGGACGGTCACCTGGGCGTAGTGGCCGGTGCAGACCGCGTCGAAGCCGAGCGCGAGCGCCTTGTCGAGCAGGGCGGCGAACTTGATCTTCTCGTTGCAGCGCAGGCACGGGTTCGGGGTACGGCCCGCCTCGTACTCGGCGACGAAGTCGTCGACCACGTCCTCGCGGAAGCGGTCGGCGAGGTCCCAGACGTAGAACGGGATGCCGATGACGTCGGCCGCCCGGCGGGCGTCGCGCGAGTCCTCGATGGTGCAGCAGCCACGCGCGCCGGTCCGGAACGATTGCGGGTTCGCCGAGAGCGCGAGGTGCACGCCCGTCACGTCGTGCCCGGCCTCGGCGGCACGGGCGGCGGCTACGGCGGAGTCGACGCCGCCCGACATGGCGGCGAGGACGCGGAGGGGGCGCTGCGAGGTGTCAGTCATAACCCCTTCAGGGTACGGGGCCGCGGGAACCGGAGCCCGCGAGTATCCGTTGAAGATCGCATGGGGGAGAAAAAGGCGAAGCCACGGGGCCGCGTGACCGGCGCGGCAGCCGGGGACACGGACCGCCCGGTCGGGCGCCGGGCGGTCCTCATCGGTGGTGTGCTGGCCGCCGCGACCACGGCCGGGCTCGCCCGGGAGAAGCTGTCGCACCTGTGGTGGCGGCTCCCTGGCGTGGAGAAACCACGGGTCGCGGGAGCGGTGGACTTCCGGGGCGCGCGGTGGGTGGCGGCGTCGGCGGCGAACTGGCGGCGGGCCGACCGTCCCGACGACTACGCGATAGACCGGGTGGTCGTCCATGTCACCCAGGGCAGTTTCGCGAGCGCGGTGCGGGTCTTCCAGGACCCGGAGCACGGAGCGGCCGCGCACTACGTGGTCCGCAAGGACGGCCGGGTCACGCAGATGATCCGCGAGCTGGACGTGGCGTTCCACGCGGGGAACCGCGCGTACAACGAACGCAGTGTCGGCATCGAGCACGAGGGTTTCGTCGACCGGGCCTCGTCGTTCACGGACGCGATGTACGAGTCCTCGGCGCGGCTGACGGCCGGGATATGCGCGCGGTACGGCATTCCCGTGGACCGCGAACACATCGTCGGGCACGTGGAGGTGCCGGGCACGGACCACACGGACCCCGGGAAGCACTGGGACTGGGACCGGTATCTGCGGCTCGTACGACGGGCCCGGACGGCGTCCGCCTGACGGGGGCGCGAGGACGCTCCCCGGGCCCGGGGAGCGTCAGGTGAGACCCGCCGCCCGAGCCCGTTCCACCGCCGGGCGGATCGCACGGGCCACCGCCTCGACGTCGGCCGCCGTGGAGGTGTGGCCGAACGAGAAGCGCAGGGTCCCCCGGGCGAGGTCCGGGTCGGTGCCGGTGGCCAGCAGGACGTGGCTCGGCTGGGCCACACCCGCCGTGCACGCCGAGCCGGTGGAGCACTCGATGCCCTGGGCGTCGAGCAGCAGGAGCAGCGAGTCGCCCTCGCAGCCCGGGAACGTGAAGTGCGCGTTGGCGGGCAGCCGGCCGCCGGGGGCCGGGTCGCCGCCGAGGATCGCGTCGGGCACGGCCGCGCGGACGGCGTCGACCAGGTCGTCGCGCAGGGCGCCGATCTCGCGGGCGAACCACTCGTGCCGCTCGGCGGCCAGCCGTCCGGCGACCGCGAAGGACGCGATCGCGGGCACGTCGAGCGTGCCGGAGCGGACATGGCGCTCCTGTCCGCCGCCGTGCAGCACGGGCACCGGGCTGTACTCGCGGCCCAGCAGCAGCGCGCCGATCCCGTAGGGGCCGCCGACCTTGTGGCCGGACACCGTCATGGCGGCGAGTCCCGAGGCGGCGAAGTCGACCGGGATCTGGCCGAAGGCCTGGACCGCGTCGGCGTGCAGCGGGATGCCGAACTCGGCCGCCACATCGGCCAGTTCACGAACCGGCATGATGGTGCCGATCTCGTTGTTGGCCCACATGACCGTGGCGAGGGCGACGTCGTCGGGGTTGCGGGCCACGGCCTCCCGCAGGGTGTCGGGGTGGACGCGGCCGTACGCGTCGACGGGCAGGTACTCGACCGTGGCGCCCTCGTGCTCGCCGAGCCAGTGGACCGCGTCGAGGACGGCGTGGTGCTCCACGGGGCTCGCGAGGACCCGGGTGCGGGCCGGGTCTGCGTCCCTCCGGGACCAGTACAGGCCCTTCACCGCGAGGTTGTCGGCCTCGGTGCCGCCGGAGGTGAAGACCACCTCGCTGGGGCGGGCGCCGAGGGCGTCCGCCAGGGTCTCGCGGGCTTCCTCGACCGTCCGCCGGGCGCGACGGCCGGCGGCGTGGAGGGAGGAGGCGTTGCCCGTGACGCTCAGTTGGGCGGTCAGAGCCTCTACGGCCTCGGGGAGCATGGAGGTGGTCGCGGCGTGGTCGAGGTAAGCCATGATGCGCCCGATTCTACGGGCCCGCCGTCCCCCGCCTCGGCCCCCACCGGCACGGCCGCGCGCTCCGGCTCGCGCGCGGGCCCGGGGCGTCCTCCCCGACCCGGCGCGGACCCTCCTGGGAAGCGGCCCGCACGCCCGGCTCGGCCGCGGGCGGCCCGCTCCGGAGCCCGGTCGTCGCGCGCCCGGCTCAGAGGCTCCAGGACACCGTGTTGTCGAACTGCATGAAGGCGGCCAGGACGACGAGGTCGGCGATTCCCAGACCGAGGCCGAGGAAGGCGCGCCCCCGGCGGGCCGTACCGCGCCAGAGGGCGACGGAGGCGAGGACGATGGCGATGGGGCCCAGGAAGACGTTCAGCACCAGGAGGCCGAGGAGGCCGAGGATGAAGGACGCCACGGCCATTCCGTCCGCGTCCCGGACGGCGGACCGACGCGTGGTGGCGGAGACCTCGGCGGTTCCGGCGGTTCCGGCGGTACTGCCGGTGTCACCGGGGCGAGTGGTGCCGGTGGTACGAGCGGTGCGAGTCGTGCCGGTGGTGCGAGCGGTGAGTTCCATGACGTGAATCAGCTCCCAACGGTCAGTCGGTGCAGGTGCGGAACCGACGGCCGGTCGGCAAAGGTGCCGGACCGGAGGTCAGTTGACGGAGGGGTGACGCCGGCGGCTGTTGCGCTCACGCAGCGCGAAGACGGCCAGCCAGACGCCGATGAGGGCCGCGGCGACGAGGCTGACGGACAGCGGCGCGTGGGCCACGGAGCCCATGACGACGCCCATCAGCAGGAGTGCGGCGACGAGGAACAGCATGTGATGCCTCTCGAAGAAGTCTCGTAGTCCCGTCCCGGACCGCCCGGGACCTCGATGGTGAGGCCCGGTCGTTTCCGGGACCCGACGACTCGGTGAACGGTTGTAGTAACAGTTGTTCACTGACTCCAGAGTCTAGCGCGCGCTCGGCTTTAAAATTCGAGAGAACAGTTGTTAACTGCATGGCATGAGTCACACTCTCGGCATCCGCCAGGCGCAGAAGCAGAAGACCCGACAGGCGCTGCTGGACGCCGCGTTGGGGCTGCTGGAGGAACAGAGCCTGAGCAGCCTGGGGCTGCGCGAGGTCACCCGCGGCGTCGGGGTCGCCCCGACGGCCTTCTACCGGCACTTCCGCTCGACGGCGGATCTCGGTGTCGCCCTGGTCGAGGAGGCGCTCGGCAGCCTGCACCCGATGATCGAGGACATCGTGTCGGCGGCGGGGGACAGCGACGAGCGCATCGGCCGGGCCGTCGAACTGATCGCCCACCACGTCGCGGCCCACCCCGCGCACGTCCGCTTCATCGCGCGCGAGCGGCACGGCGGTGTCCAGTCGGTACGGGAGGCGATCCGCGAGCAACTGGCCCGGTTCGCCGAGGAGGTGAAGGACGCGCTGGCCGAACATCCCGAGTCCAGGGGGTGGAACGACGACGACCTGCTGATGCTCGCGGGCCTGTACGTCGACCACATGCTGATGGCGGCCTCGGCGTTCCTGGAGGCGCTGGACGGGTCCGAGGCGGAGCGCGAGCGGGTGGCCCGGACGGCGAGCCGCCAGATGCGGTTGATCAGCATCGGCCGCCACCACTGGCTCGGCTGACCGCTCCCCCGCGACCCCGCGCCTCCCTGTCCACCGGGCACTCCCCCTCCCCCGCGCCTTCCCCCTCCGTCCCGCGCCCCGCGCACCCCCGCACCCCCGCACCCCGCGCCTCGAACCGCTCAGCGCCTCCGTACCGTGTCGCACGAAGGCGCGCTGTCGGTGCGTCAGCCCTGCGCGGTCGGCTGCCCCTGCCCCGCCTGCCCGCCGCCGCCGGGGCCGCCGCAGCCGCCGCCCGGACCGCCACCGGGTCCACCGCTCGGCATGCCCGACGGATCGCCGGAGGGCGCCTTCCCGGTGGGCATGCCCGAGGGGGCGCCGCCGGGGCGTCCGGAGGCGCCGCTCGGCATCCCGGAGGGGCGCGCGCAGTTCCGGCCGTCGGTGGTCCCGCCGTCCGAGGACGACGCGTCGCCCGAGCCACAGGCCGCCGCCAGGGGCGAGAGCACGAGGAGGGCGACGACGGGGACGAGTCGTGCACGACGGTTCATGGGGCAACTCCCGGTCAGGTCACGTGAACCGCACGGCGAAAGCCGGCCGGGCGGGGGGCCAGAGCACCAGATCCACGTAGGGCCGCGCTGTGCCACGGCTGTGCCTTGCTGTGCGAAGCGCGCCCGGAGAAGGGCTCAACCCCCCGCGTACACCGCGCTGACGGCGGCGGCGGTCGCGGCCAGTTCCTCCCGCGCCTCGGCCGGCGCGAGGACCTCCACCGCGTCCCCGAAGGACAGCAGGGTGCGGACCTCCCGGACCGAGCCGTGGGAGAGGCGCGCGGTCACCCACTCGCTCGCGCCGTCGTCCTCGGGCAGCTCCACGAGGGTGGCCGCGTTGAGCCGCACGAACATGTCGAGACGGGAACGCCGTACCCGGACCGTGACGTCGAAGCCCCCTGGCCGCTCCTCCACCTGGCGGCGCAACACCTCCCAGGCGTCGGCCAGTTCGACACCGGGCCTGCGCCGCACCGGATCCGGCAGGAGCGTGGCCGCGCCGATCCGGTCGGCACGGAACAGCCGCGGCCCGCCGCGCCGGTCGGCGACCAGGTACCAGACACCAGCCTTGGAGACGAGCCCGTACGGGTCGACGGTGTACACGCGAGATCGGGTGTCCCCGCCGTGCCGGTAGCGCAGCCGCAGCCGGCGGTCGGTGAAGACCGCGTCCTGCAGCACCTCGAGGTCGACGGCCCGCCGGGGCCCGCCCTTCCAGCGGGTGGCGTCGACGAGGACCCGCCGGCTGGTGACCTCCGCGGCCGGCCGGAAGGGCTCGGGCAGCGCGGCCATCACCTTGCGCAGTGCGGAACCGAGGGCCGCGTCGAGTCCGAGGGCCGCGTGCGCGCCCTGCGCGGCCAGGACGAACAGCGCTCGGGACTCGTCCGCGGTCAGTCCCGTGACGTCCGTACGGAATCCGGCGAGCAGTTCGATGCCGCCGTGCCGCCCGCGTTCGGCGTAGACCGGGACGCCGGAGGCGGACAGCGCCTCGACGTCCCGGTAGACGGTGCGCACCGACACCTCCAGCCGGTCGGCGAGTTCACGCGCCGGGACGCGGCCGCGGGTCTGGAGCAGCAGGAGGATCGAGAGCAGCCGGTCGGACTTCACGCGCCCAGGATCGCGCCCGCCGGAACGCCGCCGCAAATGTTGACGGAAACTGTCAGGTTATGAGGTGAGGGTGAGGGCACACCGGAGCCGAGGGCACCGGATCCCGAGCCACCACGGAAGAGGCCTCTCATGAACGCCATGGACCCCCGCCCCCTGTACACCCGCGCCGCCGGGCAGCTCGCCTCGCTGATCGGGACGGTCCGGCCGGAGGGGCTGGCCGGGGCCACCCCGTGCGCCGAGTACGACGTACGGACGTTGCTGTCGCACATCGTCGGCGGCACCCGGCGGATCGCCGTGATCGGGTCCGGCGGCGACGGGCTGGCGGTGCGGCCGTTCGCCGACGGCGTGCCGGACGACGGCTGGAGCGCGGCGTACGACGAGGCCGCGGCGGAGGTCGGCAGGGCCTGGGCGGACGATGCCCGGCTGGAGGCGCTGGTGCGGGTGCCCTGGGGTGAGGCCCCCGGCCGGGTCGCCCTCGCCGGGTACGTGATGGAGGCCGTCACCCACACCTGGGACCTCTCCGAGGCTCTCGGCCGGCCGCTCGGACTCGACCCGGAACTGGCCGAGTTCGCGCTCGCGATCGCCGCCCGCGTGCTGCCCGACGAGGGGCGCGACGACCCCGAGCTGCCCTTCGGCCCGGTGGAGTCCGCCCCCGAGGGAGCCGGCGCCTACGAGCGGCTGGCCGCCTGGACGGGCCGCCGGCCGCTGCCGGAGGTCCGCCGGGCCGGGGTCTCGCCGGCGAGGGCGTGACGGCTCACGGCCGGAGAGGACGTAGGGCCGCGCCTCACCCCGACCGGTGAGGCGCGGCCCGGACCGGGGGCGCGCGGTGGGTCAGCCCAGGCGCGCGCGGGCGAGCTGCCGGGACTGGGCGACCAGGCGGTCCGCGCTGTCCCAGACCTCCGCGTCCTCCTCCAGGAAGCCCCCGGCGAGGTTGCGGGTGGTGATCGACACCCGCAGCGGGCCGGGCGCCGGGCGGCAGCGCACGTGCACGGTCAGCTCCACGGTCGGCACCCAGCCGGACAGGCCGATCTCGAAGGCCGTCGGCGGCAGGGCGTCGACCGTGAGGAGCAGCGAGAGCGGGTCGGCGTCACGGCCGTCGGCGAGTCCGAACCAGGACCGCATCTCGCCCTTCCCGGACGGGGCGCCGAGCGCCCAGCCCAGGGTGGAGGGGTCGAGCTTGAGGAACAGCCGGTCGGTGATCGCCGAGCTGCCGGGGATCGGGGCGGGCGCGTCCTGCGGACCGAAGCACTGGTCCATGGGCGGGAAGGCGGGCGGCCGCGCGGTCGTCCGGATGTCGTCGGGCAGGGTGTCGAGATCGCCGTAGGAGGCGAGTACGCGGATCCGTTCGATCTCGCGGCCCTGGTCGTCGTACTGGAAGAGCGACGCCTGTCCGGTCGACAGCGTGCGGCCGGTGCGTACGACGTCCGTGCGCACGACCGCGGGACCCGGCTGGGACGCGGTCAGGTAGTGCGCGGAGACGGTGAACGGGTCGGGGTGCGGGAGGGCGTCGGCCAACGCGCGGCCGAGGACGGCCAGCAGGTAGCCGCCGTTGACGGCGGTGATGATGGTCCACCCGGCGGAGAGTTCGACGTCGTAGACGCCGGTCTCGCGCAGGGTGACCGCGGTGTCCCGGTCGAACTCGCTGTCGCCGATCGTGGCCCGTACGGCCTGTACCGAAGCTGCTTCTGGCATACGTGAACGGTACAACAGGAAATTACTAAGCGGTAGCTTTCGCTTGCCGCCGACGTTCGAACGCTCGCAGCCCCGCCCAACGAGTGAAAAATTGGCAATTTCCTGTCAAGTGTCCGCATTGACCCGTAACCAATCGGTCCGGCTTCTCCTCTGAAAGGACATGAGCCTCACCGGGACACCGTTCCTCCTGACCACGATCGCGCTGTGCGCCGTCGCGCTCGCGTTGCCCCTGGCCCTGTGGTCCCGGGTACCCGGACCGGCGCCTCTGCGGGGCGCGGCGCGGCTCCTGATGCTCCTGTTCGTCCAGGGCACGGCGATCAGCCTGATCTTCGTCCTCGTGAACAACGCCAACAGCCTGTACGACGACTGGGCCGATCTCCTCGGGACCGGCGACCACGTCCAGCGGGCGGCCGACCTCGGCCCCGACGGCACCGGGGGCATCGCGCCGGAGAGCCTGCCCCGGATGCGGCAGGACTTCCGGCGGGCGAACGGGCGGACCATGCGACAGGCCGGCGGGGTGCTCGTCACCGACCTGCGGGGACGCGTGTCGGGGGTGAACGCGGAGGTCTACGTCTGGCTGCCGCCGCAGTACGGCGAACCCGCTTACCGCGACAGGAGGTTCCCCGTGGTGGAACTGCTGCCGGGCTACCCGGGCTCCGCGAAGGCGTGGTTCGGGTCGCTCAGGGTCCACGAGCAGCTGTTGCCGATGATGCGCGACGGGCGCGTCGCGCCGTTCATCCTGGTCGCCCCGCGCACCAACCTGCTGGCCCGGGCGGACACGGGATGCGCGAACGTCCCGGGCACGGTGAACGCGGAGAGCTGGCTCAGCGTCGACGTGCCGAGAATGGTCACGGACAACTTCCGCGCCGAGTCCGCCCCGGACGGCTGGGCGACCGCCGGATACTCCGCCGGGGCGCACTGCGCCACCAAGCTGGCCGTCGCCCATCCCGACCGCTACCGGGCCGCGGTGAGCCTGTCCGGCTACAACGACCCCAAGGGTGAACGCAGTTCGATCGCCGGACGGAACCCTGAGCTGCGCCGGCGGAACAATCCCTGGCTGCTGCTGCGCGCCCATCGCGTGCCACCCCGGATCGCCCTCTACTTCTCGGGCGAGCCCGGCGACGGCTACGAGGCCGGCGCACGGATCCAGGCGATCGCCGAGCCGCCGACGAACGTGGACGTGGTACTCCTGCCACGCAGCGCCGGCGGCCACGACATGGGGCTGTGGCGACCGCAGCTGCCGGAGGTGTTCGGCTGGCTCACGCGCCGGTTCGAGACCGGGACGGAGGGCGCGGGTGCCCCGGACGGCACCCGGGACACGGGAGGCACGTCCGACCTGGTCGACACGGGAGGCCCGGTCGGGACGTCCGGCGCCGACGGGCCGGGCGGCACCGGCCGGGTCAGGCGTTCTCCTCCTCGCGCACCGTCGACCGACGGTTCCACGCGCGCGGGGCCCGCCAGTGGTACCGCATCGCGAACAGCCGCAGGACGAACGCCATGACCACGGCCAGGCCGCTGGTGAAGGGGGTGAGCGCGTCGTAGCGGATGCAGAGCACGACCATCGTGGCGCCGACGATCGCGGGCACCGCGTACAGGTCGCGGTCCCAGCGCAGCAGGGAGGGAACCTCGTTGGCGAGGACGTCCCGCAGCACGCCGCCGCCCACGGCGGTCGCGAGACCGAGGGCCGCCGAGGCGGTCAGTCCGAGCCCGTAGTCGTACGCCTTCACGGTGCCGGTGACACAGAACAGCCCGAGCCCGGCCGCGTCGAAGACGTTCACGCCGACCTGGATGCGCTCCACCTGCGGGTGCAGGAAGAACACGAGCAGGGCGGCGACGAGCGGAGTGGTGAAGTACCCCAGGTCGGTGAAGGCCGCCGGGGGTACCGCACCGATGATCACATCGCGCAGCAGCCCTCCGCCCAGCGCGGTGATCTCCGCGAGGACGGCTATCCCGAAGACGTCGAAGTTCTTGCGGACGGCCAGCAGGGAGCCGGAGATCGCGAAGACGAAGATGCCGATCAGATCGAGCGTGTGCTGGACGGAGGGGCTGAACAGTTGCTGGAACACCCCCACATTCTCGCCTGCCGTGGGGTGCGCGCCTTACGGAGAGGGCGGTGGACGGCCGGCCGGAGGGCGCGCTAGACGGTCGGCTTGCCCGTGGTGAAGAGCCAGGTCCCGAACAGGTCGTCGAGCTGCCGGCCGGAGATCCGCTCGGCGAGGGCGATGAAGTCGGCGGTGTCGGCGTTGCCGTACCTGTGCAGCTTCGTCCACGCGGGCAGCAGCTTGAAGAAGGCGGTGTCTCCGATGCGTTCGCGCAGCATCTGGAGCGTCATCGCGCCCCGCTGGTAGACCGCCGAGGCGAACATCGTGTCCCGTTGCGGATCGGCGACCGTGATCTGCCAGAACGCGGAGTCCGCGGGCCGCGCGTCGTACCCGGCGACGAACGAGTCGTGCGCCGAGCGGATGCCCTTGTGCTCGGACCACAGCCACTGGGCGTAGGTCGCGAAGCCCTCGTTCAGCCAGATGTCCTTCCAGCGGTCCACCGAGACCGAGTCGCCGAACCACTGGTGGGCCAGCTCGTGCACGATGGTCGACTCCGAGCGCACCGCCGAGTACGCGGGCTTCGACTGCACCTCCAGCGAGAAGCCCGCCTGCGGCATGTCGTCGACGATCGCGCCGGTCTCCTCGAACGGGTACGGGCCGAAGACCTGGGACCAGTAGTCGGTGGCCTCGGCCGTGACGCCGTACACGTCGACGCTGTTGCTGTTCGCCAGCACCGGGTCGATGGCGACGTAGATGGGCGTCCCGGCGGGCGTCCGGCCGGTCCTCACGTCGAACTTCCCGATGGTCGCGGTCGCGAGATAGGTGGCCATGGGCCGGTTCTCGCGCCAGTGCGTGACCGTCTTGCCGCCCCTGTCGCGGGTCGATATGAGACGTCCGTTGGAGACCCCGGTCAGGCCCTCGGGCGCCGTGATGCGGATGTCGTAGGTCGCCTTGTCGGACGGGTGGTCGCTGGAGGGGAACCAGGTGGAGGCGGCGTTGGGCTCGCAGGCGACGAAGACACCGTCGGCGGTCTTCATCCATCCGTAGTCCGACCCGAACACGATCGGGCCGCTGAGCGCCTCGGGGACGCCGCCGTACGTGACGGTCACCGTGAAGTTCCTGCCCTTGGGCAGGACAGCGCGCGGGGTGATGCGGATCTCGTCGCCGTCGCGCGTGAAGGCGGCCCGTCTGCCGTTCACCTCGACCCGCGTGACCTCCAGCTTCTGGAGGTCGAGGTCGAAGGCGGAGAGGTTCTGGGTGGCGCGGGCGGTGAGGGTCGTCCGGCCGTCGAGTCGGTCGGTGTCGGGGTCGTAGGCCACGTCGAGGGCGTAGTGGCGGGCGTCGAAGCCGCCGTTGCCGAGCTGCGGGAAGTAGGTGTCACCGGTGCCCTCGGCGCCCGGGGTGGGGGCGGAGGAGGCCGCGACGAGGAGGAAGGAGGCCACCGCGGTCGCGAGAGCCCCTAAACGTGCCGAACGGGAGAGTGCCATCAGCGTCCCTTTCGTACGTGTGCCGGTCGTTGCCGATCGGACGGACACGCAGGACTCTGCACGCTCCTGTTCGGGCATGTTCATGACTTTGCCAAGTCGTCACGGGCTATCCACCGGGTGACTCCTGACGATCGGCTTCCGGATCATCGGCGACCGAGGTGGAGGTGGCGACACGGAAGTGCCGACACGGAAGTGCGGCGCCGAGGTCCTCCGCGTCACGAAGCCCCGGACCGCCGTGCCCGGACGAGGACGGCGCCGGGCGGGAAGGCGCGACCGCCGCGTGCGACGAGCGCTCCGGGCCGGCCCCGACTCCACCAAGACGTGTGCCCCGGCGGCCAGTTCCCTGGCCACCGGGGCATACGTGTCGGCACGTTCGCGCCGCCTTCGGTACCGCGTCGACTACTTCTCGGAGTCGGTCGCCGATTCCTCCGGCGCGTCCGGGGCGTCGGAACCGGCCTCGACGGCGGTCTCCGGCGCCTCCGGCGTCTCCAGCTCCGCGGCCACCGCGGCCGACGTCGCCGCGGACTCCGCGAGCACCTCGTCCGCGACGAGCTCCGCCGCCTGCTTCGCGACCGTCAGCAGGACCGTGTCCTGCGGAGCCTGGTCCTCGAAGCTCTCCGGGTGGTGACAGGCGACCTGCTGACCGGGCTTCAGCTCCACGAGCTTCGGCTCGGTCGTCTTGCAGACCTGCGTCGCCTTCCAGCACCGCGTGTGGAAGCGGCAGCCGCTCGGCGGCGAGATCGGCGACGGCACGTCCCCCTGGAGGAGGATGCGCTCGCTCTTCTCGTTCTTGCGCCGCGGGTCCGGGATCGGCACCGCCGACATCAGAGCCTTGGTGTACGGGTGCATCGGCGCCTTGTACAGCGACTCGCGGTCCGCCAGCTCGACGATCTTGCCGAGGTACATCACGGCGATCCGGTCCGAGACGTGCCGGACGACCGAGAGGTCGTGCGCGATGATCACGTACGTCAGGCCGAGCTCCTGCTGGAGGTCGTCCAGCAGGTTGACGACCTGGGCCTGGATCGAGACGTCCAGCGCGGAGACCGGCTCGTCCGCCACGACCAGCTTGGGGTTGAGCGCGAGCGCGCGGGCGATGCCGATGCGCTGGCGCTGACCGCCGGAGAACTCGTGCGGGTAGCGGTTGTAGTGCTCGGGGGTGAGACCCACGACCGACAGCAGTCGCTGGACTTCCTTCTTGATGCCGCCCTTGGGCTCGACGCCCTGGAGCTTGAAGGGAGCGCTCACGATCGTGCCGATGGTGTGGCGCGGGTTCAGCGACGAGTAGGGGTCCTGGAAGATCATCTGCACGTCACGGCGCAGCGGACGCATCTTGCTCACGCCGAGGTGCGTGATGTCCTTGCCCTCGAACTCGATCTTGCCGGCCGTCGGTTCGAGCAGCCGCGTGATCAGCCGGCCCATCGTCGACTTGCCGCAGCCCGACTCGCCCACGACGCCGAGCGTCTCGCCGGCCTTGACCTCGAAGTCGAGGCCGTCGACCGCGTGGACCGCGCCGACCTGCCGCTGGAGCAGGCCCTTCTTGATCGGGAAGTGCTTCTGGAGCCCGGTGACCTTCAGCAGGGTCTCACCGGAAGCCGCGGACCGGGGGCCCTTGCTCTGCGCGGGGATGCTCACCGCATTGTTGTCGCTCACAGCTTCGGCGCAATCTCTTCGGTCCAGATACGCTCCCGCTGGTCCTGCGACATGTGGCAGGCGGCCCAGTGCTGGCTGCCGACCTCGGTCAGCTCGGGGCGGACCGTGCGGGTGACGTTGTCCTTCGGCAGGTCCGCGTACGGGCAGCGCGGGTTGAAGGCGCAGCCGGACGGGATGTTGATGAGGGAGGGCGGGGAGCCCTTGACCGGGATGAGGCGCTCCTGCTGCTCGCGGTCGAGACGCGGCATCGAACCGAGCAGACCCCAGGTGTAGGGGTGGCGGGGCTCGTAGAACACCTTCTCCGCCGGACCGCGCTCGATGCAGCGGCCGCCGTACATCACCAGGAGGTCGTCGGCCAGTTCGGCGACGACGCCCAGGTCGTGGGTGATGACGATGACCGCGGAGCCGAACTCCTTCTGCAGGTCGCGGATGAGGTCGAGGATCTGCGCCTGGACGGTCACGTCGAGGGCGGTCGTGGGCTCGTCCGCGATGAGCAGCTCGGGGTTGTTGACCAGCGACATCGCGATCATCGCGCGCTGGCGCATACCGCCGGAGAACTCGTGCGGGTAGCTGTCGACGCGCTTGTCCGGCTGGGGGATGCCCACCCGGTCGAGCATCTCGACGGCCCGGCGCCTGGCGACCTTCTTGGTCACCTTGTGGTGGACACGGTACGCCTCCACGATCTGCTGACCGATCGTGTAGTACGGGTGCAGCGCCGACAGCGGGTCCTGGAAGATCATCGCCATCTCCCGGCCACGCAGCTTGCGCACGTGGTCGGGGTCGGCGGACAGCAGTTCGGTGCCGTTCAGCCAGATCTCACCGGAGATCTGCGCCTTGCGCTTGCCGTACTGGCCGGCGGTGTGCAGGCCCATGATGCCGAGCGAGGTGACCGACTTGCCGGAGCCGGACTCGCCCACGATGCCGAGGGTCTTGCCCTTCTCCAGCTTGAAGCTCAGCCCGTCGACGGACTTGACCAGACCGTCGTCGGTCGGGAAGTGCACCTTCAGGTCGCGCACTTCGAGGAAGGAACTCGGGGCGGGCGAGGCGGAGATGGGCTCGCCCACCGCCGCTCCGCTCATGCTGAGTTCGGTCATGAAAGCCTCACTCGAGGGTCGATCACGGCGTACAGGACGTCCACCAGCAGGTTGGCGATGAGCACCGCCACCGAGGTGACCAGGGTGACGCCCAGAATGATGGGCAGGTCCTGGTTCCTGATGCCGTTGAGCACCGCCTGGCCGAGGCCGGGCAGGCTGAACGTGGTCTCGGTCAGGATCGCGCCGCCGATGAGGGCGCCGAGGTCCATGCCGAGCATGGTCAGGATGGGGGTCATCGTGGAGCGCATGGCGTGCTTGCCGATGACCGTCTGCTCGCGCAGGCCCTTGGCGCGGGCGGTGCGGATGTAGTCCTCGCCGAGGATCTCCAGCATGGTGGCGCGGGTGATCCGGGCGTACATCGCCGCGTAGAGGAAGGCGAGGGTGATCCAGGGCAGGATCATGCCGCCGAACCAGCCGGTGAAGCTCTGGCCGAGCGGTACGTACTGGCCGTCGAACCACTTCATCCCGATGACGAAGACGGCGGATGCCAGCATGCCCGTGAAGTAGATGGGGAGGGAGACACCCGCGAGGGCGACGACCATCGCACCGCGGTCCCACAGGGTTCCCCGCTTGAGCGCGGAGAGGACACCCGCCGAGACACCGAGGACCAGCCACAGCACCGCTGCACCGAGCGCGAGTTCCAGGGTCACCGGAAGGCGGTCGGTGAGCACGGGCCAGACGGCCTGCTCACTGCGGAAGGAGTAGCCGAAGCACGGCGCGGCACAGTGGGTGACATCGCCACCACCGGAGTAGGTGCGACCGGTGAAGATGCCCTTGAAGAACTCCCAGACCTGGAGATAGATCGGGTCGTCCAGTCCCAGCTTCATCCGCACGGCCTCGACGGCCGCGGGATCCGCCTGCTTGCCCACGAAGCTCGTGGCGACGTCGACGCCCGCCCACTTGGGGACGAGGAAGAAGATGCCGAAGACCACCATGATGATGACCACGAGCATCACTGCAGCGGCGAAGAGCCGCCTGATGAGGTAAGCGAGCACAGCTTTCGGCCCGCTGCGGACCGCGGGCCACCGGAGATTGTCCGGTGGCCCGCGATCACGCCGCGCCGGCCTTCACCTGCCTTTCGTGCCGTTCGGCGGGTGTGCCGGGTTTACTTCGTGGACTTCAGGCCGAGGTTGACGAAGTCGTACGTACCGCTGTAGCCATCGGTGGTGTACACGTTCGCCAGGTTGCTCGAGCGCCAGTTGATGAACTTCTCGAAGGTGAAGGGCAGGTAGTACGCGCCCTCCATGACCTTGTGGTTGATCTCCGTGGAGATCTTGGTCTTGCCGGCGTCGTCCAGCGTGGTGACGTAGTCGTCGAACAGGCCGTCGATCGCCTTGTCCTTGATCAGCGAGTAGTTCGAGTTACCGCTGTCGAGGATGTACTTGCTGTCCCACAGGGGGAGACCGAAGCCCTGGACCGACGGGAAGTCGGGACCCCAGCCCATGATGATGATGCCGTAGCCCTTCTTGGCCACGTTGGCCGGGCTGCCGATGATGCCGGTGGTCTGCGAACCGTCGTACTGGTCGATGTCGGCGGTGATGCCGATCTTCTTCAGCGACGCCTGCAGGGACTGGGCGGTGGCAACCTCGACCGGCTTGTTGTTACGCACGGCGATCGTGGTCTTGAAGCCGTTCGGCTTGCCACAGGCCTTCAGCGCGGTCTTGGCGAGCTCCGCGTTACCGGCCTTGTTCTCGCCGGCGATCTTGTACGGGTCGTAGCTCTGGCCCTCGGCGCCCGCGACGGACGGCGGCAGCATGTTGGTGCCGATGTCGCCACCGGCGACCGGGCCACCACGCGCGGTCTGCAGCGAGACGTGGTCCGCGCCGTAGATGACGGCCTTGCGGCACTCGATGTTGTCGAACGGCTTCACGCTCTGCGGGAAGGCCGCGTAACGGACGTAGCCGGACACCGGGTTGTCCAGGTTGGCCTTGTGCTCCTTCAGGGCGGTGGTGCGGCCCTGCGGCGACATGCCGGTCTGGTTGATGTCCATGTCCAGGTCGCCGCTGATCAGGCGCTGGTCAAGGTCGTTGGCGTTCGAGAAGAACTTGACCGTGATCTTGTTCGGGTACGCCTTGCGGATCGGGTCCGAGGCCTGGTCCCACGAGTCGTTGCGGACCAGGGCGATGTCCTTGCCCGGGGCGTAGGACTCGAACTTGTACGGGCCCGAGGAGAACGGGTGCAGGCCGTACTTGGACTTGGTGTCCTTGTCCTGGCGGACCGGCGAGGCCGAGACCAGGGCCAGCATCTCCTCGAAGTCCGAGTTCGCCTGCGGCAGGTGGAAGACAATGGTCTTGTCGTCCGGCGTGTCGATCGCCTTCAGACCGAGCTTGTCCTTGGACTTGTCCTTGTAGGGACCCTTGTAGGCGCCCTTCGGGTCGAGGACGTCCTTCAGGTACACCGGACCGCCGGACAGCACGTCCTGCGCCCAGACGCGCTCGATGCCGTACTTGACGTCCTTGGAGGTGATCGCCTGACCGTCCTCCCACTTCACGCCGTCACGCAGCGTGTAGGTGTAGGTCTTGCCGTCGTCGGTGACCTTGGCGAGACCCGTGGCGAGGTCCGGAGTCACCTCCGCGCCGGCCTTGCCGGCCGCGGCCTTGTTCGTGACGAGCTGGCGGCTGTAGTAGCGGGCGAAGTTCCACATGAAGCCGTAGTAGCCACGCGTGGTGTCCCACGAGTCGGCGTCCTGGGCTCCGCCGAACTTCAGCGTCCCGCCCTTCTTGGCCAGCGAGGCCTGGGCGACCTTGTTGTTGGCGGCGTTGAAGCCGGCCGCGCCGTTCTTGGAACCGCCGCCGTTGCCGTCGTCATTGCCGCCGCCGCACGCCGCCGTGGTCAGCAGCGCGGCGACCGCGGCAGCGGCGGCCAGCGCCTGCTTACGCCGCCCTGAGGTGCGTTGGGTAGTCACGATCTCGGATCCTCCGGATTTGATGAGAGACCCCGTGTAGGTGTCACGGGAGGCTTGGGGTACGGCAGTTCAGCGGGAACCCTTCGGGTCCAGCGCGTCACGCACGCCGTCACCGAAGAGGTTGAAGGCAAGAACGGTGATGAAGATCGCCACGCCCGGGACCACCATGTACATCGGGTCCGATTCGTAGTAGTCCATCGCGTTCGAGAGCATCTGTCCCCAGGAAGCCGTGGGCGGCTTGACGCCCACGCCCAGGAAGCTGAGCGCCGCCTCGGTGAGGATGTTGGTGGGGATCATCATCGTCGTGTACACGATGATCGGGGCGACCAGGTTCGGCAGCAGTTCCTTGAACAGGATGTACAGCCGCCCGGCGCCCAGGGATCGGGCGGCCTCGACGTACTCGCGCTCACGCATCGAGAGCGTCTGGCCGCGCACCACTCGCCCGATGTAGGGCCAGCCGAAGAAGCCGATGACCAGGATCATCACGAACACACGCACGCTGGAGCCGGTCAGGCCGAGCATCGTGTTGGGCATCACGGAGACCAGCGCGATGATGAACAGGAGCTGCGGGAAGGCCAGCAGGCCGTCCATGACGCGGCTGATGAGCGAGTCGACCCAGCCGCCGAAGAAGCCGGCGAGGATTCCGAGGACGGTGCCGAGCACGATGGCGACGACCGCGGAGAGGAAGCCGACGAGCAGGGAGATCTGGGCGCCGTAGAGCATGCGCGCGAAGATGTCGCGGCCGTTCACGGGCTCGACGCCCAGCAGGTGGTCACCGCTGATGCCGCCCAGCGACCCCGTGGGGGTACCGAAGAGCGGATCGATCATGTCCTCGTGGTAGAGGTCCGGGTCCTGTCCGACCAGGTTGGTGAGCACCGGCGCGAGCAGGGAGATCAGGATCAGGGCGAGCACGACCGCGCCGCCGGTGAGGGCGAGCTTGTCCCGCTTCAGGCGCTCCCAGGCGATCCGGCCCAGGGAACGTCCCTGTACGGCCTTTTCGTCGGCGGTGGCGACCGCCGCTTCCTCGGCCGCGCTCGGGGCCGCTTCCGCGGTCGGCTCGTGCAATGGTGCCGTCATCTGGCAGGGACCCCTCTCAACCGGCGGTAGCCGGCCCGCGCTTGCCGCTTGTAGCGGCGTGATCAGTCCGTCGTACTTCAGGGGTTAAACCCCTGGAGCCGGAAGTCTTCAATGTTTTGGCGATCTGTTGCCAGGCTTGGCGGCGAATGGATGCGCAAACGTGATGCCATCTGGGAGGTTCCGTTATCCGGACGGTGGATATCAACCATCGAACTGTCGCAACCGGGACATACGGGCTCACAGTTGGGCAACGTCACCCACGTTCACGCCAAATCACCACAGGCCCTCTTCAGGCCGTCCATGGATCAGGATCGGCCATGCTTTGCCACGCGAAGACCAAGAGAGCGGCAATGAGACGTACGTCATGCAAAAAAAAATGAAATGCGCACGCCACGCCGAAAAAGCCTCGACCAGCCACGATGAGCCACCGGCCGCCTTCGTCACCGACAGCCGCGAACCGGTGACACGGCAACGCCGCCCCACTCTTGTCGAGGAGGACGGCGTTCCTTCGTTCCCGCGGCGGCCCGATCGCGTGGAGCGTCCGCCTTCGGTGCGGTCCGGTCAGTACGCGGCACCGCGCGGCGACGGCCCGCCGTACCCGCGGACCGGAGCCGCGTGGGCCTCACGGTCGTAGAACGGCCGGGCGTTGGCCCGCAGCCACATCGCCACCGGGTCGAACTCGTCCGACATCGCGACGGTGGAGACGGGCAGTCCGTCCGGAACCGCGCCGATGGACTGCTGCATCATCGCCCGCACCGAGTCGACGGCGGGCGGCGAAGTGTCGTACACGTCAAGGCCGATGGCCAGGTACGGCGCCCCGAGCGTCGGCTGGACCCAGGCCCGGCGCAACGAGCGCACGGCCGGGGTGAGATGGGCGTTCTGCGTGATCAGGGCGTAGAACTGCGGGATCTCGATGGCCGGTTCGGAGAGCCGGAGCGGGCCCGCGGGCTGCCGCTCCAGACCGGTGGCGATCCGGCGCAGATCCAGCCAGGGAATGCCGAGACCGCCGCCGGGGGCGTGCGGGTTGAGCCAGAGCCCGAACTGGTCGGGGTACAGGGTGCGGGCGACGTCCAGCCCGTCGACCACCTCGTACGAGCGGTTCCAGCCACTGGCCGAGAGCTCCTGGGCCGAGGTGACGCAGGGCGCGTACCCGAAACCGTCCACCTGCATGTTCCCGTACTGGGCGTCCGGGGATCCGGCCTGGCCGTGCCACAGCAGCATCCACACCTGGCCGGACGACGGGGTCGCGAGCGCGCGAAGGAGCGCCTCGTAGGCGTCGTAACGCCCGGGCGTCACCTGGCGCAGCATGTGCTCGACCTGCCCGGCCGCGGCCGTGCCCGACGCGCTCACCCTCAACCGCCCCTTCGCGAACAATTCACGACCAACTCATCCATTCCGCCCCAGACGTCGGTGACGAACGTGCGTCAACGCCTCGACCGGGCCATGAAACCAGCTTATGCGGCGATCGCGCTCCGTCGGGGGAAGCGGTCGACAGCCGAGACCCGCCGTCCCGGGCGGGCCGTGCCCCGCCCCCTCCCGGGCCGCGTGGTCGCCCGCGCGTCCCGGGACGGTGCCGGGTCAGTGACCGTGCTGGTAGAAGGGGCGCACCTGGTCCCGCATCCAGTCGCCGACCGGGTCCTGCGTCACGTCGAGGAGGACCAGGTTCACCGGAATGTTCATCGGGACGCGGCCGAGGGCTCGGCCGAGGGCGTCCAGGGGGAGCGTCCGGGCCTCGCCCTCCCACAGTGAGAGTTCGACGCCGACGAACATGACCGGATCGCCGCCCTCGATGCTGGCCAGACAGCGGCGGGCGCTCAGGACCACGCCGGTCCCGGCGAACTCGGCCGAGGCCGCGGCGAGGAAGTCCATCGGGTCCTCCTGCCAGTCGGGCTCGAAGAGCCGCACCCGGCCGCCGGCGGCCGACCCGTCCAGCGGGGACCGCCCGGCCCGGCACAACTCGGCGACGGCGGGCGGCGGCAGCGGAACGCCCACCACCCCGTCCGGGTTGACCGCGATGCCGACCTGCGGGGGAAGCCCGCGGGCGAACTCCACCGCGGGCGCGATCGTGTAGGCCATGTGGCCGCCGGTGACCTGACGGAACTGTTCCTCGGAGCTGAAGACGGGGACGTACGCCTGGCCCCCCAGCTCCATCGTGGGCAGATCGAGCGGGCCGCTCCGCGGGCCGCCGCCGTTGGGCAGCGGCACCCAGACGAAGCTGCGACCGAGCACCTCGACGATGCGAGCGCCCGTCGAAGGTCCCGCGGGCATGCCGAGGGACGCGGAGAGCACCTCCTCCAGTTCGTTGCCGGGCCAACCGCCGTGCGGGTGGGGGTGCGCCTGTGCCGGGAAGTCCATCTGTCTACCGCCTGCTTCGAACCACTGTTCCGGCTGGAAAGATTAGTGGGCCACCGCGTCCGGTCCATGGCCGAAGTCGATCCTGCGCAGCACGTCCGCCGCGTCCCGGTCGATGAGCACCGCCGAACCGCACCCCTCGGGCAGGTCGCCCTTCTCCACGGAGCGCAGCAGCCGGGCGAGCGCGCCGCGATGGCGCGCGAAGGCGTAGCGCGAGACGCCCCGGCCCCGCTCGCGCTGGCCGTCGAGGGCGGTGTCCGGCGTGACGTCGAGCAGCAGCAGGTGCAGCGCGCCGCCGCGGCGCCGGGCCTCGCGGGCGAGCCAGCGGCGCACCCAGGCCTGGGTGCCGCAGTCGTGCACGACGACTCCGCCCGCTCCGCGCAGCGCGCGGCGCAGACCGGCGTAGTGCGAGAGGCGGACGAGGGGGCGGTAGACCGCGTACGGCAGCAGGCGGGCCATCCGGCCGTCCCAGCGGTCGCGGGTGTCCTGCGAGTCGACGCGCGTGCCGTGGACGGCCCGCCGCATGAGCGTCGACTTGCCGCTGCCGGGCAGTCCGGTGACCACGACGAGGTCGCGCTCCCCGAAGTGGAGTCCGTGCGGGCTGTGGCCCGCACGGTCGCGCAGGTCCCGGACGACGGCCGCCGAGAACAGGCCGCACGCCTCCCGGGCCGTCGCTCCGGGCTGCTCGGGCAGCGCGAGTCCCGAGGCCGTCGCGTACGCCGTGGTCCTGTTCACCGTGACCGTCCTCCCCTTGGATGTGGAGTCCCATCCCCGTCGAGTGTAAAGAGAAGGTAATACGTGGCGCTTCCCATTTCGGTGCACGGACTGCCACAGGCCGGTCACAGATGCGGACCGCCGGGTCCGCACCCCACCGGGCACGGACCGCCGGGACCGGACGGCTCCGGACCGGAGCCGCCGGGAGCCGACTGCCGGGACCCGGCAGCGCGTGCAATGATGGCCGCGCCAACTGCATACCGGCCGCTTGAATCCGCGCGGGAGAGTCCTGGGTAGTACGTGTACCCGGGCGCCGAAGGAGCAAGTCCCTCCCTTGAATCTCTCAGGCCCCGTTACCGCGCGGGCGAGGCACATCTGAAAAGCGGGCCGCTGACCAGTGGCTCCACCCAAGGTGCAAATCAGGACCACCATTTCGTGGGGTCTTGATGAACCTCTCAGGTTCCGATGACAGATGGGGAGGAACGACCTCGCCGTCATGCCTTGGGAGCCAGACCGATGAGCAGCAACGCACCCCGTCACACCGCGCTCGATGCCCTGCATCGTTCGCTGGGCGCGACGATGACCGACTTCGCAGGCTGGGACATGCCCCTGCGCTACGGATCCGAGCGCGACGAGCACCTCGCCGTCCGCACGAAGGCCGGCCTCTTCGACCTCTCCCACATGGGCGAGATCACCGTCACGGGCCCGCAGGCCGCCGAGCTCCTCGCCTTCGCGCTGGTCGGCAACATCGCCACCGTGGGCGTCGGCCGCGCCCGCTACACGATGATCTGCCAGGCCGACGGCGGCATCCTGGACGACCTGATCGTCTACCGGTTGGCCGAGCACACGTACATGGTCGTCGCGAACGCCTCCAACGCCCAGGTGGTGCTGGACGCCCTGACCGAGCGCGCGGCCGGTTTCGACGCGGTCGTGCGCGACGACCGTGACGCGTACGCGCTCATCGCCGTGCAGGGACCCGAGTCCCCCGGCATCCTCAAGTCGATCACCGACGCCGACCTCGACGGCCTGAAGTACTACGCGGGCCTGCCGGGCACGGTGGCCGGCGTTCCGGCCCTGATCGCCCGCACCGGCTACACCGGCGAGGACGGCTTCGAGCTGTTCGTCGCCCCCGCCGACGCCGAGAAGGTGTGGCAGGCGCTGACCGACGCGGGCACCCCCGCCGGGCTGGTCCCCTGCGGTCTGTCCTGCCGCGACACGCTGCGCCTGGAGGCCGGCATGCCGCTGTACGGGCACGAGCTGACCACCTCGCTGACCCCCTTCGACGCCGGCCTCGGACGGGTCGTGAAGTTCGAGAAGGAGGGCGACTTCGTGGGGCGCGCCGCGCTCGAGGAGGCCGCAGCCCGTGCCGAGCAGAACCCGCCGCGGGTCCTCGTCGGCCTGATCGCCGAGGGGCGTCGCGTGCCGCGCGCCGGGTACTCGGTCGTCGCCGGCGGCGAGGTGATCGGCGAGATCACCTCCGGTGCCCCCTCCCCCACGCTGGGCAAGCCGATCGCGATGGCGTACGTCGACGCCGCGCACGCCGCACCGGGCACCCCCGGTGTCGGCGTGGACATCCGGGGCAGTCACGAGCCGTACGAGGTCGTGGCGCTGCCGTTCTACAAACGCCGGAAGTGACACTGGTCCGCAAGGGCCGGACACCACACGGACGTCCACCGGGCACCGGGACCGACAGGCGACCCGACGGACTCCGGACGTGACCCCGGGCACATCCGCCCGGGTCACCCACGCTTCCCTCCATCTGCACCCACCGCGTACAGGAGAATTCAGGCCATGAGCAACCCCCAGCAGCTGCGCTACAGCAAGGAGCACGAGTGGCTGTCCGTCGCCGAGGACGGCGTCGCGACGGTCGGCATCACCGAGTTCGCGGCCAACGCGCTCGGCGATGTCGTCTACGCCCAGCTCCCCGAGGTCGGTGAGACGGTGACCGCGGGCGAGTCCTGCGGCGAGCTGGAGTCGACCAAGTCGGTCAGCGATCTGTACTCCCCGGTGAACGGCGAGGTCGTCGAGGCCAACCAGGACGTGGTGGACGACCCGTCGCTGGTGAACACCGCGCCCTTCGAGGGCGGCTGGCTGTTCAAGGTCCGCGTCGCCGACCAGCCGGAGGACCTGATGTCCACCGACGAGTACACCGCCTTCACCGCCGGCTGAGGAGTCACCGCATGTCACTTATGAACACCCCCCTCCACGAGCTGGACCCGGACGTCGCCGCCGCCGTCGACGCCGAGCTGCGCCGTCAGCAGTCCACCCTGGAGATGATCGCCTCGGAGAACTTCGCTCCGGTCGCGGTCATGGAGGCCCAGGGCTCGGTCCTGACCAACAAGTACGCCGAGGGCTACCCGGGCCGCCGCTACTACGGCGGCTGCGAGCACGTCGACGTGGCCGAGCAGATCGCCATCGACCGGGTCAAGGAGCTGTTCGGCGCCGAGTACGCCAACGTGCAGCCCCACTCGGGCGCCTCCGCCAACCAGGCCGCGCTGTTCGCGCTGGCCCAGCCCGGCGACACGATCCTCGGCCTGGACCTGGCGCACGGCGGTCACCTGACCCACGGCATGCGTCTGAACTTCTCGGGCAAGCAGTTCAACGTGGTCGCGTACCACGTGGACGAGGCCGGTCTGGTCGACATGGCCGAGGTCGAGCGGCTCGCCAAGGAGCACCGCCCGAAGGTCATCATCGCGGGCTGGTCGGCGTACCCGCGCCAGCTCGACTTCGCCGAGTTCCGCCGGATCGCGGACGAGGCCGGCTCCTTCCTGTGGGTCGACATGGCCCACTTCGCGGGTCTGGTCGCGGCCGGTCTGCACCCCAACCCGGTGCCGTTCGCGGACGTGGTCACCTCCACCACGCACAAGACGCTCGGCGGTCCCCGCGGCGGGATCATCCTCGCGAAGAAGGACTTCGCGAAGAAGCTGAACTCCTCGGTCTTCCCGGGCTTCCAGGGCGGCCCGCTGGAGCACGTGATCGCGGCCAAGGCCGTCTCCTTCAAGGTCGCCGCCTCGGAGGACTTCAAGGAGCGCCAGCAGCGCACGCTGGACGGCGCCCGCATCCTGGCCGAGCGCCTGGTCCGGGACGACGTGAAGGCCGTCGGCGTGGACGTCCTGTCCGGGGGCACGGACGTGCACCTGGTCCTGGTCGACCTGCGCGACTCCGAGCTGGACGGGCAGCAGGCCGAGGACCGCCTCCACGAGGTCGGCATCACGGTCAACCGCAACGCCATCCCGAACGACCCGCGCCCGCCGATGATCACCTCCGGTCTGCGCATCGGCACGCCCGCCCTCGCCACCCGCGGCTTCACGGCCGAGGACTTCACCGAGGTCGCGGACATCATCGCCGAGACGCTGAAGCCGTCCTACGACACGGAGGCCCTCAAGGTCCGCGTGTCCGCTCTGGCCGACAAGCACCCGTTGTACCCCGGCCTGAAGTAGTTTCGTATGCTCTAAGTCGTACGTTTACATCTGCACGGTCTCTTTCGTTCAGATGTCCGGGGCACCGCGCACACTGGAAGCAGAGCGCGGTGCCCCGTTCCATGCAGTCCCGCACCACCTCCGTCGGACAACGGCGTCCGGCGAAACCAGCAAGGAGTTCCCGTGGCCATCTCGGTCTTCGACCTGTTCTCGATCGGCATCGGCCCGTCCAGTTCCCACACCGTGGGCCCCATGCGCGCCGCGCGCATGTTCGCCCGGCGGCTGCGCAACGAAGACCTGCTGGCCCCGGTCACGGCGATACGCGCCGAGCTGTACGGCTCCCTGGGCGCGACCGGCCACGGCCACGGCACCCCCAAGGCGGTGCTGCTCGGCCTGGAGGGCGCCTCGCCCCGCACGGTGGACGTGGAGGGCGCCGACGAGCGGGTCGAGCGGATCAAGGCCTCCGGGCGGCTCAACCTGCTCGGCGAGCACGAGATCGCCTTCTCCTTCGACGACGACCTGGTCCTGCACCGCCGCAAGGCCCTGCCGTACCACGCGAACGGCATGACGATCTTCGCGTACGACGCCGCCGGCGAGCTCGTCCTGGAGAAGACGTACTACTCGGTGGGCGGCGGCTTCGTCGTCGACGAGGACGCGGTCGGCGAGGACCGCATCAAGCTCGACGACACGATCCTGAAGTACCCGTTCCGCACGGGCGACGAACTGCTCCGGCTCACCAAGGAGACCGGCCTGTCGATCTCCGCCCTGATGCTGGAGAACGAGCGGGCCTGGCGCACCGAGGAGGAGATCCGCGAGGGGCTCCTCGGCATCTGGCGCGTGATGCAGGCGTGCGTCTCGCGCGGCATGGCCCGCGAGGGGATCCTGCCCGGCGGCCTGAAGGTCCGCCGCCGCGCCGCCCACTCGGCCCGCCAGCTGCGCGCCGAGGGCGATCCGCTGGCCCACGCGATGGAGTGGATCACCCTCTACGCGATGGCGGTCAACGAGGAGAACGCGGCCGGCGGCCGGGTGGTCACCGCCCCCACGAACGGCGCGGCGGGCATCATCCCGGCGGTGCTGCACTACTACATCAACTTCGTGCCGGGCGCCGACGACGAGGGTGTCGTACGGTTCCTGCTCGCGGCCGGAGCCATCGGCATGCTCTTCAAGGAGAACGCCTCCATCTCGGGCGCCGAGGTCGGCTGCCAGGGCGAGGTCGGCTCGGCCTGCTCGATGGCGGCCGGCGCGCTGGCCGAGGTCCTCGGAGGTTCCCCCGAGCAGGTCGAGAACGCCGCCGAGATCGGCATGGAGCACAACCTCGGCCTGACCTGCGACCCGGTCGGCGGTCTGGTCCAGATCCCGTGCATCGAGCGCAACGGCATGGCCGCGGTGAAGGCCGTCACGGCGGCCAGGATGTCCATGCGCGGCGACGGCTCCCACATGGTCTCCCTCGACAAGGTCATCAAGACCATGAAGGAGACCGGCGCCGACATGAGCGTCAAGTACAAGGAGACGGCCCGCGGCGGGCTGGCGGTCAACATCATCGAGTGCTGAGCGGATAGGCCCCGACCAGCGCGTTCGTGACGTCCGGCGCGGTCGGGGCCGCGATCGTCCCGATCCTGGTCGCTCTCCGTCCACGGCAGGACCTCGCGCGAAACGATGTCTCCATACGGCCAGGACCGATATCGTTTCCCCCTCAGGGACGTCCGGACGCATCTGCGGAAGGCCCACCCACATGGCCAGGTACGAGATGATCCACTCGGCCCGGGACAGCGCCGAGGCGACACGCATCAGCACCTGGCTCCACGCCTTCGACCACCTGCACAGCGACGACGGCGTCTTCGACATGACCGCTTCCCTCACGGGCCAGCCCACCGAACGGGTCGTCCCACCCGGCACCGCCGACCACTGACAGTCGCTTCGGACCGCCGCGCGCGGATGCGCGTCGCACCGCGAGAGCCAAAACCCCTGCACCGGACGCCCGTGCGAGGGTGGATCGGGCGAAGTACGGGAACACGGAGGGTAGTTGTTCCCGCGAACCACGGCCATCACTCCCCCCATGGCCCGTCCCCGCACGGAGGCACCCCCATGCTGCGAGGCATCGACGTCAGCGCCTACCAGTCGTCCGCGTACGGAACCGCCGGACTCTCCTTCGTCTTCGTGAAGGCGACGGAGGGCCGCTCCTACGTCAATCCGAAGCTCACCGCGCAGGTGAAGACGGCCCGCGAAGCGGGCTGTGTGGTGGGCTTCTACCACTTCCTGTGGCCGGGCGACATCAACGCCCAGGCCGCGTACTTCGTGAGCAAGGCCCCGGAGAAGGCGGGCGACCTGCTCGCCGTCGACTGGGAGACCACGGGCGACGGCACCCACGCGAGCAACGCGGAGAAGGACCGCTTCATCCGCAAGGTGAAGCAACTCCGCCCCGACCACCGCGTGCTGCTCTACGCCAACCGGAACTTCTGGCTGAACATCGACACCACCTCGTACGCGGGCGACGGCCTCTGGATCGCCGACTACACGACCGCGGGCGCCCCCCGCATCCAGGCGAAATGGCGCTTCCACCAGCACACCGACGAACCGGTGGACAAGGACGTCGCGGACTTCGCGAGCAAGGCCCAGCTGCGCGCATGGGCCGAGGGAGCCTAGAACCGCACAAGACGCCTCCAGGACATGGGCCTTACGATTCCGCTGGTCACCGGCGCGACAGGTCGCCGGCCGAGCGGGGAGCGATCACATGGGTGGGACAGTCACCGCGGTCAGCAGCAGCGGGACGTACTCGTTCACCAAGCCGAACCGGGAGAGCGTCACGCTGCTCGCCGGGCTCGGGGTCGAGGGGGACGTCCACGCCGGGACGACGGTCAAGCACCGGTTCCGCATGGAGAAGGACCCGTCGCAGCCGAACCTGCGCCAGGTCCACCTCATCCACGAGGAACTGTTCGACGAGGTGCGCGCGGCCGGCTTCGAGGTCGCGGCCGGTCAGCTCGGGGAGAACGTCACCACCCGGGGCATCGACCTGCTGGGGCTGCCCACGGGAACCCGGCTGCGGCTCGGGGCGGCGGCGGTCGTCGAGGTGACGGGCCTGCGGAACCCGTGCGCCCAGATCGACACCTTCAGCAAGGGGCTGCTCAAGCAGGTCGTCGGGCGAGGCGAGGACGGCAGGGCCCGGTTCAGGTCCGGGATCATGGGTGTCGTCCTCGTCGGCGGAGTGGTGCGGCCCGGTGACGGCGTGGCGGTGGAACTGCCGGAGGCGCCGCACCGTCCCCTGGAGATCGTCTGACTTCGGTCCGGGTGCCGGCCGACGAGCGGGGGCACCCGGACGAACGGGTGCCGGCGGGCGAACGGGGACCGCCCTCCGTACGCCCGCCCGTCTCCGTACGCCCGCCCGTCTCCGTTCGGCCGCCCGTCTCCGTCCGCCCGCCGGTCCTCGGCGGACACCGGCAGGCGTGCGGTCGGACCGGTTATCCGCGGAAGTCCGCCGGACGCTCGGGGGACGCCTCCGCCAGCGCCTTCGTCACCGCGTCGAGGCCTTCCTGGAGGCCGTAGACGGGGGTCCCGGGCTGCTGGCGCCAGGACTCGTCCAGGCCGCCGGCGTCGACGGTGTCGAAGCCGATCCCGTCGATCAGCTCGCGCACGCGCCGCTTCGCGGCCTCGTCGTCACCGGCGACCGGGAGGGCCATCCGGTCGGGGGCTCCGGCCGGGCGGGCTCGGTCGAGGATGTCCTGGGCGTACGTGCCGTTGAAGGCCTTCACGACCGTGTGGCCGAGCCGGCGCGCGGTCCAGCCGCTCTCGGTCAGGCCGTCGTCCTCGATCCCGGCGATCCTGCCGTCGCGCTGGCGCGGGTAGTAGTTTCCGGTGTCGATGACCGCGACGTCCTCCGCGGCCCCGGCCAGGACCCCGTCCGGCAGGTCCGGCACGGCCTTGAGCGGGATCGTGACGATCACTACGTCGGCGCCCCTCGCCGCCTCCTCCACCGTGACCGGGGTCGCCCCGGTCTCTTCGGCGAGCGCGCCGAGCGTGTGGGGACCACGGGAGTTGGCGACGGAGACCTCGTGCCCGACGGCGGTGAGGCGCCGGGTGAGGTTGCCGCCGATGTTGCCCGCGCCGATGATGCCGATCTTCATGGGAGTCTGGCCCTTCCGGAGTGGATGCCCCTGATGGACATGACCAACCCCGGCGGCGAATGCCCTATTCCGGGCGTACGGAATCCGGTTGCCCCGCGCATGCCGAAGGGGCGCCCGCCGGAGATCCGGCGGGCGCCCCTTCGCCGTGCGTCACTTGTTCAGGTGGTCCCAGAACTCGTCGAACGAGAGGACCTTGTCACCGTTGAGGTCACGGCTGGCGATGACGGCCTCCGCCACCGACTCGGTGACGTTCCAGTCGCCGCCCTGGGCGAGAGCGGTCTTGAACTCGGCTGCGGTGATGAAGCCGTCACCGTCCGTATCGATCCGCTCGAACTGCTTGCGTGCTTCCTCGATGTCGGCCACCGACCCGCCCCTTCGTCGTGCATCACTGCGTGCGTTGCTGCCTTGTGTACGGGGGTCAGATTAACGCTCCGCGGGAGTGCGCAGTGCGGCGACCACCCAGGCGAACTCCTCACGGTGCGCCGACAGCGGGTCCAGGCCGCGGACCAGCGCGCTCAGCTCCCGGAAGCGGGCCGTCCCGGCCTGGGCCGCGGACCGGATACACGCCCGTACGGCGGCCCGGTCGGCGTCGCCGAGGACCCCGTTCAGCACCGCGTCGGCCTCCGCCGACCCGGGGTCGACGCCCCGCTCCAGCGCCTCGCCCGCCAGATGCACCAGGCGGCTCATGAACCACAGGGACGTTCCCGGAGCCACGCCCGGCCCCCGGTCCGCCGCGTTGAACTCGATCATCTCGCGCATCCTGGCGCAAAAGCCCGGGTCCTGGATCAGTTCGGCCAGCTCCACCCAGGCGTCCACCTGCTCGGGTGTCGGGTCGTCCGGCAGATCGCCGAGGCTGAACCGCATCCGGGTGCGGATGTCGGGGTCCGCGGTGTCCAGGCCGCCGAAGATCTCCTCCATGAAGTCGTCGATGACGCGCCCGCGTTCGGCGGCCGAGAGCCGTGCCAGCTTGTTCATGAGTGTCGTCTCCTCCGCGGTCGAGCCGCGTCGCGCCACGGTCGACAGCACCGCCCGGGTCACCTTCAGCGACCTGATCCGGGCGTCCAGCGCGGCCACGTGCGCGGCCGCCACCCGCGCCACCGTCGTCTCCCCCGCCAGTACCCGGCGCACGTCCTCGAGCCCCAGCCCGAGCTCGCGCAGGGTGCGGATCAGCTCCAGGCGGGCCGCGGCCCCGGCGTCGTACAGCCGGTAGCCGCCCGCGGACCGGGCCACCGGGGGCAGCACGCCCGCGTCCGACCAGTAGCGGACGGTGCGGACGGACAGGCCGGTGGTCCGGGCCAGTCGGCCGATGGTGAGGAGGCCGGTGCCGTCTTCGGTCATGCCCGCGATTCTGGGCCTTCCAGTGGGTGGAGACTCAAGCGGCTCCTCACACCCCGCCCGCGGCGACGGGCCGTTCGGCGTCATCCGTACGACGGCCCGTCAGCCGTGGCGTTCGACAGGGCCTAGCGGAAGATGCCGGTGTGGCCGAGGGAGTAGCGGCCCGGCTGGGGGTACACGGCGAGGCCGTGCGGGCCGCTGCCGACCGGGATGCGGGCGAGCTGGACGCCGGTGCGGGTGTCGATGGCGTACACCTCCGCGTTGTAGCGGCCGGAGAGCCACAGGACCTTGCCGTCCGCGGAGACGCCTCCCATGTCGGGGCTGCCCCCGTCGGGCAGCCGCCACTTCTTGGTGAGCCGGTTCCGGGTGAAGTCGAAGATGGAGATGGTGCCCTCGCCGCGGTTGGAGATGTACATCTCGCGCGAGTCCCGGCTGACGTACAGGCCGTGCGTGCCCTTGCCCGTGTGCAGCAGGGTCGGCTGGGTGAACGTTTCGCCGTCGAGGATCCACACGCCGTCGGCCATCATGTCGGCGATGTAGAACTTCTTCCCGTCCGGGGAGATCTTCACGTCCTGCGGCATCGCCCCTTCGTACGGCAGCTTCTGCTGGCCGACCACCTTCATCCGGGCGGTGTCGACCTTCAGGAGCTCGCCGCTGAACTCGCAGGACACGATGAAGTAGCGCCCGTCCGGGGAGAAGTCGGCGTGGTTGACGCCGTAGCAGCTGACCGGCTCCGTCTTGACCCGCTCCATGGTGTGCGCGTCGCGGAAGACCAGCTCGCGGTCGAGGGAGGCCATGACGACGGCGTACTTGCCGTCGGGCGTGAAGTAGAGGTTGTACGGGTCGTGCACGTCGACCGGCTTGCCCGCCTTGCCGGTCTTCGGGTCGATGGGGGTGAGGGTGTTGCCCCGGTCGTTGTTGACCCACAGGGTCTTCATGTCCCAGGAGGGGACCACGTGCTGCGGCTGGGCGCCGACCGGGATCGTCTGGATGACCTCGTACGTCTTCGGGTCGATGACCGAGACCGTGTTGGAGTTGGTGTTGGGCACGTAGACCCGGGACGGGAAGTCCTTGACCACCGGGGAGAGCCGGTTCGGGCGGTCGGCGGCGTAGACGTCCGTCGGGTCCAGCAGGGGAGGCATGCCGGGCAGGCCCTGGACCGTCGCCTTCTTCGCCGGGGCGGGCCGGACGGCGGCCTTGGTCGCGAGGGCCTCGTCGGCGTGGTCCCGGGACGGGCCGCCGCACCCCGCGAGGACGGCGAGTGCGGAGAGGGCGGCGCCGGCGATCGCGACGCGGTGCAGGGGGGAGGGGGGCGTCAGCATCAGCTCAGCAGCTCCGTGGTGGTGACCGCGCGCAGACCGCGCCGGTCGAGTTCGTGCAGGAGGGCGGGGAGGGCGGCGACCGTGTCGGCGTATCCGAAGTGCAGGCTCACGACGGAGCCCGGGCGGACCCCGGACAGGACGTTGCGGGTCACCGCGGCGGCTCCCGGCGAGGTGAAGTCGAGGGAGTCGACCTCGTAGGAGAGCGTGTGCGGGTAGCCCGCCTCGCGGGCGAGGCGGGCCACCAGGGGGGAGGCGCGGGGGGAGCGGGACGGCCGGAACCAGGTGCCGATCGAGCCGGTGAGCCGCTTGAGGCGGTCCGCGCAGCCCTGGATCTCCGCGGCGGCCTCCGCCCGTGGCATGGCGTTGATGTCGAGGTGCCGGAGGGTGTGGTTGCCGAGGTCGTGGCCGCCGTCGAGGATGCGGCGGGCGAGCCCCGGATGTTCGTCCAGCCAGGTGCCCACGGCGAGGACGGTGACCCGGGCGCCGGCCTTCTCCGCCTCGCCCAGGAGCGAGGTGGCGACGGCGGGGTCGCCCTGGCCGTGGAAGGTGAGGGCCACACGGGACGGACGGGTGCGGGGGCCGTGGGTGATCTCGGCGGGCCGGCCGGGGTAGCGGCGGGGAGCGAGCGCGGAGGCCGGGTGGGTCGCGGTGGCGGAGGGCGCGCTGGGGGCGGCGGGGGGTGTGGTGAGGGGGCGGGAGCGGGTGGCTCCGGAGGGCGCGCAGCCCGTGGTGGCCGAGGTGGCGAGGGATCCCGCGGTGAGCGCGAGTCCCGTGAGCAGGGCGGCGCGCCGGGGCGGGGCGGGGGCCGCGTGGTCTTCGGCGGGCGTGGTCACCGGACCATTTAAGGATGGAACGGCCGGAAAACCGGCGATTGGTCCGGCCGGGTGGCGGTTCGGGTCGCTCCGCGGGCTCGGGTGTCTGGGTGTACGGCGCCCACGGGGGCCCGGTGGGAGCGGTATCCGCCGCGCGCCGCCCCTGGATCACGCGGGCGAGTCCGCGACGGTCGGCGGTACGGTCTCCCCCATCGACCCGGCCCACGGTCGTCGCCGGTGGCGCGAGGCGCCCTCGGCCGTCGCGCGGCGCCCCGGAAACCGGCCGTCTCCCCTGCGGCGCTTCCGCGTCGGGCGGGAAGGGTCAGCGGTCGGCGACGCGCATCTCGAACCAGGTGGTCTTGCCGCGGGGCAGCAGGTCGACCCCCCAGCGGTCGGAGAGCTTGTCGACGAGGAAGAGGCCACGCCCGCTCAGGTCCAACTCCTGGACCGGCATGAGACAGGGAAGGCCGCGGGAGGGGTCGCGGACCTCGACGCGGATCCAGCCGCGACGGCGGCGCATGCGGAGTCCGAAACTGCGGGCCCCGGTGTGGCGTACGGCGTTGCCGACGAGTTCGGAGGCGAGCAGGACGACGTCCTCCGTCATCTTCGGGGACAGGCCCCAGTGCCGCAGCACCACGACCTGGGTGAGCCGGCGCGCGGTGGCCGCGGACTCCGGACGGGACGGCAGATGCACCTCGCCCTCGGCGGGATTGCCGAACAACTCCAGTGCCTTGAGCGCCCGTTCGTCCTCGACCGCAGGCGTCCAGCGTGCCGCGGTCGCACTCCCGTGCCGCCGCGGCTGTTCGATACCCTCCAGCCCCGCCATGCCCCCCATCATGGCCGCCGACCGCCCGCTTCGGGGCCGTTCCGGAGGAATACACCCCCCGGAATACGACATTCCGCACCAGTCGATCGGCATATGCCGGAGGCAGTTCGGGGCCGAGGAGGACCCTTCCGAGCTGCCGGAACAGGTCGGCCGAGGGCAATGACCGACGCTCCCCGACAAGGTGCGCTTAAGGCTGACTTAAGGCCGACATAACCCGTCCCATCGGGGGACGCCGGGTAAGACATCGCGTCAACTGCGAGGGGAGCAGCGGGGAGGACGGGGGCGCGGCGGACCGGGAAGGGGCCGCCTCCGGGCCCGCGGACCGGGAGGCGGCGGCCCTCAAGGGCCCGGCGGAGGGCCCGGTGAAGCGTCCGGCAGAAGCGCCCGCCGGAAGGCCGGCGGAAGGCTCAGAGGAACTTCGCCTTTCCGGGTCCCTCCTCCACGAAGCTCCGCATCCCGCGCTCCCGGTCCTCGGTCGCGAACAGCCCCGCGAACCAGTTCCGTTCGACGGTCAGCCCGGTCTCGATGTCCGTCTCCAGGCCCGCGTCGATCGATTCCTTGGCGGCGCGCAGCGCGATCGCGGGACCCTTCGCGAGCCCGGCGGCCCAGGCGTGCGCGGCGGTGTAGACCTCGGCGGCCGGGACGATCCGGTCGACCAGGCCGAGCGTGAGCGCCTCGTCGGCCTTGACCATACGGCCGGTGAAGATGAGGTCCTTGGCCTTGGAGGGGCCGATCAGCCGGGACAGCCGCTGGGTGCCGCCCGCGCCGGGGATCAGGCCGAGCAGGATCTCCGGCTGGCCCAGCTTGGCGTTGTCCGCGGCGATGCGGAAGTCGGCGCAGAGGGCGAGTTCGCAACCGCCGCCGAGCGCGTAGCCGGTGACGGCCGCGACGACCGGCTTGGGGATGCGGGCGACGGCGGTGAAGGACTCCTGCAGGGCCCGGGACCGTACGACCATCGCCGCGTGGTCCATCGCCTGCATCTCCTTGATGTCCGCGCCCGCCGCGAACACCTTCTCCCCGCCGTACAGCACCACCGCGCGGACGTCCGGGCGGGCCGTGGCCTCCTCGGCGAGCTCCTTGAGCCGGTCCTGCGTCGCGACGTCCAGGGCGTTCATGGGAGGGCGGTCCAGGCGGATGGTGCCCACGCCTTCGGCCACTTCGAGATGCACAGTCATGGGAGCAGGTTAGTGCTCGTTAACGCCGTGGGGCCGGGTGTGCTGAGTCACAGCGCACCCGGCCCCACGGAGAAGTACTACTTGGTCCAGTCGGACCAGGACATGTTCCAGCCGTTGAGGCCGTTGTCCGGGGCGACCTTCCTGTCGTTGGAGTTCTTCACGATCACCACGTCACCGTTCATCGAGTGGTTGAAGAACCAGGCCGCCGGCACGTTCTTGTCGTAGCCGCCGCGCACGTCGCGTACGCCGATGCAGCCGTGACTGGCGTTGTAGTTGCCGAAGGCGCCGCCACCCCAGTAGTTGCCGTGGATGAAGGTTCCCGAGTCGGTCAGACGCATCGCGTGCGGCACGTCCTTGATGTCGTACTCGCCGCCGTAGCCGACCGTCTCGCCGTTCATGCGGGTCACCGCGAGGCGCTCGCTGATGACCATCTGGCCGTTCCAGGTGTCGTAGCCCGGCTTGCCCGTCGTGATCGGGATGGTCTTGAGGACCTTCCCGTCACGCTTGACGACCATCTTGTGGGTCTTCGAGTCGACGGTGGTGACCTGGCTGCGGGCGATCGTGAACTTCACGGTCTTCGCCTGCTTGCCGTAGACACCGGGGCGGCCCTCGACGCCGTCGAGGTTGAAGGTGACGGTGACCTTCGTACCGGCCGCCCAGTAGTCCTCGGGGCGGAAGTCGAGACGGTCGTTGCCGAACCAGTGGCCCTGGACGTCGACCGCGGGCTCGGTCTTGAAGGTGATGGCCTTCTCGACGTCCTCGGGGTGGGTGATACCCCGCGTGAAGCGGACCGAGAAGGGCATCCCGACGCCCACCTTGGAGCCGTCCTCGGGCGTGTAGATGCCGGCGAACGTGTTCTTCGGGGTCAGCGTGGTGAACGCGGACTCCTCGGCGGCCTCACGGCCTCCGGAGTCCTTGGCCACCGCGTGGACCTTGTACTTGGTGGCCCCGGCGAGATGGGTCGACGGCGTCCAGGTGGCGCCCCCGTCCGTGATGCTGCCCTCGATCGCGCGGCCCTTGGTGTCCTTGACCTCGACCTCGGTCAGTTTGCCCTTGGCCGCGGTGACCTTGAGGGCCCCGCTGGTCCTCACATCGGCGGCGCCGTCCTTGGGCGCGATGCTCACCACGGCCTGCGAGACCTTGGTGTCGGCCTTGGCGCCGGCCCCCTTGCCCTTGCCTTCGCCGGAGCCGGACCCCTGGTCCGAACCCCCGCCCCCACCGCAGGCGGTCACGGTGAGCAGCAGAACTCCCAGCAGCAACGCCGGAATTCCCCTGCCCTTGTGTGCCCGCGCGCCAACCGACCCCGATATCGGTCGCCCGTTCAAAGTTATTTCTCCCCTCGCACGGCCTGATCAGGCCCGCACTCCAGCGCGTCCCACGCGCTTATCGCGCTAATTAATCACACGACCTGGAGCGATGGCCCCCCGGGGAGGTCACCGTTCAGTCCCAACTTCGGCCGTGCCGGGAGTCACTGGAGTGCGTTGTGCGCGGACCCGTGTACCGGGCTACTTCACCGCCCCACCCGCTTTCCATTCCTTCCAGCCCATGTTCCAGCCGCCGAGCCCGTTGTCGGCGGCGACCTGCTTGTCGTTGCTGTGGACGACCTCGATGACGTCCCCGATGAGGCTGCGGTCGAAGAACCAGCCCGCCGGGGTGGCGGAACTGCCGCCCTTCACGTCCCGCAGGCCCACGCAGCCGTGGCTCACATTGGTGTTGCCGAAGACGTCCGGCGCCCAGTAGTTGCCGTGCAGGAAGGTTCCGGATTCGGTGAGGCGCATCGCGTGCGGGACGTCCGGGATGTTGTACTCGCCGCCGAAACCGACCGTGCGGCTGTTCATGCGGGTCACTTCGAGCATCTCCGTGACGACCATCTTCCCGTTGTAGGTCGTCGTCTTCGGCGCCCCCGCCGTGATCGGCACCGTGGCGAGCAGGCTGCCGTCGCGGCGTACCTCCATGGTGTGCGCGCGGGCGTCGACGAGGGAGACCTGGCTGCGTCCGACGGTGAACGAGAAGGTCTTGGACTGGAGTCCGTACACCCCCGGTGCCGCCTCGACGTCTCGCAGCCGCAGCTCCACGGTGACCTTCGTGCCCGGGCTCCAGTACCGCTCGGGACGGAAGTCGACGCGACCGCCGCCGAACCAGTGCGCGCGGATCGGGACGGCCGGGCTGGCCCGGACGTGGATGGCCCGCTCGATCGCGGCCCTGTTCTTGATCTCGCGGTTGAACTCCAGGGAGACGATCATGCCCGTGCCCACGACGGAGCGGTTCTCCGGAGTGACGTAGCCGATGAACCGCTCGTCGGGGACGGCCGTGGTGAACGTGGTGTGCCGTGCCGAGCGGTGCCCACGGCCGTCCAGCGCGACCGCGTCCACCGTGTACTTGGCGGCCAGCGCGAGGCGCTCGTCGTCCGGGAGCCACGTCAGGCCGTCGTCGGTGATGTGCCCCGGCACCGGGGACTCCTGGGCGTCCTGGGACCTGACCACCTCCACGGACTCCAGGCGCCCGCTGGGCACCCGGACCCGCAGCGTCTGCCGCGGGCGTACGCCCGCGGTGTTGTCGTCCGGCGAGACGTGGATGACGTCCTCGGGCGAACGGGGTTTGCCGAACGCCCCGCCGATCCCTTCCGGGATCCCGTCGGAGGTGCAGCCTGCGGCTCCGGCCAGCAGGCCGGCCCAGGTCAGTACGGCGGCCAGCGCGGCCCCTGCGCGCCGCGCGCGCGTCTGTACGTGCTTCACAAGGGACCCAACGACGCCGCCCCTCCGGGGAAACGTGAGTGCGAGCCACGCTCTGGGCAGAACAGTGGGGAGGACGACGTGACAAGGAGCCGCGGCCGGGACGCCGCGCACCCTTTTTCGCGTCGTTCCACGAGCCGTGGGAGGCTGACCGGTGTCGAGCGCACCCGAGCAGGAGGCGGTCCACGAGGGACACGCCGCGGGCGGCGGGCTGCCCGCGCAGACCGTCGTGGACCCGGCGGGCCCGTCCACGGCCGCGCCACCGGCCACGGAGCCCGCGGCGGAACCGTCCGGTCCGGCGCTGAACGGCGCACGGCGCCCCGCGGCGCCCCCCGTCTCCGTGTGGCCGGGTGCCCCGACGCCGCTCGGAGCGCGCTTCCGGGTCGGCCCCGACGGCACCACGGGCACCAACTTCGCGTTGTGGGCGGGCGGCGCGGAGGCCGTCGACCTGTGCCTCTTCGACGAGGCGGGCGCCGAGACGCGCGTCCCGCTCACCGAACTCACCCACGAGATCTGGCACGGATTCGTCCCCGGGGTGCACCCCGGCCGCCGCTACGGCTTCCGGGTGCACGGCCGCTGGGACCCGTGGACCGGCGCCCGCTGGAACCCGGCGAAGCTGCTCCTGGACCCGTACGCCCGTGCCGTGGACGGCGACTTCACGCTGCCGCCGGAGGTGTACGGGCACGTCCGCGACTGGCCCCAGCAGCAGGTCGCGGACACCGTGCGCGACGACCGGGACTCGGCGCCGTTCGTCCCCAAGGGCGTCGTCGTCCAGGACGACGACGACTGGTCGGACGACCACCGCCCGAAGACCCCGTGGGCGGACTCGGTCATCTACGAACTGCACGTGCGCGGATTCACCCGTCTGCACCCGGGGATCCCCGAGGAACTGCGCGGCACGTACGCGGGGCTGGCGCACCCGGCCGCGATCGAGCACCTGGTGAACCTCGGGGTGACGGCGGTGGAGCTGCTGCCGGTGCACCAGTTCGCGCACGAGGACCATCTGCTGCGCCGGGGTCTGAAGAACTACTGGGGCTACAACTCGATCGGCTACTTCGCCCCGCACGCGGGCTACGCGGCCTCCGGGACGACGGGCCAGCAGGTCGGCGAGTTCAAGCGGATGGTGCGCGCGCTGCACGCGGCCGGGATCGAGGTCGTCCTCGACGTGGTCTACAACCACACGGCGGAGGCGGGCGAGCTGGGGCCGATGCTGTCGCTGCGCGGCATCGACAACCGGGGGTACTACCGGCTCCAGTCGGACGCCCGCCGCTACGCGGACTACACCGGGTGCGGCAACACCCTGCACGTCGTGCAGCCGCAGGTACTGCGGCTGATCACGGACTCACTGCGGTACTGGGTGACCGAGATGGGCGTCGACGGCTTCCGCTTCGACCTGGCGGCCGCGCTGGCCCGGTCCATGCACGACGTCGACATGCTGTCGCCGTTCCTCGCCGTCATCGCCCAGGATCCGGTGCTGCGCCGGGTCAAGCTGATCGCCGAACCCTGGGACGTCGGCTCGGGCGGCTACCAGGTGGGCGCCTTCCCGCCGCTGTGGACCGAGTGGAACGACCGCTACCGCAACGCCGTACGGGACTTCTGGCGCGGCGCGCTGCCCGACGTGCGGGACCTCGGCTACCGCCTGTCGGGGTCGAGCGACCTGTACGCCTGGGGAGGCCGGCGCCCCTACGCCTCCGTCAACTTCGTGACCGCGCACGACGGCTTCACCCTGCGGGACCTCGTGTCCTACGAGCGCAAGCACAACGAGGCGAACGGCGAGGGCAACCGGGACGGCACGGACGACAACCGGGCGTGGAACGGCGGCGCGGAGGGCGAGAGCGAGGACGAGGGACTGCCGGCGCTGCGGCGGCGGCAGCTGCGGAACCTGCTGACGACGCTGCTGCTGTCGACCGGGGTGCCGATGCTGGTCGCCGGGGACGAGTTCGGGCGGACCCAGCGGGGCAACAACAACGCCTACTGCCAGGACAACGAGATCAGCTGGGTCGACTGGTCGCTGCTGGACGACCCCGGCTGGCGGGCGCTGTTCGAGCTGACGTCGCGCCTGATCGCGCTGCGGCACGAGCATCCCGTGCTGCGCCGCCGGGCGTTCTTCTCCGGCCGGGCGCACTCGGCCGACGGGCTGCGGGACCTGGCCTGGTTCACCGAGCGGGGCACCGAGATGACGGAACGGGACTGGTACGCGCCCGCCGCGACCCTCGGGATGTACCTGTCCGGCCGGGACATCCCCGGCCGGGACGCGTTCGGCGCCCCGGTCGTCGACGACAGTTTCCTCGCGGTGCTGCACGCCGGGGACCGGCCGGCCTCCTTCGAACTGCCGGGGATGCCCTGGGCCGCGCGGTACGAGGTGGTCGTGGACACCTCGCGGGAGGAACAGTCCGAGGCGCCCGGGGTCGTCCACGCGGCGGGCACCGCGATCACGGTGCCGGCGCGGTCCGTGCTTCTGCTGAAGGTCTGCTGAGGCCGGGCCGGACGGACCGGCCTTCTCGCCGCGCGGCCGCCGGCGGGCCCGGGGGGGTCCAGGTGCGCCGAAAACCCGGTGGGCACTGTCAGTGGTGAAACGTAGGCTCGCCCCTGATGCCCACACCAGATGCAGCCACCATGGATCACCCCGGCCGTTCGACCGTACGCAGCCTGCTGCGCCTGTGGCCGTATGTACGGCCGGTACGGGCGCGGCTGTTCTGCGCGGCGTTCGTCGCGGTGGTCGCGTCCTGCATGGCGCTGGTGTTCCCGCTGATCCTGAAGTGGATGGTGGACGGTCCGGTCGCCGCGCACGACCCGGCGGGGGTCCGGCTCGGGGCGCTGTACCTGCTGCTCCTCGGCGTCGCCGAGGCCTGTCTGTTCGGGCTGCGCCGCTGGCTGGTGGCCCGGCCGCTGGCCGGGGTCGAGGCGGCGATGCGGGCCGATCTGTACCGGCATCTGCAACGCCTGCCGATCGCCTTCCACGACCGCTGGGCGTCGGGTCAGCTGCTGTCCCGGGCGACCACCGATCTGATGCTGGTCCGCATGTTCCTGGCGTTCCCGCTGACCTTCCTGCTGGTGAACTCCGTGACGATCCTCGCGGGCATCGCCATCATGCTGGCCCAGGAATGGACCCTCGGGCTGGTGCTCCTCGCCCCCGCCGTCCCCGTCATGGTCGTCTGCTGGCTCTTCGAGCGGCGCTACTCGGAGGTGGCGCGGCGGGCGCAGGACCAGGTCGGCGACCTCACGACGGTGGTCGAGGAGAGCGTGCTCGGCATCCGGATCATCAAGGGGTTCGGACGCCATCGCAGCCAGGCGCGCGCCTTCCGCGACCTGTCCCGGACACTGCGCGGCACGGAACTGGCCAAGGCCCGGCTGCTCGCCTCCATCTGGGCGGTCATCGTCACGCTGCCCGAACTCGCCATCGGCGCCGCCCTCGTCCTCGGCACGGTCCAGGTCGCCGACGGCCACCTCTCGGCGGGCACGCTGGTGGCGTTCCTGTCGACGGCGCTCGCGCTGCGCTGGCCCGTCGACTCCATCGGCTTCCTGCTCGCGATGAGCCAGGAGGCGGCGACGGCCACGGAACGGTACTTCGAAGTCATGGACGCGCCACCGGAGTCGGCCGTCGTGGCCGTACCCGGCCGGCCTTCCCCGTCGACACCGGCCACCACGTCCGCCCCCGCCCACGACACGGCCCCCGCGCCGGACTCCGCGACCGCACCCTCTCGTGGCCCGGTACCGGCCGCCCCCGCCCCTCCCGCCACGCCCACTCCGGCTCGGGCGACGGCACCGGCACCGTTCGCCGGGTTCGCTCCCCTCCCCGGGTCTCCGTCCCCCGCCGTCGCCGACCTGCCGACATCCGCGGGCGGGCCGGAGGCCGAGGGTGGGCTCCGTTTTCATGGTGTGGGGTTCCGTTACCCCGACGCCGCGCCGGACGCGCCCCCCGTCCTGGTCCACATCGACCTGCACATCCGCCCCGGCGAGAGCATGGCCCTGGTCGGCGCCACCGGCACCGGCAAGACCACCCTCACCGCGCTCGTCCCCCGGCTCCACGAGGTGACGTCCGGCCGGATCACCCTGGACGGCCGGGACATCACCGGGATGCCGCGCGAGGAACTGCGCGAACTCGTCGCCGTCGCCTTCGAGGAGCCCACCCTCTTCTCGGCCACCGTCGGCGAGAACGTCCTCATGGGCGCCGCGGCCAGCGCCGGACAGGCGGAGCTGGACCGTGCCCTCGCCGTCGCGCAGGCCGACTTCGCGCACGCCCTGCCGCAGGGCACGGCGACGCAGGTCGGCGAGCAGGGCCTGAGCCTGTCCGGCGGCCAGCGCCAGCGGCTCGCGCTGGCCCGCGCGGTGGTCGGCCGCCCCCGCTTCCTGGTGCTCGACGACCCGCTGTCCGCGCTGGACGTGCACACCGAGGCGGCGGTCGAGGCCGCCCTGCGCCGGGTGCTGGCCGAGACGACCGCGCTGATCGTGGCCCACCGCCCGTCCACGGTCCTGCTGGCCGACCGCGTGGCGCTGCTCTCCGGCGGCCGCGTCGCGGCGGTCGGCACCCACCACGAACTGCTGCGCACCCACCCCGAGTACGCCCGTCTGATGTCCGGGACAGAGGAGGACGGCCGATGACCGCGGCGCCCACGACCACCGCGCCGGACCGGGACCCGAACGAGGAACCCCGCCAGGGACCACCGGCGGAGGGGCCGGAGGGGGGACCCGGGAGCCGGGCGGACGGTGGACCCGGGCCGTACGAGGACCCCTTCGACCACGACGCCCTCCCCACTCCGCCGGGCGCGACCACGAGCCTGCTGCGGTCACTGCTCGCCCCGCTCAGGACCCGGGTGATCGTGACCACCGTCCTGCTGCTGCTCCAGCAGGCCGCGGTGCAGGTGGGTCCGCTGCTGGTGGCCTACGCCATCGACCGTGCCGTACCGGCCTTCCGGCAGGACGACCACGGGCCGCTGATCGCCGTGGGCGTGGTCTACCTGCTGTGCTCGGCGGCCTCCGGCGGCCTCCAGTACGCGTTCATCAGCGCCTCGGCCCGGGTCAACCAGGACGTGCTGCTCGATCTGCGCGGCCGGATCTTCCGGCACGCCCAGGCGCTCAGCGTCGACTTCCACGAGCGCTACACCTCGGGCCGGCTGATCTCCCGCTCCACGACGGATGTCGAGTCGCTGCGCGAACTGCTCAGCGAGGGCCTCCAGGAACTCGTCACGGTCATCCTGTCCTTCGTCTACATCTCGGCGATGCTGCTCTGGCTCGACGCCGGGCTCGGCGCGGTCGCGGTGGTCTCCTTCGTGCCGCTGTATCTGCTCATCCGCAGCTACCAGCACCGCGCGGGCCGGATCTTCGCCGTCCGGTCGACGACGATCGCCGCGGTGATCGTGAAGTTCGCGGAGACGATGAACGGCATCCGGCCGGTGCGCGCGTTCCGCCGGGAGGCCGCCAACGAGGCCGAGTTCCGGGTGCTCAACCGGCGGCACGAGAGGACGAACGGCGACGCCCTGCTGGAGATGGCCCGCTACGTCGTCGGCTCCCGGCTCGTCGCCAACACGGCGGTCGCGGGCATCGTGCTGTGGGGCTCCTACCGGGTGGCGTCGGGTTCGCTGGCTCTCGGCGTGCTCGCCGCGGCGGTCCTCTACCTGCGCCGACTGTACGACCCGATCGACCGTCTCGGGATGTTCCTGAACTCCTACCAGTCCGCGGCGGCCTCGCTGGAGAAGATCGCCGGCCTGCTGGCCCAGACGCCGTCCGTGCCGGAGCCCTCCGTGCCGCGGCAGTTGCCCGCGCTCGCCTCCGAACACCCCGGCCGCGAGGTGGTGTTCGACGAGGTCCGCTTCGCGTACCGCACCGGCGGGGAGGTGCTGCCGTCCTTCTCGCTCACGCTCCCGGCCGGACAGACGGTGGCCGTGGTCGGCTCGACCGGCGCCGGGAAGTCGACGCTGGCCAAGCTCGTGGCCCGGTTCTACGACCCCTCCGACGGACGGGTCCTGCTCGACGGGGTCGATCTGCGCGAGCTGTCGGTGCCCGAGCTGCGGCGCGGGGTGGTGATGGTGACCCAGGAGGCGTTCCTGTTCTCCGGCACGGTCGCCGAGAACATCGCGATCGGGCGTCCCGAGGCGTCCCGCGAGGAGATCGAGCGGGCCGCGAAGGCGATCGGCGCGCACGACTTCATCAGCGCCCTGCCCGACGGCTACGACACGGACGTGCGCAAGCGCGGCGGCCGGATCTCCGCGGGACAGCGCCAACTGGTCGCCTTCGCAAGGGCGTTGCTCGCCGACCCGGCCGTGCTGATCCTCGACGAGGCGACCAGTTCCCTGGACGTCCCGGGTGAACGGGCCGTCCAGCGCGCCATGTCGACGGTCCTGCGGGGCCGTACGGCGGTGGTCATCGCGCACCGGCTGTCGACGGTGGAGATCGCCGACCGGGTGCTGGTGATGGAGCACGGGCGGATCGTCGAGGACGGGACACCGGGTGAACTCGTCTCAGGGACGGGCCGGTTCGCGGATCTGCACCGGGCATGGCGAGACAGCCTCGTTTAGCGGGGACCGACCGACGGGCGAGAGGGACGGATGATCGACGCGTACGCGGATCCGGGGACACCGGACCGCCGGAGCGGTCCTCGGTATCTGTGGTGGCTGGTCACCCGGCAGGCCGGCCGGTCGGCGACCGGCGCGGTGGTCGCCACCGTGTGGATGGGGCTCACGGCGCTGACGCCGTACCTGCTGTCCCGGGCGATCGACGACGGGCTGGAGCCCGGCGACGAGACGGCGCTGGTGGGCTGGACGGCCGCCGTGCTGGCCGCGGGGGTGTTCAACGCCTGGCTGGGCGTCGTGCGGCACCGCACGATGACCAAGGTCCGGATGGACGCCAACTTCCGTACGGTCAAGGTCGTGGTCGAGCACGCGGCCCGGCTCGGCGCGGCGCTCGCGCGGCAGACCGGGGCCGGGGAGGTCGTCACGGTCGGGGTCGGCGACGTGCAGACGATCAGCACGTCGCTGACCGTCGTCGGGCCCGGACTGGCCGCGATCGTCACCTACGTCGTGGTGGCCGCCCTGCTGCTGTCGGTCTCGGTGACGCTGTCCGTGGTGATCCTGCTCGGGATGCCGCTGATCGGCGTCCTCGTCGGTCCGTTGACGGTCCGGCTCCAGGGGACCGAGACCGCCTACCGGGACCGCCAGACCGTGCTGACGGCGAGGATCGGCGATCTCGCGGGCGGTCTGCGCGTGCTGAACGGACTGGGCGGCAAGGGCCTGTTCGCGGACGCGTTCCGCCGTGACTCGGGGGCCCTGCGGGAACAGGGTTACCGGGTCGGCGCGGTGACCAGCTGGATCCAGGCGCTGGGCATGGGACTGCCGTCCCTCTTCCTGGCCGTGGTGACCTGGATCGCCGCCCGGCTGGCCGCTCAGGGAACCATCACCATCGGCGAACTGGTCTCCGTGTACGGCTATGTCGCGGCCCTCGTCCTGCCGGTGTACTTCTTCATCGACTGCGGCTACGAACTCTCCCGGGCCGTGGTCGCCGCGCGGCGCGTGGTGCGGTTCCTGTCCCTGGAGCCCGTCGCCGGTCCCCCCGCCCCGCTGGACGCCCCGGACTCCCCGGCCGCGCTGCACGATCCGGAGTCCGGGGTCCGGGTGGTCCCGGGACGGCTGACCGCGTTGGCCGGCGCCCGGTCCGGTGACTGCGAGGCGGTGGTCGACCGGCTCGGCCGGTACGCCTCCTCGGACGTGACCTGGGGCGGCGTACGGCTGGACGAGGTCGCGCTGCCCCAGGTGCGCGAGCGGATCCTGGTCGCCGACCACGAGGCCGACCTGTTCGCGGGCACCCTGCGCGAGCTGGTCGAAGGGCGCCGGACTCCCGACGAGGAGACCATCGCCCGCGCCGTGCGCGCGGCCGCCGCCGACGACATCGTCCTCGGCCTGCCGGGCGGTCTCGACGGGGCCGTCGACGCGCAGGGCCGCAGCCTGTCGGGCGGTCAGCGGCAGCGGGTGCGGCTCGTGCGGGCGCTCATCGCCGACCCCGAGGTGCTGCTCGCCCTCGAACCGACCTCGGCGCTCGACGCGCACACCGAGGCGACCGTCGCGACCCGGCTGCGCGCGGCGCGCTCGGGCCGTACGACCGTCGTGACCAGTACGTCGCCGCTCGTGCTGGACCGCGCCGACACCGTCTGCTTCCTGGTCGACGGCAAGGCGGCGGCCACCGGCACCCACCGCGAACTCCTCGGGACGGAGCCGGGATACCGGGCCCTGGTGGCCCGTGACCTGGAGGAGCCGGACACCGCCACCGAATCCGACTCCGACCCTGCCCCCGCCTCTGCCACTGCCACTGCCACTGCCACCGACACGGACACCGCCACCAGCGCCGACTCCGGCACCGGACCGAAGACGGACACCGGACCCACGGTCGGCACGGGACCGCCGGTGGCCGACCCGGGTGCGGAGGTGGACCGGTGAGCGGCCGTCTGCCGGTCGCCGGTCGCGCCGACGTGCGGCGGGCGGCGGCACGGCTGGTCAGGGCCGACGGGCGGGCGTTCGCCGCCGTGCTCGGTCTCAACGCGCTGGCCGCCGCGGCCGGTCTGGTCGGCCCCTGGCTGCTCGGACGGATGATCGACGACGTGCGCGAGGGCGGCGGCGTGGAGGCGGTGGACGGGCCGGCGCTCGTCATCCTCGTGTCCACCCTGGTCCAGTTGCTGCTGGCGCGCTGGGCCCGTTACGTGGGGCACAGGTTCGGGGAGCGGACGCTCGCCCGGGTGCGCGAGGAGTTCGTCGAACGGACGCTGACCCTGCCCGCGTCGGTCGTGGAGCGGGCGGGCACCGGCGATCTGACGGCCCGCGGCACCGTCGACGTCTCGACGGTGGGCAGGACCCTGCGCGACACCGGACCCCAGCTGCTGATCTCCGGGGTCCAGGCCCTGTTCATCCTCGTCGCGGTCTTCGTCATCGACCCCCGGCTCGGCGGCTGCGGCGTGCTGGGCCTGGCCGGCATCGGTTTCGCGCTGCGCTGGTACCTGCGCCGTGCGCGCACCGCCTATCTCGCCGAGGGCGCCGCGACCTCGGAGGTCGCCGAGATCCTCGCGGCCACCGCGTCCGGCGCCCGCACGGTGGAGGCCTTCGGGCTGGGCGAGCGCCGGATCGGGGCGAGCCGGGACGCCCTGGAGGCCTCGCGGGTGAGCCGGATGCGGACGCTGTTCCTGCGCAGCGTGTTCTTCCCGGCCGTGGAGATCTCGTACGTCGTCCCGGTGGTCACCGTGCTCCTGGTGGGCGGCGCGCTGCACGCGCGGGGCACGCTGAGCCTGGGCACGGTGGTGGCCGCGACGCTCTACCTGTACCGGCTCGCCGAGCCGCTCGACCAGGTGCTGAACCAGGTCGAGCAACTCCAGTCCAGCGGAGCCTCGTTCGCCCGCGTCGAGGGCCTGGCCCGGGCACCGCGCACCGCCTCGGCCGGTTCACCCGATCCGGTCGACGACCGGATCGACGTCACCGGTGTGCGGTACGCGTACGACCTCGGCGGCGAGGTGCTGCGCGGGGTCGACCTGACGGTGCGGCCCGGGGAGCGGCTGGCCGTCGTGGGGCCCTCGGGCGCCGGGAAGTCCACGTTGAGCAGACTGCTGGCGGGGGTCGACGCGCCGGGCAGCGGGACGGTGACGGTCGGCCGGGTACCGGTCGTCGCCCTCGGTCCCGAACAGCTGCGGCGGCAGGTCGTGCTCGTCACCCAGGAGCACCACGTGTTCCTCGGTACGGTCCGCGACAACCTGCTCATCGCCGAACCCGGCGCCGGGGAGGCCGAGTTGTGGGCGGCGCTGGCAGCGGTCGGCGCAGACGACTGGGCCGCGGACCTGCCGGACGGGCTGGACACCGAACTGGGTCCCGAGGCCCTGCCCGTCGACGGCTCCCGCGCGCAGCAACTGGCGCTCGCCCGGGTGGTGCTGGCGGACCCGCACACGCTGATCCTCGACGAGGCCACGGCGCTCCTCGACCCGGCGACGGCCCGCCACACCGAGCGCGCGCTGGCCGCCGTCCTGGAGGGCCGGACCGTCATCGCCATCGCCCACCGGCTGCACACGGCGCACGACGCCGACCGGGTGGCGGTCATGGAGGACGGCCGCCTGACCGAACTGGGCACGCACGAGGAGCTGGTGGCGGCCGACGGCGCCTACGCGGCCCTGTGGCGTTCGTGGCACGGAGAACGCCGCCCGGCCGACGACTGACGCCCCACCACTGACCACCGGCCGCTGACGGCCGGCCGCCGCTGGCGGTCGACGGCTGACGGTCGGCGGTCGGCGGTCGGCGGCGGCTTCCGGGGTGTCCTCAGGGGTCCCCTTAGGGCCTCTCCCCGATGTGCGGGGAGAGCGTGCGCCACTAGCCTCGCGAACAGTGGCGCTCGTCCGGCCGGCCCGTGAATCTCCGCACCCCGAAGACGCGTCAGGGAGTCCCGATGAAAGCGATCACCCAGGACCGGTACGGCTCTCCCGACGAGCTGTCGCTGAGGGAGTCCGCGAAGCCGGTGCCGACCGGCGGCCAGGTGCTCGTGCGGGTGAGAGCGGTCTCCCTGAACGCGTACGACTGGCATCTCCTGCGCGGCGATCCGTATCTGTCCCGGCTGGCCTTCGGTGTCCGCCGGCCCCGGCAGCGGATCCCGGGCCGGGACTTCGCGGGCGTCGTCGAGGCGGTCGGCGCCGACGTGTCGCGGCTGCGTCCCGGGGACGAGGTGTTCGGCGAGGCCGACGGGGCGTTCGCCGAGTACGTGTGCGCGCCGGACGACGCGGTGGAGACGAAACCGGCCGGGCTGAGCTTCGAGCAGGCCGCCGCGTTGCCGCTCGCGGGGAACACCGCCCTGATGGGCCTGCGCGACGCGGCCCCGCCGCTGGCCGGGGCACGGGTGCTCGTCAACGGCGCCTCGGGAGGCGTCGGCACCTTCGCCGTGCAGATCGCCAAGGCGTTCGGCGCCGAGGTGACCGGGGTGTGCAGCGCGCGGAACACGGACCTGGTGCGGTCGCTCGGCGCGGACCACGTCATCGACTACACCACGGTGGACTTCACCCGTACGGGGCGGCGCCACGACGTCGTGCTCGACCTCGTGGGCAATCACTCGCTGACCGCGTTCCGGCGCGCGCTGACGCCCAAGGGGACGCTCGTCCTGTCCGGCGGCGGGGTGTTCGAGGGCGGCAGCCTCTTCGGGCCGATGAGCCTCATCCTGCGAGGGCCGGCGTTGTCGCCCTTCGTCGGTCAGCGGATCGTCCGCCTCACCGCGACGCGGTGCGCGGAGAACCTCGCGACCCTGCGGGAACTGGTCGAATCCGGAAAAGTCATGCCGGTCGTCGACCGGACGTACGCGTCGTTGAGCGAGGTGCCGGAAGCCCTCCGCCATCTCGAGGTGGAGCACGCCCGGGCGAAGATCGTCGTCACCGTGTGACCCCGCGGGCCGGCCTTCCGGCCGGCCCGCCCTGCGTGCCTTGTTCCCCGACTCCCCGCAGGTCGGCGGGAACCGGACTCCCCCGCGAGCCTTCACCGCGCGGGGACGGGCGGGTGCGGCGCGGTTCCCGGGACGGGTCCGAGCGGCCGCTTCCCCTGCTCCGGGACGAAAGACCGGCACACGGCCCGGGAGACGGTTCGTTTACCGGACACGACGTCCCGGTCAACGGAAAGTTTCCGGCCAATGTACTGACGCGCCCCTGACAGAAAGCGGCATCTCCTGCCACTCTTCCCTCGGCTACTTCACAGCAACCTCACAGCTACGCCCGCTGTGTCGTGCCGTTCGACCCCATGCACCTGGTTCCGCGTAACGCCCAGTTCTGCCCGGACGGGTCATCCATCGTCCGGTCTCCCCTGGCCGCGCGACCCGTGGCCATGCAGAAGGAGTCAGTGTTGAGAAGCAGTTCTCCCCACAGACGCACCTCCCACACCACCAAGCGCCGCATCGCCGGTGTCGCCCTCGTCGGCGTCTCCGCCCTGCTGGCCGCGGCCGTCCAGTCGGGCGCCGCGAGCGCCGCTCCGGAGCGGGCTCCCCGCGCGGGCGGGATCGACCCGGGCTCCGTCGCCCTGAAGCTCACCGCCGCGCAGCGCGCCGAGCTGATACGCGACGCCGACTCGGCCAAGGCCGCGACCGCCCGGGACCTGGGTCTGGGCGCCGGCGAGAGCCTCGTCGCCCGTGACGTCATGAAGGACGCCGACGGCACCGTCCACACCCGCTACGAGCGCACGTACCGAGGACTGCCGGTCCTCGGCGGCGACCTGGTCGTCGACACCTCCAAGTCCGGGAGGACCGGGCACGTCTACAGGGCGACGAAGGCGTCGCCGAAGGTCGCGACCCTCGAGCCCGCGGTCGCCGCCGGCACGGCGGAGAAGCAGGCACTGTCCGCCGCCAGGGCCGCCGGCTCGAAGAGCACCGAAGCCGACCGCGCACCCCGCAAGGTGATCTGGGCGGCGAGCGGCAGACCGACCCTCGCCTACGAGACCGTCGTCGGCGGCCTCCAGGACGACGGCACCCCCAACGAGCTGCACGTCATCACCGACGCCGCCACCGGCAAGAAGCTGTACGAGTACCAGGGCGTCAAGACCGGCATCGGCAACACCCAGTACAGCGGCCAGGTGACCCTGACGACCACACAGTCGGGCTCCAACTACACGCTGAACGACGGCGCGCGCGGCGCCCACAAGACCTACAACCTGAACCGCGGCACGTCGGGCACCGGCACGCTGTTCTCCCAGACGAGCGACACCTGGGGCAACGGCACCACGTCGAACGCCGCGACGGCCGGCGCCGACGCGCACTACGGCGCCGCGGAGACGTGGGACTTCTACAAGAACACCTTCGGCCGCAGTGGCATCAAGAACAACGGCGTCGGCGCCTACTCCCGCGTGCACTACGGCAATTCGTACGTGAACGCGTTCTGGGACGACGGCTGCTTCTGCATGACCTACGGCGACGGGTCCGGGAACGCCGACCCGCTGACCGCGCTGGACGTCGCGGGCCACGAGATGAGCCACGGTGTCACCTCCAACACCGCGGGCCTCAACTACTCGGGCGAGTCCGGCGGTCTGAACGAGGCGACCTCCGACATCTTCGGCACCGGCGTGGAGTTCTACGCCAACAACTCCTCCGACGTGGGCGACTACCTCATCGGCGAGAAGATCGACATCAACGGCGACGGCACCCCGCTGCGCTACATGGACAAGCCGAGCAAGGACGGCGGCTCCAAGGACTCCTGGTACTCGGGTGTCGGCAACGTCGACGTGCACTACTCGTCGGGTGTCGCCAACCACTTCTTCTACCTGCTGAGCGAGGGCAGCGGCGCCAAGGTCATCAACGGCGTCAGCTACAACTCGCCCACCTCCGACGGGCTTCCGGTCACCGGCATCGGCCGCGACAAGGCGCTGGCGATCTGGTACCGCGCGCTCACCACCAAGTTCACCTCGACCACCAACTACGCGGCGGCCCGTACCGGCACGCTCGCGGCGACGGGTGAGCTGTACGGCACGACGAGCGCCGAGTACACCGCGGTGCAGAACGCCTGGGCGGCCGTGAACGTCGGGACGCGTCCCGGCGGTGGCGGCGGTGGCGGTACGTCGTTCGAGAACACGGCCGACGTATCGATTCCGGACAACGGGGCCGCGGTCACCTCCTCGGTCACGGTCAGCGGCCGTACCGGCAACGCCCCGTCGAACCTCGCGGTGGCCGTGGACATCGTGCACACCTGGCGCGGTGACCTGGTGATCGATCTGGTCGCCCCGGACGGCTCGACGTACCGCCTGAAGAACTTCAGCTCGTCCGACTCGGCGGACAACGTGAACACGACCTACACGGTCAACGCGTCCTCCGAGGTGGCCAACGGCACCTGGAAACTGAAGGTCCAGGACCAGGCGGCCCAGGACACCGGCTACATCAACAGCTGGAAGCTGACCTTCCCGTAGACCGCGGCTGAAGGCCGCGCGAAGATCGTGCGCCAGGGCGCCGTCCCGGAGGTTCGACTCCCCGGGGCGGCGCCCTCCTTTGCCCGCGGGGGAGTTTGCGTTGACCTCCGCTTGGCCGCGGCCGATCCGGTGTCCGGCCACCCCACTGTTCACCTGATCGACGATTTCCGGCCAAGGTCTTCAAGGGGTCCTGACATGTACGCATCCAGGGTGGCACTCTTCCAACGCACGGCTCACCCGCACCGCAACTTCACAACCGCCCGTCCGGCCACCCCAAAGCCGTGCGGGCGTCCCCACAAGAAGGAGCTTGCGTGACCCCCCTCTACGCGCGTCACAAGCGCACCACTCTGGCCATCGCCACCGCTGTCGCGGCCGGAGCCCTGCTCACCACCGGTCTGACCACCGGTGCCGCCGCGCAGACCGCGGCGCTCTCCACCGGCAAGACCACCCCCCTCGCCGGTTCGCCCGTCTCGCTGTCCTCCGCCGCGCGCACCGCGCTCATCCAGAAGGCCGACGCCGCCACGGCGGACACGGCCCAGGAGATAGGGCTCGGCGCGAAGGAGAAGCTGGTCGTCAGAGACGTCGTCAAGGACACCGACGGCACCGTCCACACCCGCTACGAGCGCACGTACAACGGACTTCCGGTCCTCGGCGGCGACCTCGTCGTCCACGAGACCGAGGCCGGCACCACCCAGGGCGTGACGAAGGCGACGAAGACGGCCATCAAGGTCGCCTCGCTCAAGCCGCTCGTCACCACCGCGAAGGCCGAGAAGCAGGCGCTCACCGCCGCCAAGGCCGCGGGCACGGAGAAGAGCGCCGCCGACCAGGCCCCCCGCAAGGTGATCTGGGCCGCCACCGGCAAGCCGACCCTCGCCTACGAGACCGTCGTCGGCGGCCTCCAGGACGACGGCACCCCCAACGAGCTGCACGTCATCACCGACGCCGCCACCGGCAAGAAGCTGTACGAGTACCAGGGCATCGAGACCGGCACCGGCAAGACCCTCTACTCGGGCACGGTCACCCTCAACTCGACCCTGTCGGGCTCGACGTACAGCCTGACCGACGGCACCCGCGGCGGTCACAAGACGTACAACAAGTCGCACACCACGACCACCTCCGCGGGCACGCTGTTCACCGACGCGGACGACGTCTGGGGCACCGGCGCGGCCTCCAGCTCCACCACCGACCAGACCGCGGCCGCCGACGCCGCCTACGGCGCCCAGGCGACGTGGGACTTCTACAAGAACACCTTCGGCCGCAGCGGCATCAAGAACAACGGCGTGGCAGCGTACTCCCGCGTCCACTACGGCAACGCGTACGTCAACGCGTTCTGGGACGACAGCTGCTTCTGCATGACCTACGGCGACGGCAGCGGCAACACCCACCCGCTGACCTCGCTGGACGTGGCCGGCCACGAGATGAGCCACGGCGTCACCTCCAACACCGCGGGCCTCAACTACTCGGGCGAGTCCGGCGGTCTGAACGAGGCGACCTCCGACATCTTCGGCACCGGTGTCGAGTTCGCCGCGGCGAACTCCTCCGACGTGGGCGACTACCTCATCGGCGAGAAGATCAACATCAACGGCGACGGCACCCCGCTGCGCTACATGGACAAGCCCAGCAAGGACGGCGGCTCCGCCGACTACTGGTCGTCCTCGGTCGGCAGCAAGGACGTGCACTACTCGTCCGGTGTCGCGAACCACTTCTTCTACCTGCTGTCCGAGGGCAGCGGCGCGAAGACGATCAACGGGGTCAGCTACAACTCCCCGACCTACAACGGTGCGGCGGTCACCGGCATCGGCCGGGCCAAGGCCCTGCAGATCTGGTACAAGGCGCTGACGACGTACATGACGTCGACGACCAAGTACACGGGCGCCCGCACGGCCACGCTCTCCGCGGCGTCGGCCCTGTACGGCTCCACGAGCACGGAGTACAAGGCGGTCGCCGCCGCCTGGACGGCGGTCAACGTCAGCTAGTCGGCGCCCGGCAGGACGGAGGCGGCACCCGGACCGAGGACGGTCCGGGTGCCGCCCTACTCTTGCCCCCATGCCCTACACGTACGAGGACGTGGGCGCGACCCGCGAGGACCGCTGCCCCCCGGGCTTCCACCGCCTGCATGTCCGCTTCCGGATCGGTGAAGGGGAGGCCGTCTTCCAGCGCGCCTCCGAGGCCCTGATGAGCTGGGAACTGCACCGCGCCATGGGGGTCCGCATGACCTCCGACGCCGACAGGGCCGCACCCGGGGTCGATGTCACGGTCCGCATCGGCCCGATCAAGGCACCCTGCCGCGTGGTCTGGACGGCCGAGGAGTCCCGGCGCACCGCCTGGGCCTACGGAACGCTTTCCGGCCATCCCGAATCCGGCGAGGAAGCCTTCGTGGTCTCCCGCACCGGCGACGGCACGGTGTGGCTGACGGTCACGGCCTTCAGCCGCGCGGTCAAGTGGTACTCCCGCGCGGGCGGCGCCGCGACCCGCGGCCTCCAGCACGCCTACGTCCAGCGGTGCGGCAAGGTGCTGCGGCGACTGTGCGCCGGGCTGGACAGCTGAGCGGTCACCGAGGACGGTCACCGAGGACCACCGGAGGGCGGGCCGCGGTGCGCGGCTCGCCCTCCGGTGGCACCTGACCGCGGCTCACCGCATCAGCAGTCCCGCGCCCTCCCCCGACTCCTCCGAAGGCACCGCCACCAGCCCGAGTTCGGCGCCGGAGGCCAGCAGCCGATGGGCCGGCAGGATACGGACCGTGTAGCCGAACGGCCCCGTGCGGTCGAGCGACAGCGGGCCCTCGTAGACCCAGCGGCCCTCCAGGTCGGGGCCACCGGTCGGCTTGAGCGGGACGCACACCGCGTCGCCGATGCGGTCGTCGGTGTCGACGCGGCCGGCGACCGCCTGGACCTCCACGTCGTCGGGGGCGAGGTCGCCCAGACCTACCCGGACGCGCAGCGACAGGGTGGTGCCCAGTTCCGCGGTCGTGGTGGCCGAGGACGCCTCGACGTGGTCGACGGTGACACGGGGCCAGGCGGCACGGACACGCGCCTTCCAGCCGGCCAGTTCACGGGCCGTCTCCGCGGTGAGGGCCCGGTGGGCCTGGGCCGCGGGGGCGTACAGACGCTCCACGTACTCCCGCACCATCCGGCCCGCCAGGACCTTCGGTCCGAGATGGGTCAGCGTCCGGCGGACCATCTCGATCCAGCGGCCGGGCAGACCGGCCTGGCCGCGGTCGTAGAAGCGGGGGGCCACCCGCTGTTCGAGGAGGTCGTAGAGGGCGCCTGCCTCCAGTTCGTCACGGCGGTCGTCGTCGGTCGCGGTGCCGTCCGCGGTCGGGATCGCCCAGCCGAAGTCGGGCTGGAACCACTCGTCCCACCAGCCGTCCAGGACGGAGAGGTTGAGACAGCCGTTGAGCGCCGCCTTCATGCCGCTCGTGCCGCACGCCTCCAGCGGGCGCAGCGGATTGTTGAGCCAGATGTCGCAGCCCGGGTACAGCTTCTGCGCCATCGCCATGCCGTAGTCGGGCAGGAACACGATCCGGTGGCGCACCCGGGGGTCGTCCGCGAACCTGACCAGCTCCTGGATCAGCCGCTTCCCGCCGTCGTCCGCGGGGTGCGCCTTGCCCGCGACCACGACCTGCACCGGCCGTTCGGGGTGCAGCAGCAGGTCCATGAGCCGGTCGCGGTCGCGCAGCATCAGCGTCAGCCGTTTGTACGAGGGGACCCGGCGCGCGAAGCCGATGGTGAGAACGTCGGGGTCCAGCACCCCGTCGATCCAGCCGAGTTCGGCGGTGCCGGCGCCGCGCTGGCGCCAGGAGGCCCGGAGCCGGTCCCGCACCTCCAGGACCAGTTGCTCCCGCAGCACCCTGCGCAGGTCCCAGATCTCCTCGTCGGCGATCTCGGCCACCGCGTCCCAGCGGTCCGAGCCGCCGACGGTCAGCGCGTCCTCGGTGCGCTGCGCGCCGATCTGCCGCGCGCCGAGCCGGAACACCTCGGGGGCCACCCAGGTCGGCGCGTGGACGCCGTTGGTGACCGAGGTGATCGGCACCTCCTCGGCGTCGAAGCCCGGCCAGAGCCCGGAGAACATCTCCCGGCTGACCTGGCCGTGCAGCAGCGAGACCCCGTTCGCCCGCTGTCCGAGGCGCAGGCCCATCACCGCCATGTTGAAGAGGTTCGGCTCGCCTCCGGGATAGGTCTCCATGCCGAGGGCGAGGATGCGCTCCACGTCGATGCGCGGGAGCTCCGCGTCGGGGCCGAAGTGGCGGGCCACCGCCTCCCGGTCGAACCGGTCGATGCCGGCGGGCACCGGGGTGTGGGTGGTGAAGACCGTGCCGGCCCGCACCGCCTCCAGCGAGGAGTCGAAGTCCAGTCCCTCGTCTCCGAGTTCGGCGATCCGCTCAAGACCGAGGAACCCGGCGTGGCCCTCGTTGGTGTGGAACACCTCGGGCGCCGGGTGCCCGGTCAGCCGGCAGTAGGTCCGGACCGCCCGCACACCTCCTATGCCCAGCAGCATCTCCTGCAGCAGACGGTGTTCGCTGCCGCCGCCGTACAGCCGGTCGGTGACCCCGCGTTCACCGAGGTCGTTCTCCTCGATGTCGGAGTCGAGCATGAGCAGCGGGACGCGGCCGACCTGGGCGAGCCAGATCCGGGCGCGCAGCGCTCGGCCGCCGGGGAGGGCGAGGGTGACCTGGGCGGGTGTGCCGTCGTCCTCGCGCAGCGGGACCACGGGGAGTTCATTGGGGTCGAGGACCGGATAGTGCTCCTGCTGCCAGCCCTCACGGGACAGGGACTGCCGGAAGTAACCGTGCCGGTAGAGCAGGCCCACGCCGATCAGCGGGACGCCGAGGTCGCTGGCGGCCTTGAGGTGGTCGCCCGCGAGGATGCCGAGACCACCGGAGTACTGCGGCAGCGCGGCGGTGATGCCGAACTCGGGCGAGAAGTACGCCACGGCCGCGGGCAGGTCGGTCGTCTGCGTCTGGTACCAGCGGTCGCCGGTCACGTAGTCGCGCAGGTCGTCGGAGACCGCGGCGAGCCGGCGCAGGAAGCGGCGGTCCCCCGTGAGCTCCGCGAGGCGCCCGGCGGACACGCTGCCGAGGAGTCGTACGGGGTCGCCGCCGGACGCGGCCCAGCGCTCCGGGTCGACGGACTGGAAGAGGTCGCGGGTCTCGGAGTGCCACGACCAGCGAAGGTTGCGTGCCAGGTCACTGAGCGGGTGAAGGGCTTCGGGGAGAACGGGTCGGACGGTGAATCTGCGGATCGCCTTCACGAGTTCCACCTTCACGGAGGACGTACGCGGCAGAGGGACGCACGGCGTTGTGCGGCCTTCGTCACCCACGACGTTAGCGGCGAGGGTGCCTTCGCGACACGGCGCATCGCGGCACGACCCCGGATCTGATGAGCCGTTCGACGTAGGCGGGAATTCGACGCAACCTTCACGGCCGGCCCCGGACGGTATGGCCGATTCCGCCCTCCTGGGCGGCCTTGTGGTGCTTCGCACCGCACGAGAGGCTCGCCGGGTGGCGTACGGCCGGTGCCCGCGCGGAGCGGTCGGCTCCGGCCTTCGTACGTCGACTCGGACCTGCCGGGCAGGTCCCAGAGGAGGGGAACTCCAGTCATGGCACGGACGAGGAAATGGCGTCTGCGCTGGGCGGCGGGTCTCACCGTGGTCACGACGACCGCGGTGCTTTCGGCCATCGTCCCGCCCGCGCAGGCGGTCCCGCTGGGGCGGATAGGCGGCGCCGGCCTCCCCGGTTCCGTCAGCGGGAGCTACATCGTGACGCTCGAGGGGCACACGCGGGCTCCGTCGTCGGCCGGCACGGACATCGCCGAGCAGTACGGAGCGAGAATCAGCCACACGTACGGCACGGCCCTCAACGGCTTCGCCGTGCGGCTCGACGAGAGACGGGCCCGACTGCTCGCCGCGGACCCCCGGGTGGCCTCGGTCGTCCAGGACACCCGGGTCGCGCTCGACCGCGTGCAGCGGAATCCGCCCTCGTGGGGCCTGGATCGGATCGACCAGCCGGACCCGCCGCTCGACCGGAGCTACACGGCGCCCGGACCGGCGGGCGCGGGCGTGACCGTGTACGTCATCGACACCGGCGTCCGCGTCACCCACAAGGACTTCGGGGGCCGGGCGAGCGACGGCTGGGACTTCGTGGACGGCGACGGCACCGCGCAGGACGGCAACGGGCACGGCACCCATGTGGCAGGAACCGTCGCGGGCACCGCGTACGGCGTCGCCAAGAAGGCCCGGGTCGTCGCCGTCCGCGTCCTCGACGACCGGGGGGCCGGTTCCACCGCCCAGGTGATCGCTGGCATCGACTGGGTCACCCGGCACGCGAGGAAACCGGCCGTGGCCAATCTCAGTCTGGGCGGGTACGCCAACTCCCAGCTGGACGCGGCCGTCCGCAACTCCATCGCGTCCGGCGTGACGTACACGGTCGCGGCGGGCAACGACGGCCGGCCGGCCTCGCTGTCCTCGCCGGCCCGGGTCGCGCAGGCGCTCACGGTGGGCGCGAGCGACCGGACGGACGCGCGGGCGGGTTTCTCGAACACCGGGCCCGCGCTGGACCTCTTCGCGCCGGGGGTCGCGATCACGTCGACTTCGTACACGAGCGATACGGCGAGGGCGGCCTGTTCCGGTACGTCGATGGCGAGCCCGCACGTCGCCGGCGCGGCCGCGCTGTATCTGGCGGGTCATCCGGGGGCCAGGCCGGCCCAGGTGGCGAAGTCGCTGGTGAGGCGGGCCGCTTCGGGAAGGGTCTCGGACGCCGGCCCGGGTTCGCCGAACAGACTCCTGCGTGTCGGCTGATACCGGCGGGGCACGGGTACGACCAGGGTGATTCGGCCACCCCGCACCGGCCTCGCCTGCCCGGGACGAGGCCGGTCTTGTGTGTAGACATACGCGTGAGTAGTTAACAAAGTGCCGGAATGCTCACCCTCATAGGGTGGGAAGGCTCCCCCGGTACGCCTTCAGGCTCCACCTCCCCACACCCCCATCCGCCCACCCACGTTGACGCGGACAGGAGCGGTCATGCCCGCCACGCACCACACGTCGCCACCCCCGACGACCACCCCCGAGACGCCTCGCAGCCGCAGGGCCGAAGCCGGTCCCCGTACTCCGGAGAAACCCTCGGCCGAGCCGGGCGGCGGCGTCCCGGCCACCACCGCGCCCCTCGGCACCGCCCCGGAGACCGGCACGCCCGCTCCCCCCACGGCCGCTCCGACGACGTCGGCCGCGTCCGCGTCGGCTCCGTCCACGTCGGCCCGGTCCGCGTCCGGCCGGTCCACGTCCGGCCCTTCGGCGTCCGGTCCCGGCACCACCGCTCCCCCGCCCAAGAGGGGCGGAGCCGCCCCGAAGTCGGGCCGGTCCGTCCCCAGGGCCGCCGAAGCGGCGGTTCCCGGGACGGGCAAGTCGGCCCCCGCTTCGGGCGGAGCGGCTCCGAGGGCGGGCAGGTCCGCCCCCAAGGCGGGCAGGTCCGCCGTTCCCGCCTCCCGCGCCGCCGATGTGCCGGCCGGTCCCGCCGCCGTCGCGGCGACCGCCGTCGGGCGCATCCCCGTCCTCGACGTCCGCCCGCTCGTGCAGCAGGGCCGGCGGCCGGCGAAGGCCGTGGTGGGCGAGGAGTTCGAGGTCTCCGCGACGGTCTTCCGCGAGGGGCACGACGCGGTCGCCGCGAACGTCGTGCTGCGCGGTCCGGACGGCCGCCCCGGCCCGTGGACGCCGATGCGCGAACTGGCGCCCGGCACCGACCGCTGGGGCGCCACCGTGCGTGCGGACCAGGAGGGCCGCTGGACGTACACCGTGGAGGCGTGGGGTGACCCGGTCACGACCTGGCGCCGTCACGCGGGGATCAAGATCCCGGCCGGGATGGACACGGAACCGGTGCTGGAGGAGGGCGCCCTGCTGTACGAGCGGGCGATCGCCGCGCTGCCGAAGGGAGCCAAGGGCAAGGGCCGCAGGGACACCCTGCTCGGGGCCGTCGCCGCGCTCCGCGACACCGCGCGTCCCGTCGCCTCCCGGCTCGCCGCCGCCCTGACACCCGAGGTGGACGAGGTCCTGGCCGGGGACCCGCTGCGCGACCTGGTGACGTCGTCCGAGCCGTTGCCGTTGGTGGTGGAGCGGGAGCGGGCGTTGTACGGCGCCTGGTACGAGTTCTTCCCCCGGTCGGAGAGCGGGCGGTCAAAGAGCGGGCGGTCGGACCCGCCGGTCCACGGCACGTTCCGTACCGCGGCCGAACGCCTGCCCGCGATCGCGGAGATGGGCTTCGACGTCGTCTAC
>NZ_JBIAQZ010000011.1:0-362085 GCF_042889485.1 Streptomyces sp. NPDC002580 | reverse complement strand
ACCGACACGGCCCCGACCCACCACCCACCGGACCGAACCGACACCACCCACCGAACCGACACCACCCCGCGGCCCGACACCACCCCGCGAACGCCGGCGCGAGCGAACCGGCTCAGTCGGTCACGTCGATCTCGTACCGGTTCGTCTCGACCCCCGCCGCGGTGACCACCTGGACCTCCACCCGCCCCGGCTCCACATCCACCGGCACCGGCACCGTCAGCACCGCGTCCGTGGGATTGCTGAACCCCCCGGACACCGGCACCAGCGGCACGTGCACATGCACCGCCCCGATCCGCACGACCATCCGCGACAGCCGGTCCGCGGTCTGCGCCCCGGGCGGCACGAACCCCGCCCCCCGGATCTGGATGTCGTCCCCGGTGCGGATGGGCGCGTCCAGATCGCCCGCCTCGCGGGACCGGACCACGGAGAGGATCACCGGCCGCCCGCCCTCGGCGTACTTCCCGGCGAGGTAGGTCGCCGCCGACACCAGCACCAGCAGCGCCAGCCCCCACGGCAGATCCGGCAGCTGCGAGGGCCGCCGGGCCAGCCGGACCGCCGCGAAGACCAGGGCTACCCCGCTGATCACGACGTACTGGATGTCGGCGAAACTCCCCCGCCCCGAGTCGTCGGTCAGCAGGTCCGCCGCGCGCGGCCGGTCGGCCCGCACCTTCTGCAGCCGCTGCCCGAGCACCCGCATCCCGACCACCCGCCGGACCAGCACCGCCACCCCGCACACCACGGCGACGACGGTCACGACACCGGCGCCCCGGGCGAGCTCGAGCCCGGCGATGAGTTCGTCCCGGCGGTCGGGCGCGGAGGCCACCGCCAGCTGCCCCACCAGTACGAGCACGGCGTACGCCACGAGCAGCACCCAGCCTGCGGCCACCGCACGCGAGCTGGAGAGCCGGTTGTCCTCACCGATGACCGGGGCGAGGGCCCCGCCGCGGGCCCGATGCAGCCAGGCGGCCCCGGTCAGGAACGCCGCCAGGACGACCGCGGCGAGCAGCCCGGCCGTCCGGGCCGCCGTCCAGCCGACCCCGATCGCGGTGAGCGCCTGGACGAGCAGGAGGACGACGACGGCACCGCAGACGGTGAACGCGGTGTACCGCCACAGCCGTCCCAGCCACGCCTCGCCCTCGATACGGCCGCGTTCGGCGACGAGGTCCGCGGACTGGGTGAGTTCGTCGGACACCCACTGCCGGGACGCGGAGGCGGAGTGCGCGACGGCGGCGGGCAGTCCCTGCCCGGACGCCAGCGCGTCGCGCTTGGCGAGGAACGCGGCGACGGCCCGCCGGTGCCCCGTACGCGCCCCGTGCGGGCAGTCCCCGCAGGTACAGCGACCCTCGTGCACAGCCGACCCTCCGCCCAGGCCCCCGCTCGGGCCTCCGCCCGGACCCATGCCCTGGCCACCGCTCCGCCCGCCGCCCGGTCCGGTGCCCGACCCGGCCCCCGACCCGGCACCGTGCCCCGCACCGTGTCTCGCCTCCTGCACCGCCACGCCCACTGCCGCCTTCCCGCCCCAGAAACTCCGTACGGCCGAACTGTCCGTACGCCCGGCCGTCACATCGGCGACAGCACCCGCCCACCCCGACGGGGCGAAGCATGTACGCCCGCCTGACAACTGCCCTGTAATGACAGCGAATTGTGCCGTACGGAGTACGGCGCGCACGCGTCAGGTCGGGTCAGTCCGGGTGATGCGCCGGATCCCGTGTTGACCCGGCTGCGAGATTTTCTCCCTGGTCGAAATCATTCCAGTGCGACGGGACCTGGGCCTTCGACGGCAGCACGGTCAGGATCACGCCCGGCCTGCACCGCACCGTACCCGAGCGCAGGCTTGATCGTCTGCGCCTCCGGTTGCGCGAGGGCGCCGACCCGATGCTCCGGGCGCCCGGGGTCCGGCCGCCCGACGCGGCGGACCCCCGCAGGCTGACGGTCGACGGCGACGGTTCGGGAGCGGCCGAGTACGTTCCTAGCCGAGAAGGTCGGGCTCGCCGCGGCTGATGTCCTGCCACAGGGGCTGGTAGTTGATCCATGCCACCAGGTCGCCGCCGAGCTGTTCGCGGGTGGCGACCGCCTGCTTGTGGTCGATGAGCCGGGGTCTGCCCGCCGCCTTCGCGCTGAGCTGGACCTGGCTCGACCGCTCCATGGACAGGAACCACCAGGCCGCCGAGTCCACGGAGTCCCCGACGGTGAGCAGTCCGTGGTTGCGCAGCACCAGCGCCTTGCGGCTGCCCAGCGCGCCGGCGATCCTGCGGCCCTCCTCCGCGTCGACGGCGACCCCGGAGTAGGCGTCGTAGAGCGCGTGGTCCTCGTAGAAGGCGCAGCTCTCCTGGGTGATCGGGTCGAGCAGGTCGCCGAGGGCGGCGAGGGCGCGGCCGTGCACGGAGTGGCAGTGGGCGACGGCGACGACGTCGGGGCGGGCGGCGTGGACCTGGGAGTGCACGGTGAACGCCGCCTGGTTCACGTGGTAGCGGCCCTCGATCACCTGGCCGTCCTGGTTGGCCAGGACCAGGTCGCTCACGGTCACGTGCTTGAAGGGCATCCCGAACGGATTGACCCAGAAGCAGTCGCTGTACTCCGGGTCCCGCGCCGTGATGTGCCCCGAGACGCCGTCCTCGAAGCCGAGGCGTCCGAACAGCCGCAGCGCGCCGGCCAGCCGCTCCTTGCGGTGCCGCCGTTCGTCGTCCGTCGATTCGTGCATCGGCGGCATGGCGAACCGCAACTGGTCGGTGGGGCGGGGCATGGGCGGGATGGGCCCGTGCATATGTCCTCCAGCACTGCCGTGTTCCGTACGCAGCGGAAGTTACCCGGGGTCAGCGCAGGAGAACAGGGGTGTTCCGTGAGAGAAAAAAGAGGAACAAAGAGGGACACCACCAAAACCCGACAGGAGATGTCCGGTATACGCGCCAGACTCGGGCTCATGAACTGGGCAGCTCTCTCCGCGGCCGAACCGGACCTCGCCGGAACCGTCGAACAGCGCTTCGGCGCCTTCACCCATCACGTCCTCGCGACCCTCCGCCGGGACGGCTCGCCGCGCACCTCCGGCATCGAGGTGCGCTTCCTGGACGGCGAGCTGTGGCTCGGCATGATGCCGGACTCCCTCAAGGCGCTCGACCTGCGCCGCGACCCGCGCTTCGCGCTCCAGGCGAATCCGGGGGCGGGCACCGACATGGGCGGCGGTGACGTGCGGATCAGCGGCCGGGCCGTGGAGGTGGGCGACGAGGTCCCCGCGAAGGCCGCGTACGTGAAAGAGGTGGAACCGCCGCAGCCGTTCCACCTCTTCCGCACCGAACTGACGGAGGTCACCCGGACCCACGTCGAGGACGACACGTACCTCGTCGTCCAGGTCTGGAAGCCCGGCGCGCCGGTGCGCACGCTCAAGCGGACCTAGGGGCCCGTGTTTCGACGCCCCCGCGGGAGGACTACTCCCACTCGATGGTGCCCGGGGGCTTGCTCGTCACGTCGAGCACGACGCGGTTGACGTCCGCGACCTCGTTCGTGATGCGCGTCGAGATCTTGGCGAGGACGTCGTACGGCAGCCGCGACCAGTCGGCCGTCATGGCGTCCTCGCTGGACACCGGACGGAGCACGATCGGGTGGCCGTAGGTCCGGCCGTCGCCCTGCACGCCCACGCTGCGGACGTCCGCGAGCAGGACCACCGGGCACTGCCAGATGTCCCGGTCGAGACCGGCGGCGGTGAGTTCCTCGCGGGCGATGGCGTCGGCCTCGCGGAGCAGGTCCAGACGCTCCTTGGTCACCTCGCCGACGATCCGGATGCCGAGGCCGGGGCCGGGGAACGGCTGGCGCTGGACGATCTCCTCCGGCAGGCCGAGTTCCTGGCCGACCATCCGGACCTCGTCCTTGAACAGCTTGCGCAGCGGCTCGACGAGCTGGAACTCGAGGTCCTCGGGGAGGCCGCCCACGTTGTGGTGGGACTTGATGTTGGCGGTGCCGGTGCCGCCGCCGGACTCGACCACGTCCGGGTAGAGCGTGCCCTGGACCAGGAACGCGACGTCCTCGCCCTCGGCGGCCTCGGCGATGATCTCCGCCTGGGCCTGCTCGAAGACGCGGATGAACTCGCGCCCGATGATCTTCCGCTTCTGCTCGGGGTCCGAGACGCCCTTGAGCGCGGCGAGGAAGCGCTCCTGCGCGTCCACGACCTTCAGCTGGACCCCGGTCGCGGCGACGAAGTCCTTCTCGACCTGCTCGGTCTCGCCCTGGCGCATCAGACCGTGGTCGACGTACACACAGGTCAGCTGGGAGCCGATGGCCTTCTGCACGAGGGCCGCGGCGACCGCCGAGTCGACGCCGCCGGACAGGCCGCAGATCGCGCGCTTGGTGCCGACCTGCTCGCGGATCAGGGCGACCTGCTCGTCGATGACGTTGCCGGTCGTCCAGGACGGGGTGAGGCCCGCGCCGCGGTACAGGAAGTGCTCCAGGACCTGCTGGCCGTGCGTGGAGTGCATGACCTCGGGGTGGTACTGGACGCCGTAGAGCTTCTTCTCGTCGTTCTCGAAGGCGGCGACCGGGACGACGTCCGTGGAGGCCGTGACGGTGAAGCCCTCGGGGGCGGCGGAGCAGGCGTCGCCGTGCGACATCCACACCGACTGCTCGTCGGGGGTTCCCTCGAAGAGGGTGGATCCCGACTTCGAGACGTGCAGCGGCGTACGACCGTACTCGCGGGAGCCGGTGTTGTCGACCGTGCCGCCGAGGGTGGTGGCCATCAGCTGGAAGCCGTAGCACATGCCGAAGACGGGGACGCCCGCCTCGAAGAGCTCGCGGTCCAGGCGCGGGGCGCCCTCCGCGTACACCGACGAGGGCCCGCCGGAGAGGATGATCGCGGCCGGGTTCCTGGCGAGCATCTCCTGGACCGGCATGGTGCTCGGCACGATCTCGCTGTAGACCCGGGCCTCACGGACACGACGGGCGATGAGCTGGGCGTACTGCGCACCGAAATCGACGACCAGGACGGTGTCGGGGGCGGCGGGGGACGCTTCTGGCACGGTCTGCCTTCCGGCGGTGAGCAAAAGGGTTGCAGGGCCGATTCTACCGGGGGCCACGACAGGGGTGGCGCCGCCGGGGTCCGGGCCCCGGTCTCAGCATCCGAACCCGCTTGGCCGGCGCCTCCGCGGCCGTGCATACTGCCGTCATGCTCACCCACACGACCTTCCTGTTTACCTATGGCGACCGGCCCACCGGCTGCCATGGTCGTGCTGCTTGAGCAACTGACAAGCGACTTCCCAGGCGCCCCGGGCCGACAAGGCCCGGGGCGTCTGCCGTTTCCGGGCCGGACCGCTCCGGGGCACCCCTTCCACCGAGGAGCCCCAGCCATGGCCGACGTACTCGACAAGACCGGCGCCCGCACCGACGAGGCCGCCGACGTGATCACCGGTGCCCGTGAGCGCATCGACGCCCTCGACGACCGGATCATCGGTCTCGTGCAGGAACGCATGGCCGTCTCGGCCGTGATCCAGGAGGCCCGGATCACCTCCGGCGGCCGACGGGTCAACCTCTCCCGCGAGATGGAGATCCTCGGCCACTACCGCGAGGCGCTCGGCAAGCCGGGCACCTCGCTGGCCATGACCCTCCTCGAACTGTGCCGCGGCCGCGTCTGAGATCAAGGACCCGTGACCGAAGGGCCGCGCGTCGCGCACCCGGCGTACGCACGTACGCATTCCCTCTCACCCGTACGGCGCGTGACCGGGGCGCCGCGGACTTCGTTTCTCCTGGTGTCCGTGTCAGCCAGGGGCGGGCCCGAAAGAACCACGCGTGGCTCGGCTGGAGCGACGAGACGTACGGATCGTGCCGTGCGTCGTGGGACCTCGCTCCAGGAGATGTGACCGGACGGCAGGGGACAGCAGCCCGGTCACTCAAGAGAACGGCCGGCTCCGGGGACGCCCGGGGCCGTCCGGCGGAAGCTGTTCAGCGGTGACGTGACGGTCGCGGAGGCCGTCGCCCGTCCAGCACGACGCGTGGACAGCGCACCCCGCACGGCCTGTGCGGTCCGGTCGACGGGACGGTCCCACGTCCCGCGCCGGACGGCCTCGCAGGCCTCTCCGACATCCTCGACATCCCCACCGGCGTCGCCCGACCGGATCCGTACGGCGACGCCCCCACCCCCGCGGCGCACCCCCGGCGCCGCTTCCCGGCACCGGCGCTGCCCTGACGCCGGTGCCGACGGAGGAAGGACCCCGCGGACATCGTCCGCGGGGTCCTTCGCCGTGCCCGCGAGCGAGGCCACCGTGCCGGCCCCTTCGGGACGACGATCCCGGCCGACGAACGGCCCTTCCCCGACGGGTGGTTCGAAAGGGTGCGCGCACATCGAGCCCGGATGTGACTCAGGCCACATAAGAATTGCGTGAGTTGGAGGACAACCATTCCCAGGCTTCGCCGGTCACACCTGCAGAACCAACGGCCACACCCGCGCCCCACACGCGGCGGCCTCGCCCACAAACGCCATATGCGCGCCGCGAGTTCACGGCGCACCGGACTTCCGAGGTCTTCATGAAGCTTCGCCGTGCCATGGCCACCGCTGCCGCGACGGCTGTCATAGCCCCGCTCGCGCTGCTGTCGGTCGCGCCGGCCGCATTCGCGGACGACACCCCGTCCCCGAGCGTGAGCGTGTCCGAAACTCCGTCCGACGAGGCGTCGCCGAGCTCGCCGGAGACCACCACCGAACCCTCCGACGCGGCTTCCGCGTCCGTGTCGGCGCCCGCGAGCGAGTCCGCTCCGGCCCCGAGCACGTCCGCCTCCGAGTCCGCCCCGGAGCCGAGCGCCTCCGAGCCCGAGGAGTCGGAGTCCCCGGAGCCCGAGCCCTCCGAGTGCGAGGACTCCAAGGTCCAGGTGTCCATCGGCGGCCTGTCCGGCAAGATCGCGGCGGGCAGCGGCTGGCACAAGTTCTCCCTGCAGGTGTTCAACAGCTCCGACTCCACCCTGAGCGACCTCGGCTTCTTCGCCGGCGCGTCCTCCGACAAGGCGGGCGAGGACCTCTTCCAGAGCAAGCAGGTCCAGCTCCAGGCGTACGACCCGGACGACAAGGTCTGGACGAACGTCGACGAGGGCGGACAGGCGGTCGGCTTCGTCGGCTACACCGACGAGCTCAAGCCCGACTACGAGGTCGACATCCCGCTCCGCATCAACGTGCACTCCAGCGCCCCGGTCGGCGCCGGCTTCTCCCTCGGCGCCAGCATCTACGGCGACGCGGACGCGCAGTGCACCGGCTACGGCGAAGTCGCGTACAAGTTCCAGATCGTCGCGGCCGGCACGGACACCGGCGGCACCAAGCCGCAGGAAGGCGGCAAGGTCCCGGTCTCGGACAAGCCCGCCGACAAGAGCAACACGCCGGTGGTCGACGGCAGCCTCGCCGAGACGGGCTCCAGCTCCGCCCTGCCGATGATCGGCCTCGCCGGCGGTATCGCCGTCGTCGCCGGCGCCGGCGCGCTGGTCGTCGTCCGTCGCCGCAAGTCCGGTTCCGCGACCGTGTAACACGGCCGCGCGCCACACGGTCGGACACGACCGACCCGGGCGTCGGCCCGTACGAAGAGAAGGACCTGCGCTCGGAGGGGGGCGCAGGTCCTTCTTCGTGTCCGGGGCCGGGGCCCGCGGGGCCGGCCGGGGGAGCCCGGCGCCGGCCCCGCGGGGCTACGGCTTCGGGGGCATCGTCGGCATTCCCAGGAACGGCAGCCGCAGGGCGCCGAAGGCGTCCGCGGGGACGGCGGGGCTGTGCGGCTCCACCGCCTTGAGGCGCTCGTACGCGGCACCCGGAGCCGGGCGCGGATCGGCCTCGCCCTTGTTGGGCCAGAACGACATGGCCCGCTCGGCCTGCGCGGTGATGGTGAGCGACGGATTGACGCCGAGGTTCGCGGAGACGGCGGCCCCGTCGACGACGGAGATCCCCGGGTGGCCGTAGAGGCGGTGGTAGGGATCGATGACGCCCTCGTCCGCCCCGGCGCCGATCGGGCAGCCGCCGAGGAAGTGCGCGGTGAGCGGGGTGCCCATCAGTTCGCCGACGTTGCTGCCCGCGAAGCCGTTGATCTCCTCGGCGAGCGTGGAGGCGGCCTGCGAAGCCGCCTTGATCTGCTTGGGGTTGGGAGCCCCGTGCCCCTGACGTGCCGTCAACAGCCCCTTGCCCGCGCCCTTCGGCTTCAGGTACGTCGTCAGGGAGTTGTCGAGCGACTGCATGACCAGCCCGATGATGGTGCGTTCGGACCAGCGGCGGTTGGAGAGCGAGCGGAGCACCAGGACCGGGTGCCTGGCCGCGTTGGCCAGCCATCCGGCGACCCGCGACGAGCCCTCCGCGTAGGGGACCTGGAGGATGGACATGCCGCCCATCGCGTTGGATCCCCTGCCGTAGCGGACGGGTTCGATGTGGGTGTTCTCGTCCGGGTGGATCGAGGACGTGATCGCGACCCCCCGGGTGAAGTCGGCGCGGGGCGTTCCGTGCGCCTTCCGGTAGCGGCGGTCGTCCGTCTGCGCGCCCACCAGGGCCTCGGAGTTGGTGCGGGTCAGCTCGCCCAGCCTCTTCGAGAGGTACGGCAGTTGGCCGCCCGCCCTCATGCGGTGCAGCAGCGTCTGGGTGCCGTAGGTGCCGGCCGCGAGGACGACCCGGTGTGCCGTGAGGGTGCGCCCCTCGCCCTTGCGCCGGTCGTCCGTCGGGAGGGTCCGGACCGCGTAGCCGCCCCGCGAGTCGTCGGTGACGGACACGACGGTCGTCATCGGGTGGACGACGGCGCCCGCCTGCTCGGCGAGGTAGAGGTAGTTCTCGTTGAGGGTGTTCTTGGCGCCGTGCCGGCAGCCGGTCATGCACTCGCCGCATTCGGTGCAGGCCTTGCGCGCGGGACCGACGCCCCCGAAGTACGGGTCGGCGACCTCCTCACCGGGCCCGACGGCGGTCTTCCCGGCCTCCCCGCCGTCCCCGGCCCCTCCTTCGGCGTCTCGCCCGTCGCCGAAGAAGACACCCACCGGCGCCATGTGGAAGGTGTCGCCGACCCCCATCCGCTCCGCGGCCGCCTTGAGGTGCACGTCCGAGGGGGTCATGGTCGGGTTGAGCCGCACGCCCAGCATGCGCCGGGCCTGGTCGTAGTACGGCTTCAGCTCCCCTTCCCAGTCGGTGATGTCCTTCCACTGCGGGTCCTCGAAGAACGGCTTCGGCGGCACGTAGAGGGTGTTGGCGTAGTTCAGGGAGCCGCCTCCGACGCCGGCCCCCGCGAGCACCATCACGTTGCCCAGCAGATGGATGCGCTGGATGCCGTACATGCCGAGCCGCGGGGCCCAGAGGTAGTTCCTGATGTCCCAGGAGTTCTTCGGCAGCGTGTCGCGGGTGAAGCGCCGGCCGGCTTCGAGGACACCCACGCGGTACCCCTTCTCCGTCAGCCGCAGGGCGGTGACGGAGCCGCCGAAACCCGAGCCGACGACGATGACGTCGTAGTCGTACGTTCCCTCGTCCGGCTGTTCCTGGACAGAGCTCTCCTGTGACACGTGCCGCTCTCCTCATCGAGAACCGTTGAGAACCGTCGGTCGTTCCTGAGGACCGACGGCCCACTCCGTGCTCCGTCGGTCGTTACGAGGACCCGCGGGGGTCCGCCGGCTAACGCAGCCGGAACGCCTTCATGACCTTGAGGCTCCGGCTCATGAAGGCCGCGTACTTCTCGTCGTCCATGCCGAGGGACGGGGCCATCGGCAGCAGTCTCTGGTGGGCGACGGTCTGCGCCTCGGTGTACTTGAGGATGCCCTCGGAGCCGTGCCGGCGGCCGAGGCCGGAGTCCTTCATCCCGCCCATGGGCGACTGGACGCTGCCGTACGCGGGCGCGTACCCCTCGTTGACGTTCACCGTCCCGGTCCGCAGCCGGGCCGCGACCGCGCGGCCGCGCCGCCCGTCCTTGGTCCAGACGGACGAGTTGAGGCCGTACGACGTGGAGTTGGCGAGCTCGACGACCTCGTCCTCGGTCTTGAAGCGGTAGAGGGAGACGACCGGGCCGAAGGTCTCCTCGGCGCAGACGGCCATCGGGGCCTCCACTCCGTCAAGGATGGTGGGCTCGTAGAAGTACGGGCCGATGTCGGGCCGGGCGACACCGCCGGCGAGGACCCTGGCCCCCTTGGCGACGGCCTCCTCGACGTGCCGGGTCACGGTCTCCAGCTGCCGTTCGCCGACCAGTGATCCCATGTCGGCCCCGTACGACAGGGAGGTGCCGAGCCGCATCGCCCTGGTCCGGGCGGCGAACCGCTCCGCGAAGGCGTCGGCGATCGATTCGTGGACGTACAACCGCTCGATGGATATGCAGAGTTGACCGGCGGAGGAGAAGCAGGCGCGGACCGCGCCCGCCGCCGCCTTGTCGAGGTCGGCGTCCTCCAGGACCACCATGGCGTTCTTGCCGCCGAGTTCGAGGGAGACGCCGACGAGCCGGGCGGCCGCGCCCTGGGCGACCTCGCGGCCGGTCCGGGTCGACCCGGTGAAGGAGACGTAGTCGGCGTGCTTCACGACCTCGGGTCCGACGACCGGACCGTCCCCGATGACGACCTGGAAGACCTCGGCGGGCAGCCCGGCCTCGATGAGCAGGTCACGCGCCCACAGGGCGGTGAGGCAGGTCTCGGTGTCGGGCTTCATGACGACCGCGTTGCCCGCGACGAAGGCCGGCAGCGCGTCGCCGACCGACAGTTCCAGCGGGTAGTTCCACGGCGCGATCTGGCCGACGACACCGCGCGGGTGGCGCAGTTCGGTGACCTTGGTGAGCGTGGGGACGGCGCCGGTGTGCCGCTTGGGGCGCAGATAGGCGGGCGCCTTGCGTCCGTAGTGCCGTGCGGCGACCACGACGGCCTGGACCTCTTCGTGGGCGTGCAGCCGGGCCTTGCCGGTCTCCAGCTGGATGAGGTCCAGGACCTCGGCCTGCCGGGCGAGCACGAGGTCGTGGAAGCGGAGCAGGACGGCGGCGCGCTGCCGGACCGGGGTGGCGGCCCAGGGGATCTGGGCGGCGCGGGCCCGCTCGAAGGCCTTCTCGACGTCCTCGGGGGTGGACTCGGGCAGGTCGGCGAGCTTCTCGCCGGTGAACGGCGTGTGGTTGGCGGTCCGGCCGGACCCCGTGACGCCCTTGGTGAGCTGCGCGACGAGTTCGGGCGTGACGACGTCGGCGGCGGTACGCGCGCCGGCCGGGGCGGGAGCGAGCGGGTTGGTTCCGACGGCGTCGGAACCGCCGGCGCCCGTGGCACTCTCGGCCGCGCCGGAACCGGCCGTCCCGTCGGCATCCGCGTCCGTCTGCGCGTCCGCGGATTCCGTGGCGGTCGCGTCCGCGGCGGACGGCGCGTCCGCGCCGGTCGCGGCGGCCACGCCGCCGGTCGCCGTGTCGGCGCCGACCGTCTCGTCGGTGCCGGTCTTTTCCGTGGCCTGTTCCGCGGCCTGCGAGTCCGTCATGAGCCGCAGGGTATGCCTGCTCGCTCCCTTTGGGTACCCGTCGGTAATGGCCTTTCACGGAGTACTCACACACTGCCAGTGATCACTGGCAGCGAATACGCTGATCAGGGCGTTGTCGGTCCGGCGATCACCGTGGGATCACTTTTCCGATCACGGTCCGGTCACCGGGGGCACGAGGGCCGCGGCCCGCACGGCGCGGTCGCGGTCGGTCACGGCCCGTCGATGTCCAGGTTCGCGATCGCCGCCTCGGCGACCTCGCGGCCCCGCTCCGTGAAATCACCCTTGCCCGGATAGCTGATCGTGAGCTTGTACATGTCGCCCGCCTTCGACTTGAAGTAGAAGAGCCTGAGTTCGCGAGGGCGGGGCTGGCTGTCGGTGGTCGTGTAGGTCACGGTGTTCTCGGCGGACTCCTTGCCCTGGTACGTCGACTTGGCGTCCGGTCTCGTCCTCGGACCGGCGGGCATGCTCAGCGCGGACGCGCCGTTCGCCTTGAAGTCGCCGTCCTGCGCGTACATTTCGGCCCGCGCCGAGTCCTTGATCCCCTTCAGGGTGTCCTCGGACTTCCTGGCGACGCTCAGCCCGATCCAGATGCTCCCGCTCCAGTCGGTGTACGTGACCCAGTGCGTCTTGTCCGAGGTCCGGTCCGGCGTCGCCTCCTGGTAGCCGGCGGGCACCGCCAGCGTCGCGGAGACGTCCGTGACGTGCTTCTTCTTCCAGCCGTCCGGCAGCGGGCCGGTGAACGGGTCACCGAGCACCAGGCAGGCCGCCACGGCGGCCGCGACGACCACCGCTCCGAGGCCGGCGAAGGCCTTGCGGCCGACACGGAGGCCACCGACGCGGAGCCCACCCGTACGCGAGCCTCCGCCGCCGGGTTCCGCCGGGCCGCCCAGGCCCTCGATGCGCGTCGCCGCGAGCGCCGGGGCCGGGGGCCGTGCGGCCTCCTCCAGGAGACGGCGCACCTCGGCGGCCTCGGGGCGGCGGGACGGCTCCTTGTCGAGCAGGCCGCCGATCACCTTCGCGAGCGGGGTGCCCGCGCGGCCGGGAGCGGCCGGCGCGGAGTTCAGGACCGACTGGAGCGTGGCGGGCGTGTTGCTGCGGCGGAAGGGGGAGACGCCCTCCGTCGCGGTGTAGAGCACCACGCCGAGCGACCAGAGGTCGGAGGCGGGACCGGGGCTCCGGCCCAGCACGCGTTCCGGGGCGATGTACTCGGGAGAGCCGACGAAGCCACCGGTGTCCGTCAGGCTGGTCTCGCCCTCGATCTGGGCGATGCCGAAGTCGGTGAGCACGACGCGGTCGTGGCGGCCGAGGAGCACGTTGCCGGGCTTGACGTCCCGGTGCAGGATGCCCGCCGCGTGCGCGGCCTCCAGGGCGCCGAGGATCTCCAGGCCGACGCGCGCGGCGTCGCGGACGCCGAGCGTGCCCTCCTGGAGGGCCTGGTCGAGCGAGCGGCCGTGCACCAGCTCCATGACGATCCAGGGCTGTCCGTCCACGACGGCGACGTCATGGACGTTCACCACGGCGGGGTGGTCGAGCCGGGCCGCCGCGCGCGCCTCGCGCCGCATCCGCTCGTACGCGTTGGCGCGTTCCCGCTCGGGAAGGTGGTCCGGAACGCGGGGTTCCTTGACGGCGACCTCGCGGTCGACGGTCTCGTCCTTGGCCCGCCACACCGTGCCCATGCCGCCGTGCCCGAGCTTGGCGAGCAGGCGGTAGCGCCCCGCGATGAGCCGTCCGGCGCCCGGCTCGCCGTCGGGACCCGGCGCGGGATCGAGCGGCTGGTCCGGGACGATCCGGGTGGGCGCGGCGTACGGATTGCCCGGGTACGGGACGGCGGCGGGCGCCTCCGGCCGCGGTCCGGGCGGCCCGGGTCGCGGTGGCCGCAGAGTGAAACTGGTCGGCTCGTCGCCCGTCCGAGGGACTCCCCCGTTGTCGCTCATGCGTCCATCTCTATCGTGGCGGGCCGCCGCCATCCAGCCCTGTCCCCCGCCGGTACAGAGCCGTGACGCACGCCATCCCTTATCTCCCCTTTGCCGGGACGTGAGCGTTCACGAGGCCTCGAAGGTGCCCACCGCCACGTCGAAGTACTCCTTCGCCTGCGTGACCCGCCCGACCGGCGCCGAGACCCAGACGTCGTACATCCGGCCGCCCTGCTCCCAGCACAGGTCGTAGGTGTGCCGGGCGCCCTCCGCCTCGGTGAAGCCGTTCCAGGTGAACTCCCAGAGAGCGGCCGGGTGTCCGCCGTGCGTGGTCCGGGTGACCGTGCCGGCGCGGTAGCCGGGGTTGTTGGCGGGGCCGGCGGCGTCCGACCGGCGCATCACGCCGAGCGGTCCGCCGGTCTCGGGGTCGGCCGCCTTGACGCCGATGCGGAAGGTCTGCCCCGGGGACATGTAGAAGATCCGTTCCCCCTGCGGATCCCGGGTGAAGCCCTCGGGCACGGCGAACGAGAAGCCGTCCGGGTCCGAGGCGATGCGGTAGCCCGAGGGTGCCGTGCGGGCCGTGGCGGCCTTCGTCGGCTGCCGTCGCGTGACCGTGACGGTGGGCGCGGCGCTCGTGGGCGGGGTCGAGAGCGTGCCGGAGGCCGAGGACGGCGCACTCGGCGCACTCGGCGGCCGTGACGTGCCGGGCGTGCTCGACGAGGGCGGCTTGCCGTCCCCGGCGCCGCCGTCCATCAGGAGCATGGCCGCCGACACCCCCGCACCGGCCAGTCCGGCGACCAGGGCGGCGGCGACCAGCAGGCTCCGCGTGGACTGCTTGTGCGGGTGGTCCGCCGCGGTGCCGGACGACGGTGACGCCTGCGCCGGTCTGTACAGGGGAACGTCGCGCCGTGTGGGCGAGTACGGGGCCGTCAGCTTCGGCGTACGGCCGGTGTCGCGGAACGCGCGCAGCATCCGTTCCGCCTCCGCCGCGTCGAGGCGCCGCTCCGGATCGCGCTCCAGCAGCCCCCGGACGACGGGCAGGAGCGGTGCCGCCTGGGCCGGCGGACGGATCTCGTCGACGACGACCGCGTGCAGGATGCCGCCGAGCGAGTCGCGGCGGAAGGGCGAGGCGCCGCTCAGCACCGTGCACAGCAGCGCGCCGAGCGACCACAGGTCGGACTCGGGGCCGGTCCGCACCCCGGACATCCGCTCGGGCGCGGTGTACTCGGGCGAGCCGACGAACGCCCCGCTCTCCGTCAGCGTCGTCGCTCCGGCGACCTGGGCGATCCCGAAGTCGGTGAGCACGACGCGGTCGGTGTCCTTCTCGACCAGGACGTTGGCGGGCTTGAGGTCGCGGTGCAGGACACCGGCTTCGTGCGCGCGGCGCAGCGCTCCGAGCAGGTCGATGCCGATCCGGGCGGCCTCGCGGGCGTCGACCGGTCCGTGCGCGGAGATCCGCTCGGCGAGCGAGCCGCCGACGATCAACTCCATCACGATGTACGGCCGTTCGTCGTCCTCGACGACGTCGTGGACGACGATGATGTGGGGGTGGTGCAGCTGGGCCACGGCCCGGGCCTCGCGCAGGGTGCGGTCGCGCTGCTGCCTGGCCTCGTCCTCGGAGAGCGAGTCGTCGACCATGAGTTCCTTGACCGCGACGCGACGGCCGAGCAGTTGGTCGGTGGCACGCCAGACGACCCCCATGCCGCCCCGGCCGATCCTGGCCTCCAGCCGGTAACGGCCCGCAATCACACGGGCGTTCTCCCCCTCGGTCCCCATGAGCCCATCATGCCCCACCGGACGACGGCCCTCCGGAGCCGTGACGTCGCCGTGGGTGTTATCAGGCCTAGGGGCGCCAGCCGCGCAGGATCACGTCGAACTGTTCACGCGCGGTGTCCCAGTCCTCGGCGGGTGCGGACATGTAGATCGCGTACTCGACGCCGTTCCGGGCGAGGTACGTCTGCTCGATGGCGCGGCGCTCTCCCGGGAACTTCGTCTGCTTCGGCAGCGCGGTCCAGGTGAAGTCCCACAGGGAGCCGCGGCAGTCCCGGAACGTCTTCTCCTCGAGGCTCACCCGGTGGTAGTCCTGGAGCTTGGTCAACTGCTCCTCCAGGTCCTTCTGGTGGCTGTACGGGTCCTCGAAGTCCGGGGACACCTCCACGGCGATGCGGACGAAGTGCTCGCCGCCGTCGGGGGTGTAGTCGACCTGGGAGCCGTTGGTCTCCCGCTTCCAATTCTTGCCGGGCAGGGCGAGGCTGAAGCCCGCTTCGTCGTCCACGCGGACCCAGCTGTCCGGGACGGCTCCCTGGGCCGTCCCCGACCCGCCGGCCGTCGTCCGGCCGCCGGGACCGCCGGTGGCCTCGCCCTCGTCCCCGCCGGTCCCGGTGGAGGCGTCGGTGTTCTGCCGCCAGTTGTCCGCGTACCGCATGGCGGCGGCACCGCCGCCGCCGACCAGCGCGGCCATCACGAGGACGAGGACGACGGTGCGTCCACGCCGCCGCTTCCGGGGCGCGGCATCGGGCTGGACCTGGTACGCGGCCCCCGCGAAGCCGCCGCCCGGGTGCCCGGTCCCCCGCGCGGTGGCGCCGGACGCCTGGGTGTGGTGGCCCGCCGCGGACGCGCCGTGGGTCTGCCCGGCGGAAGCGGCACCGCCCCGGGTCCCCTCGCCGTGGGTCGTCTTGCCGTGGGTCCCGTCGGCACGCGTCCCGGTGCCGTGAACCCCGTCGCCGCTGGTTCCGCTCGCGTCCGCGGACCCGTGCCCCCCGCTCCCGTCGAGGTGCCGCGTCGGCACGTACGCCTGCGCCGTCCGCGGGCGACGGCCCTCCGCGGCCTCGGCGAGCATCTCCTCGGCCTCGGCCGGGCCGGGGCGCTCCGCCGGGTCCTTGGTGAGCAGCGCCGCGATGACGGGCTCCAGCACACCGGCGTACCGCGCGGGCGTGGGCTCCTCCTCGACCACCGCCGTCATGGTCGACAGCGCCGACGTGCGCCGGAACGGCGACCGTCCCTCCACCGCCGTGTACAGCGTGGCCCCGAGGGCCCACAGGTCGGAGGCCGGACCGGGGTCGTGGCCGCGCACCCGCTCGGGCGCGAGGTAGTCGACGGAACCGACGATCTCGCCGGTGCGCGTGATGGTCGTGTCCCCCTCGACCTGCGCGATCCCGAAGTCGGTCAGCAGCACCCGCCGGTCGGACGACAGCAGGACGTTGCCGGGCTTCACGTCCCGGTGCAGCACCCCCGCCGCGTGGGCGGCGCGCAGCGCGCGCAGCACCCACAGACCGATCCGTGCCGCCTCTGCGGGTTCGAGCCGCCCCTGCTCCTTGACCTCGTCGGCCAGCGAGTTGCCCTCGACCAGCTCCATGACGATCCACGGCCGGTTGTCGTGCTCCAGCACGTCGTGGACGGTGACGACGGCCGAGTGGTTGATCCGGGCCGCGGCCCGCGCCTCGGCATGGGTGCGGGCGAGCAGCCGGGCCAGGTCGCTCTCGGCGACGTAAAGCGCGGCGGTCAGCTCTTTGACCGCGACCTCTCGGTGCAGCACCTCGTCGTGGGCGCGCCACACCCGCCCCATGCCACCGCTGCCGATGGATTCGACAAGCCGGTAGCGGCCCGCGAGGAGCAGGCCCTGCATCTGATTCACGTTTCCCCGCAATGGTCTTGACAGGGTCAGACTAAAGAGCGGTCCCCACCCAGGGAACAAGCGGGGTCGTACGGAGACCGCACTGTGACGGTTCTCCCTTCCCCTTACGGGAGGGAACCGTTCGGCGTTCAGCCCTTCCCGCCTGCCGAAACGTGGCGTTCGCGCGCAGGAGGCTTGCTCAGCCCGTGACTTGATACGTCGTCGACGCCTGCTCGAACAGCCGTGTCACCTCGTCGCGTTCGGCCTCCGGGCCGCGTACCTGCACCACGTGGTAGTGCCCGCCGACGAGGATCGCGAGGTTGCGCACGTAGAGCGAACGCCCCGCGGAGTCCTGCCAGGTGAACTGGCCCTCGGCCATCACCTTGCCGCCCACGTCGATCCGCCGCATCCCGCTGGACGTGGCCCAGGTCGAGTCGCGGAAGGGCTGCAACTCCTTCTCGCTCTCCCGCTGGTACGTCATCGGGTCCTTGCCGTACGTGGCGGTGCCGTCCCGCCCGGGGACCACGATGAGCTCGAAGTCCCCCTGGGAGTAGACGACCTGGCCACTGCCGTTCCTCGGCGCGCGGTCCCAGCCGCTCGCCACCGCGACCCGGAACCCCTCGGGGTCCTTGCGGAGCGTGAACCCCTGGGCGACGTCGGGATCGGCGGCGGTGTGCGAGGAGGTCGAACCGGCCTTCCCCGAGGGGCTCTTGTCGGGGCCCGGTGAGGTCTGGTCGGGCCGTGGCTCGCTGCTCGCCTTCGCGTCGTCGTCGCCGGGGGCCGGGTCGGCCTGTCCGGCGGTGCCGGTCCGCTCACCGCTCGTGCCGGTCCGGTCCGACTTGGGCATGAAGACCATGGCGTACGCGACCGCCGCGGCCAGCAGGAGCATGATCAGCAGAAGCAGGTTCCGCCCCAGCCGACGGGGCCTCGCCGCGCTCTCCCGCCGGGCGCGCTTGTGGCGGGCGTGCGGGCTCGTCGCGGGCAGTCCGGCGCGGCGCCTGCGGACGAGTTCGCCCCGGCGCCGCACGATCGGCAGCCGGCTCGGGTCGGCGGGCGGCACCGGCACGACGTGCGTCCCGGCCTCGGGCTCCGGCGCGGACCGCACGAGGGAGCGCAGCCAGCCGCGCAGTTCCTCGAAGTCGAGGCGCTCGGTGGGGTCCTGGCGCAGCAGCGACTCGACGACGGGCCGCAGCGGTCCGCACTCCTCGGCGAACGCGGGCGGTTCCGCGCACACGAGCTGCACGAGTTCTGCGGTGTTCTCCTCCGGGTAGGGCGCGTGCCCCTGTACGGCGCGAAAAAGCAGCGCGCCCAGGGCCCACAGGTCGGTCGCCGGTCCGATCGGGGCCGCCAACTGCCAGTTCTCGTGCACCGGTCCGGCCTGTTCCGGGGCCCAGCGCTCGGTGACCGGTCCGACCACGGCCATCCGTGCCTGCCGGGCCCGCTCCGCCGCGAGCGCGGTGGCCGGTCCTCGGCGCGGCGCGGTCCCGGCGACCAGTTCGCCCCAACCACCGCCGTGGCCCTCGGGGTTGAACTGGGCGGGGACGGGGGTGCGCGAGGTGTCGGGGGTCCGGGTGCCGTCGGGCACCGGGGCGAAGCCGGGCACCCGGGCGTGAGCGGACTCGTCCGGAGTGCCGCGGCCTCCGGGCACCTGGGTGTCCCCGATCCCCTGGAAGCCGCCGGTGAACCGGCCGTTGTCCGGGACCCTGCCGCCACCGGAGGGCCCGCCGGGGGCCGGGAGGCCGGGACGGCCGCCGTGTCCCCCGCTGAAGGACCCCTGTCCGGGGACCAGCGGGGAGTCGCCGTACCCCGCGGCCGGCGCCCCGCCCGCCGCCGGGGGCAGTGTGGGTCGGCCGCGGCCGGTGTCCCCGCCGACGGGCCCGGCCGGACGGGGCTGGGCACCGTGCCAGCTGGTGGCGCCCACTCCGTAGGGGTCGGCTATCTGGCCCGGAGGTACCGGACGGGGTCGCTGCTGACCGCCGTCGTCGAGCGGCGGCGGCGTGTCGTGGTCCTGGGCCCGCGTGGGGTACGCGGCCGTGCCGTACGGGCTGTCCTGACCGGGCTGTTCGACCCGCCGGGTCCGCTCGTCAGGCGCGGAGTTCCGGGGGGCCGGAAGGGCGAACGGGTCGCCCCGCTGTTCCCCCTGCACCCGGGCGGCCGCGCGTGCTCCGGCGCGGTACGCGGCGATGGCTCCGGCGCGCGCGGCCCGGATGTCGCTCTCGGCGCCCTCCGGCTCCCCGCCGGCATCCGGTGCGCCGCCCGGTCCGGCCTGTCCCCGCCCGCCGCCCGGACCCACGGGACCGCCCGCCTCGAGTGCGCGCGGGCCCCTGCCCGCCGGACCCGTCGCGGATGCCCCCGGGACCGGCGTCCCCTGCTCCGCGCGTGCCTCGATCGCCGCCCGCCGGGCCGCTTCGGCGTCGGCTCCGGACGTGGCCGCCACGGCGACACCGCGCGCGGCGCCGCCTCCGAACCCGATGCCACCGGCGGGACCGCGCCCGCCCGGGCCGACCGTTCCGTCGGCACCGGGGCCCCTGGAGACGGCCGCGTCCGCTCCGGGCCGCCCACCGCCGCCAGGCCGTCCGGCGTCCCGGCCGGATCCGGGGCGCGCGAGGCCGGTCCCGAAAGTCCCGGGGCCGGGCCCCGGTTCAGCCGCGGGGTCGTCCTCCCGGGGCGGCACCGGGTCGTACCCGCACAGCGCCTCCTCGGCGGCCCCGGCCGCCAGTCCGGTCAGCAGGACGCGTCCGTCGTCGCAGACGAGCACCGTGCGCGCGGTGATGTTCCGGTGCACCCATCCGTGCGCGTGCAGCACCCGCAACGCAGTCAGGACGTCGGAGGCGACCTCGGCGGCACGGTAGGGGCTGAGCGGCTTCTCGGCGAGCAGCGCGGCCAGCGGCCTCGCGGGCACCAACTCGCTCACGATCCACAGCGACCCGCCCTCGGCGAACACGTCGAAGACCTGGTCGAGCCGGGGATGGTCGGGGATCTGCGCGGCGGCCTGGGCGGCCTCGATCGCGCGCAGCACCGCCGGTTCGGTGGGCCGGCGCGTGGTCCGCGCGGACGCCCGCCGCACCCCGCCGTCCCGGGCCACGAAGCCCTCGGGCAGCCCGTCCGCGTCGAGCACCTCGGCCTCGACGACCTCCGGCAACGGCACCTGCCGTACCAGGACTTCCTGCCCGCTGTAGGTGTCGAACGCCCGGCTCTCGGCGAGTTCGTACTCGTCGGACGGTGGCAGGGGGAGGCGGTAGCGGTCGGCGAGTACCCGTCCCGCATAGTCGTCCACGATGCCTCCCCCAGCCGACCGGTTGGTCAATTCCGTTCGCCTTGCGTTCCGTTGTGGCTTCGTACGGTCCGCAACCACTCACGATACGTGCCCGAGGCAACCCGCAGAGCGGGGATGCGAGATCTCGGGCACGGCAGCGTGGCGGAACGTCACCGCGGCGAGCGGTACGTCACGACTTCGGCTGGAACGTCTCGGTCAGCGTCTTCCACGTCTTCTCGCGCAGCGCGCCGTCCCACGCGGACGCCTTCGCCGTGTACATCAGCGCGTACCCCTGATGCGCGTTCACGACGAAACCGCGGTCGATCGAGCGGTACTTCGTGCCGCCGTCCACGTAGGTGAACTCCCAGTCGGCCGTGTTGTAGTCGCGGTACTCCACCGCTTCTATGCGGACCTTCTTGTACTGGGGGCGCACCATGCCGCGCTCCTGGTTCTTCCAGTCCGCGACCGGGTCGTCCTTGGGGGTGGTCGTCCAGCCGACCAGGAGCTTCTGCCCGTCGGGGCCCGTGAACCGGGCTCCCGCGGCGTCCGAGGACTGGTACTTCCAGCCCTTCGGCAGCCCGATCGAGAAGCCCTGGGCGCTCCTGTACGTCTGCGCGACGGCGGAACCCGAGCCCGACGCCGACCCGTCGTCGCCCTTCGAGCCGCCCGACGCGCTCGCGTCCTCCCCCGGGGAGGCCTTCTCGCCGTCCTTCGCATCGGAGCCGGAGTCGGAGCCCGACTTGCCGCCGCTGCCGCCGTCCTTGCCGGTGGCGTCGTCGGCCTTCTTGGTGTCGTCGCCCTTGTCGCTTCCGGACGTCGCCCCGCTGGAGGTCGTCGTCTTCGCGCCGTCGCTCTCGCCGCCCTTGGCGCCGTCGTCGCCCCCGCCGCCGAGGGTGAGGGCCAGTACGGTGCCGAGCACGGCGAGCGCCACGGCCACCGCGATGATCACCAGCGTCCGGCGCGGCACGACATCCGTCAGCGACGCCTTCGGAGCCGGCCTCGGCGGCCGCTCGGGGGCCACCGGCCACCCGGACCCCGAGCCGCTCCGCGTACCGGCGCCACCCGCCGATCCCGTGCCCCCGGCCGAACTGGAGTTCACCGACGTACGGTCACGACCGCCCGCCCTGCCCGGCGCGGAGGAGCTCGGCGAGGCGGACGGCACGGAGGCGCCGCCGGCCGTCCCGGCGGAGTCCGGATCGCCGGAGGACTTGGCTCGGGCCGTCGCCGCCGCCCCAGCCGCCGTCGCGGCCTTGCGCACCGAACGCAGCGCTCCGCGCAGCCGCTCCGGGCCCTCCGGGCTCTCCGGCAGCGGCGGCATGGCCACGACCTTCGTCGCGTCCGGCGGCTCCGGCACGGAAGGCTCGGGCTCGCGCAGCACCTCGACGAGCATCGCCCGCGCGCCGGCGTCGTCGAGCCGCTGCTCGGGGTCCTTGGCGAGCAGGCCGTAGATCACGTTCTCCAGCGGGCCCGCGTTCTTCGGCTGCTCCACCGGCTCGGTCATCACCGCGGTGAGCGTCGCGATCGCGGAGCCCCTGTCGTACGGCGGCACGCCTTCCACCGACGCGTACAGCAGACCGCCCAGCGACCACAGGTCGGCCGCGGGTCCGGGCTTGTGGCCGCGCGCCCGCTCCGGCGAGATGTACGAGGGCGCTCCGACGAGCATGCCGGTCGAGGTGATGGACGGGTCGCCCTCCACCTGCGCGATGCCGAAGTCGGTGAGCACGACCCGGCCGTCATGGTCGATCAGCACGTTCGACGGCTTCACGTCCCGGTGCAGGATGCCCTCGCCGTGCGCCGAGCGCAGCACGTCGAGGATGGCCAGGCCCACCTCGGCGGCGCGCTTGGGTGTGAGCAGGCCGTCCTCACGGATGGCCTCGGCGAGGGACTTGCCCTCGATGAGCTCCATGACGATCCACGGCCGGTTGTCCTCGTCGACCACGTCGAAGACCGTCACCGCGCCGTTGTTGCGGATCCGCGCGATCGCCTTGGCCTCCCGCAGCGTGCGCGTGATCAGCCGGCGCTTCTCGTCCTCGTCGATGGCCGACGGGAACCGCAGCTCCTTCACGGCGACCGTCCGGCCCAGGGTCTCGTCCTGCGCGCGCCACACGGTGCCCATGCCGCCGCGGCCGAGAACATCCCCCAGCCGGTACCGCCCGGCGAGGAGACGTTCGCTCTTGTCCTGACGGGATGCTCCCGCCCGCTCCGCCTCCGACATGCGTCCCCTCATGCAACCCGCCCTGACAGAGCCTTCATTGTCCCTCACCCGACAAGTGCCCAACGCCCTGGGGGCCCCTGGAACCGCAACGGCTCAGCCAGGGGGACTTCCGAACCCCGGCCGACGGTTCACCAACCGGCACACATCGCACCCACCCGCCTCTCCGGGCCCGGAGCCCGGCGCACCCGCCCCGTGTGGCCCGCCACCCCACCCCCGGCACAGAAACGTGCCCCATGATGGGCCGCGACACGGAAGGACCCGCCCATGCCACAGCCCCGGACACCTCGGACACTCCTGTCCATATCCGTGTCCATCGCGCTCGTCGGCATGGCCCAAATCGGTCTGCCGGCAAGAACCCTGGCCGCCTCCCAGGGCCCTGTCACCCCGGCCTCGGACACCGCGCTGGCCCGCCTCACGACCCGTGGCGGTGCTCCGGCCGCCGCCCTGCTGGCCGACGAGGAGTCCGGGACACGCTTCACGAGCGCCGGATACGGAATCTCCCGCTCCGACCATTTCCGGGCCGGGAGCATCACCAAGTCGTTCATCGCGACGGTCGTCCTGCAACTCGCCGCCGAACACCGGCTGTCCCTGTCCGACTCCGTCGAGGACCACCTGCCCGGCCTGGTGCGCGGCGCGGGCCACGACGGCCGCCGCATCACACTGCGCGCCCTGCTCCAGCACACCAGCGGGCTCCAGGACTTCACCGCGGTCACCCGGGGGGCCGTCCCCGTGACCCCGCTTCAAGCCGTGCGCACGGCGCTCACCCTCCCCCCTGCCGACCTCGGCCGTTTCACCTACTCCAACACCAACTACGTGGTCCTCGGCATGGTCGTCGAGCAGGTCACCGGCCACTCGTACGCCACCGAGGCCGAGCGCCGCGTCATCACCCCTCTCCGTCTGACCGGCACCTCCTTCCCCGGTGCCCGGGCATCGCTTCCCGCGCCGCACGGACGCGCCTACGCGCCCGACGGCTCCGACGTCACCGAACTCGACCCGCGCGTGGCCGGCGCGGCGGGTGAGCTGGTGAGCACGCTGGCCGATCTGGACCGCTTCTACGCGGCCCTGCTCGGCGGCCGGCTGCTGCCCCCGCGCCAACTGCGCGAGATGCTCGACACCCGTGCCGCACACGGCTCGTACGGCATGGGCCTGTTCCCGGTGAAACTGCCGTGCGGGACCACGGTGTGGGGGCACAACGGCCGTATCTCCGGCAGCTACGTGCGCAGCGCGGCCACCCTCGACGGTCGCCGTGTCCTCACCTTCCGGGTGAACACGGACAGGGTCACGGATCCGGCACTCGAACCGGCCCTGCTCGCCGCCGAGTTCTGTCCCCGCACCCCGTAGAACGACTGGGCCGCGAGCGAAGATCCCAGCTCACAGCACTCGTTCGAGTGAGTTTCGAGTGAGCGCGAGCGGGTCGGCGGGGACGGACCCGACGAGCGGGAACCGGCGGTCAGAACGGCACGATGTCCGGCGCCCCGAGCCGTGCCGCGTCCGCCGTCAGGTCGTCCGGCTGGCGCTGGGACTCGCGCTCGGCCTCGACCCGCTTCTCGTAGTGCTCCACCTCGCGCTCGATCTGGTCCTTGTCCCAGCCGAGGACCGGCGCCACCAGCTCCGCCGCCTCCCGGGCGCTGCGGGTGCCCCGGTCGAAGGTCTCGATGGAGATGCGGGTGCGCCGGGTCAGGATGTCGTCCAGGTGCCGGGCGCCCTCGTGGGAGGCCGCGTAGACGATCTCGGCCCGGAGGTAGTCCTCGGCGGCCGGCAGCGGCCGGCCGAGGGACGGATCCGCCGCGATGAGGTCGAGGAGCTCCTCGGCGAGGGCCCCGTACCGGTTCAACAGGTGCTCCACACGCGCGACATGGATGCCGGTGCGCGCCGCGATCCGCGCTCGCGCGTTCCACAGCGCCCGGTACCCCTCGGCGCCGAGCAGCGGGATGTCCTCGGTGACGCACTCGGCGACCCGCTGGTCGAGACCGTGCACCGCCTCGTCCACCGCGTCCTTGGCCATCACCCGGTAGGTCGTGTACTTGCCGCCGGCCACGACCACGAGTCCGGGCACCGGGTGGGCCACGGTGTGCTCACGCGACAGCTTGCTGGTGGCGTCCGACTCCCCGGCCAGCAGCGGCCGCAGCCCCGCGTACACCCCCTCGACGTCGTCGCGGGTGAGCGGGACGGAGAGCGCCGAGTTCACGTGCTCCAGCAGGTAGTCGATGTCCGCGCTGGACGCGGCCGGGTGGGCCTTGTCGAGGTCCCAGTCGGTGTCGGTGGTGCCGATGATCCAGTGGCGGCCCCACGGGATCACGAACAGCACGGACTTCTCGGTGCGCAGGATCAGGCCCGTGGAGGAGTGGATCCGGTCCTTCGGCACGACCAGGTGGATGCCCTTGGACGCGCGGACGTGGAACTGGCCCCGCTCCCCGACCATGGCCTGGGTGTCGTCGGTCCACACGCCCGTGGCGTTGACGATCTGGCGGGCACGGATCCTGTACTCGCCACCGCCCTCGACATCACGCACCGTGGCCCCGACCACCCGCTCGCCCTCGCGCAGGAACCCGGTGACCCGCGCGCGGTTGGCGACCTTCGCGCCGTACGCCGCCGCGGTGCGCACCAGCGTCGCCACGTACCGGGCGTCGTCCATCTGCGCGTCGTAGTACTGAAGGGCGCCGACCAGCGCGTCCCGCTTCAAGGCCGGTGCGACGCGCAGTGCGTGGCGACGGGTCAGATGACGGTGGGAGGGCAGTCCGCGCCCGTGGCCGCGGGCCATCGACATGGCGTCGTACAGCGCGACGCCGGAGCCCGCGTACAGCCGCTCCCAGCCCTTGTGCTGGAGGGGGTAGAGAAAGGGGACGGGCTTCACCAGGTGCGGGGCGAGCCGTTCGAGCAGCAGGCCGCGCTCCTTCAGCGCCTCCCGGACGAGCGCGAAGTCGAGCATCTCCAGATAGCGCAGGCCGCCGTGGATCAGCTTGCTGGATCTGCTCGACGTGCCCGATGCCCAGTCACGCGCCTCGACCAGCCCGGTGGACAGTCCACGTGTCACGGCGTCCAGCGCGGTGCCCGCGCCGACCACGCCCGCGCCCACGACCAGCACGTCCAGCTCACGCTCGGCCATCTCCGCAAGTGACTCGGCGCGCTCCGCCGGCCCCAGTGTCGCTGTCCTCACCACTGCCTCCCGCTGTTGGTCGCGCCCGGCCGCGCCTGTCCGGCGACGCCCGGCTCACATCCCCCTTGCCCAAAGTCTGACCGCCTTGCCCCTCATCGGCCACCGTCCGCCCACGGCCTGTGGACAACTCTCGGCGACGCGCAAGGATTCTTGATCGACAATCCAGCAAATCGGTCATATTTACTCCTAGTCTGACATTGCTCTCGCCCGTCCTGTCCACAGGGCTTGCGCACCTGTCCCGCTTCGGTTACTGGGAAGGACGGCCCACTCCATGCCCGCAGACCTCGCCGTCATCGGACTCGGTCATCTCGGCCTGCCCCTGGCCCAGGCCGCCGTCGCCGCCGGTATCTCCACCCTCGGCTACAAAACAGGGCCGGAAGGCGGCTCCCTCACCCCCGCGGAACTGCGCCGGATGCTCGCGGGGGGCTTCCGGCCGACCACCAACCCGGTCGAGCTGGGCCGGGTACGCACCGCCGTCATCTGCGCCCCGACCCCGCGGGGCGCGGACGGCACCCTGGACCTCGGCCAGGTCGAGGCGGCCGCCCGCACCCTGGCGGCGCGGCTGCGCCCGCACACCACGGTGATCCTGGAGTCCGCCGTGCACCCCGGCACCACCGAGGGATTCCTGCGACCGCTCCTCGAACAGGGCTCCGGACTGCGCGCCGGACGCGACTTCCACCTCGCCTATTCGCCCAGCCGGGTCGACCCGGGCAACCGTGACTTCACCCCCGCGAACACGCCGAAGGTCATCGGCGGCCTGACCCCCGCGTGCACCGAGTCGGCCGCCGCCTTCTACGGGCGGCTCACCGACAAGGTCGTCCGCGCGCGCGGGCCCCGCGAGGCGGAGACCGTGCAGGTCCTGGAGACCAACTTCCGGCACGTCAACATCGCACTCGTCAACGAGATGGCCGTGCTCTGCGACGACCTGGGCGTGGATCTCTGGGACGTCATCCGCTGCGCGGAGACCAAGCCGTTCGGTTTCGAGTCGTTCCGGCCCGGACCGGGAGTGGGCGGCCCCGCGATCGCCCAGGACCTCGGCGGCTCGGGGCGCCCCCTGCGGATGGTCGAACTGGCCCGGCAGGTCAACAACCACATGCCCCAGTACGTCATCCAGCGCGCAGCCACACTGCTCAACGAGCACGGCAAGTCCGCCCGCGCCGCGCGCGTGCTCCTCCTCGGCGTCACCTACAAGGCGGACATCGCCGACCAACAGGGCGCCCCCGCCCACGAGATCGCCGTACGCCTGATGGAACTCGGCGCGTCCGTCAGCTATCACGACCCGTACGTCCCCGCCTGGAGCGTCCTCGGACGGCCCGTGCCGCGGGCGGACTCCCTCTACGAGGCCGCGGCCCACGCCGACCTGACGATCCTGCTCCAGCAGCACCGCACGTACGACCTGCAAGGACTGTCCGTGAAGGCCCAACTCCTCCTGGACACCAGGGGAGCGACCCCGACCGGGGCGGCACACCGGCTCTGACCTGGCGAAACCCCCTCCCGGACGGGCAATCCGGCCTGCTAGTGTGCGGCAACTCTCGTACGCGTGTGCGCCCCTTTCCCAGGTGCCCTCAGCCGTACGCGACAGTTCACGCGCGCTCCACGGGTGCGCCCGCGTCCCTGGGGGGAACCACATGAGTCAGTCGACGCCGCCGTCCGGTCCACCGGTCGACGACACCCTGGCCGCGCCCGACGCCCCGGCGCCCAGCGACCGGCCGCCCATACCCCGGCGGGCCTTCGCTCAGAGCGCGCCCCGGGCGGGCTTCCGGGGCGCGCCCGTCGCCCCGGCCGCCCCGGCGCGCGGCGACTTCGCGCTCGGTCTCGCCGCCGCCGTAGGTGCCGGCCTGGTCTCCGCCGTCCTGTACGCCATCGTCATCGGCCTGACCAAACACGAGTTCGTCTACGCCGCGATCGGGGTCGGCATCCTTGTAGGCATCGCCACGGGCCGCGTCGGCGGCCGCAGCGAGACCCTGCCGGTCGTCAGCGTCATCGTCGCCGTCGCGGCGACCTACCTCGGCCAGCTGGCCGGCAAGGCCATGCTCATCGCCAAGGAGGTCGGCGTCGGCTTCGACGAGGTCTTCTTCGACCACATCGACGTGGCTCAGGCGGCCTGGAAGGCCGATGCCCGCCTGAGTACCTTCGTCTTCTTCGGGTTCGCGGCGTACATGGCCTTCCAGTGCGCGCGCACGGCCACGCGCTGACGGAACGGGCCAACGGCCGAAGGGCCCGCCCACCGAGTGGTGGGCGGGCCCTTCGGCCGTACAGACCTGCGGGTCAGCGCTTGTGCTGCGCGTCCGCGACCGTCACCTCGACGCGCTGGAACTCCTTGAGCTCGCTGTAGCCGGTGGTGGCCATCGCGCGGCGGAGGGCACCGAAGATGTTCATCGAGCCGTCCGGGATGTGCGACGGGCCGGTGAGGATCTCCTCGATGGTGCCGACGGTGCCGAGGTCGACCTTCTTGCCGCGCGGCAGCTCCTCGTTCACCGCCTCCATGCCCCAGTGGTTGCCACGGCCGGGCGCGTCGGTGGCGCGCGCGAGCGGGGAGCCCATCATCACGGAGTCCGCGCCGCAGGCGATCGCCTTCGGGAGGTCGCCGGACCAGCCGACACCGCCGTCGGCGATGACGTGCACGTACCGGCCGCCGGACTCGTCCATGTAGTCGCGGCGGGCCGCGGCGACGTCCGCGACCGCGGTGGCCATCGGGACCTGGATGCCCAGCACGTTGCGCGTGGTGTGCGCGGCGCCGCCGCCGAAACCGACGAGGACACCGGCGGCGCCGGTGCGCATCAGGTGCAGGGCCGCGGTGTACGTGGCGCAGCCGCCGACGATCACCGGGACGTCCAGTTCGTAGATGAACTGCTTCAGGTTCAGCGGCTCGGCGGCACCGGAGACGTGCTCGGCCGAGACCGTCGTACCGCGGATGACGAAGATGTCCACGCCCGCGTCGACGACGGCCTTGGAGAACTGTGCCGTGCGCTGCGGGGACAGGGCGGCGGCGGTGACGACGCCGGCGTCGCGCACCTCCTTGATGCGCTGCCCGATCAGCTCCTCCTTGATGGGAGCCGCGTAGATCTCCTGGAGGCGGCGGGTCGCGGTCTCCGGGTCCAGCCCGGCGATCTCGTCGAGCAGCGGCTGCGGGTCGTCGTACCGCGTCCAGAGCCCTTCCAGGTTCAGGACGCCCAGGCCGCCCAGCTCGCCGATACGGATCGCGGTGGCCGGGGAGACGACCGAGTCCATCGGGGCGGCCAGGAAGGGCAGCTCGAAGCGGTACGCGTCGATCTGCCAGGCGATCGAGACCTCCTTCGGGTCCCGCGTACGGCGGCTCGGGACGACGGCGATGTCGTCGAAGGCGTACGCCCGGCGGCCGCGCTTGCCGCGCCCGATCTCGATCTCAGTCACGTTGTGGCCTTTCCGTCTTCGTTTCTGCGCCTCCCAGTATCCCCGACGCCCACGACAAGGGCGGCCCCGGAACCTCCGGGACCGCCCTTGTCGGTTGCTTCACGCACGCGTGTGACGTCTTTTCACGTGTACGGGTGACCGCTTGTCCGTACGGGTGACTACTTGAGGCGGCTGTAGTTCGGCGCCTCGACCGTCATCTGGATGTCGTGCGGGTGGCTCTCCTTGAGACCCGCCGAGGTGATCCGGACGAACCGGCCGCGGTCCTGGAGCTCGGGCACGGTGCGGCCGCCGACGTAGAACATCGACTGGCGCAGACCGCCGACCAGCTGGTGCACGACCGCGGAGAGCGGGCCGCGGTAGGGCACCTGGCCCTCGATGCCCTCGGGGACGAGCTTCTCGTCGGAGGCGACACCCTCCTGGAAGTAGCGGTCCTTGGAGAAGGAGCGCTGCTCGCCACGGGACTGCATGGCGCCCAGGGAGCCCATGCCGCGGTACGACTTGAACTGCTTGCCGTTGATGAACAGCAGCTCGCCCGGGGACTCCTCGCAGCCCGCGAGCAGCGAGCCGAGCATCACCGTGTCGGCGCCCGCGACCAGGGCCTTCGCGATGTCGCCGGAGTACTGGAGGCCGCCGTCGCCGATGACCGGGACACCGGCCGCCTTGGCGGCGAGCGACGCTTCGTAGATGGCCGTCACCTGCGGTACGCCGATGCCGGCGACGACGCGGGTGGTGCAGATGGAGCCGGGACCGACACCGACCTTGATGCCGTCGACGCCCGCGTCGATGAGCGCCTGCGCGCCGTCACGGGTGGCGATGTTGCCGCCGATGACGTCCACGCCGGAGGAGTTCGACTTGATCTTGGCGACCATGTCGCCGACCAGGCGGGAGTGGCCGTGCGCGGTGTCGACGACGATGAAGTCGACGCCCGCCTCGATCAGCGCCTGGGCGCGCTCGAAGGCGTCGCCGGCGACGCCGACGGCCGCGCCGACCAGCAGGCGTCCCTCGGAGTCCTTGGCGGCGTTCGGGTACTTCTCGGCCTTGACGAAGTCCTTGACCGTGATGAGGCCCTTGAGCACGCCCGCGTCGTCCACCAGCGGAAGCTTCTCGATCTTGTGGCGGCGCAGCAGCTGCATCGCGTCGGCGCCGGAGATGCCTACCTTGCCGGTGACCAGCGGCATCGGCGTCATGACCTCGCGCACCTGGCGCGAACGGTCCGTCTCGAACGCCATGTCGCGGTTGGTGACGATGCCGAGCAGCTTGCCGCCGCCGTCGGTGACCGGCACACCGGAGATGCGGAACTTGGCGCAGATCGCGTCGGCCTCGCCGAGCGTCGCGTCCGGGTGCACGGTGATCGGGTCGGTCACCATGCCGGACTCGGAACGCTTCACCAGGTCGACCTGGTTGGCCTGGTCCTCGATGGACAGGTTGCGGTGCAGAACACCGACGCCGCCCTGACGGGCCATCGCGATCGCCATGCGCGATTCGGTGACCTTGTCCATGGCGGCGGAGAGCAGCGGGATGTTGACCCGCACGTTCTTCGAGATGTGCGAGGCGGTGTCGATCTGGTCGGGCGCCATGTCCGACGAGCCCGGCAGCAGCAGCACGTCGTCGTAGGTCAGCCCGAGTGTCGCGAATTTGGCGGGCACTCCGTCGACGTTGGCAGTCATGACACCTTCCCCAAATGGCCTTGATCGGTGCGGATGTCCATGCTAACGGGAAGCATGGCTCTCTCATTCCACGGTTGCGGATGGTCTGCGGCTTCGTATGTTCGTACGGGACGGCGGTCGTCCGCGTTCAGGCCGGCGCCCGGAGAAGCGCTCCGCGCCCGCTCGGACGGGCCCGGACCCGGACGGGCGGACACCGACCGGCGCCCTGACCCGTGCCCCTGAAGCGGCCCGGAGGCGGCCTGGCCGTACGGTTCGGCGGCGCCGGGGTCCGCCACCTTTTGCCTGCAATTTGCGGAGGAGGCCTCCGGCGCGCGGAGGTGCCGGTCGATCGCGGTGACCGGCATCACCGGAACGTGTCCTGCCCAACGAGACACGGCGGACGTGCCAGCACCCGGACTCGTGGGTCCGCACCGGGACCCCGTGGGTCGCGGCGGGACCGCGCGGTCGCTCAGGACGTGCCGCCCCGGTCGCGGCGTCACCGCGACCGGACCCGGATCCCTACTGCTCCGCCAGTGCCCGCAGCCGGCTCAGCGCCCGGTGCTGGGCCACCCGGACGGCACCCGGTGACATGCCCAGCATCTGACCGGTCTCCTCCGCCGTGAGGCCCACCGCGATGCGCAGAAGGAGCAGCTCGCGCTGGTTCTCGGGGAGGTTGGCCATGAGCTTCTTGGCCCATTCGGCGTCGCTGCTGAGCAGCGCGCGCTCCTCCGGACCGAGGGAGTCGTCGGGCCGCTCCGGCATCTCGTCGGAGGGAACGGCCGTGGACCCCGGATGACGCATCGCGGCACGCTGCAGGTCGGCGACCTTGTGCGCGGCGATCGCGAAGACGAACGCCTCGAAGGGACGCCCGGTGTCCTTGTAGCGCGGCAGCGCGAGGAGCACCCCGACGCAGACCTCCTGCGCCAGGTCCTCCACGAAGTGCCGCGCGTCGCCCGGAAGCCGGGACAGCCGGGACCGGCAGTAACGCAGCGCGAGCGGATGTACGTGGGCGAGCAGGTCGTGGGTGGCCTGCTGATCGCCGTCGACCGCGCGATGGACGAGCGCACCGATCCCCGTCGTCTCGTCTTCACGCATCGGTCCATGGTGCCTTGGCGTCTTCCTGTCCGTGGCACCGCGTCCATAGTTGTGCACCGAAGCGTTATGAGCAGGTGCGCCGGAACTCATCTCCTGCGCCCTCCCCTTTCGCTCGACCGACTTGTCCCCAAGGAACTCCACACCTCAAGGATGCGGCATCCGCCGGGAAACGGGGATCGGACACCGGAGAGGCACTCTCCGAGGACCCGGCCCTGCCCGCCGTACGGCGGGCAGGGACTACTTCCGTCATACCCGCGAGGCGGCTCACCTAGCGGACCAGACCCCACCGGAATCCGAGCGCGACCGCGTGCGCCCGGTCCGAGGCGCCGAGCTTCTTGAAGAGCCGCCGGGCGTGGGTCTTGACCGTGTCCTCCGAGAGGAACAGCTCACGTCCGATCTCCGCGTTCGAACGGCCGTGGCTCATCCCCTCGAGCACCTGGATCTCACGCGCGGTGAGCGTGGGCGCCGCGCCCATCTCCGCCGAACGCAGTCTGCGCGGCGCGAGCCGCCAGGTGGGGTCGGCGAGCGCCTGGGTCACGGTGGCGCGCAGCTCCGCCCGTGAGGCGTCCTTGTGCAGATAGCCTCGGGCGCCGGCGGCGACGGCGAGTGCCACACCGTCCAGGTCCTCGGCGACGGTGAGCATGATGATGCGCGCACCGGGGTCGGCGGACAGCAGCCGCCTCACCGTCTCGACGCCGCCCAATCCGGGCATGCGTACGTCCATCAGAATCAAATCCGAACGGTCGGCTCCCCAGCGGCGGAGGACTTCCTCGCCGTTGGCCGCCGTCGTCACGCGCTCGACACCGGGCACGGTCGCGACCGCACGGCGGAGCGCCTCTCGGGCAAGCGGGGAGTCGTCGCAGACGAGGACGGATGTCATGACCGTCCTCCGCAGCTGATGCGCGTCACCTTGAGCCTCCAGGCTGTTACGAATCGTCACCTGTGCGGTCCACACTCGCCGACGGATATGGCCGTCTGTCCGAGCGCTTGTTCCTTCAACCGCTTCAGCCAACTCAACGATGGTCACTCGAAAGAGTTACGGGGCAGTCGGCCGTCATCGGCACTGTACGTGAGGGCGCGGACACGAAGCAGACATGCGCGCCGACCCTCAACGTTTCATCACAACCGATGCCCCATTTAGCCTGTTTTCTTCCCATTTGCTGGTGTCTGAGGCTAGATTCGCAATGAGTCATATTTTCATCTCCTTAGATCGTAGATGTACGGTCGGTGGGCACAGAGCAGCCCAGAACGGCAACAAGGGGACACGCAATGGCAGATTTCTCCCGCCTTCCCGGTCCGAACGCGGACCTCTGGGACTGGCAGCTCCTCGCGGCCTGCCGTGGGGTCGACAGCTCACTCTTCTTTCACCCGGAGGGCGAGCGTGGTGCGGCACGGAGCGCTCGCGAGAACTCGGCCAAAGAGGTCTGCATGCGGTGCCCGGTACGCGCGGAATGCGCGGCGCACGCGCTGGCGGTGCGCGAACCGTACGGCGTGTGGGGCGGACTGACCGAGGACGAGCGCGAAGAGCTCATGGGACGGGCACGCAACCGGCTGGTCTCGGCATCGGCCACGGGAAGCGGTCCCGCTTCGAACAATTGAAGGAACGTTTCTTCGCGGTAGTAGCCCAGAACCGCTTACGGGACGGCCCAGTAGAGGACGGCCGCGTAGAGAACGGCCGCGTACGGGATCGGGACGGCCGCGTACGGACAGCGGCCCAGGGGAGAGACGGCCGGCCACGGACGGGACGGTCACGTGCGGGGCGGCGGGCCGGCGACAGGGGCGGACCCATCGCGTAGGCACGTGTCCCGTGGAGACAGGGGTCTAGCGGGCCGCCGCCCGCGCCAGCCGGTCCAGTGTCGCGGCCACCGCCGGCACCTCGGCGAGGTCGGGGAGGGTGAGAGCGACGATCTCGCGGCGCACGGCGGGCTCCACCGTCACGGTGCGCGCCCCCTTCGGACGTACGGACTCGATCGCGAGTTCCGGCAGCACGGCGACACCCAGTCCCGCGCCCACGAGCCCGACCACCGCCGGATAGTCGTCGGTGGCGAAGTCGATGCGCGGCTCGAAGCCGGCCACGCGGCAGACCTCGACGAGCTGACCGCGGCAGCGCGGGCAGCCGGCGATCCAGGCCTCACCGGCGAACTCGCCGATCGCCACGGCCTCCGCTCCGGCCAGCCGGTGCCCCTCGGGCACCAGGCCGACGAGACGGTCCATCAGCAACGGCCGTACGACGAGGTCGTCCCACTCCTCCACACCGGGCGCGCCCTCGTACCGGAACGCGAGCGCGATGTCGCAGTCGCCGGCCCGCAGTTTCTCGACGGACTCGGGCGGTTCGGCCTCCTCCAGGGAGACGCGGGTGCCGGGGTGGGCGGCGCGCAGCGAGGCGAGTGCCGTGGGGACGAGCGTGGAGCTGCCGCTGGGGAAGGACACCAGCCGGACGCGGCCCGCGCGCAGACCGGCGATCGCGGCGACCTCCTCCTCGGCCGCCGTGAGTCCGGCCAGGATGGTCGTCGCGTGCTTGACCAGAGCCTCACCTGCCTGGGTGAGGCGCATCTCGCGTCCCGTCCGGACGAGCAGCGGGGTGCCCACGGACGACTCCAGGGCCTTCATCTGCTGGCTGACGGCGGGCTGGGTACAGCCCAGTTCGCGGCCCGCCGCCGAGAAGGACCCGGTGGTGGCCACGGCACGCAGGACTCGGAGATGACGGGCCTCGATCACCCTTCGAGCATAAGCGAGTCTTGGATGCCGAGGCGAATAACGCATCGACGCTTTGGGCGCTATCGCCTAGCTTGGTGCCATGAAGCTTCTGTCGCTGAACGTCGGCCGGGCGCGGCCCGTCGCCTACACGGACCAGCCGGAGGGCGTGACCGGTATCGACAAGCGGCCGGTCGACGGGCCGGTGCGCGTGACGGCACCGGGACCCAAGGGGACCGGCGGGAGCGGGCTCGCCGGGGACACGATCTGCCACCTGCGCCATCACGGGGGTGACGACCAGGCGGTGTACGCGGTCGCGCGCGAGGACCTCGACGACTGGGAGCGCGAGCTGGGCCGGGTCCTGCCGAACGGCGTGTTCGGCGAGAACCTGACGACGCTCGGGCTCGACGTGTCCGGCGCGCTGATCGGCGAGCGCTGGCGGATCGGTGCCGAGGTCGTCCTGGAGGTCACCTGCGGGCGCATCCCCTGCCGTACCTTCCAGGGACATCTCGGCGAGAGGGGCTGGGTGAAGCGGTTCACGGAGCGGGGCGCGCCCGGCGCTTACCTGCGGGTGATCGAGCCCGGTGAGATCCATTCCGGGGACCCGGTGGAGATCGTGCACCGGCCCGGCCACGACGTCACCGTCGCCGTGCAGTTCCGCGCCTCGACGACCGAACGGCGGTCGCTGCCGAGACTGCTGGCGGCGGGCGACGCGCTGCATCCCGAATCGCTGGCGGCGGCTCGGGAGTACGTGGCGAAGTACGGCGGATAGAGGTCGCCCCCGGCCCGGCCTGACGGGGTGCCGAGAACTCCCGGACGCGGTCCGGTCCGGTCCGGCGCCGGGCGGCGGGGGCTCGAGCCGGTCACTAACCTTGCGCCATGACTACGGCTCTGATTACGGGATCGACCGCGGGGATCGGTGCCGCCTTCGCGCGGCGGCTGGCGGCGGACGGGCACAACCTCGTGCTGGTGGCGCGGGACACGAAGCGTCTGCGGGAGCAGGCGACCGAGCTGCACGACCGGCACGGCATCGAGGCGGAGGTGCTCACGGCGGACCTGTCGACGGACGCGGGCATCGAAGCGGTGGCCGCCCGGCTCTCCGACCGCAGGAACCCGGTCGATCTGCTGGTGAACAACGCCGGCTTCGGCAACAAGGGCCGCTATCTGGACGTGTCGATGGCGGACGAGCTGATGATGCTCAAGGTGCACTGCGAGGCCGTGCTCCGGCTGACCTCGGCGGCGGCGGAGGCCATGCGGGAGCGCGGCCGGGGCGGCGTCGTCAACGTCGCGTCGGTGGCCGCGTTCGTGCCGCGGGGCACGTACGGGGCGTCGAAGGCCTGGGTCGTGCAGTTCACGCAGGGCGCGGCGAAGGATCTGGCGGGCACCGGCGTCCGGCTGATGGCGCTGGCTCCCGGTTTCGTGCGCACCGAGTTCCACGAGCGGGCCGGCATGGGCACGGACAACATCCCGAACTGGATGTGGCTCGACGCCGACAAGCTGGTCGCGACCGCGCTCGCCGATCTGGCACGCGGCCGGACCCTGTCCGTTCCGGACCCCCGCTACAAGGTGCTGATGGGCGTGGTGAAGGTGACTCCGCGCGCCCTGCTGGGCGGCATCACGTCGAAGACCGGACGGAAGTACGGCCCCCAGTAGGAGCGTTCGCGCGGGTCGGACGGCGGTGCTCGCGCGGCCCCCGGCAGGGATCCGCGCGGCTCCCCTCAGGTACTCACGCGTCGGGTACGCGCACGTCAGGGCATTCGCGCGGGTCGTGCGGTGGGTGGTGTCGCCTCTCCGGTGGGACGATTGGAGGTGATGCGACCGGACCAGTGGCCGGAGGCGACGCCATGACTTTCGTACAGCTGATCGACTGCAGGACCAGTCGGTTCGACGAGATGAACCAGCTGATGGACACATGGGTCGAGAAGACCAAGGGGCGAAGGACCGCGACGCACAGCGTCATCGGCATGGACCGCTCCGACAAGAACCACTTCGTGGAGATGGTGGAGTTCCCGTCGTACGAAGAGGCGATGCGGAACTCGAGCCTTCCGGAGACCGAGCAGATCTTCCAGGAGATGGTGGCTCTCTGCGACGAGATGCCCACGTTCACGGATCTCGAGGTGGTACGAGAGGACCAGCTCCACGCGGCGAACATCCGGAGGTTCTTCGAGACGATCGCCGCCCCGGGTGAGCTGGCGCCGTTCAACGACCTGATGGCGGAGAGCTATCACGACCACGATCCCGCCAACGAGCAGGACACCATCGGGCTCGACGCGATGCGCCGCGAGATGGCCATGTGGCGCGGCGCCTTCGACTTCGCGTTCACCGTCGAGGACCAGATGACGGAAGGCGACCGTGTCTGCACCCGGTGGACCTGGAACGGCACGCACACCGGCGACTTCATGGGGATCCCGGCCTCCGGGAAGCAGGTCTCCATGACCGGCACGACCGTCTTCCGGTGCGGGGAGGACGGAAAGATCGCCGAGGGCTGGTGGCAGTACGACCGGCTGGGGCTGATGGCCGGCCTCGGAGCGCTGGACGCGCTGGCGGACTGACCCACCGGCTCCCACGGACCCGCGAGGGGCGGAGCCCCTGGTCCCGGTTTCCGGGGCCGGGGGCTTTTCCGGGCTTGCGGCCCGCTTCGGCGGCCACGGCGTGGGCGTGCCGTCCGATGCCGGGCATGCCGTCACAGCCGCCGGAGCCCGAGTCCGTGTCATCGGCCTCGTCCGTCTCGTCCTCGTCGTCCGGGGGCACCACGTCCTGCCGCTCGAACGGGAGGTCCTCGCGGCCCGCCTCGGTATCGGGGATACGGGCATGTCAGCCGCCTTCCGGAGTCCGATGACCCCGGTGACGCGCTGCCGCGCCCTGGTGATCTGCGCTTCCCGCGCACGTCGCGCGGGCCGGCCGCCACCAGGGGCGTCCCGCACCCGGGTGTGATGCCGTCCAGCGGAACAGGGTTGACGCCTGATCACATGACCGAGCCGGAAGCCAACACCCGCACCGGTCTTCCGCGAGATCTTCACAAACCCTTGCCGCCAAGGTCGCGATCATGAAATCTTGCGGCCTGGCGGCTCCGGTCGATCCCGGCCGGGGCGAGCACCGATCTCCCTGCACGGTCCGTAAGGGGGTCTTCGTTCCGAGGAGGCCTTGTGCACCCCAGCGAAACAGCCGTCACGCCCCGCAACTGGGACCTGTACCGGACCGCGGTCGTCGACATCCGGTTCCGGGACCGGATCGTTCGCGTCGAACCGCGCCCCCCGGGCACGGCCGGGGGCTCCTTCCCCGAACCGGCCGGCGGCGCCACCATCCATGTGATCACCGCGTGGAACCCCCTCGGCCGTGACGCGTCCCCCGAGGCCAACGCCGGCGCCCACCGCCTGCTGCGCGCCGAGGTCCGCGGCCGTGGTCTCACCTGGTGGCCCGCGGTGGGCGGCGACGTGTCCGGGACACACCGCGAGGAGAGCCTCGCCATCGCCGGTCTGAGCGACACCGCCGCGCGCGACCTGGGCCGCCGCTTCGGACAGGACGCGGTCTTCGCCTGGGCTCCGGACGCGTGGCACGTCCTGGCGTGCGACACCGACGCCGCCGCGGTGAGCGGCTGGGCGGCCGCCGAGAGGGCCGCTCTCCAGGTGCGGACAGGCGTCGAGGCAGGGGGAGTCGAGTGATGGGCATGTAACCGATGCGCACGCCGGACCACTGTCCGCACTGCGGCAGGCGCCTCGACGGTCCACCGGCCGAGCGGGTCAGGGCCGACGACTTCCCGGCCGAGGTGACCTACGCGACCGATCCGGTGTGCGGTGCCCGCCGGCGCGTCCGGGACAGGACGTCACCCCCGCGCCGCCTGGCCCGCCCGTATGCGGAGGGCCCGGGCTGACGTCCCGCCGCGCCGGGATGCGGCGGCCGGCTTCCCCCGGCTTCCCGTGGGGCGGACGTACCGCCCCCGCCCGACATCCCCGCACCCGCACCCGGATGCGACCCGGACGACACCTCCGCCCCAGCACTGGACCCCGGGCCCCGCCTCACCGGCACCCGGGAGTGCGAAGGCCGCCACGGACACCCCCATACTCTTCCGGCCGACCGGCGACGAGACGCTCTGCCCGCGCTGCACGGGCTGAACCACATGACCCACGGCGCCCGCGGGATGGGAATCGCGCGGACTCCCGGCCACAGTGGACTTGCCCGATCGAAGGATGTCGTGGCGGGGAGGGAAGGCCGATGGCGGAACCCGGTCCGTTCGAGCCGGAGACCGCCGTCGTGGGGCAGCCGAAGCGTTCACGGTGGCGCAGGTACACGGGGCCCGACCTGGTCGTGTCCGCCGCGAACGGGGTCCCGCTCGCCCATGGCAAATCACGGAGACCGATCCGGACGGGGCCCGACGCCGGAGATTTTCGGCCGGGTCACCGTCGAGCCGGCCGCGAACGCCGTCATCCACGGTCGGGTGCCCGGCCGGGACGCCGAACTGCGCCTCACCCAGCTCGACGGCACCGGCCATCTCCGGGTCGAGGTCAGTGACGCACGAGGGGAGCGAGCCCCTCCCGCGCACGGACGGCGAGCGCGGTCTCGTCCTCGTGGCGGCGTTCGCCGAGGACCGGGGTGTCGCTCCTCGGCCCGGCGCGCCCGTGTGGGCATCGGGGGTCACGGCCGTAAAGAGCCGCCCGTCACGGAACGTCCTACTTGACGAACCTGCCGTCGCCCACGACGACATGCGGTCGGCTGTTGATCGCGTCCTGCGCCCATTCCAGGATGGAGACCTCGACCGTGATCGTGCCGGCCCGGCTCACGTCCTCCGTCACGTCGTACACCTTGCCGGTCCGCAGCGTGAGGCTCCTGAGCGTGGATCCGTCGCTTCGCGTGATCCTGACCGACGCCACGTAGCCGGGCAAGGTCTCCTTGTCGAGCCCGACCTTCGCCTCGAAACCGGTCAGGCCGGTGGGAACGTTGAAGGAGAGGGGTTTCACCACCTTGTTGAAGACCCCGGGCGAGAACACGATGCTCTTCGGGTGCGGAACGTCACCGAGCGCCATGGCGTCCTCCCTCTCGTTGTTCCCGTATCCGCCGATGGGCCCGTCATCGGTCAGGTACCGCACCTTCACGTCCGTCAGTGCTTCGGCCGACGGCCCTTCAGCGTCGCCGCCGGGATCGGCGGGAGCCGTGGCTCCCCCGTCGCCCCCGTCGCCCGTGTCGCCCGTGTCACCCGTGTCACCCGTGCCGTCCGAAGCGGAATCGCCGGGGCCCGGCCGCGCCGAGGACGGGTCCGCGGGAGACTCCGGCGTCCGGGACTCCTCCGGAGCCTCGGGGCAGGCGGCGGCGTCCACGCACACCTTGCCGTCCCGTCCGGCATGTTGATCGATGTTGTTGGTGTCCCCACATCCCGCGACCGCGGGTACCAACACACACAGGAGAACGGACCCACAGACCGCTCTTCTCCAGGTTCGCATGTCCCCTGCCTCGGTCATCTGCGGACGACCGGGGCGCCCACTGCCCCGTGGGCCCCGCCGAGCCCCCCGTCGAAGGAAATCCTCAGCAGCCCGACCTTCGAGACGTCGAAGCCCCTGAGGGCGTAACTCCTGCCGTATTCGAGCGTCTCTGAGTACAGGACCTTCCCCGTGCCCTGGTCGACCAGGTTCACCTTCAGCGTCTCCGTCCTGTCGGTGCCCGGGGAATCCGCGGCGATCCCGAACGTCGCGTCGAATTTCGCGTACTTGCCCGCCAGCTTCATCTGGAAGTAGCCGCTCTCGTTCTCCCCGCAGGCGATCGTGCACTCGATGACGAATGCGGTACGGAAGGACTTCGCTCCGACGACCACGTCGTCGGAGCTCCATGAGGTGCACGTGCCCATCACGCAGCCGTCCGCGGAATCCCGGACACCGTCCGGGAGGTTCCCACCCGACAACTCGACGCTGACTGGAGCGACTTCGCCTTCCACCGAACCGGCTTCCCCCTCCTCACGGCCCGCGCCACCGTCCGCACCGTCACCGCTCGGCCCGTCACCGCTCGGCCCGTCGCCGGAGTCCGCGCCGCCCTCGTCGGTGCCGCCTCGCTCCCCCGAACTCCCGGCGGACGCGTCCGACTCTGGCGCGGAGGAACTCCCGGCCGACGGGTCGTCCGAGGCGTCCGAGTCGTCATTCCCGGAGCAAGTGGACCCCTGGACGCAGGCGTTGGCATCGCCGTCCGCCTTCTGATTGATCGTGGTGTCCTTGCACGAGGCGACCGCGAGCACGGACAGCGCCACGAGCGCCGACACGCGGACCACACTTCGCCATCCCCGCATGATTCCCATTGCCTAGCATTTCGACTGGACGCAGACCGTGCCGTCTCTGCCGGTCTTCTGGTCCACGCTGGTGCTGTCCGACTTCATGAGACCAGTGATGACCGCAGCGATGATCACAGCCAGAGCCCCGACAACACCGACAATGATCTTGATCTTGTGATCATTGGTCCACCCCGCCATACGCCCAACCTTCCTATGACAAATGAAGGTTGATGGTGACACAGAGGCACGGGTGATCACTGCGGAATACCGGACACATGCGGTCCTGTGGCCCGCTCGTTACAGGACCGGTCAAAACGGTGCGCGACCGCTCCGTCGGCACGGCTTCCGCCCATGCCTCGCTCTCCACCGACGAATGGCGGTACGCGAGGCGGAGTTCGCCGAGGCCAGGGACTGGGTGATCGGCACCTCGCCGCCCGGCAGAACCTCGCGCTGTTCCTCCAGGAGTACCGACGCGTCCGATGTCACCCGCCGCCCGACGGACCGACCCCCGAGGTCCTCAAGACAGCACTTCGCCCCGCCGCGATGCGGCGGGGCGAAGTGGTCGGGCCCGGGTCGGCCGTCGGTGTCACCCGGGAGGGGTGCCGGCGGCTGACGTGCGGCCCGTGGGAGTTCCCGGACTGCGTCAGTGCGAGTGGCCGTGGCCGCCGTGGCTGTGACCGGCGTCGCCCTCGTCCTCGGCCGGCTTCTCGACGACCAGGGTCTCGGTCGTGAGGAGCAGGGAGGCGATGGAGGCGGCGTTCTCCAGGGCGGAGCGGGTGACCTTGACCGGGTCGATGACGCCGGCCTTGACCAGGTCGCCGTACTCGCCGGTCGCGGCGTTGAAGCCCTGGCCCTTGTCGAGCTCGGCGACCTTGGAGGTGATGACGTAACCCTCCAGGCCGGCGTTCTCGGCGATCCAGCGCAGCGGCTCGACGGCGGCCTTGCGGACGACCGCGACACCCGTGGCCTCGTCGCCGGTCTTGCCGAGGTTGCCCTCGAGGACCTTCACGGCGTGGACGAGCGCGGAGCCACCACCGGAGACGATGCCCTCCTCGACCGCGGCGCGGGTCGCGGAGATGGCGTCCTCCAGACGGTGCTTCTTCTCCTTGAGCTCCACCTCGGTGGCGGCGCCGACCTTGATCACGCACACGCCGCCGGCCAGCTTCGCGAGGCGCTCCTGGAGCTTCTCGCGGTCCCAGTCGGAGTCGGTGTTCTCGATCTCGGCCTTGATCTGGTTGACGCGGCCGACGACCTCGTCGGAGCTGCCGGCACCGTCGACGATGGTGGTGTCGTCCTTGGTGACGGTCACGCGGCGGGCGCTGCCCAGCACGTCCAGGCCGACCTGGTCGAGCTTGAGGCCGACCTCCTCGGCGATGACCTGACCACCGGTGAGGGTGGCGATGTCGCCGAGCATGGCCTTGCGGCGGTCACCGAAGCCGGGGGCCTTCACGGCGACGGCGTTGAACGTGCCGCGGATCTTGTTCACGACCAGGGTCGACAGGGCTTCGCCCTCGACGTCCTCGGCGATGATCAGGAGCGGCTTGGAGGCGTTCGCCTGGATGACCTTCTCCAGCAGCGGCAGCAGGTCCTGGATGGAGCTGATCTTGCCCTGGTGGATGAGGATGTACGGGTCGTCGAGGACGGCCTCCATACGCTCCTGGTCGGACACCATGTACGGGGACAGGTAGCCCTTGTCGAAGGCCATGCCCTCGGTGAAGTCCAGCTCCAGACCGAAGGTGTTGGACTCCTCGACGGTGATGACACCGTCCTTGCCGACCTTGTCCATCGCCTCGGCGATGAGCTCGCCGACCTGGCTGTCCTGGGCGGAGAGCCCGGCCACGGCCGCGATGTCGGACTTGTCGTCGATCGGGCGGGCCGTCGCGAGGAGCTCGTCGCACACGGCCTTGACCGCGGCGTCGATGCCCTTCTTCAGGAGGGCGGGCGACGCGCCGGCCGCGACGTTGCGCAGGCCTTCGCGTACGAGCGCCTGGGCCAGCACGGTGGCGGTGGTCGTACCGTCACCCGCGATGTCGTTGGTCTTGGTCGCCACCTCCTTCACCAGCTGGGCGCCGAGGTTCTCGTACGGGTCGTCGAGCTCGACCTCACGGGCGATGGTCACACCGTCGTTGGTGATGGTGGGGGCGCCGAACTTCTTGTCGATGACGACGTTGCGGCCCTTGGGACCGATCGTCACCTTCACCGTGTCGGCAAGCTTGTTGACGCCGCGCTCAAGGGCGCGACGGGCGTCCTCGTCGAACTTCAGGATCTTCGCCATGGGAGCGGTTCAGCCCTCTCGGAAAACTCGGGAGATAAAACGAACGGCGCCCCCAGCGCCCGGTTCATCGAAAGTAGCGGGGGCCAGGGGCGCAGTTCACTGCAATGCTCGGTGCGGGGTTGTCCGGGGAATGACCCCGAACTCCCTATACCGGGTGAATTACTTCTCGATGATCGCGAGCACGTCGCGAGCGGAGAGGACGAGGTACTCCTCGCCGTTGTACTTCACCTCGGTGCCGCCGTACTTGCTGTAGAGGACGATGTCGCCGACGGCGACGTCGAGCTCGACACGCTTGCCGTCCTCGATGCGGCCCGGGCCCACGGCCAGGACGACGCCCTCCTGGGGCTTCTCCTTGGCGGTGTCCGGGATGACCAGGCCAGAGGCCGTGGTCTGCTCGGCGTCGAGCGGCTGGACCACAATGCGGTCCTCGAGCGGCTTGATGGCAACCTTGGAGCTGGTGGTCGTCACGATCCGACCTCCCCCTTCGGAGATCTCACGGGGTTAACTGTCTGGGGTGGCGACCAGGTGGATCCGTCGTCGCGGGTGCCGGACCTGCCTGTCGCTGTTGGCACTCTCCAGGGGGGAGTGCCAGACCTGAGACTATGACCGCGATTAGCACTCGGTCAAGCGGAGTGCCAAAGGCGTCGGCGTGGCGTGGGACGGAAACGTGCCGGAAGGGTGCCCGACCGCACCGGCCCGGCGCCCCCGGAAGCCTCCGGCGGGACCTGGGTCCCGCCGTCGCGGGGCAGGCGGGAAGGTGACCACAGGGCCTAGAGGTAGTTCTCCAGCCGGGCCGGGGTGAGTCCCTCCGCCTGGATGCGCCGGAGCAGCCGGACCGTGGCGTCCGCGAGGTCGGGTTCGCCGAATCCGCGCAGGATGTCGCCCGGCCTGAGCGGGCGCGCGTCCACCGCCCGGCCGAGGACGACGGCGGTGACCCCGCAGTCGGCGGCGGCGCGCAGGGTGGTGCCGTCGTATCTGCCGTAGGGGGGACGCAGCAGCCGGGGCCGCACGCCGAAGCGCTGCCGGAGCTTGTCCTGCTGTCCGCAGATCTCGGCGCGCTGGCCGACGTAGGGCAGGCCGCGCAGGGCGGCGTGGTCGAGGGTGTGGTTCTGGATCGCCGCGCCGACCGCCCGCAGCCGGGCGAGGTGTCCGTACCCCGGCCCGACGACCCGGTCGGTGAGGAACACGCTGACCGGCAGCCGCAGTTCGCGGACCAGGTCGAGGAACCGCGGATCGCGCTCCGCCCCGTCGTCGTAGGTCAGGAAGACCACCTTGTCGCGGGTGCGCACGTGGTCCACGACGGAGGGCAACCCCGGGCCCGCGGTGCGCGCGGTGGTCCGGGCGGGCACCTCGGGCGGCGCGGCCAGCGGGGCGGCCAGGCCCCAGCGGCGGTACGCCGGCTCCTGCGGACGCACCCGCTGGGCCGCCTTCTTGCCGAGCCGTTCGATGGGGTCGACGGACTGGGCGCAGCCGCTGAGCAGCACCGCCGCGAGCAGCCCGGCGACCGGCACGCGCGCTCTCACCGCCGCCGCCCCCCACCCCCGCCGCGCCACCCCGGCCGTGGCCCTGCCCTCGGCCCCGGTCCCGGCCCTGCTCCCGGCCCTCACAGGTAGTCCTCCAGGCGCGCGACCGCGTATCCCTTGCCCGTAACCGTCCGCAGGAAGCGGCGGATCATGTCGGTCATGGTGCCCTTCCAGTCCTCGCGGCCCCGGAAGTGGGTGAGGACGATGTCGCCGGGGTGCAGGTCCCGGTCCTCCTCGCGGTACTCCCAGTGGTCGACGAAGACCTCCTCGTTCCAGATGGGCGCGTACTCGATGCCGCAGGACTTGGCGGCGCGCAGGGTGTCCTGGTCGTAGTTGCCGTAGGGCGGGCGGAAGAGGGTCGGGCGCTTGCCGAACTGTCTCTTCATCACCGCCTGCATGCCGCAGATCTCGTGCTTCTGCCGCGCGTAGGAGAGCGCCGGCAGATAGGGGTGGTGCAGCGTGTGGTTGTTGAGGGTGATGCCGCGGTCGCGCATCCTCCGGAAGTACCCGTAGTCGTCGTCGACCAGGTAGTCGCTGAGGAAGGCGGTGTACGGGATCTTCAGATCGCTCATCATCCGCAGGAACGCGGGGTCCTTCTCCTCGCCGTCGTCGATGGTGAGGAAGACGACCTTGTCCTTCGTGGGGACGGTCGTGAAGACCGGCGGCAGCCCCAGCTCCTTCTGGCCGTCCACCTCGAATCCCTTGCGGGCCTTGATCACCGGCTTGTCGGCGGGCGGCGGCGGGGGCGTCAGCGGCACCTCGGCCAGTCCCCAGCGCCTGGCGGCGGCGACACGACGGGCCTGCGCGGCGCGCAGCCGGGTGGCGTACGCGTCGAGGGCGCGGGCCGGCGGCGCCTGGAGCCCGGCCCGCCGGCCGTGGGCCGGCCTGGCGGCGTCGGCACCGGAGCCCGAAGCGGTACCCGAGCCGGTCTCGGCGCAGCCGGAGACGAGGAGGCCGAGGGCGATCATGCCCACTCCCCAGCGCGCACCGGCCCCGTTTGCGCCGCTTTTATCATTTTGTCGTACGGGTCCCATGGGGCCGGATCCTCCCAGGTCACCGCCCCGCGGCGGCCCCGACACCGCCTCCTGAAGCACACCGTCCACCGACTGGCCCACAATGGCCGGGTGAACGACGTCTCCTTCGCCCCCCTCCTCACCGCCGAGGGCCGCGCCCTGCTCGAAGAGGTCCGCGACACCGAACCGGCACGGGAACTGGCCGTCGCCACCCGGCTGCGCCGCGAGCACCCCGCCGAACTCGTCTCGGCGGCCCTCGGACAGGCGCGGCTGCGGCAGCGGGCGGCGGTGAAGTTCGGGGCCGAGGACGCCGGGCGGATGTTCTTCACGCCGAACGGGGTCGAGCAGTCCACCCGGACGAGCGTCGCGGCGTACCGCGCCGAGCGGCTGCGCTCGCTGGGAATCCGCTCCGTCGCCGACCTGTGCTGCGGCATCGGCGGCGACGCCATCGCGCTGGCCCGCGCCGGGATCCGCGTCCTCGCCGTCGACCGTGATCCGCTCACGGCCGCCGCCGCCCGCGCGAACGCCGACGCGCTCGGACTCACGGACCTGATCGAGGTGCGCGAGACGGACGTCACCGAGGTGGACACCTCTTCGTACGACGCGGTGTTCGTGGACCCGGCGCGCCGCGGCGGCCGCGGCCGGATCTTCGACCCGGAGGCGTACTCGCCGCCGCTTTCCTGGGCGGTCGGGGCGGCCGCGCAGGCTCCCGTCGCCGCGCTGAAGATCGCTCCCGGCATCCCGCACGAGGCGGTCCCCGCCGAGGCGGAGGCCGAGTGGATCTCGGACGGCGGAGACGTGAAGGAGGCCGTCCTGTGGTTCGGCACCGAGCCGGGCCTGGTGCGCGCCACCCTGCTGCCGGGCCCGCGCGAACTGCGCGGACGCGGACTGCCCGATCCGGCGGTGCGGGCGGTCGGGCGCTATCTGTACGAGCCGGACGGCGCAGCCATCCGCGCCCACCTCGTCGCCGAGGTGGCCGAGGAACTGGACGGCGGGCTCGTCGACGAGACGATCGCCTACATCACCGCGGACGAACTGCGGCCCACGCCGTACGCCACCGCGTACGAGATCACCGATCGGCTGCCCTTCAACCTGAAGAAGCTGAAGGCGCTGCTGCGCGAGCGGGAGGTCGGTGTCCTGACCGTGAAGAAGCGCGGGTCGGCCGTCGAACCGGAGGAGCTGCGGCGGAAGGTGAAGCCGCAGGGGCCCAACTCCGCGACCGTGTTCCTGACCCGGGTGGCGGGCGCCCCGACCATGCTGGTGGGGGCGCCCGCGACACCGCCTACTGGTGGTGGACCGTCTTGAGGGGGGCCAGGTTCGGCTCGGCGCCGACCGGGCCCGACCTCACGGCCTCCGTCGCGGCCTGACCGCCGTCCGCGCGGAGCGTGAAGGCGCTCTGCGGCGAACTCGCGGGCACCTGGCCGTTGTAGTACGGGTGGTACACGAACTGGCTGCTGCTCGCGGCGATCGAGCTGCCCGCCGTGTCCAGCGCGCCCGCCGCGATCGACGCGGTGCCGCCGAAGCCGACCACGGTCTGCGTGCTCGCGGACTCCCGCAGCAGATAGCCCTTGGCCTCGCTCGACAGGGTGTCGCGCGAGGTCCACAGGACGGGTCCGAAGACGTTCATCGCCCCGGCCGCCGACACGCCGCCGCGCCAGCTGTTCGTGTAGGCGAGGGCGGCCATGGTCGGCGCGCTCCACCAGAACTTGGCGACCGCCACGGAGGTGGCCTCGTTGCCGCTCGCCGTGACCGGGTAGTACGAGTACGTCGACGGCCACTTGGAGAGGTACGTGTGCGTCAGCGCGTACTTGGCCGAGGCACCCACCGTGATGATCATGGTGTTGTTCGGGTTCAGGCTGTTGAGGTACGCCTTCACCGAGTCGGTCAGCTTGTTGCCGTCGTTGAGGACGACACCGCCCGCGCTTCCGGTGCCGTCGGCACCGGCCGCGGCGGCCGCCGCGAGCGCCGAGTGGTAGTCGGTGCCGGTGGCCAGGAACACGTACTTCGGCGTGCTGGTCACGGACTTCGCCACGGCGACCGAGGTCGAGTAACGGGACGTCCCCGCCAGCCGCTTCGGCGTGAAGCCGAGCGCGGAGACCTGCGAGGAGACCGAGCTGCTGAGGATGGACGTCCCGCCGATGAGGTAGACGTTCGCACCCGGCTTCAGCACCCGCTTGAGCTCGGCCTTGGCCGCCGAGGACAGCCCGCTCTTCGGGGTCGTCAGCACGGGGCCCTGCTTCTTGCCGGCCAGCGCGGGCGCGGTCAGCGAGTACGCCTCGGAGTCCTGGTTGATCAGCACCGCGGCCTTGGCGTCCATCAGGCCGGGCACGCTCCCGCCGACCGTGTTCCAGGTCCAGCGCGAGGAGGCCGTGTTGGTGGCGTAGGTGTCGGCGCCCCAGACCCGTGCCGTGGAGTTCTTGCGCAGCGGCTGCCAGCTGGGGTTGGAGCCGGAGTTGCCGGCCGGGTCGGCGGGCACCTTGGTCAGCTCACCGGTGGCCAGGTCCACGTACTCGATGGTGTGCACGTCGGAGCTGTCGCCCGAGGTGTGCACGTCGAAGATGATCCGCTTGCCGGTGGGCGACCAGGACGGGTTCGCGTAGCCCCGGGGGCCGGTGGTGACCTGCTGGACGTTCGTGCCGTCCGCGTTCGCCGTGAAGACCTGCGACATCCCGCCGTCGACGTGCCGGACGAACGCCAGCTTGGTGCCGTCCGGTGAGTAGGCGGGCTGCGCGGCGTCGGTCAGCACCCGCTTGACCGTCTTCGCCGTCGAGTCGTAGACCCAGACGCCGTCGTTGTCGTAGCAGCCGTAGTTCTTGCGCCGCTCGAACGCCACGAGCCCGGTCGTGCTCACGGTCGGGTCGGTGTCACAGACGGTGGACGGCTCCTGGGTGGCCGTCAGCAGTGGCTCGGGCGCCCACGAGGCGTCGGAGGGGCCGTAGGCGAGCTGGCCGCCGGTCGAGAAGACGACGTAGCGCCCGCCCCAGCCGAAGGTCAGATCCTCGTACGCGGCGCTGGACCGGACCCCTGTCGCCCAGGGCAGGGTGATCTGCGTGGAACCGCTCGGCCTGATGCTCGAGATCTGGCTCCAGGTGCTGACGAGCCGGCTGCCGTCCGGTGCCCAGGCGGCATCCCACCCCGACTGGTTGGGAACCGGGGTGGCCTTGCCCGTGGCGGGATCGATCAGGAGCGGGCCGTCCACGAGGATCTTGCCCTCGGTGCCCGGCCAGGGCCCGGCTTCGTCGGCGACGGCACCCGGGGCCGTCGCCAGGGTGGCCGCGGTGATGGCCACCGCGGTCGCGAGCGCCGCACCGCCGCGGCGCTTGAACATGCTCAAATTGACCCCCCATGGATCAGAAACGTCGGAATCGCCGCTCACTCGCCGGGCCGGTGCCTCTCCCCCGGAGGCTCACAGTCGCGTCATGGCAGCCGGGTCACTGTAGTTCGTGAAGTGACCAAGGGGAACAGAGTTACGAGAGCGCTTCCCACCGGGCCGCTGAACGGCGGGTCAGCGGCACTCGCGCGCCCGTGCCGTCAGCAGCTCCCGCTCCCGCTCGTTGCGCGCCAGCGAGGCCGCCCGCTCGAACTCCGCACGGGCCTCGGGCGTACGCCCCAGCCGTGCGAGCAGGTCACCGCGCACGCTGGGCAGCAGGTGGTAGTCGCGCAGGGCGGGTTCGCCGACGAGGGCGTCCACGATCTCCAGGGCGGGGCCGGGCCCTTCCGTCATCGAGACGGCCACGGCGCGGTTCAGCTCGACCACCGGGGACGGTGTGCGGGCCGCCAGCAGGCCGTACAGGGTGGCGATCCGCGGCCAGTCCGTGTCCTCGTAGGTGTAGGCCTGCGCGTGGCAGGCGGCGATGGCGGCCTGGAGGACGTACGGCCCCGGGCCGCCGACGGCGACGGCGCCCGCCCGGTCCAGCGCGGTGAAGCCCCGGCGGATGAGCATCCGGTTCCAGCGGCGGCGGTTCTGGTCCTTGAGCAGGACGGGCTCGCCGCCGGGTCCGGTACGGGCCGCCGCCCGGGACTCCTGGAGTTCCAGCAACGCGGCGAGGGCGTGCACCTCGGGTTCCTTGGGCATCAGCTCGGCGAGCACCCGGGCCAGCCGGAGCGCGTCCTCGCACAGTCCCGGACGGAGCAGGTCGTCGCCGGCCGTGGCCGCGTACCCCTCGTTGAAGACGAGGTAGATGACCTCCAGGACGGATCCGAGCCGGGCCTCGCGCTCGGGACCGTAGGGGACCTCGAAGGCGACGCCCTTCGTCGCGAGTGTCCGCTTGGCCCGCACGATGCGCTGGGCGACGGTCGCCTCGGGGACGAGGAAGGCGCGGGCGATCTCGGGGGTCGTCAGGCCGCCGAGCAGCCGCAGGGTGAGCGCGATGCGGGCCTCGGCGGACAGCACGGGGTGGCAGGCGGTGAACACCAGGCGGAGCAGGTCGTCGTCGATGTCGTCCGGGTCGGCGGGTTCGTCGAGGTGGTGGGGCGCCGACTGCGAGAGGTCCCGCCCGACCTCCGTGAGCTTGCGCGCGTAGCGCTCCCGACGGCGTACGAGGTCGATCGCCCGGTGCTTGGCCGTGGCCGTCAGCCAGGCGCCCGGGTTGTCCGGAACCCCGTCCCGGGGCCACTGCTCCAGCGCCGCGACCAGGGCGTCCTGGGCGAGTTCCTCGGCGATGCCGACGTCACGGACGATACGGGCGACGGCCGCGATGACGCGGGGCGACTCGATCCGGAAGATGGTCTCGACGACCGCGTCGACACCACCGGCGGAGACCGGACCGGCACCGCTGCCGGGGGCCGCGTCGGCGGCACCGGCGGGTGCCGTGTCCACTCCGTCGGCGGGTGCCGGATCGACGCCACCGGCGGGTGCCGGGATGGGCTGTTGTTCCACGCCCTCCATCAGACACCCGCGGCGGCCCCGGGCCAAGGAGCGGCTCAGCCCTCGGCGATCTCCCGCACCTCGCAGGTCACCGTCCAGTGCTCCTCGTGCACCTTCAGGAAGCGCTTGGTCCACTCCAGTGCCTCGGCCATGTCCTTGCACTGCATGATCGCGTAGCCGCCGACGACCTCTTTGGACTCGGTGAAGGGGCCGTCGGTGACGGACAGCTCCCCGCCCGACCAGTGCACGCGCTTGCCCTGCGCGGTGGAGGTGAGGCCCTGGGTGTCGAGCATGACGCCGGCCTTGGTGATCTCCTCCATCAGCTCGCCCATCCGCCGCATCAGTTCGGGGCTGGGGCCTTCGGCGGGGGCGGTGCGCTCGTCGATCTGGACCAGGGAAAGGTAGCGGGGCATGGTGGCTCCTCGTGTCTGTGGCACCTCGGGGCGGGGCTTCTTCCCGCCTCTCACCCGTGCGTCGAACGGGAGCCGCCGGTTTTCGACACGGTCCCCGGAATTCTTCGGATTCTTTTCCCCGGCGAGGCGGGACGGGTCAGTCGGCGAAGTCCTTGAGCTTCTGCGTGTCCAGCGTGAACCCGACCGGATCGGGCAGCTCGATCACCGCGCCGAACGCCCGAGTGGTGAGCGAGCGGTAGACACCGCCCTCGGGGTCGCCGTGCACGGTGACACTGTCCGTATCCCGGTCGATCAGGAGGTACACGGGGATGCCGGCGGCCGCGTATCCGTCGGGCTTCTCGATCCGGTCACGCCGGTCGGCGTCCCGGTCGTGCGAGGTGACCTCGACGACCATCAGAACACCCGCGGGCTCGGACCACTCGCCCTTTCCGGCGAAATACTCCTCGGGCGCCAGCGCACCGTCCGGCCGGGCGCGCCCCTTGCGATACGCCTGGATCTGGAGACCTTGCTCCGGAAAGAGGAAGAGTTCGGGGCGGTGCTGCATGCAGTGCTTGAGGAGCCAGGCGACGATCTGAGCGTGGTTGCCGTCCGGCATGGGCTTGACCCCGATCTTTCCGTTCAGGAATTCCAGCCGCGCCGACTCGGGCGCGTGACGAGCGAGCTCCTCGAACTCCTCGACGAGCATCTGGGGCCGGTCGGACGTGCTGGGGGTCATTGCGTCGCCTCCTCCCGTCCATCCTGCCCCGGTCACGGGCGGACCGTGCTGCGAGGTCGTCATGTGCCTGCGCCTTTCTCCGTCATCGCTCCGCGGGTCCCGCTCCTCAGGGCGGCGCGCAGCCGCCCGGCGTGGGCGCGCACCTCGTCGGCCGCGAGGGCGGGTTGCCCGCCCCAGCAGCCTCCGCACAGCCCGCCCCGCAGCTCCACACCGTCCCCGCCCGGCTTCCCGCACGCCGTGCACACCACCTCGTACCGGGGCGCCGGTGGCTGCGGCTCGGGCAGCGGGGGCAGTTTGGCGAGGAGCCGGGCGCGTACGAAGCCGTACGCGTGCGCCACGGGCTCCGGGAGCCCCGCCGTCAACGCCTGGACGAGTTGTGGCTCACCCGCGCCCCGCGCGAACCACTCGGCGGCCGGCTCCTCCAGTGCCGCGCACTCCCCCGCCGACAGCGTCAGCCGGGCGTCGATCCGGCCGAGCCGGGCCAGCACGCTGTAGGCGGTCGATCGCGCCGCCGCTGCCACGGGCCGCTCGGTCACCGGCGTCTCCCCGGCGAGGAGGGCGTTCCACCAGGTGTCGTCGCGAGCGGTGCGCGAGAAGAAGGTGTGCCAGACCCAGCGGGGGCAGCCGTCGACGGTGACGGGGCGTCGTACGCGGCGCAGATGACCCGCCGCCGAGAGGTTCTTGAGGGCGGTGGAGAGGGCGCACTGGCCGTACGGGAGGTGCTTGGCCAGGGTCTTGATCGAGAGGTCGGACTCGTCGGCGAGCCGGTCGATGTACGTCGCGATCGAGGCCTCGCGGGTGGACAGATGCGCGAAGTCGCGACCCGTGCGAGGGGTTTGGTCGGGCGCCGACCGTTTTCCGTAGCCCGGATTGGCGAGGGGATGGGCGGAGGGGCGCGGGGCAGCACTAAGCTGGCTTACAGCCATGGATCGAGCCTCTTTCGCTCTGTTGGCTAGACCCCCGCGTGGTGCTCCTAACACCCGTGGGGGTCGATGCGTTTCGAGGCGCACGCTATACGGACGCCACGCAACGCCGCCACCCGATCACGAAAAGTCATATCCCCTGGCCCGGACGGCACTTCGGCCGTCGGCAAGGGAGGGAGGGTGGGTTGAGCCTCCCACCCGATCCATACAAAAGAGGCTCGAATCCCGGGCCCCGAAGCTCAAGTCCCCGGAGCCGCGTCCTCGTTCATTTGAGCGATGCCCAAAGATCGCTCGCCTCCGGCTCGTTCGCGATCACCCGGTTGTGGTCCGAGGGCGCCGTCACCACCGGCATCATCACGGTCTCGACCTCGTCGGAGGAGAGGGACTTCAGGCTCTGGCCGAGTTTCGTCAGTTCGCCGAGCGAGTCCAGACCGGTGTCCGTCGTCAGACTGCCGGTCACCGCGTTCGCGACCTTGTAGAGCTTGGCCGGGTCGGTGAGCAGGTCGGTGGCGGCGATCTGCTCCAGCAGGGCCTTGACCAGCTTCTGCTGGAGGCCGATGCGGCCGAGGTCGCTGCCGTCGCCCACACCGTGCCGGGTGCGGGCCAGGGCCAGGGCCTGCTCGCCGTTCAGATGGTGGGTGCCCGCGACGAGGTGCAGACGGCTCTTGTCGTCGTCGATGTCCTGGTCGGTGGTGACGGTGACCCCGCCGAGGGCGTTCACCAGCTTCGCGAAGCCCGAGAAGTCGATCTCGATGTAGTGGTCCATCCGGACGTCCGTGACCGACTCGACCGTCTTCACCGCGCACACCGGACCGCCCACCGAGTAGGCGCTGTTGAACATCGCGCTGTACGCCGGTGCCGTCGAACTCCCGGACGCCAGCGGGCAGGACGGGCGGGTGACCAGCGTGTCCCGCGGGATGCTGACGACCGTGGCCGTGGTGCGGCCCGCGTCGATGTGCACGACCATCGCCGTGTCGGAGCGCGCGCCGGAGCTGTCTCCCCCGCCGAGCTTCGCGTTCGCCTCGCCGCTGCGCGAGTCCGAGCCCAGGACCAGGATGTTCAGAGCGCCACTGGGCAGCGGGGCGGCGGTGGCAGAAGCCGGGGCGGAGGCCGTGGCCGACGGTGTCACCACCGCCCTCGCCGGGCGGTCGTCGCCGAGCGCACTGTTGATGTCGACGCTTCGGATGTTCTGGTTCAGATGCCAGTACGCCCAGCCCGCCGCGCCGGCCCCCACCACCAACAGCCCCGCCAGGGTGAGGCCGACGGCCTTCAGCGTCCTCGGCCGCCGGCCCCGCTGTCTGTTCTCGTCGCCGTTCTCGTCGCCGCTCTCGTCATGTCCGGTCACGGACAGGAACGTAAGTCCGAAATATTAGGGGACTGTTAGGGAAAGAGGCGCGGGACGGTTTTCTTCGGAGAATCTCATCCTTCTCAGCCCGGACTCGGCGCCGAGTCGGGCCGGGACCGGGCGTGCGGTCGGCCGGGACCCGGCCCCGACTCGGCGCCGGTTCAGCCCAGCGTCACCGTGGGGGCCGGATTGCTGCCGCTCCAGGAGGCGTTGAACCCGAAGGTCACCGAACCGCCGTCCGGGACCGTCCCGTTGTACGAGGCGTTCGCGCAACTCACGACCGTGCCGGTCTGGGTGCAGGTCGCGTTCCAGGCCTGGGTGATCCGCTGCCCCGCGCCGTACGTCCAGTTCACCTTCCACGACGCCAGCGCGGCCCCCGAGCACGCGATGCGCACCTGCCCGGTGAAGCCCGTGTTCCACTGGCTCTGGACGCTGTACGTCGCCGTGCACGCGCCCGTGGGCGGTGGGGTCGAGGTCCCGCCGAGCGAGGTCGCGATCGCGTTGTAGGCCGGTTTGGGCGCGTAGTTCTCGTCGTACGGTGTCGCCGCGCCGTAGCCCGAGAAGACGTCCGGGATCCAGGAGTCGGAGTCGGTGAAGCCCCAGACGGTCACGCCGTGGCAGCGGGTTACGGCGACGCAGGCGTCGAAGACCGCCTTGTAGTCGGCGGCCTGCTGGGCCAGTTTCGCGCTGTCGGAGGGGAGTTGCATCCGGATGTCCAGCTCGGTGATCGCGACGTCCACGCCGAGGTCGGCGAAGCGCTGGATGTTCTGCTGGAGCGTGCCGGGGACCTGGCCGACGATGAGATGGGCCTGGAGGCCGACGCCGTCGATCGGGACGCCGCGTTCCTTGAGGGACTTGACCAGGTTGTAGAGGGCGGTGCTCTTCGCGTTGACGCCCTCGACGTTGTAGTCGTTGATGTAGAGCTTGGCGCTCGGGTCGGCGGCGTGCGCCCAGGTCAGCGCCTGGGCGATGTAGTCCGTGCCGAGGCCGTTGTACCAGAGGGTCGAGCGGTAGGTGCCGTCCTCGTTGAAGGGCTCGTTGACGACGTCCCAGGCCGCCAGCTTGCTTTTGTAGCGGGTCACTTCGGTGGTGATGTGGTTCTGGAGCAGGCCGCTCAGCTCGGCGGTCGTCCAGGTGCCGTTCGTGAGCCAGCTCGGGTTCTGGCTGTGCCAGACCAGGGTGTGACCGCGTACCTGCTGGTGGTGGGCCTGCGCGAAGGCGACGATCTGGTCGGCCTCGGCCCAGTTGAAGCTGCCCCGGGTGGGCTCGACGCTGCCCCATTTCATGGCGTTGCCCGGCGTCAGCGAGTTGAACTGGGCGCCGGCGATGTCGCCGTACGTCCCCGTCAGCTTGGAACCGGTGACGGCGGTGCCGATGACCTTGCCCTTGGCGGCCGCGAGGTCGCGCAGCGGGGTGTCGGCGGCGTGCGCCGTCGTGCCGGCCGCCAGCAGGGCGGCCACCGTCAGGGCTCCGGTGAACAGGGCAGCGACGCGGCAGCGTAAGGACCTGGTTCGGGAGGAACTGGTTCGGGAGGTTCTCATGGCGGGTGCCTCCGAAAGTTTCGGTCGTACAACCGATTGACTTCGCAGGAGTGTGGAGGGGGATGCCCCACCCGTCAACACCGTCCCCGCGCCAACTTCCGGCAAGCTCCGGCACCTTGGCCCCACGACCGACTCGGGCCCCCGGCCGCACCCTTCACCCTCCCGCCCGCACCCGGCGCCGGGCCGCTCACGCCGGAGGCGCCCCCGTGCTGCTGCGGACCACCAGGCTCGTCGCCAGTTCCATCCGCGTCCCGGCCGACGGCCTCTCCTGGCGGCTCAGGTCGAGCACCAGCTTCGCCGCCGCCTCGGCCATCTCCGTCAGCGGCTGCCGTACGGTCGTCAGCGGCGGCCCCACCCAGCGCGCCACCGGCAGATCGTCGAAGCCCACGACGCTCAGGTCCTCGGGGATGCGCAGCCCGAGCTCGCGGGCCGCCTCGTAGAGGCCGAGCGCCTGGAGGTCGTTGCCGGCGAAGACGGCCGTCGGCCGGTCGGGGCGGCGCAGCAGGTCGAGGCCGATCCGGTGGCCGGCCTCGTGGTGGAAGTCCCCGGCGACGATCAGCGAGGGGTCGACGGGCAGCCCTGCCGTCTCCAGCGCCGCACGGTAGCCGTCGACCCGCGCCCGGCTGCACATCATCCGGGACGGCCCGCTGATGGCGCCGATCCGGGTGTGGCCGAGCTCGACGAGGTGGCGGGTGGCGGCGAGGCCGCCCTGCCAGTTGGTGGCGCCGATGGAGGGCACGTCGACGCCCGGGTCGCCCGCCGGGTCCATCACCACGAACGGGATGGACCTGCTGGTCAGCAGGGCGCGCTGGGAGTCGTCGAGACCCGAGAGGACGAGGACCACGCCGTGCGGGCGGCGGGCGGCGACCTGGTCGGCCCAGGTCCGGCCGGGGGTGAGCCGCCCGGCGGACTCGGAGAGCACCACACTGAGCCCGGCCTCCCGGGCGACGTTCTCCACGCCCCGGATGACCTCCATCGCCCAGGCGCTCTCCAGCTCGTGGAAGACCAGGTCGATCAGCGGCGAGCGGGAAGCCTCGGCCCGGCGGCGCCGGTAGCCGTACGCGTGCAGCAGCTCCTCGACGCGGGAGCGGGTCGCGGGGGCGACGTCGGCGCGACCGTTGAGGACTTTCGAAACAGTCGGAGCCGAGACGCCGGCCTCCCGAGCGATCTCGGCCAGCGTCGCCGTCTGTGGTTCTGCGGACTTCCCAGGCTTCATGGCGGCGATCGTATCTCTGCGCCACCCCTTGACGGGCCCATCAGATCGTCTTACGTTCCCGGAACATTCGAAAAATGACTCGAAACATTCGCGATGGATCATCGGCGATCCTTCGCGCTTACCGAGAGGTGCCGTCCTATGGAGTCCTACAGCAGACGTTGGTTCCTCGGCGCGGGCACGGCCGCCCTGGCCTCTGTCGGCGGGCTCACCGCCTGCGGCTCCGGCAGCGGCTCGGGCGGCGACGAGACGCTCACCGCGTTCGTCTACGGGGACGACGCGGCGAAGATCCAGGTCAAGTCCGTCAACCGGTTCAACGCCTCGGCCGCCGCGAAGAAGGCCAAGGGCACGATCAAGCTGCAGAAGGTGCCCGCCACCGACTACCCGGCCAAGCTGCGCACGGCGATGGGCTCGCCCAACGCCCCCGACGTGTTCTTCAACTGGGGCGGCGGCTCCATCAAGGCCTACCGGGAGGCCGGCCAGCTGCTCGACCTGACCGACGTCATCGCGTCCGACCCGGTGCTCAAGAGCGGCTTCCTGCCGTCGGTGCTGACGGCGGGCGGACTGGACGGCAAGAGCTACGGCGTGCCGATGCGCGGCATGCAGCCCGTGATCCTCTTCTACAACAAGACGGTCTTCGAGGAGCACAAGCTCCAGCCGCCCACCACCTGGGACCAGTTGCTGGAGATCAACAAGAAGCTGAAGAAGGCGAACATCACCCCGTTCGCCCTGGGCGGCGCGGACATCTGGCCCGAACTCATGTGGCTGGAGTACCTGGTCGACCGGATCGGCGGCCCCCAGGTCTTCGAGAAGATCAAGAACGGTGACGCCTCGGCCTGGGGCGACCCGGCCGTCCTCAAGGCCGCCCAGACGGTCAAGGAGCTGATCGACGACGGCGCCTTCGGCAAGGGCTACAGCTCGGTCGGGTACGGCAACGGCGGCGCTCCCGCGGTCTTCGCCAAGGGCAAGGCGGCGATGCACCTGATGGGTTCGTGGGAGTACTCCACGCAGCTCGGCAAGTTCCCCGACTTCGCCAAGAAGAACCTGGGCTGGTGCGCCTTCCCGCAGATCGAGGGCGGCGCCGGCGACATCCGCAACGTGGTCGGCAACCCGACCAACTACTGGTCGGTGAACGCCCGCACCTCCAACAAGGACGCGGCGATCGCCTTCCTGCGGGACTCCGCCTCCCTGGCGTACACGAAGGAACTCATCGCCAACGGTGACGTCCCGGCCACCTCGAACGCGGCGACCCTCCTGGACGCCTCGCCGAACCCGGAGTTCGCCAAGTTCCAGTACCAGATGGTGCAGAAGGCCCCGGCGTTCACGCTGAGCTGGGACCAGGCGGTCGACCCGAACGTGGCGACCCCGATGCTCACCGAGGTCAACAAGCTGTTCGTGGGCAAGTCCTCGCCGACGCAGTTCGTGGCGGCGCTCAAGGAGCTGAAGTGAGCGTCACGCAGGTCAAGGGCGGCCCGCACGACGACGCGGGCCGCCCCCGCTCCGCCCGGCGGGGCAGGGCCGGCCGCCCGAGCGCGGCACTGGCCGTTCCCGGTGTGCTGTTCTTCGCGTTCTTCGCCATCGCCCCGATGGTCCTGGCCTTCTATCTGTCGTTCACCAAGTGGAACGGCCTGGGCGACCCCGAGCCGGTCGGTCTGGCCAACTGGCGCAAGCTGCTGAGCGACGACCGACTGACCCAGTCGTTGACGGTCACCGTCTCACTGACCGTGGTGAGCTGGGCGTTCCAGACGGTGATCTCGCTCCTGCTGGGAGTGTGGGCGGCGGGCAGACAGCGCAACCGCGCGGTGCTCTCGGCGATCTTCTTCGTACCGTTCCTGCTGTCGTCGACGGCGATCTCACTGCTGTTCTACGCGCTCCTCGACCCGAACTTCGGCATCATCCACCGGGACACCCTCGGCACGACGAGCGGCGCGTTCCTCGCGATCGTGTTCGTCGGCGGCTGGCAGTTCATCCCGTTCCACACCCTGATCTACCAGGGCGGGGCACGGCAGATCCCCGAGGTGCTCTACCAGGCCGCGGCGATCGACGGGGCCGGACGCCTGCGCCAGTTCTTCTCGATCACCCTGCCGCAGCTCCGCAACACCGCGACGACGTCGAGCGTGCTGATGATCGTCGGTTCGCTGACCTACTTCGAGACCGTCCTGATCCTCACCCAGGGCGGTCCGGGCACCGACACGGCGATCCTGCCGTACCTGATGTACCAGGCCGGCTTCAAGAGCTACGACTTCGGCTACGCGAGCGCCGTCGCCTCGTTCCTGGTGCTCGCGGCGACCGCGCTGTCCCTGCTGATGGTGAAGCTGTCCGGCTTCGGCGCGATGCGCAGTACCAGGGAAGGGATGTGACGTCATGTCACACGACACTTTGCCCCGTCCCGTGAAGACGGACTCCGCCCCGACGGCCGAGCGGCCCGCGCGCCGCCGCAGGCACTGGGCCAGGCGCGCCAACCCGCTCGCCGGCGCCGGCTCGCTGATCTGGCTGGCCGTCGTGATCATCCCGATCTACGCGATGTTCTCGGCCTCGCTCACCCACCAGGACGAGGCGCTGGGCCACAACGCCCTGAAGCCGCCGTCCCATCCGACCCTGGACAACTACAACACCGTCCTGCACAACGGCTTCGGCCACCTGCTGTGGAACACCGTGCTGGCGGCGGCCGGCGTCGTCCTGATCGTCCTGGTGCTGTGCGTCCCGCTGTCCTACGTGGCCGTACGGACCCGCAGCGTCTGGTCGGGGGCCGCGTTCCGGCTGTTCCTGCTGGGCGTGGCGATCCCCGCGCAGGCCGTCGTGGTGCCCCTCTATCTGATGATCGCCAAGCTGAACCTCTACGACAGCCTGCTCGCGATCGTCCTGCCGACCGCCGCGTTCGCCATGCCGGTGTCGGTGCTGGTCCTCACCGGCACCCTGCGGGACATCTCGGAGGAGATGTACGAGGCGATGGCGCTGGACGGCGCGTCCACCACCCGGATGCTGTTCCAGCTCGTCATCCCGATGTCCAAGGGCGGCATCAGCACCGTCGTCATCTACGCGGCGCTCCAGGCCTGGAACGGCTTCCTCTTCCCGCTGATCTTCACCCAGTCCGACGGGCCACGGGTGCTGACCCTCGGCCTGTTCAACTACGTGAGCGAGTTCGGCGTGAACATCCCCGCGATCCTCGCCTCCGTCGTCCTCTCCGGTGTCCCGATCTTCATCGTGTACCTGGTGGCCCGCCGCGCGCTGGTCGGCGGCCTCATGGGTGTGGGCGGCAAGTGAACGTGTACGACCAGGGGCGGTCGACCCCCCCCCTTTCCCCGACAGGAGTTCCATGACCACCGCTCCCTGGCGCGACCCCGCCCTGCCCGCCGCGACCCGCGTCGACGACCTGCTCTCCCGGATGACCCCGGAGGAGAAGACCGCCCAGCTCTACGGCGTGTGGGTGGGCGCCGCCACGGACGGCGACGGAGTCGCCCCGCTCCAGAGCGAGATGTCCTCCTCGTACGACTGGGACGAGCTGATCACCCGTGGCCTCGGCCAGCTCACCCGCTCCTTCGGCACCGCCCCCGTGGACCCGGTGCTGGGCGCGCAGGCCCTGGCCCGCGCCCAGCGCCGGATCGCCGAGGCGGGTCGCTTCGGCATCCCCGCCGTCGCCCACGAGGAGTGCCTGGCGGGCTTCACGGCCTGGCGGGCGACGGCGTACCCGGTCCCGCTGGCCTGGGGCGCCGCCTTCGACCCGGAGCTGGTGGAGGAGCTGGGCCGGCGCATCGGCGACGACCTGCGCTCGGTCGGTGTCCACCAGGGCCTCGCCCCGGTCCTGGACGTGGTCCGCGACCTGCGCTGGGGCCGGGTGGAGGAGACGATCGGCGAGGACCCGTACCTGGTCGCCACCGTCGCCACCGCCTATGTACGGGGCCTGGAGTCGGCCGGGATCGTGGCCACGCTCAAGCACTTCGCCGGGTACGCGGCCTCGGCCGGCGCCCGGAACCTGGCGCCGGTGCGGGCGGGTGTACGCGAACTCTCCGACATCACGCTGCCGCCGTTCGAGATGGCGCTGCGCGAGGGCGGCGCCCGTTCGGTGATGGCCGCCTACAACGACATCGACGGCGTCCCGGCGTCGGCCGACCCGTATCTGCTGACCGAGCTGCTGCGCGAGAAGTGGGGCTTCACCGGCACGGTGGTCTCGGACTACTTCGGCGTCGGCTTCCTCCAGAGCCTGCACCGGGTGGCCGGCAGCGAGGCCGAGGCGGCGCACAGGGCGCTGGAGGCCGGCATCGATGTCGAACTGCCCACGCTGAAGTGCTACGGCGAGCCGCTGGTGGCCGCCGTCCGCGAGGGCACCGTCCCCGAGTCGCTGATCGACCGGGCGGCCCGCCGGGTGCTGCTCCAGAAGTGCGAACTCGGACTGCTGGACGAGGACTGGCGGCCGGAGACCGGCCGCCGGGTCGACCTGGACTCCGCGGGCAACCGGGCGCTCGCCCGCAAGCTCGCCGAGGAGTCGGTGGTCCTGCTGGACAACGCGGACGGGGTGCTGCCGCTGGCCCCGGACACCCGGATCGCGGTGGTCGGCCCGCGCGCGGACGACCCCCTGGCCATGCTCGGCTGCTACTCGTTCCCCTCGCACGTGCTCACGCACCACCCCGAGGTGCCCACCGGTGTGGACATCCCGACCGTGCTCGAAGCGCTGCGCGCCGAACTGCCGGACGCCAAGGTGACGTTCGCGCGGGGCTGCGGGGTCACGGAGCCGGACCGCTCCGGTTTCGAGGAGGCGGTGGCACGGGCCACCGAGGCCGACGTGTGCGTGGCGGTGCTCGGTGACCGGGCCGGACTCTTCGGCCGGGGCACCTCCGGCGAGGGCTGCGACGTCGCCGACCTCGGCCTGCCGGGCGTGCAGGGCGAGCTGCTCGACGCCCTGGTCGCCACGGGGGTCCCGGTGGTCCTGGTGCTGCTCACCGGCCGCCCCTACGCGCTGGGCCGCTGGCAGGAGCGTCTCGGCGGCGTGGTCCAGGCGTTCTTCCCGGGCGAGGAGGGCGGCCCCGCCCTGGCGGGCGTGCTGTCCGGCCGGGTCGGCCCGTCGGGCCGACTGCCGGTGAGCGTGCCGCGCGACCCGGGCGGCCAGCCGTGGACCTACCTCCAGCCGCCGCTGGGCCTGAAGGGCGAGGTCAGCAACCTGGACCCGACACCGCTGTACCCGTTCGGCCACGGCCGCTCGTACACGTCGTTCGACTGGGAGGCGGCCGAGGTGCCCGAGGCGGAGATCGGCACCGACGGCTCGTACGACGTGTCGGTGACCGTCCGCAACACCGGTGGGCGCGCGGGCGCCGAGGTCGTCCAGCTCTACCTGCACGACCCGGTGGCCTCGGTGACCCGCCCGGACGTGCGGCTGATCGGCTACCGGCGCCTGGAGGTGGCGCCGGGCGAGGCCCGCCGGGTGACCTTCCGCTTTCACGCGGACCTCTCGGCGTTCACCGACCGCACCGGCACCCGGATCGTCGAACCGGGCGCCCTGGAACTGCGGCTCGGCGCCTCCAGCGCGGACGTGCGCCGCACGGTCCGGCTGAACCTGGCGGGTCCGGTGCGGCGGTTGGGCACGGACCGGCGCATGCGCTGCGAGACCGAGGTCGCGCGGGTGTCCTGACCCGGCGGAGGGACCGCTGCGGTGGCCGGCAGCCGGGTGAGGACCCGGCGGTCGGCCACCGGCGCACGCCGCCGGTGCGTCCGGCCGTGCGCGCACGGGACGCACCGGCCGGACGGCCGCCCGTCAGTCCACCGCCTCGAAGCGCCACCTGTGCACCGTCCGGGCCACCAACTCCCCGTCCGGCTCGGGGAGTTCGGGCAGCTCGGCGTCGTACGCCGCGTCCCACCAGGTGATGACCAGCACCCGGTCCTGGGGCGCCCGCAGGATCTCCCGTCGTACCGGCTCTCCGGGGACCGTCTGCTCCCGCACCCAGGCGAGCAGCTCCTCGCCCCGGCCGGTGACGGCCCGCGCCTCCCACATCAGCGCGACGGTCACGAGTACAGGTTCTCCTTGGCGACCTCGTGCACGTGATCGTGCGTGTGCGCCTGCCCGCGCCCCGGCACGTGCGGGTCCGTCACCGGCAGCGACGAGTCGGCCGACAGGTCCCAGTCGGAGGCGGCCCGGTTCCGGGCGACCATCTCGGCGCCCAGCGCGGCCACCATCGCGCCGTTGTCCGTGCACAGCTTCGGGCGCGGCACCCTGAGCCGGATCCCGGCGGCCTCGCAGCGCTCCTGGGCGAGCACGCGCAGCCGCGAGTTCGCGGCCACACCGCCGCCGATCATGAGGTGGTCGACGCCCTCGTCCTTGCACGCCCGGACGGCCTTGCGGGTGAGCACGTCCACCACGGCCTCCTGGAAGGACGCGGCCACATCCCGCACCGGCACGTCCTCCCCCGCCGCCCGCTTCGCCTCGATCCAGCGGGCCACGGAGGTCTTCAGGCCGGAGAAGGAGAAGTCGTAGGCCGGGTCGCGCGGGCCGGTGAGTCCGCGCGGGAACGCGATGGCCTTCGGGTCGCCCTCCTTCGCGTACCGGTCGATGACCGGACCGCCCGGGAAACCCAGGTTCAGCACGCGCGCGATCTTGTCGAAGGCCTCGCCGGCCGCGTCGTCGATGGTCGCGCCCATCGGCCGCACGTCGGAGGTGATGTCGGTGGACAGCAGCAGCGAGGAGTGGCCGCCGGACACCAGCAGGGCCATCATCGGCTCCGGCAGCGCGCCGTGCTCCAGCTGGTCCACGCAGATGTGCGAGGCGAGGTGGTTGACGCCGTACAGCGGCTTGCCCAGCGCGTAGGCGTACGCCTTCGCGGCCGAGACCCCGACGAGCAGCGCCCCGGCGAGACCGGGACCGGCCGTGACGGCGATGCCGTCCAGGTCCCTGGCCGACACCCCCGCCTCCTTCAGCGCCCGTTCGATGGTCGGCACCATCGCCTCCAGATGCGCGCGGGAGGCGACCTCCGGCACGACCCCGCCGAAGCGCGCGTGCTCGTCGACGCTCGACGCGATCGCGTCCGCGAGCAGGGTGGTGCCGCGGACGATGCCGACGCCGGTCTCGTCGCAGGAGGTCTCGATGCCGAGGACGAGGGGTTCGTCAGCCATGGGTCTCTGTTCCTTGTACGGAGGCGGAGGGGTCGTGCAGGCGCATCACCAGGGCGTCCACGTTCCCCGGCTGGTAGTAGCCGCGCCGGAAGCCGATGGGCTCGAAGCCGAAGCGCTCGTACAGCTTCTGCGCGCGGACGTTGTCCACCCGGCATTCGAGCATGACCTCGGCGCAGTCGAAGTCGCTGGCGGCCCGCAGCAGTTCGGTGAGCAGCCGGGCGCCGAGGCCGGTGCCCCACTGGTCCCGCCGCACCGCGATGGTCTGCACGTCGCCCAGGTCTCCCGAGGCGGCGAGCCCGGCGTACCCGACGATCCGGTCGGCCTCGCGGGCGATCAGGTAGCGCCGGGTGGCCTGCGGCCCGCGCGCGTGGGCGAGTTCGGACCAGAACATGCCCCGGGACCAGGCGTCCACGGGAAAGAGTTCCTTCTCCAGCTCCAGGACGGGATCGATGTCCCACCAGCGCATCTCGCGCAGCTCGGCGGTCACTTGGGGGTGACCACCTTGTAGTTCTTGGGCACCTGGGCGTCCGGGCGGCGCAGGTACAGCGGCCGGGCCGGTTCCGGCTCCTCGCCCGCGGCCAGCCTCTCGGCGGCCAGGGAGGCGAGCGCGGCGGCGGAGACGTTCTCGGGCGCGCGGGCGTCCGTGAAGATGTCGGGGTAGAGGAGCGCGCCGCCGCCGACGGCGGGCAGCGCGGTGACCGACGGGTCGATCTCGGCGGGGCGGTCCACGGCGGGCTCCGACAGCCGGGTGCGGCGGTCGGCGTAGCGCGCCCAGTAGACCTCCTTGCGCCGGGCGTCCGTGGCGACGACGAACGGCCCCTCGAGGCCGGTGTCGTCGACCGCGTACGCGAGGGCGTCGAGGGTGCACACACCGTGCACGGGCACGCCGAGCGCGAGCCCGAAGGTGTCGGCGGTCATGAGGCCGACGCGCAGCCCCGTGTACGGGCCGGGGCCGACGCCCACGACGATGCCGGTGACGGCGTCCAGTCCGAGGCCTGCCTCGGTGAGCACCCGGTCGACGGCCGGCAGCAGCAGCTCTCCGTGCCGGCGCGCGTCCACCTGGCTCGACGAGGCGATGACGGACGTGCCGTCGTGCAGGGCGACGGTCACGGCGGGGGTGGCGGTATCCAGAGCGAGCAAGAGCACACAAACAGCCTACGGCGCCGGAGCCCGACGCAAGGCCGCCCGGGACTCCCGTCCCTCGGCTGCTACCGTCAACGCAAGTACGTACGAAGGTCGAGAGGTGGGCACACAAGGTGGCTAGGAGCAGCTCGGGAATCGTGGCCGGGCTCACCGTGGCGGCGATCGCCACCGTCGGCTTCCTCGCCTTCCAGGCGTCCGCGAATGTTCCGGACACGCTGGGCGAACCGCACGCGAGCCCGTCGTCCACGTCCTCCGCGCCCAAGGCGGCACCCCGGGACAAGAAGAAGGACCCGGAAGCGCTGCCCTCCTCGTCCGGCTCCGGTGAGCGGGTCGTCTACTCGACCGGCGAGGACCGGGTCTGGCTGGTCGGCGCGGGCAACAAGGTGCGGCGCACCTTCGAGGTCACCCCGGGCACGGTCGACCCGGCCGCCGGCACGTACGCCGTCACGTCGCGGACGGGCTCGACCCCCGGGTCCGACGGAACACAGATCGAGCACGTCGTACGGTTCACGTATGTCGACAGCGTCCCCATCGGCTTCAGCGCCGCGGTGAACGGCTCCACGGAAGCCCCGGAGCCCGAGAAGAAGGTCGGCGGCATCCGCGCCTCGCGCGCCGACGGCGACGCGATGTGGGCTTTCGCGACCGTGAACGCGAAGATCGTCGTCGTCAAGTAGAGGCGCGTCGGCGCACCGACGCCGGGTGGGGGCCCGCGGGCACCCGGTCGCCGTCAGGCGGCCTTCGCGGGCCGCTCGGCGGCTCGCGGCCCGGACAGCGGCGCGCCGGGCGGCCTGGACACCGCCTCGGCCGCGGCGCAGGCCGCCAGCAGCTCCCGCATCGACACCCCGGCCACCGCGCGCGGCGCCGCCGGCACGTCACCTTCTGAAGCCGGCACTGCGGTCGGCTCTGAAGCCGCCATGGACGCCTCCTCGCGCTTCGGGGGCACGCGTGGTTAGGTAGACCTAACCACGTACTGGTGTCCATGTGACCACGGCCGGGACACCGAACGCAACATCTTGCCGACGCCCTGTCGGAACGTTGGCCGAATGTACGAGCGGAAGACGCCCGTCGGGCGAAGGGCCCACGGACCGCGAGCACGCGACGGACGGACCCCGGGTGCTTCCTCCCTCTCCGGACCCCGAGCACCTCATACCTCGCCGGACCCCGGGCACTTCCCGTAGGACCGCGTGCCCGTCGCCGTCAGGCCGTCAGCCCGGCCAGATCCTCCGCGGCCCAGCGCTCGCCGAGTCCCGTGACGCTCACGTGCCGCACCTCGTCGGTGGTGTCCCCGACGGCCCGGTGGATGACGAGGTGCAGACGGTCCTCGGTCAGCTCCTCGACCTTGCCCTCGCCCCATTCCACGACGATCACCGAGTCGGAGAGCGAGACGTCCAGGTCGAGGTCCTCCATCTCGTCGAGCCCGCCGCCGAGGCGGTACGCGTCCACGTGCACGAGCGGCGGCCCGTCGCCGAGGGAGGGGTGCACGCGGGCGATGACGAAGGTCGGCGAGGTGACCGCGCCGCGGACGCCGAGCCCCTCGCCGAGTCCGCGGGTCAGCGTGGTCTTGCCCGCGCCCAGCTCGCCGTTCAGCATCACGAGGTCGCCCGCGCGCAGCAGTTCGGCCAGTCTCAGGCCCAACTCCCGCATCTGCTCGGGTGAGTTGACGGTGATCTGCACGCCGACGCCGTCCTGGGCGGGCTCAGCCGGGTTGTGCGCTGCTGCTGGTGCTTCCATAGCCGCCAACGGTAGCTCCTGCCGGCACGGCTCCCGCGCGCACGAGGAGATCGGCGAGGCGGTCTATGACGACCTCGGGATGCTCCAGCATGACCAGGTGTCCGGCGTCGGGGACGAGCACCAGTTCCGCGTCCGGCAGCAGGTCGGCGATGGCCTCGCTGTGCTCGCTCGGCGTCACCAGGTCCTTGACCCCGGCCAGCACGAGGACGGGCATCCCGGTGAACCGGGCGAGCGCGGCGGTCTTGTCGTGCTCGGTGAACGCCGGGTAGAACTCGGCGACCACGTCGATCGGCGTGCCCTCGATCATCCGTTCGGCGAACCGCTCGACGGCCGGGTCGACGTCCCGGCTCGCGAACGAGTAGCGCTTGATGACCCCGGCGAACAGGTCGGCCGTGGCCCGCCGCCCCCGCTCCACCAGGGCGGCCTGCTGCCCGAGGGCCTTCAGGACGCCCGGGAGCACGCGCCGCACGGCGTTGACGCCCGCGACGGGAAGGCCGAAGTTGACCTCGCCGAGCCGCCCCGACGACGTCCCGACCAGGGCGACGGCGACGACCCGGTCGCGGATCAGGTCGGGGAACTGATCGGCGAGCGCCATGACGGTCATGCCGCCCATGGAGTGCCCGACGAGCACGATCGGCCCCTCGGGCACCGCCGCCTCGATGACGGCCAGCAGGTCGCGGCCGAGCTGGTCGATGGTGACCGGCTTCCGGTCCTCCAGCTGGGCGACACCCCGCCCGGACCGCCCGTGGCTGCGCTGGTCCCAGTGCACCGTGCGCACGACACCGCGCAGCGCGGCGCGCTGGAAGTGCCAGGAGTCCTGGTTGAGGCAGTAGCCGTGGCTGAAGACGACGGTGACGGGGGCGGGGGCCTTGCGGCCGAAGAGCCTGCGCCGACGCGGGGTGTGCGAGGCCTCCGGCTCGGCCTCGTCGACCTCGTAGTACAGCTCCGTGCCGTCGTCGGCGTACGTCTTGCCCGGCGTGCCGCGCAGCGCGCCGTAGGGGCCGGTCGAGTCGAGGGCCAGGCGGGCCTTCATGCGCATGCCGCGGCCGACCGTGAGCCGCTCGATCACGACTCCGGCCGCGGCCCCCGCCGCGACCACGCCTATCGCGGCGCCGGCGACTCCGGCCCTGCGCCAGTTCCCGGTGGAGGCGGCCGCTGCCGAGGCCGCCTCCACGACGGCCTCCGCGCTGCTCTCGCTCACGTTCCGCTCCTCTTCGCTCCGGCTCTCGGGTGTCGGGTGTCGGGTGTCGGCTCCGGGCTGTGCGCGCTCCGGCCGGCTTCCGCCCGCCGTCCACGACCCGCCGCTGTCCGCCCGCCGGGCCCCGCACGTCTGTTCGCCTAAGGGGTGTTACCCGTCTTGTTCCTCATTCACCTTCACGTAGACGCGCGGCACGCGGGTTCCGATGCGCGTGACGATCTCGTACGCGATCGTGCCCGCCGCGTTCGCCCAGTCCTCGGCGGTCGGCTCGCCGCCGTCGCCGGGCCCGAAGAGGACCGCCCGGGCGCCTGGCTCCGGCTCGTCGCCGCCGAGGTCGACGACGAACTGGTCCATGGCGACCCGGCCCGCGACGGTACGCCACTTGCCGCCGACCAGGACGGGACCGGTGCCGGAGGCGTGCCGCGGGACGCCGTCCGCGTAGCCGACGGGGACCAGGCCGAGCGTGGTCTCGCCGGGGGTGACGTAGTGGTGGCCGTAGCTCACGCCGTGGCCCGCCGGAACGTGCTTCACCAGCGAGAGCGACGCGCTCAGCGTCATCACCGGACGCAGTCCGAGGTCGGCCGGGGTGCCGAGCTCCGGGCTCGGCGAGATCCCGTAGACCGCGATCCCGGTCCGTACGAGGTCGAAGTGGCTCTCGGGAAGGGTCAGGGTCGCGGGTGAGTTGGCGATGTGCCGGACCTCCGGGCGGACGCCCTGCTCCTCGGCGTACGCCAGCATCTCGCGGAACCGCGCGAGCTGGGCCTGGATCGAGGGGTGGCCCGGCTCGTCGGCGCAGGCGAAGTGGGACCAGAGTCCGGTCACGGTGATCAGCCCGCGCGCCTCGGCGGCCAGGGCCTCGGCGACGAGCTCGGGCCAGTCGGCGGGCTGACAGCCGGCACGGCCGAGGCCGGTGTCGGCCTTGAGCTGCACCCGGGCGGGCGCGCCGACGGCCTCGGCGGCGGCCGTGACCTCGCGCAGCGCCCACATCCCGGAGACCGACACGTCGAGATCGGCCCCGATGGCCTCGGCCCAGGGGCCGCCCGGGGTCCAGAGCCAGCACATGATGCGGCCCGGGAGTCCGGCCGCGCGCAGCGCGAGCGCCTCCTCCGGGGTGGCCGTGCCGAGCCAGGCGGCGCCCGCCTCGCGCGCCGCACGGGCGCACGGGACCGCGCCGTGGCCGTACGCGTCGGACTTGACCACGGCCATCAGCGCAGCGGTCGGCGCCTGGGCGCGCAGGGTCCGCACGTTGGCCCGCAGGGCGGCCAGATCGATCTCGGCGCGGGCGCGCAGGGGCGCCGTCCGCGGGTGTGGTGTCTCTGTCATCGCGCCCCAGTGTCTCAGAGGCCCCGGGCGGCCTTCCGGCACCGGTCCCCTGGACGGCGCCGGGAACCGAGAACCGGTACCCGCCCGGACCGGGGCCGATGCCCGCCCGGACCGGCACCCGAACCGGTCCCGGCACGTGGACTGGTACCGGCCCCCCGGACCGGGCCGGGGCCGCGACGCCCTAGGTGCCGGACCTCCGGCCCCAGACGTAGACACGGTCACCCGTCCTGAGCACGTTCCAGAGTCCGCGGGCGTCGGCGAGCCGCAGGTTCACACAGCCCATCGAGCCGCCGGTCGTACGGATGCTGTCGCGGACGGCGTGGAAGGCCTGGCCGCGGCTGAAGAACTGGGCGTACGGCATGGGGGTGTTGTACAGCGTCGACCAGTGTTGCCGGTGCTTCAGGTAGATCTTGAACCAGCCGGTTCTGGTGCGGTGCCCGACCCCGCCGCTGCGCATCGGCACCGGCCCGAACAGGATCCTGCCGCCCTGCTGCACCCAGGTGACCCGGCGGGTGAGGTCGACGCAGGCGACCCGGTAGGAGCGGGCCGGGCAGCCGGTGCCGGTCGTGGGGACGTTGGTGGTGTCCGGGGCGCTCCGGGCGGACAGCAGCCGCACGCGGGCCCAGGTCAGCGGCCCGGCGAAGCCGCTGGTCGGCCGGATGCCCTGCTTCGCCTGGAAGGCGCGGATGGCCTCGCAGTCGGACGCCGACTGCTTCCCGTCCTCCTTCAGCCGCAGCCACCGCTCGACCTGCCGCTGGTAGGGGCCCGTCCGCTCGTCGCACGCCCTCGCCGGACGGACGTCCGCACCGCCGAAGGGCGGGTACCCGCCCGGCGCGGAAGGGGCCGGGGCGGGGCTCCCGGACGTGCCCGCGGACGTGCCCCGCGGATCTCGCGCGCCCTGCCCGGCGGTGGACGTCTCCGCGCCCGGCACCGGCATCGGCACCGGGCTCTCGCCCCACCAGGACGGATACGGTCCCCTCATCGCACGGGAGACCTGCTCACCGACGGGCCCGGCCACCGGCACCGGCGGCACGGGCGCCGCCACCGCCGTCCCCAGCGGCATGGCCGCCGCCACCGTCAGCAACACCGCGATCCCCCGGGACACCCTTCGTCTGATCATCATGCGATCAGCCATACGCAACGACGGGGCACCCTCGGGTGAGCCGCGCGGAAGACGCCACAAAGGTCCCCCGATCCGGCCAACGCGACCGGCGGCCCCGACCGGCCGGGGCGGCACGGATCCGACGCCCGGGGCCGGTGGGCCGCCGGTCGGACGGAGACGGATCAGGCGGGCCGCCCCGGGCGGACGACGCCGGAACAGGTCGGCCGCCGGGCGGACGCCGACGGAACACGCGGGCCGCCCGGCGGACAGCGACGGAACGGGCCGGCCGCCGGGCGGTCAGTCGTGTACGTCGCGCCACGCCTCCGGGATCGCGGCGGCCACGTCATGTGCCCCGGCGGGCGCGCCGTCCGCCGCGAAGCGCCCCGCGAGGCCGTGCAGATACGCGGCCACGCTCCCCGCGTCGATCGCGGAGAGTCCCGCCGCCAGCAGCGACCCCGCCAGCCCCGACAGGACGTCCCCGCTGCCCGCGGTGGCCAGCCATGCCGTCCCCGTCGCGTTCACCCGCACCGCCCCGCCCGCGGGGTCGGCGACCAGCGTCGTCGACCCCTTGAGCAGCACGGTCGCCCCGTACAGCGCCGCCAGCTCCCGCACGGAGACGAGCCCGGCCGCCTCCACCTCCTCCCGCGCGACCCCGAGCAGCGCGGCCGCCTCCCCGGCGTGCGGGGTCAGCAGCGTCGGCGCGCTGCGGGCCCGTACGGCCTCCCGCCCGGCGAGCCGCAGCCCGTCCGCGTCCACCAGCACCGGAACGTCCGCCGCCAGCACCTCCCCGACCGCCGAGGCGTCGTCCCCGGCCCCGGGACCCACCACCCAGGCCTGGACCCGGCCCGCCTCCGACGGCCCGCCGTCGGACACCAGCACCTCCGGAAAGCGCGCGATGACGGCGTCCGCCGCGGGCCCGACGTAGCGCACGGCCCCGGCGCCCCCGCGCAGCGCCCCGGACACGGCGAGGACCGCGGCTCCGGGGTAGCGGGCGGACCCCGCGGCGATCCCGACGACACCGCGCCGGTACTTGTCGCTGGCCGCCCCGGGCAGCGGCAGCCGGGCCGCCACGTCGGCGTGCTGCAGGGCTTCCAGATCGGCCGGGTCGGGCAGGTCGAGCCCGATGTCGACGAGGCGTACGGACCCGGCGTACCCGCGCGCCGGGTCGATGAGCAGCCCCGGCTTGTGGGTGCCGAAGGTGACGGTCAGATCGGCGCGGACCGCCGCGCCGAGCACCTCTCCGGTGTCCACCTCGACCCCGCTCGGCAGATCGACGGCGACGACGGCGGCACCCGACGCGTGCGTGAGTTCCGCGAGCCGCGCGGCATCCGGCCGCAGGCCGCCCCTGCCCCCGATCCCGACGATGCCGTCGACGACGAGGTCGGCCCGCCGCACGAGCGGTCCGGCGTCGGCCGGCGCCACCCGGGCGCCCCCGGCGCGCAGCAGCGCCGCGAGTCCCCCGGGGTGGGTCCGTTCCGGGGCGAGCAGTACGGCGGTGACGCCGGCGCCGCGCCGGGCGAGGCGCGCCCCCGCGTACAGGGCGTCGCCCCCGTTGTCCCCGCTGCCCACCAGCAGCACCACCCGGCGGCCGTACACCCGGCCGAGCAGGTCCGCGCAGGCGGCGGCGAGTCCGGCGGCCGCCCGCTGCATCAACGCCCCCTCGGGAAGCCGTGCCATCAGCTCCCGTTCGGCGGCCCTCACGGTCTCCACGCTGTACGCAGTACGCATGGTGCCGAGTCTCCCGCACCGGGGCACGCCGTGCCGCCCCGGTCACCGGGACCCCCGCCGCCCGAAGCCTCCCCGAACCCGAGGAACCCTCGTGACCTCCGGAAACCTTCGTAACCCCCGGAACCCTGGAACCCCCGGAGCTCCCGGAGCCCGGAACTCACGGAGCCCCCAAACTCCTCTGAACTCCTGAACCCCTGAACGCCCCTGGACTCCGGTTGGAGGACAGGTCCCGGCCCGGCGCTGTCCTAGCCCTCCGCAATCACCACCGCCGAGGCCACCCCGGCGTCGTGACTGAGCGACACGTGCCAGGACATGACGCCCAGTTCGGCGGCGCGGGCGGCCACCGTGCCCTTCACCCGCAGGCGGGGCCGGCCGCTGTCCTCGACGTAGACCTCGGCGTCCGTCCAGTACAGCCCGGGCGGGGCACCCAGCGCCTTGGCGAGCGCCTCCTTCGCCGCGAACCGGGCCGCGAGCGAGGCGAAGCCCCGGCGTTCGCCGCTGGGCAGCAGCAACTCCCTTTCCACGAAGAGGCGTTCGGCCAGTCCGGGCGTCCGCTCCAGCGACGCCCGGAACCGGTCGATCTCGGCCACGTCGATACCGACCCCGATGATGCTCATGCCCGCACCCTAGGGGCTCGCGGCGCGGCCCCGGGCCGCGGCACCGCTCACTCCACCGTCACCGACTTCGCCAGGTTGCGCGGCTGGTCCACCTCGTTGCCCCGGGCCGTGGCCAGTTCGCAGGCGAACACCTGCAGGGGGACGGTCGCCACGAGCGGCTGGAGCAGCGTCGGCGTGGCCGGGATGCGGATCAGGTGGTCGGCGTAGGGGACGACCGCCTCGTCGCCCTCCTCCGCGATGACGATCGTGCGGGCGCCCCGGGCCCGGATCTCCTGGATGTTGGAGACGATCTTGTCGTGCAGGACCGAGCGGCCGCGCGGCGAGGGGGCCACGACCACCACCGGCATGTCGTCCTCGATCAACGCGATAGGCCCGTGCTTCAGCTCGCCCGCCGCGAAGCCCTCGGCGTGCATGTACGCCAGCTCCTTGAGCTTCAGGGCGCCTTCGAGGGCGACCGGATAGCCCACGTGCCGCCCGAGGAAGAGCACCGTGTCCTTGTCGGCGAGGGAGCGGGCGAGTTCCCGTACCGGCTCCATGGTCTCCAGGACCCGCTCGACCTCGCGGGAGATGCGGGACAGCTCCCGGATCACGGCCCGGATCTCGTCGCCCCACTTGGTGCCGCGCACCTGGCCCAGGTACAGCGCCACCAGGTAGCAGGCCACGAGCTGGGTCAGGAACGCCTTGGTGGAGGCGACGGCGACCTCGGGCCCGGCGTGCGTGTACAGCACCGCGTCGGACTCGCGCGGGATCGTGGAGCCGTTGGTGTTGCAGATCGCCAGCACCCGGGCGCCCTGTTCGCGGGCGTGCCGCAGGGCCATCAGCGTGTCCATGGTCTCGCCGGACTGCGAGATGGCGATGACGAGCGTCTGCCGGTCGAGGATCGGGTCCCGGTAGCGGAACTCGCTGGCCAGCTCGACCTCGCACGGGATGCGTGTCCAGTGCTCGATGGCGTACTTGGCGATCAGTCCGGCGTGGAAGGCGGTGCCGCAGGCGACGATGACGACCTTGTCGGCCTCGCGCAGCGCCTGGACGGGGATGCGCACCTCGTCGAGCCTGAGCGAGCCGGCCGCGTCGATCCGTCCGAGCAGGGTGTCGGCGACCGCCTTGGGCTGCTCGGCGATCTCCTTGAGCATGAAGTAGTCGTAGCCGCCCTTCTCCGCCGCCGACGCGTCCCAGTCGACGTGGTACGAACGGACCTCGGCGGGGCTGCCGTCGAACCCGGTGACGGTCACCCCGTCCCGGCGCAGCTCGACGACCTGGTCCTGCCCGAGTTCGATCGCGGAGCGGGTGTGGGCGATGAACGCGGCGACGTCGGAGGCGAGGAAGGCCTCGCCGTCCCCGACCCCGACCACGAGCGGCGAGTTGCGGCGCGCGCCCACGACCACGTCCGGATCGTCGGCGTCCACCGCGACCAGGGTGAACGCGCCCTCCAGCCGTAGGCACACCAGCCGCATGGCCTCCGCCAGGTCCGCGCAGGAGGAGAACTCCTCGGCCAGCAGATGGGCCACGACCTCGGTGTCCGTCTCGGACGTCAGGTCGTGGCCCCGTTCGGCCAGCTCGGCCCTGAGCTGGGCGAAGTTCTCGATGATGCCGTTGTGCACGACGGCGACCCGGCCCGCGTTGTCGAGGTGCGGATGGGCGTTGGCGTCCGTGGGGCCCCCGTGGGTGGCCCAGCGGGTGTGCCCGATGCCCGTCGTCCCGGCCGGAAGCGGCCGGTCGCCCAGCTCCTTCTCCAGGTTGACCAGTTTCCCGGCCTTCTTCGCCGCGGCGAGGCCGCCGTCCGCCAGGACGGCGACACCCGCCGAGTCGTATCCCCGGTACTCCAGCCGCTTCAGTCCGGCCATCACGACATCGAGCGCCGACTGCGACCCCACATATCCCACGATTCCGCACATGCCCGGCAGCCTAAGGTCCGGCGTCCGCCGGAAAGAGCCGCCGCGTGCCCGAAATCGGAAATTCCTACCGTGGCACGAACGCCCCGGCGGACCCTCGCCGGCGACTGCCGGGCGCCGGACGGTCAGCCGAGCTTGGCGACCTGGGCGTCGACGATCTCCGTGGGGAAGTCCCAGTCCTTGCCGGTCACGGCGGAAGCCATGTCGACGGCGGGGAAGTAGGCGAGGGTGGACCCCTTACGGACGACGACACCCTTGGCCGGCGCGTCGGCACCCTCTTCCAGCTGGAGACTGACGGTCACGGCGAAGGCTTCGTCACCACCCTTGGGCGCGTCGGTCTTGACGACCTTCAGAACCTTGCTCGTGTCGCCCTCCGCCGTGAAGCTGTAGCCTCCGGCGCACTTCTCGGCGGCCGCGTTCAGGTCCTTCATCGCCTGCTCGGCACCGCCGCCCTCGTAGGAGGCGAGCGTCACCACGGCCATGGTGCCCACACCCGCGAAGAGCTTCTCCTCGTCAGTGGCGTCCGCGGCGGGCTTCTTCGGGTCGCCCGTCCACTGGCGCGCCACGGTGGCGGAGGGCTTGCCGACGTAGGAGCCGGTCTGGAGGTAGGCGAGCGGGGCGCAGGCCTTGTCGGCGACCTTCACCTTGTCCTGCGCGACGGTCGCCGTCGCCGGCACCTTCGCGGAGACCTTGCCGGTCTTGACGTCCGCCTGCGTGAGCGCGGCCTTCTCCAGCTCGGCGGCGGTGAGCGCCTCGGCCGCCGGGGCGGAGGACGCGGCCGCACCGCCCTTGTCCTCACCGCTTCCACCCTTGTCGGCCTTGTCGTCTCCGCCGCACGCGGTGACGAGCAGGGCGAGGGCCGCCGCGGAAGCGGCGAGGGCGGTACGACGGACGGCGGTGGATCTCAAGGCGGAAGCTCTTTCTGTCGGTCTCCTGTGTGCACACCGTGCACATCCGTCGAGCACGCTAGCCAGAAGATCATTCCGCCGGCCGTCCACAAGATCACTCGACATCCGATCGTGACGCCGACGTGATTCGGCACCGGCCGCCCCGACCCGGGGCGGCGCGAACACCTCTCGCCGACGGCGGGGCGCGACACCCCACCTGCGTCCGGTCACACCCGACAGGCACTCAATCACCGTCACACGCAACCGAGTTCAGGCCGAGAGCCCGCGCGGGTCGACCCGACGGGCCAACACCGTGAGCCAACTCGCCACCTCACCTGCCCCCACCTCGAACGCATTCGGCGCCAACCCGGCCCCACCAGCGCCCCCTTGGCGCGAACCAGCTCCCCATGAGGTCGAAAATCAGCCGATCTCGAAGGGAGTTCACGCACGACATCCCGCCCACTCTCATGGGAAACACACAGAAAACCCTTGGTCACACACATGCGCGCACAGCACCCACCGGCCATGACGGGTCGTTGATTTCGCGCCAGTAACACACGTCACAGAAGCGAACTCTCGTGCGATTCTGCGTACGCATGCCTATAGTTGCGCCGATGTGACGCCGGATCTGACCCTTCCGTCCTCACATCGCTCACCCAGTGACCGGGGGAACACCGTCACTCACGGGGAGGGGCCGCTTCGGCATGCCGTCCTGCTCGGGCCGGCTGCTGCAGCGGCCGCCGCCGTCGCGAGCGTGAACTCGCTTACGAGAGAGCGCCTCTGAACACCTCTCGGCGAAGCCCTGACCCGCCCTGTGCTCGTCACCACTCCCCATGGTCCCGTCCTCACACGATGGAGGGACACCACTCTTGCGTTCCAGATCACCGATGCTCCCGCACCCGAGACCGGGCCGGCGCGGCCCCTTCTCCCGCGTCGTCCTCACGGACATGCTCGGGATGCTCACCTCCGCCGTCACCTCGGCAGCCGCGCTGGCCGTCCTCGCCGCTCTCGCGGTACAGCCCGGCTCGATCAGGCCGAACACCGAGCCGGTGGCCGGCTCCTACCCCTGGTACGACGACACCGCCGCCGAGCAACTGCGTCAGGACCAGTGCCTGATGGCCGACGTACTGCGCCTGGGCGGCTCGTCGATGGCCGCGACCGCGCAAAACGGCCTCAACCAGACGCCGGACAAGCTCCACGTCCTGGCCGACCGTAAGAACTGGGAACAGACACCGCTCGCCGTCGCGTACAACAACGACCGCGACGCGGCGGACAAGGAGATGGACGCACTCTCCGCTCAGCGCGCGGGGTGGAAGAAGCCTCTGGACGGTCTTGCGACTCCCGGCGGGTTCACCGACACCGACTTCCACTGGCCGCCCGACGGCGACAAGAGCTTCTACTCCCAGACCGGTCTGTCCGCCTGGGTCGCCGACCGGTTCTGGAAGACCGACTCCGACTTCTACGACGACGCCACCCCGAAGGCCGACGACAAGACCCTCAAGGCCGTCGACCAGGTGGGCAACCCCCTCTACGGGAAGGACCCCGATCCCGCGGGGACGACGCAGGCGGAGTGGAATCGCGCGCTCGCCGAGCGCAGCGCCTTTCAGTGGATGCACGGGGGGCCCGCGACGAACGCCGGCGCGGACGACGCCCGTCTCTTCCTGTCCTCCGGCGGCTTCCCGCGCAGCGCGCCGCAGCCGGGCACGCCGGAGTACCGCGTCGCCGTCGAGGACGTGAAGTCGCGTTTCGCAGCGTGTGGTTGGCGGGATCCGGTCGACCCGGGCGGCGTGCTGGGTGACATCACCTCCGCGGCGGCCGGCGAGTGGCAGCAGGAGGTCGCTTCGCAGGCCGCTCAGCGCAACCAGGTCCTGGACGCGAACAAGGACGCGGTCAACGCCCTTTCCAAGGGTGCGAAGGCTTTGAGCGACATGCTGGGCCAGTCGTGGACCGCCGACCATCTGACCCGGTGGCAGGACTACTGGATGCCGGGCGGTCTGGGCTGGGTGGGCGACAGCCCCACCGTCATCGAGGTGCACGCCGCGAAGGACAAGTGTCTCGACGTCCAGGGCGGCAAGAAGGACAACGGCACACCGGTCCAGGTCTACACCTGCAACGACTCCGCGGCGCAGAAGTGGGTGCTGTTGGGCAGCGAGGACAAGCTGCACCTGCAGAACGTCAACTCGCTCAAGTGCCTGGACGTGGCCGGAAACGACACGGCGAACGGGACGAAGATCCAGATCTCGTCGTGCAAGGAATCCACGTCGCAGACCTGGACGTCCGAACTGCGCGGCGCCACCAGCCTGAAGAGCGTCGGTACGGGCAAGTGCCTGGACCTTCACACCTTCGACAACGGCAACGACGCCAAGCTCTACACCTGCAACGACAGCGCCGCTCAAAAGTTCGACATCAAGCCGTCCGGCCACAACGGCACCGGACAGCTGAACTACCCGGACAAGGCGCAGTTCACCAAGGCGACGGCCGGCATCGCCGCCGCGCAGGCCGCCGCGAAGAAGCAGCTCGCCGTCCTGAAGACCCAGCTGACCACCGCGCAGAAGGCCGCGACGACCTCGGACACGGCGGTCCAGGCCGCCTACGGCATCGCCGACACCAACGGCGCGCCCCGTGGCCGTGGCCTGCTGGCCGGACTGCAGAAGGACCAGGTCACCAAGGGTGCCGCCGCCGCGCTGACGGCCCTGGAGAAGGCCGGTGAGACGGCCGAGGCCGCCACCCGCGCCTCCGCCGGGGACAGTGCGACCATCGCGCAGCGCGCCCTCGCCCAGACCGCCCAGTCGAAGGCCGAGTTCCGCAAGAAGGCCGCCGAGACGGCCGAGTTGCAGGCCAAGGCCGCCGCCGACGCGGCCAAGGTGCACCGGGACAACGCCAAGAAGGACAAGGAGACCGCGGAGGCGAGGCTCACCGACGCGCTGAAGGCCGAGGGTGACGCCAAGGCGGCCGCCGCCGACGCGCACGCCAAGCGCCTCTCCGCCGAGGCCGAGGAGAAGACGGCCAAGGCGGAGAAGGCGAACGCCGCCGCCAGCCGCGCCGAGGCCGCCGAGCACCGCCAGAACGCCGAGTCCGAGGCGACGAAGGCGAAGAACGCCAAGGACAAGGCGGAGGCCTCCGAGAAGACCGCCCAGGACCGGCGCGACGACGCGGTCAAGGCGAAGGACAACGCCAAGTCCCTGCGGGACGACGCCTGGGACGCCGAACAGAAGGCCGACGCCTCGCGCGCCAAGGCCGACGCCAAGGACGCCTACGCCGAATCGCTCGACGCCGGGGACGCGGCGACCGCGGCCCGCGCCGCCGCGAACGACGCGGATCACGCGGCCGACGCCGCCGAGACCGCCGCGGGCAAGGCCCGCTCCGAGGCCGACGCCGCCACCCGGGCGGCGGCCGACGCGGACGCCGCGGCCACCCGCGCCGAGGCCGCCGCCAAGCGCGCCCGCTCCGACGCGGACGCCGCCCACGCCGACAAGCTGAAGGCCGACGCGGCCGTCAGGACCGCCACCAGCGCGGTCGCCGACGCCATCAAGGCTTCGAAGGACGCCTCCGCCGAGGCCAAGGCCGCGGTCAAGCTCGCCGACGAGGCCCAGCAGCACGCCAAGGACGCCAAGACCCAGGCGAACACCGCCAACGCGGAGGCCGCCAAGGCACTCGCGGCGTCCGCCAAGGCCGCCGGCTTCGCGCACGTCACCGCCCAGGCCGCCGTGGACGCCGCGGAATCGGCCGGACAGGTGGCCGACCCGGCCAACGACGCCATCCAGCTCGGCTCCCCCTACGTCGACAACGACTCGGCGGCCGGTCTGATCGTCCTGACCGGACAGGCCTCGAAGTCCATCGCCGACCAGCAGGTGGCCGTCGCCGACGCCCACGCCAAGAACGCGGCGGCCGAGGCCCAGGCGGCCAAGAACCTCGCCGACCAGGCCAAGGGCGACGCCAAGGAGGCCTACCAGCACGCGGCCAAGGCCGCCCAGTACGCGTCCGACGCCCGCGCCTACTCCAAGGACGCCCTCGGCTACGCCGCCGACGCGGCCAAGGCGGCGTCCTCCGCCGCGTCCTCACTGGCCCGCACCATCGAATACGACAACCGGGCCACCGAGGACGCCGCAGCCGCCGACAAGGCCGCCGGCAACGCCGAGGGCTACGCCAAGGACGCCCGCGACTCCGCCGACGCCGCCGAACTCGACGCCGCCGCGGCCCGCTCAGCGGCCGCCCAGGCCGAACAGGACGCCAAGGACGCCCGCGCCGCCGCCGGTCGCGCCGACACCGCCGCCACCGAGGCCGAACAGGCCGCGAAGGACGCCGACAAGTACGCCACGGAGGCACAGGAGGCCGCCGACAGGGCCGAGAAGGCGGAGAAGGCCAAGCAGATCAACGACGGAACCGTCCCCGACGAGAACGGCCACTCGATCGGCAACGTCTTCCACGTCGTCGACCACATCGAGAAGATCGGCGATCCGGAGGTCATCAGCAAGACCGGCGGCTGCGACCACTGGTGGGACCACCTCGCCTACAAGGGCAACTGCACGATCACCTCGAAGATCAAGTACAAAGAGGTCCTCGACCTGTACCAGTGCAGTGCCGAGGGCATCGACCCGCAGAAGTTCATGTGCCCGACCGAGGCCACGACGTATCTCGGCGAGATCACGACCGACGAACTGTCCCAGGAGGTCACGCACACCATCACGATCGCCGAGTGGCAGGACGGCGTCGATCCCGTCGACATCCTCTTCGGCAGCTGGATCAAGTGCGCCCAGAAGTTCACCTCCGGTTTTCAGAGCGGCAGCTGGAGCGGATGCGCCTGGGCGGGCCTGGACGTCGCGAGCCTGTTCGCCGGCAAGATCATCCGACCCATCGCCGATGCGATCAAAGCAGCAGACGCGGCCGCCCGGACCGGCATCGGATTCGCCGACGCGTGGAAAGCCCTGCGCGCTCTCCCCCTGAGCGAAGAGGCCATCGCCGGTATCGGCGCCAGGGCCCTCCAGGCACTGGGCAAGGCGTGCGGCAAGCCCCGCGTCGCCGCTCTCGCACGCACCGTCAGCGGCGAGTTCTGCTGGGTTGAGCTCGGTGGACCCGGCAGATGGTTCACCGAGAAGGAGTCGATGAAATCAGCCGACGCCGCCTATCAACGTGTGGTGACGGACGGGGTGCCTGAAGGCTTCGTGTACAAGGTTCCCGCCTCCACACCGAGTGGTTTCGTCAAGTTCGACGGCTATAAGAACGGGAAACTCATCGACGCCAAGAACCTGCACTATCCCGACAATTTCATCAACCCGAGCACCGGCAAGCTCAAGTTTCCCACCGCGGAGACCACAACGATGAAGAAACAGGTCGCGGCAGCCAATGGTGTGCCCGTCGTGTGGTACATGAACAACGAGCGAACCGCCACTGCTTTGCGACTCTGGGCGATCGACAACGACGTCAAGGGCATCGAGTTCGTATTCAGACCCGTCCCGGTCACGGGCTGAGCGACGGGTGTCTCCCCCTGTAGGAAGGGGGAGACACCCGTCGCCTTCCTGACGAGCAAGAGGAGTGAAATGAGTTACAGTCTGGGGCTCTATAGGTTCGTGGACGGTGAACTCGTTCCGCCTGACATGGACGTGGTGCGGACGGTTCTCGCTCCGTACGGTGTCGTGCCCGGGAAATCGACGGCCAACGGTATGGAATTCTGGATCCGCGCGGATGACGGCGGAGAAGCCGAACTGTCTGTCTCTGACAACATCATCGGGGTCGAGCGTCCCGCCATGGGCGAGATCCGTGGTGTCATCGCTGAACTCGCCGACAGGATCGGGGCGGGCATTCTCACCCCCCGTGGTGCGTTCCTCTTTCGTGAGGACAGCCGAGACCACCTACCCGAGGGGATGAAGAACGATTCCGTCTTCGTTCCCGAGATCACCCGCGAAGCCCTTGAAGGCGTCGAGGCTCGGACCGCATAACCGAGTTCGTCCGAGTGGCCGTGCCCAGGAGGGCCTGCGCGGAGACACCTGACATTGATCCTCCAGGCTGCTGCACAGGCCGCCTCAGCGGTCCGTCCGAACGGAAAGACGATCGACTGCTGGACCCTGCGTAGGGCCCTGCCGGTGCTTTGGCCTCGGCAGGGCCCAAAGCGTTGTCTCAGTTGCGGGCTCCGTATAAACGCGGCGGGCGGGTAGGTGAGACGGATCCCCCTTCGAAGACCATGACTGTTCGTGATCTACGTAGCGTGTCCGGAAGAGAGCTCACCCGGCCCTTCGCAGCGGGTCATCCACGGGAACGGTCAGCCCGACCAACAGGACTCAGGCCGGCGGCCGCCTCACCAGCACACCTGGACACCGGTTCTTCGTGACCGGCCGCGGCTGGACCCCGGCCTCCGGACTTCGACCCGGAAACGCGCTGCGCACCCCGGACGGCGAACGCACCGTGGCCGCGCTGACCGACCGGCGCGAGGCGAGGCCCCGGACGGTGTACGACCTGACCGTCTCCGGCCTGCACACCTTCTACGCCGTGGCGGGTGACAGCCCGGTCCTGGTCCACAACTGCAACGACCTCGTGGCCGACGGACGGGCGTTCTCCGGGCTGGCTCACACGCTCGACGAGCACACGGCCGGGCTCGTCAGCGTGCAGGAAGCCGTGGACCTTGCCATAAAGAAGACGGCGAAGCTCAATCGCACCACGCCCAACAGTCTGTTCGTCGACCAGCAGACCGCGCAGCAGGTCGTCGACTACGCACTGGCCAACAACGCGAACCGGATCAAGAACTGGCTCACCAAGACCAGGGACCCGGATCTGGACTTCGAGTGCTTCTTCGGGCAGAGGAACTCGCTCGGCAAGGTCTACTACCCGGACAGGTCCGTGAAGGTGGCGGGCAACGGGTACTACATCAAACTCGTGCGCGCCAAGGGGCACAAGGCCGGCTTCTACGTGCAGACGTGTTACCCGAAGTGACAAGGAGAGGCACGATGCCACGCTTCACGCTTTTCGACTTCGGTGTGTCGAGAGTCATGTCCTCCTTCCACCAGGACTGGATCCACGACGGGGACACGGCTGCCGACGTCGTCGCCAAACACCTCGCGGAGTCGGTCGACGAGGAGGCCCTGGCAGTACGTCGTGACGCACACGTTCTCGGCAACCTTCCTTCGTCGACCTCGGAGGTGCTGTGGGACGCCGGAGCGCAGTACATGCCGAGCCACGAACTCCTGGGGGGAGGAGCCGAGTGGACGCGGACGGTCGTCGCCCTGTGCGACGCGCGACTGTCGGCGAACGCGGATGTGCGCCCGCTCGCGGGGGCGGACGTCGAGGACGGCATGGCCTGCCTCGACGCGGTCGTCGCCGAGATCGAGGCCACGCAGTTCCTGGAGGCCGAGGTACGCGCGGCGCTCACCGACTGCGCGATCCGCTGCACCCCGGACCTGGCGTTCCGGATATTGCTGAGAGCGATCAGATGCGCCTCTGACTACCCCACGCTGTCCCCCGAGCAGTACGCGAGGCTGGAGGCCATCGGAGTGGCTCTCCAATACGGCGAGTTCCTCGTGGACTTCGTCAGGTACCTGATCGAACAGCCATAGCGGCCCGAACGGCGTTCCTCTCCTGGACCACATCGGAGAGGAACGCCGTCCCGGCAGGAAGTCGCGGCGCGATCCGTCCCTCGTAAAGGACAGCTCCATCTGCCTGTCGTCCTTCGGTCAGAAGCGGATCCGGGTTCGTGCTGGGCCGAAGCGTCACAGCTGATCGCGGCGGGGAGGATCCCTTCGGATCCGGCTTCGAACGCGAAGAACACAACGTCATCCGGACCAGCCGCCCGCAGTCGTGGACGGACCGTCTCCACGACCGTCGACAGATGACGGACAAGGTGGGGCGGACCTCGCGGAGGGCGAGATTCGCCCCACCGGCGACCTGCCCAGCGCTCATGGCCGCCACCTCACGTGACGCACCCCACCCCCCACCCCGTTCAAACTCCGTTAACAATGGACTGTGATCTCTCCGGTCCCCCCGTCGCCGCGGAGCGCCCACCGGTCCAGGCCGGAGGCGACTCCCTACGTCGACCTCACCCGTGCCGAGTGGAGCGCTCTTCGCGAGAAGACGCCGCTCACGCTGAACGCCGAGGAGCTCGAGAAGCTGCGCGGCCTGGGTGATGTCATCGACCTGGACGAGGTGCGGGACATCTACCTGCCGCTGTCCCGGCTGCTGAACCTGTACGTCGGCGCCACGGACGGGCTCCGGAGCGCTCTGAACACCTTCCTCGGCGAGAAGGGGTCCCAGTCCGGCACCCCCTTCGTCATCGGCGTCGCCGGTTCCGTGGCCGTCGGCAAGTCCACCGTCGCCCGACTGCTCCAGGCGCTGCTCTCCCGCTGGCCCGAGCACCCCCGTGTCGAGCTGGTCACCACGGACGGCTTCCTGCTCCCCACCAAGGAGCTCGAAGCGCGCGGGCTGATGTCCCGCAAGGGCTTCCCCGAGTCGTACGACCGCCGGGCCCTGACCCGGTTCGTCGCCGACATCAAGGCGGGCAAGGCCGAGGTGACGGCCCCCGTCTACTCGCACCTGATCTACGACATCGTGCCCGGCGACCGGCTCACGGTCCGCCGCCCCGACATCCTCATCGTCGAGGGCCTGAACGTCCTCCAGCCGGCCCTGCCCGGCAAGGACGGCCGCACCCGTGTCGGCCTCGCGGACTACTTCGACTTCAGCGTGTACGTCGACGCCCGCCCCGAGGACATCGAGCGCTGGTACCTGAACCGCTTCCGCAAGCTCCGCGCCACCGCCTTCCAGAAGCCCGACTCGTACTTCCGCAAGTACACCCAGGTCTCCGAGGAGGAGGCCCTCGACTACGCCCGCACGACCTGGCGCACCATCAACAAGCCCAACCTGCTGGAGAACGTGGCCCCCACCCGGGGCCGGGCGGCCCTCGTCGTGCGCAAGGGACCCGACCACAAGGTGCAGCGCCTGAGCCTGCGGAAACTCTGAGAACCCCCGCCCACTACGCTGCGGCCATGCTGCATCTGCGCCTGATCACCCCTGCCGGACGGACCGACGACGTGGTGCGTCTGATCGAGGGGACGGTCGGCACCACCCATCTCGTGGTCCTGCCGGGCGTCGCGCGCGATCCGGCCGGGGACGTCGTCCTGTGCGACGTCGCCCGGGAGGCGGGCGACGAACTCATCGGCGGGCTGCGGGAACTGGGCATCGACGACGACGGTTCGATCGCGGTCGAGGACATCGACCTGTCCCTGTCGAAGCGTGCCGACAGGGCGGAGGCCGACGCGCCGGGCGAGGGCGTCGACGCGGTCCTGTGGGAGCACCTGGAGGAGGCCACGCACGAGGAGTCGACGCTGTCGGTCACCTACGTCGCCTTCATCACCCTCGCCACGATGATCGCGGCCTGCGGTGTGGTGCTCGACAACGCGATCCTGATCGTGGGTGCCATGGCCGTGGGCCCGGAGTTCGGCCCGCTGGCCGGTGTCTGCACCGCGATCGTGCAGCGGAGCAGACGTCTTGCCCTGAGGTCCGCGAACGCGCTGCTGGCCGGTTTCGCGATCGCCATGGCGGTGACGGTGCTCTTCAGCCTGTTCATGGACGGGGTGAACCTGTTCAGCGAGGCGCAGTTGGAGGCGGCGCGCCCCAACACCGGGTTCGTGTACGCGCCGGACTGGTTCTCGTTCGTCGTCGCCGTGCTCGCGGGCGCCGCCGGCATGCTGTCGCTGACGTCCGCGAAGTCCGGGGCCCTGGTCGGCGTCGCGATCTCCGTGACGACGGTGCCGGCCGCCGCGAACGCCGCCGTGGCCCTGAGCTACGGGGACATGGGCCAGACCTGGGGATCGACCAAGCAGCTGCTGTTCAACCTGCTCGGCATCGTGGTCGCCGGCACGCTCACCCTGCTCGCCCAGAAGTGGTTCTGGGCGTCCCCGCGCAAGCAGCCGGTCACGTAGGGCCGGCCCCGTTCTCCCGCGAAGACCCGCACAGCACCGCCCCGCACAGCCGTGAGGCCCGGCGCTCCAGGAACGTGTCCTGGAACACCGGGCCTCACGGCTTCGGCTTCCGCGGCCTAGCCGAGCGCCGACTTCACGACGTCGGCGAGGCGGGCGGCCACCGACCGGGCGTGGTCGATGTCGGCGGCCTCGACCATCACGCGGACGAGCGGCTCGGTGCCGGAGGGGCGCAGCAGCACCCGGCCGGTGGAGCCGAGTTCCTGTTCGGCCTCGGCGACCGCGGCACTCAGCTCGGGGGAGGTCTTCACCCGCGACCGGTCGACGTCGGGCACGTTGATGAGGACCTGCGGCAGCCGCTCCATGACCGAGGCCAGGTCGCGGAGCGTACGGCCGGTCTGGGCGACCCGGGCCGCGAGCAGCAGGCCGGTCAGCGTGCCGTCGCCGGTGGTGGCGTGGCCGAGGATGATGACGTGTCCGGACTGCTCGCCGCCGAGCGCGTAGCCGTGCCGCTTCATCTCCTCCAGGACGTAGCGGTCGCCGACCGCGGTCTGGATGAAGGCGAGGCCTTCGCGCTCCATGGCGAGCTTGAAGCCCAGGTTGGACATGACCGTCGCGACAACGGTGTCGGAGCGCAGCTCCGAACGCTCCCGCATCGCCAGCGCGAGTACGGCCAGGATCTGGTCGCCGTCGATCTCCTCGCCCGTGTGGTCCACGGCGAGGCAGCGGTCGGCGTCACCGTCGTGCGCGATGCCGAGGTCGGCGCCGTGCTCGACGACGGCGGCCTTGAGGAGCTCCAGGTGGGTGGAGCCGCAGCCGTCGTTGATGTTGAGTCCGTCGGGCTCCGCGCCGATCGTGATGATCTCGGCACCGGCCCGCGTGAAGGCCTCGGGCGAGACCCGGGCGGCCGCGCCGTGGGCCTCGTCGAGGACGACCTTCATGCCGTCGAGACGGTTCGGGAGGACACCGATGAGGTGGGCGACGTACTGGTCGAAGCCCTGGTCGTAGGAGTTCACCCGGCCGACGCCCGCGCCGGTGGGGCGGTCCCAGGGAGCACCGGTGCGGTGCTCGTCGTAGACGCCCTCGATCCGGTCCTCCAGCTCGTCGGCGAGCTTGTGCCCGCCGCGGGCGAAGAACTTGATGCCGTTGTCGGGCATGGCGTTGTGGCTGGCGGAGAGCATCACGCCGAGATCGGCGCCGAGCGCGCCGGTGAGATGCGCCACCGCCGGAGTGGGCAGCACTCCGACCCGCAGGACGTCGACGCCGGCGCTGGCGAGGCCGGCGACCACGGCGGCCTCCAGGAACTCCCCGGACGCGCGCGGATCCCGCCCGACCACGGCCACGGGCCGGTGGCCTGCGAAGGTGCCCGCCTCGGCGAGTACGTGCGCCGCCGCCACGGAGAGTCCGAGCGCCAGCTCGGCCGTCAGATCCGCGTTGGCGACACCGCGCACGCCGTCCGTGCCGAAGAGTCGTCCCACTTGTCCTCCTGAGAAAGCCGCAGAGTACGGAAGCCCCCCGAAGAATACGGAAGTCATCCGATCACATGAGCCTTTGAGCACCTTGTGCCGTTATACGCCCAACGTTGTTGATAAACGAACGCCCCGGCGGCACTGTGTCGTGCCGCCGGGGCGTTCGGACGTGCTGTGACGCGTACTACGCGTACGGGCAAGCGGTGAAGATTAACGCTTGCTGTACTGCGGAGCCTTACGGGCCTTCTTGAGACCGGCCTTCTTGCGCTCGACCGCACGGTCGTCGCGCTTGAGGAAGCCGGCCTTCTTGAGGGCGCCGCGGTTGTTGTCCACGTCGGCCTCGTTCAGCGCACGGGCCACGCCGAGGCGCAGGGCACCGGCCTGACCGGAGACACCGCCACCCGAGATGCGGGCGACGACGTCGTAGCGGTTGTCGAGCTCGAGCACCTTGAAGGGCTCGTTGACTTCCTGCTGGTGCACCTTGTTGGGGAAGTAGTCCTCAAGGGTGCGACCGTTGATCTTCCACTTGCCGGTGCCCGGAACGATCCGGACGCGGGCGATGGCGTTCTTGCGACGGCCCAGGCCGGCGGCCGGCTGCGGGTCGCCGAAGCGGCCTTCGAGCGACTCCGAGGTGTACTCGCCCTCGACGGGCACCTCGGACTCGGTGGTGTAGCTCTCGATGTCGACGAGCTCAGTCTCTTCGACCGGCTGCTCAACGGTGGTCTCGGCCACGATTCTCCTCAGATTTCTTTATGTCTTAGGGGGTGGCCGGAACTACTGCGCGACCTGGGTGATCTCGAACGGGACCGGCTGCTGAGCAGCGTGCGGGTGGTTCTCGCCCGCGTAGACCTTCAGCTTCGAGAGCACCTGACGGCCGAGGGTGTTCTTGGGAACCATGCCCTTGATGGCCTTCTCGACGGCCTTCTCGGGGTTCTTCGCCATCAGCTCGTCGTAACGGACGGAGCGCAGACCACCCGGGTAACCGGAGTGGCGGTACGCCAGCTTCTGGGTCTTCTTGTTGCCGGAGAGGTGCACCTTGTCGGCGTTGATGATGATGACGAAGTCACCAGCGTCGACGTGGGGCGCGTAGATCGGCTTGTGCTTGCCGCGCAGAATGTTCGCAGCAGTGGTCGCCAGACGGCCCAGGACGACATCCTGGGCGTCGATGACGTACCACTGGCGAGTGATGTCGCCGGGCTTGGGGCTGTACGTACGCACGGTCGTAGCCTTCGCTTCTTCAGTGAGTGGGTCCTGACATGGCCACCACGGACGATCACGACAGCCTTGACCGCACTGCGGTGACGCATACCGCGTGCTGGTCGCTGGTCATCAGCCCCGGTGGACCGGTGTAAGGGCCCCTCACGTGAGAATGAGCAAGCCAATACACATAACGAACCGCAAGCTTACCCGCGGTGCCCCGGAAGGGTCAAAACGCGAGTGCTCACGCCGTCCTGGCCCGTCGTCCCCGTCGCGGAGCGACGGAGTGGTCCGGGTTGCCGAACGGCAGATGCCGGGGGCGCCGAAGCGTCACCGATGCAGTCAATACAGACAGGGTAAAGCAGTCCGGGAGGGAACGTCGTGCCACCGGCTCCGGCCAGGGCCGGCCGGCACGTCCCGGAACGGGCCGCCCGAGGCACCGGCACCGGTGAGGAGCGGGGCTCCCCGGCTCCCGGACCGGGCCGCGACAGCCCGCGGGGAGCGTCCGGCGGTCGTACGACGGCAGGGCCACCAGGAACGCCGAGCGCACCGGAAGACCGGCGGGCCCCACGCGCCCCGGAGGCCCCTGAACACCGCGTGACCGGCGGCGATGCCCACCGAGGGCCTCGCCGCGACCCAGGCGGGCGGAGCGCCGCGGAGGACGGCACCCGAGCCGCGGAGGCACGGCCGCCGAAGATCGCCCGTACGGACGTACGCATCCGCCGCGCCCCCGGACAGGAACGACGGCGCCCGTGTGACGAAGCCCGCAGGATCGGGCACCCGGGGAGCCGCCCCGCCGGACGCCACACCCGGCACCGGGCCACGCCGGGCACCGGGCCACCCCGGCCGACCCCGCCACCGGCGCGCGGACAACGGACAGCGGCGCCCGGCGACGCTCGTGTCGTCCGCCACGCCACCCACAGGTGCCGCACGACACCACGAACAGGGGAACGGCGGCGTGCCCCACACCTCACGCGGCGCCCCGCCCGACACCGTTCACGCGCGCCCGAAGGCATGACGTACCAACCACCCGGAGATGTCACTTTTGCCCGTGCGCACTCAGATCACGCTAGGGGCTCAAGTGACCGGTGCACCTGACCGGTACCCCCCAACCCCCGTCTAAGATGCGGCGCATGAGCTATGGGCAGGGTGGGCAGGGGCAGCCCCCATGGGATCCCTGGAAGTCGGGTTCTCAGCAGGAACCCCAGTGGAGCGCCGGTCAGCGTTCCGGCCGGAATCCCGACTGGGCCGCGATGGCGGAGGCTTCCGAAACGCGCAACAAGCGCCGCAAGGTGCTGTTCATCGTGGGCGGGGCGTTGGCCACCGTCGCGGTCGGCACGGCCGTCGCGATGGCCGTCGTCAACGCGAACGGGAACAACGACGCCTCGAACCAGCCGTCAAATCTCCCCGCCACCACGGCCATCCCGAGTTCCACCGCACTGGACCCGACCTTCGCGCCGACCTCGGCTCCGCCGCCGCTGGATCCGAAGGAGTTCATATCCAGCGCGCAGAAGGACACGGCACCGCTGAGCCCGGACATCCTCTTCCCGGGCACGCAGCTCACCATGGGTGACCGCGTCTACCGCAAGGGTCCGACGGCCGACACCAAGAACTGCGCCTCGGCCGCGAAGGACACACTGCCGCCGATCCTCACCAAGAACGACTGCACCCGCTTCATGCGCGTCACCTACACCAAGGACGGGGTGGCGGTGACGGTCGGCGTCGCGGTCTTCGACACCGAGGCGCAGGCGAACAAGGCCAAGGCCGACACGAACGACAAGAGCATCATCGCCTCGCTCGCCGGCAACGGCGTCAAGCCGTTCTGCAACTCGGCCGTCTGCCGTTCGACCCGCAACGCCTACGGCCGGTACGCCTACTTCACCCTCGCCGGGTTCACCAACGGCAAGGACGTGACGACGAAGGACACCAAGGTGTTCACGACCGGCAACGACCTCGCCGAGTTCGCCTTCCGTCAGATCCGCCGCCGGGGCGAGGCCCAGGCGTCGGCCGCGGCCGACCAGTAGCGGCCCGGGGCGGCGGCCCGCGACCCCGGCCGCCGCCCCGCCGAAACCGTCACGACCGTCCACGGCCGCCAAGTGGACGGTGAAGAGACGCAGTTGCGCCTCCCGACCCAGGCCGTGCGCACCGGATCCGGGACGAGCCAGGTCCGACAGCACCTAGCAGTTCTCGCACCCCGCGGCACCCGGCAACGTCCGCTTGTTCCGCGCCTCCTTGTTCCGCGCGGCGAGCAACTCGTCGGCCGGGTAACCGACTTCTTCGAGGGTCAGCCCGTGCGGCCGTACGACGTGGACGGCCGAGTCCCGTACGGCGGCGGCCAGCACCTTGCCCGGCCAGTCGGGCCCGCGGTGCCCGTCCCCCACGAACAGCAGGGCCCCGATCAGCGACCGCACCATGTTGTGGCAGAACGCGTCGGCCCGCACGGTGGCGGTGATGATGCCGTCCTCGCCTCGCACCAGGCTCAGTTCCTGGAGCGTGCGGATCGTCGTCGCGCCCTCGCGCCGCTTGCAGTAGGCGGCGAAGTCGTGCTCCCCCAGCAGTCGCTGGGCCGCCTCGTTCATGGCGTCGACGTCCAACGGCCAGTCGTGCCACAGGACATGACTGCGCAGCAGCGGGTCGGCGCCACCCGGTTCGTCGGTGACGCGATAGGCGTAGCGCCGCCAGATCGCCGAGAACCGCGCGTTGAACCCGGGCGGCGCCTCGGTGAGCGACCACACCCGTACGTCCTTCGCCAGCCTCCCGGCCAGCCGCTTCAGCAGCTTCTCGCGGTGCTCGGCCCACAGGTCCCCCGGCAGGTCGACATGGGCCACCTGGCCGCGCGCGTGCACCCCGGCGTCGGTCCGCCCGGCCACCGTCAGCTCGTACGTGGTGTCCTTCGACCGGGTCACCGTCCGCAGCGCGTCCTCGATCTCCCCCTGGACCGTCCTGCGCCCGCCGGCCTGCTTGGCCCACCCGGAGAACTCGCTGCCGTCGTACGACAGGTCCATCCGCACCCGTACGAACCCGGGCTCCGCTTCGTCACTCACACCTAGATCCTCTCAAGCCCGGGGTTCCTCCCCGGAAACGCGAAAGCGGGCCCGCCCCGAAAGGGACGGACCCGCTCACAGCAAGGCAGTGCCTCAGGCGTCCTTCGACTCCTCGGCGGGAGCCTCGGTGGCGTCCTCGGCCTTGGTCTCCTCGACCTTGGCCGGAGCCTCGGCGTCCTTGGCGGCACGCTTGGTGGCCGCCTCGGCCTCACCGGTGGCCTGCTGGGCCACGGTCAGGGCCTCCACCAGCTCGATGACGGCCATGGGCGCGTTGTCGCCACGGCGGTTACCGATCTTGGTGATACGGGTGTAGCCACCCGGGCGGTTCTCGTAGCGCGGGCCGATCTCGGTGAAGAGCGTGTGCACGATGCTCTTGTCCGTGATCACCGAGAGCACCTGACGGCGGTTGTGAAGGTCACCCTTCTTCGCCTTGGTGACCAGACGCTCCGCGTAGGGACGCAGGCGACGGGCCTTGGCCTCGGTGGTGGTGATGCGGCCGTGCTCGAAGAGCGACTTCGCGAGGTTCGCGAGGAGCAGCTTCTCGTGCGCGGCGCTGCCGCCCAGACGGGCACCCTTGGCGGGCTTCGGCATGTTCTCTCCTAGGTGTCTGCCCCGGCCGTATCAGGTACCGGGGACAGTGTCCGAGCGGGCGATTGCCCGTCGAAGATCCGGGGTCCCGAAGGACCCCGGAGGACGGAAGCCGTCCCAGTACTGGCTCAGTACTGCTCGGTCTCCACGAATCCCGCGTCCGCGTCGTCGTCGGCGCCGAAGGCGTCGGCGGCGGCGGTCGGGTCGAATCCGGGCGGGCTGTCCTTGAGGGCCAGGCCCATGCCGGCCAGCTTCGCCTTGACCTCGTCGATGGACTTCGCACCGAAGTTGCGGATGTCCAGGAGGTCGGCCTCGGAGCGGGCGACGAGCTCACCCACGGAGTGGATGCCCTCACGCTTGAGGCAGTTGTACGACCGAACGGTGAGCTCGAGCTCCTCGATCGGCAGGGCGAGATCGGCGGCGAGGGCGGCGTCCGTGGGGGACGGGCCCATGTCGATGCCCTCGGCGTCGATGTTGAGCTCGCGGGCCAGACCGAACAGCTCGACCAGGGTCTTACCGGCCGACGCCATGGCGTCACGGGGACGCATGGCCTGCTTGGTCTCGACGTCGACGATCAGCTTGTCGAAGTCGGTGCGCTGCTCGACACGGGTCGCCTCGACCTTGTACGTGACCTTCAGGACCGGCGAGTAGATCGAGTCGACCGGGATGCGCCCGATCTCCTGACCGACCTGCTTGTTCTGGACGGCGGAGACGTAGCCGCGACCGCGCTCGACGGTCAGCTCCATCTCCAGCTTGCCCTTGCCGTTGAGCGTGGCGAGGACGAGGTCGGGGTTGTGGACCTCGACACCGGCCGGGGGCGCGATGTCGGCGGCGGTGACCAGACCCGGGCCCTGCTTGCGCAGGTACATCACGACCGGCTCGTCGTGCTCCGAGGAGACGACCAGCTGCTTGATGTTGAGGATCAGGTCGGTGACGTCCTCCTTGACGCCCGGCACGGTGGTGAACTCGTGCAGGACACCGTCGATGCGGATGCTGGTGACAGCGGCTCCGGGGATCGACGAAAGGAGGGTGCGGCGCAGGGAGTTGCCGAGGGTGTAGCCGAAGCCCGGCTCCAGCGGCTCGATCACGAACCGGGAGCGGAATTCGTCGACGACCTCTTCGGTCAACGAGGGACGCTGAGCGATCAGCATGTGTGGATCAGTCCTTCTTTTCGTGGACGCCCGCTATTTGACGCCCGACGGAACAGCGCCTCGAAAGACGCCGGGTACAGCAAGGGTACGGGCGATACGGCCCTTTTACGGAGCCGTACCGCCCGGAAACCTCAGACCGACACAGGGCCGTCGAGATCGACGACCGAGCAGCCGTGCGTCAGACGCGGCGGCGCTTCGGCGGACGGCAGCCGTTGTGCGGGGTGGGGGTGACGTCCTGGATGGAGCCGACCTCGAGGCCAGTGGCCTGGAGGGAGCGGATCGCGGTCTCGCGACCGGAGCCCGGGCCCTTCACGAAGACGTCGACCTTGCGCATGCCGTGCTCCTGCGCGCGACGGGCGGCCGACTCGGCGGCCATCTGCGCGGCGAAGGGGGTGGACTTGCGCGAGCCCTTGAAGCCGACGTGGCCGGCGGAGGCCCAGGAGATCACGTTGCCCGAGGGGTCCGTGATCGAGACGATCGTGTTGTTGAACGTGCTCTTGATGTGGGCGTGCCCATGAGCGACGTTCTTCTTTTCCTTGCGGCGCACCTTCTTGGCAGCGCCCTGACGACCCTTGGGGGGCATCTATTTCTCCTACGGGGAGGTGGTCGGTCCTACAGCGAAGACCGCTGGTGAAGCGTTGTCCGCTGAGGACTACTTCTTGCCCGGCTTCTTCTTGCCGGCGATGGCGCGACGCGGGCCCTTGCGGGTACGAGCGTTCGTGCTGGTGCGCTGACCGTGGACGGGCAGGCCACGACGGTGGCGCAGACCCTGGTAGCAGCCGATCTCGACCTTGCGGCGGATGTCGGCCTGAACCTCGCGACGGAGGTCACCCTCGGTCTTGATGTTGGCGTCCACGTACTCGCGGATCTTGACCAGCTCTTCCTCGGAGAGGTCACGAACGCGCGTGTTGGGGTTCACGCCAGTCTCGGCCAGCGTCTGCTGGGAAAGGGTCCGGCCGATGCCGAACACGTAGGTGAGGGCGACCTCCACACGCTTTTCGCGCGGGATGTCGACACCGGAAACGCGTGCCATTCAATGGCTCCAGTTGTCGTTCGGAGGTCTTCCGCAGAACCGGATCCCGCCCGCCGTCGTCCCCTGATCCGAGGGATCGAGGATTCGGTACGGGCCAGGTCCCCGGCCTCCGACCGGGGGTGTCAGGTCTGATGAGACTCAGGCCTGGATCCTGCGTATGAACATGTACTGCTTGCGTCGCGCGAAGTATCTGCGAGGTGCAGAAGGTGCGGTCGTGCGTCAGCCCTGGCGCTGCTTGTGGCGCGGGTTTTCGCAGATGACCATGACCCGACCGTGACGGCGGATCACCCTGCACTTGTCGCAGATCTTCTTGACGCTCGGCTTGACCTTCATTAGGTGAGGTTCTCCGGGTCAGTGCCACCCCCCGCGTCCCGGAACCGGGAGCACGGAGCAAGGCAAGATCTACTTGTAGCGGTAGACGATCCGGCCACGCGTGAGGTCGTACGGAGACAACTCCACCACGACCCGGTCATCAGGGAGGATGCGGATGTAGTGCATGCGCATCTTGCCGCTGATGTGCGCCAGGACCTGGTGGCCGTTCTGGAGCTCAACCTTGAACATGGCGTTCGGAAGAGACTCGACGACAGTGCCCTCGATCTCGATGGCACCTTGCTTCTTGGCCACGCTTTGCCCTTCGAATCGACTACCTTGATCGACTTCGTGCTGGCGCATGTAGACATGCGGGTGCACGAGAGCCGACGAGTCAGTCTACGTCAGGGCCCCCGGAAAGACGAATTGGTCCCGGTCTTCTCCGCCACTCATGACGATGCCCCACCCTTCGACGCGGTATGCGTGAGGGGCGGGGCCGACCGTCCAGGGGTGGCGGGGAATCGGAGCGGGGAAAGAAAGAGTGAAATCGAACGCAAGATCGAAATCAAAGGATCTTGCCGGCTCCGTTCCCGAGCCGGGCCTCAGCCCGCGAGGGGATCGGGCGCGGCCGTGATGCCGAACTCGGCGAGCTTCGCCCTGCCGCCGTCGGGCGCCGTGAGGACCAGCGGCCCTTCCTCGGTCAGCGCCACGGAGTGCTCCCAGTGCGAGGACCATGTCCCGTCCGTGGTGATCACGGTCCAGTCGTCCTCGAGCACCTCGGTGCGCGGCGTGCCGAGCGACACCATCGGCTCGATCGCGAGGCAGAACCCGGGGACCAGCTTGGCCCCCTTGCCCCGCTTGCGCTCGACGTAGTTCAGCAGGTGCGGGTCCATGTGCATCTCGGTGCCGATGCCGTGGCCGCCGTAGTCCTCGACGATCCCGTACTTGCCGCCGCCCGGCTTCGGCTGGCGGCGGATGTAGGTCTCGATGGCCCGCGAGATGTCCACCAGCCGGTTGCCCAGCTTCATGGCCGCGATGCCGGCCCACATCGACTCCTCCGTCACCCGGGAGAGCTCGAGGAGCTCCGGGGCGTGGCCGGAGCCCACGAACGCGGTGTACGCGGCGTCGCCGTGCCAGCCGTCCACGATCGCGCCGCAGTCGATGGAGATGATGTCCCCGTCCTTCAGGACGGTCTTCTCGTCCGGGATGCCGTGGACGACGACCTCGTTGACCGAGGTGCAGATCGTCGCGGGGAAACCGCCGTACCCGAGGAAGTTCGACTTGGCGCCGTGCTCGGCGAGCACCTTGCGCGCGACCTCGTCCAGGTCCCGGGTGGTCGCGCCGGGAACGGCCGCTTCCCGCGTGGCCGCATGGATGGCCGCGACGACCAGCCCCGCCTCACGCATCTTGGCGATCTGCTCGGGGGTCTTGATCTGCACCATGGTGGCTGCGGCCTTTCTGGACCGGAACGACGGACTACTCCAACGATACGGGGGACGGGCCCCAGCCCGCCCGGGGTACCGGACCCCGTCCCGCGCGGGGTTCTCGCCCCCGCCTCGCACGTCGGCCGCGGCACCCGGAAGGGTGCCGCGGCCGATGCGACGTACTGCTTCACCAGCGCCCGCGGTACGCGCGTACCGCGGAAGGGTCCCGCAGGGGCGCCTAGCCGTCCTCGCGGGCCAGCGCCTCCATCGAGCGCGCCGTGACCTCTTCCACCTTGCCGAGCGCCAGGATCGTGACGACCAGGCCCTGAGCCTTGTAGTAGTCGATGATCGGCTCGGTCTGCGTGTGGTAGACCTCCAGCCGCGTACGGACGGTCTCCTCGGAGTCGTCGTCGCGCTGGTAGAGCTCGCCACCGCAGACGTCACAGACGCCCGCGTTCTTCGGCGCCTTGTACGACACGTGGAAGACGTGCGCCGAGTCGTTGCGGCAGATGCGGCGGCCCGCGATACGGCGGACCACCTCGTCCTCGGGGACCTCCAGGTCCAGCACCGCGTCCAGCTTCATGCCCGCGGTGCTCAGCATCCCGTCGAGCGCCTCGGCCTGCGAGACGTTGCGGGGGAAGCCGTCGAGCAGGAAGCCGCTCTCCGCGTCGGGCTGCTCCATGCGGTCCTTGGCCATGGCGATGGTGACCTCGTCCGGTACCAGTTCGCCCTTGTCCATGTAGGACTTCGCCAGCTTGCCGAGTTCCGTCTGCCGAGAGATGTTGGCGCGGAACAGGTCGCCCGTGGAGATGTGCGGGATACCGAGGTTCTTGGCAAGGAACGCGGCCTGCGTTCCCTTCCCGGCACCGGGCGGCCCGACGAGGACGATTCGCATCAGCGGAGGAACCCTTCGTAATTGCGCTGCTGAAGCTGACTCTCGATCTGCTTCACCGTCTCCAGGCCGACACCCACGATGATCAGGATGCTCGTGCCACCGAACGGGAAGTTCTGGTTTGCCCCGAAACCAACCAACGCCACTGTCGGTACGAGAGCGATCAGCCCCAGATACAGCGAACCCGGCCAGGTGATCCGGTTGAGTACGTAACTCAGGTACTCAGCGGTCGGCCGGCCAGCCCGGATGCCCGGGATGAAGCCACCATACTTCTTCATGTTGTCGGCGACTTCCTCGGGGTTGAACGAGATCGCCACGTAGAAGAACGCGAAGAAAACGATCAGGAGGAAGTACATCGTGATGTAAATCGGGTGGTCACCCTTGGTCAGGTTGGCCGTGACCCAGGTTTTCCACGCGGAATCGCTCTTCGAGAACTGGGCGATCAGGCTCGGAATGTAGAGCAGCGACGAGGCGAAGATGACAGGGATCACACCTGCCTGGTTGACCTTCAGCGGAATGTAGGTCGACGTGCCGCCGTAGGACCGGCGGCCGATCATGCGCTTCGCGTACTGGACCGGGATCCGGCGCTGCGCCTGCTCGACGAAGACCACCAGTCCGACCATGCACAGACCCACGGCGATGACGGTGCCGAACTCGATCCAGCCGCCGGCCAGCTTGCCCTGGATCTTGACGGTCCACAGCGCGCTCGGGAAGGTCGCGGCGATCGAGATGAACATCAGGATCGACATGCCGTTGCCGATGCCGCGGTCGGTGATGATCTCACCGAGCCACATGACGACACAGGTACCGGCGGTCATCGTGATGACCATCGTGATGGTCGTGAAGATCGACTGGTCCGGCACGATCTGGGAGGCCACGGGGCACCCGGAGAACAGGGCGCCGCTGCGGGCGGTGGCCACCAGGCCGGTGCCCTGGAGGATGGCGAGAGCCACCGTCAGGTACCGGGTGTACTGGGTGATCTTCGCGGTGCCGGCCGAGCCCTCCTTCTTGAGGGCCTCCAGCCGTGGGATGACCACGGTCAGCAGCTGCAGAATGATGCTCGCGGTGATGTACGGCATGATGCCGAGCGCGAAGACGGTGATCTGCAGCAGCGCGCCGCCGCTGAACATGTTGATCAGGCTGAAAAGCCCACGGTTCGAGTCGGCCTGGTCAATGCACGTCTGGACATTCTTATAGTTCACGCCGGGGATCGGAATGTGGGTACCGACCCGGTAGATCACGATGATGCCGAGCGTGAAGAGCAGCTTCTTGCGCAGGTCGGGCGTCTTGAACGCCCGGGCGAACGCGGTGAGCACGGTGCCTCCTGCGACCCCCGCGCTACTGCGTCAGAGGTGACGGTCTTGAGGTTCGACGGATGACTGACAGCTAACCAACAGTCAAAACCCGTCCGGAGTTCCCTTGAGGCACGCCGGACGAAAATCAACAGTGCAGGCCACCTTACCGGCGACACTGCCCCCCTAGGAACGACCAACCGGGGATGCCCCTTTTGTGGGCATCCCCGGTTGGGATCGTTCAGGTCATCGAGACGCCTGCTGAAATCAGACGAGCTCGGTGACGGTACCGCCGGCGGCGGTGATCTTCTCCTTGGCGGAGCCGGAGACGGCATCGACCGTCACCTGCAGCGCCACGGAGATCTCGCCCTGGCCGAGGACCTTGACGAGGCTGTTCTTGCGAACGGCACCCTTGGCGACGAGACCCTCGACGGTGACCTCGCCACCCTCCGGGTACAGCGCGCCCAGCTTGTCGAGGTTCACGACCTGGAACTCGGTCTTGAACGGGTTACGGAAGCCCTTCAGCTTCGGAAGGCGCATGTGGAGGGGCATCTGGCCACCCTCGAAGCGCTCCGGAACCTGGTAACGGGCCTTCGTGCCCTTGGTACCACGACCAGCCGTCTTACCCTTCGACGCCTCACCACGACCAACACGGGTCTTGGCGGTCTTGGCGCCCGGGGCGGGACGGAGGTTGTGGATCTTGAGCGGCTTGTTTTCCGCCATGATCTAGTCGACCTCCTCGACCGTCACGAGGTGGCGGACGGTGTGAACCATTCCGCGGAACTCGGGGCGGTCCTCCTTGACGACCTGCGTGTTGATGCCCTTGAGACCAAGGGAGCGCAGGGTGTCACGGTGGTTCTGCTTGCTGCCGATGTACGACTTCGTCTGCGTGACCTTGAGGCGAGCCATTACGCACCCGCCCCGGCACGTGCACGAAGGAGAGCCGCGGGGGCGACGTCCTCGAGGGGCAGACCACGGCGAGCCGCGATCTCCTCGGGACGCTGCAGGCCCTTGAGGGCCGCCACGGTCGCGTGCACGATGTTGATCGCGTTCGAAGAACCGAGCGACTTCGACAGGATGTCGTGAACGCCGGCGCACTCGAGCACAGCACGCACCGGGCCACCGGCGATGACGCCGGTACCGGGGGAAGCAGGCTTGAGCAGGACGACGCCCGCGGCCTTCTCGCCCGTGATCGGGTGCGGGATGGTGCCCTGGATACGGGGGACCTTGAAGAAGTGCTTCTTGGCCTCTTCAACACCCTTGGCGATCGCGGCCGGCACCTCCTTGGCCTTGCCGTAACCGACACCGACGGTGCCGTCACCATCGCCTACCACGACAAGCGCGGTGAAGCTGAAGCGACGACCACCCTTCACAACCTTGGCGACGCGGTTGATCGCGACAACGCGCTCAACGTACGCGGTCTTCTCGGCAGCAGCGCCGCCGTCACGGCCCTTCCGGTCCCGCCGCTCGCCGCCACCGGCACCGCTTCCGCGGCGCTGGGGTCCAGCCATTGGATTACCTCTCTCTTTTTCCGCTAGCTACGCAGCGTCAATGAAGTCACTGCGCGACGGGCGACTCAGAACTTGAGTCCGGCTTCGCGGGCGGCGTCCGCCAGGGCGGCGATGCGCCCGGCGTACTGGTTGCCACCACGGTCGAATACGACAGCCTCGACACCGGCGGCCTTGGCGCGCTCGGCGACCAGGGCGCCGACCGACTTGGCCTGCGCGGACTTGTCGCCCTCGGCACCGCGGACCGTGGTGTCCAGGGTCGACGCCGACGCGAGGGTGTGACCCTTAACGTCGTCGATGACCTGGGCCACGATGTGACGGTTGGAGCGCGTCACGACCAGGCGCGGACGCTCAGCCGTACCCGAGATGTGCTTACGGATCCGGATGTGACGACGCTTGATGGCAGCACGCTTGTAAGCGTCGCCCTTAGCAATCTTGACACCGTATGCCATGGCTTACTTACCCGCCTTTCCGACCTTGCGGCGGATGACTTCGCCTTCGTACTTGACGCCCTTGGCCTTGTACGGGTCGGGCTTGCGCAGCTTGCGGATGTTGGCCGCAACCTCTCCGACCTTCTGCTTGTCGATGCCCTCGACCGAGAACCGCGTGGGGTTCTCGACCTTGAAGGTGATGCCCTCGGGGGCCTCGACAGTGATCGAGTGGCTGTAGCCGAGCGAGAACTCCAGGTTGGAGCCCTTCGCCAGGACGCGGTAACCGACACCGCTGATCTCGAGCTTCTTCACGTAACCCGTGGTCACGCCGGTGATCATGTTCGCCACCAGCGTGCGGGACAGGCCGTGCAGGGCCTTGTTCTGACGCTCGTCGTTCGGGCGGGTGACATTGAGAATGCCGTCCTCACCCTTGGCGACCTCGATCGGCGCCGAGACGGTGTGGGAGAGGGTGCCCTTGGGGCCCTTCACCTGGACCGTACGGCCGTCGATGGTGACGTCCACGCCGGCGGGAACCGTGATGGGGAGCTTGCCAATACGCGACATAGCTGTTTCCTCCGTTCCCTTCTACCAGACGTAGGCGAGGACTTCTCCGCCTACGCCCTTCTTGCCGGCCTGCTTGTCGGTGAGGAGACCGTGCGACGTGGAGATGATCGCCACGCCGAGGCCACCGAGCACCCTGGGCAGGGAGGTGGACTTCGCGTACACACGCAGACCCGGCTTCGAGATCCGCTTGATGCCCGCGATGGAGCGCTCACGGTTCGGGCCGAACTTCAGCTCGAGGACGAGCTTCTTGCCGACCTCGGCGTCCTCGACCTTCCAGCCGGTGATGAAGCCCTCCTGCTGGAGGATCTCTGCGATGTGCGACTTGATCTTGCTGTGCGGCATCGCGACATCGTCGTGGTACGCCGAGTTCGCGTTACGCAGACGGGTAAGCATGTCTGCGATGGGATCAGTCATGGTCATGAATTGGCCTTCGGCCTCTCTCGCCGGGGTTTCCTGTATGCGCCATCCCTCTCCCCACTCAGTGGCGGGACGGGTGCGGTGCGGGGACCTACGGCGTAGTAAGCGTTTGAAGTGGGCTATGCCCACGGGCGTCTGAGCATCAGGCGCCCAACCCTCCTAGCCTAAGCCATGGAGAGGTGGGCACCTGACAGAGCCCTTTACTTACCGAGAGTCCTGGATCCCTGAATTACAGGGACTACCAGGAACTCTTGGTCACGCCCGGCAGCTCGCCACGGTGAGCCATCTCACGAAGGCAGATGCGGCACAGGCCGAACTTGCGGTACACGGAGTGCGGACGACCGCAGCGCTGGCAGCGCGTGTAGCCACGCACACCGAACTTGGGCTTACGAGCAGCCTTGGCAATCAGAGCCTTCTTCGCCATCTCGCTTACGCCTCCTTGAAGGGGAAGCCGAGGTGACGGAGAAGGGCGCGGCCCTCAGCGTCGTTGGTCGCCGTGGTCACCACGGTGATGTCCATGCCCCGGGTACGGTCGATCTTGTCCTGGTCGATCTCGTGGAACATGACCTGCTCCGTGAGACCGAAGGTGTAGTTGCCACGGCCGTCGAACTGCTTGGGGGACAGACCACGGAAGTCGCGGATGCGCGGAAGCGCGAGCGACAGGGTGCGGTCCAGGAACTCCCACATGCGGTCGCCACGAAGCGTGACGTGGGCACCGATCGGCTGACCCTCACGCAGCTTGAACTGCGCGATGGACTTGCGGGCCTTGGTGATGGCCGGCTTCTGACCGGTGATCGTGGTCAGGTCACGGACGGCACCGTCCATGAGCTTCGAGTCACGGGCGGCGTCGCCGACACCCATGTTGACCACGATCTTCACGAGGCCCGGGGTCTGCATGACGTTCTCGTAGGAGAACTCTTCCTGCAGCTTGCCCGCGATCTCCTCGCGGTACTTCGTCTTGAGACGCGGAGTGGTGGTAGCCATCAGATGTCCTCACCCGTCCGCTTGGCAACGCGGATCTTGTTGCCCTCGTCGTCGAAGCGGTAACCGACGCGCGTGACGACCTTGTTGCCGTCCTTCTCAACGACCAGCTGGACGTTGGAGACGTGGACGGGCGCCTCGGTCGTGACGATGCCACCGGCCTGCGAACCCTTGGCGGTCGGGCCGGCCTTCGTGTGCTTCTTGACCCGGTTGACACCCTCGACCAGGACGCGCTCGTCGCGCGGGTAAGCGGCAATGACCTTGCCCTGCTTGCCCTTGTCCTTACCGGTGATGACCTGAACCAGGTCGCCCTTCTTGATCTTCATGCTTACAGCACCTCCGGCGCGAGCGAGATGATCTTCATGAACTTCTTCTCGCGCAGCTCACGGCCGACAGGGCCGAAGATACGGGTGCCACGAGGGTCGCCGTCGTTCTTCAGAATGACGGCGGCGTTCTCGTCGAAGCGGATGTACGAGCCGTCCGGACGGCGGCGCTCCTTGACGGTGCGAACGATGACAGCCTTGACGACGTCACCCTTCTTCACATTGCCGCCGGGGATCGCGTCCTTGACGGTGGCGACGATGACGTCACCGATGCCCGCGTAGCGGCGACCGGAGCCACCGAGCACACGGATGCAAAGGATTTCCTTCGCACCAGTGTTGTCGGCGACACGCAGTCGCGACTCCTGCTGGATCACGTCTATCTCCTGTTTGTCTGCCGGTTCCCGGGGTGGGACCGTCTGGGACGGTCCCACCCCGAGCCTGGCGGAACGAACCTGAGGGGCCCCCGGGAATTTCTTCCCGGGGCCTCAGAGAATTACTTGGCCTTCTCGAGGATCTCGACGATGCGCCAGCGCTTCGTCGAGGACAGCGGCCGGGTCTCCATCAGGAGGACGCGGTCGCCGACGCCGGCGGCGTTCTGCTCGTCGTGGGCCTTGAGCTTGTTCGTACGGCGGATGACCTTGCCGTACAGCGCGTGCTTCACGCGGTCCTCGACAGCGACGACGACGGTCTTGTCCATCTTGTCGCTGACGACCAGACCCTCACGGGTCTTGCGGAAACCGCGGTCGGTCTTCTGCTCAGTCACGTTGCTCTCGCTCATCAGGCGCTCTCCACCGTCTCGATGCCCAGCTCGCGCTCACGCATGAGGGTGTAGATCCGCGCGATGTCCTTGCGGACGGCCTTGAGCCGACCGTGGTTCTCGAGCTGACCGGTCGCCGCCTGGAAGCGGAGGTTGAACAGCTCTTCCTTGGCTTCGCGGAGCTTCGCGAGAAGCTCCTCGTCACCCAGTTCGCGCAGCTCGGACGCCTTGGTACCGGCCGACATCACGCTTCACCTGCCTCGCGCTTGACGATCCGGCACTTCATCGGCAGCTTGTGGGCTGCGCGAGTGAGGGCCTCACGGGCGATCTTCTCGTTGGGGTAGGACAGTTCGAACATGACCCGGCCCGGGTGCACGTTCGCGACCCACCACTCGGGGGAACCCTTACCGGAACCCATGCGGGTCTCGGCGGGCTTCTTCGTGAGCGGGCGGTCCGGATAAATGTTGATCCAGACCTTGCCGCCACGCTTGATGTGGCGGGTCATCGCGATACGAGCGGCCTCGATCTGGCGGTTCGTCACGTACGCCGGCGTGAGGGCCTGAATGCCGTACTCGCCGAACGAAACCTGCGTGCCGCCCTTGGCCTGACCACGGCGCTTCGGGTGGTGCTGCTTGCGGTGCTTGACCCTACGGGGGATCAGCATGTCGGTCAGGCCTCCGTTCCGGTGCTCTCAGCCGGAGCGGCAGCCGGAGCCTCGGCCTTGGGGGCCTCGGCAGCGGGAGCCGTCTGCGGCTTACGACCGCCGCGACCGCCACGCTCGCCACCGCGGCCACCACGGCCGGCCGGGCGGTCGTTGCCGCCACGGGCCGGGCGGTTGCCGGCACGGGCAGCGGCGTTCTCGGCGCGAACCTCGGCGATGTTCTTGACGTCGCCCTTGTAGATCCAGACCTTCACACCGATACGGCCGAAGGTCGTCTTGGCCTCGAAGAAGCCGTAGTCGACGTTCGCACGGAGCGTGTGCAGGGGCACGCGGCCCTCGCGGTAGAACTCCGAGCGGGACATCTCGGCGCCGCCGAGGCGGCCGCCGCACTGGATCTTGATGCCCTTGGCGCCGGCCTTCATCGTGCCCTGCATGCTCTTACGCATGGCGCGACGGAAGGAGACGCGGGAGGAAAGCTGCTCGGCAACGGCCTGGGCGACCAGCTGAGCATCGGTCTCGGGGTTCTTGACCTCGAGGATGTTCAGCTGGACCTGCTTGCCCGTGAGCTTCTCGAGGTCGCCGCGGATGCGGTCGGCCTCGGCGCCACGGCGGCCGATGACGATGCCCGGACGCGCGGTGTGGATGTCCACCCGCACGCGGTCACGGGTGCGCTCGATCTCAACCTTCGAGATGCCGGCGCGCTCCATGCCGGACGTCATCATCCGACGGATGGCGACGTCTTCCTTGACGTAGTCCTTGTACAGCTTGTCGGCGTACCAGCGGGACTTGAAGTCCGTGGTGATGCCGAGCCGGAACCCATGCGGGTTAACCTTCTGGCCCATTACCGGGTTCCTTCCTTGCTGCTGACGACCACGGTGATGTGGCTGGTCCGCTTGCGGATCCGGTAGGCGCGGCCCTGGGCACGCGGACGGAACCGCTTCAGGGTCGGGCCCTCGTCGACGTAGGCCTCAGAGATGACGAGGCTGCCGGCGTCGGTGTGGTCGTAGTTGTGTGCGGCGTTGGCAATGGCGCTGTCAAGCACCTTGCCGACCGGCACGCTCGCGGCCTGCGGGGCGAAACGCAGGACCGCCTGAGCCTCCGTGGCATCCATGCCACGGATAAGGTCCACCACTCGGCGGGCCTTCATGGGCGTAACGCGGATGTACCGCGCCTGGGCCCTGGCTTCCATGGTTGTCCTTCCAGTGTCTGTCATGGTCGATTCCACCCCGCGTTAGCGGCGCTTCGACTTCCGGTCGTCCTTGACGTGACCCCGGAAGGTGCGCGTCGGCGAGAACTCGCCGAGCTTGTGGCCGACCATCGACTCGGTGACAAACACCGGGATGTGGGTCTTGCCGTTGTGCACCGCGATCGTGTGGCCGAGCATGGCCGGGATGATCATCGAGCGACGGGACCAGGTCTTGATGACGTTCTTGGTGCCGGCTTCGTTCTGTACGTCCACCTTCTTTACGAGGTGGTCGTCGACGAAGGGCCCCTTCTTGAGACTGCGCGGCATCTAAACCCGCTCCTAGCGCTTCTTGTTCGTCTTGCGGCGGCGGACGATGTACTTGCTCGAAGCCTTCTTCGGCGAACGAGTACGACCCTCCTTCTGACCCCACGGGGAGACCGGGTGGCGACCACCGGAGGTCTTGCCCTCACCACCACCGTGCGGGTGGTCGACCGGGTTCATCGCGACACCGCGGACGGACGGGCGAACGCCCAGCCAGCGCTTACGGCCGGCCTTACCCCAGTTGATGTTGCTCTGCTCGGCGTTGCCGACCTCGCCGACCGTGGCGCGGCAGCGCTGGTCGACCAGGCGGATCTCACCGGAGGGCATACGAAGGTGGGCCATCGTGCCCTCCTTCGCGAGCAGCTGCACGGAGGTACCGGCGGAACGCGCGAACTTGGCACCGCCACCGGGGCGGAGCTCGATCGCGTGGATCGTGGTACCGACCGGGATGTTGCGGAGCGCCAGGTTGTTGCCCGGCTTGATGTCGGCCCCGGGACCGTTCTCGACGCGGTCACCCTGCGACAGGTTGCGGGGGGCGAGGATGTAGCGCTTCTCGCCGTCCGCGTAGTGCAGCAGCGCGATGCGCGCGGTGCGGTTGGGGTCGTACTCGATGTGCGCGACCTTCGCCGGCACGCCGTCCTTGTCGTGACGACGGAAGTCGATCACTCGGTAGGCGCGCTTGTGTCCGCCACCCTGGTGGCGAACGGTCACACGACCGGCGTTGTTACGGCCGCCCTTGCTGTGCAGCGGGCGGACCAGCGACTTCTCCGGCGTGGACCGCGTGACCTCGACGAAGTCGGCGACGCTGGAGCCACGACGGCCCGGCGTAGTCGGCTTGTACTTGCGGATTCCCATTTCTCAGTCCTCGTCCGATATTCGGACCAGGGCGCTCCGTTAGGAGGCCTGGCCGAAGATGTCGATACGGTCGCCCTCAGCGAGGGTCACGATCGCGCGCTTGGTGTCAGCACGCTTGCCGAAGCCCGTCTTGGTGCGCTTGCGCTTGCCCTGACGGTTGATCGTGTTGACCCCGGTGACCTTGACCGAGAAGACCGCCTGGACGGCCTGCTTGATCTGGGTCTTGTTGGCCCGCGGGTCCACGACGAAGGTGTACTTGCCCTCGTCCAGCAGCGCGTAGCTCTTCTCCGAGACGACCGGCTTGAGGAGGACGTCACGGGGATCCGTGAAGCTCTTGCTCAGCGGGGTCTCGACGGTGTTCTTGCCTTCGAGCTCGTGGCGCTTCGCCTTGGCGACGCGTGCGACCTTCTTGGCCTTGGCGGCCTTCGAGGCAATGCTCGGGTGACGCGTAGCCATCAGGCTTCGCTCCCTTCGGTGTCAGCGGCCTGGGGGCCAGACACGAAGGACTCGAAAGCGGCCTGGGTGAAGACCACGTCGTCCGAGACGAGAACGTCGTACGTGTTGAGCTGGCCCGGCTCCAGGATGTGGACCTGGGGCAGGTTGCGCGCGGAGAGCAGCGCGGCCTCGTCGGAGCGCTCGATGACCAGGAGCACGTTCTTGCGCTCGCTGACCTTGCCGAGGAAGCTCTTCGCGGCCTTGGTGGAGGGGGTCTCGCCCTCGATCACGCCGGTGATGACGTGGATGCGAGCGTTGCGGGCCCGGTCGGTGAGGGCGTGGCGCAGGGCCGCGGCCTTCATCTTCTTCGGGGTCCGCTGCGAGTAGTCACGCGGGGTGGGGCCGTGGACGACGCCACCGCCGGCGAACTGCGGCGCGCGGGTCGAACCCTGACGGGCGCGGCCGGTGCCCTTCTGGCGGTAAGGCTTGCGGCCACCACCACGGACCTCGCCACGACGCTTGACCTTGTGCGTGCCCTGACGGGCGGCGGCCAGCTGCGCGACGACGACCTGGTGAAGCAGCGGAATGCTGATCTTCTCTACGTCGAAGATCTCGGCCGGGAGCTCAACGGTCCCGGCGGTGTCGCCGGAGGGCGACAGAATGTCAATGGTGCTCATGTCCTCAAGCCCCCTTGGCCGCGGTACGGACCAGGACGAGGCCGCCGTTCGGACCCGGGATGGCTCCCTTGATGAGGAGCAGGCCCTTCTCCGCGTCAACGGCGTGAACGGTCAGGTTCTGGGTGGTGACCCGCTCGTTGCCCATGCGGCCCGCCATGCGGACGCCCTTGAACACACGACCCGGGGTGGCACAGCCACCGATGGAGCCGGGGGAGCGGTGCTTGCGCTGGACACCGTGACCGGCGCCGAGGCCCTTGAAGTTGTGACGCTTCATGACACCGGCGAAGCCCTTGCCCTTGCTCTTGCCGGTCACGTCCACCTTGACGCCGGCCTCGAACACCTCGGCGGTGATCTCCTGGCCGAGGGTGTACTCGCTGGCGTCAGCGGTACGGATCTCGACGAGGTGGCGGCGGGGAGTGACGTCGGCCTTGGCGAAGTGACCCTTGAGGGGCTTGTTCACCTTGCGAGGGTCGATCTCGCCGAAGGCGATCTGGACCGACTCGTAGCCGTCGGAGTCATTCGTACGGACCTGGGTCACGACGTTCGGACCGGCCTTGACGACGGTGACGGGAACAACGCGGTTGTTCTCGTCCCACACCTGCGTCATGCCGAGCTTCTCGCCCAGGATGCCCTTGATCTGCTTAGCCATTCTCAGATCACCGATCCCTAGAGCTTGATCTCGATGTCGACACCGGCCGGGAGGTCGAGTCGCATCAGAGAGTCAACGGTCTTCGGAGTCGGGTCGAGGATGTCGATGAGGCGCTTGTGCGTGCGCATCTCGAAGTGCTCGCGCGAGTCCTTGTACTTGTGCGGCGACTTGATGACGCAGTACACGTTCTTCTCAGTGGGCAGCGGCACCGGGCCCGCGACCGACGCACCAGTTCGCGTCACCGTCTCGACGATCTTCTTCGCCGAGGAATCGATGACCTCGTGGTCGTAGGCCTTGAGCCGGATGCGGATCTTCTGTCCCGCCATGGCTACTAGTAGTCCTTTGTCTCGAAAAAAACGCTCTGGTACCCGAGGACTGGCGTCCTGGTCTCCGACCCACGCGGTCGGGTGTGTCGCGCTCCTGCCGACAGAGATCTCCGAAGAGGATTTCCCTACGAGGGACGCGGCCCGCCCTAAAGCAACCGCAGGACCGGGGGCAGGCTGCGTTGAACTTCCCAACGCAAGGCCACCGGGCACCTGGTCTGCACCCCGCTGACACTTCCCGGAAGATTCCCGTACGTCCGCCCCAGCGCTGCCTCACGACAGATTGGGCGACGAGTACTGTGGGACTCGCTTCCAGTCCTCCCGACGGGAGGCGCGCAGCATCGGCGCTCGACCGAGCAACCCCGCTAGTCTGCCATACGGGACGGGGGGCTGGCCAATCGAGCCGGAGATCGTACCCCCAAGGTGACGAAGGTCAAACCCCGGCACGACCAAGATCCCGGGACCAAGATCCCGGGGCGAGTCCCACCGAAGCCCGAGCCCGAACCGGCACCCTTCCGTGATGGCGTGAACATGCCGTGAGAGTGGGCCGGCGCTGCACGGAGAGATCGCGTTGCGGAAGGATCACCGACGTGGCGCGAGAAGGCATACCCCTGGACGAGATGGCAGAACTGCTGGAGCACCGCAGCCGGTTCTGGTCGGCAGAAGGGCTCCAGGCGTCCCCCGTGCTGTGGACGGACGACCGCGAGCACCTGGCCCTTCAGATCGCATCGACCGACTGGCACGTCCGTCTGACCGTGGAGTTGCACCGGAGCGGCTGGGCCGACCTCTTCTTCATCTCCCCCACCCATACCGGCCAGGAGCCCCGCCGTGTCCGCTCCCTCGATGCCTGGAGCTCCCTCCTGGACGAGGCGGTCACCCGGGCCTCTCGGCTGCGTCTGCTCCCCGCCCGCCTCCTGGCCCGTACCTGTACGACGGGGTGGCTGGACTGGATACACGGCGAACTGCTGCTGCTCCCGGACGCTCTGATCCGCGTGCGCAGAGGCCTGATGGATTCCGTGGCGAACTCGATGAGCGGCTCCGGAGTGACGGCGAAGGACCCTTACCAGGTGGTCGCCTACGACGCGGAGAGCATCCGGTCGGCCCACCGCACGAACAAGGTGATCGCCCTGGCGGAGCTGTCGGAGGCGCGCCTCCACAGGGGCCTCACGACGTCCGGGATGACGGCGACGATGCGGGACGGCACTCGCCACAAGCTCCTGTGGCTGTCGTCGGAGCCCGCGAGACAGCTGCTGAGGGATCGGTTGTTGCCGGTCCTGGGGCAACGGCTGACGCACTAGAGGCCGTCGTTCGGGTCGAGCCCGACCCCCGTGCCGGCCATGCGACTTCGACGGAGGACTCCGTATGGAAGTCGGTCCTTCACCGTGCCCCGGGCGACGCTCCCCAACGGGTACAGCCGCTTCGCGGCTTCCCAGGATTGCTCTGGCGTCACACGCGCCCCCATCGGTGGTCAGCGCCTTCGGCGCAACCATCGCCAGGTGTCACCGACGGCATCCTTGGACCGCATCCACAGGTACTCCAGCTTGTCCAGCACTCTCATCCGCGCCGTCTGCCACCTGAACCACGGCGGCAGCTGCCCGAACGGCACGAACGTGAGCGTGTCCCTGATGGCGTTGTCGGCGATGCCACCAGGGCCCTCGGCACGCAGCGCGGCGTACAGCTCCGGTGTCAACGTGCCGTTGAGCCGCGGCGCCCGCCTCCGCACACCGGCGCGGTGGGTCCCTGCCTAGCGGATTCCCTCGACCAGTTTCTCCAGCGCCCGGTCCGCGGTTTCCGCGAGCAGCGTGACGCTGTCCATGCCGATGAAGACCGCACCGTTCGGAGCGATGCCCAGGTAGCTGTTGCGACGGTCGGCTTCCCCGATCGGGTAGAGATCGGCGCCGGCCTCTTCGCTGAGTACGTCAAAGATTTCGTCGTCCCACTCGGCCACGGTCGGGTCGAGCCTGAACCCCATGCGGGCCATGGTTTTCCCCGGCCCTCGCTCGTTGCTCTCCAGCCCACCGAACTCGGCGAGGAACCTCCGAGCGCTCTCGTGCATCTCGAAGCCGCCGCGCTCGCGGAGCGCGCTTTCCCACTCGCCGGTGGGTACCGATCGGCCCGGCTGCCAGCCAGCCCCCCGCAAAACGCGATCCGTCTCCGCGGACCACCGCGAATTGATCTCCTGGCCCATTTCTAAGTCACCGCCGTAATCCCGAGCTGATCAAGCACATGTTGGCATGAGGAGCACGGCGCCTTGGGCACGCCGTGCTTTGGATTGCCTGCGGCACGTACGTCCACAGAGGCCATTACACCGCCCCGCGGATCCACCCCGGCATTCATGGCGTCCGACAGCGCCTCCGCCTCGCCGCATCGCCCGTGCTGATTGCCCGCCGGGCGCTGTCCCAGCGGAACCCGATCGTAGGCAGCCCGCACGTCCGGATGCAGATTGTGGTCGCCGCCGCCCTTGATACTGGCACCGCTGAACGGTGCGTCATGCCCCGGAACGGAAAGCCCGGCGGCACTTGTGGGCCTGGTGTCCTTGTTGGCCCCCGGCCGCGCCTGCTCTTGGTCGGCCCGCCGTCGGGCGGCATCGCGCGCGGCATTCTCACAAGCCGGCGAAAGCCCGAACGGGTCCACGGCGGTGAATGGATTCTGGACATATCCACGGGGATTCGGCCCTGGTGCAAGACCAAGGGGGTCCAAGGAGACGTACTGGCCGGTCTCCGGATCATAGTGCCGCTGGTAGTTGTAATGGAGTGCCGTTTCAGGGTCTCGGTACTGGCCCGGAAAGGCCAGAGGGCAGTACACGCCGGCGGAACCACGACCCTCGAGCAACGCCCCCCATGCCGTCGCTCGCGCCTTCCACCCCAGCTCCCCGTGCTCATCGACGAGTTCGGTGGGAGTTCCGACGAGATCGGTCACGATGCCGTGGAACTGCTTGTCCACCCACTCCTGGGAGAGATCTTCCGAGAGCACCCTCTCCACCTGGGTGACAGGACTGAACCGATCCCGTTCCCAGTCCCACACGGTGCATGTGGACGCTCCGTCGTCCGACCTGACGACCTGCTCGGCCAGGACGAATCCGTCCCAGGTGAAGGTCACCTCTTCGACCACCGTCTCGCCGGCGCCGGCGAGACGCTGTTTGGCGATACGCCGCCCGAAGGGGTCGTACCGATAGACCCACTTGGTGCCGTCGGGCGTGGTCACCGCGACCAGGCGATCCTGGCTGTCCCAGGTGTAATGCCAGACATCGGCCTTGCGCGACAGGCGCTTCTTGCGCCTGACTGTCACCCGGCCTTGGCCGTCGTATTCGTAGCGGATGTCCCCGACCCTGCGAACCCACCCGCTTTCGTTCTGCCGTGCGGGTCGGGCAGCCGTGTTCTGTCGGCATTCGCCTTGCAGAACGTTGCCTGCGGCGTCGTACGCATAGCGTTCCGACCAGACCGCCGCCGTGATACCGGTGATCCGGCCCACGTTGTCGACATCGACGGCACGATCGCCGTCGAGCGAGTCACTGATCGCGGCGACCGCGCCATCCGGGTGATATCGGTATACGCGGTGCTGGATCAGGTCCGGTTCGAACTGCTCCGAGGGACGCGAGGTCAGTGTCTGCGAGTTCAACCTGCCGCCCGCTCCCCAGGTCTGGCTCAGTGCGGTGGCGCCCAAGCGGCGCTCTACCTCCCGCCCGACCTCGTCGTACGCGAACGTGACGGTTCTGCCTGCCGTCCGCAGCAGCACCGGTCTGTCCCGTCCGTCGTACTCCCAGATGCTCTCGGCATTCGAGGGGGTCACCCGGCGGGTGCGTCTGCCGAGCGAGTCGTAGGTCGAGCGCACGGTGGCGCCGTTGCAGGTTTCGGCGAGCACCCGGCCGCGGGCATCACGCTCGTACGTCAGCTCCGTCTGACCGCTGACCACGCGATACACGTTGCCGACCGGGTCATAGGCATAGGTCGTGACCCCTTCGGGTGTCCGCTGCTCCACTACCTTGCCGTAGTGGTCGCGAACGTAGTCGATGGACTGGTTCTCGCCGTTGGTCTGCCCGGTGAGCCGACCAGCCGCATCGAACCGATAGCTCTGTGAACGGCCACCGAAGTCCTGCTCGCGGACCAACCGGCCCGAGGCGTCATAGAAGTAGCGCCATGCGAGGCCGAGTTGGTTGCTGACCGAAGTGACGCGCAGTTCGCCGTCGTAGGAGAACTGCAGGCGGGAGCCGTCGGAGTCGATTCGAGCCACAGGCAAATCGAATCCGCCGTACTCGAAGCGTGTCACCTGTTCCAGGGCGTCCGTGCGCTCAAGGACGTTGCCCTCGGCATCGTAGACACGGCGTTCCGTGCCACCGTCAGGCAGAACGCAGTGGCTCAACCAGCCCTCCCGCGTCCAACCGAATCGGGTCACCGCCCCGTCCGGGGCGGTCTCGGCAACTACTCTGCCGAACGCGTCACGCTCGTACCGCGTCGTCGCACCCTCGGCGTCAGTGGACGCGACGGGCAGCCCTGTCGCGTCGGGTTCCACCAGAGCGGTGCGGCCGCCGGCGTCGGTCACTGCGGTGAGCGCACCGATCGCGTTGTACCGGTAGGAGATCCGGGCTCCCGTGGGGTCCGTCTCGGCTGTCAGGTTCCCGAAGGTGTCGTACTCCATCCGCCAGACGTGGCCGTCGGCCTGGATCACCGACACGGGCTGGCCGAACGCATTGTTCTCTGCCGACTCCCGATGGCCGTCCGGCCGGATGACCGCCGTCGGCGCGCCGTGATCGTCGTACTCGTAACGCGTCGTCTGACCGAGCGGATCCGTACGCGACAGCAGTCGGTCGTAACGGTCCCACTCCGAATACGTCGTGTGGCCAAGAGGATCCGTCACGGCGACGAGTTGGTACAACTCGTTGTGCCGATAGGCCGTCGTGTTGCCGAGTGCATCGGTGTATCGCGTATCGAGGTGTTCCTCGTCGTACGCGATCGTGCAAGAGAGGAGGCCGTCGGCGCCCTCGCCACGTATGCAGCGGTCCTGGTCGTCGTAGGTGAAGCGATACCAGCAGCCGTTCCGGTCGGTCCACGACGTGATGCGTGCATGGGTGTCGTACGTGAGCTTCAACGGCAAACCGCTGGAGTTGTAGATCTCGGTCAGGTCGCCATCGGGGCTGTAGCCGTAGCGCCTCAGGACCGAGCCCTCCAGGCCGTCCTCCGGGTTGCGCAGACGAAGCCGGACGACGCGGTCGCCCTCGGTGTCGACGTGGAGATACCGACCGCCGGAATCACGTACCGCGACAGGGACGCCGCCTGCATCACGGTCGAAGTCGATGCGGAGGCCATTGCGGTCGGTGATCGCGGCAACGGGAAGTGTGAATGCTTCGTCGGCTGTGGCCGGAGCCGCCCGAGGGGCGAAGTGCCGGGTGATACCTGTGACCGGGTTGGTGATGCGCATCGGGGTATCGGGCGTGCCGTCCCAGTCCAGCGGCCAGCGGGGGCCCTCCAGCGGCATGACCGTGGCGCCCGGTTCAGGCACCGGGTAGAGAAGAATCATGCCGTCCTCTACCGCGAACGCTGCGCCCTCTTCGTCCAGCTCAAGGCGTTCGTCCAGGGTCGAAGCCCAGGATGCGCCGAAGGAACGGCCCCACCGGTACGTCGAAAGATGCGTACGCCGCAGGACCAGTGGGAGCAGCCCCGGCAGTTCGACGTCGGTCTCCTCCATCAGCATCTCGCCGGAGACCATGTCAATCGGGTCGCCCTTTTTGGTGCGTCCCAGGGCTCGCTTGCCCTTGCTCACCGCGTCGTCGATCCCGCGCCGGAGACCGCCCTTCCCCAAGCCCATCGCCATGGCCTTGAGCCCGCCCTTGCCGAGGGTTTTCATGCCCTTGGCGAGTCCGCCGAGCGTGGTGAGCCCCTTCATGCCCGGTATGCAGTCCAGCGCGGCGAAGGCCACATCCCATAGGGACGCCTGCCCTTTCGCGTACTTGTTGAGCGTGTCGGCGAGCACGACCAGCGCCGCGATCAGCACGATCGCACCGAGGATCGGCCCCCCGATGATCATCGCGATGACGCCCAACACCGCCACGACGACCTTGCACACCGTGACGATGGTGTCCCAGTTGTCGGAGAACCAGTCCCCGACCTCCTCCCACCACTTCCGGTTGTGAATACCGGCGTCGGACGCCTCATCGATCTTGTTCTTGGCGTCCCGCGCCGCCTCCTCCCGCATCCTGCGGGCGTCCGCCGCCATCTTCTTCGCCGCGTCCAGCGCACTGTTCGCGTCCGTCACATCCGACTGAGCCGAGGTCTGCGCCGACTTCGCGTGCTGGGCGTCCCGCGTCGCGGCCCGCACCTTCGCCTCGTCCGGCTTCTCGGTGTCCTTGCTGCCGGTCGGATCGTCCTTGTACTTGTCCGCTTCCTTGCCGGCCCGCGTCACCCACGAATCGGCGGACGACAGACGGGACTTGGCGGAGGTCAGGTCGGACTGGGCCTCGCGGCCCTTGGCGAGAGCCTTGTCCGCCAGCGCCTGCGCACGCTCCAGCTTCGGCCAGTAGTCGGCGAGCGCGTCCCCCGCCATCTCGTACGACTTCTTCAGCTTCCTCAGCTGCTTCGGAACACTCGAGAACTCGTCCTGGAACGCCTTCGCCGACTTCCCCGCCCACTGCAGGACAGCGTCCTCGTCCGCCATCCCCTTGATCAGGCGCAGCGCGTCCGACACGTCGTCCGCGAAGTCGTGCAGATTCTTCGAGAGCTGCCGCACCCGGTCCGGATCCCCCGGCGTCGGGTCCTTGTCCAGGTCCAGGACATGCCAGTCCCCCGGCCGATTTCCCGCCATGCCGCAACCCCCGTCACGTCCAGTTCGACAACGCCCGTACGCACAAGTGAACTTACAGGGAACGCCGATTCGACACGGCGGCCACCTCACGGCAGGGCACCGTGCGCGACCCCGCTTCCTCGGTCAGTACGCCACCGGCCCCGCCCGACCGGGATGCGTCCCATGTCCCTTGATCACAGGTCTCGTCGAGCCCGTAGCCTCACCCCATGTCTCGCACCACTCCCCCGCGGCCCCTGGACATCACCACGCTGTTCCCCGAGCTCGCACCCCTGGCCCGTACCGCCGTCCGACTGCATCCGCGTCCAAGTACCCCTACGGTCAGGGACAGTTCGATCGGCGGCCCCCTCCTGTGGCCCGCCGACGAGCCGTGGCCCACCTGTCCGGATCATGACGCGCCCACGCACAGCGGTCTGGCCCCCGACGACGTACGGCTACGGCGGCGCATCCTCGCCGACGGCTGGACCCGGCCTCGTGCCGAGGGCGCCGACTTCCTCACCCCCGAGGAGCGCGTGATCGTCGACCGTGCCGTCGCGAAGACGCGGATACCGCAGGACGGCCCGGTCCCGCTCATCCCCGCGGTCCAGCTCTACGCCGCCGACATCCCCACGCTGCCCCGCCCGGCCGGCACCGACCTGCTGCAAGTCCTCTGGTGCCCCTTCGACCACGACGAGGACCACCTCCCCGCCGCCGAGCTGTACTGGCGGGCCTCCGCCGACGTCACCGACCCGCTCCCCGCGCCCCCGGAGCCGTCGGTGATCGGCAGCGACGACTACCTGCCCGAACCGTGCCTCCTCCACCCCGAGACGGTCACCGAGTACCCGGCGCCGCACGAACTCCCCGAGGAACTGGCGGACCGGATCGAGGCCTGGGAGGACGAACAGGACCCGGACGACGAGAACCCGGACGACGAGGACGACATCGAGGTCGTCGACTACCAGTACGACCTCAGCGTCGCCCCCGGCTGCAAGCTCGGCGGCCACGCGCCCTGGAGTTTCAGCGATCCGTTCCCGATGTCCTGCCCCGAGTGCGGCGCGGACGTCCGCCCGTTGCTCACCGTCGACGGCTCCGAATGGGACGGCGGCAGCGGCAGCTGGCGACCCCTGGAGGACGCCGAGTACGACGGCCTGCATTTCCTCGGCCCGGCCTGCGCCACCCGGCTCAACATCGGCCGCGGCTACAGCATGCAGATCTACGTGTGCGTGTCCTCGTACGACCATCCGCACGTGCAGAACATGCAGTGACCGCTCTCCCAGCGGGCCTCAGAACGGCGCGAGCAACCGCTCCAGCTCCGCGTCGTACGCCCTGTACCCCGCCTTGCCCTGCTCCGGCGCACCGGAGTCCGGGCGCAGGGTGTCCGGCAGCTCGGCCACCCGCCACATCCGGAAGACGCCTTCGGGAGTGTTGCGCCCGGTGTCGCCCACGAGCTCACAGGCGACGCGGATGATCCCGGCGACCAGGCTCCCGCCCTCCTCGGCGTCCACTCCGGCCGCGATGCCGGCGGTCACCAAGGCGTCCAGCAGATTGGCCAGTTGGAGATCCGCGCCCATGCGGCACATCCGGCGTACGACGTGCGGCTCCTCCAGATACGCGACGTTCTCCGCCGACTCCGGAACCCAGGTGACTCCCGCCGACCAGAGCAGGAGGAACGGCGCCTCGACCGGGTGCTCGCGCAGGTATCCCAGCTCGTCCGAGATGGCCATCACGGGCGCGTCGAACCGGCCGATCGTCCGGACCGCCGCCATGATCCGTGCGATGTCCTCGCCCCTGGGCGCCAGGAAGTCCCCCACCGAGACATCGGCCAGGTCCCAGGTGCCGGCGTGGTTCACCGCGCCGATCTCGACGACTCCGCCCAGGGCGGCGAACACGGTACGGGCGTAGCTCTGCGGGTGGATCGCCGCTCCCTCGGTCAGTCCTGGGCGACGAAGCCGATGAACGCCGACCAGGCGGTGGGGGCCGTCGCCAGGCGTGCGCCGCCCGGGTTCTTGGAGTCGCGGATGTGGATCGCGGTGGGGGTGGGGGCTATCTCGACGCAGTCGTTTCCGTTGCTACTGCTGCTGTATGTGCTCTTGGCCCACCGCAGTCCGGAATCAACGCGGGCCGACGTCTCGCGGGTCATGTCTCCCCCAGCATTTGCTCGATGAAGGCCAGGGACTCCTCGGGCGAAAGGGCCTGGGCCCGGATGATGCCATAGCGCAGTTCGAGGACCCTGAGTTGCCTCGGTTCGGATACCGGTCGGCCTCCGAAGTCACCGTCGGTACGCCCCACTCCCGAGCCGTCATGGAACTTCAGCACCTCGACCAACCCACCCGTTCCCGGATGATTCGCGTGCGCTGTCGGCATCACTTGAAGCTCCACGAACGGCAATCGGGCCACCTCCAGCATGTGCTCGAGCTGGCGGCGCAGCACCATTGTGCCCCCGACAGGTCGGCGCAAGGTCACCTCTTCTTGGACGAAGCCGAGTTCGGGAGCCGGCGACCGCTCGAAGACAGACTTGCGGGCCACCCTCGCGGCAACCATCCGCTCCAGCTCGTCCGGCGAATAGGCCGGCCGCCAGGTGCCGAGCAACGCACGCGCGTACTCGGGCGTCTGCAACAACCCATGGATGTTGTGGTTGCTGTACAGCAGCAGTTCGACCGCCCGCTCCTCCAGCATCTTCAGCTCGCGGACCTTCTTCGGGTACCGGGCCTTCTCCATGTCCTCCGTGAAGGCCCGGAGATGCCCGCCGGCGTCCAGGACGTCGTCCGCGCGGTCCAGGAAGTCCGCCCGGGGAATCCGCGCCCCACGCTCCACCTTCCGGACCAGGTCCTCCCCGTACCCGATCGCCCGCCCGAACTCGACCACCCGCATCCCGGCCGCCTCTCGCCAGAGCCTGACCTGGCGGCCGGTCGCCTCGACCACCGGGGCGATCTCGTCCTCGGGGCTCACGTCCCGCCCCGGCTCGTCCGCACTCTCGCTGCTCACGCCCACCCACCTCCAACGCGCACCGTTCCCGTACGACACCCAGGACAGCCGGGACAGATCGGGACAACGACCGGACAAACCCCGTACGCACCGACGTCATCGCAGCTCACCGTAGGCGGAGTCGGACACGCTGAGTGACGTGAATCAGGAAACCGCCGGGCCCGAGGCCCAACGCGTCGAACCCGTCCGCAACTTCAGCGTGCTGCTGTCCCCCACGCCACGCGGTGCCCGTCTGGCCAGGCTGCTCGCGACCGAACAACTCCGCTCCTGGGAGCTGCCGTTGAACCCGGCCGACCAGATCGTCGCGGAGCTCGCGACGAACGCGGCGACACACGGACGCGTGCCGGGACGCGACTTCCGGCTCACGCTGTACGTCGTCGGCGACACCCTCCGCATCGAGGCGACGGACACCGTGGGTGACCGGCTTCCCCGACTCGGTGCGGCGGAGGCCGACATCGACTCGGGCCGCGGCCTGCTCCTCGTGGACGCGTTCGCGGACCGCTGGGGCGTGACACCGGGACCCGCCCCGCGCAAAACGGTCTGGGCCGAACTGCGCCTCGCGACCACGGCACCCGCCCCCGCACTCACCGGATCGCGGAGTTCCACGACCCGGTGAGCCGCGACGCGGCCGCCCACGACATCAAAGGCTTTTGAAAACCCCGAGGTGAGAACCCCCTACCAACCCACCAGCCTCCCCGAGGCCGGCTCATCACCCGCAAGGGTGACAATCGCCAACCGGGCTGGATTTAGAGGCTATTGCCGGGCATATGCTCGCGGCGGCAACACAACCGCAGACAGACAACGGCCCCCGGCCGGGACTGGCATCCCGATCGAGGGCCTCACCAACAAGGAAGCAGAACCCTTCCCGATGGATACCCAGAACTTTAGCGCGCCCCCGTGCGCCCAGCCCCGGATTCTGCGGGGCGTCACCCACATCAACGTCCGCCACACCACGCGGTTCACGACGGTCGGCAACCACCTCACCCAGCACCGCGCGCTCTCCCTGACCGCGATCGGGCTCGCCGTCCACATCCAGTCGCTGCCCGCCGGGGGCCGCGTCGACATCAAGTCGCTCGCCGCGCGTTTCCGGGAGGGCGAGACGCGCATCGCGGCGGGTCTGCGGGAGCTGGAGGCCCACGGCTATCTGTCCCGCAGGCGGGAGCGGCTACCGAGCGGCCGGGTCGTCACGCACACGGTGTCGTACAACCAGCCACAGAGGCCCGCCGTTCCCGCCCCCCGGCCGACGGCATCCGAGCCCGCCCCGGCACCGGGAGCGCCCCGGAGACCCGAGCGCGAGCGCGCGGCCGTGTCACCGGCGGCCGGACTCCCTCCCACACCGGCGCCCACCACCGCAACCACAACGGCACCGCATACGGCACCGGTACCGGGCCCGGCACCAGCACCAGCACCAGCACCAGCACCGATGCCAAAACGCCCCCTCCCCACCCCCGGTACCCACGACCCGGGCCGCCACCACACGGCCACCGTGCTCCTCGCGAGCCTCCACCGGGAGGACCCGCGTCTCCTGCTCTCGGAGCGCGACGTGAACCGCCTCGCTCCGGCCGTCAGTGCCTGGCTGGAACGCGGTGTCGCGCCCGAGGCCGTACGGGCCACGCTGACCTCGGGCCTCCCTCGGGAACCGCTGCGCCATCCGGCGGGCGTCATGTCGCACCGGCTCACGGAGTCGCTGCCGCCCCGGACACCCACCGTCCCGGTGACCGCCCGCCCGCACCCGCTCCAGAACTGCGACGGCTGCGACCGCGCCTTCCGCGCACCCGAACCGGGCCGCTGCGCCCGCTGCAGACACCGGTCCGATCTCCACGGCGAACCTGCCGCTGCACCCGAACACCTGACCCGGCCTCGGCCCGCCCTCCACAGCCACGGAACTCGCAGGAAGGCCTCCACTTCCTCTCCGTGACAAGGGCTTGTGGGACCGCCGTGCCGGTTCGATGATCCGGTCCATGTACAAACGAAGACGCATAGTAGGCACGTACCTCGGTGCGGCCCTCTCCGTCGCCGCGCTGCCCGGCATCTCCCTGATCGTCGAGGACCCGCCCTGGGAAGTGGTCCTGAGCGGTGTCGTCTTCCTCCTCGTGAACCAGCTCGTCCACACCTACCCCAGCGCCGTCCGCACCGCTCCCCCGGGCGCGGTGCTCGCACTCGCCGCGATCGGGATCGTCCAGGACACGTTGCTCTGGCTGCTCGTCTCCTGGATCGGCTCGCAGATGGACTACGGCGTCCATGTCGACGGCCTCCTCGCGGCGCTGGCCGGCGGCGCCGTCATGCGGCTGACGGTCCTCGCCGTGATGGCCATCGGCCCGCAACCGGTTCCCGAGACTGCCTGAGCCCGGACATGACGAAGGGCCCGTACGGCCGAGGCCGGTCGTACGAGCCCTTTCCGGAGTCCGGCCCCCGTCAGATCACACCCTGCTCCAGCATCGCGCCCGCGACCCGCTCGAAGCCCGCGATGTTCGCGCCGCTGACGTAGTCGCCCGCGACGCCGTAACGCTCGGCGGTCTCGTGGCAGACGTCGTGGATGCTGTTCATGATGTCGGTCAGCTCGCCCTCGACCCGCTCCCGCGACCACGAGGTGCGCGCGTGGTTCTGGCTCATCTCCAGCGCGCTGACCGCGACACCGCCCGCGTTGGCCGCCTTGCCGGGGCCGAAGGCGACGCCCGCCTGCTGGAACAGGTGGACCGCGTCGGGAGTGGTGGGCATGTTGGCGCCCTCGGAGACCGCCTTGACGCCGTTGCCGATCAGGGTGGCCGCCGCGGCCGCGTCCAGTTCGTTCTGGGTCGCGGAGGGCAGCGCGACATCGCCCGGCACGTCCCAGACGCTGCCGTTCGCGACGAACCGCGCCGACGCGCCGCGCCGGGCCGCGTAGTCGGAGATCCGCCCGCGCTCGACCTCCTTGACCTGCTTGAGCAGCTCGACGTCGATGCCCTTGTCGTCGACGACGTAGCCGCCGGAGTCGGAGCAGGTCACCGCGTTGGCGCCGAGGGCGGTGAGCTTCTCGATGGTGTAGATCGCGACGTTGCCGGAGCCGGAGACGACCGCGGTCTGGCCCTCCAGGTCCTCGCCGCGCTCCCGCAGCATGGCGGCGGCGAACAGGACGTTGCCGTAGCCGGTCGCCTCGGGCCGGATCAGCGAACCGCCCCAGTGCGCGCCCTTGCCGGTGAGGACACCGGCCTCCCAGCGGTTGGTGATGCGCCGGTACTGGCCGAACAGGTAGCCGATCTCCCGGCCGCCCACGCCGATGTCGCCCGCCGGCACGTCCGTGTGCTCACCGATGTGCCGGTACAGCTCCGTCATGAACGACTGGCAGAACCGCATGACCTCGGAGTCCGACTTCCCGCGCGGGTCGAAGTCGCTGCCGCCCTTGCCGCCGCCGATGCCGAGACCGGTCAGCGCGTTCTTGAAGATCTGCTCGAAACCGAGGAACTTCACGATGCCCAGGTTCACCGACGGGTGGAACCGCAGACCGCCCTTGTACGGGCCCAGCGCGCTGTTGAACTCCACGCGGTAGCCCCGGTTGACGTGGACCTTGCCGTGGTCGTCCTGCCACGGAACACGGAAGATGATCTGCCGCTCGGGCTCCACCAGCCGTTCGACGAGGGCCGAGTCCGCGAGCTCCGGGCGCTGCGAGAGGGCCGGAGCCAGCGTTTCGAGCACCTCGTTCGCGGCCTGGAGGAACTCGGGCTGCGCCGGATTGCGTCGCTCGATGTCGGCGAGCATGGACGCGATACGGCTCTTCGTGTCAGGACGTGTCACCTGGGGTCCCTTCTGATGGGGTTGCCGGAACGACAGACCAGAGGTCGGTTCTACCGGATGGTTTCCGGCGGCATCGGCATAGCGGGCCAGGACACGCCCGTACACGGGCGGACGCCTGAGACCCCGTCATCCGTACGACCGGCGGGGCTGCGCTCGGCGCCGTTGCCGGTGCGCGGACCGGTGAAGCCCCCGCGCGAGGCGGGAGATCGCCCCCACAGTGTTACCTCTAAATTTCGGCCGCGTTACGTGATTTCACATACACACGCCGAAGAGTCGCTTCACCTGCGGGGATTGTCTTTCGCACCGTAGCTTTGCTCGTTCTTCGTATACATGCGTGTCCACCCCGCGAGACGGAGGCCTGCCGGTCACTCGCCGGGCGCGACCGTTCCGGACATGCGAGAGGGCCCGTACGACCGAAGTCGTACGGGCCCTCTCCGGAGCTCGGGAAGAGCTACCAGGTCATGCGGTCAACAATTACTTGTTGATCTTGGTGACCTGGCCGGCGCCCACGGTCCGGCCACCCTCACGGATGGCGAACTTCAGGCCCTCTTCCATGGCGACGGGCTGGATGAGCGAAACGGTCATCTCAGTGTTGTCGCCCGGCATGACCATCTCGGTGCCCTCGGGGAGGGTCACGACGCCGGTCACGTCCGTGGTGCGGAAGTAGAACTGCGGACGGTAGTTGTTGAAGAAGGGGGTGTGACGGCCACCCTCGTCCTTCGACAGGATGTAGGCCTGGGCCTCGAACTCGGTGTGCGGCGTGACCGAACCGGGCTTGATGATGACCTGGCCGCGCTCGACGTCCTCGCGCTTGATGCCACGGAGGAGCAGACCGACGTTCTCGCCCGCCTGGCCCTCGTCGAGCAGCTTGCGGAACATCTCGATGCCGGTGACCGTGGTGGTGGTCTTCTCCTGCTTGATGCCGATGATGTCAACGGTCTCGTTGACCTTCAGGACACCACGCTCGATACGGCCGGTGACGACCGTACCGCGACCGGTGATCGTGAAGACGTCCTCGACGGGCATGAGGAACGGCTTCTCGGTGTCACGCGGCGGGGTCGGGATGGCCTCGTCGACGGCGGCCATGAGGTCCAGAACGGTCTGGCCCCACTCCTTGTCGCCCTCGAGCGCCTTGAGCGCCGAGACCTTGACGACCGGAAGGTCGTCGCCCGGGAACTCGTACTCGGAGAGGAGCTCACGGACCTCGAGCTCGACGAGCTCCAGGATCTCCTCGTCGTCCACCATGTCGGCCTTGTTCAGGGCGACGACGATGTACGGAACGCCGACCTGGCGGGCCAGGAGCACGTGCTCCTTGGTCTGCGGCATCGGGCCGTCGGTCGCGGCGACGACGAGGATGGCGCCGTCCATCTGCGCCGCACCCGTGATCATGTTCTTGATGTAGTCCGCGTGACCGGGGCAGTCGACGTGGGCGTAGTGGCGGCCCTCCGTCTGGTACTCGACGTGCGCGATCGAGATCGTGATACCGCGCTGGCGCTCCTCAGGAGCCTTGTCGATCTGGTCGAAGGCCGAGGCCTCGTTCAGGTCCGGGTACGCGTCGTGCAGCACCTTGGTAATGGCGGCCGTGAGGGTCGTCTTACCGTGGTCGATGTGACCGATGGTGCCGATGTTGACGTGCGGCTTAGTCCGCTCGAACTTTGCCTTCGCCACTGGGGTCCTCCTGCGGAGTGGTTCTGGTACGCCTTACTCATCGGCGCCAGGTGATCTTTGCTGGGATGCCGCCCGCCGGGATTCTCCCTTACCGGTCGAAGCCCGGCGGTCGGTGTCAAGCCTAAAGCGTGTAAACGGGGTGTGTTACTCGCCCTTGGCCTTCGCGATGATCTCCTCGGCGACGTTCCTGGGAACCTCGGCGTAGGAGTCGAACTGCATCGAGTAGCTTGCGCGACCCGAGGTCTTGCTGCGGAGGTCTCCGACATAGCCGAACATCTCCGAGAGGGGCACGAGGCCCTTCACGACGCGAGCGCCGCTGCGCTCCTCCATGGCCTGGATCTGGCCACGGCGGGAGTTGAGGTCGCCGATGACATCGCCCATGGACTCCTCGGGCGTGGTGACCTCGACGGCCATCATCGGCTCGAGAAGCACGGGGGACGCCTTGCGAGCGGCCTCCTTGAACGCCTGCGAACCGGCGATCTTGAACGCGAGCTCGGAGGAGTCGACCTCGTGGTAGCCACCGTCGAGAAGCGTGACGCGAACGCCCGTCATCTCGTAGCCGGCCAGGATGCCGAACTGCATGGCCTCCTGCGCACCGGCGTCCACCGACGGGATGTACTCCCGCGGGATACGGCCACCGGTCACCTTGTTCACGAACTCGTACGCCGGACCATCGGTCTCGGTGATGGGCTCGATCGCGATCTGCACCTTGGCGAACTGACCGGTACCACCGGTCTGCTTCTTGTGGGTGTAGTCGTGACGCTCGACGGTCTTGCGGATCGTCTCACGGTACGCGACCTGCGGCTTGCCGACGTTGGCCTCGACCCGGAACTCGCGCTTCATACGGTCGACCAGCACCTCGAGGTGCAGCTCGCCCATACCGCCGAGAATGGTCTGGCCGGTCTCCTCGTCCGAGTGAACGTGGAAGGAGGGGTCCTCCTCCGCGAGACGCTGGATGGCTACACCCAGCTTCTCCTGGTCACCCTTGGACTTGGGCTCGATGGCGACCTGGATGACCGGCGCCGGGAAGTCCATGGACTCCAGGATCACCGGGTTCTTGTCATCGCAGAGCGTCTCACCGGTCGTGGTCTGCTTCAGACCCATCACGGCGACGATGTCGCCGGCGCCCACCGCTTCGATCTCCTCACGCTTGTTCGCGTGCATGCGGTAGATCTTGCCGATGCGCTCCTTCTTGCCCTTGACGGAGTTCAGCACCGCGGTGCCGGTCTCCAGGCGGCCCGAGTAAACCCGGACGAAGGTGAGCTTGCCGAGGTGCGGGTCGCTCATGATCTTGAAGGCGAGCGCGGACAGCGGCTCGTCGATCGACGGCTTGCGCTTGACCACGGTCTCCGGGTCCTTCACGTCGTGGCCCTCGATGGCCTCGACGTCAAGCGGAGTCGGGAGGTAGCGCACGACCGCGTCGAGCAGGGGCTGAACACCCTTGTTCTTGAACGCGGTGCCACAGAACACCGGGGTGACCGTGACGCCCTCGGACTTGCCGGACGCGATGGTGACGCGACGGACCGCGGCGTACAGCTGCTCCTCGGTGGGCTCCTGGCCCTCCAGGAACAGCTCCATGATCTCGTCGTCGTGCTCCGCGACGGTCTCGACCAGCTGACCGCGGTAGAGCTCGGCGGCCTCGACGTGCGTGGCCGGGATGTCGACGACGTCGTACATCTCGCCCTTGGCCGCCTCGGCGGACCACACGAGCGCCTTCATGCGGACCAGGTCCACAACGCCCTTGAAGTCCATCTCGGCACCGATGGGGAGCTGCATGACGATCGGAACGGCACCGAGCCGGTCCTTGATCATGTCCACACAGCGGTGGAACTCGGCGCCGGTGCGGTCAAGCTTGTTCACGAAGCAGATGCGCGGCACGCCGTAACGGTCGGCCTGACGCCACACCGTCTCGGACTGCGGCTCGACACCGGCGACACCGTCGAACACCGTGACGGCACCGTCGAGGACGCGGAGCGAACGCTCCACCTCGACCGTGAAGTCGACGTGCCCCGGGGTGTCGATGATGTTGATCGTGTAGTCGTCGTCCTCGAGCGGCCAGTGACAGGTGGTGGCAGCAGAGGTGATCGTGATGCCACGCTCCTGCTCCTGCTCCATCCAGTCCATGGTGGCGGCGCCGTCGTGGACTTCACCGATCTTGTAGCTGACGCCGGTGTAGAAGAGGATCCGCTCAGTGGTGGTCGTCTTGCCCGCGTCGATATGAGCCATGATCCCGATGTTGCGGACCCTGGCCAGGTCAAGTGAAGTGGTAGCCATAAGGCTTCAGTCTTCTCTCGGTCTCGATGTGGGTAACGACTACCAGCGGTAGTGCGCGAAGGCCTTGTTGGACTCGGCCATCTTGTGGGTGTCCTCACGCTTCTTCACAGCGGCACCAAGGCCGTTGGAGGCGTCGAGAAGCTCGTTGAGCAGACGCTCGGTCATGGTCTTCTCGCGACGGGCGCGGGAGTAACCGACGAGCCAGCGCAGCGCGAGCGTGTTGGCGCGACCGGGCTTGACCTCGATCGGAACCTGGTACGTCGCACCACCGACACGGCGGGACTTGACTTCGAGCGTGGGCTTGATGTTCTCCAGCGCGCGCTTCAGCGTGATGACCGGGTCGTTGCCCGTCTTCTCACGCAGACCCTCCATGGCGCCGTAGACGATGCGCTCGGCGGTGGAGCGCTTGCCGTTCAGCAGCACCTTGTTGATGAGGGAGGTCACCAGAGGGGAACCGTAGACCGGGTCGATGATGACCGGGCGCTTCGGGGCGGGGCCCTTACGAGGCATTTTCTACTTCTCCTTCTTGGCGCCGTAGCGGCTGCGGGCCTGCTTGCGGTTCTTGACACCCTGGGTGTCCAGGGAACCTCGGATGATCTTGTAGCGAACACCCGGCAGGTCCTTCACACGGCCGCCGCGCACGAGCACGATGGAGTGCTCCTGCAGGTTGTGTCCCTCACCCGGAATGTAAGCGGTGACTTCGATCCCGCTGGTCAGACGCACACGCGCGACCTTACGCAGGGCCGAGTTCGGCTTCTTCGGGGTGGTCGTGAACACACGCGTGCAGACGCCACGACGCTGGGGCGAACCCTCGAGTGCGGGCGTCTTGTTCTTCTCGACCTTGTCCTGCCGGCCCTTCCGGACCAGCTGCTGGATCGTAGGCACTACTTCTCCGGTTTCTGTGTGCCGAATGGTGAAGCTAACCTGGAACGTCGCCGACCCACGCGGTCGGGTGTGTCGAACACTGCGGACCCCCGCCGTAAAGCGGAAAGAGCGCAGATTGCGGTGGCCGCTTACGACTCTCGGTTGCGGTTCGAAGGCACGCACGAGAGCCAGGGCACACCCCAGGCACAAGGTAAGAGCGTACCTACCTCACGGACTCCGGTCAAAACAAATGCCGTCCCGCCCGACACGCCGGACTTCTACCGATCCATTCTCGGGGGTCCAGGCGCCTCTCGCAGCTTCTCGTCGGTGAAAGTCCCGGATTCCGTGCTCATGGCACACCCTGGGTGAGTACGTTGACCGGTTGCTGTGCATCGGTCACCGTGCGTCGGCCACGGTGACCCTCGGGGGACAGGGGATGGATTCATGACGGCTGCGCCCTTACCCGGGGACGAGAGCCTGGACGACCGCGTGCCGTTCCTGGCACGGCTGGAGAACGAGGACCGGTCCGCCCTGCTGTCCCTCGGGCGCGAGCTGTCCTTCACGACCCGGATGGTGCTCCTGCACCAGAGCGAGCCCTCCTCGCACGTGCTGATCGTCACACACGGCTGGACCAAGGTGACGGCGTCCGCGGCCAACGGCTACGAGGCACTGCTCGCGCTGCGGGGCCCCGGCGACATCATCGGCGAGTCCGCCGCGCTCACCGGCCGGCCGCGCTCCGCGACGGTGACGGCCCTGGAGCCGGTCCGCACGGTCGCGGTCGTACGCGAACACTTCACGGACTTCCTCGCCCGTTCCCCCGCCGTCTCCTTCGCCCTCCTCGGCCTCACCTCGGACCGCACCCGCGCCGCCGACCGCCGCCGGCTGGAGTTCGCCTCGATGAGCGTGCGGGAGCGCTTCGCGGCGCTCCTCCTCGACCTGGCCCGTACGAACGGCCGCCGCACGGAGGAGGGCATCGAACTCTCCGTCCCGCTGAGCAAGCAGGAGCTGGCGGGCTCGGTGGGGGCCTCCCGGGAGATGGTCCAGCGTCTGCTGAAGGAACTCCGGGAACGGGACGCGGTGCTGACCGGCCGTCGGACGATGGTGATCCTGCGGATGGACGTGCTGCGCCGGATCGCCCGGGGCTGAGCGGAACCCACCCGAACGCCCCCGACGGCCCCGCCCGTCACCCGTGAGGTGCCGGCCCCGTACGCACACGCGGGCCCCGGTCTCCCCCGGAGAGGGGCGGTCCGCACAGACCTGCGACCCCGTCCGTCACCCGCGGAGGGGCGGCCCTGCACGGATGTGCGAATAACGGCCGTCACTCCGGTCTCCTGGGCACCGCAGGGATCACCCGAGATCCCTCCGGACCACGTGAAGAGCACCCCGTGGGGACGTGCGGGACCTCCCGGACAGGTGGGCCGCCCGTGACCGCGGACCGCTTCTGTGCACACGGTCACACTTCGAGTGGGACATCCGTCCTCACGCCGGGTCCATCGGTGACGCCACCCTGCTTGCCAGGCGAGGCCCCCACCGAAAGGCGACCATGACCGACCCCGTGAGCCGGACGATCCTCCTGCTCGACATCGAGAAGTACAGCGACCGGGACGACGTCGAGCAGGCCTACCTGCGCCGGATGCTGTACGACATCACCGACCGCGCGCTGGAGAGCGCCGGCATCGACGAGCGCCTGCGCCTGCGGGCGGACCGCGGTGACTCGGTGATGGAGCTGATCGACGCGGGTGCCCCGGTCACCGCCCTGCTGCGCGCCCTGCTCACCGAGGTCCCCGCCCAGCTCCGCGCGGTCAACCGGATGGCCTCCAGCTCCGCCCAGATCCGTCTGCGCGGAGTCGTCGCCGCCGGATACGTGGCCGTCGACGGCCACGACGGCTGGGTCGGCTCCGACCTCAACCACGCCTGCCGGCTCCTCGACGCCGAGACGCTGCGCGCGGCCCTGCGGGAGCGGCCGGACGACTTCGCCCTGTGCGTCTCGGAGAACGTGCACGCCGGGATCGTGCGGCACGACCACCCGGGCATCCCGGCGGACACGTTCCACCCGGTGACGGTGGACAGCAAGAACGGCCCCCTGCGGGCCTGGCTGCACGGCCCGGTCCCGCACGGGGCGGACGGCCGCGCCCGAGGCGGCCACGGTGAGAACCACAGTGAAGAGGGGGGAGCGCCGGCGCCGGGCGGCTCGGGGGAGAGCCCGGCGCCGGGCGCGGCCACCGCTCCGGAGACCCCCGAACCGGACCGTCCGAAGGCACCGACACCGGCACCGGAAGCGGCGGGACAGGCCCCGGCGGAGGCGGAGCCCGTCGCCCCCGCCGCGCCTCCCGCGAACGTCGTCTTCAACTTCACCGGCGGCTCGCCCGGCTTCGGCGGCAGCCTCGTCGCGGGTGACCAGCACGGCGTGTCCGGCGGCCGGGTCACCGGTGACGTCCACCTGGGCCGGAGCGGGAGTGAGCCGGCGTGACGGCACCGCACGCCACGGCGCGGGACGCCTCCGACGACGTACCAGCGCCGGCACCGAAGGCACCGGCGGGACCGGGGGACCCCCGTCCGGTGTCCGAGGCGCACACCGAGTCCGGCGAGCCCGAGGAGCGGACCCAGGAGGCGAGGGCGGCACAGCGCGAGCTCGTCGCGCACACCCCGGGATTCATCTTCGACGAGGCCGCGTCCTTCGGCGGCAGCCTGGTCGGCGGGGCCCAGCACGGGGTGTCGGCCGGCGGCTCGGCCCGTGACGTGTTCATGGGCGGCAAGACGGAGATCCACCACCACGGCACGGCGTCCGCCTCGGCGGCGCACACCTCCGGGGAGATCCCGCGGCAGCGCCTCGACGCGCTCGCCGGAGTCTTCGTCGAGGGTCCCGCCTTCGCCGCCGCGCTGACCCGGCTGCGCGACGAACGCGTCCTCGTCCTGGCCGGCGCCCACTCCACCGGCCGCCACGCCGCCGCGCTGATGCTCCTGCACCGGCTCGGCGTCCCCTCCGTGCACGCCCTGTCCGCCGAGACCGGCCCGGCGAACCTCGGCGCCCAGCTCTCCGCGCCCGGCGGACACGTCCTGCGCGACCTGCCGCTGAGCCGCAACCGACCGCTGCGGGACACCCACCTGTACGCGGCCCGCGACCGGCTCGCGAAGACCGACGGCTATCTGGTGGTGACCGTCGAGAACTCCCCCTTCCTGCTGGGGGTCGCCCCGTCCTCCTGGGAGCCGCCAAAGGCCGCGACGGTACTGCGCGCCCACCTGGCCGACCTGCGGAAAGACCCGGCGGGGCCCGAGGGTGCAGGAGGGCCGGCCACGACGGAAGCGGCGGGAACCACAGGAGTGGCGGGAGCTACGGGAACGGCCCGGGACATCGACGGACTGCTCGCCCTCGGCCCGGTCCACGACTTCCTCGCGCGGGGCGCCCACCGCCCCTCCGAGGTCGCCCGCTTCGCCGTGGAGGTCGCCCGCTACGACGGCGGCGAGGAGGCGGCGGCCCGCCTCGCCGACTTCGGGCACGCGGCCGTGGAGCAGCAGTGCCGGGAGTGGCTCTGCGACCCCGAGGCCACCCTGCGCGACAAGGCCTTCCTCATCTCGCTCGCCGTCTTCGACCAGGCGCCGTACGTGCTGGCCGCCGAACTCGCCGACAAGCTGTACGTGCACTTCCAGCGGCTCCAGCATCCCGAACAGCCGCCGGAGATCCCGGTGTTCGGGCTCCCCGCCGAGACCCGGCTGGAACGGGCGTGGGCCGACGGCGAGGTACGGGTCGAGGAGACGGCATGGGGCTCGGTGCCGCAGTTCACCGCCTACTTCAAGAAGGAGAACACCCCTCGTCTCCTGCTCGCCGAGGTGTGGACGGGCCACCCTTCGGCCCGGCCCGCGCTGGTCGCCTGGCTCAAGGAACTGGCCCGCGACAGCCGTCCGGTCGTCCGGACCCGGGCCGCCGCGGCCACCGCGCTGCTCGCCCGCGCCGACCTGCCCTCGGCGATGGAACTGCTGATCGACGGCTGGGCGGTGTCGAAGGCCTTCGGCCCCCGCGTCACCGCGGCGAACACGCTCACGCTCGCCCAGTTCCTCGACACGCCCGTCGTCCTGCGCCTGCTCACCCAGTGGTGCACGGACTCCCACTGGGGCCGCCGCTGGACCGCGATCCGCGCCTTCGGCCTGCTCACCCCGCTGCGCCCTGACCTCGCGGGACCCGCGCTGAGCGCCCTCGCCGCCCGCGCCCGCGCCGGCGGCAGCAACGAGACCGAGGCGAACAACCTGGTCGACTCGACGGCCCTGCTGCTCTCGGTGGGCGCCCGGCGCGGCGAGATGCTCTCCGAGCTGGTGCGCCTGCTCCACCACGACACCCCCTCGGTCCGCGCGCTCGCGCTGGGGGCGTTCGTCCGCGCCTGCGACAACGCCGAGGAGGGCGCGCTCGTCGAGTGGTACGCCGACACGGGCATGTACGAGGAGGACTCGGCCCGTGACCTGGCCACCCTGTGGCGGACCGCGCTCGGCGACCGCGGGCACACCCGTGGCGCCCTGTACGCCGTGCACACCTGGGTGCACCTGGCCGAGCGCCGGGCGGACGTCTCGCAGGCACTGGAACTGCTGCTGCCCGCCCTGGTCGTCACGGCCGACGACCAAAAGCGCCTGAGCCACGAACTGCTCAACCTGCGCGCCCCGGACGGCGGCCCGCGCCCACCGGTGGCCGACCGCCTGCTCGGCCGCCTGCTCCCCTCCACCGCAGCCACGTCAGATCCATCGAGGAGTTGAACCATGGCGGAGTTCCGCCGTCAGCCGGAGTGGCAGCAGAACGCCAACCGGCACACCGCGCTCATCGACCCGGTGCTCACCGTGCGGCCGATCGCGCGCTTCGACTACACCGTCCGCCGCGCGGTCACCGCGATCGACCACGCGCTGGTCTTCGTGACCGCGAAGGGCTCGTACGACGTCTACATGCCGCCGAACCGGCCGAGCCGCGCGGACGCGGCGACCCGCCGCTACACCTCGGTCTACGAGGTGGACATGGGCAGCCACCCGGTGCAGCTCGCCCTGGAGGTGCCGAGCGACGACGACGCGTTCTCCTTCGGCGCCACCGCCGACCTCACCTGGCGGGTCGCGGACCCCATCGCGTACGTGGCGAGCGGCGAACGCGACGTGCCGACGCGGCTCACCCGTGAGCTGCACCAGCTCGCGCGGCCGGTGAGCCGCGGCTTCTCCATCGAGGACAGCCCGGCCGCCGAGCGCGCGGTCCAGCGGGCCGTGGAGGCGGACGGTTTCGCCGCGGGCATCGGACTCGCCGTGACCTGTGTCGTACGACTGCGGCTCGACGACGAGGCGATCGCGCACCGGCGACGGCAGCGGAGCCTGCGCTACGAGTCCGACATGCTCGACCCCGAGCACGAGTTCCGGCTCCGGCTGGCCCACCAGCAGCACGAGCTGGAGGTGCTGCGGCAGCGGCAGGACCACCATCTGATCACCGAGAAGATCAACTTCTACCAGTACCACCTCCAGCACGGGGGCGTCGCCGCCTGGGCCCTGCATCTGGCCCAGCACCCCGAGGACACCAGGATGGTCATCGGGTCCATCGAGAAGGACCAGCTGTCGGCCATCAGGGGCCAGCTGCAGGTCATCGCCGGGGACACCCTGGAGGACTTCCAGAAGGCGGAATCGGCTCGCTCGACCCTGCGCGCCGTCGACGAGCTGATCCAGCAGCAGACGCCGTCGGCGCAGGGGGCGCTTCCCGCCGGGGCGGCACCCGGTCAGCCGCAGACACCGCCCCGGCCGCCGTACCCCGGCCAGTCCCCGCAGCCCCCTTACACCGGGCAGCCTCCCTACGCGGGGGGCCCGCCGCCGTACTCCGGCGGACAGCCTCCGTACGCCGGCGCCCAGCCCCCTCTCACGGGCGCCCAGCCTCCGTACACGGGTGCCCAGCCTCCGTACGGGAACTCCCAGCCTCCGTACGCGGGGCAGGAGCCGTACTCCGGTGGGCGGGTGCCGTACGCCGACGACAGGACCCTGTACGCCGGGCCCCCGCACACGGCGCCCCCACCGGCGTACGCCGCCGGTCCGGACGCCGGTCCCCCCGCGACGCCCGGGCCGCCCGACGGTCCCGTCCCGTACGGACAGCCCGCCACGACGCCGTACGCCGCCGCCGGACCGGCTCCCGCGGTGCCTCCGGTGCCCGGCGTCGGCACCGCGCGCGAGGACACTCCGGGGGCCGAGCCCGCGTGAGCACCCCCGACACGGCGCCTCCCCACGTACCCGCTCCTCCCCCGCCGTCCGCGCCCGAGCCGCCGTCCGCACCCGAGCCGCCGTCCGTCGCCCCGGCGCCGCCCGTACCGCCCCTGCCGGCCGTTCCGCCGCCCTCCGGGGCCGGCGGCCGCACCGCGGAGCGGCTCCTGACCGAGCTGCGGGGAGAGATAGCCAGGGCCGACAGCAAGGCCTCCGTGCTCGTGGCGGCGCTCGGGATGACCGCCGGGGCGTTCAGCGCGCTGCTGGCCGGACGCGGCTGGACGCCGACCGAACTGTCCCGGGCCGGCACCGGCCTGTGGTGGTCGGGGGCGGCGGCCCTGGGGCTGTCCCTGTTCGCGCTGCTGCTCGCCGTGCTGCCGCGCTACAGCCGGGACACCTGGGCCCCCGGCCGGCCTCTCTGCTACTTCGGCGACATCCAGCAGGCCCTGCGCGAGGGCCGGCTGGCCGCGGCGCTGGCCGACACCGATCGCGACCCCGCCGCCGGACTCACGGCGGCACTCATCGAGACCAGCCGCATCGCCGCCCGCAAGCACCAGTGGATCCGCACCGGGCTGATCGCCTTCTGCGCCGGAACCGCGCTGCTGCCGACCGCGCTGCTCATCGGCTGACGTCCCCGCACCGAAGGAGTCCCCATGTCCCAGCCTCCAGGCCCGGGCCCCGCGTCCCCGGAACCCCCGTACCCGGGAGCGGCGGCCCCGCCGCCCCGGTACCCCTCGTCCTCCGCTCCCCCGCCTCCGTATCCCGAGGGCCCGGGGCCCGGCGGCCCGGGATCCCCGTACCCGGGAGCGGGCGGCCACCCCCCGCGGTACCCGGCAGCGGACGGCGCCGCACCCCCGTACCCGGGGACCGGAGGCCATCCACCCCGGCATCCGGGTCCCGCGGGCCCGCCCCCGTACCCGGGAACCACCGGCGGACCGGCCCCCCAGTACCCGGGAACCGCGGGCGGACCGGCCCCCCAGTACCCGGGAACCGCGGGCCCGGCCCCCTACCCAGGGACCGCCGCCTACCCGCAGACGGCGCCCGCTCCCCCGCAGTACCCGGGGCCGGACCCTCGGTACGCGGGGCAGCAGCCGGCGCCGTTCGTGCCGCGGCCCGCCGTCGCGCCCGACGACCTCGACTACCGTCACCAGGGCGCGCGCGTCCACCTCGCGAGCCACCAGCGCGGTGCCGACGCCACCGCCATAGGCCAGCTGGCGACGCAGATCCCGGGGTTCCTGGTGAGTCTCGCCGTGGTGTCGTCCCTCGCGCTGGGGCTGTTCGGCACCGTGGTGGGCTGGCTGGCCGTGGTGGGCTGGCTGGCCTCCGGGGCGCTCGTCTTCCACCGGCCCACCGAGCTGCGCTTCGCCCGGCACGTGCTGAAACTGCGGACCCCGCTGGCCGCGGAACGGGCCCGGCTGGAGCCGATCTGGCGCGAGGTCACCGCCCGGGCGGGCATCGAGGCGGACACCTACGAGCTGATGGTGGAGAACAGCGACGACCTGAACGCGGTCGCGGCCGCAGGCCATGTCGTCGGCGTCACCACCTACTCCCTCAACCGGATCCCCAGCAGCAACCTCGCCGCCGTACTAGCCCATGAACTCGGCCACCACACGGGCGGTCACGCCTGGGCGGGCCTCCTCGGCTACTGGTACTCGCTGCCCGGCCGGCTCGCCTGGGCCTTCACCCGCGCCATGGCCAGGATCGCGCTCGCCGTCGCCGGGGTCTTCTCCGCGGCCGCGACCGGCCTGCTGATCCTCTTCATGGGGATGTTCGTCGTCGCCGGGTTCCTCGTCGCCTGGTACATCACCGTCCCCCTCGTCGTCGCGCCCTACCTCCTCGCCTGGGCGGGCCGCCTCGGCGAGCTCCGCGCCGACCAGCAGGCGGCCGCCCTCGGGTTCGCATCGGAGATGGCCCAGGTCCTCCAGCACTTCCAGGCCGAGGAGGACGCCGCGAAGGCGCACGCCGTCGCCCAGGGCAAGAAGCTCCAGGAGCCCGGCGGCCTCGCCAAGCTGCTGTCCACCCACCCCGACAACTACACCCGGCTGCGCGCCCTGGAGCCGTACCTCCAGCTCCCGCGCTAGCACCGGGTCCCCGGGGCACGGGGAAGCGGACCGGGAACGCCGAAGGGCGGTCACCCCCACCGGGGATGACCGCCCTTCGTCTTACTGCCTACTGCCTACTGCCAACCGCTCACTGGTTGTACGGACCGTAGTCGTAGTCCTCCAGCGGGACGGCCTGGCCGGAGCCCGTGCCGAACGGCGAGTAGTCGATGTCGTCGTAGCCGACGGCCGAGTACATCGCGGCCTTGGCTTCCTCGGTCGGCTCGACCCGGATGTTGCGGTAGCGGGACAGACCCGTACCGGCCGGGATGAGCTTACCGATGATGACGTTCTCCTTGAGGCCGATCAGGGAGTCGGACTTGGCGTTGATCGCCGCGTCCGTCAGAACCCTGGTCGTCTCCTGGAAGGACGCCGCCGACAGCCACGACTCGGTCGCCAGCGAGGCCTTGGTGATACCCATCAGCTGCGGACGGCCGGAGGCCGGGTGGCCGCCTTCCTGGACCACACGACGGTTCTCGGTCTCGAACTTCGAACGCTCGACCAGCTCGCCGGGCAGCAGCTCCGCGTCGCCCGACTCGATGATCGTCACGCGGCGCAGCATCTGCCGGATGATGATCTCGATGTGCTTGTCGTGGATCGACACACCCTGCGAGTTGTAGACCTTCTGGACCTCTCCGACCAGGTGGACCTGGACGGCACGCTGACCCAGGATGCGCAGCACGTCGTGCGGGTTGGTGGCACCCACGGTGAGCTTCTGGCCCACCTCGACGTGCTCGCCCTCCGACACCAGGAGACGGGCACGCTTCGAGATCGGGAACGCCGTCTCGTCGCTGCCGTCGTCCGGGGTGACGACGAGCTTCTTGGTCTTCTCGGTCTCCTCGATCCGCACGCGGCCGGAGGCCTCGGAGATCGGGGCGACACCCTTCGGCGTACGAGCCTCGAAGAGCTCGACGACACGGGGCAGACCCTGGGTGATGTCGTCACCGGCCACACCACCGGTGTGGAAGGTACGCATCGTCAGCTGGGTACCGGGCTCACCGATGGACTGGGCGGCGATGATGCCGACCGCCTCACCGATGTCGACCAGCTTGCCGGTGGCCAGCGAGCGGCCGTAGCACATGGCGCAGGTGCCGACGGCGGACTCGCAGGTCAGGACCGAGCGGGTCTTGACCTCCTCGATGCCGTGCTTGACGAGCTCGTCGATGAGGACGTCGCCGAGGTCGGTGTTGGCCGGGGCCAGCACCTTGCCGTCGACGGTGATGTCCTCGGCCAGCGCACGTGCGTACACGCTGGTCTCGACGTTCTCCGTCTTGCGCAGCACGCCGTCCTCGCCACGCTGGGCGATGGCCAGACGCAGACCGCGGTCGGTGCCGCAGTCCTCCTCGCGGATGATGACGTCCTGCGAGACGTCCACCAGACGACGGGTGAGGTAACCCGAGTCGGCGGTACGCAGGGCGGTGTCCGCCAGACCCTTACGGGCACCGTGGGTCGAGATGAAGTACTCGAGCACCGACAGGCCTTCACGGAAGGAGGCCTTGATGGGACGCGGGATCGTTTCGTTCTTGGCGTTGGACACCAGACCACGCATACCGGCGATCTGACGCATCTGCATCATGTTGCCTCGGGCGCCCGAGTTCACCATCATCGAGACCGGGTTGGTCTTCGGGAAGTTCGCGTTCATCGCCTCGGCGACCTCGTTGGTCGCCTTGGTCCAGATCGCGATGAGCTCCTGCGTGCGCTCTTCCTTGGTGATCAGACCACGCTCGTACTGCTTCTGGACCTTCTCGTCCAGGTCCTCGTAGCCCTTGACGATCGCGCGCTTCGCATCCGGAACGACGATGTCGGAGATGGCCACGGTGACGCCGGAACGGGTCGCCCAGAAGAAGCCGGCCGCCTTCAGGTTGTCGAGCGTCGCCGCCACGATGACCTTGGGGTAGCGCTCGGCGAGGTCGTTGACGATCTCGGAGAGCTGCTTCTTGCCGACCTCGTAGTCGACGAACGGGTAGTCCTCGGGCAGCAGCTCGTTGAAGAGCGCGCGGCCCAGGGTCGTCCGCAGGCGGAAGGTGTCACCCTGCTGCCACTCCGGGTCGCCCTCCTCCTGCGCCGGCGGGGTCCAGCCGCGCGGCGGGATGGTGCCCACCGGGAAGCGGATGTCCACGCGCGACTGCAGCGAGAGCTCGCCGGCGTCGAACGCCATGATCGCCTCGGCCACGGAAGCGAAGGAGCGGTCCTCGCCCTTCACGTTCCGCAGGTCGCCGTCGGTGGTCAGGAAGAACAGACCGAGGACCATGTCCTGGGTCGGCATCGTGACCGGGCGGCCGTCGGCCGGCTTGAGGATGTTGTTCGAGGACAGCATCAGGATGCGGGCCTCGGCCTGCGCCTCCGCGGAGAGCGGCAGGTGCACGGCCATCTGGTCACCGTCGAAGTCCGCGTTGAACGCGGTGCAGACGAGCGGGTGGATCTGGATGGCCTTGCCCTCGACCAGCTGGGGCTCGAAGGCCTGGATGCCGAGGCGGTGCAGCGTGGGCGCACGGTTCAGCAGAACCGGGTGCTCGGCGATGACCTCTTCGAGGACGTCGTACACGACCGTGCGGCCGCGCTCGACCATCCGCTTGGCGCTCTTGATGTTCTGCGCGTGGTTCAGGTCGACCAGGCGCTTCATCACGAACGGCTTGAAGAGCTCCAGCGCCATGGCCTTGGGCAGACCGCACTGGTGCAGCTTCAGCTGCGGACCGACGACGATGACGGAACGCGCGGAGTAGTCCACACGCTTGCCGAGCAGGTTCTGACGGAATCGACCCTGCTTGCCCTTCAGCATGTCGCTGAGGGACTTCAGCGGACGGTTGCCGGGGCCCGTGACCGGGCGACCACGACGGCCGTTGTCGAACAGCGCGTCGACGGCCTCCTGGAGCATGCGCTTCTCGTTGTTCACGATGATCTCGGGGGCACCGAGGTCGAGAAGGCGCTTCAGGCGGTTGTTGCGGTTGATCACACGGCGGTACAGGTCGTTCAGGTCGGAGGTCGCGAAGCGGCCACCGTCCAGCTGCACCATCGGGCGAAGGTCCGGCGGGATGACCGGCACGCAGTCGAGCACCATGCCCTTGGGGCTGTTGCTGGTCTGCAGGAACGCGGAGACGACCTTGAGGCGCTTGAGCGCTCGGGTCTTCTTCTGGCCCTTGCCGGTGCGGATGATCTCGCGGAGGCGCTCGGCCTCCTCGTCGAGGTCGAAGGACTCCAGGCGCTTCTGCAGCGCCGCGGCACCCATCGAACCGTCGAAGTACGTGCCGAAGCGGTCACGCAGCTCGCGGTAGAGGAGCTCGTCGCCCTCCAGGTCCTGGACCTTGAGGTTCTTGAAGCGGGTCCACACCTCGTCGAGACGGTCGATCTCGCGCTGCGCACGGTCGCGCAGCTGCTTCATCTCACGCTCGGCGCCCTCGCGCACCTTGCGGCGCACGTCGGCCTTGGCACCCTCGGCCTCGAGCTCGGCCAGGTCGGTCTCGAGCTTCTTGGCGCGGGCCTCGAGGTCGGCGTCGCGGCGGTTCTCGACCTGCTGACGCTCGACGGAGACGTGGGCCTCCAGCGAGGGCAGGTCACGCGTGCGGCGCTCGTCGTCGACGTACGTGATCATGTACGCGGCGAAGTAGATGACCTTCTCGAGGTCCTTCGGGGCGAGGTCGAGCAGGTAGCCCAGCCGCGACGGAACGCCCTTGAAGTACCAGATGTGGGTGACGGGAGCGGCCAGCTCGATGTGGCCCATCCGCTCACGACGCACCTTGGCGCGAGTGACCTCGACGCCGCAGCGCTCGCAGATGATGCCCTTGAAGCGGACACGCTTGTACTTACCGCAGTAGCACTCCCAGTCCCGGGTCGGACCGAAGATCTTCTCGCAGAAGAGTCCGTCCTTTTCGGGCTTGAGGGTGCGGTAGTTGATGGTCTCGGGCTTCTTGACCTCGCCGTGGCTCCACTGACGGATGTCGTCAGCGGTGGCCAGACCGATCCGGAGCTCATCGAAGAAGTTGACGTCGAGCACTATGCGTCAATCCCTCTCAGGGTTGTAAGTCTTAGGGGTCTGATACGGGGGTCCTGGGGCCGGCGGGCCTTGATCACCTTTTCCACAGGTGTTCAAGGCCCCCCGGACTCCCGTCAGACCTCTTCGACGCTGCTCGGCTCGCGCCGCGACAGGTCGATGCCGAGCTCCTCCGCCGCGCGGAAGACGTCCTCGTCGGTGTCACGCATTTCGATGGACATACCGTCGCTGGACAGCACCTCCACGTTGAGGCAGAGAGACTGCATCTCCTTGATGAGCACCTTGAAGGACTCGGGGATGCCGGGCTCGGGGATGTTCTCGCCCTTGACGATGGCCTCGTAGACCTTCACGCGGCCGGTGACGTCGTCGGACTTGATGGTCAGCAGCTCCTGGAGGGCGTAAGCGGCGCCGTACGCCTCGAGCGCCCACACCTCCATCTCGCCGAATCGCTGGCCACCGAACTGGGCCTTACCACCCAGCGGCTGCTGGGTGATCATCGAGTACGGACCGGTCGAACGGGCGTGGAGCTTGTCGTCGACCAGGTGGTGGAGCTTGAGGATGTACATGTACCCGATGGAGATCGGGTCCGGGAACGGCTCGCCGGAGCGGCCGTCGAACAGCCTCGCCTTGCCGGACGGGAGGACCAGACGGTCGCCGTCGCGGTTGGGCAGGGTGTGCTCGAAGAGACCCGCGAGCTCGTCCTCACGCGCACCGTCGAAGACGGGGGTGGCGACGTTGGTGCCCGGCGCGACCTGGTCGGCCCCGATGGACTGCAGGCGCTGGGCCCACTCGTCACCGAGACCGGAGACGTCCCAGCCGCGGCTGGCGAGCCAGCCGAGGTGGATCTCCAGGACCTGTCCCGGGTTCATTCGGGACGGGACACCCAGCGGGTTGAGGATGATGTCGACCGGGGTGCCGTCCTCCAGGAACGGCATGTCCTCGATCGGCAGGATCTTCGAGATGACACCCTTGTTGCCGTGGCGGCCGGCGAGCTTGTCACCGTCCGTGATCTTGCGCTTCTGCGCCACGTAGACACGAACCAGCTGGTTCACGCCCGGCGGCAGCTCGTCGCCCTCTTCACGGTCGAAGACGCGGACACCGATGACCTTGCCGATCTCGCCGTGCGGGACCTTCAGGGAGGTGTCGCGGACCTCGCGGGCCTTCTCACCGAAGATCGCGCGCAGCAGGCGCTCCTCCGGCGTCAGCTCGGTCTCACCCTTGGGCGTGACCTTGCCGACGAGGATGTCACCGGCGACGACCTCGGCACCGATACGGATGATGCCGCGCTCGTCGAGGTCGGCGAGGACCTCTTCGGAGACGTTCGGGATGTCCCGGGTGATCTCCTCCGGGCCGAGCTTGGTGTCACGGGCGTCGACCTCGTGCTCCTCGATGTGGATCGAGGAGAGGACGTCGTCCTGCACGAGGCGCTGCGACAGGATGATCGCGTCCTCGTAGTTGTGACCCTCCCACGGCATGAACGCCACGAGCAGGTTCTTGCCCAGCGCCATCTCGCCGTCCTCGGTCGCGGGACCGTCGGCCAGGACCTGGCCCTCGATCACGCGGGCGCCCTCGTCCACGACAACCTTCTGGTTGACGGAGGTGCCCTGGTTCGACCGGGAGAACTTGTGCAGGCGGTACGTGGTGTACGTGCCGTCGTCGTTGGCGGTGGTGATGTAGTCCGCGGAGACCTCCTGGACCACACCGTCCTTCTCCGACTTCAGGACGTCACCGGCGTCGACCGCGCAGCGGTACTCCATGCCGGTGCCGACCAGCGGCGCCTCGGACTTGATGAGGGGCACGGCCTGACGCATCATGTTCGCGCCCATGAGGGCACGGTTGGCGTCGTCGTGCTCCAGGAACGGGATCATCGCGGTCGCGACCGACACCATCTGGCGCGGGGAGACGTCCATGTAGTCGACGTCGTCACCGGGGACGTAGTCGACCTCTCCGCCACGACGGCGGACCAGGACGCGGGTCTCCTCGAACCGGAAGTCGTCGCCGAGCGGCGCGTTGGCCTGCGCGATGACGAAGCGGTCCTCCTCGTCGGCCGTCAGGTAGTCGACCTCGTCGGTGACGACACCGTCGGTGACCCGGCGGTACGGCGTCTCGACGAAACCGAACGCGTTGACGCGGCCGTAGGAGGCGAGCGAGCCGATCAGGCCGATGTTCGGGCCTTCAGGCGTCTCGATCGGGCACATGCGGCCGTAGTGCGACGGGTGCACGTCACGGACCTCGAAGCCGGCCCGCTCACGGGAGAGACCACCCGGGCCAAGCGCCGACAGACGGCGCTTGTGGGTGAGACCCGACAGCGGGTTGTTCTGGTCCATGAACTGCGACAGCTGGCTGGTGCCGAAGAACTCCTTGATGGAGGCGACGACCGGCCGGATGTTGATCAGGGTCTGCGGCGTGATCGCCTCGACGTCCTGAGTCGTCATGCGCTCGCGGACGACGCGCTCCATACGAGCCAGACCCGTGCGGACCTGGTTCTGGATGAGCTCGCCGACGTTGCGCAGACGACGGTTGCCGAAGTGGTCGATGTCGTCGGTCTCGACGACGATCGAGGTGCCGTTGTCACCAACGGTCTCGGTCTCACCGGCGTGCAGCTTCACCAGGTACTTGATCGACGAGATGATGTCCTCGACGGTCAGGATCCCGGCGTCGAGCGGGGCGTCGCCGCCCAGCTTCTTGTTGACCTTGTACCGGCCGACCTTGGCGAGGTCGTAGCGCTTCGGGTTGAAGTAGAGGTTCTCCAGAAGCGTCTGCGCGGCCTCACGGGTCGGCGGCTCGCCCGGACGCAGCTTGCGGTAGATGTCCAGCAGCGCGTCGTCCTGGCCCTGGGTGTGGTCCTTCTCCAGGGTGGCGCGCATGGACTCGTACTCGCCGAACTCTTCGAGGATCTGCTCGGTGGTCCAGCCGAGAGCCTTCAGGAGGACGGTGACGGACTGCTTGCGCTTGCGGTCGATGCGGACACCGACCATGTCGCGCTTGTCGATCTCCATCTCCAGCCAGGCACCCCGGGAGGGGATGACCTTGGCCGAGAAGATGTCCTTGTCGGACGTCTTGTCGATGGAGGAGTCGAAGTAGACACCCGGCGAGCGGACCAGCTGCGACACGACGACACGCTCGGTGCCGTTGATGACGAAGGTGCCCTTGTTGGTCATGAGCGGGAAGTCGCCCATGAAGACCGTCTGGGACTTGATCTCGCCGGTCTCGTTGTTGGTGAACTCGGCGGTGACGAAGAGCGGGGCCGCGTACGTGAAGTCGCGGTCCTTGCACTCGTCGATGGAGTTCTTGGGGGGCTCGAAGCGGTGGTCCCGGAACGTCAGGGACATCGACCCACTGAAGTCCTCGATCGGGGAGATCTCCTCGAAGATCTCCTCCAGACCGGACTTGGTGGGGACGTCCTGTCCGCTGTCCAGAGCCGCCTCGACACGAGCCTTCCACGCGTCGTTGCCGAGCAGCCAGTCGAAGCTCTCGGTTTGCAGCGCAAGAAGGTTCGGAACCTCGAGGGGCTCCTTGATCTTTGCAAAGGAGATGCGCAGCGGGGCGGTGCTGGCGCCGTTGTTCATATTCGCGGTCGAGGCAGTGCGCGAGGCGGCCAAGAGGGGGTCCTTCCGAGGGCTCGGACTCACTACGCGCGTACCGGTCCCATGTCGGACAAAGCGTCGGGCCGTTCCTGGTCCAGCCGGATAAGGCCAGGTCAGGGATGGTCCAACCGTCGATGCTCAAACACGGGCATGCCCCTGGTGACGGGCAGGAGGCAGCTAACAGGCAGCGCAAAGGGTCAGTGTAGCCAGTAGGCTCACTGATGTCCAGTCCCGATTTTTTGAGACCCTCATCGTGCTCAACACCTGCGGCAAGCCACGCCCTCAATGCACATCGATACTGCCCTCTTCGTCAGCGATCCATGCCTCGGATACGGATCGTTGTGACGACGCGTCCTGAGAATTGCGCGCTGCGTGCGGTTCGTCAAGGCCCCCCATGCCCAAAGCGAGTGCCGCGATCGTCACGTGCGGCCCACCTTGCAACCCGTCTCTCTGCCTGTCACGGGTGGTCGGACGCACAACGAAGATCACCATACTCGTCGCGGCCCGCAGCGCAAGGCTGCCCTTCGGGGACCCCCTGGAACGCCGAAGAGCGACCACCCAGTTGGGTGATCGCTCTTCGGTGCGTCAGCGTTACAGCGCTACGGGAGCGGCTGTGACAGCTTCACAGGAGTCCTCGGGGGACTCGTCGAGTTACTTGACCTCGACGGAGGCGCCGGCGCCCTTGAGGGACTCGGCAGCCTTCTCGGCGGCCTCCTTGGCGACCTTCTCGAGGACGGGCTTCGGAGCGCCGTCGACGAGGTCCTTGGCCTCCTTCAGGCCCAGCGAGGTGAGCTCACGCACGACCTTGATGACCTGGATCTTCTTCTCGCCGGCACCCGTGAGGATGACGTCGAACTCGTCCTGCTCCTCGACGGCCTCGACGGCGGCGGGGCCGGCCGGACCGGCAACGGCGACCGCGGCGGCGGCGGTGACGTCGAACTTCTCCTCGAAGGCCTTCACGAACTCGGAGAGCTCGATGAGGGTGAGGTTCTCGAACTGCGCGAGCAGCTCTTCCTGGGACAGCTTCGCCATGATGGCGTCCTTCCACTCATTCGGCAGGTGCCGGTATGTACTGGTGAGGCGGGCGTACGTTCGGCCCGCTGCGACCGTCGCCGTCAGGCGGCGGTCAATGCGCGAGCCGAATTACTCGGCACCGCCCTGCTCGGCCTGCTTGACACGAAGCGCCTCCGCGGTGCGGACGAACTTCGAGGGCAGCGCCTGGAAGAGACGAGCAGTCTGCGTCTGCTTGCCCTTGAAGGCACCCGCCAGCTTGGCGAGCAGAACCTCGCGGGACTCGAGGTCCGCAAGCTTCTTGATCTCGTCGGCGGACAGCGCCTTGCCGTCAAGGACACCGCCCTTGATGACGAGGTTCGGGTTGTCCTTGGCGAAGTCACGAAGACCCTTCGCCGACACCACCGGGTCACCGGTGATGAAGGCGACCGCCGTCGGACCGTTGAACAGGTCGTCGAGCGTAGAGATCCCGGCCTCGTTGGCCGCGATCTTGGTCAGCGTGTTCTTCACCACGGCGTACTGGGCGTCTTCACCGAGCGAACGGCGCAGCGTCTTGAGCTGCGCCACGGTGAGACCCCGGTACTCGGTCAGCACGGCGGCGTTCGAGCTGCGGAACTGGTCCGCGAGCTCGGCTACCGCGGCAGCCTTGTCGGGCCTTGCCATAAGCGTGGCCTCCTTCCGGGTGATGAGGACCGCTCAGAAGGACTGACAAAACGAAACGCCCCGGCGCAGGCGCACGGGGCGTGGCTCAACCGGATTCCTCCACACGCTGGGCGTGTGAACTCCGGGAACACTTCCACGAACACCTACGCGGGTCGTCCGCAGTTTCAGCGGATCCTTCGGTCACCCCGTCCTCTTGCGAGTTCGAGGCAACGACCAGCGGTCTTTGGCTTCTCGAGGAGAGTACGTGAAGTGGACTCCGTCAAGCAAATCCGGCCGAACGGGCTCAGTCCTGCTGGGCGATGTCCTTCATCATCCCGGCGAAGTCGACGGTGTCCTCGGCGGGCGGGGCCTTCACCGTCACCGGCTTGTTGAAGTCGAGGAAGGTGACGGTCATGTCGAGCGGGCCCTTGTCGGCGGTCCCCCGCATCCGGAACTGCCGGGTGTGGTCGTCTCCGTCGACCCACATGTCCATCGTGAGCGCGTCGACGCCCATCTCCGTGTACTGGTCGAGGGCCTTCTCCCGCTGCTCGCGCGTGTCCTTGTCCTCGCCCTTGAGGGACTTGCGGAACGCGTCGACGGTGACCGTGCCCTTGTAGTGCGTGGTCCTCACGCCCTCGACGGTCTCGGTGCCGACCTTCTTCACGTCCTTCGCGCCCGTGAGGAAGGTGGACTCCGTGGCGGGGTTCTTGTCTGCCTGTCCGGCGCCCAACTGCCCCTGGTCCAGCTCCTTGTCCCCGGCCAGCGCGGACATGTCGAACTTGATCCAGCTCTTGCCGTCCATCTCCTTGGCCGCCTGGGCGCCCCCGCCGATGTACATCGCCCTGCCGACGACCCTTATCTCGACCGGACCGTCCACCGCCTGGTCCTCGACGGTCATCTTCATGCTCATGGCCGGCGGCTTCACGCTCATCGCCGCCTCACCGCTGACACGGCCCTCGCCCGGGCTCCTGCCCGACATCCGGTAGCGCAGGGAGGTGACGTCCTCGCTCTTCTCCGCCGCCTTCGCCACGGCCGCGGCGGGTGTGAGCGCCGGGGACTGCGCGGTGTCCTTCGTGCAGGCCACCGCGCCCCCGCCGAGGACCAGCGCCACGAGTGCCGCGCCGGTCGCCCGGTTCCGTACCGAGCCACGCACAGCAGAACTCACGTTTCCCCCCAGGGAACAGATGGTTGGTACACAGATTCGGGCGCGAGCGTATCCGAACGGGCTTGGTCGATCATCCCGATTTCCGGGACCGGCCATGCCTTCACGCGCCCGGCGGGAGGACGGGCCCGGGCTCCGGGAGCGGCCGACCGGGCTCCTGGGGGCCCGCCCCGGCACGCGGGCCCGGGACGGCCCCGGGCCGGGCTCAGGACAGGGCGCCGCCGGTGGCCCCCTGCGTCTTGAGCAGGTCCTTGAAGTCGGCGGTGTCGCCCACCGGGGGTTCCTGCGTGGAGACCTTGGTCCCGTAGTCGCTGTAGTACGCCGTCGACGTCATCGTCCCGCTCGTCAGCTCGCCCTTCTCGACCTTCTTGACGAGCAGGTCGTCGCCGTCGACCCAGATGTCGACCTGCTCCGTGCTGACCCCGGCCGCCGTGAGCTGCTTCCTGAGATCGGCGAGCTGGCTCGCGCTGAGGTCGGAGGACTTGGTCGCCAGGTCCGCGACGTCGACCGTGCCGGAGTAGTGCGTGGTCCGCCGACCGCGCACGGTCTCCGTGCCGACCTTCTCGACGTCCCCGGAGGCCAGCAGGAGCTTCACGGACTGGTTCGGTGTGGTGTTCTGCATCTGGTCCTTGAGGTACGCGCCCGAGCTGCCGCCCACCTCGGCGAGGTCGTCGTACCCGTACCGGATCCAGTGCTTGCCGCCCGCCTGCTGGGCGAACTTGTCGCCCATCCGCGCGTAGTAGGCGTCGGACAGATAGCGGGCCTGCATCGAGGTGCTGCCGGTCCGGCGCATCGTCTCGGCGAGCGTCCCGCCCGTGTACGTGATGGTCATGGTGCCGGTGAGCCCGTCCGCCCAGCCCAGGACGCCGTCGGCCTTCATGGACATCAGCGTGCCCATGGTGGTGGTGGACTCGACCTTGGCGGAGTCCGCGCCGTCGGTGGACCGCTCCGCGGAGCGCAGGGCCGCCACGGGGCTGACCCGCGTGCTGCCCCTGTGCCCAGCCTTGTCGTCGCCGCCCGAACCCCCTGAGGAATCCGAGGAGTTGCAGGCCGTCACCCCCGCCAGCGCCGCTGACAGCGCGATCGAGACGGTCACGCGGCGCGCCATCGTGCTCTTCATTCGTCCCACCCCCAGGTGAATTTCCTGCACCGCACGCTAGCGCGGCCCACTGACACACGTCTCCGGATTTCGTCCGGGGCGCCGGCCCCGGAAGAGCCTCCGGAAATGGGGACGGGCCCCGCACCTCGAAAGGTTGCGGGGCCCGTTCACAAATCGCGTGCGCGACGCGGTCACCGGGGTGAGCGGAAGGCTCAGACGGCGGCCGGGTCCTCCTCGACGAGGAGGTTGCGGGTGCGGTTGGGGTCGACGGGGACGCCGGGGCCGACCGTGGAGCTGATGGCGGCCTTCTTGATGTAGCGGCCCTTGGCGGCCGACGGCTTCAGACGAAGGATCTCGTCGAGGGCCGCACCGTAGTTCTCCACCAGCTGGGTGTCACCGAAGGACACCTTGCCGATGATGAAGTGCAGGTTCGAGTGCTTGTCGACGCGGAACTCGATCTTGCCACCCTTGATCTCGGTGACAGCCTTGGCGACGTCCGGGGTCACGGTGCCGGTCTTGGGGTTCGGCATGAGACCACGGGGACCGAGCACGCGGCCGAGGCGGCCGACCTTGCCCATGAGGTCCGGGGTGGCGACGACGGCGTCGAAGTCCAGACGGCCCTTCGCCACCTCGTCGATGAGCTCGTCGGAGCCGACGATGTCGGCGCCCGCGGCGATCGCGGCCTCGGCACGGTCACCGGTCGCGAAGACCAGGACCCGGGCGGTCTTACCGGTGCCGTGCGGGAGGTTCACGGTGCCACGGACCATCTGGTCGGCCTTGCGCGGGTCGACACCCAGGCGGAAGGCGACCTCGACGGTGCCGTCGTACTTGCTCGTGGAGGTCTCCTTGGCGAGACGGACGGCCTCGAGCGGGGCGTAGAGCTTTTCCCGGTCGACCTTGGCGTCCGCAGCGCGGAGAGACTTGCTGCGCTTGCTCACTACTGCTCCTGATGTGTTCTGAGGAGTCGTGGTACGGGCCGAGCAGGCCCTGCCACGTGCGGCCGGAGCCGCGTGGTTCCTACGAAGGTGGGTGTCAGCCCTCGACCGTGATGCCCATGGAACGGGCGGTGCCGGCGATGATCTTCGACGCGGCGTCCAGGTCGTTGGCGTTGAGGTCGGGCAGCTTGGTCGTGGCGATCTCACGGACCTGCGCCTGGGTGATCTTGGCGACCTTGGTCTTGTGCGGCTCGCCGGAGCCCTTCTCGACACCCGCGGCCTTGAGGATCATCTTCGCGGCCGGCGGAGTCTTGGTGATGAAGGTGAAGGAGCGGTCTTCGTAGACCGTGATCTCCACCGGGATCACCCAGCCACGCTGCGACTCGGTCGCGGCGTTGTAGGCCTTGCAGAACTCCATGATGTTGACGCCGTGCTGACCGAGCGCGGGGCCGACCGGCGGGGCGGGGTTCGCCGCACCGGCGTTGATCTGGAGCTTGATGAGCCCCGTGACCTTCTTCTTCTTGGGAGGCATTCCGGGTCCTCTTTCGTTTTCGCCTTCCTACGTCCGAGTCGCCCCGGACGGCTGCCTTCAGCCGAGGTGATGATCCGGATGAAGGCATACCGCACAACGATAACGGGTATCTGCGTGCGGCTAAAAACCGAGCAGGTCAGACAGGCTGCGATAGCCCGTCTGACCTGTTCGGAAGACGTACGTCCAGAAGGTGCTAGTTCTTCTGGATCTGGTCGAAGGAAAGCTCGACCGGGGTCTCGCGGCCGAAGATCTCGACGAGGCCCTTGACCTTCTTCGAGTCGGCGTTGATCTCGTTGATCGTGGCCTGCAGCGTGGCGAACGGGCCGTCGGTGACGGTGACCGAGTCGCCGACCTCGAAGTCCAGCACCTGGACCTCGACCTTGCGCTGCGGAGCGGGCTTGCCCTCGGCCTCGGCGGCCTCACGGGCGGCCTTCTCCTCGGCCTCCGGGGCGAGCATCTTGACGATCTCGTCCAGGGTCAGCGGGTACGGGTCGTAGGCGTTGCCCACGAAGCCGGTGACGCCGGGCGTGTTGCGAACGACGCCCCAGGACTCGTTCGTCAGGTCCATGCGGACCAGGACGTACCCCGGGAGCTTGTTCTGCTTGATCGTCTTGCGCTCGCCGTTCTTGATCTGCGCGACTTCTTCCTGCGGCACCTCGGCCTGGAAGATGAAGTCCTCGACGTTCAGCGAGACGGCACGCTGCTCGAGGTTGGTCTTCACGCGGTTCTCGTAACCGGCGTACGTGTGGATGACGTACCACTCGCCGGGGAGCCTGCGGAGTTCCTCGCGCAGGGCGGTCACGGGGTCGACGGGCTCAGCCTCTTCTTCGGCTTCCGCCTCGCCGGCGTCCTCGGTGTCGTCGTCGGCGAGCGCCTCGTCGGCGTCCTCGTCCTCGACGTCCTCACCGGACTCGTCCTCGACGTGCAGGGCCGCGTCCTCGGCGGGCTCGCCGGCGGCGGCATCGGCAGCCTCGAACTCGTCCGCGACGTCCGCTCCCTCGACGATCTCGAGTTCGTCGTCAACGGACTCGACCGACTCGGTGGCGTCGTTCAGGTTCGGGTCAGACACGGTGGCTGCTTCTTCCTGGATACATGGGGGTGGAACACGCGAAAAGGGGCGCCGGTGACGGCGCCCTTCGCTGTCGGCTCAGCCGAAGACGTACTTGGCGGCGTGGTTGAGCCCATAGTCAATCACGGTAACCAGGCCGATCATGATGACGACGAACACAATCACCACGGTGGTGTACGTCGTCAGCTGATTGCGAGTGGGCCAGACGACCTTGCGGAGTTCCGCGATGATCTGGCGGTAGAAGGTGGCGAGGCGCTTCAGCGGGCCCTTCTTGGCACGCTTACCGCCCTTGCGGGCCTTCTTTTTGGACTCCGGCGCCTCGGCATCAGGCATGTCGATGGAGCCCACGGCGTCCGTCACTCGTCCTCACCTGATTCCCGGGTCGTGACCGTGCCGCGCCCGGTATGAGCCGCACGGCGGTGCATTGCAGTACGTACACGCGCACACATCCTGGTGAAAGGAGTGTGTAGCAGGGCCGGAGGGACTTGAACCCCCAACCGCTGGTTTTGGAGACCAGTGCTCTACCAATTGAGCTACGACCCTTTGATTTCCCCCAACGTACCGCATCCGACCGGGTGCTCGGTGTGCACCGGTTGAGTGCGGCCGGTGAAGGCCAACGAGGTGAGAGTGTACGTGGTCCGGAGCCGGGCGTCGAACAGAAAGTGTCCGTACGTGCCGTCTCCGCAGAAGATCGACTGGTGGGGCCCGCGGATCCGGACGGATGTTCTGTCGCTGTTCAGTCTGTGAAACCCGCGTGCCGGGGGCGTTTCCGGTCTGAAACGATGGGACCCATGAGCCCTGCAACCCCTCCCACCGAGCGCCGGGTCTCCGCCCGAGTCGGCGCGATCTCCGAATCCGCCACCCTCGCCGTGGACGCCAAGGCCAAGGCACTCAAGGCCGCGGGACGTCCGGTGATCGGTTTCGGCGCCGGTGAGCCCGATTTCCCCACCCCGGACTACATCGTCCAGGCCGCCATCGAGGCCTGCTCGAACCCCAAGTACCACCGCTACACGCCGGCCGGCGGGCTCCCCGAGCTGAAGGCCGCGATCGCAGCGAAGACCCTGCGCGACTCCGGCTACGAGGTGGAGGCCGCCCAGGTCCTCGTCACCAACGGCGGCAAGCAGGCCATCTACGAGGCCTTCGCCGCGATCCTCGACCCGGGCGACGAGGTCATCGTCCCGGCGCCGTACTGGACGACCTACCCGGAGTCCATCCGTCTCGCCGGCGGGGTCCCCGTGGACGTCGTGGCGGACGAGACCACCGGTTACCGCGTCTCGGTCGAGCAGCTGGAGGCCGCCCGCACCGAGAACACCAAGGTGCTGCTCTTCGTCTCCCCGTCCAACCCGACGGGCGCGGTCTACACCCGCGAGCAGATCGAGGAGATCGGCCGCTGGGCCGCCGACAAGGGCCTGTGGGTCCTCACCGACGAGATCTACGAGCACCTGGTCTACGGCGACGCCGAGTTCCACTCCCTGCCCGTCGTGGTGCCCGAGCTGCGCGACAAGTGCATCGTCGTCAACGGTGTCGCCAAGACCTACGCGATGACCGGCTGGCGCGTGGGCTGGGTCATCGGCCCCAAGGACGTCATCAAGGCCGCGACCAACCTCCAGTCGCACGCCACCTCGAACGTCTCGAACGTGGCCCAGGTCGCCGCGCTCGCCGCCGTCTCGGGCGACCTCACGGCCGTCGCGAAGATGCGCGAGGCCTTCGACCGCCGCCGCAAGACCATCGTGCGCATGCTGAACGAGATCGACGGCGTGCTGTGCCCCGAGCCCGAGGGCGCCTTCTACGCGTACCCCTCGGTGAAGGAACTCCTCGGCAAGGAGATCCGCGGCAAGCGCCCCGCGGACACGGTCGAGCTCGCCGCCCTCATCCTGGAGGAGTCCGAGGTCGCGGTCGTCCCGGGCGAGGCCTTCGGCACGCCGGGCTACCTGCGCCTCTCGTACGCGCTCGGTGACGAGGACCTCGTCGAGGGCGTCAGCCGGATCCAGAAGCTGCTGGCCGAGGCGCGGGACTGACGCTCTCCGCACACAGGCGAAGCGAACGGGGCACCCGGGGCATCACCCCCGGGTGCCCCGTTCGTGTGTGCGAGCAAGACCACGATCGGGGAAACGGCTACCGGGATGACCGCGACGTACGGCAAAATCCTTGGATGGAGCGTGTACGTGATGTCTCTGAACTGCCGAAAGCCCATCTGCACCTGCACTTCACCGGTTCGATGCGGCACACCACCCTGCTGGAGCTGGCCGACAAGCACGGGATCCACCTGCCCGACGCGCTGACCGGTGGAGAGCCGCCGAAGCTGCGGGCCACGGACGAGCGCGGCTGGTTCCGCTTCCAGCGTCTGTACGACGCGGCGCGGTCGTGTCTGAGAGATCCCGAGGACATCCAGCGCCTGGTGCGCGAGGCCGCGGAGGAAGACCTCAAGGACGGCTCCGGCTGGCTGGAGATCCAGGTCGACCCGACCTCGTACGCCCCTCGCCTGGGCGGTCTGATCCCCGCGCTGGAGATCATCCTGGACGCGGTGGACACGGCCTCCAGGGAGACCGGACTGGGGATGCGCGTCCTGGTGGCGGCGAACCGGATGAAGCACCCGCTGGACGCCCGCACGCTGGCCCGGCTGGCCGTGCGGTACGCGGACCGGGGCATCGTCGGCTTCGGCCTCTCGAACGACGAGCGGCGGGGTATGGCGCGGGACTTCGACCGGGCCTTCGCCATCGCGCGCGAGGGCGGACTGCTGGCCGCGCCGCACGGCGGCGAGCTGACCGGGCCCGCCTCGGTCCGTGACTGCCTGGACGACCTGCACGCCTCCCGGATCGGCCACGGGGTGCGGGCCGCCGAGGAGCCGCGGCTGCTGAAGCGCCTGGCGGACCGCGGGGTGACCTGTGAGGTCTGCCCCGCCTCGAACGTCGCCCTGGGCGTCTACGAGAAGCACGCCGATGTCCCCCTGCGCACTTTGTTCGAAGCCGGTGTCCCGATGGCCCTCGGCGCCGACGACCCGCTGCTCTTCGGCTCCCGGCTCGCCGCCCAGTACGAGATCGCCCGCCGCCACCACGCCTTCACGGATCCGGAACTCGCCGAGTTGGCCCGGCAGTCCATCCGCGCCTCGGCCGCACCGGAGGACACCCGGGCGAAGCTGCTGGCCGGCGTCGACACCTGGCTGACCTCCTAGGAACCGCCCCGCCCCGGGAGCCGTCCCTGGCGCGCCCCATCGCCTACCGGGGCGAACCTGCGGAGACATCGCCTACCGGGCGAGCCTCCAGGCCCTTCAGAGGCTGGCGTTCACCGTCACCGGCTCGTTCACCAGGGTGATCCCGAAGGCGTCGTGGACACCGGCGACGACCTCCCTGGCCAGCACGAGGAGATCCTCGGTGGTGGCCCCGCCGCGGTTGGTCAGGGCCAGCGTGTGCTTGGTCGAGATGCGCGCGGGCCCGGTCCCGTAGCCCTTGGTGAAGCCCGACCTGTCGATCAGCCAGGCCGCGGAGGTCTTGGTGTGGCCCTCTCCGGCCGCGTACGCGGGAGGTACGGCGTCGGCGCCGAGCCGCTCCTTCACGCGCGCGTGGAACGCGGCGAACGCCTCGTCCGTGAGGATCGGATTGGTGAAGAACGATCCGGCGGACCAGGTGTCGTGGTCCTCGGGGTCGAGCACCATGCCCTTGCCCGCGCGCAGCTTCAGGACGGTCTCGCGGGCGGTGCCGAGGGCCACCCGGTCGCCGGGCTCCACGCCCAGGACACGGGCCGTCTCGGCGTACTTGACGGGCGCCGACAGCCCCCGCGCGTCCTCCAGCTCGAAGCGCACGCGCAGCACCACATGACGGTCGGGCTCCGCCTTGAAACGGCTGTGCCGGTACGAGAAGGCGCACTCGGCATTGGTCAGCGTGACCGTCTCACGCGTCTGCCGGTCGTAGGCGACCACCTCGGTGATCGTCGACGACACCTCCTGCCCGTACGCGCCCACGTTCTGGATCGGGGTCGCGCCCGCGGAGCCGGGGATACCGGCGAGGCACTCGATCCCGGCGAGCCCGGCCTCGACGGTGCGGGCGACCGCGTCGGTCCACACCTCGCCGGCGGCCAGTTCCAGCCTCGTGCCGTCGAGGGAGAAACCCTCGGTGGCGATCCGCAGGGCGGTCCCGGCGAAGCCCTCGTCCCCGATGACCAGGTTCGATCCGCCGCCGATGAGCAGCAGCGGCGTACCGGCGGCGTCGGCCTCGCGCACGGCGTCGATCACCTCGGCGTCGGTGGTCGCGGTGATGAGCCGGGTCGCGGGCCCGCCCAGCCGGAAGGTGGTCAGTGGGGCGAGGGGGGTGTCGTGGAGTTCCTGCACAGGCCCAAGACTACGAGACGGTCCCGACGGCTCCGGGCGCACGGGGTGACGCGGGCGCCGTGGGCGAGCGTCGTGGGGCGGGCGCACGCGTACGGCCCCGCCTTGGTCGACGGGGCCGTACGCGTGCGTGCCCGATGCTCCGTGCCCGATGCTCAGCGGCTCGCGGTCTCCAGCACCGGGGCGGACCCGGCGGGGTCGGACGGGGCCGCGTCCGACCCCGCCGTGTCCCGAGCGGTGCGGCGCCCGGCCGGGATCACCAGGGCGGCGATTCCGGCGACGGCCACGACCGCGGAGCCGGTGACCAAGGCGGGCCGCAGTCCGTCCACGAAGGCCTCGCCGGACTCGTATCCGCCCTGGGCGGCGAAGATCGACGACATGATCGCGATGCCGAGCGCGCCGCCCACCTCGCGCAGCGCGTTGTTGGCGCCGGAGGCGATGCCCTGCTCCTGCGGGCGGACGCTGGACATGACCAGGCTGGCGGCCGGGGCGAAGTACAGCGCCATGCCGACACCGCTGATGATCAGCGCCGGCAACTGGGCGCCGTAGGAGGCGTGGGCGGTGGCCACGACGGCCATGTAGCCGAGACCGGCGGCCTGGAGGAAGAGGCCCGCGGCGACGACCGGGCGGCCACCGATGCGGTCGGACAGGATGCCCGCGATCGGCGCGACCAGCATCGGCATGCCGGTCCAGGGGAGCATCCGCAGCCCCGCCTCGGTCGGCGTGTAGCCGAGCACGCCCTGCATGTACTGGCTGAGCAGGAAGATCGAACCGAACATCCCGAGGAACATCAGCAGACTGGCCGCGTTGATCCCGGCGAAGGCGCGGGAGCGGAAGAGCCGCATGGGGAGCATCGCGTTCTCGGACCGGACGCCGTGGACGACGAAACCGATGAGCAGAGCGGATCCCGCGATCAGGCCGGTCAGGACGAACGTGCTGGTCCAGCCGTCGGCGGGCCCGCGGACCAGGCCGTAGACGATCCCGAAGAGGCCACCACTGGCGAGCAGGGTGCCGGGGAAGTCGAGCCGCGCGCCGGCGCCGAACGACTCGGACAGCCGCAGCCGGGCGAGCGGGAGCACCGCGAGCCCCAGCGGAACGTTCAGCCAGAAGATCCAGTGCCAGGAGACGTGTTCGGTGAGGCTGCCGCCGATGAGGGGTCCCGAGGCGACCGCGAGTCCGTTGACCGCGCCCCATATCCCGTAGGCCATCCCGCGCTTCGCGGGCGCGACCGCGGCCGTCAGCAGGGTCAGGGTCAGCGGCATCATGATCGCCGCGCCGACGCCCTGGACCGCGCGGGCGGCGATCAGCGAGTCGATGCCGGGCGCCATGGCCGCGGCGGCCGAAGCGCCGGTGAAGATGCTCAGTCCGACGAGGAAGAGCCTGCGACGGCCGAACCGGTCGCCGAGCGCCGCGCCGAACATCAGCAGGACGGCGAAGGTGAGCGTGTACGCGCTCACGGTCCACTCCAGGTCGCCCAGCCCTCCCCCGAGGTCCTCGCGGATCGAGGGCAGGGCCGTGGTGACGACGAGATTGTCCAGGGCCGCCATGAAACCGGCGACGCCGGTGATGACGAGCGCCCACCCGGCCCCACCCCGACGCCCGGCCGAAGCGGTGACCGGATCGGCCGCCCCTTCGGCCGACGCCTCGGGCGACCCCTTGGCCTGCGCCGAGGCCGGGGCCGGGGCCGGTTCCGGTGCCGTGGCCGGTCCGGCGGGTGCCGCCGCCCCGTCCCTTGCTGTCTTTGGCTTCCGCTGAGACATCGCTCCCCCAGAGATGATGTGATCGCGTCGATGATTAGTTATTGATGACTAACTTTTGTCCCCAGAAAAAGGCCCGGAACTCCGCCCTCTCCCTGGCGCTACTTCTCCAGCCGGCCCGTGATCCGCGCCGAGGGATAGAGCCCTTCCCAGACCCGGTGCTCGGGCGGGAACCCCATCGCCACCAGGCAGTTGATGAGCATCCCGTACGCCATGAAGGTCGTGGTCCCGTCGACGTCCGCGCCGAGCGGCACGTGGACCGTGTCCCAGAGCCGCATCCAGCCGGCCCGGGCGGCCTCGCCGAGTTCGTGATCGCCGGCCTCCTCGGCGGCCGCCACGGCGACGTACAACTGCATCTGCATGAGCAGCCGCTCCGGGTGCTCCGCGATGACCTTGATGTAGGCGTTCGCCATGGCGTGCTGGGCTTCCTCGCCCTCCAGCCCCTCGGAGGCCTCCTCCATGGTGTGCCGCGCGAGCTCCATGCAGTGCTCGGCGGCCGCCAGGAAGATCGCCTTCTTGCCCGGGAAGAGCCGGAAGAGGTACGGCTGCGAGACGCCCACGCGCTTGGCGATCGTCTCGGTGGACGTGCCGTAGTAGCCGCCACGGGCGAACTCGCTCATCGCCGCGCGAACGACGCTCTCGCGCCTCTCCTCTGCGCTCATCCTGACCATGCGACTAAGTTAGTACTCAATCACTAACTAGGTCAAGCGGGCGGAGACTCCGGCCACAGAATCCTCTGGACCGGAGCCCGAGCGCCCAGGCCCGCGAGCCGCAGGCCGTCGCACCGTGACACCGCCGGACCGCCACGCGGTCGCTCCTCCCCCTCTGCGACTGAAGCGCGCCCCCGGAGAGCCGCACCGGGGAACGAGTGAGGGGCGCCCGTCTGGACGGGCGCCCCTCACATCGACATCCCAGGGGCTTCCAAAGCCGTGCGACCAGCGGAAGTGGCCTCGGCCACCTCCGAGCCTCTGCGACTCCGAGCCCCAGGCGCGACCTCGGCCGCCCCGAGCGGCCTCACGAACTCCGAGACCCCACGCACCCACGCGTCGCCTCGGTCGCCCCGAGGGCTCCGGAGAGCCCCGAAGACCGCCGGAGGGCCCGTGGACCGGCTCAGGCCAGCCGTACGACCGCTCGCGACATCCCCAGCACCTTCTGGCCGCCGCTGGTCGCCACGAGGTCGACGCGGACGGTGTTGTCGTCGAGCTTGGCCGCCACCTTGCCGCTGACCTCGATGGTGGCGCCCTTGTCGTCGTTCGGGACGACGACGGGCTTGGTGAAGCGGACGCCGTACTCGACGATCGCGCCCGGGTCGCCGACCCAGTCGGTGACCACGCGGATCGCCTCGGCCATGGTGAACATGCCGTGCGCGATGACGTCGGGAAGGCCCACCTCGACCGCGAACTTCTCGTTCCAGTGGATCGGGTTGAAGTCCCCGGAGGCCCCCGCGTACTGCACGAGCGTGGCACGGGTCACGGAGAACGCCTGGGCCGGCAGCTCGGTGCCGACCTCGACGTCCGCGTAGGAAATCTTCGCCGCCATGTCAGCCCACCTCCGCCGCGCGCGCCACAAGCTTCGTGACGGCCGTCACGACGTGTTCGCCCGCCTCGTCGTGGACCTCGCCACGGATGTCCACGATGTCGTTGCCCGCGAGGGACTTGATCGACTCGATGGTCGAAGTGACCGTGAGGCGGTCACCCGCGCGCACCGGGCGGGTGTACGCGAACTTCTGGTCACCGTGCACCACCCGGCTGTAGTCGAGGCCCAGTTGCGGGTCCTGGACGACCATGCCCGCGGCCTTGAACGTGATGGCGAACACGAAAGTCGGCGGGGCGATCACGTCGGGATGCCCGAGCGCGCGTGCGGCCTCGGGGTCCGTGTACGCAGGGTTGCTGTCCCCCACGGCCTCCGCGAACTCGCGGATCTTCTCCCGGCCGACCTCATAGGGGTCGGTGGGCGGGTAGGACCGCCCTACGAAGGACTGGTCGAGCGCCATGGGCTCGGCACCTCCTGGTTGTCGTCGTCGTCGCACTGGATCGTCACAGCCGGAGCGACAGTCTTGGCCGGACGGCCTATCTTCGCCCCGGATCGCCGGGCCCACGCCCCACGCCGCGTCCTCGCCGGACATCGGTTCCACAACGACGCGAGGCCGCCCCCCGTGAAGGGGACGGCCTCGTGTACGAGCCTGAATTTATCGCGTTTCGCGGTGCGCGGTGTGCGCCTTGCAACGCGGGCAGTGCTTCTTCATCTCCAGTCGGTCCGGGTTGTTACGCCGGTTCTTCTTGGTGATGTAGTTCCGCTCCTTGCACTCCACGCAGGCCAGCGTGATCTTGGGGCGGACGTCGGTGGCAGCCACAGGAGTGCTCCTTGACGAACGGATGGGACATTAACGCATAGAAGAGTAGCCGATCGAAGGACCGACCCCGCAATCGGCTACTGTCAGTAGCGGTGACCGGACTTGAACCGGTGACACAGCGATTATGAGCCGCTTGCTCTACCGACTGAGCTACACCGCTTTGATGTGATCGGCCCCGCCTTGCGACGGGGACTCTCACACCAGAGCCCCAATACGGAATCGAACCGTAGACCTTCTCCTTACCATGGAGACGCTCTACCGACTGAGCTATTGGGGCGAGCGATGAAGACATTACACGGTCCTCCGCCGATCGCCCAAATCCGTTTCGCGGCCCCCTCCCGGGCCTGTTCGCAGGTGTTTTCCCCGGGCTTTCCCAGAACCCCTCACAGGCCCCTCACGCCTCCTGGACCACTCGTGTGACGGCCATCCGGTCGCCCCCGGCATCCGGCCGCCAGAGCCCGCCGGAGCAGGGGCGGACGGCCGGGACCCGGGAGGGGGACCCGGGCGACCGGAGGAGTCCGGTCCGGCGGACGGAGGGCGGCTCGGCGGCAGCAGGACGCGCCGGGTCCTGAGGGATCCGGACCCGCCCCGCGGCGGCCGCTCCCCGGCCCGCCCACGGGCCACACCGGTACGACTATTGCGCTCCTCCCCGACGTTGACGGGTCGCCGCCCTAGGCTCGACTCACGCTGCGTGATCTTGTGTCCCCACGCTCCGTAGTCGTCCCTCCCGCAGCCGCCCCGAGCCCCAGGAGTGCGATGCCCGACAGTCAGCAGCAGCCGCCGCGCTCCTCGGCGGGACAGACCGACCCGGCCGCCTTCCTGCTGTGCGGGGCGCGGCTCACCGACGGCCGTGCCGTGGACGTACGGCTGGGTGGCGGGCGCATCGAGGCGGTCGGTACCGCGGGAAGCCTCACGGCGGGTGCCTCGGGGGCTCTCGCCGCGAAGGTGAACCTCGACGGCTACCTCCTGCTGCCGGCCCCCGCGGAGGCCCACGCGCACGGCGACACGGCCCTGACGGCCGACGGCGACGGCCCTCTCGCGTACGACGACAAGGAGATCCAGCGCCGGGCCACCGAGGCGGCGCTGCTGCAACTAGGGCACGGCGCGACGGCGTTGCGGTCCCATGTGCGCGTGGGCGATGTGCAGGGGCTGGACGCGCTGGCGGCGGTGCTCCAGGTGCGGCGGTCGTTGAGGGGGCTCACGGAGCTGACGACGGTGGCGATGCCGCGCGTACTGACCGGCGCGGCGGGCGCCGACGGACTCGCGATGCTGCGGGACGCCCTGAAGATGGGCGCTTCCGTGGTGGGCGGCTGTCCGGACGCGGATCCCGATCCGACGGGGTACGTGGAGTTGGTCCTGGAACTCGCCTCCGAACACGGCTGCCCGGTCGATCTGCACACGGACGCCGCCGATCCCGCCCGGCTCTCCCGGCTCGCGGCGATGGCGGGCGGTCTGCGGCCCGGGGTGACGCTCGGTCCGTGCGCCGGGCTCGGCCGGCTGCCTTCCGAGGTGGCCTCCCGCGCCGCGGACCAACTCGCGGCCGCCGGAGTGACGGTGGTGTGCGTCCCGCAGGGCGGCTGCGGGTCGGCGGACCGGCGCGGCACCGCTCCCGTACGGCTGTTGCGAGCGGCCGGGGTACGGGTCGCGGCGGGCAGCGGAGCCCTGCGCGACACGTCCAACCCGGTGGGGCGCGGAGACCCCTTGGAGGCCGCCTACCTGCTGGCCTCACGACACGGGCTGCGCCCCGAGGACGCCTACGACATGGTGAGTTGTACCGCCCGGGCCGCCCTCGGTCTGCCCGAGGTGCGCGTGGAGGCCGGGTTCCCGGCCGAGTTGCTCGCGGTGCGCGGGGACCGGCTCGCGGGGGCGCTGTCTCTCGCGTACAGCCGGATCGTGGTGCACCGCGGACGCGTCGTGGCGCGGACGAGCGCGGTACGGGAGTACTGCAACTCGGCCACCGACCCGGGAAGGGAACTGCCCCGCCAGGGCCGGGGAGAGCCCTCCTAGCGGGGTACGGCCGCGGGGCGAAGGCCGGGCGGCCGTAAGGAGAACAGGCGGACGCGGACGGCCGGCACGGGCCCGCCGACGGACGGATGGGTGCGAACGGGCGGCCGGTGCGGGCGAATCCACGCGGACGCGCGGGCGGTACGGTCGGCCGGCGAACGGATCCGTGGGACGGGCCCGTGCGGTTTCCCGGCTTCGGCAAGGGCCCTGTCACCGGCCTCGGGCCAGAGCCGGGACCGCGGGCCACACGCGCGTGGGCGTGGGCGTGCCCGGGCGGCGCCCCGAGCACCCGGCGGCCGTCAAGCGCGCCGGCACGGGCACTGGCACGCGCATTGGCAGGCGCATTGGCACGGGTACCTGCACCCACCTGCACCAGCAGAACACCCGGGAACGGGACCGGAACATCAAGGGATCGCGGTCCCACGCGCGTGAAGGTCGTCGTGCGACCTCCACGCGTGTGGGATTTCCTGCTGGCCGCCCGCCGGGCAACGCGGCTGGCGGCGTCGCTCCACAGGGCGCATCAGGGCACACGGCCTCCGCGACCACCCAGGAGCACCACCGGACGTCGGAACGCCCCTGGTCCTCTCCTGGGCCTCTCGCCGGCTCGCGTCCGTGGCTCTAGAACCCGCCGCCGCCCAGGAGGAAGCCACCCAGCGCGTTGCCCCCGGGAACCTTGCCCACGGGCATCTCGGTGGCCCCCGACGGCGCGCTGACGTCGCCGGCCTCCGAGAACTTCAGGACGAGCGGGAGCCTGGCCTTCTTGGAACTGTCGGCGAGGACGGCCAGGTCGACCCTGACCTGCCGGAGGTCGCCGTTCTCCAGGGTGAAGTCGACGGCGATCTTCTTGTCCGGAGCATCCTTGAGGTCCTTGGCCGAGGGAAGTTCGGCGCCCTCCGGAAGTTCGTCCTGGAGCGGGCGGAGCTTGTCGAAGACGCCGGTGAGCAGGTCCCGGAGGTTGCCCGTGGCGATGACGTGCTCGACACCGTCGGTGCCGCCCTTCGTCCGGAAGGTGACCTCGTGACCGATGACACGGCTCACGGCGTCGAGGATCTTCTTCTGGGTCCTGGCGTCGATGTCGTCCGCGCCGGCGGGCCCCTTCGAGGCGCCCGCGCCGGTCTTCCGGGACTTCTCCAGCTTCTTGGTGTCGACCTTGGTCCAGTCGCCTTCCAGGACCTTCTTCAGCTCCTTCTCGCTCGCGGGGAGGTCCTCGGCCGAAGGCATAGGCATGCCCATGACCTCGCCGACCGCCTTCAGGTCCGCGCGGTAGTACGTGAAGTCGCCGACGACCCGGTACTCGGCCAGGACACCATCGGTCCCCGTGACCTTCATGCTCGTACCGATGATGTCCTTCTCGCCCGAATCCGCCAGCGGCTTCTTGGACTTGACGGAGACATCGACACGCAGCCCGCTGAGGAACTTCGCGAACTCCGGCGGAAGGGCCTCGTCGGGACCGGACTCGCTCATCAGCGTGTCGATCTCCTCGGGGGCGGCGTCGAGGTCCAACTGGAAGGACATGGACTTCTGTTCGCCGAGGCGATCGAAGGCGTGGTCCACCTTCTGTCCCGCGGTGAGGTTCTCGACCGTGCCGCAGGCGGCCGCCGTTGCGAGCAGGACGGCAGCGCAGCCGGCCGCGGTGACGGTCTTGCGTATGGCGGTGATGATGGTCTCCCCTTCGACGCCGCACAGGCCCGCACGGCGTTCTTCTGTTCGTGTGTTCACCCGCTTTCGCGGTGATCGCCACTGCTTCCACGGCGATCACCCATGTGACTCACGAGTCGCCCACAGGGTTGTGCGGCGAACACTCTCGTCCGGGCGTACGGTCGGGAGCATGCGCATTGTCATCGCTGGTGGTCATGGTCAGATCGCGCTACGGCTGGAGCGGCTGCTCTCCGCGCGCGGAGACGAGGTCGCGGGGATCATCCGCCGTGCCGAACAGGGCGACGATCTGCGGGCCGCGGGCGCCGAGCCGGTCCTGTGCGATCTGGAGACGGCGTCCGCGGAGGAGGTCGCCGCGCACCTGCAGGGCGCTGACGCGGCCGTCTTCGCGGCGGGCGCGGGCCCCGGCAGCGGCGCGGACCGCAAGGAGACGGTGGACAAGGGCGCCGCGATCCTGTTCGCGAGCGCCGCGGAGCGGGCGGGCGTACGCCGGCATGTGGTCGTCTCCTCGATGGGCGCGGACCCCGCCCACCAGGGCGACGACATCTTCGACGCCTATCTGCGCGCCAAGGGCGAGGCCGACGAGTTCGTACGCGGCCGTACGGGCCTGGACTGGACGATCCTGCGCCCCGGCGGCCTGATCGACGACGCCGGGACCGGACTCGTACGCCTGGAGGCCTCCACGGGCCGTGGAATGATCCCTCGCGACGACGTGGCCACGATCCTCGCCGAACTGGTCGACACTCCGGCCACGGCGGGTCTGACACTGGAAGCGGTCAGCGGTTCGACGCCGATCTCGGTCGCGGTGAAGTCGGTGGCGGGGAATTAGACGACGCCCGTCCTGCGGGCCTCGCTCAGAACAGCGGGAGCTGGCCCGGGAATTCCGGCACGGCGTACCCGTCCAGCGCGGGCTGCGCGGCTCCGATGAGGGCCTGCCTGCGCGAACCCGGGCACGAGATCATTTCCCCGTTCCCCCGGACGCCGGGCGGATCGTGCCGGGCGAACCGGCCCGCGACGACGGCGATCTCCCGACGGCACTCCGGGCAGTTCCTGCGACGCGATGACATGGGATCAGTGTGCCTCGTGGAGGTCGGCCCCCAGTGACACCCCACCACCGCCCCGTACGCACGGAACCGCCGCCCACGAGCAGTGAACGACGGCTCCACGACCCCACTCGACCCGGACCGGACCGGGACCGGACCGGCTCCGATCGGCGGCCCAGCCGGAGCCGGCACCAGGCGGGTCGCTACCGGGTGGGTGGTACCCATCGGGTCAGGACCAGGCGGATCGCTACCAGGTGGGTCGGTACCGGTCGGGTCAGTACCAGGCGGTGCAGATGGTCCGGTGACCGCTCGTGTCACCGCATGCCCGCACCTTGTGCGGCGAGCCGTCGAACAGCAGGCTGTTCTGCGGCGTCTGCGTCGACCTCGACGAGCTGGTCGTGAGCTGGCGCGCGGTCCAGCTCGACCCGCCGTTGATCGAGTCGTCCATCCACACCCGCGCACGCGAGGCGCTGGAGCTGCCGGAGATGATCCCCTTGGCGTAGTCGTGCCCGTCCGGGCACCGCCAGATCTGAAGGATCACCGAGTCCCCGCTGCCCGAGGCCGTCCGCTGCTTCGAGTACGTGCAGTCCCCGGTGCCGTACGCGTTCGCCGTACCGGTCGCGGCCACCACTCCGCCGACGGCCAAGGCGAGAGTTGTGACGATGCTGCCTACTGTCTTCTTCATCGGTTACCCCGTTCCTTGCATCACGCGTCGCAGCGTGAACCCCCTTGGTCAATTGGGGGGTTGTGCCCGATTGTAGCCTTCAAGATCATCTGGTTGACCCCGGAGGGGGCCGTGCCGGGCACAGTTCGACGGTCTCGCCAGGATCACCCGCCGCTGACCGGGAGCGCCGCAGAACGGGACCGACCCGCACCGGCCTGACGTCCGGTGAGTTATCCCCAACCGGATTTCGTCGCGCTCGAGTTGGACCGCGTACGACACGGCAAGGGTCGGGACTCCCGCCACGGGACGCCTCGGAGTCGTTCACGAGCAGGCGCCCCGGCTGCGACACCGCCCCCCGCCCGTGCCGCACGCTCCACCCAGCCACCTGCACCACGTGCGTCATGTGCGCCACATGTGCTGCGCGGCCGACCGAAGCAAGCGGGCAGCTCACCTGGCCCAGTCCCGGCGGCGTGGGTCCCACAGCCCGCCCCGGAGCGGGCCTGTCGCAGCACGGACGCACTTCTCCCGGGCACCGGCCTCCCACCGACCGCACACCTTGGGACACGGCGTTCGAAGGCGGGGTAGCGCGATACGGCGCGTCGATCGTCCAGAAGGTACGGCTAAGGGCCCGCAACCTGCTGTTAAGCAGGCCACGGGCTCTTAGGCACTGTCCTGGCGATCTTCGGAGTCAGTAGGCTTGCTGTAGACGCCGGACCTGACGCCCCAGTTCGGCGAACGACGGGGAGGGCCGGCGATGCGGGTCGAATACGACGCCTCGGCAGATATGGCGTACATCTACCTCGTCGACACGATTGGCCCGGGAGAGGCCGTGCGGCAGGTACCCGCGGAGGACAACACGGCGATACTCGACTACGACTCGGACGGACGGCTGCTGGGCATCGAACTGTTCAGCGCCAGACGCCGGCTGCACCCCCATCTGCTGGGCACTGCCGAGAGGATCGACCGTGAGCCGGGTCCGCCGAGCGCGTGAGTCGTCGACAGGGCTACGGGGAGTAGGGGCGATCCGACGGATGCCCAGTGGGAGCGGCTCGAGCCGCTTCTGCCCGTGAGCAATCGTCGTTGCGGCAGGTGGCGGGACCATCGGCAGGTGGTCAACGGAGTGCTGTACCGCATTCGGACCGGTGTGCAGTGGCGGGATCTGCCGGATCGGTACGGGCCGTGGAAGACGGTGCAGGAGAGGCATCGCCGCTGGTCGGCGGACGGTACCTGGGAGCGCTGCTGCAGCAGGTACAGGCCGAGGCGGACGCGGTCGGCGACATCGACTGGGACATCTCCGTCGACTCCACGACCGTGCGCGCACACCACCATGCCGCCGAGGCTCGCAACGTGCCGCCGCCCGCCAAAAGGGGCTCGGCACAAACGGTCAGGACCGCTCGGATCCGGGCCGAGCTGATCGGCCTGCTGGCGGAGGTGGTGCGGGAGGTGAAACGCTCGGCCGCTCGCGTGGCGGCTTCACCACCAAGCTCCATCTGAGCGCGGACGGCCGCTGCCGGGTGCTGTCGCTGGCCATCACACCTGGTCAACGGGCCGACTGCACCCAGTTCGAGTCGGTCATGGACAAGATCCGCGTTCCCCGGCTGGCCATCGGCCGGCCTCGCACGAAGCCCGACAGCGTCAGTGCGGACAAGGGCTGCAGCAACCGTCGGACCCGCCGCTACCTGCGGAAACGGTCGATCCGGCACGTCATCCCGGAGAAGGCCGACCAAGCGACCCACCGCATCAGACACGGCAGCTCCGGCGGCAGGCCGGCCGGCTTCGACAAAGAGCGCTACAAGAAGCGCACCACTGTTGAGCGGGCGATCAACCGACTGAAGAACTTCCGTACAGTCACGACTCGATACGACAAGCGCGCCTACATCTTCCTCGGCACGGTCACCACTGCGGCTCTGTCGGTTCGGCTCCACCCATGATCGCCAGGACAGTGCCTAGATGCCGCCCCGCTTGCAGACCATGTGGGCGACCTCCCGCAGTTTGGTGTTGCTCTCTTGCGAGTAGCGGCGCAGCACGTCGAACGCCTGTTCTTCGGTGAGGTCGTGGCGGTTCATGAGGATGCCCATGGCTTCACCGATGGTGTGCCGGGTGGCCAGAGCGTGCTCCATCTGGGCATGCGTGCGGGCGCTTGAGAGAGCGACAGCCGCATGGGAGGCGAGCAGGAGGCCGGCCTGTTCGCTGTCGGCGGTGAACAGGCCGGTCTTGCGGGAGTAGAAGTTGAGTGCGCCGAGGTCTTCGGCATCGGTGAACAGCAGGAAGCCCATCATGCTTCCCACGCCCAGTTCGTGGGCCTGTGGAGCGAAGAGCGGCCAGCGCGGTTTCGCTTCGGTGAGGTCGGCGATGCGGAAGACCCGTTCCCCCCGCGCGCTGTTTGCCGCATCGAAGCACGGCCCTTGTCCCAGCTCTGCCTGTAGCCGATCACTGTCGATGACGAGTCGTTCGGTGGGGGCGAGGGATTCCACCTGATGGTCGTGCAGCACGAGGATGCCCGCCGCGTCGCAGCCCTCGACCAATTCCGTGGCCGATGCCGTGATCCGCTGAAGTGTGGCATCGAGCGAATCCTGGGCCAACAGGTCCCGCGCCATCGCCGCCAGCTGCTGCCCGAACTGGCCCCAGTCCACTTCGTCCTCCGCCTCACGCATGGTCAGGACATACCTGATGCCCATCTTCCAGGCCCTCACGACAGGGGCTGGGCCAGTACTGCTGGAGGGTGGGGGCGGGTCACCAAGGCAGAAATGCCGCTGGTGCAACAGGCCGGCACTTCGATTCTCGGAAGATGGTCAGAACGGGGCCTCTCCTTCACCGAGGAAGGACACGGGTGTCTCGTCGTAGCGGCCGACCAGAAGATGGATCTGACGTACCTGATCGTTCTGCAGCCGCAAACGAACTTCAGCATCCCTCATGGTTCCCGCCAGCGCTGCCGGAAGGTTCTGCAGGACGCCGCCCCACAACTCCGTGACAGGGAAGCATGCACAGGTCGACCGCCACGGGTATCTGCTGATCACCCAGGAAGAGCCGGCCGTCTTCAGAACGCAGGTGGGCCGCCATGCCCCCGCACTCCACCCGTGACAGGCCTAACGGACGCGACATACGGCAGCCGCCATGAGCCACATCATCCAGCCGGGCCCTGCCAAGGATGAGGCCACAGGTTCAAATCCTGAGACTCCGACTACGCCGTGCGCCGCCCGCTCACCGTCGAGCCGCAGCGTGACGCAGCTCACACCACCGTGCCACGGCCGTGCCAGAACGAGCGGGGAACCCCGGAGACCGCCAGGGCGATCAAACGAAATCAGCCCCTGACCAAGTTGCTGGTCAGGGGCTGAGTTCCCACTGTGGCGGCGCGTGGATTCGAACCACGGAAGGCTGAGCCGGCAGATTTACAGTCTGCTCCCTTTGGCCGCTCGGGCACACCGCCAGGGATGCTGCCCCTGAGCCCCGCTTTTGTGCGGTGCTCCTTGGCAACGACGTAAACGATACCTGATGCTCGGGGATGGTTCGCCACCCAATTGATCGACACTTGAGGGGAGGGGGGTGGCTAGGCTTATGCGGATGCGGCCGGAGGCCTACGCCGGGCTCGACGACCGCCCCTACGCACCCGATACAAGGAGCCACAGGACATGGCCGACTCCAGTTTCGACATCGTCTCGAAGGTCGAGCGGCAGGAGGTCGACAACGCCCTCAACCAGGCCGCCAAGGAGATCTCGCAGCGCTACGACTTCAAGAACGTCGGCGCCTCCATCTCCTGGTCGGGCGAGAAGATCCTCATGGAGGCGAACTCCGAGGAGCGGGTGAAGGCCGTCCTCGACGTGTTCGAGACCAAGCTGGTCAAGCGCGGTATCTCGCTGAAGGCGCTGGACGCCGGTGAGCCCCAGCTCTCCGGCAAGGAGTACAAGATCTTCGCGACGATCGAGGAGGGCATCTCCCAGGACAACGCGAAGAAGGTGGCGAAGATCATTCGCGACGAGGGCCCCAAGGGCGTGAAGCCCCAGGTGCAGGGCGACGAGCTGCGCGTCACCTCGAAGAGCCGTGACGACCTTCAGGCCGTTCAGGCGCTCCTCAAGGGCAAGGACTTCGACTTCGCCCTGCAGTTCGTGAACTACCGGTAGCCCTGGCCCGACGAGCCCCGTCAAACACCGCCGGTACGTCGCCGACCCGCCTCAGGGACCAGGTCGTCGCGGGGCGGACTATTGACGGGCCGCTGCGTCGTAGGGACCGGAACCGGCCGCGGACGTGGCCGACGGTACGGGCGAGGGTGGGCACCGTCGTGCCCACCCTTCTCGGTTGCCGGGATCGGACACGAGGTCGGACCCGGGAACGGCGTCAGCGGCGCGAGTCGCCGAACAGGACGCGGTAGACGATCAGCAGGACGAGTGCGCCGCCGATGGCGGCGGCCCAGGTGGCGCCGTCGTAGAACTGCTTGGTGATGGGGTGGTCAAGCCAGCGGGCCGAGATCCAGCCGCCGATGAACGCCCCCGCGACACCGATGACGGTCGTTCCGATGAAGCCTCCCGGGTCGCGTCCCGGTAGCAGGAACTTGGCGATGGCCCCGGCCAGCAGCCCCAGAATGATCCAGCTGATGATGCCCATGCCCTGAACCCGCCCTTCCGTACTGTGCTCACGCTGTCCCGGCCCTGTGGTCTCGGTCCTGCCCGGCCGTGGTCGAGCTGTCCGTGGCCGGTGGGGCGGGGTCGTACGTGTTCCGGTGCTCCGTCGATGGACAGGACGTGACAACGGTCCCGCCGGTTGCGCGGATCAGTAGGGTGCGGCTCATGACTCAGTCAGGTCCCGAGTTGCGCCGCACCCTGGGTGTCGGGGACGCCGTGCTCGTCGGGCTCGGCTCGATGCTCGGCGCCGGGATCTTCGCCGCGCTCGGCCCCGCGGCCCGGGCGGCCGGATCCGGACTGCTGCTCGGCCTCGCGGTCGCCGGCGCCGTCGCCTACTGCAACGCGATGTCCTCCGCACGGCTCGCCGCCCTCTACCCCGCTTCCGGCGGCACGTACGTCTACGGACGTGAGCGGCTCGGCGCCTTCTGGGGGTACCTGGCGGGCTGGTCGTTCGTCGTCGGTAAAACGGCCTCCTGTGCGGCGATGGCGCTCACCGTGGGCACCTATGTCTGGCCGGGGCAGGCGCGCGCGGTGGCGGTCGCCGCCGTGACAGCGCTGACCGCCGTGAACTACGGCGGCATGCGGAAGTCTGCCGCGCTGACGCGGGGGATCGTGGCGGTGGTCCTGGCCGTCCTCGTGTCCGTGGTGGTCGGGTGCGTCGGCTCGGAGTCCTCCGACGCCGGACGGTTGGGCGTCGGACTGTCGTCCGGCGCCTACGGGGTGCTTCAGGCGGCCGGGCTGCTGTTCTTCGCGTTCGCCGGGTACGCGCGGATCGCGACACTCGGTGAAGAGGTACGGGACCCCGCGCGCACGATTCCTCGCGCGATCCCGCTGGCCCTCGGCATCGCGTTCGTGGTGTACGCGGCGGTCGCGGTCGCCGTCCTCTCCGTGCTCGGGCCGGTCGGGCTGGGGCTCGCCCCGGCACCGCTGGCGGACGCCGTCCGGGCCGCCGGACTGCCCGGACTCGTACCGGTGGTGCGGGTGGGAGCCGCCGTGGCCTCGCTCGGCTCCCTTCTGGCCCTGATCCTGGGTGTTTCGCGGACCACGCTGGCCATGGCCCGCGATCGTCGTCTGCCGGGGGTCCTGGCAGCCGTGCATCCGCGGTTCCAGGTGCCGCACCGGGCGGAACTGGCCGTGGGCGCGGTGGTCGTCGCGCTGGTCGCGACCGTGGATGTGCGCGGCGTGATCGGGTTCTCCTCCTTCGGCGTGCTGACGTACTACGCGATCGCCAATGCCTCGGCCTGGACATTGAGTTCGGCCCCGGCATCCCGGTTCCTACCGGTGCTGGGACTGGCCGGGTGCGTGGCGCTGGCGTTCGCTCTGCCGGGGGTTTCGGTGATCGTGGGCGCGACCGTCCTGGCGGTGGGAGCGGCGGCCTACGGCGTACGGCTGCGGGTGGCTTCGCGGTAGACGTGGGCGGACATGCTGGCGGCCGGGGGGGCGGACGCCGTGACGTGGGAGGTGGTGGCGTGGGCAGGCGGACCTCGCGTCCGGGCGTGATCGAGCGCCGAGGTCCCGGGGTACCAAGTTCACGCGTGCCCAGGTTGCGCCGGAGCCCCGGTGCCCGGGCACCGAAAGGGATCGGCACCCGTGCTCTCCGTGACCGCTCAACAGGTCAGGCCTTCGGCCCGGTCAGACCGTCAGTCGCTCAGCCCGTCAGCCGCCCGTCCGGTCACGAGACCCGAGTCGTCGTACGTATGCGGAAGTCGGGCCAAGCGGGGAGGTCCGCGCCGTCGTTGGACTCCTCGTACCAGCCCGTTCCTTCGATCCAGGTCTCCAGCCATGTCGTGAGGTCGGGTGCGTCCACGTACCAGGCGTGGTCGGCCTCGTCGGCGTTCGGCTCGTAGAGCAGGACGGTGCCGTCGGGGCTGTGGCAGTCCACGCACGCGTACATCCCGCAACCCCAGTGGGATATCGGCAGGACGCCCTCGGGCCATGGCCAGTCCGGGTCCTTGCGGCCGCTCTCGCGGCTCGCGAGGTACTGCGGAACGACCGCGGGCTCGCCGGAGGGTGGACCGTCGAGCAGGGGCAGCAGGCCGTAGCTCGGACCGAATCCGCCGTCCCCTATCCGCAGGTAGAGCGAGGCGAGCAGCGCGGGCAGCGGGAAGCCGAGGACGGCCTCGGCGCGGGCGACCTCGGCCGTGCCCACGGGCGCGGGCAGTGAAGGCCAGCCCCACGGGCGGGTGTTACGGGCCTCCACGGCCACCCGTGCCAGCAACTGCTCGATTTCGGTCATGGGTTCATCATGCAGCGCGGCACCGACAATCGGGCAGCCTGTGGAAAACCCTCACGCCGGCCGGTCGCCGACGCCGGTTTCGGCGAGGAGATCGGGAAGTCCCAGGTGTTCGTCGAAGGCCGGCCGGGGGCGAGCGCGTGCGATTCCGTCAGGACCACGGCCGCGCGCCGGGAGCGAGGGCGGGCGCGGTCAGCTCGACGCGAACGGCTGGTCCGTGGGCACGATTTCGCGTCCCAGCGGGAACAGCGAGACCGGGATGAGTTTGAAGTTGGCGATTCCGAACGGAATTCCGATGATCGTGATGCACATCGCGATGCCCGTGACGATGTGGGTCAGGGCGAGCCACCAGCCCGCGAGGACCAGCCACAGGACGTTGCCGACGCAGGACGGCGCGCCCGCGTCGTGGCGCTCCACCGTCGTATAGCCGAACGGCCACAGGGCGTAGACGCCGATACGGAAAGCGGCGATGCCGAACGGAATGCCGATGATCGTGATGCACAGGATGACGCCCGCGGCCAGATACCCGAGGAACAGCCAAAAGCCGCTCAGGATGAGCCAAATGACGTTCAGAATTGTCTTCACTGGTGACGACCTGCCATCTGTTCGAGCCGGGCGATACGCTCCGCCATCGGCGGATGCGTAGAGAACATCTTCGACATTCCCTTTCCCGGGCGGAAGGGATTCGCGATCATCATGTGGCTCGCGGTCTCGATGCGCGGCTCGGGAGGCAACGGGAGCTGCTTGGTCCCGGCGTCGAGCTTGCGCAGCGCGCTCGCGAGGGCGAGGGGGTCGCCGGTGAGCTGGGCGCCGGACGCGTCCGCCTCGTACTCCCTGGAGCGGCTGATGGCGAGCTGGATGACGGAAGCGGCGAGCGGGCCCAAAATCATGATCAGGAGCATTCCCAGAATGCCGGGACCGTCGTCGTCGTTGGAACGGCCGATCGGGATCAGCCAGGCGAAGTTGACCAGGAACATGATCACGGAGGCGAGGGCGCCGGCCACGGACGAGATCAGGATGTCGCGGTTGTAGACGTGACTCAGCTCGTGGCCGATGACACCGCGCAACTCGCGCTCGTCCAGGATGCGCAGAATCCCCTCGGTGCAGCACACGGCCGCGTTGCGCGGGTTGCGGCCCGTCGCGAAGGCGTTCGGAGCTTCCGTCGGCGAGATGTACAGGCGCGGCATGGGCTGGCGTGCCTGGGTGGAGAGCTCACGGACCATGCGGTACAGGGCCGGGGCCTCGAACTCGCTCACCGGGCGGGCGCGCATCGCGCGTAGAGCCAGTTTGTCGCTGTTCCAGTACGCGTACGCGTTCGTCCCGAGCGCGACGAACAGAGCGACGATCAGGCCGGTGCGCCCGAAGAAGCTGCCGATGAGGATGATGAGTGCGGACAGTCCCCCGAGGAGTACGGCTGTCCTGAGCCCGTTGTGCCGGCGGTGCACGGTACGCCCTCCAAGTGGTGCGGCAGGGGAACCCTTTGCCTACTGATGCTCTGCTTCCACTCTTCAGTGGACCCTCCCGTACTGGTCAACGCCAGACGGAGAGCACTAGTTCCCTTGTGCGCGCTGCCCGGCGCGTGGGCCGTCCGGGTGATTCGAACAGCGGTTCACGCGCGCGGCTGCCCCGTCCGCGGGGCGGGAAGACAGGTCGCCGGTTCAGAAGAGGCCGGTCTGCGAGAAGCGCAGGATCAGCTGGGGCGCACCGGACAGGACGATGCCCAGGACGGCCGTCAGGACGATGGCCGCGGTGAGCGGAACGGGGGCGCGGTGCGTGCCCGGCTCGCCCTCGGGTGCCCGGAAGAGCAGCGTCGTCCACTGGAGGTAGTAGAAGAGCGCGATCACCACGTTGACGGCCATGACCACGGCCAGCCAGCCGAGCCCGGCGCCGACGGCCGCCGAGAAGACGGTCACCTTGGCGAAGAGCCCGATGATGCCCGGCGGCAGTCCGGCGAGGCAGAGCAGGAAGAAGCCGAGGACCAGCGCGGAGAGGGGACTCTCGGCGTACAGGCCCCGGTAGTCGCTGATGCGGTTCAGGGGGCTTCTGCGGGCCACCAGGGCGGCCACCGCGAAGGCGCCGAGGTTCACCGCGGCGTACATGAGGGCGTAGGCGACCGTCGAGCCGATCGCCTTCTCGGGGTCCTTGGAGTAGGCGGCGGCCGCGATCGGGACCAGGAGGTAGCCGGCCTGTCCGACGGACGACCAGGCGAGCAGGCGTACCGCGCTGGAGGCGCGCGTCGCCCGCTGCCGCAGGGCGCCGACGTTGCCGACCGTCATGGTGAGGGCCGCCAGCACCGCCAGCGCCGGGCCCCAGACGTCCGCGTACGAGGGGAAGGCGATGACGGTGACGAGGATCAGCCCGGAGAAGCCGACCGCCTTGCCGATGACCGACAGGTAGGCGGCGATCGGCAGGGGCGCTCCCACGTACGTGTCGGGCACCCAGAAGTGGAAGGGCACGGCGGCCGTCTTGAAGGCGAAGCCGACGAGGGTGAGGACGACGCCCGCCTGGGCGAGGGTCTGGAACTGCCCGTCGACGTGCTGGATCCGGTCCGCGATCCGGGTGAGGTAGAGGGTGCCGGTCGTCGCGTAGACGAAGCTGACGCCCATCAGGCTCACCGCGGTCGCGGTCACGGACGACAGGAAGAACTTGAGGGCCGCTTCGGAGGACTTCTTGTCGCCGCGCTTGATGCCGACGAGGGCGAAGGCGGGCAGCGAGGCGACTTCCAGGGCGACGATGAGGGTCGCGAGGTCGCGGGAGGCGGGCAGCAGGGCGGCTCCGGCGGCCGAGGAGAGCAGCAGGAACCAGTACTCCCCTTCGGGGAGTTCCTTGTTCGCGTCCTTCAGCGCGGTGACCGAGAGCAGGGCGACGAGGAGCGCGCCGCCGAGCACCAGGAGCTGGATGGCCAGGGTGAAGGGGTCCGCCACGTAGCTGCAGGTGTCCGTGTCGCCCGTCAGGCAGAACGTCGCCCGGTCGCCGTTCCGCAGGGGCAGCAGCAACAGCGCGGACGCGGCGAGGCCCGCCACGGACAGCCGGCCGAGTACGGCCTTCCTCGCGTCGCCGACGAAGAGGTCGGCGACGAGTACGACGAGTCCGACGACCGCCGCGAGGGTGGGCGGCGCGATGGCGAGCCAGTCGACGGACTGGACCTGGGAACTCATCGGGTGCCTCCTGCGAGGAGCTGCTGTACGGCCGGGTCGGTCAGCCCGAGGAGGGCCCGGGGCCACAGTCCGGCGACGACGGTGAGGGCGACGAGTGGCGTCCAGGCGGCGAACTCGTAGTTCTGGACGTCGGCGAGCGTCGGCGTCTCCTGCGATGTCCCGCCCATGCAGACCCGGCGGACCACGATGAGCATGTACGCGGCGGTGAGCAGGGTGCCGAGCGCGGCGATCGCCATGAAGGTGAGATACGCGGGGCGGCTGAGTCCGGCCGCGGGCTCGAACGCGCCGAACAGCGCGAGCATCTCGCCCCAGAATCCGGCGAGGCCCGGCAGGCCGAGCGAGGCGACGGCGGCGAAGGCCAGCAGGCCGCCGAGGCGGGGGGCCTTGCCGTACAGGGCGGCGCCCGTCCCCTCGGCGAGGGCGTCGAGGTCGGTGGTGCCCGTGCGGTCCTTCAGCGCTCCGACGAGGAAGAACAGGAGGCCGGTGATGAGGCCGTGGGCGATGTTGGCGAACAGCGCGCCGTTCACGCCGGTCGGGGTCATCGTCGAGATGCCGAGCAGGACGAAGCCCATGTGACCGACGGAGGAGTAGGCGATGAGCCGCTTGAGGTCGCCCTTCGCGCCCTGCTTGGCGAGAGCCAGACAGGCCAGGGAGCCGTAGATGATCCCGACCACCGCGAAGGCGGCGAGGTAGGGGGCGAAGGTGCGGAAGCCGTCCGGGGTGATGGGCAGCAGGATCCGGACGAACCCGTACGTTCCCATCTTCAGCATCACACCGGCGAGCAGGACCGAGCCGACGGTCGGGGCGGCCGTGTGGGCGTCCGGCAACCAGCTGTGCAGCGGCCACATCGGCGTCTTGACCGCGAGCCCGATCCCGATCGACAGAGCGGCGATGACCTGCACGGACATGGTCAGCGACCGGCCGTTGTCGGTGGCGAGTGCCACCATGTCGAATGTGCCCGCCTTGATTCCGATCAGGAGCAGGCCCAGCAGCATGACGACCGAACCGAGCAGGGTGAAGAGGATGAACTTCCAGGCCGCGGCCTGGCGCTGGGCACCTCCCCACCGGGCGATGAGGAAGTACATCGGGATGAGGACCGTCTCGAACGCGAGGAAGAACAGCAGCAGATCGAGGACGGCGAAGGTCGCGAGGGTGCCGGACTCGAGGACCAGCAGCAGCGCGACGAACGCCTTCGGGGTCGGGCCCGCGGGCATCTTGAAGTAGGAGTACAGCGCGCACAGGAAGGTCAGGAGCGCGGTCAGGACCAGGAGGGGGAGGGAAATGCCGTCGATGCCGAGGTGGATCCGCACGTCGAGTGCGGGGATCCAGCTGATGTCCGTCGTGGCCTGCATCTTCGACGGATGGTCGTGGTCGAAGCCGAACGCGAGGACGATCGCGGCGATGAGCACCACGCCGGTGACGGTCACTCCGTGCCGCAGCACCGCCTGTTCGGGCGACTTCCCCTTCAGTCCGGGCGGAGCCGGCAGAAGGGCCGCGGCGGCCCCGATGAGCGGACCGACGACGATCAACGCGAGAAGAATCTGCATCACGGACTCACTGATATGGATCACGCCTGCTCACGCTCCCGTGGCGACGAGGAGGGCGGCGACCACCAGGACGACGGTGCCGGCGAGCAGCGCGCTCACATAGGTCTGCACATTGCCGGTCTGCGCCCGCCGTACGGCGATGCCGAGCCAGCGGGGTAGGGCGCCCGCGCCGCGTACGTAGGTGTCGACGACCTCGCGGTCGAGGAAGCGGACGAGCGAGGCTCCGGCCTGGACCGGGCGGACGAACAGCGCGTGGTACACGGCGTCGAGGTGGAAGCCGACGACCGCGTGCCGGTGCAGCGGTCCGAGCAGCAGCCGGCCCGGATCCGCCGGGTCGGGGGCGCTCGCGACGTCTCCGTACGCGGATGCGTGGGTGGCGATGGCCTCGGCCTCCACGTGTCCGGCGTCGGCGTCCGGGTGGGCCGCGACCGCGCCCAGGGGGACGCGAACCGCCAGGGCCGTGGTGTGCCGCCAGGCTCCGTAGGTGACGATCCCGCCGACCAGGGCGAGTCCCGTGCCGAGCATGGAGGTGGTGAGGACCGGTGTCAGGTCGTGGCCGTCGAACCAGTCGGGCAGCGGGCCGATCGCCAGGCCGAAGGCGAACGACGGGAGGGCGAGCACCCACAGCACGGCCGTCATGGTGAGCGGTTGCCTGCCGTGGTCCGGTGCCTCGGCTCCGCGTCCGCGGAAGGCCAGCAGCCACAGCCGGGTGGCGTACGCGGCGGTGAGGACCGCGGTGACCAGACCGGTGATCAGGACGATCCAGCCCGCGGGGCCGGGGGCCTGCTCGGTGTGACCGGTGGCGACGTGCTCGGCGGCTCCGAGGACGGCCTCCTTGGAGAAGAAGCCGCTGAAGGGCGGGATCGCGGCGAGCGCGAGCAGCGCCACGGTCATCGTCCAGAAGGCGTCGGGGACGCGGGCGCGCAGGTCCTTCATACGGGACATGACGGCCAGCGAGTTGGTGCCGGAGGCGTGGATGATCACGCCGGCGGCGAGGAACAGCAGCGCCTTGAAGGCGCCGTGCGCGAGGAGGTGGAAGACGGCGGCACCGCGGTCGCCGACGGCGAGGGCGCCGGCCATGTAGCCGAGCTGGCCGATCGTCGAGTAGGCGAGGACCCGTTTGATGTCGTCCTGGGCGAGCGCGGCGAGTCCCGAACCGACCATGGTGACACCGGCCATGACGGCGAGGACGACCATCGCGGCAGAGGAGGCCTGGAACACGGGGAGGAGCCGGGCGACGAAGTAGATGCCGGCGGCGACCATCGTCGCGGCGTGGATCAGCGCGGACACGGGTGTGGGACCGGCCATCGCGTCGGGCAGCCAGGTGTGCAGCGGGAACAGCGCCGACTTGCCCGCCACGCCCGCGAGGAGCAGCAGGGCGACCAGCGTCGGATGGTGCAGTCCGCCGCTCGCCACGGTGCCGAGGACCTTGGTGATCCGGAAGGAGCCGGCGTCGGTGGCGAGCGCGAACAGGCCGATGAGGAAGGGGACGTCGCCGAGTTTGGTGACCAGGAAGGCCTTGAGGGAGGCGGCGCGCGCTTCGGGCGTCTCCCAGTAGTGGCCGACGAGGAAGTACGAGCAGATGCCCATGATCTCCCAGCCGACCAGGAGCACCATCAGGTCACCCGAGTAGACGACGAGCAGCATCGCGGAGGTGAACAGGGAGACGAGGGCGGCGTACGAGGGGTAGCGCGGGTCCTCGCGCAGGTAGCCCGTCGAGTAGATCTGCACGCAGGTGGCGACGACCCCGACGAGTACGGCGACGAGAGCGGCGAAGCCGTCGATGTGCAGGCTCAGTTCGATGGGGACCGAGCCGGTCGGGGTGAGTTCGGTGTGGGAGTCGACGGCCTGGCCGCCGCCCTGGCGCACGGCGACCAGCACGGCGAGGACGAGCGCCGCGAGGGGCGGCAGTACGGCGAGCGGGCGGACGAAGCCCGGAGAGGTGCGGCCGAGGAGGAGTCCGGCGGCCGCGCCCAGGAAGGGAAGGAGGGGGACGAGGACGGCGAGGGTGGTCGTGGTCACGCGGTGGCCTCAGCCTTCTCGGCCGCGGGGGCGTCGGGGTTGTCGCTGTCCGGAGCATCTCTGTCCGGGCCGTCACTGTCCGGGTCGTCGGGGCCGTGGCCCTCGGCGGTGTCGCGGAGCTTGTCGATGTCCGAGGTGCCGCGGTTGCGGTACACGGCGAGGACGATCGCGAGGCCGATGCCGATCTCGGCGGCGGCGATGGCGATGGTGAACAGGGTCAGTGCCTGGCCCGAGTGCAGCGTGTCGCGGGCGGCCTTGGACAGCCAGACGTCGAAGGCGACGAGGTTCAGGTTGACGGCGTTGAGCATCAGCTCGACCGACATGAGGACCAGGATGGCGTTGCGGCGCGCGAGCACTCCGTAGAGGCCTGTGCAGAACAGGAGGGCGGCGAGCACGGCCGGGTAGGCGAGGTGCATCAACGGACCCCTTCCGTGTCCTGCGGTTCGTCCGTGGCCCGCTTGCCGCCGCGGCTGCCGGGAAGGTGCGGGTTGGTCGTCGCGGGGGTGTCCTCCGTCGCCTTGCGGGAGAGGACGATCGCGCCGACGAGTGCGGCCAGGAGAAGGACGGAGAGCGCTTCGAAGGGGAGGACCCAGTTCTGGAAGAGGCTCGCTCCCGTCACCTCGGTGGAGCCGGCGGCGGCGCCGCTCAGGTCGACCCACGTCGTGCGGAAGGCGTCCACGACGACCCAGACCAGGGCGCCGGCCGAGGCGACGGCCACGGTCAGGGCGGCCCAGCGGTTGCCGGAGTCGGCGTCCGGGGAGCGGCCGATCGGGGCCCTGGTGAGCATCAGGCCGAACAGGAGGAGGACGACGACGGAACCGACGTAGATGAGGACCTGCACCCAGGCGATGAACTCGGCCGTCAGCAGCAGGTATTCGACGGCCAGACCGCCGAGTGCCACCACCAGCCACAGGGCCGCGTGCACCAGCTGTTTGGTGGTGACGGTCACGAGCGCGGCGCCGAAGGTGACCAGGCCGACGAGGAGGAAGGCGATCTCCACGCCGGTCGGGGAGAGGAAGCCGGGGTGTTCGGCGGCGACGTCGGTCGTCACCCGGGCCGCCGTCGCCGCGGTCGTGGCTGCTGCGAAGGTCATGCCTGTCCCTCCTGCGGACCGGAAGGCGGGGTGCCCGGAGGCTCCGACTGCCCGGCGGGGTCAGTCTGTGCTACCTCGTCAGGCTGTTCGGGCTGCTCTGCCCGTGCGGCCTGTTCCGCCTGCGCTGCCGCCTGTTCGGCCGCGAGCTTGTCGGCGGTCTTGCGGGCGGCGGCGATCTCCTTCGGTTCCTCGGCGCCGGGGTCGAGGGCCGGTGGAGCCGGGACGGTCCACATCCACTCGCGGAGCTTGTCGCGTTCGTGGGTGAGTTCGTGGATGTCGGTCTCCGCGTACTCGAACTCCGGGGACCAGAACAGCGCGTCGAAGGGGCAGACCTCGATGCAGATACCGCAGTACATGCAGAGGGAGAAGTCGATGGCGAAGCGGTCGAGGACGTTGCGGCTGCGCTCGCGGCCACCCGGGGCGGCGGGTGGGACCGTTTCCTTGTGGGAGTCGATGTAGATGCACCAGTCCGGGCACTCGCGGGCGCACAGCATGCAGACCGTGCAGTTCTCCTCGAAGAGGCCGATGACGCCACGGGTTCGGGGCGGCAGTTCGGGCTGGACGTCCGGGTACTGCGCGGTGACGGTCTTCTTCGTCATCGTGCGGAGGGTGACGGCCAGGCCCTTGACGAGTCCGGAGCCGGGAATGCGGGGACGGGCGGGCGGGAGGGGCTCAGCCATGGTTACGCGATCACCACCTTGACGATGCCGGTGAGGGCGATCTGGGCGAGGGACAGGGGGACGAGAAGGGTCCAGGAGAGTTTCTGGAGCTGGTCCTCGCGCAGGCGGGGGTAGGTGACCCGGAGCCAGATGACGACGAAGGCGAGGATCGCCGCCTTCAGGAGCGTCCAGACCCAGCCGAGGCCGTCCGCGCCCCAGGGTCCGTGCCAGCCGCCCAGGAAGAGCACGGTGGTCAGGCCGCACAGGACAACGATTCCGGCGTACTCGGCGAGCAGGAACAGGGCGAAGCGCAGCCCCGTGTACTCGGTGTACGCGCCGAAAATGATCTCGGAGTCGGCCACGGGCATGTCGAAAGGGGGCCGTTGGAGTTCGGCGAGGCCGGCGACGAAGAACACGATCGCGCCGACGATCTGCCAGGGCAGCCACCACCACTGGAAGGCGTCCACGATGCCGGGGAGCGAGACCGTGCCCGCCGCCATCGCGACCGAGGCGGCGGTCAGGAGCATCGGGAGCTCGTACGCGAGGAGCTGGGCGGCGGTGCGGAGGCCGCCGAGGAGGGAGAACTTGTTGGCCGACGCCCAGCCCGCCATGAGCGAACCCAGGACGCCCACGCCCATGACGGCGAGGACGAAGAAGATGCCCGCGTCGACGACCTCGCCGACCGCGCCCTCGCCCGGGCCGATGGGGACGGCCAGGAGGACCAGGAGATACGGGAGGAGGGCCACCGCGGGGGCCATCTGGAAGATACGGCGGTCCGCGCCCGTGGGGACGATGTCTTCCTTCTGGGCGAACTTGACTCCGTCCGCGACGAGTTGGGCCCAGCCGTGGAAGCCGCCCGCGTACATCGGGCCGAGGCGGCCCTGCATGTGGGCCATCACCTTGTGCTCGGTCTGGCCGACGATCAGGGGGAACGTCAGGAACACGACGAAGACGACGAGGAGGCGTAGGGCGACGTCGAGAGCGTCGTTCACTGCGTACCTCCGGAGGGGCCTTCAGGGCTGGGTGCGGGCTTCGACGGTTTCGAGGGTTCCGCGGACTTCGCGGACTCCGACGGCTCCGACGGTTTCGAGCCCGGAGCGGGTGTCGACTCCGAATCGGGAGCATCCCGCCCGGAATCCACCTCGGGCGTGGCCTCAGGCTCAGGCTGGGCTCGTGGCTGAGGCTCGGACGCCGACTCGGGCATGGGCGTGCGCTGGGCCTGCGGCTCAGGCTCGGACACCGGGCCCGCTCCCGGTTCCGGCGTCGGCGTCGGCGTCGGCGTCGGCGTCGGCGTCGGCGTCGGCGTCGGCGTCGGCTCAGACTTCGGGGTCCGTTCCGGCTTCGCGGCTCGTTCCGGCTTCGGTTCCGAGTCGTCGAACGCGGGCTTCGGCTGGTGCCACGGAGCGTCGGAGCTGCGCGGTGCGGCAGGCCTTCTGACGGCCTTCGTGTCCGAGTCGGGCTCGGCTGCCCGCGAAGCGCTCGCCGGAACGGCCGACTCGGGGGGTGCTGTCGAGTCGGAGGGCGCTGCCCGTTCGGCGGGTGCCGCCGACTCGGAGGGCGCCGCCGGTTCCGTCGCGGCCGTCGGCTCGTTCGCGGCCGGTGGTTGGGTGACGGCCGTCGGCTCGTTCGCGGTCGGCGGTTGCGGGGCGGGCGTCCGGGCCGGAGGTGTCGTCTGCTGGGCCTGTTGGCTGGCGGAACCCTGGCTCGCGCTGCGCGACCGGCGTGCGGGCCGCGCGGCTTCGGCACCGGAGGCGGCGGCACCGGCTGCTGCTCCGGCGGCGGCCGCGGGCGCCGTCCCGGTCGCCCCGGCAGACGCCGTGCTGTCCGTGGCGGCCGGTGTGCCGGGTGCGGCCGGGGTCTGGCTGGCCGAACCCTCTCCCGCCGTACGGGCCCTGCGCACCGGGCGGTCGCCGGCGGGGCGGGCCGCGCCACGGGCCGGACGGGACGGCGCCGGGGGGAGCTGGCCCTTGAGGGGGCCCCACTCGTTGGGGTCGGGGACTCCGGGCGGAAGCATCTGGCGGCGCTTCGGGCCGCCGTGCTCGGACTCGCCGGGCTCCTTGGCGCCGGGCCAGGCCTTGGCGACCCGGGCCGCCAGGACGAAGTCCTTGCGGAGGGGGTGGCCTTCGAAGCCGTCGGGCAGAAGCAGCGGGTCGAGACCGGGGTGGCCCTCGAACGTCACCCCGAACATCTCGTGGGTCTCGCGCTCGTGCCAGGCGGCGCCCGCGTAGACCGAGACCGCCGACGGGAGGACCGGGGCCGCGTGCGGGACGGTCGTACGGACGAGGAGGCGGCGTACCGGGGACAGGGCCGCGACGTGGGCCGAGACGCGGAAGCCCGTGCCCGGTTCGTCGACGGCGCTCAGCCAGTCGAAGTAGGTGCAGCCCAGCGCGTCACGAGCCGTGCTCAGGGCCTCGATCCAGGACGCGGGGGGCACGTCGACCGTCAGGACCTCGTACGACTCCTCGGCCGTGGCGTCGGGGCCGAAGAGTTCCTCAGCGGGGCCGGGGAGCCAGCCGACGGTCATCGGTCCTCCTCACCGGGGGCGGCCGGATCCGCCTCGGCGGCGCTCGTCGCCGAAGGGACCGGCGGTTTCACCAGGCCGCTCTGGAGTGCGGCGGCCGACGGTCGCGGCGCGTCGGACCCGTAGCGCTCCCCCAGCGACTCCCGGGCGATCTTCTCCTGGAGCTTGAGGATGCCCTGGAGCAGCGCCTCGGGACGGGGCGGGCACCCGGGGACGTAGACGTCGACGGGGATGATCTGGTCGACGCCCTTGGTGACGGAGTAGGAGTCCCAGTAGGGGCCGCCGCAGTTGGAGCAGGCGCCGAAGGAGATGACGTACTTCGGCTCGGGCATCTGCTCGTAGAGGCGCTTGACGGCGGGCGCCATCTTGTCCGTGACCGTGCCCGACACCACCATCAGGTCGGCCTGGCGGGGACCCGGCGCGAACGGGATCACGCCGAGGCGGATGAAGTCGTGGCGGGCCATCGACGCGGCGATGAACTCGATCGCGCAGCAGGCGAGGCCGAAGTTGAAGACCCAGAGCGAGTAGCGGCGGCCCCAGTTCAGGATCACCTTCATGGGCTCCGGGGCGAGGCGGGCGAGCGCGCCGAGCCGCTTCGGCTCGGGCAGCGGCACCGGCGCCGACTGTTCCGGGGCGGCAGGGGTCACGTCCATGTCAGGACGCCCTTCTTGTATGCGTACAGCAGGCCCACGGCCAGGAAGCCGAGGAAGATGAACATCTCGACGAGCGTGGCGGCGCCGTAGCCGGGAGCGGCGAAGACCGTGGCCCAGGGGAAGAGGAAGATCGAGTCGACGGCGAAGATGACGTAGAGGAAGGCGTACACGTAATAGCGGACCTGGGTGTGGGCCCAGCCCTCGCCCACGGGGTCGACGCCGCATTCGTACGTCATGAGTTTCTCGGGGGTGGGGACCACGGGCCGCAGCAGGCGGCCTGCCCCGAAGGCGACGGCGACGAACAGCACGCCGACGACGGCGAGCAGCCCCACGACCGAGTAGGACTGGAAGTAGTCCGCCGCGACGACGGCCCCGGTCGCCGTGACAACGGTCGGTTCCGGCACGTCAGCCCCTCACTCCCTGACCTCGTGGCGCCCCGTCGTGCACCGTCGCGCACTCTGTGATGCGCCATGTTCGACGATCTGTACGGACGGGAGTCTAGGGCCTGCTAAAGAGAGCGTAAGCAGCCCGTCACACCTCGACCATCCCCCGACCACCGGGGACACGTTCACGTCTCACGGTGTGAACGCGTCCCGGAAGCACCTCACCGTCCCGTCCGGTCACACCCGTGAGGGTGGGGGACGTGGCGTCCGCCGGGACCCTCGAGGCGGACGCCGTTCCCCGCGGCCCGCGCCGAGGGGGCGGGAGCCGTGCACGTCCGGCCCGCGCCCGGAGGCGGGAGCCGTCCTGTTCGGCGCGCGTCCCAGGGGGTGGGGTTTTCCCCAGTGCATCGTGGAGGTCCGCCTCATGGCGCGGCGGCGCGCCGCCGGGCAGGCTAGCGGATATGACCGAACGCATGACTCCCGCCAGTCCGCCGGACGATCCGTCCGACGACCACCGGCCGCCCGCCGTACGCATCGCCCTCGAGCCGGTGACCTGGAAGGAGATCTCCCATCTTCTGGTGAATCTGCCGGCCTCGCTCGTCGGATTCGTCTACGTGGTGACGATGGTGGCCCTGGGCGCCGGGCTCGCCGTGACCGTCGTCGGGCTGCCCCTGCTCGCGGGCGGACTGCGGGGCGCCCGGCAGCTGGGCAAGGCGGAGCGGGCGCGGGCGCGGGCACTGCTGGGGCTGCGGATCGACGAGCCGAGCCCGTTGCCGGTGCGCCGGACCGGCTTCTTCGGCTGGCTCTGGTCGAGTCTGAAGGACCCGGTGGGCTGGCGGGCGGTGCTGTACGGCTTCATACGGCTGCCCTGGGGCATCGTCACGTTCACGATGACGCTCGTGTCGCTGTTCGTGCTGTGGCCGGTGCTGCCGTTCATCGCGCGCGGGCTGAGCAACGTGGACCGGGCACTGGTGCGCGGTCTGCTGTCCCCCTCCGACGAGCTGGAACGACGTATAGCCGAACTGGAGTCGGACCGCGGGGTCGTGATCGACACGGCCGCCGCCGACCTGCGCCGTATCGAGCGCGATCTGCACGACGGGGCGCAGGCCCGGCTCGTCAATCTCGCGATGGGCCTCGGTCTGGCGAAGGAGAAGCTCCTGGAGGACCCCGACGCCGCGGCGCTCATGGTCGACGAGGCGCACGGCGAGGTGAAACTCGCCCTCAAGGAACTGCGCGATCTGGCCCGCGGCATCCACCCGGCGGTCCTCACCGACCGGGGTCTGGACGCCGCTCTGTCCTCGATCGCCTCGCGGTGCACCGTGCCCGTGAAGGTGACCGCCGATCTGGACGCACGGCCGGCCGCCGCCATCGAGGGCATCGCCTACTTCACCGTGTCCGAGCTGCTCCAGAACGTCAGCAAGCACAGCGGGGCAAGGTCCGCGGCCGTCGACGTCTGGCGCACGGACGAGCGTCTGCTCATCCAGGTCCGGGACGACGGGCGCGGCGGGGCGGGCCTCGACGGCGGTACGGGCATGGCGGGGCTCGCGGACCGGCTCGGCGCGGTGGACGGACTGTTCGTGGTCGATTCTCCGGTCGGCGGCCCGACGGTCATCACGGCCGAGCTGCCCTGGCGGGACCGCCAGAACGAGCCCGCGCAGCAGTAGCGACAGTCGCGGCGGCAGCGGTCGTGGCATGGGCCGGCGGTAAGGCGTGACCGGCGGCAGGCGTAACGGTGGCTGCGGCGGTTGCTACGGCTACGGCGGTGGGAGACGAGCGACGGGGCCACCGGCGCGCGCCGGGAAGTGCGAAGCCGTGTGCGGGAGCAGACGGCCCGGCGCGGGAACGGGCCGCCGGGCGCGGGGAGCGGGCCGCCGGGCGCGGGGAGCGGGCCGCCGGGGTAGGGAAAACCCCCCGCTCAAGACGCCGATCCGCTCCATGTCCGGCAGGCGTCCCGGACGGCAGGGTTGAGTGCAGGAGCCGAGGCGCGGAACGAGTCGAGGCGCGGGACGGGACGAGAGGACGGACGAGCCGATGGCCACGGAGTACGGACACGGATACGGGCACCGGAGCGGACCCGGATTCGACGGGCCCGGATTCGACGGTGCGGGTACCGGCGGGCGGCGGCACCGTCTTCCGGCCCCGCTGCGGGCCCCGATCGAGGCCCGCAGCTGGCGCGAGTTCGGCTACGTGATGCTGAGCCTGCCGCTCGGGATCATCATGTTCGTGTTCGCCGTCACGATGATCTCGCTCGGCGCCGGGCTGCTGGTCACCTTCCTGGGCATTCCGGTGCTCGCCGCCGCGCTGGCCGGCTGCCGCGCTTTCGGCTCGCTGGAGCGGGCTCGGGCACGGGGAATGCTCGGCGTCGAGGTGGCCGAGCCCGAACCGCTGCGGATGAGGAAGCACGGGGCGATGGCGTGGATGGGCGCCGTGCTCAAGAGCGGCTCCTCGTGGCGGCATCTGCTGTACACGGTGGTCCAGTTCCCGTGGTCGGTGTTCTCCTTCGTCGTGGCGCTGAACTTCTGGGCCTACGGGTGGGCGCTGCTGACCTACCCGCTGTGGTTCTGGGTCTTCCCGATGTACGGCGGCCAGGACGGCCTCCAGCTGTACGGCGACGAGACGCACTCCGTCTACCTGGACAACCCGTTCGAGATCGCGGTGGCCGCGCTGGTGGGGCTGCTCTTCACGATGGCGACCCCCTGGATCGTGCGGGCGCTGACGAGCGTGGACCGGCTGATGGTGCACGGGCTGCTCGGCCCCTCGCGGCTGGCCACACGGGTGGTGGAGCTGGAGTCGGACCGTGGGGTCGTGGTCGACACGGCCGCCGCCGACCTGCGCCGTATCGAGCGCGATCTGCACGACGGGGCGCAGGCCCGGCTCGTCGCCCTGGCGATGGATCTGGGGCTCGCCAAGGAGAAGCTGACCGAGGACCCCGAGGCCGCGGCGCGGATGGTGGACGAGGCGCACGGCGAGGTCAAGACGGCGCTGCAGGAGCTGCGGGATCTCGCCCGGGGGATCCATCCGGCGGTGCTGACCGACCGCGGACTCGACGCGGCACTGTCCGCGGTGGCCTCGCGGTGCACGGTGCCGGTCCAGGTGGAGGTGGATCTGCCGGCGCGTCCGGCGCCCGCGATCGAGGGGATCGCCTACTTCACGGTGTCCGAGCTGCTCCAGAACATCAGCAAGCACTCCCGTGCGACGCGGGCGACCGTGGATGTGTGGCGGGTGGAGAACCGGCTGATGATCCAGGTCGGCGACAACGGGGTCGGCGGCGCCGATGTCTCCGAGGGGTCGGGCCTGGCGGGGCTGACGGACCGGCTCGACGCGGTGGACGGAATCCTGGTGGTGGACTCGCCGCCGGCCGGCCCCACCCGGATCACGGCGGAGCTGCCCTGGCGCGGCTGAGCCCCCTTCGCCGCGATACCCCGGTGGACCCCCACCGGGGTATCGCGGTGCGGTGCCCCGAGTGCGTACCTCGTGGGGGTGTCCGAGGGCGTACCCCAGCGGGGTAGCTGTGCCCCTGCCCCTGCCCCTGCCCGTTCCCGTCGTGGGGCCAGTGACCGGGCGCGGCCCGGCGCGAGCGCAGACGCCTGTGCCGGCACAGGCACAGGCAGCGCACCGGCGAGTCGCCGGTTTTCCGAGACAGAATGTTCAACCCCCTAGCGGGACCCCCTAATCACGTCGCCCGGGCGCATCCCGGTCCGAATGCTGGAATGCTGGGGTCTGTCGTACGAGCGGGAGCGGATCCGGCCGGTCCGGAGTCGGCCCGGGGTGGGCTCTGGGGGGCCGAGAAATCGTGGAGGACAGAGTGCGAGTGGTCATCGCCGAGGATTCAGTGCTGCTCAGGGAGGGCCTGACCCGGTTGCTGACCGACCGCGGGCACGACGTGGTGGCGGGGGTCGGGGACGGTGAGGCGCTGATCAGGACCATCACCGAGTTCGCGGCACAGGACGCGCTGCCGGACGTCGTGGTCGCGGACGTGAGGATGCCGCCGACGCACACCGACGAAGGCGTGCGGGCGGCCGTGCAGTTGCGCAAGGCCCATCCGGGACTCGGTGTGCTCGTGCTGTCGCAGTACGTGGAGGAGCGCTACGCCACCGAACTGCTGGCCGGTTCGAGTCGCGGCGTCGGCTATCTGCTCAAGGACCGGGTCGCCGAGGTGCGCGAGTTCGTGGACGCGGTCGTGCGGGTGGCCGAGGGGGGTACGGCGCTGGACCCGGAGGTCGTGGCGCAGCTGCTCGGCCGCAGCCGCAAGCAGGACGTGCTGGCCGGGCTGACACCCAGGGAGCGGGAAGTGCTGGGGCTCATGGCCGAGGGCCGGACGAATTCCGCCGTGGCCCGCCAGCTGGTGGTCAGTGACGGTGCCGTCGAGAAGCACGTCAGCAACATCTTCCTGAAACTGGGCCTTTCGCCGAGCGACGGGGATCACCGGCGTGTTCTGGCCGTCCTGACCTACCTGAACTCATGACCGGCTGACACTGTGTCAGTCGTCGAGCGGAACCAAGCCGAAACAGAACCAAGGGGTGGGCCGGGGGCGTCATTCGAGGAGAAGGCCGGGGGCGGGAAAAATCGTGAGAAGTCAGGGCGCCGGGTCGTCTCAAAATCGTGTCCAATATGCGAATGACCCAAGGAAGGCGACCCTTACCGACGTAGGGTTGAAAGCGGAAGGGTCTGTGGGAAGGCCCCTCCCGGACAGCCGCCTCAAAGGAGGTCCAGTTCAGTGACGAGCAAGGTCAGCAGCCCAACGGAACAGGCCGACGAAGCAGTCGTAGGAGAACAGCGCAAACCACCGGGGACGAAAGACGTCCGTCGGCTCGACCGGGTCATCATCCGGTTCGCGGGGGACTCCGGTGACGGTATGCAACTCGCCGGCGACCGCTTCACCTCGGAAACGGCCTCCTTCGGCAACGACCTCTCGACCCTGCCGAACTTCCCTGCCGAGATCCGCGCACCCGCGGGCACCCTGCCCGGTGTCTCCTCGTTCCAACTGCACTTCGCCGACCACGACATCCTCACTCCGGGCGACGCGCCCAACGTCCTCGTGGCGATGAACCCGGCGGCCCTGAAGGCGAACATCGCCGACGTCCCGCGCGGTGCGGAGATCATCGTCAACACGGACGAGTTCACCAAACGGGCGATGCAGAAGGTCGGTTACGCGGCCAACCCGCTGGAGGACGGCTCGCTGGACGGCTACAACGTCCATCCGGTCCCGCTCACGACGATGACCGTCGAGGCGCTCAAGGAGTTCGAGCTCTCCCGCAAGGAGGCCGAGCGGAGCAAGAACATGTTCGCGCTCGGACTGCTGTCGTGGATGTACCACCGGCCGACCGAGGGCACCGAGAAGTTCCTGCGGACCAAGTTCGCCAGGAAGCCCGACATCGCGGCCGCCAACCTCGCCGCGTTCAGGGCCGGTTGGAACTTCGGCGAGACGACCGAGGACTTCGCCGTCTCCTACGAGGTCGCACCGGCCTCCCAGGCCTTCCCGACCGGCACCTACCGGAACATCTCCGGGAACCTCGCCCTGTCGTACGGCCTGATCGCCGCCTCGCGGCAGGCCGATCTGCCGCTCTACCTGGGCTCCTACCCCATCACCCCGGCCTCCGACATCCTGCACGAGCTCAGCAGGCACAAGAACTTCGGGGTGCGCACCTTCCAGGCCGAGGACGAGATCGCGGGCATCGGGGCGGCACTCGGCGCGGCGTTCGGCGGCTCGCTCGCCGTGACGACGACGTCCGGACCGGGCGTGGCGCTGAAGTCGGAGACGATCGGACTCGCCGTCTCGCTCGAACTCCCGCTGCTCGTCATCGACATCCAGCGCGGCGGACCCTCGACCGGCCTGCCCACCAAGACCGAGCAGGCCGACCTGCTCCAGGCGATGTACGGGCGCAACGGCGAGGCTCCGGTGCCGATCGTCGCGCCTCGGACCCCGGCCGACTGCTTCGACGCGGCGATGGAGGCGGCCCGCATCGCGCTGACGTACCGGACGCCCGTACTGCTGCTCTCCGACGGCTACCTGGCCAACGGCAGCGAACCGTGGCGCGTCCCGGAGACCGACGAACTCCCCGATCTGCGGGTGCAGTTCGCCCAGGGGCCCAACCACACGCTGGACGACGGCACCGAGGTCTTCTGGCCCTACAAGCGGGATCCCGCGACCCTCGCCCGCCCCTGGGCCGTCCCCGGAACACCCGGGCTCGAGCACCGCATCGGCGGTATCGAGAAGCAGGACGGCAGCGGCAACATCTCGTACGACCCCGCCAACCACGACTTCATGGTCCGCACCCGCCAGGCCAAGATCGACGGCATCGACGTCCCCGACCTCGAGGTCGACGATCCCACCGCGGGCACCGACACGGCGGCCAACACCCTCGTCCTGGGCTGGGGTTCGACGTACGGCCCGATCACCGCGGCGGTCCGCCGGCTGCGCGCCGCGGGGGAGCACATCGCGCAGGCCCATCTGCGCCACCTCAATCCCTTCCCGCGGAATCTGGGCGCGGTGCTGGGGCGTTACGACAAGGTGGTGATCCCCGAGATGAACCTCGGTCAGCTCGCCACTCTCGTGCGGGCGAGGTATCTGGTGGACGCGCACTCCTACAACCAGGTCAACGGCATGCCGTTCAAGGCCGAGCAGCTCGCCGCGGCTCTCAAGGAGGCCATCGATGGCTGACACGTCAACGGAAGGCACGGGCACGATCGAGGCGCTTTCGCTCGTCCCCAAGGCCGAGGCCAGGCAGTCCATGAAGGACTTCAAGTCCGATCAGGAAGTGCGCTGGTGCCCCGGCTGCGGTGACTACGCGATCCTCGCCGCCGTACAGGGCTTCATGCCCGAACTCGGCCTGGCGAGGGAGAACATCGTCTTCGTCTCGGGCATCGGCTGCTCGTCCCGCTTCCCGTACTACATGAACACCTATGGGATGCACTCCATCCACGGCCGCGCCCCGGCCATCGCGACCGGCCTCGCCTCCTCCCGCCGCGACCTGTCCGTGTGGGTCGTCACCGGCGACGGCGACGCCCTGTCCATCGGCGGCAACCACCTCATCCACGCCCTGCGCCGCAATGTGAACCTGAAGATCCTGCTCTTCAACAACCGCATCTACGGGCTGACCAAGGGCCAGTACTCCCCGACGTCCGAGGTCGGCAAGATCACCAAGTCGACGCCGATGGGCTCCCTGGACGCACCCTTCAACCCGGTGTCGCTGGCGATCGGCGCCGAGGCGTCCTTCGTGGCCCGGACCGTGGACTCCGACCGCAAGCACCTCACCGAGGTGCTGCGGCAGGCCGCGGCCCACCCCGGCACGGCCCTGGTGGAGATCTACCAGAACTGCAACATCTTCAACGACGGCGCCTTCGAGGTCCTCAAGGACCGGCAGCAGGCCGAGGAGGCCGTCATCCGCCTGGAGCACGGGCAGCCCATCCGGTTCGGTGCCGACGGCGCCCGCGGCGTGGTCCGCGACCCGGCCACCGGGGACCTGGAGGTCGTCACCGTCACCCCCGACAACGAGGCGCGGATCCTCGTCCACGACGCCCACACCGCGTCCCCGACCACCGCGTTCGCGCTGTCCCGCCTCGCCGACCCGGACACCCTGCACCACACCCCCATCGGGGTGTTCCGCTCGGTCGACCGGCCGGTCTACGACGTCCAGATGTCCGACCAGCTCGACGCCGCCATCGAGCAGAACGGCAAGGGCGACCTCGCCACGCTCCTCGCCGGCGGCGACACCTGGACGGTCGTCGGCTGAGCCGGCGGGCGTCGTACGACGCCGCACCGCGCGCTTCGGGACCCGGCCGGCCGCCGGGGTCCCGGGAGCGGGCGGGTTCTAGGCCCGGGCCTTGAGTGCCCGGGCCTCGTCGTACGCGGCGCGGGAGCGCTCGACGTCGGCCATGCGGTCACTGGTCCACAGCGCCAGCGACCGCACCTGCTCGGCGGCCTCCCGGCCCAGCTCGGTGAGGGAGTAGTCGACGCGCGGCGGGATGACCGGCTTGGCGTCGCGATGGACGAGCCCGTCGCGCTCCAGCGTCTGGAGGGTCTGGGTGAGCATCTTCTCGCTGACCCCTCTCCCGATCCTGCCGATCGCCCGGCGCAGCTCGCTGAAACGGTACGGGCGGTCCAGCAGCTCGATCAGGACCAGGACACCCCAGCGACTGGTGACGTGTTCCAGGACCAGTCGGTAGGGGCACATCGCCTCACCGGCATCGCGCGCGTCCACTGCCTTGTTACTTACGGCCATGCCAGTACCTTACTTCAAGGTGGGTACTTTCCAGAAGTTAGTGCACCTCCTAGGGTGAGTGTCATCCGCACCCCACAAGGAGATTCACGTCATGAGCATTGTCGTCACGGGAGCCACCGGACACCTCGGCCGTCACGTGGTCGAGCAGCTGCTGGAGAAGGTCCCGGCCGAGCAGATCACCGCTGTCGTGCGCGACGAGACGAAGGCCGCCGACCTCGCGGCCCGCGGCGTACGGCTCGCGGTCGCCGACTACAACACGCCCGAGACCTTCGACGGCCTGTTCGCAGCCGGCGACAAGGTGCTCCTGATCTCGGGCAACGAGTTCGACAAGGGCCGCGTCCAGCAGCACCGGGTCGTCATCGACGCCGCCGGGGCGGCCGGAGTGTCCCTGCTCGCCTACACCAGCGCCCCCGGTGACCTGACCGCGGCGCTGGCCGACGACCACCGCGCCACCGAGGACGTCCTGCTCGCCTCCGGCGTGCCCTACACGCTGCTGCGCAACGGCTGGTACCACGAGAACTACACCGAGAACCTCGCGCCGGTGCTGGAGCACGGCGCCGTCGTGCAGGCCGCGGGCGAGGGCCGGATCGCCTCCGCCGCGCGCGCCGACTACGCGGCCGCCGCCGTCGCGGTGCTGACCGGCGAGGGCCACGAGAACCGGACGTACGAGCTGAGCGGCGACACGGCGTGGGGCTTCACCGAGTACGCCGCCGAGCTGAGCCGGCAGACCGGCAGGGAGATCGTCTACAACCCGGTCTCCCCCGAGGCCTTCGCCGGGATCCTGACCGGCGCCGGGCTGCCCGAGGCCTTCGCCGGGATCCTCGCGGGCGTGGACACCTCCATCGAGAAGGGCGAGCTGGCCGGCACCTCCGGCGACCTGTCGCGCCTGGCGGGCCGTCCGACCACGCCGATCGCCGAGGCCGTCGCGGCAGCACTGAAGGGCTGACTCCCCCGCGGAGACCGGGCGCCGCTCCCCCACCCCGCCTGTCATGACCGTATGGCGATACGGGCATGACAGGCGGGGGTCTCCGGCGCTACCTTCTTCCAGGCTGTCCGGAAATTCCCGAACCCATGGGGCCCTCCGGAGCACAGGGACGCGACAGGCGTCCGAGGTCTTGGAAGAAGGAGACGCCGGTGGCCGGCAAGGCGAGGGGCGAGCAGCACATAGGTCTGCTGAACGGCTTCGCGGCCTATGGCATGTGGGGGCTCGTCCCCCTGTTCTGGCCGCTGCTGAAGCCCTCCGGAGCGATCGAGATCCTCGCCCACAGGATGGCGTGGTCGCTGGTGGTGGTCGGTGTCGTGCTGCTGGTCATGCGGCGCTGGGCCTGGGCGGGCGAACTGCTGCGGCAGCCGCGCAAGCTGGCGCTGATCACGGTCGCGGCGGCGGTCATCACCGTCAACTGGGGCGTCTACATCTGGGCGGTGAACTCCGGGCACGTGGTCGAGGCCTCGCTCGGCTACTTCATCAACCCCCTCGTCACCATCGCGATGGGCGTGCTGCTCCTCAAGGAGCGGCTGCGTCCGGTGCAGTGGGCGGCGGTGGGCATCGGCTTCGCGGCCGTCCTCGTCCTGACGATCGGCTACGGCCACCCGCCGTGGATCTCCCTCTGCCTCGCCTTCTCCTTCGCCACGTACGGCCTGGTGAAGAAGAAGGTCAACCTCGGCGGCGTCGAATCGCTCGCCGCCGAGACCGCGGTGCAGTTCCTGCCGGCCGTGGCGTACCTGCTGTGGCTGGGGTCGCGGGGCGACGCGACGTTCAGTACCCAGGACCCGGGCCACGCCGCGCTGCTCGCGGCGACCGGCGTGGTGACCGCGATCCCCCTGGTCTGCTTCGGCGCCGCCGCCATCCGTGTGCCGCTGTCCACCCTGGGCCTGCTCCAGTACATGGCCCCCGTCTTCCAGTTCCTCCTCGGGATCCTCTACTTCCACGAGGCCATGCCGGCCGAGCGGTGGGCCGGGTTCGCGCTGGTGTGGCTCGCGCTGTCGCTCCTGACGTTCGACGCGCTGCGCGCCGCACGGCGGGGCGCCCGGGCGCTGCGGGAGTCGGCCCGCACGAACGTGTCCGAGGCCGCCTCGGACACCACCGCCGGCTCCGCTCCGGCCGGTCCCGCCGTGGCTCCGGCCGACATTGCCGTCGGCGCCGGTTCCGACGGCCTCACCCTTGCCGCGGACGCCGCCGCCCTGACCACGGGCGGCACCTCGGCGTCCGGGGCGCAGGCCACCGCCTGAGGAACGTGACCGGGGGCGAGGCCTGGCCTGGGGCGCGCGAGGCGCCGCCCCGGGGCTGAGGGCCCCTGGGCCCGGTGCCGGAGTGCCTGGCCCCGGCGACGGGGGCGGCCGTCGGACGCGTACGGCATCGGGTGCGGTCCACGGCGCCACGGTCGCCGCCACGACGGACGAGACCGGGTCGGGTCCGGCGATTCCGTTGCCCGCCCGGTCGCCGAACCACTATGAGTGGGTCCATGACGTCCACTCCCGTGCCCGCACCCACGCCCGTCCACTGGAAACTCGTCATCGACTCCGCCGATCCGCACGCGCAGGCCGACTTCTGGTCCGCGGCCCTCGGTTACACGGTCGAGGACAACAGCGCCTTCATCGAGCGGCTGCTGGATCTCGGCGCCCTTCCCGCCGAGGCCACCGTCGACTTCCACGGCCGCCGCGCCTTCCGGGACCTGATCGCCGTACGGCACCCCGACGACCCCTTCGACGAGGAACGCGGCACCGGCCTCGGGCGGCGGCTGCTCTTCCAGCGCGTTCCCGAGGCCAAGACCGTGAAGAACCGCCTCCACCTCGACCTGCACCCGGGCGAGGGACGACGGGCCGGCGAGGTCGGGCGTCTGACGGCGCTGGGGGCGAGCGTGCTCCGGGAGGTCAAAGGAGCGGCGGGCGAGTGGGTGGTGATGGCGGACCCCGAGGGGAACGAGTACTGCGTCCACTGACGCCGGAGCCGCGCGCCCCGGGGCGCCCTGGTCATCCTGGGCGCCCCGTCGCCCCGGTCACGGCGTTCTCCTCTGACAACGAGTTCTCACCCGGCACCCGGGCACCCCGAGCACCCAGGCACCCCAGGCACCCCAGGCACCCCAGGCACCCCAGGCACCGAAGCGTTCGCCCGGCTCCTGTTCCACGCGTTCTGGTCGTCACTCGCCGTGGGGGCGGGGGGTCCGGTCGTACGGATTGTCCGTCGTGGCGCGGGCGCGTTCGGCGAGGCGGCCCATCCGGGTGCGGGCCGACTCGAGCTGTTCGATGTCGTCGGCGGCGGGGCCGCCGTCGGCCGTGAGCTCGGTCCACACCCCGATCAGTTCCCGCCCGAGGTGCAGACCCTGGAGCGGGTCGCGGACGGCGCGCCACGCGGCGGCCGCGCTCTGGACGTTGCCGTAGGCGGCGCGCCCGTCCCGGTGGCGTCGGCGGACCCTCGCCAGGTCGAGCGACAGATGGAACGACCTGAGCGCGTCGCCTGCCAAGTAGGCGATGTAGGCGGTCAGCTCGCGCAGCTTCAGCACCTCGGGGTGTTCCTGGCCCAGCGACCGCGCCGCCTCCGCGACGACGCCCTCCGCCATCGCCGCGGCGGACTCGATACGGCCCGTCTTCACGGCCTCGTTGATCCGGGCGACGGGCTCCTCGAGGAATGCCGCCGCCGCGTCCCGTCCCTCCGTGGAATCCTCCGGGCTCTGTCCGAGCACCGCCTCGGCGACGGCGTCGAAGCCGCGCACGGGAGCGGGCTTCGGTTCCGGTTCCGGCTCCGGGGCAGGCAGGGACAGCGCCTCCATCGCCGGGGTCGGCCTCCGCTCGGGAACGGGCAGGGGTTCGGGAAGAGGCAGGGGCTCGGGCGTCGGTGCCGGCGTCCGCTCCGAGGCGGGCTCCGCCCCGGAGGCGGGACCGACCAGCGGGGGCGGTCCGAATTCCCCCGTCGGAACGGTCACCGTCGCGGCCGCCGACTCCGGCACCGCGCGCAGTACGTGCGTCGACGCGCTCCCGGGCAACGGCCTCGGCTCCGGTACCGCCCGCAGGGCGTGCGTCTCCTTGTCCCGGCGCGGGGCACCCGGCGTCCCCTCGGCCCCCGTCGACCGCCCGGTGGGCGCGGGAGCGGGCGGAAGCGGCGGCTCGGGCGGCGCCGGACGCCGCTGGGCCGGCGGCCAGGGTGCGGGGGCGGGCGGCTCCGGCACGCCGCGGACCGGCGCCCGCGGGGCGTCCCCGACCGGATGCCCCGGGCGTTCCTGGGCCGGTGGCCGCGGGGTGTCCCGGTCCGACCGGTGCGGGGGCTCCTGAACCGGGGGCCGACCGAGATCCCTTACCGGGGGCTGGGCGAAGTCCCTGGCCGGGGGCCGGGTCTGGCCCTCGGCCGGGGCGTGCCGGTGCTCCTGCGCGGCCGGAGGCTGCCCAGGCCGGTGGGATTCCCGCTCGTGCGACTGCTCGTGCGACGGGGGGTGCGGCTGGGCGTGCGGCTGCTCACGCGGCTGCGGTTCGGGCCACGCCCGCGGTGCCAGGCGCACGGGCTCCCCCGTGTAACGGCTGGAGCCGTCCACCTGCACCTGGAGCGGTACGACGAAGCCGATGCTCTCGTCGTGGATGGTGGCGAGAACCGGGTGTCCGGTGGCGAGGGCGAGACGGTGGAGGTAGTTCAGCACCGCGCCCTGCACGGCCTCCCCGGGCGCGGCGACGACCGGCACCCCACCGACGGTGGCACCGCTCGGGACCCCGCCGGCACCCCGGAACGGGTCACTCTCCGCGTCGTCAGCCGACGCCGGCACATGGACCTCGATCGGCGTCGTTCCGCTGGTCGGCCGCCCCCCGGCACCGGCCGCCGGGCGCTGCCGATTGATTTCCCGCTTCTGTTCGCGGCTGAGTCGAGACATCGGTTCCTCACGAAGGGGTGAACGAGAACGAGGAGGGCAGGGACGAGAGCGAGGAAGGCACCGAGGAACGCGACGAACGCGGCGCGCTCACCGCATCACGATGGTCCCGCGGGCCACAGCCCGTCAACGCCGGAACCCCGGTCACGGACACGACCGGCGGCGCGGCGGCTCTCCTGGCGCGTACCCGCGCGGACCAGGGCGCACCCCTGTGGCACCCGGGGAACGTCCCGCCCCGGTCCGGCGCCTCGTCCGCCCCGCCATCCGAGCCCAGCCCGGCGCCCGCCCCGCCCGGCGCTCCGCTCCCCGCCCGTCATGACCGCCGGCAAGGTCAGCACGGCCGGAGCGCCGTCGGCCACCCGGGTCAGGGTGGATCCGCCCCCGCTGGACATCCGCCCCCGCCTGTCACGTTCCGGTCTCGGGTACACGCGGTCGAGTCTCGCGGCTCCCGCCCGCTCCTCGCGTCACCACCGCGTCACAGACTCGTCCCAGGAACCCACGCCCCATTACCCGACACGGTCGGGCACCGGCAGGATCGGGAAACCGGCGAGGTGAGAACACCCATGCGGGAGATCGGACTAGTGTTCGGCACGAATGAACCAGGGGGTGGCCGTGCACGGGAACGAGGAAGCGCGGGTACTCGGGAGCGGCCCGGGCGGTCCAGGCAGTCCGGACGGGCGAGGCGGGCCGGAGATATGGCTCCGCGGGCCGACCGGCGAACCGGAACGGCCGCACACGCCCCACGAAGAGGGGCGCCTGCACATGGCGAGCGCCCGGCGGTTCTCCTGGGTCGCCACCCACGGCGGAGCCGGCACCTCGACGCTCGCCACCGTCTTCGGCGGCCATGACGCGGGCCGCGCCTGGCCGCGCCCGGACCGGGGCGAGCCGTGCTCGGTCCTGCTCGTCGCGCGGACGCACGCGGCGGGCCTGGACGCCGTCACGCAGGCCCTCGGCGTCTTCCGTCGTGGCGAAGCGCCGCCGGGACTCGATCTCGACGCCGTCGTCCTGGTCGCCGACGCGCCCGGCCGGCTGCCGCGCCCGCTGGCCCGGCGCGTCGAGATGATCGACTCGGTCATCGACGTCTACCGGGTGCCGTGGATACCCGCGTGGCGCACCGGCGACCTTCGCGGGCCGTTGCCGCGCGGCATCGCGCCATTGGCCCGGCTGACCGGAAGGACCGCGCCGTGACCCCCCTCCGCGCGATCACCGCCCGGGCGTAGCCCGGAAGTCCGCCACCCGGTGCCGCCGAAGGCCTCGCCGGTGTCGTGGATGTCCCGCGGCGGCCCTTCACCCCCGGCTCCGCGATCACCTGGACATTTAAATGCATGCGCATATATTGTTCATGCATACAGTCGGGCCGTTCGTGGCGCGCGCACCCCAGGGGGGACCATGACCCGCAGTTTCCTGTTCCTGCTCGGCAGCAGCCGCGCCGGAGGCAACACCGAGCGGCTGGCCCGCAAGGCCGCCGAGCAGCTGCCCGCCGATGTCGGGCGGCGCTGGCTGAGCCTGGCCGAGCATCCGCTGCCCGACTTCGTGGACCTGCGCGGCGACGGCGACCACGCCCGTCCCGCCGCCGGGAGCACCCCGGCCCTGTTCCTCGACGCCACGCTCGCGGCCACCGACATCGTGATCGCCTCCCCGCTGTACTGGTACTCGGTGTCCGGACAGGTCAAGCGCTACCTGGACCACTGGTCGGGCTGGCTGCGCACCCCCGGCGTCGACCTCAAGGCCACCCTGGCCGGGCGCACCCTCTGGGGTGTGACCACGCTCGCGCACGAGGAGAACGAGGTCGCCGACCCGCTGATCGGCACGCTGAACCACACGGCGGCGTACATGAGGATGCGCTTCGGCGGGGTCCTGCTCGGCAACGGCAGCGGGCGCGAGGACGTGTTGAACGACGCCGAGGCGCTCACCCGCGCGAAGACCTTCTTCGCCCAGGAACCGCAGGCCGCCCGCTTCCCGTACGAGGTGTGAGGCGCCGTCTCGCCAGGTCCCGTCGTCACCTTCGCGCCTGCCCCGCGGGCGACGACGGGAAGGTGACGAACGGGACCTAGGCGGCGATGTCCTTCGTCGTGAAACGCGCCCACGCCGCCGACCCGAACACCGCGGCGTACAGGCCCTGGAGGCCCAGGTCGCGGACCAGGTCGTCCCAGTAGACGGGGTCGCGCATGAGGTCGGCGAAGGACAGCCAGTAGTGGGAGAAGAAGTACGGCTGCAGCGCGTGCAGCTGGGGGATCTGGTCGAGGATCTGGACCGTGACGAGGAGGCCGACCGTCGTGGCCATGGCCGCGATGCCGCTGTTGGTGAGGGTGGAGACGAACAGCCCGAGCGCGGCGACACCGGTCAGGGACGCGGCGACGACGAGAGCGATGAGCAGCGCTCTGCCGAGTCCCTCGGCGAATCCGATGCGGGTCCCGGAAATGGTGGTCAGCTCGCCCAGCGGGAACAGCAGAGCGCCCACCAGGAGCGCCGAGACGGCCACCATCAGGGTCGCGACCAGGCAGAACGTCATCGTCGTCGCGTACTTGGTGAGCAGCAGCCGGGTACGCCCCGCGGGTGCGACGAGGAGATAGCGCAGGGTCCCCGCGTTGGCCTCACCGGCGATCGCGTCGCCCGCGACGACACCGATCGCCATCGGCAGGAAGAAGGGCAGGGTCGCGGCCAGCGCGGTGAACACCAGGAACAGGCCGTTGTTGGTGATCTGCGCGATGAACGCCGGCCCCTCACCACCGCCGCCACCGGCCCTCGAACCGTCGCCCGTCTCGATCCTGACGGCGATGCCGATGAGCACCGGGACGGCCGCGAGCACGCCGAGCAGCGCGAGCGTCCGCCAGCGCCTGAACGTCGTGAGGAGCTCACTGCGGAAGAGGCCGAATGTCCACAGCGGACTCGGCGCCCGCCCCGTCCCCGTCCCCGCGCGCGCGGTCACCGCCCCTCCAGCCGTGCCGCCCGTCTCCGCGTCCGCGCCCCTCCTCGTACCCGCACCCGGACTTGTACGCGTACGCGCGCCCACGGTCGCGGTCACCGTGCCTTTCTCCGCCGCCGTCCCCGCGCCCGGCGTCGGCCGACCCTCAGCCCGCGACATCGAATCCCTCCCCGGTCAGCGCCACGAACGCGTCCTCCAGTGAGGCCCGCTCGACCCCGAAGCCACGGACCCGGACGCCCGCCGCGACCAACGCGGCGTTCAGTTCGGCGAGTTCGCCCCCGGGCGGCTCCGCGGTCACCCCTGTCCCGGTCACCACGAGATCGGCGACGCCCTGTTCCTTCAGGACCCGTGCCGCGTCGCCCGCGTCCGGGGTGGTCACCACCAGCCGGCCCCGGGCACTCGCCGCGAGATCGGCCACGGGGCCCTGGACGACGAGCCGACCCCGCGCCATCACGGCCGCGTGCGTGCAGACCTGCTCGATCTCGTCGAGGAGGTGCGAGGAGAGGAAGACGGTCGTGCCGTCCGACGCCAGCTCCCGGACCAGGGAGCGGATCTCGCGCATTCCCTGGGGATCGAGTCCGTTGGTCGGCTCGTCCAGGACGAGGAGCCGACGGGGCTGGAGCAGCGCGGCCGCGAGTCCGAGCCGCTGCTTCATGCCCAGGGAGTACGCCTTCGCCTTCTTGCCCGCGGCGGCGGTGAGGCCGACCCGGTCCAGGGCGTCCGCGACGCGCCGGCGCCGGGTGCGGGGGTCGGCCGTCGGGTCTGCGGCGTCGTACCGGAGCAGGTTGTCCCGCCCGGAGAGGAACCCGTACAGCGCGGGGCCCTCGATGAGCGCCCCGACGTGCGGGAGCACGGCTCGCGCGGACCGGGGCATGGGCCGCCCCAGCACGCGCGCGGTGCCCGAGGTCGGCTCGATCAGCCCCATCAGCATGCGGATGGTGGTGGTCTTGCCCGAGCCGTTCGGGCCGAGGAAGCCGAAGACGCTGCCCGCCGGGACGGTCAGGTCCAGGCCGTCGACGGCGAGCTGCCCGCCGCGGAACCGCTTGCTCAGTCCGCGTGTGGCGATCACCGCGTCGGCCGGCCCGGGAGGGGATCCGGAACCCGGATCGGCCCCGGGTCCGGAGTCAGATCCGAAGTCAGGTCCGCACCCGGACCCGAGATCGGGTCCAGGACCGGACCCGGGCTCGGACCTCGGATCGGACCCGGGCTGGGCGGCGGACAGCTCCTCCATGCGCTCCCTCGGTTCGGTCTGCCGGTGGACCTACTGGGCCGCGTTGGCCGCCTTCACCAGCGCGTCCTTGGTGACGGCGCCGGCGTACACCTTGCCGTCGTCGGTGATCAGCGCGTTGACCAGGCGGGTCGAGAAGACCGTGCCCGAGCCGAACTTGCCGGTGACGTGGTCGCCGAGGGAGTTCAGGAAGCCGTCGACGTCACTGTTGCCGGTCGATCCGGACCCGCCGGACGGCAGGCCCTGGCCGTCGGTGTCGAACACGGCGATGGAGTTCCAGCCCTCGCCGATGGTCTTCATACCGGCGAGGCCCTCGCCGGGCCCTTCGCCGCCGTCGGGCCGCGCCTTCTCGGCGCCCTTGGGCGCGTCGCCCTTCACGCCGTCGCGGTCGTGGCTCTTCACGCCCTCGTGGTCGTCACTCTCGGTGACCTTCGCGCCCTTCGGCGGGGTGAAGGCGAACGTCGAGGCGGCCGGCTCGGAGAAGTCGACCCGGGTGAAGCCCGCGTCCACGACGGCCGCGCCGCCGCTCGCCGGGGTCAGCGTGAACTTGAGCGGAAGCCCGGTCCTCGCGTCCACCGCGATGCTGATCGCGCCGACCGTGGAGCCCGACTGCCTGGGCTTGACGACCAGCTTGTAGGCGTCGCGCCCGGCGACGTGCGCGGTGCCGTCGACGGTCACGGAGGTCGTGTCGTCCACGGACTTGAGGACCTCGTCGGCGAAGTCCTTGGGGGTCGCCGGGAGATCCCGCGGCGCCTTCTCCTCGGCGCCCCCGGACTCGGCGGACGTCACGTGGTAGACCTCGTTCGACTTGCTGTCGTACGCCCACACGTCCTTGCCGTTGTGGATGACGCTGTACTCGGCGGCGTTGTCGAGGAGCGAGACCTTGCCCTTGTCCGGGCCGTCGGCGGCGACGCGCAGCGTGTGCGTGCCCGAGGCCAGTTCGAGGAGCTTGGAGCGGGGATCCGCGGAGGAGCCGTCGTCGCCCCGGACGGCGCCGGAGGCGAAGCCGCTCGTCAGGCCGCCCAGGTCGGGCAGTCCGAGATCGGTGCTGATCTTGACCGTGCCGGACACCTGCTGGACGTCCGACTTGGCGATCTTCTCGATGAGTTGCTGAGCGGTGACCTTCGGCAGGTCGGGGTCCCCGGAGTCGGCGAGCGCCGGGACGAGCCCGATGGTCGCCGCCGCCACCCCCACCACCGCGACCGGAACGACGTACCGCGCGGCCCTGCGGCGCCCGGCGCGCATGTCGTCGGTGTCCGCGGCCTCTGCGGCCCTCGCGTTGTCGTCGGAATCGTACGGTGCCATGTGTGCCTTACCTCCGTCGTCGGCGGCGGCCATACCGTCGTGCCCTGTTCCACCCCTGAGCCGCCATTCTCACCCGAACCGGTGAGGAGTGGTGTTCTCAATCTGACCAAATCGGCCGGAGGGAAGCGTCAGCCCCCGGGCTCAACTCCTCGTACTCCTGCGGTATGACGTGAGAGGGCGGCGCCTCCCCCGACCCGTAGGGGTCGTGCCGGGAAAGACGCCGCCCTGGTCCACGCGCCCGGCCGGAACCCGGTGGGCTTCCGGCCGGTCACGGCACTCAGCGCTGCACGAACACGTAGTCCGCCCGGTAGGGGACGCCCACGATCGTGCCCGGCGAGCAGGAGCCGGCCGGGGCGACGCCGCCCACGGTGTTGAGGCGCAGGATCTCCTGCGTGTGGGCCAGCAGGCCGTGGTGACGGCCCGTCCGGGTGGCCCTGAGGTCGAGTTCGGGGATGTTCGTTGCGCCGTTCGGGGTCTTCGCGATCAGCGCGCCGGTGACCGCGCTGCGGTCGGGCGCGACCCACTGCGGGGTACCGGAGTTGGGCTCCACGAACGAGTGAGCGATGTGGCCGCCCAGCCGGGCCTCGACGTCACGCTGGGCGAAGGCGTAGCCACCGCCCTCGGCCGGCTTGCACTCGTAGATCTGCTTGCCCTCGACCACGGACGCCTGGAAGTTGTGCAGGGCGTTCCTGAAGTCGAAGGTGCCCGTGACCTTGTGGAGCTGACCCCGGACGGCGCCGCCCGGGAACGCGCTGGTGTGCAGGTTGGCGTAGAACGAACCGGGGTCACTCTTCAGTGTGTCGAGCAGGGCCGCGTCCTCGACCTTGACGGTCCCGACGACGCTGTGACCCTTGATCCGGCCCAGCAGCTTGCCGAAGTCGATCCTGACCCCGCCGTTGACGCCCTTGGCTCCCTGGTGGAGGTGGAGCAGGGTGGGCCTGCCGGTGCCGCGCCAGGACACGGCCACGGACACCTCGTCGCCCTCGACCTTGATGAACTCCAGCGCCGCGCCGTCCTTGTCACCGACGGCCGGACCGCCCGGGACCGGCACCTCGCTCGCGCCGCGCAGACTGGCGGCGAGGATGGTGCCGCCGGTGCCGCCCATGACTCCGTGCCGGGTGACGACGGTCCGGTCGTCGCCTCCAAAGTGGTCCACGGCGCCGGTCCCGCCACGGCTCGCCCCGCCCTCCCCGCTCGCCTTGCTCCCGCCGGTCTCGCTGTCGCTCGCGCTGTGGCTCGCACCGCTCTTCCCGCCGCGGCCGCCGTGGTCGGCGGCGACCGCCGGGACGACTGCGGCGACGACACCTGCCGCCGCCGCGACACCGGCCAGGATCAGGCTCTTGCGACGCGCCGTGAACGTGGCGTTAGATCCCATGATTCTGTTTTCTCCCCGTACGCGGCCGACGCCCCCTGCGTCAGCTTCTGCGCAGGGGTACGGGCCCGACCCGACCCCGAACTCAATCCAGGGAAAGTGGCGCCGGTCACATTCTCAGAACCAATCAAATCAGGCGCCTATTCGAGCAAAAAGTGGCGTGAATCCGTACTAAGGGGTGGCAGCAGCGATCGGCATCGCCCGGTACTCCAGGGTGACGGATCGAGGATCGAGGAATCGCCATGCCCGGCAAGGGACACATCGCGGGATACGCCGCCACGGGCGCCGCCCTCCTGGCACTCACCCTCTCCGGATGCGGAGGGGGCGGAAGCGGGAACGGGGGCGGCTCCCCGCCGAGCACCGGCTCCACGGGATCGGCGTCGGCCACGCTGACCACCGCCGAGGTCGGGAAGCTGGGCACGGTCGTGACGGACGGCAAGGGATTCGTCCTGTACCGCTTCGACGCGGACTCGGCCGATCCGACCGAGGTCAGCTGTTACGACACCTGCGCCAAGGTCTGGCCGGCGGCCACGGCCCCGGGCACCGTGACGACGAAGGGGATCGACAAGAACCTGGTCTCCACGGTGGAACGCGCCGACGGCGGAACCCAACTGACCCTCGCCGGCTGGCCTCTCTACCGCTACGCCGAGGACGGGAAGCCGAAGGAGGCGCACGGCCAGGGAGTCGACGGGACGTGGTTCGCCGTGTCACCGACCGGAGCGAAGATCACCACACCGGCGCCGGCGTCGACCTCCCCGACCACGGGAGGCGGGGGCTACTGACCGGCAGATCCCCTCTCGCCCGCCGCCAGACGCGGACACGGCTCTTACCGGCCCAGGCGCCCACGGACCCGGTCCGCCGCGCCCCGCTCGAGCGGGCGCCGATGTCATCAGCCCCCGGCACACGACGACGGTCCCGTTCCGCCCGGCACTCCACGGACCCGGTCCGGCCCGGCCTGCGGCCACCGCGAGGCCGGTCCCACCCGACCCGTCACACCGCAAGGCCGGTCCCCCTCGAACCCGCGCGGCCCGAGGTCGGACCCACCCGAACCCGCACACCCCGAGGCCGGTCCCGTCCGGCGCCGTACGCCGTCAGGCCGGTATCAGCCCGCCCGGTGCACCACGGCGTCCACCAGCTCGACCAGGGCGGCCTTCGCGTCGCACTCGCGCAGCGGGGCCAGCGCGGCCCGCGCGTCCTCCGCGTACCGCACGGTGTCCCGGCGCGCCTGCTCCAGCGCCGGATGCTCCCGCAGCCGGGCCAGCGCCTCCGCGTGCCGCGCGTCGTCCGTCAGGTCGGAGTCCAGCAGCTCGCACAGCGCGATGTCCTCGGCGAGTCCCAGCCGCTCCGCGCGCTCGCGCAGCCGCAGCACCGGGAGCGTGGGGATGCCCTCGCGCAGATCGGTCCCCGGCGTCTTCCCGGACTCGTGCGAGTCGGACGCGATGTCGAGGACGTCGTCCGCGAGCTGGAAGGCGACGCCCAGCCGCTCGCCGTACTGCGTCAGCACGTCCACGACGGTCTCGTCGGCGCCCGACATCATCGCCCCGAACCGGCACGCGACGGCGACCAGCGAACCGGTCTTTCCGCTGAGCACGTCGAGGTAGTGATCGACCGGGTCGCGCCCGTCGCGCGGCCCCGCGGTCTCCAGGATCTGCCCGGTGACGAGCCGCTCGAACGCCTCGGCCTGGATCCGGACGGCCTCGGGCCCGAGGTCGGCCAGGATGTACGAGGCACGGGCGAACAGGAAGTCACCGGTCAGGACGGCGAGCGAGTTGCCCCAGCGGGTGTTGGCGCTCTCCACCCCGCGCCGCACCTCCGCCTCGTCCATGACGTCGTCGTGGTACAGCGTGGCGAGATGGGTCAGCTCGACGACGACGGCCGAGGGCACGACACCCGGCGCGTAGGGGTCACCGAACTGCGCGGCGAGCATCACGAGCAGCGGCCGGAACCGCTTCCCGCCGGCCCGCACGAGATGCTGGGCGGCTTCCGTGATGAAGGGGACCTCGCTCTTGGTGGCTTCGAGCAAGCCCTCCTCGACAGCCGCCAATCCGGCCTGGACATCGGCTTCGAGAGCCTGGTCCCGCACGCTCAGCCCGAACGGCCCGACGACGGTCACGAGAGGTTCTCCTGTCTGCTGACGATCACATGGCGAACTCGGTCGATGACACGGTTTGTCGATGTGTCGCTGCCATCACTCAAGTCAGCGTATCCGGTCACGTTTCGATCACCACGAGCGCCCACCGTCCCCTGGCCGACTTCGCTCCGCCAGCAGGTATACGGGAGTACACCCGTAAGGCACACGAGATGTACCTGCCCGCCCCAACGACGAGTACCCCGACGCGCGGGCACATGCGGATCACCGGCGGTATGTTCATGATCAGTAGATTTGGACCGGTGTCCGACGCCCCACGGAGAAGTCCCCGGAAGGGCTGACCGCGTCCCGCAGCCCCGCCGGAACGAGCCAGGCCCGCCCGCGCCCCTCCTCTCCTCTCTTCCCCGGCCGCGCCACACGATGCACCCCGTCCTCCGAGGTGACGCCCATGCGTATCCGTACGTCCTTCCCCACGAGATCACTCACGAGGACGTCCTCGTCCCCCTCTCGGACGGCACCCGTCTGTACGCCAGGATCTGGCCTCCGCTGACCGAGGACCCCGTACCGGCCGGCGCTCCTGGAGTACCACCCGCATCGCCCGACCGACGGGACGGCCCCGCGCGACCGGCAGCGGCACCCCTGGTACGCCGGTCATGGTTACGCCTCCGTCCGCGTGGACACGCGCGGGTACGGCAACTCGGAGGGCGCGCCGACGGACGGGTGCTCGGAGACCGAGCCGGCCGACGGCGTGGAAGTGATCGGCTGGCCGGCCGACCGGTCCTGGTGCACCGGCAGGGTCGGCATGTTCGGGATCGCCTGGGGCGGCTGCGACTCCCTCCGCATCGCCGCTCCCGCGCCCGAGCCGCCAGGAGACGCTGCGCTGGTGGGACCACCGGCTCCGGGAAGAGGACACCGGCGCGCTCTCCGCTCCTCTCCTGCGTTCGTACGTGATGGACGCGCACCCCCCGGCGGCCGTGCACGGGGACCTTGCGGGCCGCCGGGTCGGCGGCCCGGCCTGGCCCTCGCCCTCGGTGACCCAGGTCGCGTACGCGCTCCAGGGTGCCCCGGTGCCGGTGCGGTCCCCTCAGCACACGGGGATCGACGCGGGCCGCCTCCTCCCCTCCGGCGACGACGCCGACCTGCCGCCGGACCAGCGGGAGGAGGACGCCCGGTCGGCCTGCTTCGAGTTCGCGGTGCCGGCGGAGACCTGGGTGCTGGGCCGCCCTCGGGTCTCACTGCGGCTGACGTCCGGCCCACCCGGGGGCCAGGTGATCGCCCGCCTGTGCGACGTGGCCCCGGACGGAGCGTCCACCCTCGTCACCCGCGGCGCCCTGAACCTGTCGGCCCGCCGGGACCGCGACCGGACGGTCCCCTGGAGTCCGGGCACCACGGAGAACGTGATGTTCGACCTGTCCGCCATCGGCTACGCGTTCCCGGCGGGCCACCGCATCCGGCTGAGCGTCTCCTCGGCGTACTGGCCCTGGATCTGGCCGCGGCCGGGCTCGGCGGCGGGCTTCACCCTCGAACCGATCGGCAGCACCCTCGAACTCCCCTTACGGACAAGGGCGTCGGACCCGTCCATCACGTTCGGGGAACCGGAGGAGGCGGAGCCCCTCGGCGCGACCGACTCCGAGACGCTGGACGAACCGCGCCCGCGGCGCCTGGTTTTGCGCGACGTGGCCGCGGGCACCTGGCGCCTCGAGGCGAACCCGCGCCACGGCGGCACCCGCGTGCATCCCGACGGCCTCGAACACACGGAGGACGCGCGGGAGACGTACACGATCGACGAGTCGGACCCGTCGTCCGCCCGCGCCCGCTCGACCTGGTCGATCCGGCTGCACCGCCCGGACCTGCCGTGGGACGCCCGCGTCGAGACGACCTCCGCCATCAGGTGCGACGCGCGGGACTTCGTCCTGTCCGACGAGCTCGTCCGCAAGGACGGCGACGAGGTCGTCTTCCACCGGACCCGGGAGAAGAGGACCCCGCGCACGGCCGGCTGACAGAACCGGACGAACAGGGCTTACGGGTAAGGGAGTTCCCTCTCGTCGCCCCCTCGGCGCACGACGTCACCCGCCCTGGTCCGACCCTGCCACGCGCCCCGCGGCCCGCACCCCTCCGCAAGGGGCTCGCCGGGCGCCTTGAGGCGTCCCGACACCCCACCCCCAAGGGCGCAATGCCCGACTTGCCCGGCATGCCGCGTTGATGACCCTCGACCTCGTGAGTTGAGTCACCCGCGAACCGGTCCGCCGCCTCGCACCCCTCCCCCGCCAACCCGTTCACCAAAGGCAAGTTGAGGATTCAATTCCGCCTTAATCGGACGTTTCCCCCTGGCTCTAAACAGGCGAAATAGATCTTCAAAGCCAAATCTGGCCTTGTTCCGGACATGTGCTCTCGCATACGTTTCCGTCGATCCCGGGCGGATCGCCGAATCCTGCCGCCGCCCGGAAACCCACCCACCCACGCACGGCAGGAGCGGGGGAACCACAGGTAAGCCGCCGATCCGGACACACCGGACCGGCTGGGGTGAAGCCGCGCCCGAAAACGCGGCCGGGCATCTCCCGCCCGAACCCGACAGCTCACCTCGCAGGCGTCGGAGAGGACACCAGTCATGCCCGCACGAGGCAAGCACCGCCACACGAAGTCCAACATCATCACTCGGGGCATGATCGCCGCCGGTACGGGTGGCATAGCCCTCGCCCTCCCGCTCGTGAGCGCGACCGGCGCCCACGCGGCCACCCCGGCGCAGGCCCCCCAGGTCACCAAGGCCGCGAAGACCGCGGTGGTCCCCAACGTCCAGCTCATCACCTACAAGGTGGTCGCGGGTGACACCCTCTCCAAGGTGGCGCAGAAGCACCCCGAGAGCGGCGGCTGGAAGAAGCTGTACCAGGCGAACCGCGCCGTCATCGGCGACAACCCCGCGTTGATCAGCCCGGGCCTGAAGCTGACCGTGGGCACGAAGACGCTGAAGCCGACGGCCGCGGGCACGACGGCGAAGGCCACCCCGGCAGTCGCCAAGAAGGCCGCGACGACGGCCGTCCAGGCCTCCGCCAAGACGTACACGAACGACCTCGACGGCTGGATCAAGCACTCGCTGGACATCATGGCCCAGCACGGCATCCCGGGCAGCTACGACGGCATCCACCGCAACGTGATGCGCGAGTCGTCCGGCAACCCGCTCGCCATCAACAACTGGGACTCCAACGCCGTCGCGGGCACCCCCTCCAAGGGCCTGCTCCAGGTCATCGACCCCACGTTCCGGGCCTTCCACGTCCCCGGCACGTCGATGGACCCCTACGACCCGGTCGCGAACATCACCGCGGCCTGCAACTACGCGGCCAAGACCTACGGCTCCATCGACAACGTCAACGGCGCCTACTGATCACACCGCGGCACCGATCGCACCCGCACCCGTCGGCGGCCCGTACCCGGGCCCGCCGACGGGTGCGTCGTCGTGGGCGCCGCACGCCGACTCGCCGGCGTCGGGCCCCTCGGCCGACGACCCCTAGAAGCCGAAGAGGCGCTCCAGGACGACCGCGATCCCGTCGTCCTCGTTCGACAGCGTGACCTCGTCGGCCACCGCCTTCAGTTCCGGATGGGCGTTGGCCATCGCCACGCCACGGGCGGCCCAGTCGAACATCGGGATGTCGTTGGGCATGTCTCCGAAGGCGAGCGTCGCCGAGGGGCTGAGCCCCAGATGCGCCGCCGCCAGAGCGAGGCCCGTCGCCTTGGTCACCCCGCATGGCTGGAGTTCGACGGTGCCGGGCCCGGACATCGTGACCGTCGCGAGCGAGCCGACCACTCCTCGCGCCGCCGACGCCAACTCGTCGTCGGACAACAAGGGGTGACGGAGCAGCACCTTGCTGATCGGCTCCGACCAGAGGTCGTCCCGCCGCCGCACCCGCACCGCCGGCAGGGTCGGATGCGGCATCACGTACCCCGGCTCGATGAGCGTCAGCCCGTCCACGCCGTCCTGGTCGACCGCCGCGTACAGCATCCCGACCTCCGCCTCGATCTTGCCGAGCGCCGTCTCCGCCAGTTCCCTGTCCAGGGTCACCGACCAGAGCATCCGGTCCGCCCCGGCGTCGTACAGCTGCGCCCCCTGTCCGCACACCGCCAGTCCCTCACCGCCGAGTTCGTCGAGCAGCGGTCGCACGCGCGGCGCGGGGCGGCCCGTCACCACGAGGTGCCGGGCACCCGCCTGGGCCACCTTCGCCAACGCGGCCCGCGACCGGTCGGAGAGAGTGTCGTCGCCGCGCAGCAGCGTTCCGTCCAGGTCAGTGGCGATGAGTGAATATGCAGTCGGAGCGGCCATGATCCGAAGAATACGGATCGAACGACACATGGGCCCGGCGTGAACCGGACGACGTCCGGTATCCCGTCAGCAACGCCGTTCACCGTACGGTGGTAAGCGCGTTGCGACCGCTTCGGATCACGCACCGTCCGCTTCCGCCCACACCGACTTTCCCGCACACGACCGACCACAACACCTCAACACCGCCCGGTGACAGGCGAACTCGGCGGCCGCCAGCCCTCGACGCCGGCCCAGCGTGACCGCCGAGACCGGCCCGCGACGGGAATCGCCCGCCACTTTCCACAAGTCATGGGAAAAACATGCCACTTGAGCCTTCCGCGACGCGGCCTCCGCTTGCCTCCGGCGCGGTGACCCCGTTCCGGCGCCATCTCCGCTCCGCCGCCGAAGCCGTGATCCGGCGCTTTCCGGAATCCCTGCGCCCGGAGATCTACGCCCTCTCCTTCCGGATCTGGCGGATCGACGGCGACGAGCGCCACCCGTACGTGGCCATCGGCTACAACACCGAGTCCCGGTACGAGCGGGAGAGCTACCCCGAGGACCCGGGCGAGGCCCGCTGGAACTACGCCCTGTGGCTGCTCGACGGCTTCGAGACCCTGGGCAACGTCCCGGAGGACCCGGCGGGAAGTCCCTTGTACGGGGAGGAGGTCAGGGAACTGGGCATCTGGTTCGACGGTGAATACGACTTCCTGACCATGGATCTCCCGGAGGAAGAGGAGGAAGAACTGGACGCCCTGTCCGACCTCCTCCGCCTCCACTTCTCCGACGCCGTCATCGACCTCGCCCGCCACCTGCACGCCGACGGTCTGCTCACCGAGATCTTCGGCCGCGACCTGCCCGTCGTCGTCTTCGACATGGACAGCCCCGGATGGGAGATCGAGGCCACCAGGGCCGCCAACCCGCCCGAGTCCGTAGCGGACTTCATGGCCTGGCAACAGGGAGCCGTCTACGAGAGCGCGCCGAGGACGGAGGAGTTCCTCCTCCGCCTCGACGCGGAGTGGCTCGACTACTTCCGCGCCATGGCCGACGTCCTCGTGACCCGCTTCGGCATCTCCCGCGCGCAGGCCGTCGCCAGGATCAACGAGCGCTTCGCGGCGGAGGAGATCAAGCCCATGGGCGAAGACCTCCTCGGCCACGAACTCCCCGAGTTCTGGGCGTACCACCTCTACTTCGAACCGGACTCCCGAGGCCTGCTCCCCTCGGCCTCCCCCGGGTCCGAGGACGACCTCGGCGCGTGGACCGTCCGCCCCGCCCCACCCCGGGACTCGGCCGCCTGGACCCTCGCGGAGGAGTCCTGACGGCCACGCCCACCACCTCGCCCACCGGTGCCGTCACCGACATCGGCCCCGGCACCGTCACCCGTGCGCGGCCACCAGATGCCTGGCCAACCGTGGTGAGGCGAACTCCGTCCCGCACACGAAGCGCATCACCGGCCCGTAGGAGGCCGCCGCCGGCAGCCCGGTGAAGTACAGGCCGGGTACGGAGGACCGGTACCCCGCCCCCAGCTTCGGTGTACCGCGGCTCACCGCCAGCGCCGCGCGGAGCTCGTGCCCGAGGAAGTCCATCGCGGCGAGGTCGACGCGGTAGCCGGTCGCGGCGATGACGTGATCGGCGGAGAGCTCTTCCACCCGGCCGCCGTGCGTCTGCACCGTGAGAACGGGACTGCCGTCGGAGGCCGTGGCGCCGACGATCCGGCGGACCTCCCGGACCGTGACCTTGCCCTCGAAACGGTCACGGAGCCACCAGGCGCCGAGCGGACCGAGCACGCGGCGGACCAGGTAGTGCCGGGCCTGGGCGGGCAGCCGGCGGTAGGGCTGCGGGTAGTAGCTCAGCGCCCACAGGGACCAGGCGCGCCCGAACGGCGACTCCGGGCGCAGCCTGGGCTGCTGCCACGGCGGCGCTCCGAAGTCGACGGCGCCCTTGCCCCGGGACACCACCCGCACCTGCGCGCCCGCCTCCGCCGCGAGCGCCGCCGTCTCCAGAGCGGACTGACCGGCGCCGACGACTATCAGGTCCTTGCCGGAGAAACGGCTCAGGTCGTGCTCCTGCGAGCTGTGCGAGACCGGGCCGCTCGGCGTGGGCCCGTCCGGCGCCGCCCCCGCAAGCTCGGGCGGCAGATGCGCCAGCCCGGACAGTCCGGTGGCCACCACGACCGCCCGCGCGGTGAACGACTCCCCCGAATCCAGCTTGATCTCGAACCCACCGGACCCGCCCGCCCCCTCGTGACCGCCTTCCCGGCCGCCCTTCCGGTCGACGGAAACCACCCGCACGCGCTCCAGGTCGGGCACGAGCTTCTGCTGGAACCACTCGCCGTACGCGATGAACGTCTCGACCGGGATGATGTCCTCGTCCGTGACCAGGCGCGGCTTTCCCGCCGCGTCGCAGTAGTCGGCGAGCGTGTGGCCGCGCTGCGGGGCGTCGATGCTGGAGGCGGCCGGAGTCGATTTGAGGAGCATTCCCACGGGCATGTGGTCGCGCCAGCTCACCATGGGCTCGCCGAACACACGCACCGGGACACCACGGGCCCGCAGATGGGCTGCGGTGGACAGCCCGAACGGCCCCGCACCGATGACTGCTACCGGATGAATCACGAAGTCCCTCCCCAGGACGTACTACGTCTACTTCGCGGTAGAACTGTTCGTGCTGCCACGGCGGTTGGTCCGCCACAGCTGATACAGGTGTTTGGCGCCCGGCCGCACGAAGCGCGCCAGCATCATGAAGAACGGCCGCAGGTCGTCACCCGCTAGCCATGCCAGCTCCGTGCCGCTCGCACGGGCCGGCGCGTGCGGTGTCGTGTAGCCGCTGCGCCGGTAGGCGAGCAGGGCCGGCAGGTCGATGTTCTCCACGATGTACCGGTGACCGGCCCGTTGTTCCCCCTCCGGAACACCGCGCCCGGTCAGGTCCGCGTGCATGGCACGGACGACGTCGATCCCCGACTCGTTCTCGAAGAGCCGGAACTGCGCGCCCATGCGTGGGTTGAAGTCGAGGAGCTTGTACTGACCGTCACGGCGGTCGAAACGCAGGTCGAGGTCGATGATTCCGCTGAAGCCGATCTGCTTGATGAAACGTGCGGCCAGGTCCGCGAGTTCCGGATTGTCCACGACGTACGCGTTCGCCGTCATGCCCGCGTGCGGCGGCCACGAACGGACCTTCACCCCCGTGAACATCGCGAGCGGCGTCGAGTCCGCGTCGAAGTACGCGTGCACGATCCAGTCCTCCGCCTCCTCCCTCGGCAGGTACTCCTGGAGGATCACTCCCGGCCGCGCGCCCCAGTCCCGGGCGAGCGCGAGCAGCCCCTCACGGGTCGCGATCCTCGTCGTGCCGCTGACGGCGGGCCGGCTGCGGCGGACGAACGCCTCGCGGTTCTTGGCGACGAGCGGGAAGCGGGCCTTCTCGGCGAAGGCCTCTATCTCGTCGTACGACTGCGGAAAGGCCGCCGCCGGGGTGGGGATACCGTGCTCCAGGCACAGTTCGTGCAGCCCCTGCTTGCTGGCCAGCCGACGTGGCAGCTTGGCGTCCACCCGCGGGAAGAGGAAGGGGCCGGCCAGCTCCTCCTGGTGCTCCGCGATCAGGACGGCGGCCTCCTCGTCCGTCGGGACGAGAACCGTCGGACGGCCGATGCGCCGACCGATGCACAGCAGTCCCTCGACCAGCCGCTCGGGTTCCTCCGTCCCGGTGGTCGGCCAGACGAAGGCGCGGCGCAGATAGCGCGAACTCGCGGCCGGTGTGTAACGGTCCTCGGTGATGGCATACATCGGTATGCCGAGCCGCCCCAGACTCCGTATGGCGCCCACACCGCCGTGGTGCAGCGGATAGTCGCCGAACTTCACTATGAGGCCCGGAACTTCCCGGTCGACGTCGGCCGGCACACTCCTGGAGCTCCTGGCCATGGGTCCCCCCACATGTCCCCCCTACGGACCGGACCCACCCCGTCCGTGTCCCCCAAAGGACGCTAAGCCGGAATTGCCACATCCGACAAGGCCAATTCGGACATTGCAAACTCTTTAGGCACTGCCACAGCATGGTCACTCCCCCGTAACGTGTGCCCCGACCACATGAAACGCGTGGAACGCATGGATCACATGGCGAGTACGAATCCGAAAGCGAGGCACCAACCGATGCCCCCCTTCGATGTCCCCGAGGGCGATCCCTTCGGCCCGCACAACCTGCCGTACGGCGTGTTCTCCCTGACCGGACCGGACGGCGGCCCCGAACGGCGCGTCGGCGTACGGCTCGGCGACCACGTGCTCGACGCGGGCGCCGCGGCCCGGGCGCTCGGCTCCCCGTACGCCGGGCTGCTCGCGCAGCCGACCCTCGATCCGTTGCTCGCCGCGGGCCGCACCGCCTGGTCCGACGTCCGGCGCGCGCTGACGGCCTGGGTGACCGTCCCGGCCCACCGGGAGACCCTGGCTCCCCATCTCCACCCCCTCTCCGGGGTGACGCTGCACCTCCCGTTCACCGTCGCGGACTACGTCGACTTCTACGCCTCCGAGAACCACGCCCGGAACGTCGGCCAGATCTTCCGCCCCGACGCCGCCGACTCCCTCACCCCCAACTGGAAGCACCTGCCCATCGGCTATCACGGCCGGTCAGGCACGATCGTGGTCTCCGGCACGGACGTCGTACGCCCTTCGGGCCAGCGCAAGGCCCCCGCCGACGCCGCCCCGGTCTTCGGCCCGTCGGTCCGCCTGGACATCGAGGCGGAGGTCGGCTTCGTGGTCGGCACCCCCTCGGAGATGGGCCGGCCGGTACGCCTGAGCGACTACCGCGACCACGTCTTCGGGCTCTGCCTCCTCAACGACTGGTCGGCGCGCGACATCCAGGCGTGGGAGTACGTCCCCCTCGGACCCTTCCTCGGCAAGTCGTTCGCCACCTCCGTGTCGGCGTGGATCACCCCGCTGGACGCCCTGGACGACGCCCGTGTGGCGGCCCCCGCCCGCACGCACCCCCTGCTCCCCTATCTCGACGACGCCTCAGAGGACCCGGGCGGCTACGACCTCTGGATCTCCGTCGCCATCAACGGCCACGTCGTCTCCGAGCCCCCCTTCTCCACCATGTACTGGACGGCCGCCCAGCAGCTCGCCCACATGACGGTCAACGGCGCCTCCCTGCGCACCGGTGACCTCTACGGCTCCGGAACCGTCAGCGGCGCGTCCGAGGGCGAGCGCGGCTCCCTGCTCGAACTCACCTGGAACGGCCGCGACGCCCTCGAACTCCCCGACGGCAAGCGCACCTTCCTGGAGGACGGCGACGAGGTCACCCTGACGGCCTGGGCCCCCGGGCCGGGCGGCACCCGGGTGGGTCTCGGCGAGGTGCGGGGCCGCATCACGCAGGCCGTCCCCCAGTAGGACGAGGTCCGCGTCACGGTGGTCGGGATCCTGACCACCGTGACCCCGCGGAAGCGGACCGCCGACGCCCCGGGGCGCCCCACCGGACCCGCCCGCCGCACCTTCACCCGACGACAGCACGAACGCCCGCGAAGGCCGTCCGCGGCTTCCGGTCCTCTACATCCAGTCCTCGGGCTCCGGCTCCTGGTCCATCTCGGGCCAGTCCAGGTCGGGCCACTCACCGGGGGCCGCGGTCCCCGTGACCGGGGCGACCGAACGGGTCGCGGCGACCGGAGCGCCCGGTCCCGACGGAGCGGTCGACGGGGCCGGGGCGGCGGCTCCGGTGACCGCGGGCGAGCCGTCGCCCAGCGCGGCCAGCACCGTGATCACGCCCTCCCCGTACGTCGCCAGCTTCTTCTCGCCCACCCCGCTGATGCCGCCCAGGTCCTTCACGGACGTGGGCCACACGGTGGCGATCTCCCTCAGCGTGGCGTCGTGGAAGATCACGTACGCCGGGACGCCCTGCTCGCGCGCCTGCTCCGCCCGCCACGCGCGCAGCGCCTCGAACGCGGGAACGAGCTCGGCGGGGAGTTCGGCCGCGGCCGTCTTGGCCTTGCGCTCGCCCTTGGCGCCCGAGGACCGGGCCACGGTCGGCTTCGGGGGCTCCTTGCGCAGCGGCACATCCCGTTCGCGCCGCAGCACGGTCCCGCTGGCGTCGGTCAGCACCAGCGTGCCGTACTCGCCCTCGACCGCGATCAGCCCCTGGGCCAGCAACTGCCGTACGACGCCCCGCCATTCGGACTCGGCCAGCTCCTCGCCGATACCGAAGACGGACAGCTGGTCGTGGTCGAACTGGATCACCTTGGCGCTCCGCCGCCCCAGCAGGATGTCGACGATCTGCCCGGCGCCGAACTTCTGCCCCCGCTCGCGCTGGAGCCGTACCACCGTGGACAGCAGCTTCTGCGCCGCGACCGTGCCGTCCCAGGTCTCCGGGGGCGCCAGGCAGGTGTCGCAGTTGCCGCAGGCCGGGGTGTTCGGGTCCTGGCCGAAGTACGCGAGCAGCTGGGAGCGCCTGCACTCGACCGTCTCGCACAGGGCGAGCATCGAGTCCAGGTGGGCCGCCGCCCGCCGCCGGAACGCCTCGTCGCCCTCGGAACCCTGGATCATCTTGCGCTGTTGGACCACGTCCTGAAGGCCGTACGCCATCCAGGCGGTGGACGGCTGTCCGTCACGGCCGGCGCGGCCCGTCTCCTGGTAGTAGCCCTCGACCGACTTGGGCAGGTCGAGGTGGGCGACGAACCTGACGTCCGGTTTGTCGATGCCCATGCCGAAGGCGATCGTCGCGACCACCACCAGGCCCTCCTCCCGCAGGAAGCGTGACTGATGGGTGGCGCGGGTGCCCGCGTCCAGGCCCGCGTGGTACGGCACCGCCTCGACGCCGTTGCGGGACAGGAACTCGGCTGTCTTCTCCACCGAGTTGCGCGAGAGGCAGTAGACGATGCCCGCGTCGCCCGCGTGCTCCTCGCGCAGGAAGGACAGCAACTGCTTCTTCGGGTCGACCTTGGGAACGATCCGGTACTGGATGTTGGGGCGGTCGAAGCTCGCCTCGAAATGGCGGGCCGTGGGCATGCCCAGGCGCTGCGTGATCTCCTTGTGCGTCGCGCGCGTGGCCGTGGCCGTCAGCGCGAGACGGGGAACGTCCGGCCAGCGCTCGCCGAGCAGCGAGAGCGCCAGGTAGTCGGGGCGGAAGTCGTGACCCCACTGGGCCACGCAGTGCGCCTCGTCGATCGCGAAGACGGAGATCTTCGCGCGGGACAGCAGGTTCAGTGTGTTGTCCAGCCGCAGCCGCTCCGGGGCGAGGTAGAGCAGGTCGAGCTCTCCGGCCAGGAGTTCCGCCTCGACCAGACGCCGCTCGTCGAAGTCCTGCGTGGAGTTCATGAACCCGGCGCGCACGCCCAGCGCCCGCAGGGCGTCCACCTGGTCCTGCATGAGCGCGATGAGCGGGGAGACCACAACGCCCGTGCCCGGTCTGACCAGGGACGGAATCTGGTAGCAGAGGGACTTGCCGCCACCGGTCGGCATCAGGACGACGGCGTCACCGCCCGCCACCACGTGCTCGATGATCGCTTCCTGCTCACCGCGGAAGGCGTCGTATCCGAAGACCCGGTGGAGGGTGGCCAGCGCCTCGCTCTCACCCAGCGTCTCCGTCGCGTCCGCTTCGGTCATCACACCCGTCCCGCCCATCATCCTGTCCCCCGTACGTCGCGCCTCGACCACTGCGTCCACGATAGGGGTCAGCGCCGACAGTCCGAGAGTTGTCCACAGGCTGCGAGGGACCGGCTTCCCTACGCATCGGCCGATCAACGGCCGGACGGCCTTCGGCCGGCGTCGGCGACCGGCCCCGCCCCATCCGCCGGACGACTCGGCCCGTCGGACGGCCCGGCCCCGCCGCGTTCAGCCCGTTGGCCCCGCTCACATAGCGGCCCTCCGGGCCCGAGGGACATGCTGCTCGGGCGGGACGACGGACCCGCAGCCGACGGAACCGGCGCCGTCACGGCCGCCCCCACTCGCGCCTTCAGGAGTCCTCGCATGTCCCAGCGCCCTCTCAGGACCGTCATCACCCTCGTGACAGCCGCTACCGCGGCGCTCGCCCTCGCCACCGCTCCCGCCCCGGCCGCGTCCGGCCCGGTCGACCCGAAGGCCGCGCGGGACCTGGCCAGGGCCTACGCGGCCAGTGCCCGGTACCTCGACGAGAAGGCCGCCCTCGCCGACGGGTACGTCCCCCATCAGTGCTCCGCGGACCCCGCTGGCCACGGCGCCATGGGTTACCACTACTTCAACGAGTCCCGCTACGGCTCGCTCGACCCGGCGAAGCCCGCGGCCCTCCTCTTCGAGGACGGGAAGGACGGACGGCGCAGGCTCGCCGGAGTGGAGTGGATCGTGGTGGACGCCGACCAGAACCCGAGGACGTCCGGCGACCGGCCCTCGATGTTCGGCGGCCAGAAGTTCGAAGGCCCGATGCCCGGGCACTACCCCGGCATGCCGGTCCACTACGACCTGCACGTCTGGCTCTGGAAGCACAATCCCGAGGGGCTGTTCGACCGGTGGAATCCCCGGGTGAAGTGCCCGGCCGCCCCGGTCCGCCCCGGCCCGTCGCACGCGGCCCACTCCGGCGCACACTCCGCCACCCACTGAGAACGGCTCGGGCCCCACTCCCCCTGGGGGGAGTGGGGCCCGAGCCGCGCGAGGCCCTGCTCAGCGCACGAAGACCCCGGCCTGGCTCGCCAGGTCCAGGAAGTACTGCGGCGCCACACCCAGCACCAGCGTGACCGCCACGCCGAAGGCGATGGCCGTCATCGTCAGCGGCGACGGCACGGCGACCGTCGGCCCCTCCGGCTTCGGCTCGCTGAAGAACATCAGCACGATCACGCGGATGTAGAAGAACGCCGCGATGGCGGACGAGATCACACCGACCACGACCAGCGCGCCGGCGCCGCCCTCGGCCGCCGCCTTGAACACGGCGAACTTCCCGGCGAATCCGGAGGTCAGCGGGATGCCCGCGAAGGCCAGCAGGAAGATCGCGAACACCGCGGCCACCAGCGGTGACCTGCGTCCGAGTCCCGCCCACTTGGACAGGTGCGTGGCCTCGCCGCCCGCGTCCCGTACCAGCGTGACGACGGCGAAGGCACCGATCGTGACGAAGGAGTACGAGGCCAGGTAGAAGAGCACCGACGAGACCCCGTCCGGCGAGGTCGCGATGACACCCGCGAGGATGAATCCGGCGTGCGCGATCGACGAGTACGCCAGCAGTCGCTTGATGTCGGTCTGGGTGATGGCGACGATCGCACCGCCCAGCATGGTGACGACCGCCACCGCCCACATGACCGGCCGCCAGTCCCATCGCAGGCCCGGCAGGACGACGTACAGCAGGCGCAGCAGCGCGCCGAACGCGGCCACCTTCGTCGCCGCCGCCATGAAGCCGGTGACCGGAGTGGGGGCGCCCTGGTAGACGTCCGGCGTCCACATGTGGAAGGGCACCGCGCCGACCTTGAAGAGCAGCCCCATGACGACCAGGGCGGTGCCGATGAGCAGCAGTACGTCGTTGCCCATGGTGCCGGCGAGCGCCGGGTCGATGTTGGTGACCGTGCCGTCGACGACATGCGCGATGTCCGCGTACGACACCGAGCCCGCGTAGCCGTACAGCAGGGCGATGCCGAAGAGGGTGAACGCGGAGGCGAAGGCACCGAGCAGGAAGTACTTGACCGCCGCTTCCTGCGACATGAGCCGCTTGCGGCGGGCCACGGCGCACAGGAGGTACAGCGGGAGGGAGAAGACCTCCAGCGCGATGAACAGTGTCAGCAGGTCGTTGGCCGACGGGAAGACGAGCATGCCGCTGATCGCGAAGAGCAGCAGCGGGAACACCTCGGTGGTGGTGAAGCCGGCCTTCACGGCGGCCTTCTCGCTGTCGCTGCCGGGCACCGAAGCGGCCTGCGCGGCGAAGGAGTCGACCCGGTTCCCGTGGGCCTCCGGGTCGAGGCGCCGCTCGGCGAAGGTGAACACGCCGAGCAGACCGGCCAGCAGGATCGTTCCCTGCAGGAACAGGGACGGTCCGTCGACCGCGATCGCGCCCATCGCGGCGATGTGCGCCTTCGTGGTGCCGTATCCGCCCGCCGCGAGCGCGACGACCGCGGCGAACGCCGCGGCGAGCGCGACGACGGCGACGAACACTTGTGTGTAGTAACGCGACTTGCGCGGCACGAAGGCCTCGACCAGCACCCCGATGACGGCCGCACCGAGAACGATCAAAGTGGGCGACAATTGCCCATATTCGATCTTCGGTGCGTCGATCTTGGAGATCGGCTCGGTCGCGGCTGCCGCCGTTGTCCACAGGCTGTGGACGGCTGATGCGCTCACTTGGCCGCCTCCACCTCGGGCTGGGGGTCCGTCTCGTGTACGTCTGACATGGTCTGCTTGACCGCCGGGTTGACGATGTCGGTGACCGGCTTCGGGTAGACGCCCAGGAAGATCAGCAGAACGATCAGCGGGGCGACCACCAGGAGCTCGCGCACCCTGAGGTCCGGCATCTCGGCCACCTCCGCCTTGACCGGGCCCGTCATCGTCCGCTGGTACAGGACGAGGGTGTAGAGCGCGGCGAGGACGATGCCGAAGGTGGCGATGATGCCGACGGCCGGGTAGCGCGCGAACGTGCCTACCAGGACCAGGAATTCACTCACGAAGGGCGCGAGACCCGGGAGCGAGAGGGTCGCGAGGCCGCCGATCAGGAAGGTGCCCGCGAGCACCGGGGCGACCTTCTGCACCCCTCCGTAGTCGGCGATCAGACGCGAGCCGCGCCGCGAGATCAGGAAGCCCGCCACCAGCATCAGGGCGGCGGTCGAGATCCCGTGGTTGACCATGTAGAGCGTCGCGCCCGACTGGCCCTGACTGGTCATCGCGAAGATGCCCAGGATGATGAACCCGAAGTGCGAGATCGACGCGTAGGCGACCAGTCGCTTGATGTCCCGCTGTCCGACCGCCAGCAGCGCCCCGTAGATGATGCTGATCAACGCCAGGACGAGGATCGCGGGCGTCGCCCACTTGCTCGCCTCCGGGAAGAGCTGGAGGCAGAAGCGGAGCATCGCGAAGGTGCCGACCTTGTCGACGACCGCCGTGATCAGCACGGCGACCGGCGCGGTGGCCTCACCCATGGCGTTGGGCAGCCAGGTGTGCAGCGGCCACAGGGGCGCCTTCACCGCGAAGGCGAAGAAGAAGCCGAGGAAGAGCCACCGCTCGGTGTTCGTCGCCATGTGCAGCGACCCGTCGGCCCGGGCCTGGACGATCTCCTGGAGCGAGAAGTTCCCGGCCACCACGTAGAGGCCGATCACGGCCGCCAGCATAATCAGACCGCCGACCAGGTTGTACAGGAGGAACTTCACCGCGGCGTACGAGCGTTGGGTGGCCGCCGCCTCGTCCCCGTGCTCGTGGGCACGGTCCCCGAAGCCGCCGATGAGGAAGTACATCGGGATCAGCATGGCTTCGAAGAAGATGTAGAAGAGGAAGACGTCGGTGGCCTCGAAGGAGATGATCACCATCGCCTCGACGGCCAGGATCAGGGCGAAGAAGCCCTGGGTCGGCCGCCAGCGCTTGCTGCCGGTCTCCTGCGGGTCGGCGTCGTGCCAGCCCGCCAGGATCACGAACGGCATCAGCAGCGCGGTGAGCGCGACGAGCGCCACCCCGATGCCGTCCACGCCCAGTTCGTAGCGCACCCCGAAGTCCGCGATCCAGGGGTGGGACTCGGTGAGCTGGTAGCGGTCACCACCGGGGTCGAAGCGCACCAGGGTGACCGCGGCGAGCGCCAGGGTGCCGAGGGACACGAGCAGCGCCAGCCACTTGGCGGCGACGCGCCGTGCGGCCGGCACGGCGGCCGTGGCGATCGCCCCGAGGGCCGGGAGCGCCGCCGTCGCTGTCAGCAGAGGAAAGGACATCGGTATCAGACCGCCCTCATCAGCAGGGTCGCGGCGACGAGGATGGCCGCACCGCCGAACATCGAGACCGCGTAACTGCGCGCGTAGCCGTTCTGCAGCCTGCGCAGCCGTCCGGAGAGGCCGCCCACCGAGGCCGCCGTTCCGTTGACGACTCCGTCGACCAGGGTGTGGTCGACGTACACCAGGGAGCGGGTGAGGTGCTCACCGCCGCGCACCAGCACGACATGGTTGAAGTCGTCCTGGAGCAGGTCGCGCCGGGCCGCCCGGGTGAGCAGGGAGCCGCGCGGGGCGACGACCGGGACGGGTCCGCGGCCGTACTGGAGGTAGGCGATGCCGACGCCGACGACCAGCAGCACCATGGTGGCCGCGGTGACCGTGAGGGCGCTGACGGGCGAGTCGCCCTCGGAGTGCCCGGTGACCGGCTCCAGCCAGTGCAGGAAGCGGTCGCCGATGCTGAAGAATCCGCCGGCGAAGACCGAGCCGAAGGCCAGCACGATCATCGGGATCGTCATGGACCTCGGCGACTCGTGCGGGTGCGGCTCGTGGCCGTCCGCATCGGGCTGCCAGCGCTCCTCCCCGAAGAAGGTCATGATCATCACGCGTGTCATGTAGTACGCGGTGATCGCCGCGCCCAGCAGGGTCACGCTGCCGAGGATCCAGCCCTCGGTGCCGCCCTTGGCGAAGGCGGCCTCGATGATCTTGTCCTTGGAGAAGAAGCCGGACAGGCCCGGGAAGCCGATGATCGCGAGATAGCCGAGGCCGAAAGTCACGAAGGTGACCGGCATGTACTTCCTGAGGCCGCCGAACTTCCTCATGTCGACCTCGTCGTTCATACCGTGCATGACCGATCCGGCGCCGAGGAAGAGCCCGGCCTTGAAGAAGCCGTGCGTCACCAGGTGCATGATCGCGAAGACGTAGCCGATGGGGCCGAGTCCCGCCGCGAGGATCATGTAGCCGATCTGCGACATGGTCGAGCCGGCGAGCGCCTTCTTGATGTCGTCCTTCGCGCAACCGACGATCGCACCGAACAGGAGCGTGACCGCGCCGACGACGGTGACGACGAGCTGGGCGTCGGGGGCTCCGTTGAAGACGGCCGCCGACCGGACGATCAGGTACACGCCCGCGGTCACCATGGTGGCGGCGTGGATGAGGGCCGAGACCGGGGTCGGGCCCTCCATCGCGTCCCCGAGCCAGGACTGCAGCGGCACCTGGGCGGACTTGCCGCAGGCCGCGAGCAGCAACATCAGGGCGACGGCGGTGAGTTTGCCCTCCGTGGCGTCCCCGACCAGCCCCGGGTGCTCCTCGGTACCGAGCATCGGCCCGAAGGCGAACGTCCCGAAGGTCGTGAACATCAGCATGATGGCGATGGACAGACCCACGTCGCCGACGCGGTTGACCAGGAAGGCCTTCTTGGCGGCGGTGGCGGCGCTGGGCTTGTGCTGCCAGAAGCCGATGAGCAGGTACGAGGCGAGACCGACGCCCTCCCAGCCGACGTACAGCAGCAGGTAGTTGTCGGCGAGGACGAGCAGCAGCATCGCCGCCAGGAACAGGTTCAGATAGCCGAAGAAGCGGCGGCGGCGCTCGTCGTGCTCCATGTACCCGATCGAGTACAGGTGGATCAGCGAGCCGACGCCGGTGATCAGCAGAACGAACGTCATCGACAGCTGGTCGAGCTGGAAGCCGACGTCGGCGCGGAAGTCCCCGACGGCGATCCAGCTGTACAGATGCTGTGTGAGGGTCCGGTCCTCGGGGCTCTTCCCGAGCATGTCGGCGAAGAGCACGGCGCCGATCACGAAGGAGGCCGACGCGAGCGCGGTGCCGATCCAGTGACCGACGGCGTCCAGCCGCCGTCCGCCGCACAGCAGTACGGCCGCTCCGAGCAGAGGCGCCGCGATCAGCAGCGCAATGAGATTGTCCACGATTCAGCGACCCCTTACAGCTTCATCAGGCTGGCGTCGTCGACCGAGGCCGAGTGGCGGGAACGGAACAGCGACACGATGATCGCGAGCCCGACCACGACCTCCGCGGCGGCGACGACCATCGTGAAGAACGCGAAGATCTGACCGTCGAGATTGCCGTGCAGGCGGGAGAAGGCGACGAAGGCGAGATTGCAGGCGTTCAGCATCAGTTCGACGCACATGAACACCACGATCGCGTTCCGTCTGATCAGCACACCGGTGGCGCCGATCGTGAACAACAAGGCTGCGAGGTAGAGGTAGTTGACCGGGTTCACTTGGACGCCTCCTCCGGCTTCGTGCGCTCCAGGCGCTCCTCGGCGCGCTGCTCCAGCGCCTTCAGGTCGCTCAGCGCCTGCGCCGACACGTCACGGACCTGACCGCGGTCACGCAGCGTCTTGCTGACGGTCAGCTCGGAAGGAGTGCCGTCGGGGAGCAGGCCCGCGATGTCCACCGCGTTGTGCCGGGCGTAGACGCCCGGCGCCGGCAGCGGCGGTACGTGCTTGCCCTCGCGCACGCGCTGCTCGGACAGCTCGCGCTGGGTCTTCGGTCGCTCGGTGCGCTCGCGGTGCGTCAGCACCATGGCACCGACGGCGGCCGTGATGAGCAGGGCGCCGGTGATCTCGAAGGCGAACACGTACTTCGTGAAGATGAGGGCGGCGAGGCCCTCCACGTTGCCGTTCGCGTTCGCCTTCGCCAGGCCGTCGAAGTCCTCGATGGACGCGTTGCCGATGCCGGCGAACAGCAGGATCCCGAAGCCGAGTCCGCAGAGCAGGGCCAGCCAGCGCTGCCCCTTGATGGTCTCCTTCAGCGAGTCCGCCGCGGTGACACCGACGAGCATGACGACGAAGAGGAAGAGCATCATGATCGCGCCGGTGTAGACGACGACCTGCACGATGCCCAGGAAGTACGCGCCGTTGGCGAGGTAGAACACCGCCAGGATGATCATGGTTCCGGCGAGACACAGGGCGCTGTGCACGGCCTTCTTCATGAAGACGGTGCACAGGGCGCCGATCACCGCCACGGTGCCGAGGACCCAGAACTGGAAGGCCTCTCCGGTGGAGGTCGAGTAGGCGGCCAGGTCGGTCATGCCTCCGCCCCCTCTCCGGAAGCCGTGCCCGGCCCGGTCGCCGAGGGGTGCAACTCGCCCTGGGAGACGGCCACCTGGCGCTCCGTGCCGGGCGCCGCCTCGGTCACAAGACCCCGGTAGTAGTCCTGCTCGTCCGTGCCCGGGAAGATCGAGTGCGGTGTTTCCACCATGCCCTCCTCCAGACCCGCGAGCAGCTGCTCCTTGGTGTAGATGAGGTTGGCGCGGCTGCTGTCGGCGAGCTCGAACTCGTTCGTCATCGTCAGCGCGCGCGTGGGGCACGCCTCGATGCACAGACCGCACAGGATGCAGCGGGCGTAGTTGATCTGATAGACGCGGCCGTAGCGCTCACCCGGGGAGTAGCGCTCCTCCTCGGTGTTGTCCGCGCCCTCCACGTAGATCGCGTCCGCGGGGCAGGCCCAGGCGCACAGCTCACAGCCGACACACTTCTCCAGGCCGTCCGGATGGCGGTTGAGCTGGTGCCGGCCGTGGAACCGCGGAGCGGTGGTCTTCGGCTGTTCCGGGTACTGCTCGGTCAGCCGCTTCTTGAACATGGCCTTGAAGGTCACGCCGAAACCGGCGACGGGGTTCTGGAAACCCGGTTTGGTCTCCTTCGGCTCCTCAGCCATCGGACCCCTCCTTTCGGTCACGAGATCCGGCGATCGATCCGTCACTCGCAGTATCGGACCCGCCACTGACAACCAACTCCCGCTCACGGCGCGGGCGGCGGCGCGGAACCGGCGGCAACTCCTGCCCGGGCAGCGGGGGCACCGGGAATCCACCGGCCATGGGATCGAAGGCGGCGGGCTCGGCGGGCTTCGCCTGGGCCTCCTGCTTGTCGCGGAAGATGTCCGCCACGAACGACAGCAGCAGCAGGACGAGGACGCCTCCGCCGACGTACAGGCCGATGTCCGCGAAGTCGTAGTTCTCGTTGCGCAGCGTCCGCACCGTCGCGACGAGCATCAGCCAGACCACGGAGACCGGGATGAGGACCTTCCAGCCCAGTTTCATCAGCTGGTCGTAGCGGACGCGCGGCAGCGTGCCGCGCAGCCAGATGAAGAAGAACAGCAGCAGCTGCACCTTCACCACGAACCAGAGCATCGGCCACCAGCCGTGGTTGGCGCCCTCCCAGAAGGTGCTGATCGGCCACGGGGCCCGCCAGCCGCCCAGGAAGAGCGTCGTCGAAACGGCCGAGACCGTCACCATGTTCACGTACTCGGCGAGCATGAACAGCGCGAACTTGATCGACGAGTACTCGGTGTTGAAACCGCCGACCAGGTCGCCCTCGGACTCCGGCATGTCGAACGGGGCCCGGTTCGTCTCACCGATCATCGTCACGATGTAGATGAGGAACGACACCGGCAGCAGGACGATGTACCAGCGGTCGTGCTGCTGCTCGACGATCGTCGAGGTCGACATCGACCCGGAGTAGAGGAACACCGAGGCGAACGCGGCACCCATGGCGATCTCGTACGAGATCATCTGGGCGCAGGACCGCAGACCGCCCAGGAGGGGATAGGTGGACCCGGAGCTCCAGCCGGCGAGCACGATCCCGTAGATGCCGACCGAGGCCACCGCGAGGATGAAGAGCATCGCGATCGGCAGGTCGGTCAGCTGCATCGTGGTGCGCTGGCCGAAGATCGAGATCTCGTTGTCGGCCGGGCCGAAGGGGATCACCGCGATCGCCATGAAGGCCGGGATGGCCGCGACGATCGGCGCGAGGACGTAGACCACCTTGTCCGCGCGCTTGACGATCAGGTCTTCCTTGAGCATCAGCTTTACGCCGTCGGCGAGCGACTGGAGCATGCCCCAGGGGCCGTGCCGGTTGGGGCCGATGCGCAACTGCATCCAGGCGACGACCTTGCGCTCCCACACGATGGAGAAGAGCACGGTCACCATCAGGAAGGCGAAGCAGAACACCGCCTTGACGACGACCAGCCACCAGGGGTCGTGGCCGAACATCGAAAGGTCTTCAGCGGCGAGGTACGGCGTCATGCCTCCACCTCCTTGGGAGCCTCGGCGGCGGCGGTCGCCGGGCCGATGCGGACGAGTGCGCCGGGCAGCGCCCCGGTGTCGGAGGCGACGCCCGTGCCGGTCGAGTTCAGCGGGAGCCAGACCACGCGGTCGGGCATCTCGGTGATCTGCAGCGGCAGTTCGACCACTCCGGCGGGACCGCTCACGGCGAGGACGTCACCGTTCTTGATCCCGGCCTCGGCGGCCGTGGCGGCCGACACGCGCGCGTGGGCGGCGTGCCGGGTCCCGGCGAGCGCGGTGTCGCCCTCCTGGAGCCGCCCCTGGTCGAGCAACAGCCGGTGCCCGGCCAGTACGGCCTCCCCGGCGGCCGGACGCGGCAACTGCGCCCCGGACTCCAGGGGGTCCGTGGCGTGCGGTCCGTCCCAGGCGCCGAGCCGGTCGAGCTCTCCGCGCGCGGTGCGCAGGTCCGGCAGCCCCAGGTGTACGTCCATGGCGTCGGCCAGCATCTGCAGGACGCGGAGGTCGGCGGGCGCCAGGCGCCGGGTCATCTGTTCCGGCTTGAGGGCCGCCTCGAAGGAGCGGACCCGGCCTTCCCAGTTGAGGAAGCTTCCGGGCTTCTCGGCGACCGCGGCGACCGGCAGGACGACGTCCGCGTGCTCGGTGACCTCGCTGGGCCGCAGTTCGAGCGACACGAGGAAGCCCACCTCGGACAGTGCCGCACGCGCGCGTGCCGGGTCGGGGAGGTCGGCGACCTCCACACCCGCGACCAGAAGGGCCCGCAGTTCACCGCCGACGGCGGCCTCCACGATCTGGCCGGTGTCGCGGCCGTAACGGTGCGGCAGTTCGGAGACTCCCCAGGCTGCCGCGACCTCGTCCCGCGCGCGCGGGTCGGTGGCCGGGCGTCCGCCCGGCAGCAGCGACGGCAGCGCGCCCGCCTCGATCGCGCCGCGCTCCCCGGCCCGGCGCGGAATCCACACCAGGTGGGCGCCGGTGGCGGTGGCAGCCCGTACGGCCGCGGTGAGCCCGCCCGCCACGGCGGCCAGCCGCTCGCCGACGGCGATCACCGCGCCCTCGGTACGCAGGGCTTCGGCAGCCTTGGCGCCGTCGCCTTCCAGGCCGACACCGCTGGCGAGCGCGTCCAGCCACTCGGTCTCGGTGCCGGGCGCGGCCGGCAACAGCGTGCCGCCCGCCTTCTCCAGGCCGCGGGTGGCGTGCGTGGCGAGGGAGAAGGTCTGCTGCCCGTGCCCGCGCCATGCCTTGCGCAGCCGGAGGAAGACTCCGGGAGCCTCCTCCTCGGACTCGAAGCCCGCGAGCAGGACGGCGGGCGCCTTCTCCAGAGAGGTGTACGTGACACCCGTACCGTCGAGGTCCCGGCCGCGTCCGGCGACCCGGGCGGCCAGGAAGTCGGCCTCCTCGGAGCTGTGCACGCGCGCGCGGAAGTCGATGTCGTTCGTGTCGAGGGCCACGCGCGCGAACTTGCTGTACGCGTAGGCGTCCTCGACGGTGAGCCGGCCGCCGGTGAGGACACCGGCCCGGCCGCGGGCCGCCGTCAGCCCCTGCGCCGCGGCCTGAAGGGCCTCGGGCCAGGACGCGGGCTCCAGGACGCCCGCGGCGTTGCGCACCAGCGGCGTGTCGAGGCGGTCACGCTGCTGCGTGTACCGGAACCCGAACCGCCCCTTGTCGCAGAGCCACTCCTCGTTGACCTCGGGGTCCGGGGCCGCGAGGCGCCGCATCACCTTGCCGCGCCGGTGGTCGGTGCGCGTCGCGCAGCCGCCGGAGCAGTGCTCGCACACGGAGGGCGAGGAGATGAGGTCGAACGGACGCGAGCGGAAGCGGTACGCCGCCGACGTGAGCGCGCCGACCGGGCAGATCTGGATCGTGTTCCCGGAGAAGTACGACTCGAACGGGTCGCCGTCACCGGTGCCGACCTGCTGGAGCGCGCCCCGCTCGATCAGTTCGATCATCGGGTCGCCGGCGATCTGGTTGGAGAAGCGGGTGCAGCGGGCGCACAGCACGCACCGCTCGCGGTCGAGCAGCACCTGCGTGGAGATCGGAACCGGCTTCTCGTACGTCCGCTTCCTGCCCTCGAAGCGGGACTCGGCGTTGCCGTGCGACATCGCCTGGTTCTGCAGGGGGCACTCACCGCCCTTGTCGCAGACCGGGCAGTCCAGCGGGTGGTTGATGAGGAGCAGTTCCATCACACCGTGCTGCGCCTTCTCGGCGACCGGCGAGGTGAGATGAGTCTTGACGACCATCCCGTCCGTACAGGTGATCGTGCACGACGCCATGGGCTTGCGCTGGCCCTCGACCTCGACGATGCACTGGCGGCAGGCGCCGGCCGGGTCGAGGAGCGGGTGGTCGCAGAACCGGGGGATCTCGATGCCGAGTTCTTCGGCGGCCCGGATGACCAGGGTGCCCTTGGGCACGCTGATCTCGACGCCGTCGATCGTCAGCGAGACGAGGTCCTCCGGGGGGACCGCCGCTTCCCCGCCTCCGGAGGGAGCGCTGGTGGTCACTGTCATGCGTTCACCTCCGTGTGCTTGTCCGCCCAGAGGGTCGACCGGGCGGGGTCGAAGGGGCAGCCGCGGCCCGTGATGTGCTGCTCGTACTCCTCGCGGAAGTACTTGAGCGAGGAGAAGATCGGCGAGGCGGCACCGTCGCCGAGGGCGCAGAAGGACTTGCCGTTGATGTTGTCGGCGATGTCGTTCAGCTTGTCGAGGTCGGACATGGCGCCCTTGCCGGCCTCGATGTCGCGGAGCAACTGCACGAGCCAGTAGGTGCCTTCGCGGCAGGGCGTGCACTTGCCGCAGGACTCGTGGGCGTAGAACTCGGTCCAGCGGGTGACGGCGCGTACGACACAGGTCGTCTCGTCGAAGCACTGGAGTGCTTTCGTGCCGAGCATGGAACCCGCGGCGCCCACTCCTTCGTAGTCAAGAGGGACGTCGAGGTGCTCGTCGGTGAACATCGGCGTCGAGGAGCCGCCCGGCGTCCAGAACTTCAGCCGGTGACCGGGGCGCATCCCGCCGCTCATGTCGAGGAGTTGGCGCAGCGTGATGCCGAGCGGAGCCTCGAACTGGCCGGGGCTGGCGACATGGCCGCTGAGCGAGTAGAGCGTGAAGCCCGGGGACTTCTCGCTGCCCATCGACCTGAACCATTCCTTGCCCTTTTGCAGAATTGCGGGAACCGACGCGATCGACTCGACGTTGTTCACAACAGTCGGGCACGCATAGAGCCCAGCGACAGCAGGGAAAGGGGGGCGGAGCCGCGGTTGTCCACGGCGGCCTTCGAGCGAGTCGAGCAGCGCGGTCTCCTCACCGCAGATGTACGCGCCCGCGCCCGCGTGCACGGTGAGCTGGAGGTCGAGTCCGCTGCCCAGGATGTTCTCGCCGAGGTAGCCCGCCGCGTAGGCCTCACGTACGGCCTCGTGCAACCGCCGCAGTACGGGGACCACTTCACCGCGAAGATAGATGAACGCATGCGAAGACCGGATGGCATAACACGCGATCACAATGCCCTCGATGAGGCTGTGCGGGTTCGCGAAGAGGAGCGGGATGTCCTTACAGGTCCCCGGCTCCGATTCGTCGGCGTTGACAACTAGATAGTGTGGCTTTCCATCACCTTGAGGAATGAACTGCCATTTCATTCCCGTGGGGAATCCCGCCCCGCCGCGGCCCCTCAGTCCGGATTCCTTGACGTACGCGATCAAGTCGTCCGGTGACATGGCGAGGGCCTTGCGCAGCCCCTCGTACCCCTCGTGCCTCCGGTAGACGTCCAGCGTCCAGGACCGGTCCTCGTCCCAGAAGGCCGACAGCACGGGTGCGAGCAACTTCTCGGGACTCGTTTCGTTGATCTCGGCTGCCAAGGTCATCACTCCCCCTCCTCTGCGACAGGACCCGCCGGGTGGGACGGGTCGGAGGCCGACGTGTCCTGCGGCGCGTCGTGCGAACTCGGGTGCTCGGCGGGCCGCTGGTTCTGGGGTGCTCCTCCGCCCCGCGGGTGCACCACGCGCGCGGGGGTGCTCTCCCCCTTGGCCAGGCGCAGTCCCACCAGTGACGCGTGGCCGGCGCTGCCGCCACCGTCGACGGCACCCTCCCGCTCGTCGGGGAAGCCGGCCAGGATCCGGGCGGTGTCCTTGAAGGTGCACAGACGGGCACCGCGGGTGGGCTCGACCTCGGCTCCCGCGCGCAGGTCGTCGACGAGGTGCTTGGCCGACTCGACGGTCTGGTTGTCGAAGAACTCCCAGTTGACCATCACGACGGGAGCGAAGTCGCAGGCCGCGTTGCACTCGATGTGCTCCAGGGTGACCAGGCCGTCGCCGGTGGTCTCCCCGTTGCCGACGCCCAGGTGATCCTGGAGCGCCTCGAAGATGGCGTCACCGCCCATGACGGCACACAGGGTGTTGGTGCAGACACCCACCTGGTAGTCACCGCTCGGCTTGCGCCGGTACATCGAGTAGAAGGTCGCGACCGCGTTGACCTCGGCCGTCGTCAGACCCAGTACCTCCGCGCAGAACCGCTGTCCCGTGCGCGTGACATGGCCCTCCTGCGACTGCACGAGATGCAGCAACGGAAGGAGCGCCGAGCGGGAGTCGGGATAGCGGGCGATGATCTCGCGCGCGTCCGCCTCCAGCCGGGCTCGGACATCGGCCGGGTAGTCGGGCGCGGGCAGTTGGGGCATGCCCAGGCTGACGCCCTCGGGGGTCGTGGTCACCGGTCGACGCCTCCCATCACGGGGTCGATGGACGCGACGGCGACGATGACGTCGGCGATCTGGCCGCCTTCACACATCGCCGCCATGGCCTGCAGGTTGGTGAAGGACGGGTCGCGGAAGTGGACCCGGTAGGGGCGGGTGCCTCCGTCGGAGACGACGTGCACCCCGAGCTCGCCCTTGGGCGACTCGACCGCCGCGTACGCCTGTCCCGGCGGGACGCGGAAGCCTTCGGTCACCAGCTTGAAGTGGTGGATCAGGGCCTCCATGGAGGTGCCCATGATCTTCTTGATGTGGTCGAGCGAGTTGCCGAGACCGTCGGGGCCGAGCGCGAGCTGGGCGGGCCAGGCGATCTTCTTGTCGGCGACCATGACCGGGCCGGGCTGGAGCCGGTCCAGGCACTGCTCGACGATCCGCAGCGACTGGCGCATCTCCTCCAGGCGGATCAGGAAGCGCCCGTAGGAGTCGCAGGTGTCGGCGGTCGGGACCTCGAAGTCGTAGGTCTCGTAGCCGCAGTACGGCTGGGACTTGCGCAGGTCGTGCGGGAGGCCCGCCGAGCGCAGGACCGGGCCGGTGGCACCGAGGGCCATGCAGCCGGCGAGGTCGAGGTAGCCGACGTCCTGCATACGGGCCTTGAAGATGGGGTTCCCGGTGGCGAGCTTGTCGTACTCGGGAAGGTTCTTCTTCATCTTCTTCACGAACTCGCGGATCTGGTCCACCGCGCCCGGGGGCAGGTCCTGGGCGAGTCCGCCGGGGCGGATGTACGCGTGGTTCATCCGCAGGCCGGTGATCAGCTCGTAGATGTCGAGAATGAGTTCACGATCACGGAATCCGTAGATCATGATCGTGGTGGCGCCCAGCTCCATGCCACCGGTGGCGATGCACACCAGGTGGGAGGAGAGCCGGTTCAGCTCCATGAGGAGCACGCGGATGATCGAGGCGCGGTCGGGGATCTCGTCCGTGATGCCGAGGAGCTTCTCGACGCCCAGGCAGTACGCCGTCTCGTTGAAGAACGGCGTCAGGTAGTCCATGCGCGTCACGAACGTGGTGCCCTGGGTCCACGTGCGGAATTCGAGGTTCTTCTCGATGCCGGTGTGGAGGTAGCCGATGCCGCAGCGGGCCTCGGTGACCGTCTCGCCGTCGATCTCCAGGATGAGCCGGAGCACACCGTGGGTGGACGGGTGCTGCGGACCCATGTTGACGATGATGCGCTCGTCGTCGGACTTGGCCGCCGACTGGGCGATCTCGTCCCAGTCGCCACCGGTGACCGTATATACGGTGCCCTCGGTCGTCTCGCGGGCCGAAGCGGCTGATGCCCCGGAAGGGGTCTGCGTGCTCATGAGTACGACCTCCGCTGGTCCGGAGCCGGGATCTGGGCGCCCTTGTACTCGACGGGGATGCCGCCGAGGGGGTAGTCCTTGCGCTGCGGGAACCCTTGCCAGTCGTCCGGCATCATGATCCGCGTCAGCGCCGGGTGACCGTCGAAGATCAGCCCGAAGAAGTCCCACGCCTCGCGCTCGTGCCAGTCGTTCGTCGGATAGACGGAGACGAGCGAGGGGATGTGCGGGTCCGCGTCGGGGGCGCTGACCTCCAGCCGGATCAACCGGTTGTGGGTGATCGAGCGCAGGTGGTACACGGCGTGCAGCTCGCGGCCCTTGTCGTGCGGGTAGTGGACGCCCGAGACGCCGGTACACAGCTCGAAGCGGAGGGCCGGGTCGTCGCGCAGGGTCTGCGCGACGCGGAGCAGGTACTCGCGTTCGACGTGGAAGGTCATCTCGTCACGGTCGACGACCGTCTTCTCGATGACGTTCTCGGGGACGAGCCCCTGTTCCTCCAGGGCGCCCTCCAGCTCGTCGGCCACCTCGTCGAACCAGCCGCCGTAGGGACGGTTGGCCGCGCCGGGGAGCCGGATCGAGCGGACCAGGCCGCCGTAGCCGGAGGTGTCGCCGCCCTTGTCGGCGCCGAACATGCCGCGCTGGACGCGGATCTCCTCGCCCTTGTCGCCTCGCTGGCCGGGGAGGTTGGAGGCGCCCAGGTCCTTCTCGGGGTTGACCCCGTTGCCGTTCGCGTCGCTCACCGCAGCAGGCCCTTCATCTCGATGATGGGGAGCGCCTTGAGCGCCGCTTCCTCCGCCTCGCGGGCCGCTTCCTCGGCGTTCACGCCGAGCTTGGAGCTCTGGATCTTCTGGTGGAGCTTGAGAATCGCGTCCATCAGCATCTCGGGCCTCGGCGGACATCCGGGCAAATAGATGTCGACCGGGACGATGTGGTCAACTCCTTGCACAATGGCGTAGTTGTTGAACATTCCGCCCGATGAGGCACAAACACCCATGGAGATGACCCACTTGGGGTTGGGCATCTGGTCATAGACCTGCCGCAGCACCGGCGCCATCTTCTGGCTCACCCGGCCGGCCACGATCATCAGGTCGGCCTGGCGGGGCGACCCGCGGAAGACCTCCATACCGAAGCGCGCCAGGTCGTAACGCCCCGCGCCGGTCGTCATCATCTCGATGGCGCAGCAGGCGAGTCCGAACGTCGCGGGGAAGACGGACGCCTTGCGCACCCAGCCCGCGGCCTGCTCGACGGTGGTCAGCAGGAATCCGCTCGGCAGCTTTTCTTCGAGTCCCATGCTTAAAGGCCCCTCAGTCCCATTCCAGGCCGCCGCGCCGCCATACGTACGCGTACGCGACGAAGACGGTGAGCACGAAGAGCAGCATCTCCACGAGCCCGAAAACACCCAGGGCGTCGAAGGTGACAGCCCAGGGGTAGAGGAAGACGATCTCGATGTCGAAGACGATGAAGAGCATCGCCGTCAGGTAGTACTTGATGGGAAAGCGCCCACCGCCGACAGGCGTGGGGGTCGGCTCGATGCCACACTCGTAGGCATCGAGCTTGGCGCGGTTGTACCGCTTCGGACCGATCAGCGTGGCCATGACCACGGAGAAGATCGCAAAGCCTGCCCCGAGGGCTCCCAGTACGAGGATCGGCGCATACGCGTTCACGCTCCTCGCTCCTCTCAGTCGGCACTGACTGGTGGCGGTTCGGCGAGCCTGCACCCCTGCCCCATCAGCACCGCGAACCCCGCCTGTCCCGACGAAGATCGCGGACATGTGAAGCAGGTCACAAGCCCAACTGCCTCGCATCTTATGCCCGGCGGTCTGTGATCTGCGACACGGGGTATTGCACAAGCTTTGTGATCTCCACCACCTGACGAACGATCATGAAGTCGGATGAGCGGTGATCTTCGTACGCGAAGCGTCAGGTCGATCACTAGATGTGACATTTTCGCTCATCACCGCAGGTCGAGGGCGGCGTCTCACTATCAAGAGACTTCCTGTGCATGCAAATTGGTGCTGGGCGCGACCCCCTGATAGTGGAGCGCGTTCACACTTCAGGGTGGCCGCATGGACGGGTGTGGACACGTGCACGCGTTCACGAGCGGGGGGCGACTGCGGTTCACGCGGGGGACGCGGCGGTCCGAGCGATCGTTCCGTGACCTGCGTCACACCTACCTGTGGGTCAGATAAGCCGGGCTTGGCCATCGGCTTCAACCGGTGGTAGGTGGCGGGCAATTCGGACGTAATACTGAAAGACCATGATCAAGGGCTTGGTGGACGGTGTCCGCAATGCCCGTTACGGCGTCAATAAAGAGTGACGCGCGACGAATTCGGGCGTGGATTGAACAACTGTGGCGCACCACACGTTTCTTGAAGGTATGGAGGATGCCCTGGTACCGCTTGTTCCCATGTCCCACACCGCTCACATACGAAGCCACCGGAAGCCCCGCCGCAACGCCTCGTCGCTCGCGATGCGCGCCGGAGTTGCCGGTGGCGTTCTCAGCACCCTGGCAGTGGCCGGGGCGGCGGGTTCGGCGAACGCAGCCGAGTCCGTGACGCAGACCTTCGAACTGCCCACCCTGACGGCCGACCTGGCCACTCAGGTCGCGCAGTCCGCGGACGCCACGCAGCAGGCCGCGGCCGACTACCAGCTCCAGGCGGAGCGTGACTCGGCCGCCGCCAAGGCCGCCAAGCAGGCCAAGGCCGACCTGGCCGACGCCAAGGCGGAGGCCAAGCAGAAGGCCGAGGCCGCTCGGAAGGCCGCGGCGGCCGAGGCCGTCTCGCGTTCCTCGGCGCGGACCGTCCTGTCCGCCGGCACGTCGACGTCCACGAACGTCGCCGCCCCGGCCAGCGGCAGTGTCGCGACCGTGGTCGCGTTCCTCAAGGCCCAGGTCGGCGACGCGTATGTCATGGGCGGCACCGGGCCCAACGCGTGGGACTGCTCCGGTCTCGTCCAGGCGGCGTTCAAGCAGGTCGGCGTCGACCTGCCGCGCGTCTCGCAGGACCAGTCGACGTCCGGTACGCCGGTTTCGCTGTCGAATCTCCAGGTCGGCGACATCCTGTACTGGGGCTCGGCCGGTTCGGCGTACCACGTCGGGGTGTACATCGGTGGCGGGCAGTACCTGGACGCGGCGAACCCTTCCAAGGGTGTCGTGATTCAGGATCTTTCGGGCTACCCGGCGACGGGCGCGGTGCGCGTGCTCTGACCCGCGGGGTTTCTTCCCGAGGACCGCTTCCTGTTCGGGGAGCGGTCCTTCGGGCTGTTCGCGTACACGGCACGGCGAGCCGCGGGAGTGCGGGCATCGGTGCCGGATCGAGCGACCCCTACGGCCGGCTGTTGACCACTCACCGCTGACCACTCACCGCTGACCGCTCACTGCTGGCCGCTCACTGCTGGCCGGCGAGGGCGACCGGTGAGGGCAGGCCACCGGCCCACCACGGCGCCGTCGCGCCCGGAGGGGACAGGGACACCCCATGGGTGCGCCGGCCGTCCAGGGGACCGGTCTCGGTCGCTTCCCTGCCCTTCCCCCTGCCCTCCGCTCACGCCGGCGGGTCACCGCGGAGCCGGCCGGTGGAGCCACCGAGGTCCGGGAAGCGACGCCGCCGACCGCTCGGGCGGTCGGCGGAGCCACTCGGTGGCCGCTCGGGCGGCCCGGCCGGTCAGGCCTTGGGGGCCACCTTCGAGAGGCCGTTGATGATGCGGTCCATCGCGTCGCCGCCCGTCGGGTCGGTGAGGTTCGCGAGCATCTTCAGCGTGAACTTCATCAGCAGCGGGTGGCTCAGACCGCGCTGCGTGGCGATCTTCATGACCTTCGGGTTGCCGATGAGCTTCACGAAGGCGCGACCGAGCGTGTAGTAGCCGCCGTAGGTGTCCTTGAGGACGCGCGGGTAGCGCTGGAGGGCCAGTTCGCGCTGGCCGGGGGTGGCGCGCGCGTGGGCCTGGACGATGACGTCGGCGGCGATCTGGCCGGACTCCATGGCGTAGGCGATGCCCTCGCCGTTGAAGGGGTTCACCAGACCACCGGCGTCACCCACCAGCAGCAGGCCCTTGGTGTAGTGCGGCTGCCGGTTGAAGGCCATGGGGAGGGCGGCGCCGCGGATCGGGCCGGTCATGTTCTCGGGGGTGTAGCCCCAGTCCTCCGGCATCGAGGCGCACCAGGCCTTCAGTACCTCGCGCCAGTCGAGTTCCTTGAAGGAGTCGGAGGTGTTGAGGACGCCGAGGCCGACGTTCGAGGTGCCGTCGCCCATGCCGAAGATCCAGCCGTAGCCGGGCAGCAGCCGGTCCTCGGCACCCCGGCGGTCCCACAGCTCCAGCCAGGACTCCAGGTAGTCGTCGTCGTGACGCGGCGAGGTGAAGTAGGTACGGACGGCGACGCCCATCGGGCGGTCCTCGCGGCGGTGCAGGCCCATCGCGAGGGAGAGGCGGGTGGAGTTGCCGTCGGCCGCGACCACCAGGGGCGCGTGGAAGGTCACCTCCCGCTTCTCCTTGGAGTCGGCGTCGCCCAGCTTCGCGTTGACGCCGGTGATGCGGCCGGTGCGGTCGTCGATGATCGGGGCACCGACGTTGCAGCGCTCGTACAGCCGCGCGCCCGCCTTCTGCGCCTGCCGGGCGAGCTGCTCGTCGAAGTCGTCCCGCTTCCGCACGAGTCCGTAGTCGGGGAAGGTGGCGAGATCCGGCCAGTCGAGCTGGAGGCGTACGCCGCCGCCGATGATGCGCAGGCCCTTGTTCCGGAGCCAGCCGGCTTCCTCGGAGATGTCGATGCCCATCGACACCAGTTGCTTGGTGGCGCGCGGGGTCAGCCCGTCCCCGCAGACCTTCTCGCGCGGGAAGGCCGTCTTCTCCAGGAGCAGGACGTCGAGTCCCGCTTTCGCCAGGTAGTACGCGGTGGTGGAACCGGCTGGCCCCGCCCCGACGACGATGACGTCGGCGGTGTTTTCGGAGAGGGGTTGGGGCTCGGTCACGGCGGGGTCTCCCCAAGACTCGAAATCAACGTGCCGACGGGCACTGGACATGGGCAGTCTATGCAGCGGTACCGATCACCTGGCTGAAGGGCTGCCCCGTGAACCGAGCTCTCCCCGATGTACGACTGCGCGTCCCCACCGACGAGGACGCGTCCGCGTGGGCCAGGGTCTTCGACGACCCGGAGGTCATGGAGTTCCACGGCGGCCGTGCGGCCGAGCCGTCGGTGTACGAGGAACTCACGGCGCGCCAGCGGCGCCACGACGCGGAGCACGGCTTCTGCCTGTGGACGATGGTCGGCCCCGGGGACGAGGTGTTGGGCTTCACGGGCGCGCAGCCGTGGCCGCACGACTGGGGACCGGCGGGGCAGATCGAGATCGGCTGGCGGCTGGGGCGGGCGCACTGGGGCAAGGGGTACGTCACGGCGGCGGCCCGCATCACCCTGGAGCGGGTTCGCGCGGCGGGCGTCACGGATGTCGTCGCCATGGTCAACGCGGGCAACACGCGTTCCATCGCGGTGACGAGACGACTCGGGATGGAACTCGCGGAACGGTTCACGCTGCCCTCGTCGAAGCAGGAGGGTCACCGCTACCGGCTCGCCCTCTGACGGAGCCCGGCAGGGCTCCGCACGGCCGGCCGGGAGTCCCGGCTGCCTGGCCCCACGGTCCCGCGGGCCCATGAGCCCGCGGGAGAAGCGGAGTCCTCAGAGCCGGGCGCGCCGGACGAGTTCTTGGGTTCAGGCCTGCTTGTAGCCGCGGTGGAGCGCCACGATGCCGCCCGTCAGATTGCGCCAGGCGACCTTCGACCAGCCGGCCTCGAGCAGTCGGTCGGCCAGTTCCGGCTGGGTCGGCCAGGCGCGGATGGACTCGGCGAGATAGACGTACGCGTCCGGGTTGGAGGACGCGGCACGGGCGACCGGGGGCAGCGCGCGCATCAGGTACTCGGTGTAGACCGTGCGGAACGGCGCCCAGGTGGGGTGCGAGAACTCGCAGATCACGACCCGGCCGCCGGGCTTCGTCACGCGGTACAGCTCACTGAGCGCCTTGTCGGTCTCCTGCACGTTGCGCAGCCCGAAGGAGATCGTGACGGCGTCGAACGTGTCGTCCTTGAACGGCAGTCGGGTGGCGTCACCGGCCGTCAGCGGCAGCCAGGGGTGGTTCCGCTTGCCGACGCGGAGCATCCCGAGGGAGAAGTCGCAGGGGACGACGTAAGCGCCGGTGCGGGCGAAGGGGAGGGACGAGGTCGCGGTACCGGCCGCGAGGTCCAGGATCTTCTGTGCGGGGCGCGCGTCGACCGCCTTCGCGACCTCCTTGCGCCACACCCGGTCCTGACCGAGCGACAACAGGTCGTTCGTCAGGTCGTACCGTTCCGCCACGTCGTCGAACATCGAGGCGACTTCGTGCGGCTGCTTGTCCAGGGATGCGCGGGTCACGTTCCCATTGTGGCAGTACGGGCCGGACGGCTCTCCGGCGCCCGGCCGCGGATGCGGGCACGGATGCGGGCGGGATGCGGGCACGGATGCGGACGGGAAGCGCGAACGGACGCGACGCGGAGCCGGGCACCGCCGCGGCGCTGGTCCGGAACCCTGCCCCGAGACGGTTCTCCGCGCGGGTCAGACCCGTACTCGGACTACGCGGAAGCGCCGCACCCGCCCCATCGATCGTGGGGAGGGTACGGCGCTCGGCGGTGGCTCCGGTCTCCGCCGCCTGTCCGTCACCGGCCGGTCTGCCTCCGGGGTCGGCTCGGGCCGGTCGTCGGCCGCTCGTTCCTACCGCGCGGTCTCCGGGATCTCGGTGAACAGCGCGGTGAGGGTGTGGGCGGCGTTCATGGTGATCGTGTAGTTCGGCGTGGTGTCCGCCTGGGTCACCCCGTCGACCTGCCAGCCGCTGAACTGGAAACCGGGGTTGGGCGTGGCCGTGACGGTGACCTGCGCACCGGGGTCGTACGGGCCGTATTCGCTCGGGTCGAGCATGCCTCCGGCGACGGGGCTGGAGGTCATGGCGAGAGACACCCGGTTGGTGACCCGGGAGACCCGGTAACCGGCGACGAACTCGGCGGCCCTGGTCGCCACGGCGGCGTTGTTGTTGTTCTCGTCCCCGAGGGGCTGGTCGCCGAGCTGGTTCACGGTGTTCGAGTACTGGTTGACCACCGCACACGGCTGGGTGCAGGCGTTGGAGTAGGCCATGATCGTGTGGTGCTGCTGGTTGGGGGTGACCCAGCCGTAGTTCTGGGTGCCCACGGGCGTGGTGCCGCCCTGGGACAGCACCGTCTTGCGGTCGTGCATCAGACCGAAGTTGTGACCGATCTCGTGCGCGAGGTTCTCCCATCCCGTGATGGAGAAGGCGCTGGTGACCGAGAAGGCGTTGTTGCTGGTCGCCGGGCCCGCGGCGGGGCTGGGCAGGTTGGCCTGCCCGGAGCTGTCCTCCGGGGGGATGGCCGCGATGAGCGCCACCAGGTCCGCGCTGAAGGCCGCCCGCTGGGCCGCCGCCGTGATCCCGAGAGTCACGTTCGTGGGGTTGCTGATCATGTTCAGCAGGGTTCCGGCGTTCTCGCGGGGGACTCCGGTCGCCTGGGTCTGGTAGGTGTTGACGACGTGCACGCTGGCCGGGACGCGGCTGGTCGCGAGCGCCCTGTTGAGCTGGTTCACGCCGTAGTCGATCCGGCTCTGGACGGCCGCGACCCCGCCGAGTTCGGTGACGGTCTCCGGGGTGTAGGCGACGACGAGGTCGATGGCCGCGGGGTTGTCGGGAGTGGCGACCCGCAGACCCGGCTTGTGCGGCTTGCTCGACCTGGTCGGAGGCAGGGTCACGGTGTCGACGCCGTGCCCGCTGGGTGGCAGTTTCAGGGAGTCGATCTCCTGCAGCAGGTATCTGCCCGGACGCTTGAGCAACGGTTTGTACAGGTACTGGCGGAAGCCGGCCTCGATCTCACCCGAGAGGGTGACCGGCCCGGAGGAACACGCTCCGATGATGGACACGGAGATGGTGTTCTCGGGGTGTCTCGGGTCGTGGCCGGACCAGAACACCGTGCCGTCCGCCTCCTGGCGCCTGAAATCCTCGATCGCGGTGAAGCCCTTGCCGTGCTTGAAGAGCGGGAAGGTGCGGCGCTCGGGAACCCCGTCCTTCTGCTTGCGGCACAGCGAGTGGAAGTCCTTGGGGTTCGTGCGCATCACGGCACTGCGCTTCACCCAGGGCTCGGGGTCGTGCCCTGGGCCGACTCCGGCGGCTGCGGGTGTGTTCAGGGCCAGCGACAGTGCGGCGGTGAGGGCGGTCGCCGCGGTGGTGGCGGCGATCATGGAACGACGCATGGGGTGTGTCAGCCTCTCTTCGGGGGGAGTTTCTCCCATGCTCCGTAGACAAGATCGCTACTGGCTCGCTGTAGGCGCCCACGCACGGCCAACCGGGGCGAGGTTCACTCGGATACCGTCCCGGCCGAGGCGTGTCGGTCCCACACCTCGGCCGCCCGACGCCCTCCTCGACGGCCCGCCACCACCCGGCCCGGCCCCCTCCGGTCCGGTCCTGCTCCGCCCGTTCCGGTCCCGACCCGTCCCGTCCGCTACGGCAGCAGTCGGGGTCGCTTGCGGGCGGCCACGTCCTCGACCCAGCCGAACAGCGGGATCGCGGTCCAGATCAGCAGCCAGCCGACGGCGAACATGAACCACTGGCTCTCCAGCGGCAGCCACTTCTCGAAGGCGGGCACCTTCCAGAACTGGTCGATCAGCGGGACGGCCAGGATCAGCGCGATCTCGTGCCACAGGTAGATCGTCACCGCCCGCCCGTTGAAGATCGTCACCACGCGGTCCAGTCTCCTGAAGCGGGCGAGCCGGGCGAAGTCGACGTCGTAGTACGCCTTGAAGTACATCAGCAGCGTCACGAAGCCCGCCGACCAGAAGGTCTGCGCGAGGGGGATCTCGTCGAGGTCGTACGTGCCGTACTCCGCCTGGTGCGCGAGGGCGTACCAGGCGCCGTAGGCGAGGGCGGCCAGCGACCCGAGGACCACCGCCGCCGGCTTCAGCCGCTGGAGGACGCCCTCGCGGTGCGCGAAGCCGACGAGCCAGCAGAAGAGGTAGGTGGCGAGGTCCGTGAGGGCGCTGCCGAGGCGGTCGTCCGGCGGCCGCGGGCCGTACTGGAGGACCACGACCGGAACGAGGGAGAGGAGCAGGACCGGAACCGGCGCCCTGCGGAAGACCTTCAGGAGGAGCGGGGAGAGCAGCACGAACCAGAGGTACGTCCGCAGGTACCAGAGGATCTCCCAGGCCTGTACGCCCCAGTCGTCGCCCGGCGGGTCGCCGACCGGGACGATCCAGAACACGATCTGCCAGCCCGGCATCCAGCCGTGGATCATCATCGCCACGACGACGAACAGGCCCCAGAACCAGAACGGGGGCAGCAGCCGCCGCATCCGGCCCCTGACCACCTGGAGAGCGGGACGTTCCAGGGACCGGGCCATCAGCGTTCCGGCGAGTGCGAACATCACGCCCATGGAGGGGAAGACCAGGCCCGCCCAGGCCCACCCGAAGGTGTGGTAGCTGACGACGCGGATCAGCGCCACGGCGCGCAGCGCGTCGAAGTAGCGGTCGCGGCCCCCCGTTCCCGCCTTCCGGGCGGGCTCCTCCGGGAAGTCCTCGGCCGGCGCTCCGGGAGCCTCGTCGGGTACCGCCTCCGGAACCCCGTCGGAACCTGCCCCGGGAGAAGGCCGGGAAGAAGCGTGGGGAGGGGGCTGGTCAGAGTGGTGCGGAGACGGCTGCGCGGACGGCTGCGGAGACATCCGGGGAGGGGCCGCCGGACCGGGTTCGGAACCGTACCGCCACGGCTCCTCGCCCGGCACCGGCTCCACGTACGGCACCGCGCCTTCGAACCGGACCCGATCCTGGGTCCGGCCCGGTTCCTCGTGCCGGACCTGTTCCCCGTACGGCAGAGTCCGCTCGGCCGGGAGCGCGTGTCCGTGGCCGTACCCGTGGCCACCGGCCGTGTATCCGTACCCGTGCCCCTCGCCGTACCCATACGCCTCGCCGTACCCATACGCCTCGCCGTACCCGTATCCCTCGCCGTCGCCGTAATCCTGCTGCCCCTGCTGCCCGTGCTGCCCCTGCCGGCCGTGCGGTTCCTGCTGCCCTTGTTGTTCCGCGCCCCAGCTCATCTAGCTCACTCCTGCCGGGGTCCCGACCTCGCCCGTGCGTTTGAGTTTCTGCCAGCGGAGTCGGCCGCCGGTCAGGGCCGTGACGCAGGAGTGGATCAGGACCAGGTACATCATCTGGCGGTAGGCGAGTTGCTGCAGCGGCAGCATCGCGAGGTAGCGGTACTTCTCCCTGTCGATGCGGAACGCGTAGGCGGCGCAGACCAGTTGGACCGCGAGGACGGCCAGCCAGGCGAGGAGCGCGGCCCGGAAGTCGATGAAGACCATCGAGTAGACGGTGAACACGTCGATGAGCGGGGCGAAGACCGGCGTGACGATCTGGAAGAGGACCACCAGCGGCATGCCCACACGACCGAAGCGGCCCGACGGCCCCTTGTCCGTCAGGGACTTGCGGTGCTTCCACAGCGCCTGCATCGTGCCGTAGCTCCAGCGGTAGCGCTGCGACCACAGCTGCTTGAGCGAACCGGGCGCCTCCGTCCAGGCCTTGGCGTGCTCCTGGTAGACGACCCGCCATCCGGCGCGGTGCATGGCGATCGTGATGTCGGTGTCCTCGGCGAGCGTGTCCTCGCTCATGCCGCCGACCTCCAGCACCGCGTCCCGGCGGAACGCCCCGATCGCGCCGGGGATGGTGGGCATACAGCGCAGCAGGTCGTACATGCGGCGGTCGAGGTTGAAGCCCATGACGTACTCGATGTGCTGCCAGGCGCCGATCACCGTGCCGCGGTTGCCGACCTTGGCGTTGCCCGCGACCGCCCCGATCTCCGGGTCGGCGAAGGGCTGCACGAGCTGGTGCACGGCGTCCGGCTCGAAGACGGTGTCACCGTCCATCATCACGACGATGTCGTGACTCGCTTGACGGACGCCGTTGTTGAGCGCGGCCGGCTTGCCCGCGTTCTCCTGGCGGACGACGCGGACGTTCGGCATGCCGAGCGACTCGGCGATCGCCGCCGTGTCGTCCTCGGAACCGTCGTCGACGACGATGATCTCGATCGGATGCGTGCTCTTCGCCAGCGACTTCAGGGTGTTGGCGATGCACTCCTTCTCGTTGTACGCGGGGACGATCACCGTCACGGGCCGGGTGACCGTCGGCCCCCAGCTGAACCTGCCGCCCCGGCCGCTTCTGCGGGTGCGGTTGCGCTGCCGGAAGTGGCGGCGGGCCAGGACCAGCATCATCCCGAACCGGCCCATGACGGCGACGCCGACGACGACGAGGAACCAGGAGAGCGCGGGGACGACCCATTCCGCGACCGCCACGGCGTAGACGAGCGCCTTGCCCTCGTAGAGGGTCGCGCCGGTGGCCTTCCGCTGGGCTGCCTGCGCGGCGCCGCTCACGGTGCCTCCCGCCGTCGAACCGGGGCCCACCTGCTGCCCGTTCACCTGCCCGCCGCTCGACTGCCCGCCGCTCACCGGCGCGTCCGGAGGCGGGCTCGACCCGGTGGCCGCTCCGGTGCCGCGGGCCTGTGCCGCGGCCCGGTCGAGCTTGGCCCGGGCGCCGCTGACGCTGGTGAAGGCGTAGCCCTTCGCCTTCATCTTCTTGATGTACGCCCCGAGCGCCTCGACCGTCTGGGACCGGTCGCCGCCGGCGTCGTGCATGAGGACGATGGCGCCCTCGTTCTTCTTCGGCGTCGCCCACCGCACGATCTTCGAGACGCCCGGCTTCTTCCAGTCGTCGCTGTCGGTGTCGACGAACACGCTGGTGTAGCCGAGGCCGCCCAGCTCCTTGTAGACGGGCCAGCTGTAGTTGTCGACGGCGCTGATCTCCGACGAGTACGGGGCGCGGAACAGCGTCGTGGTGACACCGGCCGCCCCAGCGAGCGCCAACTGTGTCTGCTTCAGCTCACGTTGGAGGCGCGCGGTGCTCTGGTAGGAGAGGTCGACGTGGGTGAAGGTGTGGATGCCGACCTCGTTCCCCTGCTTCACCAGGGTCTTCACCACGTCCGGATAGCGGGAGACCATCGAGCCGACCATGAAGAAGGTGGCCTCGACGTCGTTCTCCTCCAGGACCTCGAGGACCTCGGGCGTCCAGTTCGCGGTCGGCCCGTCGTCGAAGGTCAGCACGATGGTCTTCTTCGGCACGGACTGCGTCTTCGCGGTGCCGTTCTCGAAGGTGAGGATGGGCCCGCCGCCGAGGATCTTCTCGGGCACCTTGTCGTAGGCCGCTCCGTCCCGCACCCGCGCGTCGTTGCCGATCTCGGAACGCAGGTAGCCGTCCAGCAGCATCACGCTGATGAGCCCCAGCAGGAGCAGGAGGGCGAGGATGACACGTGGTTTCTGCAGCGCGGCGGCCTTGCCGGCGGCCCGCTCCATCCTGGAGGGGGCGCGCCGACGGCCGCGCGCGGGCGTCGTCGTGGTCATGAGAGTGGGTGCGTCCCCGTCAGTCGGTGCCGGCGGAGGCGGACGCCCCGGCGGTGGTCGTGGGATCGGAGGCGGGCGGGGAGGAGGGCCCGGCCCCGGTGGGCGCACCCGACGGCGGGGTGCCGGTGGGCGCCCCGGACAGGGCGCCTCCGGGCTGCCGGACGCCGTCGCGGCCGCCGGGTGCGGAACCGGCCCGGCCGCCGTCGAAGGGGAGGAGCGAGGACGGCGTCAGTGAGGTGCCCCAGCCCATGAAGGCCATGCCGAGGACGACGGCGTAGCCGAGGCAGACGACGCCGGCGAGCGTGCCGACTCTGCGCAGCAGACGGGCGCGGCGCCCGGAGTTGTCCACGAACACGGGGCCGTCCACGGCCCCGCTGCCGCGTTTGCGGCGGCGGCCACGTACCTGGGCACGGTTTTCGATGGCGGACTCGGATTGCATTCCCCAGACGTTAGGACGCCTCTATGTGCCAGAAACTCTGCTTTCCGTGTGAGCGGCCCATGAGAGATGCCTCAACCTGTACTTTCTCTATGAGAATCAAGAACCATATGCGCAGCTCAGGGCCAATGAATATGGGAGATATGAACCATTTGGAAGCGTCGATCGCCCTATTTGCCGGACTCATCCTCCGTGATCCCCTTGCGTGATCTCCATTCGGCATTCCGGTCCGGATATGACACATTTCCCGTCGGGGAACGACCGTTTGTTTCCGTCCTGAGACAGACATCACGAGAGCGGGAGCGTACACAATGAGGAGTTTCCTCAAGCCTGTCGCGGGGATCGTCTGCCTGGTCGCCCTGACCTGTGCGGGGTGCTCCTCGGACGGCGGCGACGGCTCCGAAGCGGCGTCCGCACGCCCCGGAGGAACGGCTTCGGCCCCGGACCCGAGCACGGGCGCGACGGACTCGTCGGCCACCTCGTACGCCCCGTACGTGAGTGCCACGACCCCCGCCGACACCGACGCGGCGGGCTCGCCGACCACGTACAACCTGGCCTTCGTGATCTCCGACGGCAGCGCCTGCGCGCCGAAGTGGGACGGGACGTACGCCGTCGACGACACGGCCGTGAAGTCCCGGGCCTCGGCGCTCAAGAAGTCCGGCGCGAGCGTGCGGGTGTCGTTCGGCGGCGCGTCCGGCAAGGAGCTGGCGTCGACGTGCGACAGCGCGAGCGGCCTCGCGGCGGCCTACGGCGCCGCGCTGGACGCCGTGGGCTCCGAACAGGCCGACTTCGACGTCGAGGGCGCCCAGTTGGCCGACTCCGACGCGGTCGCGCTGCGCTCCGAGGCGATCGCGCTGCTCCAGAAGGAGCGACCCGGCCTGAAGGTGTCCTTCACCCTGCCCGTCATGCCGTCCGGCCTCGACGCCGACGGCCTGGCCCTCCTGGAGTCCGCCAACGACCACTCGGTGGACGTCTCCACGGTCAACATCATGACCATGAACTACGGCAGTTCGTACGCCGACGACATGGGCGACTACGCGATCGCGTCCGCCGAGAAGACCCACGCCCAGCTGAAAAAGGTGTTCGGGCTGTCGGGCGCCGACGCCTGGCAGGGGCTCGCGCTCACGTCGATGATCGGCGTCAACGACGTGGACAACGAGACGTTCTCCCTCTCGGACGCCGCGCAGGTAAGGGAGTTCGCGGAGCGGAAGGGGGTGGCCTGGGTGTCGATGTGGTCGACGTTCCGGGACCGGCAGTGCGACAAGGGCAGCGCCACGGCGGGCGACGCGGCGACCGACTGCAGTGGGGTGAAGCAGAGTTCGGGAGCGTTCGCGAAGGCCCTCGCGGGGTGATCCGGCGTCCTCCCCGGCCCGAGCGAGCCGTGATCAGCCCGCGCGGTACACCAGCCGCCCGCCGATGACGGTCGCCACACAGGTCCCGGCCCCGCGCAGGACCAGTTCGGCGCGGTCCTCGACGTCGAACACGGCGAACCGGGCGGGACCGCCGGGCACCAGACCCGGCAGCAGGATCAGCGGGGTCGGGGACAGCGACGGCGGGCCCTGGAGGCGGTCCGGCCGCCGCCCCGTCGCGAGCCCGGCCCGGCGGATCCGGTCGACCGCGACCCGCGACCGCAGGTCCCCGGCCACCGCCACCGTGCCGTGCGCCAGCATCCGCTGCACCCCGCGCCGCACGCTCGCGCCGAGGCGGGCGGGGTCGGCGCGGAAGAGCTCCTGGGCCCGCTCCCCGCCGATGGGCTCGGTGCCGAGGGTCTCGGCCTCGCGCGGGTCGGGGTGGTAGGTGGCTTCCAGCAGCTCCGGACCGTACGGGTTCAGCAGCCCGGGCAGCAGGATGCCGGGCCAGCGTCGCACCCTCGCCCGCGGTTCGGCGGAGGCCAGCTCCTCGTACGGGCCGACGGCGGCGACGGATGCCCCGTCGACCAGGACCGCCGACTCGGGGGACCGCTCTGCGATGTGAAGTGTCAGCACGTGAAGTCGGCTCTGATCGGCTCTAGTTGGAGGCGAGGAGCTTCAGCTCGGGGTGTGCCGTGCCGCCCTCGATCGCCGTCGAGGAGATGTGGGACATGACGCGCTCGTCGACCGGGTCGTCCGCCGGGTCGTCGTGGACGACGATGTGCTCGTACGTCGTGGTCCGCTGGGCGGGCACGCGGCCCGCCTTGCGGATCAGGTCGATGATCTCCATGCGGTTGGAGCGGTGCTTCGCGCCGGCGGAGGAGACGACGTTCTCCTCCAGCATGATCGAGCCGAGGTCGTCCGCGCCGTAGTGCAGGGAGAGCTGGCCGACCTCCTTGCCGGTGGTCAGCCAGGAGCCCTGGATGTGGGCGACGTTGTCGAGGAACAGCCGGGCGATCGCGATCATCCGCAGGTACTCGAAGAGCGTCGCCTGCGTACGGCCCTTCAGGTGGTTGTTCTCCGGCTGGTAGGTGTACGGGATGAAGGCGCGGAAGCCGCCCGTCCGGTCCTGGACGTCACGGATCATCCGCAGGTGCTCGATGCGCTCGGCGTTGGTCTCGCCGGTGCCCATCAGCATGGTGGACGTCGACTCGACGCCCAGCCCGTGCGCGATCTCCATGATCTCCAGCCAGCGCTCGCCGCTCTCCTTGAGCGGGGCGATCGCCTTGCGCGGGCGGGCCGGCAGCAGCTCGGCGCCGGCACCCGCGAACGAGTCGAGCCCGGCGGCGTGGATCCGCGAGATGGCCTCTTCCACCGTCACCTTGGAGATGCGGGCCATGTGCTCGATCTCGGAGGCGCCGAGGGAGTGGATGACCAGCTCGGGGTACGCGCCCTTGATCGCGGCGAAGTGCTTCTCGTAGTACTCGACGCCGTAGTCCGGGTGGTGCCCGCCCTGGAACATGATCTGCGTCCCGCCGAGTTCGACCGTCTCCGCGCAGCGGCGCAGGATGTCGTCGAGGTCGCGCGTCCAGCCCTTGGCGGTGTCCTTGGGGGCGGCGTAGAAGGCGCAGAACTTGCACGCCGTCACGCAGACGTTCGTGTAGTTGATGTTGCGCTCGATGATGTACGTCGCGATGTGCTCGGTACCCGCGTACCTGCGGCGGCGCACGGCGTCGGCGGCGGCGCCGAGCGCGTGCAGCGGGGCGTCGCGGTAGAGGACGAGCGCCTCTTCCGGAGTGATCCGCCCACCCTCGGCGGCACGGTCCAGCACGGACTGAAGGTCGGCCTTCTCGGTCACCGGGAGCGTCCCTTTCGTAAGGGTTGTGGACAGACTCAACCACCCTACGCCAGCCCCCCGCGTCGGCCGACGTCAGCCCGCCCAACCTCGCCGCCCCGGCCGCCGTCAGGCCGCGTACGCCCCGATCAGGACCCCCGTGTACGCCCCCGCGATCAGGAACGGGCCGAAGGGGATCGACGTCTTGCGCCCGGCGCGTCGGACGATCACCAGCCCCAGCCCGTACAGCCCGCCGAACAGGAACCCGGCGAAGGTCCCCAGGAACACCGTGCTCCAGCCGTACCAGCCGAGCACCGCCCCGAGTCCGAGCGCCAACTTCACGTCGCCGAAGCCCATGCCGTTCGGGTTGACGAGGAAGAGCACGAAGTACGCGGCGCCGAGCGCGAGCGCCCCCAGCAGCGCCGTGAGCCAGTGCCCCGCGTGCTCGGGCAGCAGGGCGGCCACCCCGAGCAGCGCGAGCGCCGCCACCGCGAGCGGCAGGGTCAGCACGTCCGGCAGCCGCTGGACCCGGAAGTCGACCACGGCGAGCAGGACACCGAGCGGCGCGAGCAGCAGCCAGGCGCCCAGTTCCGGCCGGGTACCGGTCGCGAGGGCGAGCCCGGCACAGACCAGGGCGGTGGCCAGGCAGACGAGGAGGGTGCCGGGACCGTAGCGGGCGCCGCCCGGCGACCGGGCGGGGCCGAGCCATCCGCGTGCCGCCCCGGTGATCGGCCGCCCCTCGGGGCAGCGGTCACGCCACGGCTCGTCCGGGTCGACGGAGAGGCGGTACGCGGGCCGGGGTACCAGCGACCCCGCCGCCGCTCCCCAGAGCACGGCGCCGACGATGAGCCAACGGTCGAGATCCACGCGTTCCCCCCGGAAGAGTTCGATACGTCCGATAAGGCGGCCGGAACACCCGGCCGCGCGACGTCCCGCACGACCGCGGCACCGGGCCCGTCACGAGACGGCCCCGGCCTGCGACCCGAGGCCGCGACCGGTTCCGGATCCCGGAACCGGACCCGGAACCCGGGACCGGCGAGACGGCCCCGCTCCCGATCGGGACCGGGTCCCGTCAGTACGACTCCCGGTCCCCGTCGGCCCGGTCCCGATCGCTGCAGCCCACGGTCCCGGTCAGTTCCGATCCAGGTCGGTGCGGCTCCCGGTCCCGGTCGCCCACCGAAGCCGCAGCGGCGCCGTGCCTCAGCCCACCGAGGCCTCGCCGCTTCGCCAGGTCGGCAGCAGCTCGTCGAGCAGGGCCTCCGTGCGGGGCGGCAGACCGCGCGCCCCGCTGCGGGCGACCAGATCGGCGGCGAGCCGCCTCAACCGGTCGTCGTCCCCCGTCGCGTGCGTCGCGCGGAGCAGCTCGTTCCACAGCCGCTCGTCGGACGGTGCCGAGTTCATCGAGGCGTTCAACGCCTCGATCGCCTTCTCCGCCCGGTCCTTCTCCAGGTGGAACGCGGACAGGGCGAGCCCGATGTCCGCCACCAGCAGCGGAAGTTGGGCGTCGATGATCTCGTGGGTGAGCCAGCCGTAGCGCCCCTCGGGACGTCCGTCGAGCAGCGGGCCGCGGACGAGGACGAGCGCGTCGGTGAGCAACCGCCCGCGCACCACACGGCTGTCGACACCCTTGCCCTGCGTCGCCTCGTGGTAGAGGGAGCGCAGCACGTCCAGGTCGGAGACGACGGACTTGGCGAGCGTGAGCCGCCCGGTCGCGTCGGTGCCGAGCCGGGGCGCGCCGTCCGGGTCGGCGCCGAGCCAGCCGCGCAGCCGCTCGACGAGCGCGTCACGCACGTCCTCGGTGACACCGCGCGGCCACAGCGCGGAGGACAGCACCCGCGGGTGCACCCCTTCGCGGTGCAGCAGGAGCAGCGCGAGTGCCTCGTGCAGCAGCGGACTGCGTTCGCCGTCGGGCGTCTCCAGACCGATGATCTCGTACGGGCCCACGAGCCGCGCATAGACGGCGGGCCGCCCGTGCTCGCTGATGTCGACCAGGAACGGCGGGGAGTTCGTCGGCCCGTCCGGGCCGCGGTCCGGGTCCGCGTCGACGAACAGCTCCACGACCGCCCGCTGCTGCGCGACCGGCAGCATCTGCGCGTCGAGTTCGAGGCCGAGCAGCGGCGCGAGCAGCTTGCCCTCACCGGTGATCTCCATCTCCCAGGCGGCGCCGGGCAGTTCGCCGGACTCGGTGCCGACGAGGTAGCCGATCCCCAACCGTCCCGCGTCGGCGGCCAGTTCCGCGAGCCTCAAGGCGTCCTCGGCGGACGGTTCGGCGGCGAGGAGGACGAGGTGCGGGGCCCAACGGGTGTGCTGGGCGGGCCCGGTACGGCCGGTGAGCACGGAGTCGTGTCCGGCGGCGCCGAGTGCGCCGCGCCGCTGCCGCGTCTCCGCCTCCATGGTCTCGACGAGGGCTTCGACGTCGTCGAGGTGGCGCAGCCGGCTGGGCGCGAGCGGCGTCAGGTCCTCGCCGAAGCCGACGAGCGTGATCGTCATGCGGTCCGACCAGCCGTTGGTGGCCAGTTCGGCGGCGACGGAGGCGAAGACCGCGGCACGGTCGGAGGCGCTCCCGCTCAGGGAGACGATGCCCGGCACGGCCTCCAGGTTGAGCAGCAGCCGTGAGTCGTCCATGGTGCCGAGGCTGACGAGGCCCGGATACGGGGCGGCCGTGTCGACCTCCTCGTACCGTTCGGCGTCCGCCCGTGCCAGCATCCAGAACGTCTGGTCCTGCCCGAGCTGCCAGGGCACGGGCGGCTTCCCGGCCGGCTGGGCGAGCTGGAGGTGCAGATCGCCGTTGTCGCCGAGCCAGGCCGCGTAGACGGTGGGCAGCGGACGCGACTCGGCGGCGAGAGCGGACGACAGTCCGCGCAGCGACAGGTCGAGGAGGCGTACGCCCTCGGGGTCGGCGCCGACGAGCAGCGCGTCCTGGGCGTCCGCGGCGGACCCGGCCGGGACCGGCGGCTCCATGCCGCGCCGCCCGGCGACCGAGCCGAGCGCCGACTGCCACAGGGCCTGCCGCCGGCGCCGGCCGAGGGCGCCGAGGAGCCCGGCGGCGAGGAGCGGCGCTCCGACGAGGGCCTCGGGCAGCCCGAAGGAGGATCCGCTCTCCTCGGAGGCCGTCCCCGTGGCCGCCGGGGCCGGTTCGTCCTGTCCGTCGCGGTCGTTCCGCGCGCCCTGTTCGTCGGCGGCACGCGCCGCGGCCTCGGAGGAGGCGGCGTCCCGTTGCCGGGGCAGGTGGATGTGCGCGGTGTCCCGGTCGCCCTGGCCGCTCCCCCGGCCGTCGGCGGCGCTCTGTTCCCCGCCGCCCTGCTGGTGGTCGCCGGTCCTGGCGTAGTCGTGGATCTGCTGCTTGACCTGCTCCGGGACCGCGGGGGCCGCGTCGGGCATCTCGACGAGTTCGCCGCCGTGCGCGTCGCCGGGCATCTCCATGATCCAGCCCGGCCGGATGAGGCTGGCCTCGGACAGCCTGGACCCGTCGGGCTGCGCGCGGTCCTTGTTGAGCTGGTAGATCTCCTTGTACCGGCGCCCGTCACCGAGGTGCCGCTGCGCGATCTCCCAGAGCGAGTCGTGGTGCCGGCCCTCGGGGGGCTGGATCCGGTAGTACTTCGTGTCGCCGTGCCGGGCCGACGCGCCGCTGTCCGCGGCGGACGCGGCGTCGGCCGCCGCGTCGGCGGCCTGCTCGGCGACCGCCGCGGCGGCTCCGGCGGCCTGTTCCCGCTGCTGCCCGAACAGCCCGCCCGGCGTCTGCTGCGCGGCCGCGACGGAGCCGTGCTGGTTGCCCTCCAGGCTCTGGCCGAGCTGCGAGAGGCCCGGCGTGAAGCTCGCGGTGGCGGCGCCGACGAGCAGGAGTGCCGCCACGAGCTGACGGGCCAGCAACTGGCTCGGTCCGGAGCCCGGCACGCGGTCCGGCATCCCGACGCCCGACAGCGCGGCCTTCATCTCGACGAGCACGCACGCGGTGAACTGCGCCCACGCGAGCCACACGATGACCGTCAGCACGGACACGAACGTGCCGACCGTGATCTCCTGTTGCAGCCAGTCCATCGAGGGACGCCCGTTCGGGAACGGCCACCCCACGACGACGACCAGCGCACCGGGCACGCCGACGAGCAGCACCAGCAGGGCGACGAACGCGCCGAACGCCCGCGCGAAGTCCCCGACCGTCCGACGGCGCCGGGGCAGGGGCTGCGGCGTCCGATTCCTCGGACCCGGAGTGGCGCCCGTCGAGCTGGAAGTGGTGCGTCTCGCCATGGCGGGTTTCCTGAGGTCGTGTGAGGACGGCGTGAGGTCGGGGGTGAACCGAGCCTACTGAGAGTCTAGGGAGGGTGTCGAAGGCCGGGCAGGGGGTGTGGACGGCCTTCCGCCCGTTTCGTCACCAACCGTCCGGGAGACCCGAGTTGCCGCCCCGCCCCGGGAACTCTCACCCCCGCCGGACCCTCACACCCTTCACAACACCTGCGGGCCCTCCAGAAGGGTCCGGACCGGACGGCGGCGAGCGCGGACCACCACCCCGGCCGTGGGACCCCGCGCCCGCGCGACCGGCGCCGATCCCGATCCCGGTCACGACGCCGATGCCGGTGCCGGTGCCGGTGCGAGACGAAAAAAGACCCTGTCCCGAGAACTCGGGACAGGGTCTTCGTGGAGCGCCGGGCAGGCCTTGCACCTGCATTTCCCCGCAGGAAGCGGGGCGTCTTTCCTTGGACCACCAACGCGTGACCGGTCAGTGCGACTTCCGCCGACCAGCTCAAGATCAATGCTATCAGAACATCGGTGCCGCCCCCACCCCCGTCGGCCACCCACGCCAGTCACCCCTTCCAGGCCGTGCCTATCGGAACGGTCACCGCGCCTCACGTGTAACACCCCTTCCACGAAGCCCGGTCCGGCGTTCCACTCGCAATGATCAACGCGCCACGTTCACACGTACGTTCTGATCGAAGAGTTGCGGGTGTCACGGGGGGACACGTGTCGAACAGGCCGACGGACTGGCACATACTCGACCTGGACCAGGACCCGACGCCGGGCGACCCGCAGCGGGTGCGCAAACTCGCGGGTTCGCTGCACGACTTCGCCGACGACGTCGCGGACATCCTGCGGGACGTCAAGGGACTGGCGAACGACGACGCGGTCCTGAAGTGGGCGGGGAAGACGGCGGACGCCTTCGCGTCGGAGTTCGAGGACGTCCCCGGCCAGCTCAAGAAGCTCAAGAAGTCCTACGACATCGCGGGCGACGCGCTCGCTTCGTACTGACCGGATCTGGACGACGCCCAGCAGAAGGCGGACAAGGCGCTGCGCGACGGCCGCAAGGCCCGCCAGGACCTGTCCACGGCCACGACCGCACTCTCGGGTGCCGACGACTGGGTGCACACCGCCACCGCGAAGGCCGACTCCTACGACCCGGACAAGAACCGCGGCAAGGACGTGCCCCCGCCGGACGAGGCCGACGTCCGCCGCGCCACGCGCAACGCCCAGCACGCCAAGGAACAGCGGGCCGCCGCCCAGAAGAACGTGGACGACGCCCAGGGGCTGCTGGACGCGGCGAAGAAACTCGCCGCCCACGCGAGAGGACTGCGCGAGGACGCCGCCCGCCACACGGTGAAGAAGCTGAACGAGGCGTCCGACGCCGGTATCCGCAACCGCCACTGGTGGGAGGAGCCCGTCGACCGGGTCTCCGACCACTGGGACGAGATCGTCACGGTGTGCAAGTGGGTCGTGACGATCGTCGGCATCATCGTGATGATCGTGGGCGGCCCGCTGGGCTGGCCGGTGTTCGCGGCGGCCCTCATCGTGCTGGCCGACACCATAAGAAAGATGCTCAACGGCCAAGCCGGCTGGGGAGATCTGACTTTCGCGGTCCTCGACTGCATCCCCGCCACCAAGGGTTTCACGAGCCTCGCCAAGATGGGCAAGCTCTGGAAGGCGGGCGGATTGCGCGCCCTGGGCGGCGGCGCGCTGAAGGGAATCGGTGGCGGCCTGAAGAATCTGGCGAACGGTGCCAGAAATCTCGGAGGCTCCGCACGAAACATATTCCGCGGATTCGACGGATCCTGGCTCGGCAGAATGTCGGCCCGCGGATCCGGTAACCCACTGCCTTCTCCGGAAGCAATCAAGGACGCACTGCGCAACCTCGGTCCACAACTCTCGAAGAAGACTTACACATCCGAACAAGGTCATTACTATGCGACTCGCGTATTCCAAGGCGGCAGAACCGACGAAACAGTTCTCGCCGGCCATGGCTTCCTGGAGGACGGGGCCGGGACATTCACGGCTCCCGAGGGAAGCTCGGTCTCCTTATACCCAACTACACGCTGGCTGCCCCCACAGGGTCGATGGGCGGAAGTTTCAGCGTTTTCGAGAATTCGACGACCGTTGTGGAGCGGACGAAAATTGCCAACCTGCTACAGCCCGGCATGGTGAATGTACACTGGGCGGCATGCCGTGAAATCCTCTGAGGGAGAAATGTCAGATGGAATACACCCATAGCGAAGGACCTTGGGCCGAGACTGCTGTGAAGCTGGTCGTCCGTAAGCATGATTTGGATGCGGATTTCGTTTCCCGGACAATCTCCCTGACTCCGACGACGGTTCGGAATCCAGGCAACGATCACCAGGGTCAGGCATCGCCCCAAGGCGGACTCTGGGCACTTCAGATTCACGACAGAATGCCAGGGGGCGTGAGCGATCAGCTCCGGACCCTCCTGGACTTGGTGGAACCCCGTTCTTCCTCACTGGCCCAACTGTCCGCCCAGGGCTACGACATCCACGTCGACCTCTTCGGTTTCGTCGGCCGTGGCGCCACCTTCGCACTGCCCCCTGAGGTCGTTCAGAAGGCGGCCGCCCTCCGCGTTCCCATCACGGTCACAACCAGCGTCAGCGATCGGTGAGAAGCCACCATGGAACTGCTCTCCTCATGGGGAACCCCCCAAGCCGCCCTCCTCATCACCGGGCGGAACCTGAAACCACAGGACATCACGGATGAGTTGGGTATCACTCCCACGTTCTCCAGGGAGGCAACGGTCGGTTCGCCGTTCCGCCCCGGTGAGGGATGCTGGGCGCTCCAGGTGACCGGCACGCCTCAACAGGGGTTCGACGGACCCGTCGACGAACTGATCGGCCTCATCTCCCCCGCCCTGAAGGAGATCCAGGACATCCGTCGCCGGGGACACTCGGTCCAGCTGGACCTGAGCGGCCACGTGCAGAGAGGTTCCCGGACCTTCCTCTCCTCCCACGCACTGGCACGTGCGGCTCAACTGGAACTGCCCGTGTCCCTGACCACGGACGCCGATCCTCCCACTCGATCCGAGGACCTGCTGGACTGGCTGCCGGCCCCGGACGGATCTCACCGCGCTACCTGAAAGAAGGCATCGGAAGTTGACCGCACGTTCCAACGCCCCGGAGAATCCCGGCCTGTCGACAGGTTTCTCACTGGCCGTTCCGGATTCCTGGTGGGAGTTCGACATCCGCCCGGAAGGCCGTGACGCGACCGTCCGCGCGCTCGTCGACGAGCGGATCCGCGAGGTCCCCGAGCTCCACGAGTACCGCGCCGACCTGTCCGCCATGCTGCGCAGGATGGCCAAGGAGGCGTACGACTCCGGGGCCGTGTAGCTGGGTTGCATGGCCGAGAACTTCGAGGGTGTCCCTCTGTCGGCGACCATCACCGTCTCCGTGCTCGGCGCCAAGAGCAAGCAGGGCGTGGCCCTGTCCACCGACCCGCGCGCCATCGCCTAGAGCCTGCGCACCATCACGCCCCGCCGCGAAGGTGACGCCTGGCGCACGGTCACCACCGTGGAGATCCCCGAAGTCGGCCTCACGGCGCGGACGTTCGGCGTCGAGGACGTACCCGTCGCGCAGGGCGACACCCGTACCCTTCGTATGGCGCTGACCCAGACGTACATCCCGGTCCCGGGAACCACCGACCAGGTCGTTCTCGTCTCCGGAGCCAGCCCGGTGCTGGACCTGGCCGAGGCGTTCCACGACATCTTCGACGCGGTGACCGGCACGTTCCGGTTCGTCTGAGCGGGACTTCAGGACTTCAGGAGGGGAACCGGCATGGGTGACGGCGGCAAGAGCGACCTCGCACTCCCGCTGAGCGAGCTGGAGGACTATGGCGGGCGGCTGCGGGACATCAAGACCCGGCTGAACCACACCAAGAAGCTCTTCGAGTCCTACAAGGACGACCTGGGCGACCACACGGTCTACGACGCCCTGGACGACTTCGAGTCCGGCTGGGAGGACGGCCGCGAGGACATCGGCCAGGCCCTCGACGCCCTCGCGGAGATGTCCGACGCCGTGGTCCGCGAGTTCAAGAAACTCGACGACGACTTGGCCAAGCAGGTCTCCGAGGGAGTGAAGACGGAGAAGAAGGACGGGACGAAGTAGCCCCGAAGGCCTCTGGGGCCGGTGGGCCGGTGGGCCGGTGGCGGGAACGGCACCCGAACGGCCGCCTCGCCCTCGCGGGGGATACGGCTCGCGCGGAGTCGTGAGGTCGATCAGGAAGTGGTCCGGGAGCGGCGAGCTCATCGACGGCCGGACTTTCGACGCGGCCCCGGGCGGGGCGTCCTCAGCCCACCTCGTTCTCCGCCACCGCCGTGCCGTGGACGGTCACGTCGCCGCCGTAGAACATCCCGACGAAGACCGGCGAGTACGTCAACTGGACCTCGACCTCCACCTGTTCGGCGTCGGCGGTCACGCAGTGGGTGGCCGCGATGTCCGCGCCGGACATGCCCATCTCCCGGGCGAACGCCCGCACCCGGGCTCCGCAGTTCTCGAAGTTGATGGGCGCCGGACCGTTCTCGTTCTCGTAGAGGGACTCCAGGTCGATGTCCTGGGCCGCGAAGCGGGCCGCCTGCTCGGCGATGTCGGCGGCGCGTTCCCGCTTGGAGATCGACATGCCGCCGTCGATGACGAACGCCGAGAGCGACAGGAAGACGAGCGCGAAGATGATGACCGCGCCGGCGCCCGAGCCGCGGTCGTCCAGTCGTTCCCGGCGCCCGGCGGCCCAGCCGCACAGGGCGGAAAGCGGCTTCACGCCGTCCTCCGGAACGGGTCGAGCGGGGAACTGAAGGAGGCCTCCAGAGTGGTGGGCACGTCGAGGCCCAGCACCGCGAGACCCCGGACCTCGCAGCTCACCTCGACGGTGAAGAGCGTGTCCGGCTCGAAGCCCGTGCTGGTCTGCCTCACGTCCACCGGTCCCGAGCAGATGTCCCCGAGGTCGGCCTCGGCCGCCTTCCGCGCCTCGGCCATGGCCGTCGCGTGGTCCTTCTGGATCGATCCGGACCGCGCGGCGTCCCGGGCCGCGCCGTCCAACGCACCACGCCCGTTGACCAGTTGCCCGAAGGCCACCAGGACGAGAATGAAGAGGATCATCACGGGGGCGAGGATGACCACCTCGATGGTGGACAGTCCCCGGTCGCGCCGGCACCCGGACACGCGGTCCGACAGCGCGGCGAGCAGGGCCTCCGGTCCCGTCACGGCGCCTCCTCCTCCTTCACGAACCGCTCCACCGGCCCCGCCGACCGCGCGTGCACCGTCAGGTCGAGCCCCGGGAACACCGCGGGGACCCTGGCCGTGATCTCGACGCCCACCGTGTTCTGCTCCGGCTGGAGCATCCGCACGTCCGGGGACAGCACCAGCTGCGGGCCGAGCTGGCGGATGTAGCTGTCGACGACGTCGCCCGCCTCCCCGCGCCAGGCGCCCGGCTGCGCGTCGGCGGTGGCGCGCGCCTTGCGGGCGCCCGCCTGGGCCGCCGCCTGGGCCACGTGGTCCGCGAAGAAGTACAGCGCGAACTGCACCGTCGCGAAGATCATGAAGAAGAGCACCGGGGTGAGGAACACGAACTCGATCGCGGTCATGCCGGAGTCGCCGCGGGCGGAGGCTGCCTCCACCCTGCGGCGTACCCAGTGCCGTGCCCCTCGACGTTCGCGCACTCGCATCGTCGTACGAGCTCAGCAGGTCTTGCTGTCGGTGGTGCCCTCGATGCAGTCGCCGACCTTGGTGGCGCCCTTGCTCAGCGCCGCGCTGATGATCGCGGCCACCACGCCGACGATGGCGACGACGACGGCGGAGATGATGACCCACTCGACCGCGGACGCGCCCCGGTCGAGTTCGCCGGAGCGGGCACGCTGCACCCGGCCCTGGAGGAAGGTGATCAGAAAGTCCACTCCCGGGATTCCGGTGTTGAAGTTCCGTCCGTTCATGGTGGGTTGTCCTCTCGAAGAGTGTCGGTGGTCGACTTGCGAAGCCTGGATGGGCGGAGACGGTCAGACCTGGAACACACGCATCGCCGCCGGGTAGATCAGGAAGACCAGGAAGCCCGCGCACAGCAGCAGTTGGGCGACCAGCATCGACTGGGACTTCTCGCCCGCGCTGCCCTCGATCTCGGACAGTTCGCGGTGGCGCATCGTCTCGGCGCGTGAGGCGAGCGACTCGCGCACCTTGGCGCCGTCGTCCGCGACCAGCGCCAAGGAGGCGGACAGGTCCTTGAGTTCCTCGACGCCGAGTTCCTCGCCGAGCGTGCCGAGCGCCTGCCACTGGCTGATGCCGGTGATCCGGGCGTCGGCGAGCGCGTTGCGGATGCGCCGGGTGGCCCAGCCGTCGGAGATCTCGGCGGCGGCCATCAGGGCCTCGGGCAGACCGCGCCCCCCGGCCAGGCTCATCGACACCAGGTCCAGATAGGCGCCGATCACGCGCCGCAGGTCGCGCCGCTTGTCCACCGCGTCCCGCCGCACCTCCACGTCGGGGAGGAAGAAGAAGACGAGCGCGAACAACAGCGCCAGCCAGACCGGGACGATGGGGCTCCTGCTGAAGCCGAGCGTCCAGACGACGGCGAAGAGGAGCGGGCCGAAGAAGACACCGGCCGCGGCCAGCAGCACCTTCGTCGCCAGGAACCTCTCCCAACTCCGGTCAAGGACCGCCAGGTCGGCGCGGAGCGAACGCAGCTCCCAGCCCTGCTGGAGATAGAGATCGGCGACGCGCGCACCCACCTGGGCGCGCAGGGTGCCCAGCCGCCCGCTGTCCTGCTGCCCGTGGCGGGCGGACTCGTACGCCGCGCCGCGTGCCCGCATCGCGTCGATCCGCGCGACCTGCGCGACCGCGCTGCGCTTCGACGGCAGGAGGGCACGGACGAGGGCGTAGACGCCCAGGCCCAGGACGGCGCCGATCAGGATCGGCGTGGTCAGGTTCATCGGCGTACCGCCTCATCCCCGGGAACCGGTGTACGAGGGCGCACGAACTGCACGGACGACTCGTCGCGCACCAGGAACCGCTCGGGCGTCTCGATGGTGGACAGCTTGCGCAGCCACCAGAAGCCGAGGGCGAACAGGCCGCAGACACAGGCGAGTACGAGCTGCCCGACCGCCGTCCCGTACGGCTCGACGAACTCGCGGTTGAAGATCGACAGCCCCAGGACGAAGGCGATGGAGACCCCGACGACGATCTGCACGGAGCGACGGGTCGAGGCACGCTGGGCCATCACCCGCTGCCGCATGTCGACCTCCTCGCGCGCCGACTTGGCCAGCGCGCCCAGCACTTGGCGCAGACCGGGTCCGCGCAGCTTCGCGTTGAGGATGAGCGCGGCCACGATGATGTCCGCGGACGCGTCGTCGATCTCGTCGGCCAGGTGCTGAAGGGCCTCGGGCAGCGGTGTACGGGAACGCAGCCGGTCCACCAGGGCGTCGAGGTGCGGCCGCAGCACGGGAGCGGACGCTCGGGCCGAGGCGGGGATGGCCTGCTCCAGCCCGACCGCGCCCGCGATGGTGTCACGCAGCGACTCGGTCCACGACGCCAGCGCCTCCACCCGGCGCATCGCGGCCCGCTCCTCCGAGGCGCCGCCGAAGAGCTTGTCCCAGAAGAAGACGAGGACGGCGGCCGCGATCCCTGCGACGGCCCAGCGGGTGAGCAGGAGGACGGCGAGGCCGGCCAGGGCGGCGATCGAGCCGCGCCGTCCGGCGAACCGGAGCAGTTCCTCGGCCCGTCGGCCCGCCCTCTGCCGCTCGTGCTCGGGCTTCGCGGGCAGTCCGCGCACCGCGGCGACGAGCAGCGCGAGGCCCCCGCCGACGGCGATGCCGCACGCCAGCGCGAACAGCACGGTCGTGGAGAACAGCCCGCCCAGGGAACCGAGCGAGTCGAGCGCAGCGAGCGACGTCGTGCCCGTGGTCGCCTGCGACGTCGTGTCCGGTGTCATCGTCATCACCAATTCCCGCTGCCGGGCAGCCGGTAGCCCTGCGCGACGAGTTCGTCGAGGCAGGCGATGGGCGCGTGCGGGACGATCCGGCCGTCCGGGGCCTCGGCGAACACCTCGCTGGACAGCACCCGGCCGTCGACCCCGTTGACCTCGCGCACGGAGGTCACCCGGCGCTGGAGGCGGCCGCCCGACTCGTAGTCGTTGCGGCGCTGGATGAAGACGACGAAGTTCACCGCGCCCGCGATGAGCATCTGGCTGGCCTCGATGGGCAGCCGCTCGTTCGCCTGGAGCGCGTACGTGGAGATGCGGTTGAAGACCTCGCTGGAGCTGTTCGCGTGGATCGTGGAGAGCGAACCGTCGTTGCCCTGGGACATCGCGTTGAGCATCGTCACGATCTCGTCGCCGAGCACCTCGCCGACGATGACCCGGGACGGGTTCATACGGAGCGACCGGCGGACCAGCTCGGCCATGGTGATCATGCCCTGGCCCTCCGAGTTGGGCAGCCGCTCCTCGAACGCCACCACGTTCGGATGCAGATCGGCGAAGCTGTCGAGGCCGAGCTCCAGGGCACGCTCGACGGTGATGAGACGCTCGTGCGGCGGGATCTCGTTGGCGAGCGCGCGCAGCAGCGTCGTCTTGCCGGCGTTGGTGGCTCCGGCGATCATGATGTTCTGGCGGGCCCGGACGGCGCAGGCCAGGAAGTGCGCGACCTCGGGGGTCAGGGTTCCGTTGCCCACCAGGTCGGACATGAAGACCTTGCCCATGCGCGCCCGGCGGATCGACAGCGCCGGCCGACGGGTCACGTCCATGACGGCGGAGAGCCGGGACCCGTCCGGCAGCCGCAGGTCGAGCTGCGGGTTGGCGGAGTCGAAGGGCCTCGACGACAGACCGGAGTAGGCGCCGAGCACCTGGATCAGCTCGATGAGTTCCTCGTCGTTCTCCGCGACGGGGTCCCCCTTCGTCTCCCGGCCGTCCGCGTAGCCGATGAAGACCTGGTCGTACCCGTTGATGTCGATGTTCTCGACTTCCGGGTCGTCGAGCAGCGGCTGGAGGCGGCCCACGCCGAAGAGCGCGGCGTGCACGGCGGCCGCGTACTGCTCCTCGGTCTCGGCGTCGAGCGGGGTGCGGCCGAGGTTGATCTCGGCGCGGGCGTGGTCCTCGAGGATCTGGGCGATGACCGCGCGGGCGTAGTGCCGTTCGTCCTCGCTGGACATCGGTGTGACGCCGCGGACCTGGTCCTCGCGGCGCTGCTCGGCGATGCGGTCACCGGCGTCCTGCCGGAACCGTTTGACCAACTGGTGGTCGACGGCGGTCATCGGCCGGCTCCGGCGGCGGGCTGCCCGTGCGCCGCCCCCGATCCGTCGGCGGGTACGGTCCAGGCGGCCCCGTACTGCTGGTACAGGTCCGCGCTCACCTTGCGGGCCGAGCGGATCAGCAGCGACTTGTCGAGGCGACCGCGCCTGCGCCCGGCCAACTGGGCGGCGCCCGCCGGGTCGTCGGCGATCATGCCCACGACGCGGGCTCCCGTCCGGGCCGCCACGAGCATGTCGTTGACCTGGTGCGCGAGCTTCGCGGAGTCGCCCGGGTCGGCGACGAGGACGACGCCGATGAACGGGGTGGCGAGTCCGGCGGCGCCGCGCGGTCCGCCGTGCAGCTTCGCGGCGAGCGCGGCGGCACGGTCCCGGACGCGCGCGATGGCCTCGGGTTCGGTGCGGGAGATCAGCAGCACCAGGGCGGCGTGCGGGAAGAGTTCGACGGCGGGGGTGTCCCCGCTGATCCGCCCGCAGTCGGCTATGACGTCGGCGGGCGCGTTCGGGGAGTCGGCGAGCTGCGCGAACGCCCGGCCGAGGGTGGGCCAGAGTCCGGCGAGACCGGCCGCCTGTTCGGCCATGCCGAGCCCGACGAGGACTTCGAGCCCGCCGCTCAACGGCTGCACGTGGTCCCAGAGTTGGTCGGGCACGAGACCGCGTCGGGCGGTCGCCGCGATCGACAGCATGCCGGTGTTGGGGTTCAGCGGACCGCCGTGGGCCGCCGCGCTGCGGTACACGAGGTCGCCGCCGGCCGGGTCGGTCTCGGCGAGCAGGACCCTGCGGGGCCAGACCGCCGAGAGCGCGACCGCGGCGGTGGTGACTCCGGGGGAACCCTTGTCTGCGGCGAGGGCGATGAGCGCCATGTCTCTCTACTCACTCGCCTCTAGTTGCCGGGGACAAGGACGATGGCGACTTCACCGGCGGACGAGGCGGCGGCGACGGAGGCCGCCTCACCGCTGTCCACGACGAGGGTCACCGGCAGACTGCCGCTGCCGATCGCGCTGTCCTCCTCGGTCCGGACGTAACTGACCTTCGCCCGCTCGACGAGGGGCGCGTTGTCCGCGCTCGACGCGCCGGAGCCGGAGGAGGCCGACGATCCCCGGCTGCCGCTGTTGCCCACGCGGTAGACGGCCACCGTGTCACCGAACTTGATGCCCTCGGGGTACTGCCCCTCCTTGAGGGAGACGCCCACGGAGGCCTTGCCGGCGGGGAGTGCCTCGTCATGGCCGAACATCTCGCCGATGACCACGGTCCCCTTGTAGATGGTCGACTTCGCCTTGTACGTCTTGAGCCGCTCGCGCTGGTTCCACTGGACGTAGTGGATGTCGGGGTCGCTCGCGACCAGCACGGAGGTCATGTGGTCGCCCACGGACTCACCGGCCTGGATGTCACTCGTCACCCGCACGACCTCGACACGGTCGCCGGCGCGCAGCACCAACACGGTCGCGCCCAGGGCTCCGACGAGGATGAGGAGCACCGCGAGAGCGGCGAGAGCGGGTTTGCGCTCGCGAGGCGGGGTGGGAAGACGCTCTCCCGTCGCCGGGTGAGCCGACGTGGCGGAACGGTTGCCGCCCGCCCCGATACGCTCTTGGATCTTCACGCAACCGCTCCCCGTACACCCAAGAAAATGTCTGCCAATTCACGTGCCAAACAGGACACTTCACCCCTGCGCCCATTTTCGGGACGTACCGTGCGACCTGGCCGAATAGCCAGCACCGGAGTGCGTGTCAAGCCATGGCACCGTATCAGCCGCGCATAAGCCCCTCAAGGCGCGCCAAGACCCCTGAAGCGCAACCGACTCGACGTTATCGACGCGCAACGCGGTGCTCCCGGTTCCCTGTTGAGTACGGCGATCAAACAACTGGTCGAGCTGTGCGGGCGCGAATCCCTCACAGATCCGCCACAGAAAGTCCGACACGGGACGCACGCCCTCCGCACCCGGACGTCTCGCCCGAGACCGGGACCACCGCCCTCGACAGGCGTCGACCTGTTCACCCCGTGCTCCCGACCGGCGACCAACTGCCTTCACCACCAAAGGTTTCCGCCGTCGACCCGTTCCGTCCGTCGCTCCCGCCCGGTTCCGCACGTCCTACGAGGTGCCGCCGCAACCCCGAACGCGAGGACCACCCGAACGCGAGGACCGCCCGCACCCGGATCACCCGGACACGAGGACCGCCGGCACCCGGGCCGCCGTGACGGTGACGTAGCTGACGCGAAGTCGCACAGTTCCGCGGAGTGCGGCGTTCGTGAGGAATCGATGGACGACTCGCGTCGAACTCCCCGTGCAGGAGGTGCTGTCGGCCTCGTCACTCCTCCGACCGGGACGCCGGAGCCGCCGTTCCCTGCCTGTTCGCCCAGGAACGCCCCGCTTCCGAGGGAAGTACCGCCTGGCGAAACCGAACTCCCCACCGATACCGTCGTTGCTCTTGACCAACTCGACCGAACTGATGTCTCACGGGGAGCCCACTGTGATGCGCCGCGATTTGCCCGTTGCTGCCGCGTTCGCCGTCACCACAGCCTTGCTGCTGACGGCCTGCGGCGGTCAGGGCGACGGCACGGACCGGAGCGGCGCGCTCGCGGGGGCCGATCGGGCCACGCCGGAATCGGTGCCGGCGAGTCGGTCGGCGTCGCAACCGGCCGACCACCGCCCCGAGATCACCCTCCCGAACGACCTCAGCGACAGGTTCGAGAACTGGAAGACGGGCGACGCCACGAAGGACGCCGTCCTCGCGGACGGCCGCCTGGCCCAGACCGCCATGAACGACGCCATCATCGAAGGCACGCCGGACACGCCCGGCCTCACCTTCTACTACAAGGGCGAGGCTCTGACCTCGTCCGCCCGATGGGTACGGAAGTGGCTGGACGCCGGGATCACGTACACCGGCACCACGCGCTACTACAGCCCGAAGGTCCGGATCCTCGGCACCGGGTCCGCGAGCCTCACGTACTGCGCGGACGAGAGCAAGGCGTTCAACAGGAACCGGAAGACCAAGCAGGTCGACCGGACACCCGCCGGGAACGACTCCTACGTCCTGTACGACACGCGCCTGGAGAAGAACGCCCAGGGCGTGTGGCAGACCTCCGAGGGCACGTCCGTACGGGGGAGCAGCACGTGCGCCCGGTGACCGGCACGCCGACACCCCGCCCCGGCGGCCGGACCCCGGCCTCTCCCCCGGGAAGCACCACCGCACCCCCGCGATCATCACCACCCTTGACCGCCCCGCCCGATCCGACCGACCCGATGTCCCACAGGGAGTCCACTGTGAAGCGCCACACCGCGCCCGTCGCCACCGCGTTCGCCGTCACCACAGCCTTGCTGCTGACGGCTTGCGGGGGCGGAGACGACGGCACCGCGAAGGACGGCAAGATCGCCGGGGCCGACAGCGGCCCCAAGAAGTCCTCGGCCTCACCCAGCGCGAGCGCGTCCGCCGGCGTCGAGCGGCCCGCCATGAGCCTGCCCAGTGATGTGAAGGACGAGTTCGACAACTGGAAGACCGGTGACGCGACCAAGGACGCCGTCCTCGCCGACGCGGGCCGCGCACAGACGGCGACCAACTACGCCATCGTCAAGAGCAACCCCGACGAGCCGGCCCTCGCCTTCTACCGACAGGGCGACGCCCTCATCAGCGGCGCCCAGTGGGTCAAGGCGTACGTGGACGACGGAATCACGTACACCGGCACCGTCCGGTACTTCCGTCCCACGGTGACGCTCTACGGAAAGACATCCGCGGGAGTCACGTTCTGCTCGGATGAGAGCAAGGCGTTCAACAAGGACCTGAAGACGAAGAAGATCGACAGATCCTCCGCGGGCGAAGACGCGTACGTCTACTACAACACGCATCTGAAGAAGGCCAGGAACGGCGTCTGGCAGACCACGCAGCTCATCTCCTCCAATGGGAAGAGCAAGTGCACGCGATGAGGTCCCGGAACAGAGCACTCACCGTCGGCGCACTGGCAACGGCCTGTCTGCTGGTGTCCGGCCCGGCGTTCGCCAAGCGTGGTCCGGGCGGATTCGAAACCGGTGCGAACACCTCGGCGAAGCGCTCCGGCCACACTCTGGAGTCACGGATCACGTACTCCGGTGGCACCGGTGGAGGCGGCAAGTCGTCAGGCAACGTCACGCCTGTGGGGAACTGGACACCGCCCGCCTGCTGGTACGAGCCGATGTCGGTTCAGGAGTTCCAGAAGAAGGTCGAAGGCGATTACGACGAGGTCGTCAACGATCCCCAGCAGCCCAACTACGCGAAATCGGCGACGGGTCAGTTCCGGGACATCTACAAGGACGGCAAGTACAAGGACTACAACCTCGAGAACGCCGACAAGGGAAACTTCTGGGTCTCCGTCCAGAACCCGGACCGGCTCGACGACCCGGCGGCCTTCACGTGCAGCGACCTGCCCTTCTGGGTCGACAACGGCGACACCCCGAACGTGCCGAACGCCGTCACACCGGAGGTCCTCGCGGAACTCGCCTACAACAGGATCACGCTCCCGGACACCGAGGTGACCCTCGCCCCCGAGGACGTCACCAAGGTCAACCTGCCGACCTGGGCCTGGCTCGACAAGGCGACGTTCAAGGACGTCGCCGTGACCGCGACCCTCGACGTCGCCGGGCTCGACATCTCGGCGACGACCACCGCGACGCCCGTCTCACTGAAGCTGGAGCCGGGCACCAGCGACGCGGAGACCTATCCGGCGTCGGGCGAGTGCGAGGTGAACGACGACCAGTCGATCGGTGCCCCGTACGCCAAGGGCAAGGCCGGCGAGACACCACCGTGCGGGATCAAGTACCTGCGCTCGTCGGGCGACGGGACGTACAAGCTCCGGGCGACCGTCACCTGGAGGATCTCCTGGACCGGCACCGGCGGCGCGGGCGGCGGCCTTCCCGACGGAACCTTCGGAACGACCCAGGACATCACCGTCCAGGAGATCCAGTCGGTCAACCGTTGACGACGGACCTCGGCCCCTCGGCCCCCGCACCATCGACCACCCAGAAGGCGTCATTCGGATGGCGGTTGGACCCGAGCAGGTGCCCCGAGGGCTATCGCAGCCACATCGTGGTCACCGACCGTCGCGTACTGGTCCTCGGTTTTCCCGACAACGACACCGCCCAGGACCAAGTGCTGTGGGAAACAGCCCGGGACACCATCGCGGATGTCGAACGCCGAACGTTCACCGAGGTCGGCGCGGAAGCAAAGATCACTTTCCTCGACGGCTCATGGTGCGGGCTCGCTCCGCCCAAAACCCGGGACCACTGGGAGATCGTGCGTCATCTCGCCTACGCCTCCGAGCTGATCGTGCCCGACGCGCTGACTGCCGGTCAGAGGGAAATAAGGGCCACCACGACGACCCGGCCCTGCTCGAAGCCTCCTTCGACGCCGTCGACGCCTTGCCTTCGCCAGAAGCCTCCGGATCAGCGAGGTCTCCGAGGCAGGCACCACCGGCGATCAGTCCCTCGTAAGGGTGGCGATGCGAGCCTCACGGTTCGGTCGTACTGCTGGACGCCGTCGGTAAATTGGCGCAGACATGCGAGGGCTGCGGGTCATTACGAACGAAGGCGTCGGCCGGCCGTCGGCTGGTCGATAGACCGCCCCAGTGCCTCGGCACCCAACTCGAACGAGGGTGGCGTCGGCCCATGCGTGGGTTGACGCCCCGGGGCGCGGGACAGAACAGCTAGGCCCAGTGGAGGGTTTCGGAAACCGCATCGAACAACTCCACCATCTGATCGGCCAGCGGCTCGACGGGGGTGGAGAAGTTGAGCATCAACCACCGCTTCGTCAGCGGAACCTGGACATAGTACGTAAGGTTCGTGGCTGGAAGAGTGTTGCCCAACTGCGCCTGGGGGTCGGGTGCTTCACGGTGACGATGTCGCACCGCCCGGCCTGCCATCTCCAGATCGACGGCGCCCAGTTCGGCGCCGGCGTCGATACCTCCGTCGGCAAGATGCTCCACGAGTTCATCGGCGTCCGAGACCTCCGGCCACTCGTCGGGGGCGGGGAGGCTGATAAGCAGCGAGGACGAGAGCGGCACAGGACCGATTGTGAGCGTGGACAGATAGAGCTCGATGCCACCGAAGGTATAGGCGTCCTTGGCCCTGCGCTGGAGGTCCCGCATGAACTGGTCGCGGAGGTGCGGCGCGTTGTCCACCCCTCGAAACGTGCGCTCGGCGAGGGCGACGATGCTGCGGTCGCGGTCGTCGGGATCGAGCGGAAGCTGGAACCAGCCTTCCGGCACAACGAGGTTGTAGTCCTGTGGCGGGCGTGCGAACTCGGCTGCCCGCTTCATCCGATGGCCCCGTCGCCAGTGGCCGCGTCGCCCAAAGCGAGCGGAGTGATCCGCAGCGTCTGCACGGCCTCGTCGGCGAGGGCGGCGATCTCCTCCGTACGGGCGATCGCCTCCCAGGTGACGGTGACGACGATCAGGCTGTTCATGCCGGGCGGGAAGACCGCGTACTTGATGAACTCCGTCAGCTTTCGACCGAAGCCCAGCATGCGCTTCACCTTCAACATCGCCTGCACACGCACCGCAGGGCCGGCGGGCAGGTCCAGATACGCGACCTGCGGTTCACCCGCGACCTCGGCGTTCGCCCACTTCAGGAGGAGGGGCTGGACGTCTTCGCGCGTGGGACGCTCCACACCCTCGTCGCCGTACGAGTCGACCATGAGGTTGGCGAGAGCCTCGCCGCTCTCCGTGTAGTAGGCCGCCGCGAGCGTGGGGACGTCGTCGTTGAGATCCACGGCGCGATCGACCATGTCGTCGAACACCACGCTCTTCTCGATCTCCAGAGCCAGCGGGTTCAGGCTGTTCACAACGCCGGTTGCCAGCGCCTTCGCCTCGGCTTTGGTCCCGTCTCGGAGCGTCAGGTCGATCCATCCCGGCTGGAACTCGAAGCGGCACTCGAACTCCTCGGCCGGGGGAGCGCCCTCATTCGGCGTGGTCATGTCGTTCCTTTCGCGCTGGGGACCGGTCGCGGGGCTCAGCCCAGGAGCGGGTTGACGTTGTCGTCCAAGCCCAGACCGGCCAGCGTAATCCCGCCGCCGACAACGGACAGTCGGGTGGCGGTCCTGGAGATCTTATTGAGCGAATTGACATCAAACTGACCACTCAGTGCCGATGTGCCCAATTTAACGGACTTGAGATCGGACGCCACTCCAGGGTCCGCGATGGAGAAGGACTTCCCCAGGCCATTGAAGGCACTTCCGCCTCCACGGCCCGAGAGTTCAACTTTCACCTTGCCGTAGTTTCCGCTGCCGGGCTTGAGGATCTTCAAGTTGTCACCCCAAGAACTCTTGGAGAACGGCTCAGTGAAAGGCTCCTTGAGTGACTTCCACACGTCACTCTTCCCGAGCTTGAAAGACTTCCCAGAGAGCTTCCGCAGGTTCTTGTTGGCACGACTCACCTGACGGACGGACCTGGCGGCCCCGGCTCTCCCCAACCTGCTGAGAGCACCCTTGGCGAATTTTCCCGCGATCTTGGAAAATCCCTTGCCCACACCCATGAGGAGGAACCCGAGCGCGGCGATTCCCAGGTCCATCCACTCCGCGTTCCCCTGGAGCACCTGCACGAAGGTGGCCACGAAATTGATCAACGTGGCGATCATGGCGATGGACCCCAGCACTCCCGCCAGCGCCTGCCCGATCACTGGGATCCAGCCGACGACGAGCGAGAGGATTCCGCACACGGTGGCGATGTAGGACATGGCTTCGGCGATGTCATTGACCAGCGTGTCCCAGAAGCCGTCCTTCAGGGAGTCGTGATTGATGACGACATCAATGGACCTGCAGGCCCGCTTGGCGGCGTCGTCCCTGATCTTCCTGGCCGCATCAATCTTCTCGCGTGCCGCGTCGATCTCGTCGCCGGCTGCGTTCCGCTCCTCCTCGAAGACCTTGCGGTCCTTGTCGGCTTCTTCCTTCTCTTTACCCTTGTCGGATAGCCCTTCGAGACTCCTCTGGGCCGCACCCTTGCGATCATCGGCGTCCTGGGCGTCCTTGAGGGCGGCGTCCGCGATCTCCTGGGCGCGGTTCAAATCGGAAGCATAATTCCGAGCGCCAGCGTGAAGTTTGTCCTGATAGCCACCACCCACCTCGACGACTTCGGAGCCGATGGCGGTGGCCGCCGTGTCATATCGCTTGAAAGCGGCTTCAAGCTTCTTAACGTTGCCCTTGGCCTTCTCGCGGAACTCTTTGCCTGATTTGTTGTCCCAAGCATCGACATCGACGACCGCCTTGAGATTGCGGATCTGCCGGTCGATTTCCTCAGCGGTCTTGCGCAATTGCCGCCCGAGAGCAGCCACACGGTCCGGATCACCTGGAACGGGGTCGCTATCGGCGACCGGATGCCAATCGTGCGGCCGTCCAGCCATCGTCACCTCTGCTTCTTCCCGGATTCCCGCGCACCACGAATCGCCTCAGCCAGCTGGTGATCGATATCCTCGTACGCCTTCGCCGCCGCCTTCGCGATCTGGGCGAGCGCATCGATCTCACCGATCAGCTTTTCGCGGCTCAGCTCCCAGTTGCTGGCGAAATCACCGAACTTGTCCGCGAGATCGCCGTTTCCGAAATCGTCCTCGTACTTGCCACTCAGGTCCTTCAGGCCCTCGAACGCCTTCTTGACGTTGCTGAGACCCGTCCCCATTTCCTTGATCACGTCAAGGTCGAGCCGGGTGTGGTCACTCTCGTCGCCCATGGCGCCCCTGTTGCACTGCTTCTGCCGAAAGCCGAGAACCCGCCGAAGCCGACGGGACCACCGGGTGCGACGGAGGACCGGGACACCCCGTCGCACCCGGTACGAACCACGATGCGACCGCTAGCCCTTGACACCCTTGGCCAGCTGATCATCCAGATCCTCGTACGCCTTCGCGGCGTCCTCGAGGAACTTGGCCATGCCCTTGAGGCCCTCGAGGGTGTCCTTCATCCCCTTGGTGAACTCCTTGAAGGAGTCGTCGAAGGCCTGGGAGCCCTTGGACGTCGTGTAGCCGTCCGCGACGAGGCCGTCGATGTAGCTGTCGAGGCCGTGGAGCTTGTCCTCCATCTTCTCCTTCTCGCTGCCGAGTCGCTTGGCAGCGTGCCGCATCTTCTCGTAAGTGATATCCGCGTCTTTGCCGCCGGCCATGTGGCGTCCTCCATGCTTCAACTCGCCGCAGGGCCAACCCCCGTGGCTCCTGATGCGAATGGTGCGATCGTCCGCATCGAGCAAGCAGCTTACTTACGGCGCTTGCAGGAGCACACCCCGGTTCTGTCACGAGCCCGCACCAGAGAGACGGTGCGCGGCCGGGGCCTCCGTCGTTCCCTCACACGGGCCGTTGCCTGCGGGAAGCGGTGAGCGGCTATCGTCGGGAGCACTGTGGCCCGCGTTCCGGAAGCGGCCTCGGGTGTCCTTGGGGAGGACGAACGTGCGGCTGACTCTGACCGTCGTCGACCCGCTCGGCGGCGCCACCGCCGACGTGGTTCTCGACGCGGATCCCGAGTCCCCGGTGGGGGACATCGCCAAAGAGCTCGCGGAGCACGTCGGTTACAGCGGCGGCGCGCAGATCATCCCCATCGGGCAGCAGCGGGGGCCCGCGACCGGCGGCGCGCCCGTCGCGTACGTCGACGGGTATCCCGTCGATCCGGCCGCGACCATCGGCACCTCGCCGCTGCGCGAAGGCGCCGTCGTCAGCCTCCACGACCCCGCCGGATGCCTGCCCGGCGAACCGAGCGGACTCGTCGAACTGCGGGTGGCCGGCGGCCCGGCGGCCGGCGCCGTGCACAGGCTGGGGATCGGCCGCTACGACATCGGCGGCGGCGCGACCTCGTACATCCGGATCGACGATCCCGAACTCCCCGACAGAGCACTGGCGTTGTCAGTCGCAACGGACGGAACGTGCCGCGTCGCCGTGCACGGGGAGAAGGAGGGCGTCACCCTCGACGGCGAGCCCGTCGCGGATCGCGAGGACGACGAGTGGCCGCTCGGCAGCGAGATCGCCCACGGCAACACCCTTCTTCAGCTGGACCGCTACTCGCCGCCCGACGCCGCGCTCAAGTGGTCGGACGACGGCGCCGGGCTGGACTACAACCGGCCCCCACGGCTGCGTCCGCCGGAGCGCGAGACGAAGTTCCGGCTGCCGAGCCCCGTACGGGACTACGAACCCCGGCCGCTGCCCTGGCTGATGGCACTCACGCCCCTGGTCAGCGCCGTCGTCATGGTGCTGATCTTCGGGCGCTGGTACTACATGGTCATGGCTCTGCTGAGCCCGCTCATCATGTTCGGCAACTTCTTCATGGACAAGAAGCAGGGGCGCAAGTCCCATGCCAAACAGGTGAAGGAGTACAAGGAACACAAGGCGCGGATCGAGAAGGACGCCCAGGACGCCCTGCTCGCGGAGCGTCTCGACCGGCGGCGGGCGATACCCGATCCCGCGACCGTGCTGTCGCTCGGCACCGGCCCGCGCACCCGGCTGTGGGAGCGGCGCCGCACCGACGCCGACCATCTGCTGCTGCGGGTCGGCACGGGACAACTGCCCTCCGAGGTGGTGCTCGACGACCCGGAGCAGGACGACCACAAGCGCCAGGTCACCTGGACCATCGAGGACACTCCGGTCGCCCTCCCGCTCGCCGAGCGGGGTGTCATCGGCATCGCCGGACCCGGCGACTCTGCTCAGGCGGTGGGGCGTTGGGCCGTCGCCCAGACCGCGGTGCTGCACAGCCCGCTGGACGTCCAGTTCTACGTCCTCACGGAGAACAGCGGCCAAGGCAGCTGGGACTGGGTGCGCTGGCTGCCCCACAGCCGGCCCGCCGGAGCCCAGGACGCCAACGTCCTGATCGGCACGGACGCCGAGACCGTCGGCGCCCGCATCGGTGAACTGACCCAACTCCTCGACGCCCGCCAGAAGGCCGCCCGGGAGAACGGCAACAAGGCCTCGTTCAGCGACCCGGACATCGTCGTCGTCTGGGACGGTTCCCGGCGGCTGCGGTCCATGCCGGGTGTGGTGCGGCTGCTGCGCGAAGGTCCCGCCATGGCGATGTACGCGCTCTGCCTGGACGCCGAGGAACGGTTCCTGCCCGGCGAGTGCCAGGCCATCGTCATCGCGGAGCCGAGACCCGAGGAGCACGTGACGGCCGAGCGGGAGCCGGCCCGGACCACGCCCGCCGCCCCCGGCGGCTTCCCCTCCTTCCACGCCTGGCACGCCGCCGAGCCCGACGGCTCCGCCGCGGGCGAGCAGAAGCCGCTCGAACTGCGTCTGCGCGTCCAGCAGACGGGCATCGCGCGGGTGGGGGCCGTACGCCCGGACTTCGTCTCGGCGGCCTGGTGCGCCCGGCTCGCCCGCGCCCTGTCGCCGCTGCGCGACATCAGCGGCGAGACCGAGGACTCGGCCCTCCCGGCGGCCAGCCGACTGCTCGACGTGCTGCAACTGGAGCCCCCGACCCGTGACGCGATCACCGCGCGCTGGCGGATGGGCGGACAGTCGACGACGGCGGTCATCGGTGAGTCGTACGACGGCCCGTTCGGCATCGACATGCGGCGCGACGGGCCGCACGGCCTGATCGCCGGTACGACGGGTTCCGGCAAGTCGGAGCTGCTCCAGACCATCGTGGCGTCGCTGGCCGTTGCCAACACCCCCGAGAACATGACGTTCGTCCTCGTCGACTACAAGGGCGGCTCGGCGTTCAAGGACTGCGTCAAACTCCCGCACACCGTGGGCATGGTGACCGACCTCGACGCCCATCTCGTCGAGCGCGCGCTGGAGTCGCTGGGTGCCGAACTCAAGCGGCGCGAGCACATCCTGGCCGCGGCCGACGCCAAGGACATCGAGGACTACCAGGATCTCGTACGCCGTGATCCCTCGCACGCCTCCGTTCCCCGGCTCCTCATCGTCATCGACGAGTTCGCCTCGATGGTGCGGGACCTGCCGGACTTCGTGACGGGCCTGGTCAACATCGCCCAGCGGGGCCGTTCGCTCGGCATCCACCTGCTGCTCGCCACCCAGCGGCCGAGCGGTGTGGTCTCGCCGGAGATCCGGGCCAACACCAACCTCCGCATCGCGCTGCGCGTGACGGACGGCGGCGAGTCCAGCGACGTCATCGACTCCCCCGAGGCCGGGCACATCTCCAAGAGCACACCGGGCCGGGCCTACGTCCGTCTCGGGCACGCCTCGCTCGTGCCGTTCCAGTCGGGCCGTGTCGGTGGCCGTCGGCCCGGTGCCGCGGACCCGGCGGCGCTCGCGCCCTGGGCGGGCCCCCTCGGCTGGGCGGACCTCGGCCGGGCCGCCCTGGTCAAGCCGAAGGCCGAGCAGCGCGAGGAGGAGGAGATCACCGACCTCAAGGTGCTGGTCGACGCGGTGCGCGAGGCCAACCAGGCCCTCGGGATCCCGCCGCAGCACAGCCCCTGGCTGCCCGCGCTCTCCGAGACGCTGCTGCTCGACGAGATCGCGGCGCCCGCCTTCGCGGGCGGCCCGGGCAAGCTGCCGCCCGCCGCGTACGGCGTCGAGGACCTGCCCGCCGACCAGGCCCGCCGGCCCGTGGTGGTGGACTTCGCCTCCTTCGGGCACCTGCTCGTCGGCGGCGCGCCGCGCAGTGGCCGTTCGCAGATCCTGCGCACGATCGCGGGCTCGCTGGCCCGCACCCACTCGGTGGCCGACGTCCATCTGTACGGCATCGACTGCGGCAACGGCGCGCTCAACGCGCTGACCCGGCTGCCGCACTGCGGCGCCGTCGTCGGCCGCAACCAGACCGAGCGCGTGGTCCGTCTCGTCGCCCGGCTCAAGGGTGAACTCACCCGACGTCAGGACCTGTTGGCGGACAAGGGCTTCGCGGACATCGGCGAGCAGCGGGCCGCGGAGCCCGAGGACGCGCGGCTGCCGCACATCGTGGTGCTGCTCGACCGGTGGGAGGGCTGGCTGCCGACGCTCGGCGAGTACGACCACGGTGATCTGACCGACCAGCTGACCGCGATGATGCGGGAGGGCGCGAGCGTCGGCCTGCACCTGGTGATGACGGGCGACCGTCAGATCCTCTCCACCCGGATCGGCTCGCTCACCGAGGACAAGTACGCCCTGCGGCTCGCCGACCGCTCCGACTTCTCGCTGATCGGCGTCAACGCCCGCAAGATCCCCGAGGAGATTCCCGCGGGCCGCGGCTACCGCAACGAGCACGGCACGGAGACGCAGTTCGCGCTGCTCACCGAGGACGCGACCGGCCAGGGGCAGGCCGCGGCCATCGCCGCGATCGGCGAGGCCGCCACCGCCCGTGACGCCGAACTGCCGCGCACCCGGCGTCCGTTCCGGGTCGACGTGCTGCCCACCCGGATCAATTTCACCGACGCCTGGGAGCTGCGCGACCCGGACGCCTCCCGCTCCCGGCTGTGGAGCCTGGTGGGCATCGGCGGCGACGACATCATGGGCTTCGGCCCGGACCTGTCCCGGGGCGTGCCGACGTTCGTCGTCGCGGGCCCGGCCAAGTCCGGCCGCAGCACCACCCTGATGAACATGGCCCGGTCGTATCTGGCCCAGGGGGTACGCCTGGTCGTCGCCGCGCCGCGCCCGTCCCCGTTGCGTGAACTGGACGGGCAGGAGGGCGTGCTGAAGGTCTTCGACGAGGACGACATCGAGGACGACGACCTGCGCGAGGCCATCGACTCGGCCACCCCCGAGGAGCCGGTCGTGGTCCTGGTCGACGACGGCGAGGTCCTGGAGGACTGCGACGCCGCGACGGTCTTCAAGCGGATCGTGCAGCGCGGTGCCGAGCGCGGTCTGGGGCTCGTGATCGCCGGTGACGAGGAAGACGTGTGCAGCGGATTCTCCGGCTGGCAGGTCGAGATGAAGAAGGGCCGCCGCGGCATCCTGCTCTCTCCGCAGGACTCCTCCGCGGGTGAGCTGATCGGCATCCGGACCAACCGGAGCATGGTCGGCGGACCGGTCGCCCCCGGCAAGGGCCTGCTGCACCTCGGCGACGGGGAGCCGCTGACGGTGACGACGCCGATGTAGCCCGGGTACGGCGCAGCGGGTGCGCGCCGACGGGACGGCGAACAGGGCGGGCGGCCCGGTACTCCTACCCGCCCGCCCTCCCGACCCGCGTCATCCGCGCCACCGGATCCCCCGCCTCGGCGTTGTCCGTGTCGTAGGTGAGGGTGCTGCCGGTGAGGGTCAGACGTACCTCGTGGCGGCCCTTGGTGCAGACGTCGCGGTTGGACTCGTTCGCCACGCTCGTCGCGACGAGCTGCTTCGCGGTGACCTTCTTGAGGATGAGGACGTCGTCGCAGATGCCGCCGATCTGGTCGGTCTGCCGGAACGTGCCCAACTCCTGTCCCACGGCGGCCCGGTGGACCGTGACGCGGAACGTGCCCATGGGGAGGGCGCCGTGGAGGGCGAGGCCGTCGCCCTCCCAGGTGCCGAGGTAGGCGGCCGGGATCGTGGACGGCTGCCCGTCCGGGGCGGAGGCGCTCGCCGTGGGACCCGGTCCGGGTTGTTCGCTCCCGCTCGCCGTGGGGTCCGCGCCGGGAGGGCTCTCGCCCGCGGTGACCGATGGGCGGGCGCCCGAGGCGCGTCCCTGGTCCCGCGTGCCGCCACCGCCACCCGGCAACAGGTCGAACAGGAACGCCGAGCCGACGGTCGCCGCCGCCAGTGCTCCCGCGACCGCCAGCGCGACCGTGCAGCTCATCCGGCGGCCACGCCCGTCGGCGCCGGGCGCGGAGGTCGCGGCCACGCTGACGGACAGCTTGCCCGGGTGGTCGTGCGGCCGGTCCGTCGTCCCCTCGTGGTGCACGGCGTCCCGCGGCCCGGCCGCCCCGGTCCCGCGCGGTCCGGGGACGTGGACGTACGGCGGCATCGTGGGCGGCGGCCCGAACCCGGCCGGCGGCGGCCCGAACCCACCCCCGGCCCCGCTCCCCGGGACACCCCCGGAACCGGAGCCGGACCCGGTACCCGCCTCCACCGACGGGCTGCTGAACTCCACCGGTCCGGAGAGCGCGACCTCCGCCGCCCCGGCCGCGCCGACGGCCCCGGTCGCCTCGAGGTTCAGCAGCTGTACGGCACTTCGGCTGACCTGCTCGACCAGGGAACCCGGCAGCCATCCCGCCGACACCAGCCGGGCGGCGCCCTGTGGTGCGAGCCGGGCGGCCACCTCGCCCGGAGTGGGCCGCGCCGCCGGTTGCTTGGCGAGGCAGGCCGCCACCAGCTCGCGCAACTCCCCTTCCAGGGAGTCGAGTCGCGGCTCCTCGTGCACCACCTTGTAGAGGAGGGACGCCGAGGAGTCGCCCGGGAACGGGGGCTCGCCCGTGGCGGCGTACGCGAGGACCGCGCCGAGCGAGAAGACGTCCGCGGCTCCCGTGACCCCCTTGCCGAGGATCTGCTCCGGGGACATGTAGCCGGGGGAACCGACCGAGACGCCCGTCGAGGTCAGGGAGGCGGTGCCGTCCGTGGCACGGGCGATGCCGAAGTCGATGAGGAGCGGGCCGTCGAGGGTGAGCAGGACGTTGGAGGGTTTGACGTCGCGGTGGACGAGGCCCAGCGCGTGGACCGCCACGAGTGCCTCGGCGAGACCGGCCCCGAGGACCCGCGCGGAGTGGACCGGCAGCGCTCCGCCGTCCGCGACGGCGGCCGTCAGGGACGGGCCCGCCGCGTAGCCGGTGGCGACCCAGGGGACCGGCGCCTCCGGGTCCGCGTCCAGGACCTGTGCCGTCCACGCGCCGCCCACCCGCCGCGCGGCGTCGACCTCGCGGCGGAAGCGGGCACGGAACTCCTCGTCGAGCGCGAAGTGCGGATGCACGATCTTGACCGCGACCGTACGCCCGCCCGCGCTGCGTCCCAGATACACGCGCCCCATGCCGCCGGAACCCAGCCGGCCGAGCAGCCGGTAGGGCCCCACGACCGTGGGTTCGTCGACTCCGAGCGGCTGCATGGCACTCACGGCTCACCCCTCCCCCGTACACACTGCCCAGCAGCGTAGTGCCGTGTGCGCGCGATGCCCCGAAACTGTCGGCCCGGTTCGGTCCGGTTCGGACCCCGGCCCTACGGCTGGAGGAGCCGTACGTTCACGTCCGCCGGGAAACCGGTGGTGGCGCCGACCCTGCTCGCGAACTCCCGTACGGCCTCCAGCTGCGGGCCGCCGAAGCGGAAGTCGAGCGTCGTGAAGTACCGCTCCAGGACGTCCTCGTCGAAGGCCTCCCAGCGGGCCGCCTGCTCGGCGACCTTGGAGACCTCGTCGAGGGAGAGGTCCCGGGAGGCGAGGAAGGCCTCGTGGACCTTGCGGGTGACGAGCGGCTCGCGCTCCAGGTAGTCACGCCGGGCCGCCCACACGGCGAAGACGAACGGCAGGCCCGTCCACTCCTTCCACAGGGCGCCGAGGTCGTGCACCTGGAGGCCGAACTTCGGCCCGTCCAGCAGGTTGGCGCGCAGCGCCGCGTCGCCGATGAGGACGGCGGCGTCGGCCTCCTGCATCATCAGGCTCAGGTCGGGCGGACACGTGTAGTACGAGGGAGTGACTCCGACCTTCTCCGCCAGCAGCAGCTGGGCGAGCCGCACGGAGGTGCGCGAGGTCGAACCGAGGGCGACGCGGGCGCCGTCCAGCTGGTCGAGGGGGACCTGCGACACGATCACGCAGGACATCACGGGACCGTCGCAGCCGACCGCGATGTCCGGGAAGGCGACCAGGTCGTCGGCGTGCTTGAGGAACTCGACGAGCGTGATCGGCCCGATGTCCAGATCCCCTCGCACCAGTTGCTCGCTGAGCTTCTCCGGGGTGTCCTTCGTGAGCTCGAAGTCGAGGAGCGTGCCCGTTCTCGCGAGCCCCCAGTACAGGGGCAGGCAGTTCAGGAACTGGATGTGGCCGACGCGCGGCCGGGTGCGAGAATTGTCCACATCGCGAGGCTAGACCCCATCCCGCCGGGTGCGGGCTCCAGGGTGGGCGTGTGCTGGTGTAAACCGTCCGGCCCCGTGATGTCAACCTTCGTGACAACCCGAAGTCAACGCATGTCAGAGCCCTCGCCCGAACGGGCCGACTCTCCGGAAACCGTGATCTTCGCCTCTATTGCTTTCGGCTGCCTGCGTGCTAGGCTCGCCGCAAGTTGCAGTTTGGTTTCCCTTGCAGTACAGAGCCTGCGGAGCATGTGACCGCGGGCTCTCGTCGTTTTCAGACGTATGCAGTTGTTTACACAATCGCAGGTTCTGGAGCAGGGCAACCCTTTGGGCCCAAGGAGGGCTTATGGCTACCGGAACCGTGAAGTGGTTCAACGCCGAAAAGGGCTTTGGTTTCATTGCCCAGGAAGGCGGCGGCCCGGACGTCTTCGTCCACTACTCCGCGATCAACGCGAACGGTTTCCGTTCGCTCGAAGAGAACCAGTCGGTTTCCTTCGACGTCACGCAGGGTCCGAAGGGCCCGCAGGCGGAGAACGTCACCCCGCTCTAAGCCTTCGGCTCCATGAGCCCAATGCTTTGATCCGGAACTGATAGCAGTACCCAAGGAGCCCCGCGCCAGCCGGTCGCGGGGCTCCTGCCTTTTCTCCTCCTGAGGCACGCCGGGCAGCCGGGCCCGGCGCGGCCCGGTGCTGCCCGGCTACCGCGCGTACAGGGCCTCGATCTCCTGGGCGAAGTCCTGGGCGATCGCCTCTCTCCGCAGCTTCATCGACGGTGTCAGGTGGCCCGCCGCCTCGGTGAAGTCCCGGGACAGGACGGTGAACCTGCGGATGGACTCGGGGCGCGAGACGAGTCTGTTGGCCTCGTCGACGGCGCGTTGCAGGATGGCCAGCAGTTCGGGGTCGTCCATGACAAGTTCGGCGGGGACCGGGTGCTTGCCGTTCATCCGGCGCCAGTGTGTGATCCCCTCGGCGTCGAGGGTCAGGAGCGCCGAGACGAACGGCCGGCGGTCGCCCAGGACCATGCACTGGGCGATCAGCGGATGGGAGCGGAGGAAGTCCTGCAGGGGCGCCGGGGCGACGTTCTTGCCGCCCGCGGTGATCAGGATCTCCTTCTTGCGGCCGGTGATCGCGAGGTAGCCGCCGTCGTCCAGCTCACCGATGTCGCCGGTCGCGAACCAGCCGTCGGGCGCCGCGTCGACGACCCCGCCGGCGTGCGGGTCCCAGTAGCCGCGGAAGACCTGCGCGCCGCACAGCAGCACCTCCCCGTCGGCGGCGATCCGCACCCGGGTGCCCGGCAGGGGCAGGCCCACCGTGCCGAGGCGCGGTTTGTGCGGGGGTGTGACGGTCGCGGCGGCGGTGGTCTCCGTCAGGCCGTACCCCTCGAAGATCTCGATCCCGGCGCCCGCGTAGAAGGCGGCGAGGCGGCGGCCGAGCGGGGAGCCGCCGCAGATGGCGTGCCGGACCCGGCCGCCGAGGGCGTTCCGGATACGGCGGTAGACGAGCGGGTCGTAGAGGGCGCGGGCCGCCCGCAGGCTCCGGCTCGGGCCGGGACCGGTGCCGTGCTGCTTGGCCTCGACGGCCTCGCCGTACTTCTGGGCGATCCTCGCGGCCCGGTCGAAGGAGGAGCCCCGGCCCATCCGTTCGGCCGTGGCCCGGCCGGTGTTGAAGACCTTCTCCAGGACGTACGGGATGGCCAGCAGGAAGGTCGGCGCGAAGGAGGCCAGGTCCGCGAGCAGTTCCTCGGTCTCCAGGCTCGGGGCGTGGCCGAGTTTCACCCGCGCGCGCAGACAGGCCACCGCCACCATGCGGCCGAAGACGTGCGAGAGGGGGAGGAAGAGGAGGGTGGAGGCGGGCTCCCGGGTACGGGACTTGAAGATCGGGTGGAGCAGTTCCACCGCGTTGTCGATCTCGGCGAAGAAGTTGCCGTGGGTCAGGACGCAGCCCTTGGGGCGGCCGGTGGTGCCCGAGGTGTAGACGAGGGTGGCGAGCGTGTCCGGGCCGAGCATCCCGCGCCGTACGGCCACCTCCTGGTCCGGGACCTCGCGGCCGAGTTCCGCGAGGCGCTCCACGTGGCCCTTCTTGAACACCCACATGTGCCGTAGATCGGGGATGTGTTCGCGCTCGGGGCCGAGTGTCGCGGCCTGTTCCACCGTTTCGACGGCGAGCGCGACGGCCCCCGAGTCCTGGAGGATCCAGCGGGTCTGGAAGGGGGAGGACGTCGGGTAGACGGGCACGGTGACCAGGCCCGCGGCCCAGGCGGCGAAGTCGAGGAGGGTCCATTCGTACGTCGTCCGGGCCATGATGGCGATCCGGTCGCCGGGGACGAGGCCCTCCGCGATGAGTCCCTTGGCCACCGCCAGGACTTCCCCGGCGAACTCCGCTGCGGTCACGTCCGTCCAGCCGCCGGCCGGCGACTTCCGGCTGAGGACCGGCTCGCGCGGGGCCGCGGCCGCGTTGTCGAAGGGGATGTCCGCGAGGGAGCCGTGCGTCACGTGCCCCGCGATCGGCGGTACCGAGACCTCGCGCACGACGCCGTCCAGTCGTCTGATCTCGGGCTCCGGGAGCGGGGGGACGGAGTCGAGGGAGTACGGACTGGACACGGGGCGGCTCCTTGTCGGCCGGAGGCCGGGGGGTGCAAGGCGTGTGAGGGCTCCAGGACGCGTGGGGATGCGCGTCCTCATACGGCCCTGGGAAGCAGGCGGTTCAGGGGGACGTCGGGTGCTCAGGAGGTCCTGGTGCCCCGGTGAGACGGGGAGCCTACGGCGCCCGAGTGTGGGGTTTGTGTTGCTTTGGGTCGGGCGAAGTGCGGGTTACCCGGGGTAGCTGTGTCCTGCCCCGCCGCCGCGGACCCGGCCCCTCCCGCCCCCGGGAGCGCGCCTCCCGGGCACCCGCGCCGATCCCCGGCGGGCCCCGCCCCCGCACCGGCCGCGACGGCACCCCTCGACCCGGCCTCGGCCCTGACGTAGCATTACCCCGGGTAACTTACTCCAGAGTAAATTCCGTCGGAGCGAAGAGTCGGAGAAACCGATGCGCACTCGGCCCCCCGTCCGCACCGAGCCCCGGACCCGCGACCTCGCCTCCCCCGGTTCCCTCACCGCGCTGCTGGCCCGCGGCGCCCTGCTCTCCCCCTTCAAGCGCCCCGGCCCGGACGCCCGGCCCCCCGCCACCCGGCTGACCCTCTCCGGGGTACGGGTCGACCTCGCCCACCTGGCCGCCTACGAGCGGGTGTGCGGGTTCCCCACCGGCAGGGCCGCCCTCCCCGTCACCTATCCGCACGTGCTCGCCTTTCCCCTGGCGATGCGGATCATGACGGGGCGCGCGTTCCCGCTGCCGCTCCTCGGACTGGTGCACACGGCGATCGAGATCACCCAGCACCGGGAGCCCACCACGGCCGCCGCGTACGAACTCGCCGTGCTGGTCGAGAAGCTGGCACCGCACCGGCGGGGCACCGAGGCGACCGTACGGACCGAGGCGCGGGTCCACGGCGAGCTGGTGTGGGAGTCGCGGAGCACCTATCTCGCCCGGCACCGCCCCAGGGACCCCGTCCGGCGGAACACCCCGCGCGGCGCCCCGGGGGAACTCCCGCCGGACATCGGCGAGGTCGCCTCACGCGCGGCCTCGCGGGAGGCCCGGCCGGACTCCCCCCGAACCGCCCCGCCCGGACTTCCGTGGGAGGCGCGGCCGTCGGCCTCTTCCGAGGAGCGGCGGCCGCTGCCCGCCCTCCGCGAGTGGCACCTCGCCGCGGACACCGGCCGGCGCTACGGCGCCGTCTCGGGCGACCGCAATCCCATCCATCTGCATCCCCTCACCGCCCGCCTCTTCGGGTTCCCGCACGCCATCGCGCACGGCATGTGGACCGTCGCGCGCTGCCTCGCCGAGTACGGGCCGCCGGAATCGGTGGGCGTGCGGGCCGAGTTCAGGGCTCCCGTGGCGCTCCCCGGGACGGCGACCTACGCCGCGCGGGGCGCGTCGTTCGAACTCCGCACCGGCGACCGCGTCCATGTGACCGGCGACGTACGGCCGCTCCCCGCGCGCACCGAGTGAACTTCGGTCGAAACAGCGCCCGTTCGGGAACCCTCACCGACTTCGAGGTCCGCGAGGCCCACGGCAGCCACTACTTCGCGCCCTCGGGTCGCCTCGCGTCCTGGGACGATCCGGGACGCGGGCGCGCCGCGCGCCGCCGGCCGGGCGTCAGAGCTCCCCGGCGGGCCGGGCCCCCGGCACTGCGGGGACCACAGGGGCAGCCGGGGCCCCAGGGGCCGGAGGGGTCCAGTGCCGTCCCTGCATGAGGGTGCCGAGGCCCGCCCAGGCGAAGTTCATCAGGGTGGCGGCGGCCTGCCGGGCCGAGACGCCCGGGGTGGCGTTGGCCCACGCGGCCAGCGACTCGGCCGCGCCGACCAGCGCCTCGGCGAGCCCGGCGACCTCCCGCTCGGGCAGCGAGGGGTCACGGTGCGCGGCCCGCGCGGCGTCGGCGATCAACCGCGTGACGAACCGGACCAGTTCCTCGCGCATCGCGGAGACCTCGGCCGCGAAGGGCTCGCCGTGCGTACGCGCCTGGAGGTGCAGGACCGCCCAGCCGTCCGGGTTCTCGGCGGTGTGGGTGAAGAACGCCCGCAGCCCTTCCCAGAGTTGCCGGTCGGCGGGCAGTCCGTCCCGGACACCGGCGCGGACCGCGGCCGTGAGCGTCTTGGCCTCACGCCGGATGCACGCGGTGAACAGGTCTTCCTTCGAGTTCAGGTACAGATAGACCAACGGCTTGGACACGCCCGCCAGTTCGGCGATCTCGTCCATCGACGCGGCCCGGTACCCGCACCGCCCGAAGGTCCGTACGGCCGCGTCCAGCATCTGCTGTTCGCGTACAGCGCGCGGCATCCGTTTGCTCTTCACAGCACCCATGGCGCCAAGCGTACGATCGGCCGCCGCCGCGCCGGGCGCACGGGAGCGTCGGACGGCAGGCGCGGGAGCGTCAGGAGGCCTGACCCCGGGCGCTGTCGGCGGACTCGGCCTGGGCGACGACGGCGTCCTCCTGGTTGCGGTTGCGCTCCAGGTTGGCCTTGGCGCGGTCCACGCGGGCCACGACCTGGGCCGAGGCGCGGTCGCGCTCCCCGCGCAGGACGACGAAACTGATCGGCGCGGAGATCACCAGGGCCAGCAGGACGACCCACATGTAGTTGGAGTCGCCGAGGCCGCGTGGGGCGATGCCCGAGTAGACGAGGCCCCAGACGACCCCGAGGCAGCCCACGAAGATCCCAAGGCGCATCAGTGTGTAGCGGAGCATCTCAATCCACTCTTCCGTTCCGGACATTCCCAAAAGGGCACTGTCCAGTGAAGCACGGCGGGACGACGATCTTGCAGGGGGTCCTGGGTCGCGGGTGCGGGGTCCTCAGCCGCCGAGCGCGAGGGACAGCAGCATCGTGATGTCGTCCCGTTCGTCCCCGGGAGCGACGCGGATCGCGCCGGGCACCCGCCCGACCTCCTTGTACCCGCAGGAGGCGTAGAAGTGTTCCAGCCCCTCGCCGCCCCGGCAGGTCAGCCGGATCGCGTCGACGCCGTCGAGCGTGCCCGCGGCCTCCTCGACCGCCGCGAGCAGGTCGCGCCCGTACCCCTTGCCCTGGTGCCGGGGGTGCACCATCACGGTGTACAGCCAGATCCAGTGCCTCATCAGCCGGTGGGTGTTGCGGGTGAGGAAGGCGGTCGCGGCGACGCCGCCCTCCTCGTCCCGGCCGACCAGGAGCCGGGTGCGGCCCTCCGCCATGGCGACGAAGTGCTTCACCAGTTCGGGACGGACCTCGCCGGCGGTCACCGGCGGCACGAAGCCGACGGAGCCGCCCGCGTTCGAGACGTCCACCCACAGGGCGACGACACCGTCCCGGAGCGCGGGAGTGACCGCCGGGTCCAGTTCGAAGTCCAGCGCCACGTCAGACCCGCATCGGCTGCGGCGACTCCCTGCGCGCCGGGTCCGGTCCGTCGTACTCGCGGATGATCTCGTAGCGGGTGTTGCGCTCCACCGGGCGGAAGCCCGCGTCCCGGATGAGGTCCAGCAGGTCCTCGCGGGTGAGCTTGTTCGGGGTGCCGTAGTTGTCGGCGTCGTGCGTGATCTTGTACTCGACGACCGAGCCGTCCATGTCGTCGGCGCCGTGCTGGAGCGCGAGCTGCGCGGTCTGGACGCCGTGCATGACCCAGAAGACCTTGACGTGCGGGACGTTGTCGAAGAGCAGCCGGGAGACCGCGAAGGTCTTCAGGGCCTCGGCGCCGGTCGCCATCTGGGTACGCGCCTGGAGGCGGTTCCTGACCTTGCCGTCCTTCATGTCCACGAAGTCGTGCTGGTAGCGCAGCGGGATGAAGACCTGGAAGCCGCCGGTCTCGTCCTGGAGCTCACGCAGCCGCAGCACGTGGTCGACGCGGTGGCGGGGCTCCTCGATGTGCCCGTACAGCATCGTGCACGGGGTCTTGAGACCCTTCTCGTGCGCGAGGCGGTGGATGCGCGACCAGTCCTCCCAGTGGGTGCGGTGGTCGACGATGTGCTGCCGGACCTCCCAGTCGAAGATCTCCGCGCCGCCGCCGGTCAGCGACTCCAGACCGGCCTCGATCAGCTCGTCGAGGATCTCCGAGGCCGACAGCCCCGAGATGGTCTCGAAGTGGTGGATCTCGGTGGCCGTGAACGCCTTCAGCGAGACGTCCGGGAGCGCCTTCTTCAGTTCGCTGAGCGAGCGCGGGTAGTAGCGCCACGGCAGGCTCGGGTGCAGGCCGTTGACGATGTGCAGCTCGGTGAGGTTCTCGCCCTCCATCGCCGTGGCGAGGCGGACCGCCTCCTCGATGCGCATCGTGTACGCGTCCTTCTCACCCGGCTTGCGCTGGAACGAGCAGTACGCGCAGGACGCGGTGCACACGTTCGTCATGTTGAGGTGACGGTTGACGTTGAAGTGGACGACGTCGCCGTTCTTCCGCGTGCGCACCTCGTGCGCGAGCCCGCCGAGCCAGGCCAGGTCGTCCGACTCGTACAGCGCGATGCCGTCCTCGCGGGTGAGCCGCTCACCGGCCCGGACCTTGTCCTCCAGCTCGCGCTTGAGCCCGACATCCATGCGATTACCTCTCCCTGTGACGAAACGCTGCCAACCGTACTCCCCCGCCCTCCGGGCGGACCGCCCCCCATCAGGGCCTTCACGCACCCGGGGACGTCCGCCGGTCCCGCTAGTCCTCCTCGGGCAGCTCTCCGACCCGGTTCTCCCACTTCGTGGAGAGCACGATCGTCGTACGGGTCCGGGAGACGCCCTTGGTGCCCGACAGGCGCCGGATGGTCTTCTCCAGACCGTCGACATCGCTCGACCGCACCTTGAGCATGAACGAGTCGTCGCCCGCGATGAACCAGCAGTCCTCGATCTCGCGGAGGTCGCGCAGCCGGTGGGCCACGTCCTCGTGGTCGGCGGCGTCGGAGAGCGAGATGCCGATCAGGGCGGTGACGCCGAGACCGAGCGAGGCCGAGTCGACCGTCGCGCGGTAACCGGTGATGACACCGGCCGCCTCCAGCCGGTTGATGCGGTCGGTGACACTGGGTCCCGACAGACCGACGAGGCGCCCCAGCTCCGCGTAGGAGGCCCGGCCGTTCTCCCTCAGGGCCTGGATGAGCTGCCTGTCCACCGCGTCCATGCGATCGAAGCCTTCCGCTGAAAAGGTCTTGAGAGGTCTGAATGGTCTTGAGGTCTGGAGAGGTCTTGAGGTGTTGAGCTCTTCGGGTCCCGGGGTGTCGCGAAGGTCCGCGGAGGTGCTGAACCCCGGCCGCCCGATGATGCCCGGTGCGTCGTGCGCGTCCGTCAGGGGGTGTCTCCCCGGGAACCGCCCCCGAGTTCGCCCTTCCAGCGGCGGTACAGCCGGTGTTCGACGCCCGCCGCGTCGAGGACCCGCCCGGCGACGAAGTCCACCAGGTCCTGGATGTGGGTGGCTCCCGCGTAGAACGCCGGCGAGGCGGGCAGCACGGTCGCGCCCGCGTCGTCCAGGGAGACCAGGTGACGCAGCGTCTGCCCGTTCAGCGGGGTCTCCCGCACGGCGACGACCAGCTTGCGGCCCTCCTTGAGGGTGACGCTCGCGGCCCGCTGCAACAGGTCCTTGGAGAGGCCGAGGGCGACTCCGGCGACGCAGGCGGTGGACGCGGGCACGATGAGCATGCCCTTGGCCGGGTACGAGCCCGACGAGGGTCCCGCGGCCAGGTCGCCCGCGCTCCAGTGCCGTACGCCGTCGAGACGTTCCTCGGGGACGTCGAAGGTTCCGGGCTTGCCGTCCGCTCCCCGCGCCAGCCATTCGCGCAGGTCAGCACGCCAGTGGGCGTCACGGAACGGGAGACCCGTCTCGTCGAGCAGCGTGAGCCGCGAGGCCCTGCTGACGACCAGGTCGACGCACTCCCCCGCTTCCACCAGCGAACGCAGCACGGCGGCCGCATACGGCGTACCGGACGCGCCGGACACCCCCACGATCCAAGGCCGACGCTGCGATTCTCCTGCGTTCACACCCTGAGCCTACCGGCGCGGCGGCCCCGGCTCAGGACGGGCCGGGGTTCTTCGGGTCCACGGGGAGGCGCGCGGTGCCGATCACCGTACTCACAGGGTCGGACACCGGCCGCACGATCGGCGCCCGCGCACACGAACAGGGCCGTCCCGGTGGAGCCGTTGACCTCGGCGAGCGCCCGCGCGGAACCCGTCCCGCGGTTCGGGTCGTGCCGGACCGTGTGCCGCACGTGGCGGTACACGGCCCGGCGGCTCACCGGCCCGGCTCCGGGGCGGGTGACCCCGCTCCACCGGTCCGGTCCGCCCCGTCGCCCCCGGTGTCCGGCGCGGGCACGCGCAGCCCCCGGGACTCGGCCACCCGCAGGGCGTCGCCGAGGCACTCGGCCACCCTGATGGCCGCGTACCTCACCTCGGTGTACGGGGCCATGGGGTCGTCCAGCACCTCCCGGGCCAGGACGAGAACCTCCGCCCCCGTGGCCAGTTGCCGTTCCTCGACCGTGTCGGCGAGCCGCGTCACCCACCCGTGCGCGCCCCCGGACGACAGGTAGCACGGCTTGCCGTCGGGGGACGGCCAGGGCAGCAGACGCAGGTCCGTGATCCGGCCCGGGGGCTTCGCGCACGGCGTCGGCTCCGTCATGCGAGCACCCCTTCCGCGCCGATCAGATGCCGGTCGAGGTCGATCCCGAAGTCGGCGGCGAGCACCAGGGCGGTACGGCGGCGGCGCTGCCGGGCGCGTTCCTGGTCGTGGGCGGTGAGGTAGGGGCGCACGAGACGGCTCGCGTCCCCGTCGAGCGGCGCGTCGAGGCCGTACGGGGAACGGTGCCGCGGGAGGGAGAGGGGCGCCGCCGGCCGGTGCGGGGCGGCGGCGTACGGCTGCCAGGCGATTCGGGGTCTCGCGCGATGGGTTCCGGTGCCCGGGCCGAGCAGAAGACTCAGGCGGTGGACGGTACGACGGATAAGGTCGAGCATGTCGACGCTCCTCAACCAGCGTTGGCCATGCCCCGGGGCCCTGCCAGGCCGCCGGGGTCTTCCTTTTCGACCTTACCGGTAACCGCGTCCCCCTGCACCCCACTGCGGCATACCGCGTCGGGACGCGGTATGCCGCGTCCCGACTCTGCGGTCAGCGGAGGGGTGCGCCACCGTTGGAGCATGAGTGAATTGCCGCGCTACGAATACGTGAAACTCGCGGACGCCATCGCCGCCGACATCGCGTCCGGCAAGCTGCCTCGGGGAGCCGCGCTACCCGGCGAGCGGGCCATGACGGAGCTGTACAGCGTGAGCATCGGCACCGTGCGCCGCGCCATCGTCGAGCTTCGGAAGCGAGACCTGGTGGCGACCCTGCCCGCGAAGGGGACCTACGTCATCGGGGCGCCCGCGTCACCTGCGGGCGCCCCGGAACAAACCGAAAGCACAGACTGACGGCACCCCGCTCAGACGGTGAGCCCCCGCACCAGCAGATCCAGCAGCGCGCACACGAACAGCGCGATGCCGATGAAACCGTTGACCTGGAAGAACGCCCGGTTCAGGCGGGTCAGGTCGTGCGGCTTCACGATGGAGTGCTCGTAGAGGAACGCGCCCGCGACGATCACCAGGCCGAGCCAGAAGAAGGCACCCGCGCCGGTGGCGAGCCCGTACCAGACGAAGAGGGCCGTCGTCACGGCGTGACAGCCTCGCGCGCCCCGGACGGCGGCGGGGATGCCGAACCGCGCCGGCACCGACATCACGCCGATCTCGCGGTCGGTCTCGACGTCCTGGCAGGCGTAGATGAGGTCGAAGCCGCCGATCCAGACGCCGACCGCGAGGCCGAGGATCACGGCGTCCCACGACCAGGTGCCGGTGACGGCGATCCAGGCGCCGATCGGGCCCATCGCCTGGGCGAGACCCAGGATCGCCTGCGGGAAGTTCGTGAACCGCTTGCCGTACGGGTAGACGACCATCGGGATGACCGCGATGGGCGCCAGCGCCAGGCACAGCGGGTTGAGCAGGGCCGCGGCGGCGAGGAACACGACCAGGGCGACCAGCGCGCCCGTCCAGGCGTGCTTCACGCTCATCGCGCCGGTGACCAGTTCGCGCTGGGCCGTGCGGGGATTGCGGGCGTCGATCTCGCGGTCGATGATCCGGTTCGCCGCCATGGCGAAGGTGCGCAGACCGACCATCGCGACGGTGACGAGGAGCAGTGTCACCCAGTGGATGTTCTTGTCCGCCGCGAACATCGCGGTCAGCGCGGCGATGTAGGCGAAGGGCAGCGCGAACACCGAGTGCTCGATCATGACGAGGCGCAGGAACGCCTTGGTCCGGCCCGGTTGCGGAAGCGCCGCGGAAGCTGAACTCACAGCCCGTACTCCTTCCAACGGCGGTCGACCTTCGACGCCGTCTCCGGGTCGGACAGCACCATCTCGGGCCAGCCGCCGTCCCGGGTGTAGCCCTCCTCGGGCCACTTCCTCGTCGCGTCGATGCCCGCCTTGCCGCCCCAGAACTGCTGGTAGGACGCGTGGTCGAGGTGGTCGACCGGGCCTTCGACGACGGTGAGGTCACGTCCGTAGTCGGTGTTGCCGAGGGCGCGCCAGGCGACCTCGTGCAGATCGTGGACGTCGCAGTCCGCGTCGACGACCACGATGAGCTTCGTCAGGGACATCATGTGGGCGCCCCAGACGGCGTGCATCACCTTCTGGGCGTGCTTGGGGTACTTCTTGTCGATCGCGACGATCGCGCAGTTGTGGAAGCCGCCCGCCTCCGGCAGGTGGTAGTCCACGATGTCCGGGACGATGATCTTCAACAGGGGGAGGAAGAAACGCTCCGTCGCCCGGCCGAGGGGTCCGTCCTCCGTCGGGGGCCGTCCCACCACGATGGACTGGAGCAGCGGCCGCCGGCGCATCGTCACGCAGTCGATGGTCAGCGCCGGGAAAGGCTCCTGCGGGGTGTAGAACCCGGTGTGGTCGCCGAACGGCCCCTCGGGCAGCATCTCGCCCGGCTCCAGCCAGCCTTCGAGGACGACCTCGGCGTTCGCCGGCACCTGGAGCGGCACGGTCTTGCAGTCGACCATCTCGATCCGCTTGCCCTGGAGGAACCCGGCGAAGAGGTACTCGTCGATGTCACCGGGCAGCGGGGCGGTGGAGGCGTACGTCACGGCGGGCGGGCACCCGAAGGCGATCGCCACCGGCAGCCGCTCGCCCCTGCGGGCCGCGACCTGGTAGTGGTTCCGGCTGTCCTTGTGGATCTGCCAGTGCATGCCGATGGTGCGCTTGTCGTGGCGCTGGAGCCGGTACAGACCGAGGTTGCGGATGCCGGACTCGGGGTCCTTGGTGTGGGTGAGCCCGAGGTTGAAGAAGGAGCCGCCGTCGTCGGGCCAGGTGAACAGGGCGGGCAGGGCGTCGAGGTCGACGTCCTCGCCGCGCAGCACCACCTCCTGCACCGGCGCGTCCTTGACCTTCTTCGGCGGGACGTGCGCCATCGCGCCGAGCTTCCCGAAGGCCTCGCGCACCCCGACGAACCCGTGCGGCAGTTCGGGCCTCAGCAGCCCGCCGATCTTGTCGGAGATCTCGGCGTACGACTTCAGGCCGAGGGCCTTCAGCAGACGCCGGTCGGTGCCGAACACGTTCATCGCGAGCGGCATCGCCGACCCGCGCACGTTCTCGAAGAGCAGCGCGGGGCCGCCCGCCTTCTGGACCCGGTCGACGATCTCCCCGACCTCCAGGTACGGATCCACCTCGGCCTTGATGCGCTTGAGGTCACCCTCGCGCTCCAGCGCCCTGAGCAGGGAGCGAAGATCGTCGTAAGCCATGTGTCCAAGTATCGGCCACCGGCTAACCTGTGCCCGTCACCGGGGGGCCCGCGCCGCCCAGCCGTCACTCACTGGGGGAACGTTCGGCCATGCTCAGGTATCTGCCCTTCCTGCTGGTCCTGGCGCTGTGGATCTACGCCTTCATCGACTGCCTGAACACGCCGGAGGAGGAGGTCAGGGGCCTGCCCAAGGTCGTCTGGGTCATCATCATCCTGCTCTTCGGCGAGGTGCTGGTCGGTCCGGTCGCCTGGCTGGTCGCGGGCCGCAACCGCAAGGGTCCGGCGGGCGGTTCCACCCCCTCCGAGTGGCACCGCAACCAGCGGACGGCGTTCGTCGCTCCCGACGACAACCCCGAGTTCCTCGCATCCCTCAAGGCGGACAACCGCAAGGACGAGGCGCTGCTGAAGGACTGGGAGGCCGATCTGCGACGCCGCGAGGACGAGCTGAAGCGGCGCGAGGACCGGGACCGGACCGGGACCGACGAGGATTCCTGACATGGAACTGCGCCTGCTGGTGACCTTCGAGAAGGTCGCGAGCGTGCTGAGCTTCACCCGGGCCGCGACCGAGCTGGCGTACGCGCAGTCCAGTGTGACCAGTCAGATCCGCGCCCTGGAGTCCTCGCTCGGCACGGAACTCTTCGACCGGCTCGGCAGCCGGATCCGGTTGACCGAGGCGGGGACACGGCTGCTGCCCTACGCCCGGCAGATCATCGAGCTGACCGAGGAGGCGCGGGCCGCGGTCGTCGACGCCGAGGAGCCCTCCGGGACGCTCACCGTCGGCACCATGGAGTCCCTGACCTCGTACCGGCTGCCGCCGCTCCTGGAGTTCTTCCACCACCGCCATCCCCGGGTGCGGCTCTCGCTGCGCACGACCATCGGCGACGACACCCGCCGGGCGCTGCGCCAGGGCACGTACGACGTCGGCTTCCTGATGGAGGAGGAGACCGAGCACCCGGGTCTCGAGGTCGCGGTGCTGTCGGTGGAACCGCTCGCGCTGGTCGCCGCCCCCGGTGATCCGCTCACCGGCACGGCACCGGCCACGGCCGACATCCTTCGGCGTCCGCTGCTCGCCACCGAACCCGGCTGCGCCTACCGGGACTTGTTCGAGCGCGAACTCAACTCCCGCGCCCCGGAAGGATCGCCGGTCTCGTTCATGGAGTTCGGCACGATCGAGGCGACCAAGCGGGCCGCGGCGGCCGGCCTCGGTGTCGCGCTGCTTCCCGAGGTGACGGTCGCCGCGGAGCTGGCGCGGGGCGAGCTCGTACGGCTGGGCTGGGAGACGCCGTTCACTCTGTCGACCCAACTGGCGTGGCGGGCCGGGAAGCGGCTGCCGGCTCACGCCCGGCTGTTCGTCGAGCGGGCCCGGCAGCTGATGTCCGAGGAGTCCGGGCGGCCCGGCTGACCCGGACGGTCCGCGCGGTCCCGTCCGCCGGACGGGTCCGGGAGAGCGTGACCTTCAGGCTGGCCGTCACGATCAGCGGGACGCCGAGGGCCTGGACGAGTCCGATGTGGTGGCCGTACACGGCCCAGTCCATGACCATCGCGACGGCCGGGTAGGTGAACGCGAGCACCGCGATCTTCGCGGTCGGGAGCTTGGCGTACGCGGCGTACATCAGGACGTACATCAGCCCCGTGTGGACGACGCCGAGCCCGACCAGCCAGCCCCAGTCCGCGCCGGTGCCGCGCATCGCGCCGAAGTCGGCGAAGGGGAGCAGCAGCGGGATGCCGACGAGCACCTGGACGAGCGCGACGAGATGGGGCCGTACGCCGGTGATCTGCTTGGTGACCAGGGTCGCCAGGCCGTAGAGGAGCGCGGCGAGCAGGGCCTGGCCGACGCCGGTGAGGTACGTTCCGCCGTTCGTGAAGTCGGCCGGGGAGACCCCCGAGACGAGGATCAGGCCGGCGAAGGCCACGGCGATCCAGCCCGCCTTGGCGGCGGTGAGCCGTTCGCGGAAGAGCAGGGCGCCCAGCAGCACCACGTAGAAGGGCTGGGTGTGGTAGACGACGGTCGCGACGGAGATCGAGGTGTTCTCGTACGACTGGAAGAGCAGGACCCAGTTGAAGACGATGAACACCCCGCCGAGCGCGGCGAGTCCGAGCGTGCGCGGGGTGAGGCCGTGGCCCCGGAAGCAGCCCCGGGCCAGCGCGTAGCCGCCGAGGGCGAGCGCCCCGAACAGGACCCGGAAGAACACGACGTCGAAGGGCGAGGCCCCGGACTCGACGACGAAGACGCCGAGGGTGCCGGAGAGCATCATGGCGGCGGTCAGCTGGGCGGCGCCCTTGTTCTCGACTGCGGTGGTGGAGGTCATGCCCCGAAGGTAGGAGCGGGACCCGGCGTCGGGCCACGGGCTGCCGGGGCGTCCTGCCGATGGCACCATCGACGGCTCCGATGGGGGCCCGCCGACGGTGCCGACGGGGTCCTGTCCAGGGTGCCGATGCGCGCCCTCGGCCGCCGGAGAGCGCGGGTCCCGGGAGAATCGGGGGATGGAGCGCATCGATCAGGCACAGGCCCGCGCGTGGCTCGGCACCGCCGTGGCGGAGGCGCGGGCGGGGCTCGCCGAGGGCGGCATCCCCATCGGGGCCGCGCTGTACGGCGCGGACGGCACCCTTCTGGGCCGCGGCCACAACCGCCGTGTCCAGGACGGCGACCCCTCGGCGCACGCCGAGACCGCCGCCTTCCGGGACGCGGGACGGCAGCGGTCGTACCGCGGCACGACCATGGTCACCACCCTGTCGCCCTGCTGGTACTGCAGCGGCCTGGTCCGGCAGTTCGGGATCTCCCGGGTCGTCGTCGGCGAGGCGGCCACCTTCCACGGCGGACACGACTGGCTCGCCGGGCTCGGCGTGGAGATCGTGCTGCTCGACGATCCCGCGTGCACGCGGCTGATGCGGGACTTCGTGGCGGCGAACCCGGTTCTGTGGAACGAGGACATCGGCGGCTGACGCCGGTGACGGCCTGGTGGCGGACCGGCTCCGGCCCGCGCCCGTGGGCCCGCGTCGCGCGGGCTCCGGCGACGCTCAGATCCGCCCGCGCCGACAGCGCGATTCGATCATTACCGGTTGAACAGCGGAACACATGGGCAGCCGAACGGACGACCCGCAGCCTATTCCGAACCAACCGCCCCTTCCTCACCTGTTGTTGATACACCTCACAACAGCACATCGGACCGGGCCGCGGACCAGGGGGAGTTGCGGTGCACACAGGGCTGCACGTCAACGGGGCGCTGTTCGACACCGAACCGCCCGGACTCGCTTCACGACTGGTCGGCCTGCGTCCGTACCAGCTCGGTGCCACGCCGTACGAACATCCCGGCGAACCGCCCTTCGTGGTGTTCGCGGGCGGCCGGGGACTGGGCAAGACGACCGCGCTCCTCGAACTGCGCGACGCCTACCGCGGGCACACGCCCCTCGCCCTGATCGACGGCGAGGACCGGCAGTTCGCCGCGCCGCCCGCCGAACGCCCCGCGGAGTCCTGGTCCCCGGTCGGGCAGGCGCTCACCACGGCGGCGGAGCAGCTCGCCGAACCGGTGAAGGGCGCCGGCCGGATCGGCTTCCCGCGGCTGTCCTCCGGACTGCTGGCCGTGACCGCGGGCGGCTGGAGCACCCACGACGTGCCCCGCCTGCGGCAGGAGGCGGAACGGATCCTGCTGCTCAGCCGGACCGACTCGTGGCTGTCCGGACTCGACGGACGCTGGGTGAGCAAGGCGATCTCCAAGCTCGTCACGTCGATGAGCGGAACGCGTCCCGTGGTGGAGCCGATCATCGAGGCCACCCTGGAGGCGTTCACGGAGGGCGTCGCCCCGGCCCACCGCCGACTGCGCAGGGCGGCCACCTGGTACCGGGACTACCCGGGCGCGGGCGGCAGCCCCAAACTCGCGCTGGTCCTGCTCTCCCGGCACTTCCGGGCGGGCGGCGACTCCCGCAGACACGCCGAACGCCATCTCGTCCGGGCGATGCTGGCGGACCTCGACGACGCCTACGCGGGAGTCGTCCAGCGCTCGAACCGGCACGGACGCCCGGTCCTGCTGATCGACAACGTCCAGGAGCCCGGGGGCCTCGGACTCCTGGAACCGGTGCTGCGCGACCGCGCCGACGGCATCACGGACCAGGTCGTGTTCTTCGCCGCGCTCCGCGGCTACGCGCATCCGGCGCTGCGCAACGCGGGCCGGCTCGCCCTGCCCGAGGCGGCCCGGGAGACCGGCTGGCGTCCGGGGATCTCTCCGTCCTCGCGGGCGTTGCTCGTCGCGCTGCCACCGCAGGCCGTGCCCGGCGGCTGAGGGGACCAGGAGCCCGTACGACGAAGGCCGGCCCCGGTGACGGGGTCACCGGGGCCGGCCGTGTCGCGTCGGGACGGGTCAGACGCCCGCGTAGGAGTGCTTGCCGCTGACGAAGATGTTGACGCCGTAGTAGTTGAACAGCCAGCAGCCGAACGCGGCCAGGGCGATGTAGGCGGCCTTGCGGCCCTTCCATCCGGCCGTGGCCCGAGCGTGCAGGTAGCAGGCGTAGGCGACCCAGGTGATGAACGCCCAGGTCTCCTTGGGGTCCCAGCCCCAGTAGCGGCCCCAGGCGTCGCCCGCCCAGATCGCGCCCGCGATGATCGTGAACGTCCACAGCGGGAAGACGGCGGCGTTCACCCGGTAGGAGAACTTGTCGAGCGAGGCCGAGGCGGGCAGCCGCTCCATGACGGAGGTGGCGAACCTGCCGGGCGTCCCGCCGTTCACGAGCTTGTTCTCGTAGGAGTCCTTGAAGAGGTAGAGCAGCGTGCCGACGGCACCCACGTAGAAGACGGCGCCGCACAGGATCGCGGTCGAGACGTGGATGTACAGCCAGTACGAGTGCAGCGCGGGGACCAGCTGGTCGCTCGCGGTGTACAGGACCGTGACGGCGAGACCGAGGTCGAGCAGGACCGAGGTGACCAGGGGCAGGCCGAGCCAGCGGACGTTCTTCCGCAGCGCGAGCAGCGCGAGGAAGACCCCGACGGCGACGGTGGAGAAGGTGAGGTTGAACTCGTACATGTTGCCCCACGGCGCCCGCCGCACCGACAGGGCGCGGGCGACGACACCGGCCGCCTCGACGGCCCACGCGAGCACGGTGAGGGACACCGCGATGCGCCCGTAGAGGTCGCCCTGCTCGTCCCCGCCGTGCGCGCCGGGCCCGTCGGGCACGTCCCGCGAGCCGGCCGAGGACCGGGTGACGACCTTCGGCCGCTCCAGTACGGCGGTGCCGCCGGCCTTCTGCACGGTGACCTCGGGGGCCGTCGTGTCCGCCTGTCCGCCGGTCGCGGTGAGCGCGCTCGCGGTGCGGGCGACCTTGCTGCGGCTGCCGAAGAGCCACTCGGCGATGAAGGCGAGGAAGGCCAGGGTGTAGACGGCCATCGCGGAGTAGATCAGCGTGTTGCTGATGTTGGCGAGGTGTTCGTTGGTCGCGGTGGCCAGTTCGGTCACGGCGCCCAGGTCGTGGGCGGTGGCGAGCGTCACGGCTTCTCAGCCCCTTCGGCGGCGGATACGGGGGGTTCGGCGTCGGCGTCGGTGGGTGCCGCGTCTTCGTCGGACTTGGTGGGTGCCTGTTCGTGCACGAGCGCGGCCAGGTCGCCGAGCTCCTCGGGGAGTTTCGCGGACTCGCTGCGGCCGAGCCCGGCCATCTCGACGACGGTCACACCGTCGGCACCGGTGGTGGCCCGCACCCAGACACGGCGGCGCTGGATGAACAGCGATCCGGCGAGGCCGAGGATCGCGGCGAACGCTCCGGCCAGCGCCCAGTCACTGCCGGGCTGCTGGGTGACCTGGAAGTTCGCCCACTCCTTGATGTCCTTCTCGAAGGTGATCGAACCGGCTCCGTCCGGCAGCTTCATCGTCTCGCCGGGCCGCAGCCGCGACTTGAGGATGTCGCCCTTCGCGTCCTTGAACTGCTTCATGTGGGAGGTCTCGAGCTGGTACACGTTCTGTGGGAGACCGGCGTCGACCCCGAGGCTGCCGTGGAAGCCGCTCAGCGCGAGCACGGGGTAGTCGAGCGCGGGGAACTGGGAGAACATGTCGCCCTTGCCCGCCCCGGCGAAGGTCGGCACGAAGAAGGCGGAGAAGCCGAGCTGTTCGCTCCTGCCCCGCGCGTCCTTGTAGCCGTCCATGACCTTGACGGCGCCCTGCGAGGTGACGTTGGAGTCGAGCGGCAGCAGCGGCACGGCGCCGTGGAAGACGGTCTCGCCCCTGCCGTCCCGGACGGTCACGACGGGCGCGTAGCCGTGCGCGGTGAGGTAGACCTTCGAGTCGCCGACCACCAGCGGCTCGTTGACCTTGACGACGGCCTTCCGGCCCTTGCCGTAGGCGCCGACGTTGTAGGTGACGGTCGCCTGGTACGTGCGGGGGGTGCCCTTGTTGGGGCCGGTCCGCTCGTAGGTGCCGGTGAAGTTCTTCAGGTCGAAGCTGAACGGCGTGAGGTCGTCGGTGCTGAAGAGGCTGCCGGATTTGAAGTCGTCGTAGGACAGGAGCGTGTTGGAGAAGCCGTCGCCCTCGACGATCAGTTTGTCGCCCTCGGACTTGAAGAGCTGGCCCCAGGCGAAGGCGACGAGCATGACGATCAGCGCGATGTGGAAGAGCAGGTTGCCGGTCTCGCGCAGGTAGCCCTTCTCGGCGGCGACGGCGTCCTTCTCGATGTGCGCCCGGAAGCGCCGCTGCCCGAGGATCTTCAGCGCGGCCTCGCGGACCTGCTCGGGTTCGGCGGCCGTGCGCCAGGTCGCGTACGCGGGCAGTCGGGACAGCCGTTTGGGGGCGCCCGGCGGACGGCCGCGCAACTGCCCGACGAACTGCCAGGTGCGGGGCACGATGCAGCCGATGAGCGAGACGAACAGCAGGATGTAGATCGAGGAGAACCACACCGAGCCGTACACGTGGAACAGGCCGAGCCGGTCGTAGAGCGGGCCGAGCACGCTGTGCGCGTCCTTGAACTCCTGCACCTTCGCCGCGTCGGTGCCGGACTGCGGGATCACGGATCCGGGGATGGCGCCGAGCGACAGCAGGAAGAGCAGAATCAGCGCGACCCGCATCGAGGTGAGCTGGCGCCAGAACCAGCGGGCCCAGCCGACGGCCTCGCGGGCGCTCCAGGCGATCCATCCCGCGGCGCCGGGAGTGCGCGGGCCGCCGAAGGAGCCGGGCACCACCGTCTCCACGGGGGCGGTGGACAGCTGCGAGCCGGCCTCGCCGAGTTCGCCGTCGGCGCTCACCCCGATGTGCCGCTTGGCCGCCGCCGGTTCGGCCGTCCCCTCGGCGCCGGCGCCGGTGTCAGTGTCGGTCGTGCTCATGGATCAGATCCCTACCGTGAAGCCGCTGGACCACGTCTGCATCTGCTGCACCAGGCTGTCCCAGGCGCCTGTGAGCAGGAGCACGCCGGTCACGATCATCATCGTGCCGCCGATGCGCATGACCCAGACGTAGTGGCGCTTGACCCAGCCGAACGCGCCGAGTGCCTTGCGGAAGGCGACAGCGGCGAGGACGAAGGGCACGCCGAGACCGAGGCAGTACGCGACGGTCAGTATGGCGCCACGTCCGGCACTCGCCTCGTTGGAGGAGAGCGCCAGCACGGACGCGAGGGTCGGACCGATGCAGGGCGTCCAGCCGATGCCGAACAGCGCGCCCAGTACCGGTGCCCCGAGCAGACCCGTCACCGGCCGCTTGTGGAAGCGGAACTCGCGCTGGGTCAGCCAGGGCATCAGCCCCATGAAGAAGACGCCCATGAGGATCATGAGCACGCCGAGCACCTTGGACAGCGTGTCCTGGTACGCGAAGAGCGTCGACCCGAAGTAGCCGAACAGGGCTCCGCCGGAGACGAAGACGGCGGTGAAGCCGAGCACGAACAGACTCGCGCCCGCCGCCATCCGCCCGCGTCTGCTGTCCGCCAGATCGGTGCCGCTCACCCCGGTGACGTACGACAGATAGCCGGGGACGAGCGGCAGGACGCACGGCGAGAAGAAGGAGACGAGGCCGCCGAGGACCGCGATCGGCAGCGCGAGCAGCAGGGCACCGTCGGAGACCGTGCCGCTCAGGTCGGCCGAGGCGAGCTGCGTGGACGAGAGGAGGAGGGACACGCCGGTCACTTCTCCGCGAGGACGGGGTCGAGCATCTCGCGCAGCTTGTCCTCGCTGAGCGCCTGGAGCGTACGGGCCGCGATCTTGCCGTCCCGGTCGATGATGAGTGTCGAGGGGATCGTCTGCGGGTTGAGCGTGCCCTTCTTGAACCGGAGCATCAGCTTGCCCGTCGGGTCGTAGAGGCTGGGGTACGTGACCCCTTTCTCCTTCTCGAAGGCCTTCGCGGGGGCGGTGTCGGCGTCACGGGTGTTGATGCCCACGAACTGCACGCCCTGTCCGGCGGTCTCCTTGGCGACCTTGACGAAGTTGGGCGCCTCGGCGCGGCACGGCGGGCACCAGGAGCCCCACACGTTCAGGACGACGACCTTGCCCTTGTAGTCGGCGACGTCGAGTTGCTTGCCGTCGACGGTCGGGCCGGAGAGGTCGGGGGCGGTGTCGCGGGAGCCCTTGGCGACGGTGGAGATGCCGTCCTTGCCGGAGACGAAGTTGCTGTTGCCCGAACCGCCGCTGGTGCCGCCGGATCCGCACGCGGACAGGACGAGCGCGGCGACGGCGGCCCCGGCGGCGTACAGAGCGGCACGGGTGCGGTTCGGGCGCTGGTCTGCGCGGCAGGCGGCACTCATGTGAAAAGTTTCGCATGCCCGTTTCGGGGATCTTCCGCACCCCCCTTGCGGGTGGAAACCCGCATTTCAGGCGGGCCGCCCCCGGAGGTAGGCGTTCCAGCCGCCGGCGGGCCGCTCCGCCACGTCCATCGACTGGAGCTTCTCCAGCACTTCGGGCCGCTGCACGTCCAGCCAGTCCACGAACTGGCGGAAGGAGACGAGGCGTACGTCGCCGCCCTTCTCCTTCTCGCGGGCGACGTGGGTGAAGACGTGCTCGACGGCGTCCATGTAGATGCCGCCGTTCCACTCCTCGAAGTGGTTGCCGATGAAGAAGGGCGCCCGGTTCGTCTCGTATGCCCGCTTGAATCCCGATACGTACGATTCCGCGGCCTGGGTACGCCAGGCCGGGTAGTTGTACGAGGGCGCCCGGGTGGAGTTGACCGACTGGTTGGCGAGGATGTTGTAGTCCATCGAGAGGACCTCGAAGCGGTGCCCGGGGAAGGGCATCGCCTGGAGCGGCAGGTCCCACAGTCCCTGCTTCTTCTGCGGCCAGCGCTGGACGCCGCCGGGCGAGGAGGCGTCGTAACGCCAGCCGAGCTCTCGGGCGACGGGCAGCAGATTGTCCTGGCCGAGCAGGCAGGGGGTGCGGGCGCCGATGAGCTCCTTCTCGTAGTCGAAGGGCAGCGCGGGCAGATCCGTCCAGCCCGTGTGGGTGCGCCACTGGGTGACGAAGGCCTTGGCCTGCTCGATCTCGCTGGCCCACTGCCGGGACGTCCAGTTGCCGACCGATCCGGAGCCGCCGCAGAAGTGGCCGTTGAAGTGGGTGCCGATCTCGTGGCCGTCGAGCCAGGCCTGACGGACCAGCTTCAGGGTGGACCTGACGTGCTCGTCGCTCAGGTACCCGATGTCCGAGGCGCCGCGCGGGTTGTTCGGCGGGTCGTAGACGCGCTTCTTCGACTCGGGCAGCACATAGAGCCCGGAGAGGAAGAACGTCATGTGCGCGTCGTTCTCCCGGGCGAGCCGGAGGAAGCGATCGAAGAGACCGGTGCCGACCTCTCCGGCACCGTCCCAGGAGAAGACCACGAACTGCGGCGGGGTCTCGCCCGGCTCCAGCGGTACGGGATACCGGGGCTGGCGCGGCTGCTTGCCCGTGTACGCGGTGGAGCCGTCGCCGATGAGACGCGCGGCCGGCTTCTTCGGGGCGCCGGGCCGGCCGGTGCCGGAGGGCGAGGGGGAGCCGCCGGGGCGGCCCGCGGCGTCCCCCTGGGCGGTGGTGCCGCACGCGGCGAGCCCCAGCGTGGCCGCGGCACCCGCCCCGAGGCCGATCATTCCCCTCCGGCTGACGTCCCGCATACGGTCCTCATCTCATGGCGCCCTCTCAGCTGACTCTCAGCTGGCACTCCATGAGAGGACACGTTGACGTCAGAGGTTCCGTTCAACTCGCGGATGTTTATACGATTTTACGAAGATGAGACCATTTGGCCCGACTTCTCCGCCCGTCAGGCCCCGAACGCCTTGTCCTTGCCCTTCACCGGCTTGGCACCGGCGAGCAGATGAGCCGGAACCAGATCGCGCGCCGGCTCGGTGTACCCCACGGACACGATCCTGTCGCCCCGGTAGGTGAACGTCGTCAGGGAGGCCAGCGTGCACTGCCGCTTGCGGGGGTCGTGCCACAGCCGCCGCTTCTCCACGTAGCTGCGCACGATCCAGATCGGCAGCTGATGACTCACCAGCACCGCCTCGTGGCCGCGCGCGGCGTCCTTGGCCGCGTCCAGCGCCCCCACCATCCGCACCACCTGGTCGACGTACGGCTCGCCCCAGGACGGCTTGAACGGGTTGACCAGGTGCTTCCAGTTCTCCGGCCGCTTCAGCGCGCCGTCCCCGACGCCGAAGGTCTTGCCCTGGAAGACGTTGTCGGCCTCGATGAGCCGGCCGTCGGTCGCCAGGTCGAGACCGTGCGCCTTCGCGATCGGCGTGGCCGTCTCCTGCGCCCGCTCCAGCGGCGAGGCCACGACGTGCGTCACGTCACGCGAGGCGAGGTGCTCGGCCACCCGGTCGGCCATCCGCCGCCCGAGCTCGGACAGGTGGTACCCGGACAGCCGCCCGTAGAGCACACCCTCCGGGTTGGCGACCTCGCCGTGCCGCATCAGGTGGACGACGGTGATGTCGTCGCCACCCGCGCTCCCGGTGTCCCCGTTCGTACCGATCGTCACGCTCATGCCGTGGCCTCCGCCGCTGCCCGTGCCGCCGCCGGAAGGGCGTCGGCGATCCGCTGAACCGCCTGGTCGTCGTGGGCCGTCGATACGAACCACGACTCGAACGAGGACGGCGGCAGATACACGCCCTGCGCCAGCATCGAGTGGAAGAACGCGGTGTAGCGGAAGGACTCCTGCGCCTTCGCGCCCTCGTAGTCGCGCACCTCACGTCCCGTGAAGAAGACGGAGAACATGTTGGAGGCGCTCTGCAGACGGTGGGTCACACCCTCCTTGGCGAGCGCCTCGGTCACCAGCGTCCGGATCCGCTCCGACACCGCGTCGACCTTGGCGTACGCGGCCTCGTCGAGCAGCCGCAGCTGCGCGAGCCCAGCGGCGGTGGCGACGGGATTGCCCGAGAGCGTGCCCGCCTGGTACACCGGCCCGGCCGGGGCGAGGTGCGCCATGATGTCCGCGCGGCCACCGAACGCGGCGGCCGGGAAGCCGCCGCCCATCACCTTGCCGAAGGTCATCAGGTCCGGACGTACGCCGTCGATCCCGAACCAGCCGGCCCTGCTGGTGCGGAAGCCGGTCATCACCTCGTCGGAGATGAAGAGCGCGCCGTTCTTCGCGCACGCGTCCTTGAGACCCTGGTTGAAACCGGGCGCGGGCGGCACCACGCCCATGTTCCCGGGCGAGGCCTCCGTGATCACACAGGCGATCTCACCGGGGTGCGCGTGGAAGGCGGCCTGGACCGCCTCCAGGTCGTTGTAGGGCAGCACGATCGTGTCGGCGGCCTGGGCGCCGGTGACACCGGGGGTGTCGGGCAGCGCGAAGGTCGCCAGCCCGCTGCCGGCCGCGGCGAGCAGCGAGTCGACGTGCCCGTGGTAGCAGCCGGCGAACTTGATCACCTTCGACCGCCGGGTGAACCCGCGGGCGAGCCGGATGGCCGACATGGTCGCCTCGGTGCCGCTGGAGACGAGCCGGACCTGCTCGACGGGCTCGACGCGCGCGACGATCTCCTCGGCCAGGGCGACCTCGCCCTCACCGGGCGTACCGAAGGACGTACCGCGGGACACGGCTTCCTGAACGGCGGCGATGACCTCCGGGTGGGAGTGCCCGAGGATCATCGGACCCCAGGAGCAGACGAGGTCGACGTATTCGCGGCCGTCGGCGTCGGTCAGGTACGGACCGTCACCGGACACCATGAACCGGGGCGTACCGCCCACGGCGCGGAAGGCGCGCACGGGAGAATTCACGCCACCTGGCGTGACGACCTCCGCACGGTCGAACAGCGACTGCGAGGCTGGGGCTTCGTAGGGGTATGGCAGTTCGGTCATGACCTGCGACGTCTCCGACTCCGGGGGGCTAGTGACAACCTCAGGGTAGGCCAGGGGCGGCCGGGGGCCGTGAGGGGAAGAGCCGGTGGACGCGAGGCGGAGCACGGGGGAGCGTGAACGGACGGACCCGGGCCGACGTACGGCTTCACAGAGGAATGATCCCGGCCATCGTGGGGCCGGTGTGACGGAGTCCGGTACGACAACCGGGCCCCTTCCGTCGGCCATCTGCGAAACTGGGTCACGAACGGACAGCTCACATGAACGACAGCGTTCAGGGGCCGCGAAGATCCCGCGGACAGGTGTTTCGGCGTACGTTTCGGCGTGCGACCGTGGGGGAGGTCACTGTCACGATGATCGGGTTGCGTGGCGGGGGTCGCGCGACTTAGAAAAGCAGTCGGGTGGAGATATGCATCGCGGTGGCGGACTGGGCGAGGGGACCGACGACCTCAACCCTCGGCGTGCCCGGCGGGGAAAACACCGGCGCGAGGCGGAGGAAGCGGCCGGAACACGGGCCGGACAGGCACAGGGATCGCAGAGTGAGCCCGAGCGGATCGACCGCGAGGTGGAGCGACTGCGATCGGAGAACGGGAATGGTGGCCGAGTGGGGGTGACGTACAAATACTTCGGCGCGCCGGACGGCGCGACGGCAGCCCGCGTCCCGATCTCGATGCGGCCCGAGGAGCTCGGCGGCGACGAGCTCGGCATGAACGGCATGTTCACCAAGATCAAGCCGGAGACGATGGCCGCGATGGTCCTCACCGGCATAGAAGGCGTCCCCCTGAGCAAGGTGCCGCCGCTCGAACTCGTCGTCCTGCACCCCGACTACGCCGTGGTCAAGCTCCCGATGACCGTCGTCGACCCCATCCGCGGCATCGGCGAGGAGGCCGTCGGCGCCGCCGCCTTCATCTGGTCCACCGTCCCCGACCGGGGCGGCCCACGAGACGCCTTCAACGTCTACCAGCTGCTGCACGAGTGGCAGGACTTCTCCCAGCGCCTGCACGAGGCGGGACACCAGCCCTACTGCTTGGTGTGGCCGTGATCCGGACTCCTCCCGGCGCCTGACCCGGACTCCTCCGGCGCCTGACCCGAGCTCCCGGATCCACGCGGCCGGGACGGTCGCGCGCCACGGGCCCGCCCGCTCCGGGCCCCCGGGCCTCACCGCGCCCGCCCGGTTCCTGACCGCGCCCCCCCGGCGGGGTTCTGCCCCGGGCCTCCCGGGATCTTGTCCCTAGGCTCTCCGGAACCTGACCCCGGGCTTCTCCGGGACCGGGTCGTCGCCGCGCTCCCCCGGGCGCCCGCGCGCGAGCCGGGTCTCCCCGGGGCGCCTCCCATCGCCGGGACGCCCGACGGGGATTCCGAGAACCGCCGGGACAGCCCGACGGGGACTCCTGGAACTCGCCGGGACCGACCGGCTCTCCCCTCAACGGGACCCTGCCCTGCCTGGCCGAACGGCCGTTCTCGGCGCGGCGGCGGCCTGGCGGTCGCACACCGGCCCGGCGAGGGGCCGCACGTCGCCGCCCAGGCGAGGCAGCCACGTCTCCGTCCCGGCCGGGCGGTCCGCGCCGAGCCGGGACGGCCACGAACGCACCCAACCCCCCTTCCTCCGGACGGCTTTGGAGCCGGGGCGGGCGGTGTCCGCACCGTCGGGGCGGCATTCCCGGACGGTCGGCCCGCGCGGTGGCCGCCACGCCGGCCGCCACAGCCGGGAGCCTCGCGGTCGGCCCGCGTCCCCGTACGCCGTGTGCCGCCGACGGCCATGAGCCCTCCGGCCGCGGCGATCTGACGCCGGGCACCCCGCGCGGCCCAGCGGGGCGAGCAGACGTGTCGCCGCCGATCGGGTCACACGCGGAGCACCGCACGGGCCCGCTGGACACCGGGCCCCATCAGCGAATCAGCAGGTCAGACGGTTCGACCGGCTTCCGGGCGGCCGGCGGGGCGGCCGGTGGACGGGGCGTCGGCGGTAGGCCGGGCGGGCTTCTCAAGTGGTGGGCTCCGCTCATCGGCTTGACGGTTGATCACGTCGGGCCGGGTTTTTGTCCGCTGACACGAGGTCAGCTGCCCGGCCGCGACGGAAGGACTCCGAAAATGCGATCTGCCCGCATGCTCCTCGCAGCCGCGACGGCCACCGCCGCTCTCGCGATCGCCGCCCCCGGCGCCTATGCCGTCACGGCCGGCGACTGGGACCAAGGCGACTCCTCATCCTCCTCATCCCCCAAGGACCAGGACTCCTCCGCCTCGACCAAGGAGGACTCCTCTTCGTACGGCAAGGAGGAGGAGTCCTCGGAAGGCAAGAAGGAGGAGTCGTCCTCCTACGGCAAGGAGGACGACTCCTCCTACGGCAAGGAAGAGCCCGGCAAGGAGGAGCCCGGCAAGCCGGAGCACGAGAAGCCGGAGCACGGCAAGCCCGAGCACGAGAAGCCGGAGCACGAGAAGCCCTCGTGGCACCACGACAAGCCGAGCGGCGGTGTGCACACCGGCGGCGGCGCGCTGACGTTCCTCAAGTCGGACGACACGGCCAAGGATGACAAGAAGTACGACCCGGAGACCTACAAGGACAAGGGCTCCTCGAACTCCGACAGCGAGAAGGGCTCCTGGGAGAAGGACTCCTCGGGCAGTGAGAAGGGCTCCTGGGAGAAGGACTCCTCAGGCTCCGGTTCCTGGGACTCGGAGCACGAGAAGCCGCACGGCGGCATGCACACCGGTGGCGGCGGTCTCGCCTCGCCGGGTGTCACGGCCGGCGGAGTCGCGGTCCTCGGCCTCGGAGCCGCGGGCGTCTACGCGCTGCGCCGGAGGAACACCGCGGGTGGTGTGGCCTGACCATGCCTGATGACATAGCGGCCCGGGCCGCCACCCACGACCTTCGTGGCGGCCCGGCCTGCTTCCCTTTCTCCCGCTACCCCTCCCGTACGCCCACTCCCGCCCCGCCCGCTCCCGATCCTTCTCTCCCCTCCCCTCCCCTCCCCTCCCCTCTCGCCCGCTTCCCGGGCCACCGGCCCACCTGCTCGCGCTCCCGCCGCTCCCCCGGCCCCCGGCCTCCCAGCCCCGACCGGCTGGTCCCCTTCTCGACCACTGCTGCCGCCCTTGCTACCGCTGCTGTTCTTGCCGCCCCACCGACCCGCTGTTCCCGCCGTTCCTGGTCTTCCTGTTCCTCCCGCCGTTTCGGCCCTTCCGCTTTGCTGCCCCGACCCGATGAGGTGGTGCCCGATGGCAGCCCGGTTGTCTTCTCCCGCGGAGTCCCCGTACACGTCGCCCGGCCGGAACCCCCGGCACCGGGTGACGTGGTTCGTTTGGTGCGCCGGCTTCGCGGTCCTCATGGCGATGAGCCTGTTCCGCGGCCATGACGAACCGTCCGGCCCCTCCCACTCCTCCGGTGCCGCGGCGGCCCCCGCGCCCTCGTCCTCGCGGGCGGCCCCGGCCCGCGCCGGCGAGGACGGCAAGCACCTTCCGCGAGCCGAACCGACCCGTCTGCTCATCCCGAAGATCAAGGTCAACGCTCCCTTCACCGAACTCTCCACCGACGACACCGGCCGGCTCCAGCCCCCGCCCGCGAACGACACGAACCTGGTGGGCTGGTACGCCGAGGGCGTCTCGCCCGGTGAGAAGGGTGCGGCGATCATCGCCGGGCACGTCGACACGACCACCTCGGCGGCCGTGTTCGCCGGGCTGGCCGACCTGAAGAAGGGCGACAAGTTCAGCGTCCAGCGGTCCGACGGCCGCACGGCGTCCTTCGTCGTCGACAAGACGGAGACCTTCGCGAAGAACGCCTTCCCCGACGACGAGGTGTACGCCGACACTCCCGACGCCCAGGTGCGCCTCATCACCTGCGCCGGGAACTACGACCGGTCGGTCAAGGACTACACCGACAACCTGGTGGTCTTCGCCCACCTCGTCTGAGCCGACGGCCACGGCGGCGGCGTGCGCGGCGAGGCTCTCCGTCGCCCCCGCGGGACGGTTCTCCGCCGGCCCCCGCGGGAAGGTCCTCCGCCCGCCCCTGACTCCCCCTCCGCCCCTCGCGGGCAGGGGAGTCGGCGACCGGGTCTCCCGAGCCGCCGACTCCCGTGCGGTGTACGCGGATCCGTCAGCCCTTCGTCGCCAGTTCCCTCAACGCGACGTTGAGTTCGAGGACGTTGACCCTGGGCTCTCCGATGAAGCCCAGGGTCCGGCCGTCGGTGTGCTCGTCGACCAGCTTCCGCACCTGGGCGACCGGAAGTCCGTTCCGCTGCGCGACCCGGTACGCCTGGAGGTCGGCGTACGCCGGGGAGATGTCCGGGTCGAGGCCGGAGCCGGAGGAGGTGACCGCCTCGGCGGGCACGTCCGCGGGCTTCACCGTGTGGCCGGGGACCGAGTTGTCCTTGACGACGGCCGCCTTGGCCGCCCTGACCCACTCGATCAGGTCGGCGTTGTCGCCGGAGCGGTTGGTGGCGCCGGACAGGATCAGCTCGTACCGGGTGTTGACGCTGTTGGTCCCGAGGCCGTTCCGCGGGCGGCCCTGGAACCACTTCAGGTCGGGCTCCGGGGTCTCCTGGCCCTTCTTCAGCGGCAGGTTGTAGGCCTGGCCGATGAGCGAGGAGCCGACGACCCTGCCGTCCGCCTCGATCTCCGAGCCGTTCGCCCTGCCGGGGAGAACACCCTGGGCGACACCGGTGACGGCCAGCGGATAGACGACGCCGGTGACCAGGGTCAGCACGAGCAGGGCCCGCAGACCGGCCCAGAGCAACCGGGCCGTGCTGGTTGCCGAGTTGTTCATGAGGATCAGCACGCTTTCAGGGAGTTACAGCCCGGGAAGGAGGGAGACGAGCAGGTCGATGATCTTGATGCCGACGAAGGGCGCGACAAGGCCGCCGAGTCCGTAGATCCCGAGGTTGCGGCGCAGCATCCGGTCGGCGCTCATCGGCCGGTAGCGCACACCCCGCAGGGCGAGCGGGACCAGCGCGATGATGATCAGTGCGTTGAAGACGACGGCGGAGAGGATCGCGGAGTCGGGCGAGGACAGGTGCATGACGTTGAGCTTGTCCAGGCCCGGATAGACGGCGGCGAACAGCGCCGGGATGATCGCGAAGTACTTGGCGACGTCGTTGGCGATGGAGAAGGTCGTCAACGCGCCCCGGGTGATCAGCAGTTGCTTGCCGATCTCGACGATCTCGATGAGCTTGGTGGGGTTGGAGTCCAGGTCCACCATGTTCCCGGCCTCCTTGGCGGCCGAGGTCCCGGTGTTCATGGCCACGCCCACGTCCGCCTGGGCCAGCGCGGGGGCGTCGTTGGTGCCGTCACCGGTCATCGCGACGAGTTTGCCGCCCGCCTGCTCCCGCTTGATGAGCGCCATCTTGTCCTCGGGGGTCGCCTCGGCGAGGAAGTCGTCGACGCCCGCCTCCTCGGCGATCGCCTTGGCGGTCAGCGGGTTGTCGCCCGTGATCATGACGGTCCTGATGCCCATGCGGCGCAGTTCCTCGAACCGCTCCCGCATACCGTCCTTGACGACGTCCTTCAGGTGGACGACGCCCAGCACGCGGGCGCCGTCCGTGTCCTCGACGGCGACCAGCAGCGGAGTGCCGCCCGCCTCGGAGATCCGGTCCGCCAGGACGCCGGCGTCCGGGGAGACCGTGCCGCCCCGCTCCCCGACCCAGGCGACGACCGAACCGGCGGCCCCCTTGCGGATCTTGCGTCCGCCGACGTCGACGCCGGACATCCGGGTCTGGGCGGTGAAGGCGATCCACTCGGCGCCCGCGAGTTCGCCCTGGTGGCGCTCGCGCAGCCCGTACTTCTCCTTGGCCAGGACGACGACGGAACGGCCCTCGGGTGTCTCGTCGGCCAGCGAGGAGAGCTGGGCCGCGTCCGCGACCTCGGCCCCGGTCGTCCCCGTGACCGGCACGAACTCCGACGCCTGCCGGTTGCCCAGCGTGATGGTGCCGGTCTTGTCCAGCAGCAGCGTCGACACGTCGCCCGCCGCCTCGACCGCGCGGCCGGACATGGCCAGGACGTTGCGCTGGACCAGCCGGTCCATGCCCGCGATGCCGATCGCGGAGAGGAGGGCGCCGATGGTGGTCGGGATCAGGCAGACCAGCAGGGCCACCAGGACGACCATCGTCAGACGCGTTCCGGCGTAGTCGGCGAACGGCGGCAGGGTCGCCACCGCGAGCAGGAAGGCGACGGTCAGGGAGGCGAGGAGGATGTTCAGCGCGATCTCGTTGGGCGTCTTCTGCCGTGCCGCGCCCTCGACCAGGGCGATCATCCGGTCGATGAAGGTCTCGCCGGGCTTCGTCGTGATCTTGACGACGATCCGGTCGGAGAGGACCTTCGTGCCGCCGGTGACGGCCGAGCGGTCGCCGCCGGACTCGCGGATGACCGGGGCCGATTCGCCGGTGATCGCCGACTCGTCCACGGACGCGACGCCTTCGACCACGTCACCGTCGCCGGGGATGACGTCCCCGGCCTCGCAGACGACCAGGTCGCCCACGCGCAGGTCGGTGCCGGGCACCCGTTCCTCGGATCCGCCGTCCCGGGAGAGCCGGCGGGCGACCGTGTCGGTCTTGGCCCTGCGCAGGGTGTCGGCCTGCGCCTTGCCGCGTCCCTCGGCCACCGCCTCCGCGAGGTTGGCGAAGACGACGGTGAGCCACAGCCAGGCGCTGATCGCCCAGCCGAACCCGTCGCCCGGGTTCTTGAAGGAGAAGACCGTGGTCAGCACCGAGCCGACGAGGACCACGAACATGACGGGCGACTTGACCATCACCCGCGGGTCGAGCTTGCGGAAGGCGTCCGGCAGCGACCTGAGGAGCTGCCCGGGGTCGAACAGACCCGCGCCGGCCCTCCCTTCGTCCTGGTGGCCGGTGGGCACGTCGTCGTGCGGCGCCCGGGCCGGGGTGACTGTGGACATCGCGTCCTCTTGGTTCTCCGTATGAGCGGTACGAGCGGTATGAGCAGTGCGAGGGGTGTGAGAGGTCATGACGCCAGCCCCTCGGCCAGCGGGCCCAGGGCGAGGGCCGGGAAGTAGGTCAGGCCGGTGATGATGAGGATCGCGCCCACCAACAGCCCCGCGAACAGCGGCTTCTCGGTGCGCAGGGTGCCCGCGGTCGCCGGGACCGGCTTCTGCCCGGCGAGCGAACCGGCCAGCGCGAGGACGAACACCATCGGTACGAAACGGCCGAGCAGCATGGCCAGCCCGATGGTGGTGTTGAACCACTGCGTGTCGGCGTTCAGGCCGGCGAAGGCCGAGCCGTTGTTGTTGGCGCCCGAGGTGTAGGCGTACAGGATCTCGGAGAAGCCGTGCGCGCCGCTGTTGGTCATCGAGTGGCCCGGGGTGGGCAGGGCCATCGCGGCGGCGGTGAAGACGAGCACCAGCGCCGGGGTGATCAGGATGTACAGGGCCGCGAACTTGATCTCACGGGTGCCGATCTTCTTCCCCAGGTACTCGGGGGTGCGGCCGACCATCAGACCGGCGATGAACACCGCGATGACCGCCATGATCAGCATGCCGTAGAGACCGGATCCGGTGCCGCCGGGCGCGATCTCGCCGAGCTGCATGCCCAGCATCGTGATGCCGCCGCCCAGACCGGTGAAGGAGGAGTGGAAGGAGTCCACCGCGCCCGTCGAGGTCAGGGTCGTCGCCACCGCGAAGATGGACGAGCCGCCGACGCCGAAGCGGGTCTCCTTGCCCTCCATCGCCCCGCCGGCGAGATCGAACGCCGGACCGTGGTGGTGGAACTCGGTCGCCATCATCAGCGCGGTGAACCCGATCCAGATGGTGACCATCGTGGCGAGGATCGCGTAACCCTGCCGGAGGCTGCCGACCATCCGGCCGAAGGTCCGGGTCAGCGCGAACGGGATCAGGAGGATCAGGAAGATCTCGAAGAGGTTGGTGAACGGGGTGGGGTTCTCGAAGGGGTGGGCGCTGTTGGCGTTGAAGTAGCCGCCGCCGTTGGTGCCCAGCTCCTTGATCGCCTCCTGGGAGGCGACCGCGCCGCCGTTCCACTGCTGCGAGCCGCCGAAGAACTGGCCCACCTCGTGGATGCCGGAGAAGTTCTGGATGGCACCGCAGGCGACGAGCACGATCGCGGCGATCACCGCGATCGGCACCAGGATCCGCAGCGTGCCGCGCACCAGGTCGGACCAGAAGTTGCCGAGTTCACCGGTGCGCGACCGTGCGAAGCCCCGTACGAGAGCGACGGCGACCGCCATGCCGACGGCCGCGGAGAGGAAGTTCTGCACCGCGAGGCCGCCAGTCTGCACGACGTGGCCCATGGCCTGCTCGCCGTAGTACGACTGCCAGTTGGTGTTCGACACGAACGACGCGGCGGTGTTGAACGCCTGGTCCGGGTCGATCGAGGAGAAGCCGAGCGAACCGGGCAGATGACCCTGGAGACGCTGGAGGAGGTAGAGGAAGAGGACACTGACGGCGGAGAAGGCGAGGACACCGCGCAGATAGGCGGGCCAGCGCATCCGCGCGTCCGGATCGGCGCCGATGCCCTTGTAGATCCACTTCTCCACGCGCAGGTGCCGGTCGGAGGAGTAGACCCGGGCCATGTGGTCGCCGAGGGGACGGTAGGCGAGTGCCAGTGCCGCTGTGAGAGCCAGCAACTGCAGCACGCCGGCGAGGACGGGGCTCATGTCGGCGCTCAGAACCTCTCCGGGAAGATCAGGGCGAGGACGAGATAGCCCAGCAGGGCGACGGCCACGATCAGGCCGACGCCCATCTCGAAATTGGATGCAGCCTCGGCGGTCACAGCTTCGTCACCCCCTTGGCGACGAGAGCCACCAGCGCGAACACCGCGATCGTGGTGACGACGAAGACCACGTCGGCCATCGCTTGCTCCAGGGGAGAGATTCGGAAAGGAAGGGAACGGTTAGAGAAGAACCCCTCCACGACCGGATTCGGCCGCCGTTGACGGCTCCCATACGGGACACGGCGGGCCTTTGACGCATCCCATACGAGCCACCGCCACGAGCACCTCGGAACCCCCACCGAGCCACCACCACGCGCACCTCGGAACCCCGGCCGAGCCCTGCCCAACGCGGCGCCGGAACCCCGACCGAGCTCTGTCCAAGGCGGCCCGGAGCACCGCGGGCGCCGCTCTCCTGGCGCTCCCGTGATGCGCGACCAGCGGGTCTTAACGCAAGCTTGACGCCTGGGGCCCCTTGGACGCGTGGGCCCATGGATCACTCTCTGCATACGCTGAGGCGCCGTCTCCTCGATGGCCGGAACCGATCGAAGAGCGCACGTCAGGAGAGTCACCGATGGCCAGCACCGAGCCCGCCCCGCCGAGCCGATTGCGGGCGTGGATGCTGGAAGGCCTGTCCGACATCGGCAAGGCCAAGGGCCGCCAGATGCCCAGACCGGCCGAGCCCGCGCCCGTGCACAAGGGGCAGCGCTGGTGGCGGGTCATGTGCCTGACCGGCGTCGACTACTTCTCCACCCTCGGCTACCAGCCGGGCATCGCCGCCCTCGCGGCCGGACTGCTGTCCCCCATCGCGACCATCGTGCTCGTCATCGTCACCCTGGCGGGCGCACTGCCCGTCTACCGCCGGGTCGCGGAGGAGAGCCCGCACGGCGAGGGCTCCATCGCGATGCTGGAACGCCTGCTCTCCTTCTGGAAGGGCAAGCTGTTCGTCCTCACCCTGCTCGGCTTCGCCGCCACCGACTTCCTGATCACCATCACCCTCTCGGCGGCCGACGCCTCCACCCACCTGGTGGAGAACCCCCATCTGAACAGCGCGCTGCACGACAAGCAGATGGTGATCACCCTGTTCCTCGTGGCCCTGCTGGGCGCGGTCTTCCTCAAGGGCTTCCTGGAGGCGATCGGCGTCGCGGTGGTCCTGGTGGCCATCTACCTCGGGCTCAACGTCGTGGTCGCGGTCGCGGGAGTCTGGCAGGTGATCACCCACGAGTACGTCGTCACCGACTGGACCACCGCCCTGACCGCCGAACACGGGAACGCCTTCGCGATGATCGGGGTGTCCCTGCTGGTCTTCCCCAAGCTCGCGCTCGGCCTGTCCGGCTTCGAGACCGGCGTGGCGGTCATGCCGCACGTGGAGGGCGACCCCGGCGACACCGAGGAGAAGCCGACCGGCCGTATCCGCGGCGCGAGGAAACTGCTGACGACCTCCGCCGTGATCATGAGCGTCTTCCTGATCGTGACCAGCTTCATCACCACCGTGCTGATCCCGGAGAAGGAGTTCGAGCCGGGCGGCCAGGCCAACGGCCGCGCCCTCGCCTATCTGGCGCACGAGTACCTCGGCAACGCCTTCGGCACGGTCTACGACGTCTCCACGATCTGCATCCTGTGGTTCGCCGGCGCCTCCGCCATGGCCGGGCTGCTCAACCTCATGCCGCGCTACCTCCCGCGCTACGGCATGGCCCCGCACTGGGCCCGCGCCGTCCGCCCCATGGTGATCGTCTTCACCCTGATCGCGTTCCTGGTCACCTGGATCTTCGACGCCGACGTCGACAAGCAGGGCGGCGCGTACGCCACCGGTGTCCTCGTCCTGATCAGCTCCGCCGCCATCGCCGTCACCATCGCCGCCCGCAAGGCGCGTCAGAAACACTGGACCATCGCCTTCGCCACCATCTCGGCGGTCTTCCTCTACACGACCGTCGTCAACATCATCGAACGCCCCGATGGTGTGAAGATCGGCGCCTGCTTCATCGCCGGCATCATGCTCGTCTCCTTCCTCTCCCGGCTCGCCCGCGCCTTCGAGCTGCGGGTGACCAGCATGACCATGGACGACATGGCCGAGCGGTTCGTACGGGACATCGCGAGCCGCCGCATCCGTTTCATCGCCAACGAGCCCGACCAGCGCGACATCACCGAGTACCGCGAGAAGATCGAGCAGATCCGCGCCGACCACGACCTCCCGCCCCAGGAGGACTTCGTCTTCCTGGAGGTCACCGTGCGCGACCCCTCGGAGTTCGAGTCGGTCATGACCGTACGCGGCGAAGTGCTGCACGGCCGCTACCGCGTCCTCACCCTGGAGTCGGCCTCCATCCCCAACGCCCTCGCCGCCCTGCTGCTGCACGTCCGCGACACCACGGGCTGCATCCCGCACATCTACTTCGAGTGGACCGAGGGCAACCCGTTCACCAACTTCCTGCGCTTCTTCCTCTTCGGGCAGGGCGAGGTCGCCCCGGTCACCCGCGAGGTGCTGCGCGAGGCCGAACCCGACCGAGCGCGACGGCCACGGGTGCACGTCGGCTGATCCCGCCCGCGGCCGGGCCCCCGCCACCCCGCCCGCCGGGGCGCGACCTTCCCCGGCGGCCGACACACGGGCAGGCGGTGAGAGGCCGGTAAGAAGGCCGGTGCCGGACCGCTCACCGGCGCGCACCCGCCCGAGGGCTTGGCAGACTGACGAGGTGCCCCAGAACGTGCTGCTCGCCGAGGACGACCGCGCCATCCGCCATGCTCTGGAAAGGGCACTGACCCTGGAGGGCTACGCGGTGACGGCCGTGGCCGACGGGGTGGAGGCGCTCGCCCAGGCCCACCGCACCCCGCCGGACGTCCTCGTCCTCGACGTCATGATGCCGGGCGTCGACGGCCTCCAGGTGTGCCGCGTACTGCGCGCCGAGGGCAACCGCACCCCGATCCTGATGCTCACCGCGCTCGTCGAGACCGCCGACCGTATCGCCGGCCTGGACGCGGGTGCCGACGACTACGTGGTCAAGCCGTTCGACGTCGAGGAGGTCTTCGCCCGGCTGCGGGCCCTGCTGCGCCGCACGGGGAACGGCGCCTTCGACGACGTACCGCCGTCCGCGCCGTCCGCGCCCCGGACGTCCGGGGCGCAGATCTCCGTGGCCGGGCTGCGCATGGACGTCCAGGCCCGCCGGGCCTGGCGCGGGACGCGCGAACTGGAACTGACCCGGACCGAGTTCGAACTCCTCGAACTGCTCATCCGCAACGCGGGCATCGTCCTCGACCACTCCACCATCTACGACCGGATCTGGGGCTACGACTTCGGCCCCGGCTCCAAGAACCTCGCGGTGTACGTGGGCTATCTGCGGCGCAAGCTCGACGAGCCGGGGGCCCCGGCCCTCATCCACACCGTGCGGGGCGTGGGATACGTCCTGAGGGAGGACTGAGTGCCCCCGGCCCTCCCCGGACCGGACGACCCACCGGACCCCGCCCCCACGGACGGCTCCGCCGATCCCACCGGCACGGACGCCTCCCGCGACCCCAACGGCACAGGCGGCCCGCCCCGCCCCACCGGCCAGGGACAGCCTGCCGGGGCCGCCGGGCCGGGCGGGCCGGGATCTCCCGAAGCGCCGGAAAGCGATGCCGGAGTGCCCACCGGGCGTGGCGACGCGGAGCCCACCGGGCCGGACACCCGCCACGGCCCCGGCGACGGCCAGGACGACCCGGGGCCGGACGGGCCCGGCGGGCGGTGGCCGAAGGCCCGGCGAGCCCGGCCCTCCCGGGAGGGCCGGTTCACCGGAGCGTCCCGTCGGCTGCGTCGGCTGTCCTCCCTGCGCGCCACCTTCACCCTGTCGTTCGCGGCCGTGGCCGCCGCCGTCACGGTCCTGGTCGGGTTCCTGAGCTACGACGCGGCCGCCCGGCTGGTGCGCGTCGACCAGCAGACCGTCTTCGCCGAGGTCGTCCAGGACCTGCGCGACCAGGTGCGTGAACACCCCCTGGGGCCGAGCGACTTCGCCCCCACCGACGCCGACCACGACGGCCCTCTCGACGAGATCATCAGGCCCAGCCGCACCGACGTCCAGGTGCTCGGTCCCCACGGCGCGATCGTCGGCCGCGGCAGTCCGCCCCTGCCCGTGAGCGACGGCGACCGGGTGATCGCCGACACCGGCGCGGCGGGGATGCTGGAGGAACACAAGGACGTCGACGTCGCCGGCGACCGCTACCGGCTGGCCACGGTCGCCCTCGGCGGCGGACACGGCGCGGTCCAGATCGCCCAGCAGTTCAGCGACACGGAGGACCTGCTCCGGGAACTCCAGCAGCGGACCGTCCTGCTCGTCGGGGGCGTCGTGATCGCCGCGGGGCTGTTCGGCTGGTGGCTGGCCCGGCGCATCACACGGCGCCTGGTGCGGCTCGCCGGGGCCGCCGAGGACGTGGCACGCACCGGACACCTCGGCATCCAGGTCCCGGTCACCGGGTACGACGAGGTGGCCCGGCTCGGCCGCTCCTTCGACCGGATGCTCGGCCGCCTCGCCCAGTCCGAGGACGACCAGCGCCGTCTGGTCCAGGACGCGGGACACGAACTCCGTACGCCGCTGACCTCCCTGCGGACGAACATCTCCATGCTCCGCCGGATCGACGAACTGCCGCCGGACGCCCGCGAGGAACTCGTCGCCGACCTGGCCCTGGAGTCCCGGGAACTGACGGATCTGGTCAACGAGCTGGTCGCTCTCGCGGCCGGCCGGTCCGACACCGAGCCCGTGCGCCGACTCGACCTCGCGGAACTCGCCGAGGACGCCGCGGTCGTCGCGCGCCGTCGCACCGGCCGGGAGATCACCGTCCGCGTCACCGGCGACACCGTCGTCGACGGCCGCCCGAACGCCCTCCAGCGCGCGATCTCCAACCTCGTGGAGAACGCCGCCAAGTTCGACCACGGCGACGGGTGCCCGATCGAGGTCGTGGTCGCGGGCCCCACCCCGCAGCCGGGAGTCCCCGCCGGACCGGTCCGGGTCGAGGTGCTCGACCGCGGCCCCGGGATCCGCGACGACGACCTGGTCCGCGTCTTCGACCGCTTCTACCGCGCCGCCGACGCCCGCAGCCTGCCCGGCTCGGGCCTGGGCCTGTCCATCGTCCGCGAGGTGGCGACAGCCCACGGAGGCACCCCGTTCGCCCACCCGAGAGAGGGCGGCGGCACGGTGATCGGGCTCACGGTCGGCAGCTGATCCGGAGCCGGGCCCCTTCAGCCCCCGGCCCGGGGAGATTCCAGCCCCTCCGGCGTTCTAGGAGCGGGGTCCGGGGCGGAGCCCCGGGTACGGGACGGGTAGGGGCGGAGGGGGCGAGACGCCCCTACGGCCGCAACGCCGCGAGCCGCTCCTCGAACGGCACGACATGGAACCCGTCCGAGCGCCGGGGCGCACTCCCCTGAGCGGGAACGGCCGAGCCGGACACCGCCCCGGCCGGCGCGGGACCGAGGTCCGGGACACCCGGGCCGACCTCCCCGGGGGCCGGACCCGGGCCGACCTCCCGAGCGGCCGTGCCGAGGCCCGGCACCGGAGCCAGGCCGGATGCAGGCCCGATGTCCGGGACCGAGCCGAGCCCCGGCACCGGAGCCGAACCCCCCGAAGCCGACCAGCCGGTCACCGCGGACATCAGCGACGCCAACTCCCCCGCCGCCCGCTCGACCCGCTCGGCGAGCCCCTCCGCGCCCCAGTCCTCCGAAGCCGCGTACACCCCGGTAGGCACGACCACCGCCCGCAGATACGCGAACAACGGCCGCAGCGCGTGTTCGAGGACCAGCGAGTGCCGCCCGGTCCCCCCGGTCGCCGCGATGAGCACGGGCTTGCCCGCCAGGGCGTCCTTGTCGAGCACGTCGAAGAACGACTTGAACAGGCCGCTGTAGGAGGCGGAGAACACCGGCGTGACGACGATCAGGCCGTCCGCCGAGGTCACCTCGTCGATCGCGGCGGAAAGCGCCCGCCCGGGGAAGCCGTTGGTGAAGTTGTGCGCGATCTCGACGGCGAGGTCGCGCAGTTCGACGACCCGCACGTCCACCGGTCCGGGCGCCCGGCCGGCGGTCGCGGCCGCCAGCCGGTCGGCCAGCAGCCGCGTGGACGACGGGACGCTCAGCCCCGCCGAGACGACGACGAGCTTCATACGGCGGTCACCTCTTCCTTGGCGGCGGCCACCCGGGCCGCGTGGGTCGGCGCGTCCGGAACACCGGCGGGCCGCCCCTTGGCGAACTCCTCGCGCAGCACCGGCACGACCTGCTCACCGAGGAGGTCGAGCTGCTCCAGCACGGTCTTGAGGGGCAGTCCGGCGTGGTCCATCAGGAACAACTGGCGCTGGTAGTCACCCGCGTAGTCGCGGAACGCCAGCGTCTTCTCGATGACCTGCTGCGGCGAGCCGACGGTCAGCGGGGTCTGCTCGGTGAAGTCCTCCAGCGACGGACCGTGTCCGTAGACCGGCGCGTTGTCGAAGTACGGCCGGAACTCCCGTACGGCGTCCTGCGAGTTGGGCCGCATGAAGACCTGGCCGCCGAGACCGACGATGGCCTGCTCCGCCGTGCCGTGACCGTAGTGCGCGTACCGCTCGCGGTAGAGCTCGACCATCTTCCTGGTGTGCTCGGCGGGCCAGAAGATGTTGTTGTGGAAGAAGCCGTCGCCGTAGTACGCGGCCTGTTCGGCGATCTCGGGCGAGCGGATGGAACCGTGCCAGACGAACGGCGCGACCCCGTCCAGCGGGCGCGGCGTCGAGGTGAACGACTGGAGCGGCGTACGGAACTTGCCCTCCCACGTCACCACGTCCTCGCGCCACAGGCGGTGCAGCAGCGCGTAGTTCTCGACGGCGAGGTTGATGCCCTGCCGGATGTCCTTCCCGAACCAGGGATAGACCGGCCCGGTGTTGCCGCGGCCCATCATCAGGTCGACCCGGCCGTCCGCGAGGTGCTGGAGCATCGCGAAGTCCTCGGCGATCTTCACCGGGTCGTTGGTGGTGATCAGCGTCGTGGACGTGGACAGCACGAGCTTCTCGGTGCGTGCCGCGATGTAGCCGAGCATCGTGGTCGGGGACGACGGCACGAACGGCGGGTTGTGGTGCTCACCGGTCGCGAAGACGTCGAGACCGACCTCCTCGGCCTTCTGCGCGATGGCGACCATGGCCTTGATGCGCTCGTGCTCGCTCGGCTCCCGGCCCGTGGTCGGGTCCGGAGTCACATCGCCGACGCTGAAGATCCCGAACTGCATGGTCGCTCACCCTCCATGTTGTTGATTGTTCAACTATACCCTCCCAACCACCACCCCGCCCCCGCTATTCCACGACCACCGACACCCCCGCCCCGACCCCCTCCCGGCACCCACACCCCACCCCTCACCCCCCGATCCCCCACCCCCTCGCGGCAAATCGTTTGACCGGACGGCACCCATGCCCGATATTTATCTGCGTGACGCAGATAATGCATGACGCAGACGTATCCACTGTGCCCCATCCCCCCGCCCGCACCCGCTGGGCGATCCTCGGCGTCGTCCTCGCCGCGGACGTCCTGGACCTCCTCGACGGCACCATCACGAACATCGCCGCCCCGACCATCAGCCACGACCTCGGCGGCGGCACCGCCCTCATCCAGTGGCTCGGCGCCTCCTACGCCCTCGCGCTCGGCGTCCTGCTCGTCCTCGGCGGACGGCTCGGCGACAAGTACGGCCGCCGCCGGCTCTTCCTGACCGGCCTCGCCGGCTTCACCGCGGCCTCGGTCGCCTGCGGCCTCGCACCGACACCGGGAACCCTCGTCGCCGCCCGCCTCGCCCAGGGCGCCTTCGGCGCGCTCGTCATCCCGCAGGGCTTCGGCATCCTCGGCGCCACCTGGCCCAGGAACCAGATCGGCAAGGCCTACAGCCTGTTCGGACCGGTGATGGGCCTGTCCGCCGTCGGTGGCCCGATCCTCGCCGGACTCCTCATCGACGCCGACCTCGGCGGCCTCGGCTGGCGCTCCATGTTCCTCATCAACATCGCGCTCGGCGGCGCCGCGCTCCTCGCGGCGGCCCGACTGCTCCCCCGCGACACCGGCGACCGCGCGACCACCGTCGACGTTCCCGGCTCCGCCCTCCTCGGCGCCACCATGCTCGCCCTGCTCACCGGCCTGATCGAGGGCTCGGCCCACGGCTGGACGGCGCTCCCCGCCCTTCTCCTGATCGCGGGCCTCGCGCTCTTCGCCGCGTTCTGCCACCGCCAGCGCACCGCGGCCGAACCGCTGATCCGGCCCTCACTGCTGCACAACCGCGGCTTCACCTCGGGCCTGGTCATCGGCGTCGTCTTCTTCGCCGCCGTCGCCGGCCTCCTCTACGTCGTCTCCCTCTTCCTCCAGCAGGGCCTCGGCCGCTCGCCGGCGGGCGCCGCGGTCGCCCTGATGCCCCTGTCCGCGGGCATCGTCATCGCCTCGATCGCCTGCTACCGGCTGATCGCCCGCCTGGGCCGCCGCCTGGTGCTCATCGGCTTCCTCGTCACGCTCACCGGAACGGCCCACCTCCTCGTCCTGGTCACCGTCTCCGGCACCGAGACCGGAAGCTGGGCCCTGGTTCCCCCGCTGCTCGTCATCGGTCTGGGCATGGGCGCCTGCTTCGGGTCGCTCTACGACGTCACCATCGGCGACATCGCACCCGAGGAGGCCGGCAGCGCGGGCGGCTCGCTCGGCGCGGTCCAGCAACTCGCCAACGCGACCGGAGCCGCCGCCGTCACCACCGTCTACTTCCGGGCGGGCGGCGGCGAGACCCACGCCACCACCGCGAGCCTCGTCGTCGTGGCCGCGATCACCCTCCTGTGCTGCCCCCTGGTACGCCTGCTGCCGCTCAAGGCCCAGGAGGAGCAGCACCACTAGCTTGATCCCGTAACGCTGTGTTGCGATCAGTTCCGAAGAACAGCCCCCGCTGCCGGTCGAGCGATGCTGCTCCGGGTACGTGGGCAAGGCAGCGAGCGCGAAGATCCCGTCGGAGTCAAGTCATCTGGACCAGCTTGTCACGGTGTACGACGGAGATGCCGGGCAGCGGGATCGGCTGCTGCCCGGTGACGACTGGTTGCGTCGGTGGAGTTCGACGTGGCAGGCGGGTGCGGGTGAGGTCTGCCGGCCGGTCCGGGATATGGCTCACGTACCGGTGCTGTCGTCCCGGCCGAGGCGAGGTGAGGAGCGCCCTCACGGCGTGCGCGGCCCGGCTCCCTCAGGTTGAGTTCATCACCGGGCCCCGCGCCAGACACCCCCGTCACCGTCCCGTCAGCTACGGCCGCGCGGCAGCATGAGGGCCGCGGCCGTGGTGGCTATCAGCATCACAACCGCGACGCACAAGGCGACCCGCAGACCCACGATGAACTCACCCCGGTCCGCGACCAAGGCTCCGAAGACGGCCACGGCGAGCGCGCCGCCCGTCTGCCGGAAGGAATTCAGGATCCCGGCGGCCATTCCGGCCCGATCCGCGGCGATGTCGTTCAGCAGGACGGCGGTCAGGGAAGGTACGAAGAAACCCAGGCCGAGGCCGACCGGGACGAGCATCGCCGCGATCACTGGTCTGCCGGTGCCCTCGTCGATCCAGAGCAGGCCGAACATCGCCAGCGCGAAGACCGCTTGTCCCACGGCGATCGGCATCCGCGGCCCGAAGCGTGCCGCAGCCCTGGCCGAGGCCAGGTTGGCTCCGGCGATCACGGCCATCATCGGCAGGAACATCAGCCCCGCGGCCATGACGGACAGGTTCAGAACGTCCTGGAAGAACAGGCTCAGCACGAACACCAGCCCGTAGAACGCGGCATTGCCGACGAAGCCGATCGCGACCGAAACCGTCACCGTGCGCGAACGGAAGAGGTCGAGCGGGACCAACGGCGCGGCGGTACGTGCCTCGATCATGATGAACGCGGCCGTCGCCACTGCGGCGAGCCCCAGGCAGCCCAGCACCACGGGCTCGCCGAAGCCCTTCTCCCCTCCGTCGATCACCGCGAAGGTGAGCGCCGCGAGCGCGACGATCGCCGTGAGCTGGCCGTACGGATCGAGCGGCGCGGCACGGCGCGGCGAGCGCTCCGCGCGGGTCAACACCGCGAGGGTGGCGATGCCGACGGGCAGGTTGACGACGAAGATCGCCCGCCAGCTCAGAGTGCTGGACAGCACCCCGCCGGCCACCGGGCCGGCGGCGACCGCGACGGCTCCGCCAACGGTCCACAGCGCGATGGCCCGTGCCCGTTCGGCCGTGTCCGGGAAGGCCTGCCGGACGAGGGCCAGCGAGGAGGGCAGCATGATCGCCGCCGCGCTCCCCTGGATCAGGCGGGCGGCGATCAGCTCGCCCAGCCCCGGCGCCAGTCCGCAGGCCGCCGAGGCGACCGTGAAGACCGCGACGCCGGCGCCGAACGCGCGGCTCGCCCCGATGCGGTCGGAGAGCGTGCCCGCGGAAAGCAGGAGTGCGGCGAACATCAGCGTGTAGGCGTCCACGATCCATTGCAGTCCCGCCGTGCTGCCGCCGAAGGTCCGCCCGATCCCGGGCAACGCCACGTTCATCGCCATGGTGTTGAGGTTGAGCAGAAAGATGCCCATGAACGTGGTCGCCAGGATCAGCTTCGGTGCGGCCGTGCGTTGCCGGGCATCCTGTGACGCGCGGGCTGGTTCAAGAGTGGTCATCCGTCCAGACTGGTGAGGCTCGCGAGGGCGAGGCAGACCGTGATCTTCCGGGGCGCGCCATAGGTGGGTGTGACAGGGCCAGGCTCCGGGCTGGACCCCTGATCACACGCTGACAGAATGACGGCATGACCGAGTTCGGGAAATTTCTGCGGGCTCGCCGTGGCGACATACGCCCGGCAGACGTCGGACTGCCCGCCGGAACCGGCACGCGCCGTACGCCGGGTCTGCGCCGGGAGGAGCTGGCGGCGCTGGCCGGTGTGAGCATCGACTACTACATACGTCTGGAACGCGGTAAGGAGACCCGTCCGAGCCCCTCCGTGGTCGAGGCGCTGGCCGACGCGCTCCGCCTCGACCAGGAGGAGAACGGCTTCCTGCACGAGCTGGCGGCGCGGGCGGCGCGGCGTGCGCCCGAGCCCCGTCCCCTGCCGTCACGGCGGGTCCGTCCGACCGTCACGCAGCTTCTGGAGACGCTCCGGCCCAACCCGGCGTACGTCGTGAGCCGCACCAACGACCTGCTGGCGGCCAATCCCGGCGGGCTGCGGCTGCTCCACGGCATCGCCGACTGGCCGGAGCGGCAGCGGAACACCGTCCGGTACACCTTCCTGCACCCAGCTGCCCGCGAGCTGTGGGCGGACTGGGAACAGAAGGCCAAGGGGTGCGTCGCCCAGTTGCGGGCGATCGCCGGCACCGATCCGGACGCCCCGGATCTCGCCGCACTCGTAGGTGAGCTGATCGTCAAGAGCCCCGACTTCAACCGGCTCTGGGAGCGGTACGAGGTGCACACGATCGGCGACGGCGAGAAGACGCTCCGACACCCGGAGGTCGGCACGATGACGCTCTCGCACGAAGGGCTGTCCCTCAACCGCGCACAAGGCCAGCGCCTCATCATCTACATGGCGCCGCCCGGCAGCCCGGACCACGACAAGATGACGCTCCTCGACCTCGCCGCCTCCGGCCCGTCCGTCGGTTCCGGCGAGACGGCGCCCGTCTCACCCTCCCGGAGACAGGGCTGAAAAGTGTTGCACAAGGTCATGATCAGGGCATTTCTCCTGTATGGGTGGGGTGTCGAGGGCTGATCCGCTGTGGGTGGAGACGTTCACCGGGCTGCGGATGGACCGGTTCGCGAAGCTGGTGAAGGTGGTGCGGGAACGGGCCGGGCGGCGGTCGGCCGTGGTGCCTGCCGCTGGCGGACCGGGTCCTGCTGGTGGCCGTCCACTACCGCACCAACCTCACGATGCGCCAGCTCGCCCCGCTGTTCGGCATCTCCTCGGCGACGGTCTGCCGGGTCGTCCAGCGGCTTGGCCCGCTGCTTGCCCTGGAGCCTGCGCCACGGCCGATGGCGGACATCGAACGTCTGTGGATCGTGGACGGCACCCTGATCCCGGTCCGTGACCGGAAGATCGGCGCCTCGAGCCGCAACTACCGGTTCTCGGCGAACGTGCAGGTCGTCATCGACGCCGACACGCGTCTGGTCATCGCCTCGGCCCGGCCCGCGCCGGGCAACAAGGCCGACGCCCACGTCTGGCGCGAGTCGGATCTGCTGGCCGCGGCGGCCGGAGTGACGGTGCTCGCGGACGGCGCCTACCTGGGCACCGGGCTGATCGTCCCGCACCGCAAGAGAGCCGGACGGCCCCTCCTGCGCGGGCAGGAGCAGGACAACGCCGAACACCGACGGGTGAGGGCCCGTGTCGAGCACACCTTCGCCCGCATGAAGAACTGGAAGATCCTTCGCGACTGCCGTCAGAAGGGCGACAGCCTCCACCACGCCGTCCAAGCCGTCGCCACCATGCACAACCTCGCCCTCACCGGGTGAAACACCAGGTCAAGCACCCACTCCGACCTGCTCGAGAAGGACCTTGTGCAACACTCTCCAGATCCCCAGCCACCACGGGCCCTTCCGGACTCGGTCACCCGGTCACTCAGGGAGTGAGCACCAGCCGGCCCCGCAGCCCGCCCTCCGAGAGGCGCGCGTGCGCCTTGACGGCCTCGTCGAGCGCGTACGTCCCGGCCACCCGGGTCGTCAGCGCCCCCTCGTCGACGAGCTCCACCAGCCGGGCGAGCCGGGCCCCGTCGGCGGCCACCTCCACGGCGCCGGTCCGCACGCCGCGCACGGACGCCGGGTGGGCCCCCGGGATGACCCCCAGGAACGCGCCCCCGTCCCGCACCCACTCCAGCGCGTCCGCACCCAGGATCGCCGCGTCGAGCACCGCGTCGACACTCCCCGGGGCCACCGCGCCCGACACGAACCGGTCGGCCCCCAGCGACCGTACGAGCTCCTCGTCGTCCTCCCTGGCCAGCGCGGTCACGCTCACCCCGAGCCGGGCGGCGAGCTGCACGACGTAGCCGCCGACCGCCCCCGCGGCACCCGTGACCAGCAGGCTCTGCCCCGGCTCCAGGGCCAGCCGGTCCAGGGCCTGGGCCGCGGTCAGGGCGTTCAGCGGCAGAGTCGCCGCATGGGCCGCGTCGACCGTGCGCGGGGCCGCGGCCACGGCATCGGCGTCGACCACCACGTACTCGGCGTGCGTACCGAGGGACTTGGCGGTCCCGTAGGCCAGCGCCACCACCTCGTCACCCGCGTTCCACCCCGAGGCGCCCCCGGCCGCCTCCACCACGCCCGCCACGTCCCAGCCGAGACCCAGCCGCTCGCCCGCGCCCCCGAAGACACCGGCACGCGTCCCGGCGTCCACCGGATTGACCGCGGCCGCCGCCACCTTGATCCGCACCTGCCGGGCCCCCGGCTCCGGCACGGCGACCTCGACGATCTCCACCGCTTCCGGACCACCGAACTCCGTCACCACCGCAGCACGCATACCTGCTCACCCCATCCGTAGGCCGTTCGTTCCGGGTCTCTCACCCGCTGCAACAACCCTAGGAAGAGTTACTATCCATAAGTAAGTAGGCACCTGGAAGTGCGTATGTCACCCGGAGGTGAGCCATGGCGACCACGACGGCGGCCGAGCGGCGCCAACAGGCCCGTGTCGAGTACGACGCGTTCATCAAGAGCTGCCCCACCAACCAGCTCCTGGACCGCATCAGCGACAAGTGGGTCAGCCTGATCGTGAGCGCGCTCGCCGACGCCGGCGGGCCCATGCGCTACAGCGGCCTCGGCCGCAAGATCGCGGGCGTCAGCCCCAAGATGCTGACGCAGACCCTGCGTTCCCTGGAGCGCGACGGCATCGTCTCCCGCACGGTCACGCCGTCCGTGCCGGTCCGCGTCGACTACGAACTCACCCCGCTGGGCGCCAACTTGAGCTGCCTGCTCACCGCCGTCAAGGACTGGGCGGAGCACCACATCGAGGAGGTCGTCGAGGCCCGCGAACGCTACGACGGCTCGCCCGAGGGCTCCTGAAACTCCCCGGAACGCAGCCGCGCGACCTGCTCGGCGCTGAAGTCGACGGTGCGCCGCATGTGCCCGATGATGAGGGCGATCTCGTCGTCGCCGAGGCCCTCGAAGAGGCCGTACCAGCCGCCGCCCAGCCGCCGCCACATCCGGCCGAACTCGGCGATCTTCTCGGGCACGGTCGCGACCAGCACGCGCCGCCGGTCGACCACGTCGCGCTCCCGAACGACGTAGCCCGCCTTCTCCAGCCGGTCCACCAGCCGCGTGGCCGACCCCGTCGTCAGCCCCGTCATCGCGGCGATCCGCCCGGTGGTCACCGGCCCTTCCTCCAGACTGAGCAGGTTCACGCACTGCACGTCCGTCGGATGCAGCCCGACATGGTCGGCGAGGGCCTGGTTGAAGAGGGCGTACGAGGCCATGTACCGCCGCGACACGACCGCCAGTTCCCCCAGCAGCCGCTCCCGCGCTTCCCCAGCCATGCCGCCCCTTCCACCGCACCGAACCAAAATCGTACGACGCCACCCCCCGCCCCACCGGCGCCGACCAATGCGGCGAGGGCCCTGCCCCTCCACCTTCCTTCGCCCCGCCGCCCCTGCCCGTCCCGTACCCGGGGCTCCACCCCGGACCCCGCTCCTCGAACGCCGGAGGGGCCGAACCACTCGGACAGCCCGCCACCACGACGCACCCGCGGTCGGGATCCGGCGCGAGGGGCCGTGCCGGTAGTGCATCGCAGGCCCGTCGCCACCGACGCCCCCACCTCACCCGACGGCGACGGGCGGATGCACCGGCACGGCCCCGCCCCAGCCGCCGACGTGAACCGGGCCCTGCCAGAGTGACCCCCATGCTGATCGCCCGCTCCGCGCTCCTCTTCGCCCTCGCCGCACTCCTGGAGATCGGCGGCGCCTGGCTCGTCTGGCAAGGGGTACGCGAACACCGCGGCCGGCTCTGGATCGGCGCCGGCGTGATGGCCCTCGGCCTGTACGGCTTCGTCGCCACCCTCCAGCCGGAGGGCGAGTTCGGCCGCGTCCTCGCCGCGTACGGCGGAGTGTTCGTGGCCGGCTCCATCGCCTGGGGCGTGGTCGCGGACGGCTACCGCCCCGACCGCTGGGACATCACCGGCGCCCTGATCTGCCTGGCCGGAATGGCCGTGATCATGTACGCCCCCCGCGGCGGCAACTGACCCGCCCCCGGAACGCCCGGCCCACGGCGCCCCAGCACCCCGCCCTCGCCCGCACCCCCGCCGATCGACCGCCCCGGCACCCCCACCCCCGCCCACCTATCCTTGCCGGAGAACACCCCGGAGCCACCCGAGCCACCGCCAAGGAGCAGCCGTATGACCCCCGCCGCCGCGTCCCGTATCGCCGTCGTCACCGGTGCAAGCAGCGGAATCGGCGCCGCCACGGCCCGGCAGCTGGCGGCCGCGGGCTACCGCGTCGTCCTCACCGCCCGCCGCAAGGACCGCATCGAGGCGCTGGCGGAGGAGATCACCGCGGCGGGCGGCCAGGCCACCGCGTACGCCCTGGACGTCACGGACCGCACGGCGGTCGACGAGTTCGCGTCGGCGTTCAAGACGATCGGCGTCCTGGTCAACAACGCGGGCGGCGCGCTCGGCGCCGACCCGATCGCGACGGCCGACCCGTCCCAGTGGCGCCAGATGTACGAGACGAACGTCATCGGCACCCTGAACATCACCCAGGCCCTCCTCCCGGCGCTCACCGCGAGCGAGGACGGCACGGTCGTCGTCCTCTCCTCCACCGCGGGCCACGGCACGTACGAGGGCGGTGGCGGCTACGTCGCCGCCAAGCACGCCGAGCACGTCCTCGCGGAGACGCTGCGCCTGGAGATCGTCGGCACGCCCGTCCGGGTCATCGAGGTCGCCCCCGGCATGGTCAAGACCGACGAGTTCGCCCTGACCCGGTTCGGCGGCGACACCGAGAAGGCCGCGAAGGTCTACGCGGGCGTGGCCCAGCCGCTCAGCGCCGACGACGTCGCCGAGACGATCACGTGGGCCGTCACCCGCCCCAGCCACGTGAACATCGACCTCCTCGTCGTCCGCCCCCGAGCGCAGGCGTCCAACACGAAGGTCCACAGGGAACTGTGATGCCGGCCCCGGCGTCCCCCGAGGAGCGCCCCCGCGCGGACGAGGGCGAACAGGCCCGCCTGGCCCTGGAGAAGAAGCGCGAACGGTACGTCTGGTACTACCTCGCGTACTTCCTCTTCGGCATCCACATCGTGGCCTTCGTCATGATCTACGCGGTCCTCCACGCGAAGTGACCCACCGTCAGGGCCACCGGACACCGCTCCGGAGCACACCCCCCGGACACCTGACGCGAAGGGCCCGAGCCGTCAACGGCTCGGGCCCTTCGGGCAGTTCGACTCCGGAAGACCGACTCCCGGCGCCTCAGCCCTTCACACAGACGACCTGCTTGAGCTTCGCCACGACCTCCACCAGGTCGCGCTGCTGCTCGATGACCTGCTCGATCGGCTTGTAGGCGCCCGGGATCTCGTCCACGACGCCGGAGTCCTTGCGGCACTCCACGCCCCGCGTCTGGTCCTCCAGGTCCTTCGTCGAGAAGCGCCGCTTCGCGGCGTTCCGGCTCATGCGCCGACCCGCGCCGTGCGAGGCCGAGTTGAAGGACTTCTCGTTTCCGAGGCCCTTCACGATGTACGAACCGGTCCCCATCGAGCCCGGGATGATCCCGAACTCCCCGGCCCGCGCGCTGATGGCTCCCTTGCGGGTGACGAGCAGGTCCATGCCGTCGTAGCGCTCGACGTTCACGTAGTTGTGGTGGCAGGAGATCTCCGGCTCGAAGATCGGCTTCGCCTTCCTGAACTCCTTGCGGACCACGTCCTTCAGGAGCGCCATCATGAGCGTGCGGTTGTGCTTCGCGTACTCCTGGGCCCAGAAGAGGTCGTTGCGGTACGCCGCCATCTGGGGCGTGTCCGCGACGAAGACGGCGAGGTCCCGGTCGACCAGGCCCTGGTTGTGCGGGAGCTTCTGCGCGACACCGATGTGGTGCTCGGCCAGTTCCTTGCCGATGTTCCGGGAACCGGAGTGCAGCATGAGCCATACCGAATCGGACATATCAACGCAAACCTCTACGAAGTGATTCCCCCCGCCCAGCGTCCCCATCTGCTTGACAGCCCGGTCCTGGCGGAACTTCACCGCCTCCGCCACCCCGTCGAACCGCCCCCAGAAGCCGTCCCACCCGGCCGTGGCGAGCCCGTGGAAGCGGTCCGGGGTGACCGGGGAGTCATGCATCCCCCGGCCCACCGGGATGGCCTCCTCGATCTTCGACCGGAGTCGCGAGAGGTCGCCGGGGAGGTCGTTGGCCGTGAGCGAGGTCCTGACCGCGGACATCCCACAGCCGATGTCGACACCGACCGCGGCCGGGCACACCGCGTCGCGCATCGCGATGACGGAGCCGACCGTGGCGCCCTTGCCGTAGTGGACGTCCGGCATGACGGCGAGCCCCTCGATCCAGGGCAGGGTCGCCACGTTCTGGAGCTGCCGGAGCGCGACATCCTCGACGGACGCGGGATCGGCCCACATGCGGATGGGAACCTTCGCGCCCGGAACCTCTACGTACGACATTTCGCCCTCTACCCCCACGGAAAACAACAGAAGTCTTAAATCGCAAAACCGGCGCCTAGGTCGACGTATGGGACAACGGACCAGCGTCCACGGCCGTGCGTGCGATACACATTGTCTCCAGGTGCCGCCCTCGTGCGGCAACCGAATAACCACAGGACACCCGGGCCGAAGCGCCGTCGGGAACCGTCGAGAGGAGCCTGACCGTGCAGCGGAAGGCGTACGTATCAGGCGCCGCCGTGCTCCTCGCGGCATTGCTCGCGGGCTGCACGGGCGGTTCGGGCGAGGGGAGTTCGGCCCCGGACTCCAAGAGCGGCGACTCCGGCACGACGGCTCCGGCGGCCCAGCCGGGCAGGTACCGCACCCTTCCGCAGGCGTGCGCGGCGGCCGATCACGACACCCTCGACACCCTGCTGCCGGGCATCGCGGAGAGCTCCGACGAGAGGCAGCAGGAGCGGCTGTACGCGGGTGAGGCGACCGTCACGTTCAACACGGACCGGCGTGACGGCTGCAACTGGAAGGTGGAGTCGGCCTCCGCCACCGACCACCTCTTCATCGACTTCGAGCGTGTGGTCTCGTACGACAACGCGGTGAGCGACGACGACAAGGCCGAGGAGCTCTACACCACCCGGCAGACGGCGGCCGACCTTCCCGAGCCCGACGCGTCCGCCTCCGAGGACGGCGCGAGCCCGAGCCCGAGCGACAGTGCCGGCAGCGGCGCGCCGGCCGCCGAAGAGAGCGGCGACAGCGGCGGTGCCGACGACGCCTCCGGCGCTCCTTCCGCGCCCGCCGGCTCCGCCTCCCCCTCGCCCACGCCCGCCGCCCTCCAGCCGCGCGTCCTCGAGAATCTCGGCGAGCAGGCCTACCTCGACGACAGGCTGAGCACCGGCTCCTCGACGGCCCATCAGCGCACGGTGACTGTGGTGTTCCGCACGTCCAACGTGATCGTGACGATCGAATACGCCGAGCAGCCGGCCTCCTCCACGGACACCCCGGACAGCGAAGAACTGCAGGACAGGGCGCTGAAACTGGCGCGGCGGCTGGCCGACGAACTCAACGACTAGCGGCTCGGGCGCACCCGCGGGGGCCCCGGCGCAAACCCCCCGAACAGGAAACGCCCAGGCACCTCACCGCGTACCGTGGCCCCTCGGACCTGACCGGTCGCACGTTCCATGTGCGGCCGTCATCACGAGCGCCACGAGTGAAGGAACCATGCACCGACCAGTACAGCGAGTAGGCCGATCACCGCGACTCACCCGCATCCTCGTCAGCGCAGCCGCCGTCCCGGTGATGCTCGTCGCCGCAGGCTGTTCCTCGGACTCCGACTCCGGTGGCGACGCGCAGAAGAGCGCGAGCGCGGCCCCGGGCGCGACGGTCTCCGAGAGTGCCACCGCCGAAGCCGTCCAGCCCGCCGCCTACGCGGCGCTTCCCGAGCCGTGCTCGGTGCTGTCGAAGAAGACCCTGGGCGAACTCGTCCCGAAGGGTAGCAAGTCGGGCAAGGAAGGCGCGTCGGACGACACGGCTCAGCGTGGCAACTGCAACTGGAGCAGCCTCGACAACAACGGGGTGAAGGGTTCTCAGTTCCGCTGGCTGAACGTCGCGCTGCTGCGGTTCGACTCGGACGCGCGCGGCACGGGCGAGGAGCAGGCGCACGCGTACTTCGCGAAGCAGGTCACCGGCGCGCAGTCGGTGACCGACGCGAAGGCCGTCAAGTCGGAGCCGGTCGCCGGAACGGGCGACGAGGCGACGGCCGTGCGGTACGACCTGAAGAAGAAGGAAGGCTCCTTCAAGCAGCAGACGATCGTGGCGCGCGTCGAGAACGTGGTCGTCACCCTCGACTACAACGGTGCCGGTCTCGCGGGCGAGAAGACCCCGGCCGCCGCCGATCTGCTGAAGGCCGCCGAGAAGGCCACGAAGGAGGCGGTCGCCTCGGTGGCCGCCGCGAACGGGGGCGGCGGCGCGGCGAGCGCGCCCTCCTCGGAATCGCCGTCGGCGTCCGCGTCGAAGAAGCCGTCCGCCTCGAAGGCGCCGTCGGCCTCGGCGTCCAAGGGCAGCGCCAAGAGCGGCTCCGGGAGCGCTTCGCCGTCGAAGTCGGCGACGAAGAAGGACTGACCCCCGCCCCGGCCTGGTCCGGGGCTCGACTCAGCACGCCGACAGGACAATTGTGGGCGCCCGGTCCGCTCGGGGGACCGGGCTCCTGCCATACCGCGCATCCGTACGCCACACACATGTGCCACTCTGTTGCGCGCAACAACACGCAAGCGGAGGGGAGTGCAGGTGGCCGGGCCCATACAGCTGACACGGATGCACAAGATTCTCATCGGCGTGGTCGTCGCCGGTGCGGTCGTCATCGCCGGGATCGGCTTCGCCGGTTCGTACGCGGCAGTCCGTGAGCTGGCGATCCAGAAGGGGTTCGGGAACTTCAGCTACGTCTTCCCGATCGGCATCGACGCGGGTATCTGCGTCCTGCTCGCTCTGGACCTGCTGCTCACCTGGATCCGCATCCCGTTCCCCCTGCTGCGCCAGACCGCCTGGGTGCTGACGATGGCGACGATCGCCTTCAACGGCGCGGCGGCCTGGCCGGACCCGCTGGGCGTGGGCATGCACGCCGTGATCCCGATCCTGTTCGTGGTCTCGGTCGAGGCGGCCCGGCACGCGATCGGCCGCATAGCCGACATCACGGCCGACAAGCACATGGAGGGGGTCCGCCTCACCCGCTGGCTGCTCTCCCCGGTCCCGACGTTCCTGCTGTGGCGCCGCATGAAGCTGTGGGAGCTGCGCTCCTACGAGCAGGTCATCAAGCTGGAGCAGGACCGCCTGATCTACCAGGCCCGTCTCCAGTCCCGCTTCGGCCGCTCCTGGCGCCGCAAGGCCCCGGTGGAGTCCCTGATGCCACTGCGCCTGGCCCGCTACGGCGTCCCCCTGTCCGAGACGGCCCCCTCGGGTCTGGCGGCGGCCGGCATCGAGCCCGCGCTGCTGCCGCCGGCACCCGCACCGGCGCAGGCGTCCGCCCCTGCCGCCGCCGCTCCCGTCGCCCCCGCGGCGCCCGGGCCCCTGGTGCTGGAGCCGACCGGATCCCCGGCGCGCCCGCTGCCGCCCGAGCCCGTCCAGCAGGGCCCACAGGGCCAGCAGGGCCAGCAGGACGGTCAGTACGCGGGCCAAGGCCGGTACCAGGGTCAGGGCCAGTACCAGGAGCCGTACCAGGGCCAGGCCGAGGTGCCGAACGCGAACCCCTGGTTCGCCACCCCCGCCGACCCTCAGGAGATCCCGTACGACGGCGGCTACGACCCGACGTACGCGCCGGAGGAGCAGTACCAGCAGTGGTTCGCCGAGCAGCAGGCGCAGGCGTACGAGCCCGGCCCCGAGGAGACGGGCACGTTCCCGATCCCGGCGGGTCCCGGCCGTACGCGCCAGCTGGGTGAGGGCGGCGGTCCCGAGCCGCTGAACATCCCGTCCCAGCGGGAGGAGCAGTCGCCGCTGGACGACGAGAAGTCCCGCGAGGAGAGCTTCTACCAGGTGTTCCGTCAGTCGATAATGCCCGGCCAGGGTCTGCCGACGAAGGGTGAGTTCGGCGGCAACGTCGAGGCCACGTTCGGTGTGACACTCACGGACGGCGAGCTGCGGCGCTACATGAACCGTTTCCAGAACCGTTTCAACGCGGAGCTGGAGGAGAACCACATCGCGTAGGCGGTGGGCGGGTGCCGGGCCGTCATGGGCCCGGCGCGTGGGCCCGGACGCGGATGCGGAAGACGAGGAAGACGAGAAGGGGGCCCGGTGATCACCGGGCCCCCTTCCTCGTATCCGCGTCCGGAGCCGCTACGCGCTGAGCAGCTTGCGCACCCGGTCCTGTCCGACGGCGAGCAGCAGCGTGGGCAGGCGCGGCCCGGTGTCGCGGCCGACGAGCAGGTGGTAGAGCAGCGCGAAGAAGGTGCGCTGGGCGACCTTGATCTCGGCCGGGAGTTCCTTGGCGGTGGCGTCGGCGGGGAAGCCGGCCTGGACCTTGGGAACGCCGTAGACGAGGTGGGTGAGGCCGTCCAGGGACCAGTTGGCCTCCAGTCCGTCGGCGAGCAGGCGCAGCGACTCGCGGCCCTGGTCGTCGAGGGACTTCAGCAGGTCGACGTCGGGCTCGTCGCGCACGACGGTGCGCTCCTCGGCCGGCACCTGGGTGTTGATCCAGGTCTCGGCCTTGTCGAGCCGGGGCCGGACCTCGTCCAGGGAGGTGAGCGGGTTCTCCGGGTCGAGCTCGCTCAGGATCCGCAGGGTCTGGTCCTCGGCGCCGGCGGTGATGTCGGCGACGGAGGCGAGGGTGCGGTACGCCATCGGGCGGGGGGTCGGAGGCAGCTCCCCGGCGGCGGTGCCCACGGCACGGCTGTACGCGGCGGCGTCGGCCGGGAGGACCGAGCCGTCGGCGACCTTGCCGGCGAGCTTGTCCCACTCGTCGTAGAGCCGCTGGATCTCCTGGTCGAAGGCGATCTTGAAGGACTGGTTGGGGCGGCGGCGGGCGTACAGCCAGCGCAGCAGCTGGGGCTCCATGATCTGGAGCGCGTCGGACGCGGTGGGGACCCCGCCCTTGCTGCTGGACATCTTCGCCATGCCGGAGATGCCGACGAAGGCGTACATGGGTCCGATGGGCTGCTTGCCGCCGAAGATCCCGACGATCTGCCCGCCGACCTGGAAGGAGGAGCCCGGGGAGGAGTGGTCGACGCCGCTCGGCTCGAAGATCACGCCTTCGTAGGCCCAGCGCATGGGCCAGTCGACCTTCCAGACGAGCTTGCCGCGGTTGAACTCGCTGAGCAGGACCGTCTCGGAGAAGTCGCAGGCGGTGCAGGTGTAGGTCAGCTCGGTCGTCGTGTCGTCGTAGGACGTGACGGTGGTGAGGTCCTTGCCGCACTGCCCGCAGTAGGGCTTGTACGGGTAGTACCCGGAGGTGGAGCTGCCGTCGTCCTCGGCGGCGGCGCCCGAACCCTCGGCGGCTTCCAGCTCGGCCTCGTCGACGGGCTTCTGGCCCTGCTGCTTCTTGGCGGGGGCCTTCTTGGTGCGGTACTGCTCCAGGATCGCGTCGATGTCGCCGCGGTGCTTCATCGCGAACAGGACCTGCTCGCGGTAGGCGCCGGAGGTGTACTGCTCCGTCTGGCTGATCGGGTCGTACTCGACGCCGAGTTCGGCGAGCGCCTCGGTCATCGCGGCCTTGAAGTGCTCGGCCCAGTTCGCGTACGCCGAGCCCGCGGGGGCCGGGACGGCGGTCAGCGGCTTGCCGATGTGCTCGGCCCACGACTCGTCGATGCCCGCGATGCCCGCCGGAACCTTGCGGTAGCGGTCGTAGTCGTCCCAGGAGATGAGGTGGCGCACGGTGTGCCCGCGGCGGCGGATCTCGTCGGCGACGAGGTGCGGGGTCATGACCTCGCGGAGGTTGCCGAGGTGGATCGGGCCGGACGGGGAGAGGCCGGACGCGACGACGACCGGTTTGCCCGGGGCCCGGCGCTCCGACTCCTCGATGACCTCGTCCGCGAAACGGGAGACCCAGTCGGTGGTCTCGGTGCTCTGAGCCACGATCGGCACGTCCTTCTTTCTCATACGCCAGTACGGCCTGACCCGACCATTCTCCCAGCTAGGACCTCAACCGCGAAAACGGCTTTTCACCACGTGGGATACTGGCTTTCCTTGTACTCAGATTCTTTGTATTCAGAGTCTCCGGAACCCGAGCAGAAACGGCAGCCACTCCATGGCCTCGGTCACGTCCATCACCGCTTCCGTCCATCAGCGCCTCGCGGACGCCCTCTCGGCAGCTCTGCCGGAGGCCGGTGCCGCGGACCCGCTGCTGCGCCGAAGCGACCGGGCCGACTTCCAGGCCAACGGGATCCTGGCCCTCGCCAAGAAGGCGAAGGCGAATCCGCGCGAGCTGGCGGCACAGGTCGTGGCGGGGGTCGTGGCGGGTGACGTGATCAAGGACATCGAGGTCTCCGGGCCCGGCTTCCTGAACCTCACCGTCACCGACCGGGCGATCACGATGAACCTGGCGGAGCGGTACGCGGACGGTGAGCGCCTCGGGGTGCCCCTCGCGGAGCACCCGGGCACGACGGTGATCGACTACGCGCAGCCGAACGTGGCGAAGGAGATGCACGTCGGGCATCTGCGGTCCGCGGTGATCGGTGACGCGGTGACGCAGATCCTGGAGTTCACCGGTGAGTCCGTCGTGCGGCGGCACCACATCGGCGACTGGGGCACCCAGTTCGGCATGCTCATCCAGTATCTGATCGAGCACCCCCACGAGTTGGACCACAAGGGCGGCGAGGTCTCCGGCGAGGAGGCCATGTCGAACCTGAACCGCCTGTACAAGGCGGCTCGTTCGCTCTTCGACTCCGACGAGGAGTTCAAGACGCGGGCGCGGCGCCGGGTGGTGGACCTCCAGGCGGGCGAGCCCGAGACGCTGGCCATGTGGCAGAAGTTCGTGGACGAGTCGAAGATCTACTTCTACTCGGTCTTCGACAAGCTGGACATGGAGATCGTCGACGCGGACGTGGTGGGCGAGTCCGGTTACAACGACATGCTGGACGAGACGTGCCGCCTCCTGGAGGAGTCGGGCGTGGCGGTCCGCTCGGACGGCGCGCTGTGCGTGTTCTTCGACGACGTGAAGGGCCCGGACGGCAATCCGGTGCCGTTGATCGTGAAGAAGTCGGACGGTGGTTACGGCTACGCGGCGACCGACCTGTCCGCGATCCGCGACCGTGTCGTCAACCTGAAGGCCGACAGCCTGATCTACGTCGTGGACGCCCGGCAGTCCCTGCACTTCAAGATGGTCTTCGAGACCGCGCGCAGGGCCGGCTGGCTGAACGACGACGTGAAGGCGCACCAGTTGGCCTTCGGCACGGTGCTGGGCAAGGACGGCAAGCCGTTCAAGACCCGTGAGGGCGAGACGGTCCGGCTGGTGGACCTGCTGGACGAGGCGATCGACCGGGCGACGGCCGTGGTGCGGGAGAAGGCCGAGAAGGTGGGCCTGAGCGAGCCGGAGATCGAGGAGAACGGCCGGTACGTCGGCATCGGCGCCGTGAAGTACGCGGACCTCTCCACGTCCGCCGTGCGGGACTACAAGTTCGACCTGGACCAGATGGTCTCGCTGAACGGCGACACGTCCGTGTACCTCCAGTACGCGTACGCCCGTATCCGGTCGATCTTCGGAAAGGCGGGCGATCGTACGCCGGTCGCCCACCCGGAGCTCGAACTGGCCCCGGCGGAGCGGGCGCTGGGCCTGCACCTGGACCGGTTCGGCGAGACGCTGGAGGAGGTCGCGGCCGAGTACGCCCCGCACAAGCTGGCGGCGTACCTGTACCAACTGGCCTCGCTCTACACGACGTTCTACGACCAGTGCCCGGTCATCAAGCCGGCCCCGGCGCAGGAGGTCGCGGAGAACCGCCTCTTCCTGTGCGACCTGACGGCCCGCACGCTCCACCGGGGCATGTCCCTGCTGGGCATCAGGACGCCCGAGCGGCTCTGACCGCCCGTGCCCGGGTACTCCGGGCCGGAGTGACGCGGGGGCGGCCCCGGCGGGACGGTGGACATCACCGTTCCGCCGGGGCCGCCCGTCTGTCAGGCGTAGGAAGGGATCGTGCCGTGCAGCGCGGCTGCGCCGCCGTCGCCCCGAACCCGCCCGGCCCCCGGTCCCGCTGTCAGTGGCGGCCCCTACAGTCACCGGCATGGCGACACTTCCCAATGCGCTGCCGCGGCTGACGGCAGATCCGAGCGGGCGCGCGCTCGGACTGGACCTCCCGCCCGGGAGACTGATCGACGCGACAGACGACGGCCCGTGGCACGAGCCGCTGCTGTGGCACGCCGAGGACACGGCGGCACCCGGGGCCTGGTCGGCGCTGGCCGGCCCCGCGCGGGCGTCCGGTCTGCTCCCGGTGGTCGTCGACGCGGGCGGCGCGCGGAACGGCCCGGGGGACTGGGAGTTGATGCCCGACGAGATGTCGTACCCCGGTGACCACGACGCCGACGACGTGCTGGCCGAGTACTGGGAGGAGTACGTGGCCGACGAGCTCGACTCGGACCAGGACTACCCGGGCAGGGCGCGGGTCGTCGAGGTCTTCGGGGAGCAGCCGGGCCTCGACGAGACGATCGCGCCGTACGGGCCGGTGTGGCCCGGCCTGGCCGCCGCCCCCGTGCCGGAGGCGGACCCGGACGCCCGCGCAGCGGAGATCGCGGAGCACCTGGCGGGCCCCGGCTCCTGGCTGAAGCGGCCCCGGCTGGCCCTGGTTCCGGCGCGCCGCAGCGCCGACATCCCCGCGGCCCTCGGCTGGACCGGCCCCATGAACCACGAGAACGACGTGGCGCGCCTGTGCGCCGTCCTCCGCTCATGGGAGGACCGCTTCGGCATACGCGTGGTGGCCCTCACCTTCGACCAGCTGGTGCTGTCCGTGGCGGCCCCGCCGACCACCCTCGCGGAGGCCGAGGCGGTCGCCGCGGAGCACTTCGCCTTCTGCCCGGACAACATCACCCAGGGCCACCACACGACCCTGAAGGCGTACGCCGAGCAGGAGGTGCTGGACGAGGAGGTGTGGTCCTTCTGGTGGGACTGAGCGGGCTCAGCCGCGCAGCCCCAGGGCGAGCCGGCGCAACCCCTCCGCGATCTCGGCCGGGGTCTGCGTGACGAAGCACAGGCGCAGGGTCGCCGTGTCCGGCGTGCCCGCGTGGAAGGGCGCGCCGGGCACGTAGGCCACCCCGCGTTCCACGACGCTCCGGAGCAGGGCCGTGGTGTCGTACGACTCGGGCAGGCGTGCCCAGAGGAACATGCCGCCCTCCGGCCGGGTCCACGTCGAACCGGCCGGGAGGGCGTCGCCGATGCCCGTGAGCATGGCGTCGCGGCGCTCGCGGTAGACGGCGGCGACGCGGGCCACATGGGCGTCCAGGTCGCGGTCGGCGAGATAGCGGGCGGCGGCGAGCTGGTTGACGGTCGGGGTGTGCAGGTCGGCGGCCTGCTTGGCGACGGCGCACGCGCGCCGCAGGGCCGCGGGGGCCCGCAGCCAGCCCAGCCGCAGGCCGGGTGCCATCACCTTGGAGAAGGATCCGAGCAGCGCGGTCCGGTCCTCGGCACCCTCGTAGGAGGCGATCCACGGAACCCGCTCGCCCTCGAAGCGCAGCTCTCCGTAGGGGTCGTCCTCGACGATCCACAGCCCGCGGGCGGCGGCGACGCGGGCGACGGCGGCCCGCCGGTCGGCCGACAGGGTGCGTCCGGTCGGATTCTGGAAGGTGGGCACGGTGTAGAGCAGCTTCGGCCGCTCCCGGGCCACCAGTTCGTCGAGTGCCACCGGGTCGATGCCGTCGTCGTCGCCCGGCACGGCCAGCACCCGTGCCCCGGCGAAGGCGAACGCCTGAAGTGCCGCCAGGTAGCAGGGACTTTCGACCAGGACGGTGTCGCCGGGTTCCAGCAGGGCGGTGGCCAGCAGCGACAGCGCCTGCTGCGAACCGGTGGTGACCAGGACGTCGTCGGGGCCGGTCGGCAGTCCGCGGACGGCGGTCCGCTCGGCGAGCGCCGCCCTCAGCACGGGTTCGCCCTCGGTCGTCGAGTACTGGAGGGCCCGCTCGGGCTCCTCGGCGAGGACGTCGCGGTACGCGGCCGCGATGCCGTCCGCGTCGAACAGCTCCGGGGCGGGCAGCCCGCCCGCGAAGTTGATCACCTCGGGGCGTGCCGTGACCGCGAGGATGTCCCGCACCGGCGAACCGCCGATCGCGGTGGCCCGGGCGGCGAGCGGGGGCACGGGGGCGGTCGTGGCGGCGGGTTCGGTGACGGTCACGGTGACGGCTCCTTGTCCTGGCGGGCGGTCCCGTCGCCGGGCCCGGCTCGTACCCGCACCCTAGGCGGATGCGTGCCCTCTACACCCGCCAATTCCGTTATACGGACGGCCAGTCGGCGCCGGGTGCCTCCGGGCCGGAACCGGACCTTCTCGATGCAGTCCGTGCGCCCCTCGGGCCCGCTGGTGAACAGGGCGCGCGTGGGCGAGGACCACCGGGTCGTCGTCGACGTACACGACCCTCGCGTCCGGGGTGATCCGCTGGCCGATCTGGTGGACGTTCTCCTGGGCGGGCAGCCCGGTGCCGAACTTCTGAAGGGACTTGGTGGCGTCCCGATCACTCGGAGGGAGCCGGTACCCACTCGCTGCCGCCCAGCGGATGGTTGTACGCGGGCCGGCCTGTGTTCCCGCTCGTCCGGAACGGCTTCCCGTGGTCGTCGACGCGCACCGTGCCGCTCTTCGTCCCGCTGGACCAGTCGAGTTCCAGGTACCAGCTCACGTCGTGCGCCTGTGCGTCCGCGAACACGTAGAAGACCTCAGGGTCGGACTCGCTGACCTTGTACGGGAAGTCCCGCTGTCCGCCCTTGAGCGCGGTCCCGGGCTGCCCCGCGTCGAGGTCCACGGTGAACGACTTCGTCTCGACACCTCCGCCGCAGCCCACGCCCATCACGTAGTCGTTCCAAGCGAGTGGAACGTCCTTCCGCACCACCCGCACGTGCAGTGCTTCCACGACGACGGTCGCTCTGCCCGTGCCCTGCACCGTCAGGGCGAGCATCTGCTCCCCGCTCGCGACCCCGCCGAGCGCGGTGACCCAGCCGCGCGCGTCCGACTCGTTCGGCGGCGGCGGCGGCACCTGCGGGGCGTCCCGGTTCACCAGGTAGTGCTGGCTGCACGGGGTGTCCCACTTGTACGCGTCGGCGACGACGGCCGGTGCGCCCGCGCCGTCCTCGGCCGCGCCGCCCCCGGCCGCGCTGTCCTGCGGGACGGGTCCACCGATCGACGGGGCGGATGCCTTGGGACTGCCACCGTGCGAGGCGGACGCCGAGGCCGATCCCTGGTGGGCCTCGGGCGTCGAACGGGCGCCCTGCCCGCCCCGGGTCCCCGCGGTCTGCGGCACGCCGAGGGCGGTGGCCTCTCCCTTGGAGTCGTCGTCGCCTCCGCCCGACCCGAAGTGAACGGCCAGTGCGGTGGACACGATCGCGGTCAGCGCGACGGCGACGGCACCGGCGAGCAGCAGAGCCCGCCGGTTCCGTTTCGTCGGCTCCTGCGCCGACACCGGCACGCGCACCGGCTCCGACCCGGGCACGGACGCCGAAGCCGGATCCGGGGCCACGGCCTCCCGCCCCACCCGTGGCACCGAACCCGTCGTGCTCCCGGCCGCCGCCCCGTCACCCGGGGCAGAGCCGGCTCCCTCGTCCGTGCCCGCCTCGGCGCCGTCCCCGTCGCCTCCCGGGACCGCGGCCGGCGCCGTCGCCGCTGCCGCTGCCGATCCTGGCGGGGTCCCCGCGCCCGGGGTCTTCTGCCTCCGCAGCGCGTCCGCGAGGACCCAGCTCCGGTGCAGCTCGATCAGCTCCTCCGGAGTTGCCCGGCACATACGCGCGAGGCGCTCCACGGGCGCGTAATCCGTCGGTACGGCATCCCCGTTGACGTACCGGTGCAACGTGGACGTGCTCACGTGCAGCCGTTTGGCGAGCACCCCGTAACTGAGCCCGGACCGCGCCTTCAGCTCCCGCAGTAATCCCGCGAACTCGTCCCCCGCCACCGTTCCTCCATCCCCCGCGTCCCGGACCGTGTTCCAGGGCGACACTGTTTTCCCAGCTCAGACCCTGCGCGAACGTTCCGGCGTCCCGAACACCCCGGCGATGGTGGTCGCCGGGACGGAACACCGCACAAGCTTCGGTCATCCAAGCACGCCGCTCCCGCCGACCGGTCGAGCGGCCGACCCACCAGCGACACCCCAGGGGGATCACCATGTCCGCACGCACCGCACGCACCGCCCGTACCCGCTTCCTCGCCGCCACGGCGGTCGCACTCGCCGCGCTGACTCTGACGGCGTGCAACGACGGCAACGGCGTACGCGGCGAAGGCCCGGCCGACACGTCCGTTTCCTCGGCGCAGCCGAGCGGACCGACGGCAGACGCGGGTTCGACGGCGAAGCCCGCGGACAACGGCACCGCGAGCTCGACCGGAGGCTCGGGCGGCTCGGGCGGCTCGAAGAGCACGTCCCCGGCCGTCGGCTCCACACAGGGCTCCGGCAAGAAGAACGGCACCGGCTCCAAGACCGGCTCCACCGGGCAGGCCGGCACCAGGAACGTCGTCTGCGACGGCTCCACGACGAAGGCCACCGCGACCGCGGTGTCCCGTCCGCTCAACCACCTGCTGCTCACCGTCACCAACACCGGCACGAGGAACTGCGACCTGACCGGCTATCCGATCGCCCGGTTCGCCGAGGCCCAGGCCGTCCCGCCGGTCGCGGAGGAGACACACCCGCAGGCGGTCGTGACCCTCGCCCCCGGCGAGTCCGGATACGCGGGTGTACTGCTGTCGGCCGCCGACGGCAGCGGGGGCAACGGCTACACCGCCAAGACTCTGGAGATCGGCTTCGACAAGGGCCGCAGCGCCACTCCGGCCCTCCCCGCAAAGGGCGTCTACATCGACGACAAGCTCACGGTGACGTACTGGCAGCAGGGCCTGGACGACGCGCTCGCGTACTGAGCGGGCGCGGCCCCGGCCACGGTCGCGCGGAACCGCCCCGCCCCGCGGGGAGGCTAGCGGAGGTTCCGCGCGACCTCGGTCGCCCAGTACGTGAGAATGTTCTGCGCACCGGCGCGCTTGATGCCGGTCAGGGACTCCAGGATGGCCTTGTCCCGGTCGATCCAGCCCTTCTCCGCGGCGGCCTCGACCATCGAGTACTCGCCGGAGATCTGGTAGGCGACGACCGGCACGTGGGACACGTCGGCGACGCGGGCGAGGATGTCGAGGTAGGGACCGGCGGGCTTCACCATCACCATGTCGGCGCCCTCCTCCAGGTCCAGCGCCAGCTCCCGCATGGACTCCCGTGCGTTCGCCGGGTCCTGCTGGTACGTCTTGCGGTCCCCCTTGAGGGACGAGCCGACGGCCTCCCGGAAGGGCCCGAAGAAGGCGGAGGCGTACTTGACCGTGTAGGCGAGGATCGCCACGTCCTCGCGCCCGATCTGGTCGAGCGCGTCGCGGACGACACCGATCTGTCCGTCCATCATGCCGCTCGGGCCGACCACGTGGGCGCCGGCGTCCGCCTGCACCTGGGCCATCTCGGCGTACCGCTCCAGGGTCGCGTCGTTGTCGACCCGGCCCTGGTCGTCGAGCACACCGCAGTGCCCGTGGTCGGTGGTCTCGTCCAGACACAGGTCGGACATCACCAGCAGGTCGTCGCCGACCTCGGCGCGCACGTCGCGCAGGGCCACCTGGAGAATCCCGTCCGGGTCGGTACCCGGCGTCCCCTGCGCGTCCTTCTTCGACTCCTCGGGCACGCCGAAGAGCATGATCCCGGAGACTCCGGCCTCCACCGCCTCGAGCGCCGCCTTCTTCAGGCTGTCCCGCGTGTGCTGCACCACCCCGGGCATCGACCCGATCGGCACCGGCTCGCTCACACCCTCGCGGACGAACGCGGGGAGGATGAAGTCGGCCGGGTGCAGCCGGGTCTCGGCGACCATGCGCCGCATGACGGGGGTGGTCCGCAGTCGACGCGGACGCGAACCGGGGAAGGATCCGTACTTCGTCATGACATCTACGCTACGCCCGCCACGGGGGCCCCTTTACCGACTGGGCGTCGGAGCGCGAAGGACATCTGGGCCCGGAGGACGACAAGCGATCGGGGCCTTCGGACTCAGCCGAGGACGGTGACGTCCGCCGGAGCCACGGGCGCCTCCCCGGGCCGGGCGGCACGGCAGTCACGGCACCACGCTCCCCGGAACGGTGCTCTGAAGGCCCTGTCGCAGCCGCCTTCGCAATCCGTCATGGCGGATGGCCGGGGCGGTTGCCGATTCGGGAGCGGCCCGCCCTCGCCGGTCCCCGGAGGGGACGGCAGCGCCGGTGGAAGCGAGTCCAGCAGCCGGTTGCGGAGGAAGCCGGCCGGGTGCCGCACATGAGGGGGAAGGTCGTCGGTCAGGGCGTGGATCACCGACGCCCTGCCCAGACCGTTCTCGAACCAGGCACCGACCAGGGGAGCCAGCCGCCGGACCTCCCGCCCGGACAGGGTCAGCCGGATGTCGGTCCGGCGCAGCCCGGCGAGCAGCGCTTCGGCCTGGTCGCGGTGCTCGCCGCGGGACGGCCCCGGCTCGGCGGCGGCCCCATCGGTGGACTCGGCGAATGCGGGATCGGCGCCGGTGGCCGGTCCTCGGACGCCTGCGGCGTCGGATGCCTCGTCCGGTACGGGCACGGCACCGGAGGCGGGAAGGCCCGGCACCGGGAGGTCCATGACGGGGAGGCTCGGGACCGGGAGGTCCGGGACCATTGCGCAGGAGGGCGTTGCGTACGGGACCGCGAGGTTCGAGGGCGGTGTCACCGCCACCGCCGGGGATGTCAGGGCGGCCGGGGATACCGGGGGCGCCTGGGCCGCCGGGGCCGGGGCCGCATCCCGCCGGGCCCGGGTCAGCGCGGGGGCGTGGAAGGCGTACGTACGCGTGACCATCTGCCCGGAGGGGAGCCGTTCGCGCACCCGATCGACATAGCCGCGCGCCTCCAACTCCCGCAGCGCGCAGGCGATCCGGGCCCGCCCCTCGGGGAACCGCTCGGCGAGGCTGCGGATGTCGACCCGTGCGCCCTCGGGCAGCGACAGGATGTGCACGGCGATCCCGATCGCGGTCGCGGAGAGCCCCCGGTGCTGGGCGAGGTGGTTGCCGACGATCGTGTACCGGTCGGGCTGGTACTCACGTACGTGGGTGACACCGGAGTGGGTGGCGTTGCGCCGTAGTCCCTGACTCGGGCGCAGGGCATCGATAAGCTTGGACACAGCCATGGGGAAGGGTTTCGCTTCCTCGTTGGTCAGGCCCTCGCACTGGGATTGCCGTCCCGGCGGGGGCCGAAGCATGTGTGGGGATGTGGAGTTGTGGATGGTGCCTGCGGCGAGCGTGCACGTCCGAACCACCCGAGCGCCACCCGTACCGGCCCGTTTCACCCGCTCGTGTGAAACGAGCCGGGTTTGGTTGGTTGGAGGGTCTTTTCTCCGGATTCTTTGGTCCTTTACCGCCCGCCGCCCCGGCCCCTCCGGCACCGGAGGACGCCTCACCGGGCTCCGGTCCGGGCGTCACCGGCAAGGGCCGAGATCGAGTTCCGCCCACACCGTCTTGCACGGCACCGGCCCCGCCCTCACACCCCACCGATCCGCGAACTCCTCCACGAGCAACAGCCCGTGGCCGGACTCGGACCACTCATCGCCGCCGTCCCGCACCCGGGTGGGCCACCGTTCGCCCCGGGCGTCGGCGACCTCCACGCTCAGCGTCCGGGGAACGCGGAGGGAGAGAGTGAGCCGGAAACTGCGGCCGGGGACGCGGCCGTGCAGCACGGCGTTCGCGGCGAGTTCGGCGACGACGAGCCGGGCCGGGTCCAACGGCAGCCCCCAGCCGTGCAGTTGCTCGGCCGCGAGCAGCCGGGCCAGGCGGGCACCACGCCGGGTGGCGGACAGCGGCACCGAGAAGTGACGGAGCGGAGAGTGCGCAGTTCGCTGATTCACATCACTCAGCGTGTTCATTCGTACGTACCTTGTGAAGAGAGGCGGCCCGTGCGGACGGTGTCTGTCCGGGTGGCGGCCGATTCTGTCCGGGCTGTACGGGGTGACCGGGGAGCCGAGGTCGGGGTTGGGCGGGGAAGGGCGCGGCTGGAGGGCGGCGGGCGTGAACGAGTGGGACGCGGGGCTGGAGGACGACGAAGAGGCCAGTGCGGTGATGAGGACCGTCCAGCGTCAGCTCAAGCTGTGGCGGGAGTCGGCCGGCCTCACCCAGGCCGAGTTCGGGGCGGCCATCGGGTACGGGGAGGAACAGGTCTCCTCCGTCGAACGAGGGCGGCGCATCCCCCGGCCCGAGTACCTGGACCGCGCTGACGAGATCCTCTCGGCGGGCGGCCGACTCGCCGCGCTGAAGGAGGACTTGACCGAGGTCCGCTACCCGAAGAAGGTGCGGGACCTGAAGAAACTGGAGGCGGACGCGATCGAGCTCTGCGCCTACAACAACTCGGTGATTCATGGGTTGTTGCAGACCGTGGAGTACACACGGGCGATTTTCGACGCACGCCGACCACCGTTCACCGAGGACCAGGTGGAACAGCAGGTCGCGGCGCGATGTGCCCGTCAGAAGATCCTCGATCCATCGACCGGACCGCGCGTTTTCAGCTTCGTTCAGTGCGAGTCGACGTTGCGCAGACCCATCGGGGGCAGGATGGTGCTACGACGGCAACTCGAACGGCTTTTGGAGGTGGGCCAGTTGCGCAACGTAGACCTTCAGGTCCTGCCCCTCGACCGCGAGGAGAACGCGGGGACCGACGGTTCGTTCAGACTCCTCAAGCTCAGAGACGGGGCCACCGTTGCGTTCAGTGAGGCGCCTCTCAGCAGTCGGGTCATGACCGACCCCAAGGAAACGACGGTCCTCGACATCCGCTACGGAGTCCTTCGCGCGCAGGCTCTCAGCCCTCAGGAGTCGCTGGCCTTCATCGAGAAAGTGCTGGGAGACACAAAGACATGACGCTCAAAGTTTCCGCGGCCGACGCCGGGCCGGAGTGGATAAAAAGCAGCTACAGCACAGCTGACGGCCCCGACTGCGTCGAGGTGGCCGCCGCTCCGGACGGGATCCTCGTCCGGGACTCCAAGGACCCGGACGGCCCCCGCCTCACCCTCGCCCCGGCCGCCTGGGCGGCCTTCCTGCCGTCCGCCTGACCTGGCGTACGACGAAGCACGCCCCGCCGTCTCTCGTGAGAGACGGCGGGGCGTGCTTGCCTGGCTGTGTCAGGTGGTCCGGCGCCTGCGCGAACCCGGGCGTCGCTCGCTCGGCCGGGTGACCGGGTCCCCGGCGTCCAGCGCGGCGGCGCGGCGCCGCAGACCGAAGTCGGCCAGCGCCTCCGCCAGCTTGTGCACGGAGGGCTCCGGAGCCATGACGTCGACCCGCAGGCCGTGCTCCTCGGCCGTCTTGGCCGTCGCGGGGCCGATGCAGGCGATCACCGTCACGTTGTGCGGCTTGCCGGCGATGCCGACCAGGTTCCGCACGGTCGACGACGAGGTGAACAGGACCGCGTCGAAGCCGCCGCCCTTGATCGCCTCGCGGGTGTCCGCCGGCGGCGGCGACGCGCGCACGGTGCGGTACGCCGTGACGTCGTCGACCTCCCAGCCCAGCTCGATGAGCCCGGCGACGAGGGTCTCCGTGGCGATGTCGGCGCGCGGCAGGAAGACACGGTCGATCGGGTCGAAGACCGGGTCGTAGGGCGGCCAGTCCTCCAGGAGACCCGCGGCCGACTGCTCGCCGCTCGGCACCAGGTCCGGCTTCACGCCGAAGGCGATCAGCGCCGTCGCGGTCTGCTCGCCGACGGCCGCGACCTTGATGCCCGCGAAGGCACGGGCGTCGAGCCCGTACTCCTCGAACTTCTCCCGCACGGCCTTGACCGCGTTCACCGAGGTGAAGGCGATCCACTCGTAGCGGCCCGTCACCAGGCCCTTGACCGCGCGCTCCATCTGCTGGGGCGTGCGCGGCGGTTCGACGGCGATCGTCGGAACCTCGTGCGGCACGGCCCCGTAGGACCGCAGTTGGTCGGAGAGCGACGCCGCCTGCTCCTTCGTCCGCGGTACGAGCACCTTCCAGCCGAACAGCGGCTTGGACTCGAACCACGACAACTGGTCGCGCTGGGCGGCGGAGGAACGCTCACCGACCACGGCTATGACGGGGCGGCCGCCGTCCGGGGACGGCAGCACCTTCGCCTGCTTCAGCGTCTGCGCGATCGTGCCGAGCGTGGCCGACCAGGTGCGCTGCCGGGTCGTGGTACCGGCGATCGTCACCGACAGCGGGGTGTCGGGCTTGCGGCCGGAGGCCACCAGCTCGCCCGCGGCCGCGGCCACGGAGTCGAGCGTCGCCGACACGACGACGGTGCCGTCGGAGGCGCCGACCTCGGCCCAGCAGCGGTTCGAGGCGGTCCGCGCGTCGACGAACCGGACATCCGCGCCCTGCGCGTCCCGCAGCGGCACACCCGCGTAGGCGGGCACACCGACGGCGGCCGCGATGCCGGGCACGACCTCGAACGGCACGCCCGCACGGGCGCAGGCCAGCATCTCCTCAGCGGCGTACGTGTCGAGCCCGGGGTCACCGGTCACCGCGCGCACGACCCGCTTGCCGCCCCGTGCGGCCGTCATGACAAGATTGGCAGCGTCCCTCGACGCGGGGTCACCAACGGTCGTTGACGTGCTGTCAACAACCGTCAGCTGAGGCGTGCCTGTGGTCTGGTACGGAACCGGCGAAGTGTCCGGATCCGTGTTCAGAACGGCGACGCCCTGTCTGGCGTGGACGCGTACGACGTCGAGCACATCGTGCTCGGCGACGAGGACGTCCGCGTTCGCCAGCGCCTCTACGGCGCGCAGTGTCAGAAGTCCTGGATCTCCGGGTCCGGCACCCAGGAAGGTGACGTGCCCGTGATCCGGAGCGGCGGGAAGGTTGGTGGGGCTCACAGTGCTCGCTCCCCCATCAGACCGGCCGCGCCCTTGGCAAGCATCTCGACGGCGAGTTCACGGCCGAGCGACATCGCTTGGTCATGTGTCTCGGGCACGGGACCGGTGGTGGACAGATGCACCAGCGTCGAGCCGTCGGTCGTGCCGACGACGCCGCGCAGGCGCATCTCCTTGACAATCTGCCCGTCGGCCAGCAGGTCGGCGAACGCGCCCACGGGAGCGCTGCAGCCGGCCTCCAGGGCGGCGAGCAGGGATCGCTCGGCGGTCACGGCGGCCCGCGTGAACGGGTCGTCGAGCTCTCCGAGCGCAGCGACGAGGTCCGCATCGGCTGCGGCACACTCGATCGCGAGGGCCCCCTGGCCGGGGGCGGGCAAAACGGTGTCGACCGGCAGGAAGTCGGTGACCTCGTCGATCCGGCCCATCCGGCTCAGTCCGGCGGCGGCGAGCACGACGGCGTCGAGCTCCCCGGCACGGACGTACCCGATGCGGGTGTCGACGTTCCCACGGATGGCGACCGTCTCGATCGTCATGCCGTGGCTGCGCGCGTACGCGTTCAGCTGGGCCATGCGGCGCGACGAGCCGGTACCCACCCGGGCACCGTCCGGCAGCTCCGCGAAGGTCAGTCCGTCACGGGCGACGAGCACGTCGCGCACGTCCTCGCGCACCGGCACGGCGGCCAGCGCGAGGTCCTCGGGCTGCGCGGTCGGCAGGTCCTTGAGGGAGTGCACGGCGAAGTCGACCTCCCCGCGCACCAGTGCCTCACGCAGCGCGGTCACGAAGACGCCCGTGCCGCCGATCTGCGCGAGGTTCTCACGGGAGGTGTCGCCGTACGTCGTGATCTCAACGAGCTCGACGGGCCGTCCGGTCACCCGGCTCACGGCTTCCGCCACCTGCCCGGACTGGGCCATGGCGAGTTTGCTGCGCCTGGTCCCGAGCCTCAAAGCCTGCTCACTCATGCTCGCCCTCGGTTCTTGGCGTTCTCGGTGTTGTTCTCGGCCCGCGAGACGGCGGCGACCGTCTCCGGGTCCAGGTCGAACAGGGTCCGCAGCGCGTCCGCGTACCCGGCACCGCCGGGCTCGGCGGCCAGTTGCTTGACCCGTACGGTCGGCGCGTGCAGCAGCTTGTCGACGACGCGCCGCACGGTCTGGCTGATCTCGCCGCGCTGCTTGTCGTCGAGGTCCGGCAGCCGCCCGTCCAGGCGCGCGATCTCGTTCGCGACGAGATCGGCGGCCATGGCGCGCAGCGCCACCACGGTCGGCGTGATGTGCGCGGCCCGCTGGGCGGCACTGAACGCGGCCACCTCGTCGGAGACGATCCGGCGCACCATGTCCACGTCAGCGGCCATCGGCGCGTCCGCGGAGGCCTCGGCCAGCGACTCCAGGTCGACGAACCGTACACCGAGCAGCCGGTGCACGGCCGCGTCGATGTCACGGGGCATCGCCAGGTCGAGCAGCGCGAGCACCGGCGCGGGGCGGGGTGCCTCGGCCACGGGTTCGGGCCTGCGGCGCTCGGGGATGCGGCCGACCGTCACGGCGGTGGCGGCCAGCGCGGTGATGAGGTCGGCCTCGGCCTCGACGTCGGGCGTACGACGGCCGTCACGGCGCTCGACGGTCCCGGTGCCCTTGTCCACCCAGACCGCGTGCTGCTCCAGGGTGGCGGCGTCCATGCCGGCGACGGCCGCCTCTCCCATGACGGAGAAGCCGGGGGCGCCCTGGACGGCGGACAGGTCCAGCGGACAGTTGTCGTCGACGCCCGAGGGAGCGAGGTGCCCCGCCGGGCCGGTCGACGCCTCGTCGCGCAGGGCCGCGGGCGTTCCCGTACGTCCTTCGACGGCGGCCGCGACGGACTCGGCGGTCAGGACGAGCCCGGTCGCTCCGGTGCAGGAGACGGCGATGTCGGCACGTGTCAGCTCGACCGGCACCGAGTCCATCGGTACCGCGCGGGCCAGCACGTCCGTGTCGTCGCCGCCGTTGAGGATCTCGGCGAGGCGCTCGGCGCGGTCGTGGGTGCGGTTGGCGATCACGATCTCGCCGACGCCGACGCGCGCGAGGGTCGCGGCGGCCAGCGAGGACATCGATCCGGCGCCGATCACGAGCGCCTTCTTGCCCTTGGCCCAGGCCTCGACGGCCCGCCCGGCGGACAGCTGCTCCAGGCCGAAGGTGACCAGGGACTGTCCGGCGCGGTCGATGCCCGTCTCGGAGTGGGCGCGCTTGCCGACCCGCAGGGCCTGCTGGAACAGGTCGTTCAGGAGGCGGCCCGCGGTGTGCAGTCCCTGCGCGGTCGCGAGCGCGTCCTTGATCTGGCCGAGGATCTGGCCCTCGCCGACGACCATCGAGTCCAGGCCGCAGGCCACCGAGAAGAGGTGGTGGACGGCCCGGTCCTCGTAGTGCACGTACAGGTGGGGCGTGAGCTCCTCCAGCCCGACCCCGCTGTGCTGGGCGAGCAGGGTGGACAGCTCGGCGACGCCCGCGTGGAACTTGTCCACGTCGGCGTACAGCTCGATGCGGTTGCAGGTGGCGAGCACCGCGGCCTCGGCGGCCGGTTCGGCGGCGAGGGTGTCCTGGAGCAGCTTGACCTGCGCGTCCGGAGACAGCGCGGCGCGCTCCAGAACGCTGACCGGAGCGCTGCGGTGGCTCAGCCCGACGACGAGGAGACTCATGCCGGCATCACGGCGGGGAGATCCCCGTCGGGCCCTTTGCCGTTGTCCTCCTGCGCGGCGGAGGCCGTGGCAGCCTGCGCCTCGGCCTCCTCGCCGGCCTTGCGCTGCTCGTGGAAGGCGAGGATCTGCAGCTCGATGGAGAGGTCGACCTTGCGCACGTCGACGCCGTCCGGAACGGTCAGGACGGTCGGCGCGAAGTTCAGGATGGAGGTGACTCCGGCGGCCACGAGCCGGTCGCAGACCGGCTGGGCGGCTCCCGCCGGGGTCGCGATGACACCGATCGAGACACCGTTCTCGTCGATGATCTTCTCGAGCTCGTCCGTGTGCTGGACCGGGATCCCGGCGACGGGCTTGCCGGCCATCGCGGGGTCGGCGTCGATGAGCGCGGCCACCCGGAATCCGCGGGACGCGAACCCTCCGTAGTTGGCCAGCGCCGCACCGAGGTTGCCGATGCCGACGATCACTACCGGCCAGTCCTGGGTCAGGCCCAGTTCGCGGGAGATCTGGTAGACGAGATACTCGACGTCGTACCCCACACCGCGGGTCCCGTAGGAGCCGAGGTAGGAGAAGTCCTTGCGCAGCTTCGCGGAGTTGACCCCCGCGGCGGCCGCGAGTTCCTCGGATGAGACCGTGGGTACCGAGCGCTCCGACAGTGCGGTGAGGGCTCGGAGGTACAGCGGAAGCCGGGCGACGGTGGCCTCGGGAATTCCTCGGCTGCGGGTCGCCGGTCGGTGAGTTCGGCCAGTTGCCACGGTGCTCCTGCGGGTAGAGCGGGGCTGTAGGCGGTCACACGTTCCCAGACCGCCCCGTCGAATGCAGGCTATGTCTTTGTGAACGCGTGCACAAAGACGGTGTCCGATTTGCCCGGCCAACGTGACCGGGGTCACGCATGCCCGGCACGCCCGTATGCAACCGGCGCGCGGACGACTCCGCTGCGCATCTGAAGGGGGCAAAACCGCACACTCTCCTCAACGAATCCCGCCCCCGAGACCAATCGCCGTCGATCCTAAGCGACTTTCCCGGCCACCTGGGCTGTTCGGTCAGGTCACAAGTCGGGACACATCACGGGCGCGACGGGCGGTCCCGCGCGGATCTCACCGCGCGAGGGCTTTGCGAAGGCGTTCCTCGTTCACGCGCCAGAAGGTGTGCTGGGCGCCGTCCACCAGCACGACGGGGATCTGTTCCCAGTACTGACGGTGCAGTTCCTCGTCCTCGGTGATGTCCTTCTTCTCCCAGGGGACGCCGAGATCGGAACACACCTTCTCGATCACCTCCTGTGCGTCATCACACAGATGGCACCCGGGCTTCCCGATCAACGTGACCAGACGCTCCCCGGGCGCCCTGTTCTCCGTACGGCGGTCGCTGCGCCGGAACATGGGACTCATACGCGCCATTCTCCCGCCCCGGACACCCCGACGGGCCCGCTCCGCGCTTTACGCGCCACCGCCCTCCCGCACGGGGCCGACGCGCCGCGACGCGACGGATCGGATCGCGGGTTTAACGGCCCGGTCGCGCAGAGTTCACAGCGTCGAATCCTCTCGACTCCGGAAGCACCTGACGGACTGGCTATGCTCACGACATGGCCGCTCTCGGATGGCTCACTCCCCGTAGGCGCTCCGCCACGGCGCGGAGCGTGTTGGCAGGCGAGGCCTCGGCGGAGGCAGCTCGCAAGTCCTCGCAGGAACAGGAAGAACTGGCACCGCCGAACGCCCCGGACGAACCCGACTTCCCGGTGATCGGCGACGACAGGGCCGCCGCGTTCTTCGATCTCGACAACACCGTGATGCAGGGCGCCGCCCTCTTCCACTTCGGACGCGGCCTGTACAAGCGGAAGTTCTTCGAGACCCGCGATCTGGCCCGGTTCGCCTGGCAGCAGGCGTGGTTCCGGCTGGCCGGCATCGAGGACCCCGAACACATGCAGGACGCGCGTGACTCCGCGCTGTCGATCGTGAAGGGCCACCGGGTCTCCGAGCTGATGTCGATCGGCGAGGAGATCTACGACGAGTACATGGCCGAGCGGATCTGGCCCGGGACCCGGGCGCTCGCCCAGGCGCACCTGGACGCGGGACAGAAGGTGTGGCTCGTCACGGCGGCGCCGGTCGAGATCGCCACGGTGATCGCGCGGCGGCTCGGCCTCACGGGCGCCCTCGGCACGGTCGCGGAGTCGGTCGACGGGGTCTACACCGGCAAGCTGGTCGGCGAACCCCTGCACGGTCCGGCGAAGGCGGAGGCCGTGCGGGCGCTGGCGTCCGCGGAGAGCCTGGACCTGTCCCGCTGCGCCGCGTACAGCGACTCGCACAACGACATCCCGATGCTCTCGCTGGTCGGACACCCGTACGCGATCAACCCGGACGCGAAACTGCGCAGGCACGCGCGGGACTTCGACTGGCGCCTGCGGGACTACCGCACGGCACGGAAGGCCGCGAAGGTCGGCATCCCCGCCGCGGCCGGAGTGGGCGCGGTGGCCGGCGGCACGGCCGCCGCGATCGCGCTCCACCGCCGTCGCCGCTGAGCCCCGCCCCCGGCCCCAGTCCCTGCCTCGACCTCGTCCAGGCCTTCGTCCACGTCTTCGAAGGGCCGTGTCGGTACATCCCCGATGTACCGACACGGCCCTTCCGTGCGTGCGTCTCGGCCCGTCGGGCGCTCGAGGAGCCGGACCCGGGGCGGAGCCCCGATGAAGGCGGGGCGGGACCGAGGGGGCGAAAACCTGTCCGAGCTGGGACGGGACCGTCGCGCCGGGACCATTCCCCGGGTCCTACCCATGCCGTGGGCGGCCCAGTCGCGTTCGCCGCAGGCGGGCACAACACGCCCCGCACTCAGACGGAACACGAACCGAATCGATCAACAAGCAACCATCGCGCGGCACTTGAACGGGCACCAATCCGCCCCAAAGGCGCCGTAATCGATGATTTTAGCAACTGGGTGTAGCGCTGCCTGTACGAAGCGTTATTCTCCTCAGACGCAATCCGGTACCCCTCCGTCGCTACGACGGGTGAAAGGTCCCGCACTGCACGTGATGGAAGCTCTGCCTCTGGGAGTCCCGTGTACTCACACGTCGGGGTTGACGCCTCGGGCCTGGCTACGCTGCGCGCGACGGTCCTCGACCGTCTTCGCGGCTTCGTCCCCACCGCGTACGCCGTCCCCGCCTTCGCCGCCACCGCGCCCGTCGGTCCTTGCTATGCCCTGGCCGACAGCAACGCGACGGTCGGCCGGCGGGGCCGCTCAGGCTCGGCCACCACCGCACGCCGTCCGGCCGCCGACAGCGACAGCGCCCGGATGATGGATCTCGTGGAGCGCGCCCAGGCCGGCGAGGCCGACGCCTTCGGACGGCTCTACGACCAGTACAGCGACACCGTGTACCGCTACATCTACTACCGGGTGGGAGGTAAGGCGACCGCCGAGGACCTCACCAGTGAGACCTTCCTGCGGGCGCTGCGACGCATCGGCACCTTCACCTGGCAGGGGCGCGACTTCGGCGCCTGGCTCGTGACCATCGCCCGGAACCTGGTCGCCGACCACTTCAAGTCCAGCCGATTCCGGCTGGAAGTGACCACCGGCGAGATGCTCGACGCCAACGAGGTCGAGCGCTCCCCCGAGGACTCCGTCCTGGAGTCCCTCTCGAACGCCGCGCTGCTGGACGCCGTGCGCCGGCTCAACCCTCAGCAGCAGGAGTGCGTCACGCTCCGCTTCCTCCAGGGGCTCTCGGTCGCCGAGACCGCCCGGGTGATGGGCAAGAACGAGGGTGCCATCAAGACCCTCCAGTACCGGGCGGTCCGCACCCTGGCGCGGCTCCTGCCGGACGACGTCCGCTGAACCCCATCGCCCCGCAGCACCCCCGCCCGACCCCTGACACTCAACTCACCTTCTGTAAAGGTCTGTTGACTTAGCGGTCCGATCATCCATCGTCCGTAACCCAAGTGCCGTGACGCTCGTTGTGCGGGATACAGGCTCCCTGTGGTCACGCCTTGGCCATCGCCGATCACCCGATCGTGTGGACACGGCCAGGGGGTGCAACCCTCAGGATCCCCTGGGGAGTCGACCGTCATGACGAGAGGAGGTGCCGCCAGTGATCGCGAACGTATCGGCACACCGGCGGGCGAACGCCTTCGCCCAGGCCCTGGAGGAGTCCGACCAGGGCACGGCGGCCGAGCAGCCCGATGGGTCGGCACCGTCCCGGGCTGCTGCGGAACAGACCGAGCAAGGGTTGCTGATGGCCCTCGCCAACGGTCTCGGCGAGCTGCCCAAACCGGAGCTGGACCCCGAGGTCAAGATCGTGCAGCGAGCCCAGCTCGTCGCCGCGATGGAGGCCATGCTGCTGGAAGGCACCGCCGCCGGAGGCGAGGGTCTGGACCGTGCACTGCCCGTGCAGCGGTCGCATCGGGCCAAGGGCACACACCGGGCGACCGGACTGGGCAAGCTGCGACCCCGATCCCGGCTGTCCAAGGGGCTCGCCGCGGGCGGGCTCACCGTGGGAGTGGCCGCCGGAGCCTTCGGCGGCGTGGCCGCCGCGAGCACCGACGCCCTGCCCGGCGACTCGCTCTACGGGCTCAAACGCGGCATGGAGGACATCAAGCTGGGTCTGGCCCAGGGCGACAGCGACCGGGGCGAGCTCTACCTCGACCAGGCCTCGACCCGCCTGAGCGAGGCCCGCCGACTGATGGAGCGCGACCGCTCCGGACAGCTCGACCACGAGTCCCTGGGCGAGATCCGGCGCGCCCTGTCCGGCATGCAGCACGACGCCTCAGAAGGGCACCGCCTGCTGCACGAGGCGTACGAACAGGACGGCTCACTGGGCCCGATCCAGGCCCTGTCCGCCTTCTCCCGGTCGCACCGCGAGGCCTGGGGCACACTGCGCGACCGGCTGCCCGTGCAGCTCGGCGATGTCAGTGACCAGGTCTCGTCGGTCTTCAAGGCCATAGACGAAGAGGTCGCCCCGCTGCGCTCCATGCTGCCCAGGACGCCCGCCCCCGAGGGCACCGGACGTCATCGGGGCAGGAGCGAGGAGTCCACCGAGTCGCCCGGCAAGGACACCCCGACACCCAGCGCGAGCAGCGGCTCCACGAGCGGAAGCCACAGCAGCGGCAAGCCCAGGCCCACCAAGTCGGACAGCGGCGACGGCCTGCTCGGCGGCAACACCGGCGGCCTGCTCGACCCGCCGCAGGACGACACCAGCTCCTCCCCGTCGTCCAACAGCAGCAAGGGCAGCGCGACGAGCCAACCCGACGTCACGCTGCCGCCGCTCCTGCCCGGCCTCCTGCCGGGCCTCGGCATCGACACGGAGGACAGCGGCTGACACCCACCCCTCCCCTACGCCGATGGGGCGCCCTTCTCGGGAAGGGCGCCCCATCGGCGTATCCGCGTCTCTGGTCTCTGGTGAGCACGGCATGAGCAGCAGAACCGTAACTGCATGATCAGAAGAACACGGACCTGCGCTGCACCAGCAGCTTGTACAGGGTGTGCTGGATCTGCTCCCTGACCTGGTCGGTCAGGTTGAACATCAGCATCGGGTCCTCGGCCGCCTCCGGCGGATAGCCGTCCGTGCGGATCGGCTCCCCGAACTGGATCGTCCACTTGGTGGGAAGCGGGATCGCGCCGAGCGGGCCGAGCCACGGGAACGTCGGGGTGATCGGGAAGTAGGGGAACCCCAGCAGCCGCGCGAGGGTCTTCGCGTTGCCGATCATCGGGTAGATCTCCTCCGCGCCCACGATCGAGCACGGAATGATCGGGGTGCCCGCGCGCAGCGCCGTCGAGACGAAGCCGCCCCGGCCGAACCGCTGGAGCTTGTACCGCTCGCCGAACGGCTTGCCGATGCCCTTGAAGCCCTCCGGCATCACACCGACCAGTTCACCGCGTTCCAGGAGCCGCTCGGCGTCCTCCGCGCAGGCCAGCGTGTGACCGGCCTTGCGGGCCAGCTCGTTGACGACCGGCAGCATGAAGACCAGGTCGGCGGCGAGGAGACGGAGGTGCCGGTTCGCCGGGTGGTTGTCGTGCACGGCGACCTGCATCATCAGGCCGTCCAGCGGAAGGGTGCCCGAGTGGTTGGCGACGATCAGCGCGCCGCCCTCGGACGGGATGTTCTCGACGCCCTTCACCTCGACGCGGAAGTACTTCTCGTACAGCGGCCGGATCAGCGACATCAGGACCTGGTCGGTCAGCTCCTGGTCGTAACCGAACTCGTCGATCTCGTAGTCACCCGTGAGCCTGCGGCGCAGGAAGGCCAGGCCCCCGGCGATCCGCTGCTCCAGGCCGCCGTCGGCCGGCTCGGACGGTCGGGGCGGCTCTTGCTCATGCGTCACGGGAACATCCTGCGGCACGGCCCGTCCGGGCAGCGGCTGGACGTCGCGTACCACCACAGGCTCGCCCTTGCGTCGGCTGCCGGCGGACCGGCGCCGCGACGGGCGCTGTGCGGCGGCCCCGCGCGAGCGGTCGTCGTCGAACGGAATGACCTTGGCGTCCGGCATCGTTGATGCGCTCCTCAGTTGGCGCTCTGCGTCGGGGACTGGCCGCCGCCCAGAACAGGCAGTGCGGCGATACGGTCCACGGCCCCCGCAAGGGCCTCGGGGGGCAGGAGTCCGGGCCCCCGGCTGTGGGCGAAGTCCGCGAAGGTCTCCGCCGTCGTGTACTTCGGCTGGTAGCCCAGGGTTTCGCGCATCTGGACCGTCGCGACCACCCTGCCGTGCGTGAGCAGCCGCAGCTGCTCCGGAGAGAAGTCCGTCACCCCCAGGGTACGCACGGCCGTACCGGCCCAGCTGAGCGCCGGCAGCAGGAGCGGGACCGTGGGCCTGCCGAGTCGTCGCGCGCACTGCGAGAGCAGCAGGACGCCGTCACCGGCGATGTTGAACGTGCCGCTGTTGAGCGTGCCCCGCTGCGGTTCGTGCGAGGCGAGCCGCAGCACCTCGATCACGTCCCCCTCGTGGACGAACTGGAGCCGCGGGTCGTAGCCGAACACCGTGGGCAGGACCGGCAGCGAGAAGTACGAGGCGAGCGGCGAGTCCGCGCTCGGGCCGAGGATGTTGGCGAACCGCAGCACGCACACGGCGACGTCGGGCCTGCGCCGCGCGAAGCCGCGCACGTAGCCCTCGACCTCCACCGTGTCCTTCGCGAAGCCCCCGCTGGGCAGCGACTTGGGCGAGGTGGTCTCGGTGAAGACGGCGGGGTCGCGGGGCGCCGAGCCGTAGACGTTGGTGCTGGACTTCACCACGAGCCGCTTGACCGTCGGGGACTTCTGGCAGGCGCCGAGCAGCTGCATGGTGCCGATGACGTTGGTCTCCTTGACCGTGGTCCGGCTGCCGGAACCCAGCGCCGTGCCCGTCACGTCCATGTGCACGACCGTGTCGACCGAGTACTCGGCGAGCAACCGCGCGATCGTGGGCTGCCGGATGTCGGCCTGTACGAAGTCGGCGCCGCCGATGTGGTGCGCGGGTGGCACCGCGTCGACGGCGATCACCCGGTCCACCTGCGGGTCACGCTGGATCCGTCGTACGAACCGGCCCCCCAGCTGACGGGCCACCCCGGTCACGAGCACGACCTTCCCCAAGATCAGCGCCTTCCTTCCAGAACTGGACGTAGCTCCGCTCGTACCTGCCGCGTACCCCGTGTGCGGCCAACTTAGCGGGTCGATGTTGCGCTGTGATGACCGCCCGATGCACGAAGTGACGACAGCCACAGACGTACGACCAGAGCCAGCCATTCGGCCTACAGTCCCACGCGGCGCGCGTGGCTGAGGACATTCGATGGTCGAGCGGCTTTTCGGACTCTTCCGCTCCCGGATACGGCCCGCGCCGGCCGCCCTCGCTCCGCTCCGGACGCCGTGACGGCCTTCGCCCCGCGCCGCTCCGGGTACCCCCGCGACCGGGTCCACGCGTCGGTCCGGCGCCCAGCCCGTCCCCGCCGACCTCTTCGTCGGCCGGCCGCCGACTTCATGGTCGGCTTCTCGACGGCACCCGCCGCCCCGGGGCAACCCTTCGGTGGCCCTGCGGCCGTCCCCCGGGCGCCCACAAGGCCTGTGCGCGGCCTTCCCCCGGCTCCCGGCCCTCTTCCCGGCCCCGGCGTGGCCGGATACGCCTGTGGCCCCTCACCGCTGGTGAGGGGCCACAGTACGCGTTTCCGCGGCGCCGCTTACTTCTTGTTGCGACGCTGAACGCGAGTGCGCTTGAGCAGCTTGCGGTGCTTCTTCTTCGCCATCCGCTTGCGCCGCTTCTTGATAACAGAGCCCACGACTACCCTCGCTCACTTCTCTTTACTCGGTGCTGGGCTGCATGGGCCCACACGACCTATGAGGGGCCAGCCTACCCGTCCGAGAGCCGAGGTCGTAATCGAGGTGTTTCCGGGAGATCGCGAACGGTCTCCCGGGAACGTCGTCAGGCGGTCTCCACCCCCACATAGCTCTCACGGAGGTACTCGTGAACCGCTTGCTCCGGCACCCGGAAGGACCTCCCCACCCGGATCGCCGGCAGATGACCGCTGTGCACCAAGCGGTACACGGTCATCTTCGACACTCGCATCACCGAGGCGACTTCCGCCACGGTAAGGAACTGAACCTCGTTCAGAGGCCTCTCGCCTGCAGCCATGACACACCTGAACCTTCCGCACTCGACGGTCACCGGCTTCCCCTTCCGGTGACTCTTCGTCGTTGCGTGCTCACTCCCCAATGTAGGGGCGGGTGATGCGAGTGGGGAAGAGGGGATGCCGTCGGCCGCCTACTGTGACAGACACGCTCGATTGACTACATAGCGAGTAATCGGTCGGTAGTAATCAGACCGCACAGCGTCATCAAGCGGAACGACGACGGACACCCGCCCCTCCGCCTCTCCGACGAACAGCGCCGGATCGTCCGTATCGGCGAGACCAATGGCCTCGAACCCCAGCTGACCTGCTCCGCAGACCCATCCGTGGTCCCCGATGACGAGCTCCGGGAGGGGCCCTCCGGACTCGGCCGCGGCCGCCAGAACGGTCCGAACCGGGAGCGGGGAATGGGTGTGTGCGCCGGTCGCACGACCGGTGGCCCCGCCTTCGGGTTCGCGCACCAGCGCGACCCCTTGTACGTAGTCGAGGTTGTACGTGCGTAGACCGAACCGGGTCGTTATGTCGACAGAGCTACCCTGCGCCGGGGTGAGAACGGCACACCCCGCCGCCGACAGCGCGTCCGCGAGAGCGGCGTAGAAGGTGATCAGCCGGTGCGGGTGACCCGTACCGAGAAGCACAGGGTGACGATGCCGGGCGGCTTCGGCGAGCCGATCCGCGAAGGCGTCGAGAGCCGCCAGGGTCCGCTCCGGGTCGATCACATCATGCCCCGAAGTGTGCGCCGGGTCGGCCGAAACCCCGCATTTGTCGGCCATCAACTCGATCAGATCCCGCTGCCGCCAGGTCCATTCGGGATCGAGCCCGAGCAGCAGGCGGGGGTCGCGGGCGGCGAAGAGCCGGTAGCTGCGCAGACTCTCCTCGCGCGAGGTGGCCACGGGCCCGGCCAGCCGGGCGGCCAGCAGATGTGCACGCAAAGCTCCGGTGCTCAACACGTCAGTGATGCTGACGCATTCACCGACAGCACATGAACAAAAAGCGGGAAAAGCCCCACAGTTGGCCTAATGGGCCATCAAGACGCCCCGATCGGGCGGCGGCAGAGCACCCACGGTCACCGCCGTCGCCGCCACCGGACCCACAACCTGCGCGATCCGGGCTCCAGTTGACCTCGCCCCCGGCCGTCACCCACAAGACGCGACACGCGACCGAGCACCAAGCACCAAGCGGGTGTCTCGTCCCGCTCCGGGCTCAGGCCAGCATCCCCCGCAGCGGGAAGACGGCCCGCCGGGTCGCCAGGACCGCCTGATCGAGACGGTCCGCCGGGTCGTACCCCGACTCCCAGTCCTTCCAGGACACCGGCCAACGCCCGTCCGTCATCCGCGTCGGAGCCAACTGCCGCGTCCGCGCGAAGACTTCCTGCCGCCAGCTCTCGGGGATCACCGTCTCGGGCTCGATGGGCCGGCCCGCCGCGACGGCCACGAGATGGGTCCACGAACGCGGCACCACCTCCACCACCGCGTACCCGCCACCCCCCAGCGCGACCCAGCGCCCGTCGGCGTACCGGTGCGCCAGGTCGTGACAGGCGACCTGCACGGCCCGCTGCGCGTCGAGCGAGACGGCGAGGTGCGCGAGCGGGTCCTCGAAGTGCGTGTCCGCGCCGTGCTGGGTGACCAGCACCTGCGGCCGGAAGTCGGCGATCAGCTCGGGCACCACGGAGTGGAAGGCCCGCAGCCAGCCCGCGTCCCCGGTACCGGCCGGCAGCGCGACGTTGACGGCCGACCCCTCGGCGCTGTCGCCCCCCGTTTCCTCGGGCCACCCGGTCCCCGGGAACAGCGTCCGCGGATGCTCGTGCAGGGAGATCGTCAGCACCCGCGGGTCCTCCCAGAACGCCGCCTGGACACCGTCACCGTGGTGCACGTCGACATCGACGTACGCGACCCGCTCGGCACCCAGCTCCAACAGCCGGGCGATGGCCAGCGAGGCGTCGTTGTAGATGCAGAACCCGGAGGCGCCACCGGGCATCGCGTGATGCAGCCCGCCCGCGAAGTTCACCGCGTGCAGGGCCTCCCCGCGCCACACCGCCTCGGCGGCCCCCACCGACTGCCCGGCGATCATCGCGGACACCTCGTGCATCCCGGTGAACGCGGGGTCGTCCGTGGTCCCGAGACCGTACCGCAGGTCGGCCGACCGGGGATCGGCGGACGCGGCCCTGACCGCCTCCACGTAGTCCTCGCGGTGCACCAGCCGCAGGGTCGACGCCCCCGCGGGCTTCGCCTGGACGACGGTGACGTCCCGGTCGAGCCCGAAGGCGTCGACGAGTCCCCGGGTCAGCGCGAGCCGGACCGGATCCATCGGATGGTCCGGGCCGAAGTCATATCCCGTTACTGCCTCGTCCCACATCAGCTGTGCGCGGCCGCTCATGCAGGTCACCGTATCGGTCCGGTTCGGGAGCGAACGAGCGGGCGTACCCGAGGGTCGCGAGCACCAGCACCATGGGTACGAGCATGGCGCCCCGGTAGTTCCAGGCGTCACCCAGCGCGCCCACCAACGGGGACCCGATCAGGAACCCGACGTAGTTGAAGATGTTCAGCCGAGCGATCGCCGCGTCCGAGGCCCCGGGGAAGAGCCTCCCGGCCGCCGCGAAGGTCTGCGGCACGATCACACACAGCCCGAGCCCCAGCAGGGTGAACCCCAGCATGCCCACCCAGGCACCCGGCGCGAGCGCCACCACCCCGAACCCGAGCGCGGCGACGACGGCACCCAGCCGCACCACCGCCACGGCCCCGAACCGCCGCACCCCGAGGTCCCCGACGGCCCGTCCCACCAGCGTCATCACCATGTAGACGTTGTACGGAACGGTCGCCAGCTGCTCCGAACTGCCCAGCACGTCCTGCAGGTACTTCGCACTCCAGTTGGAGACCGTCGAGTCCCCGATGTACGCGAACGTCATCACCAGGCACAGCGGCAGCAGCAGCTTGAAGACGAGCGGCCCACCGCCGGCACCTTCCTCGGCAGCCCCGTCCTTGCCGGCCGCGGCGGACCCGCCGTCGACGTACCACCGGCTCCCCACCAGGGCGAGCGGGAGCAGGATCAGCACGACCGGCAGGTACGACGCGAAGAGGGCCAGGTGCCAGTGCGCCCCCGCCCACGCCAGCGAGGCGCCCACGATTCCGCCCAGGCTGTACGTGGCGTGGAAGCCGAGCATGATGCTGCGCCCGTACGACCGCTGGAGGTTCACCCCGAGCATGTTCATCGAGGCGTCGAGCGCGCCGACCGCCAGGCCGAAGGCGGCGAGCGCGATCGCCACCTCGACGAGCTGGTCACCGGCGCCGACCCCGAGCAGGGCGAGCAGCACGACGGGCTGCGACCACCGCAGGACGACGCTCGGGGGTATGCGCTTGACCAGGTGTTCGGTGGTGACGCTGCCGACCCCGGCGAGGACCGGGACGGCCGCCAGGAACGCGGGCAGCAGCGCGTCCGAGATCCCGTAGCGGTCCTGGATGGCCGGGATGCGCGTCACGAGCAGCGCGAAGGCGGCGCCCTGAGCGAAAAAGCTGAAAGCCAACGAGGCCCTACCGCGCCGCAGCACATCTGTCATGGCGGCGAGCGTAGGGCCCCGGCTTACCCGTGGGTAGATCCAACCGAAGATGAATTCTGCTCAACTCTTGGCCGAGCGGCTGTTCAGCCGTCCGTTCCCGCGCCGGTGGCGAGCTCGTGCTCCAGCATCTTCTGCATCGGGACGACCCCGAAGCGCCCGCTGACGAGGAAGGCGAGAACCATCGAGACGATCGCACCGACCGAGCCGAGCCACACCATGGTGTCGACCGGCAGCGTGTAGGCGCCCACCACCCGGGCGACGCACTCGCCCAGCAGGACCGTGCCCCACACGAGCGAGAAGGCCCGCTCGGCCTTCCGGAACCGCTCGGAGCCGGCCGCCAGCCGGTCCCAGGCCGCGCTCCTCGCCGCGTCCCCCTTCACGAGGAACGGCTTCATCGCCTCGGTCATCATCGGGCGCCCGAGCTTCACGGACACCAGGATGCCGATACCCACGACGCTGCTGACACCGCTGTCCTTGGCCAGCATCAGCCGCGGGTCACCGGCGACGAGGCTGAGGCCGAGGCCGACCAGGTTGACGAGGAGGATCAGCCCGGCCAGGGCGTTGACCCTGCGTTCCTTCGCCACGCTCCACGCGGTCCGCAGGGCCGGCACGACGCTGCTCCAGCCGAGCGCCGCCATCGTGCTCATCCCGAACCCGTTCTTGAACAGGTAGTACGACCCGACGGGCACCGCCACGTCCACGATGAGCGGCAGGAAGCTCGGCCGGGACCCCGCGGCCGGCACGGTGGTCTCCACGGCCGCCGCGGTGACCGCCGTGGCGGCGGGGCCGGTGCTGCCGTTGCTGACCTCGGTGGCGGTGATGCTCATGATCGGGTCCCTCCGTCGTCACTGTGTACGTCCCGTTCCGATGTACTCAGCTTCGCGGTCGGACCCCACCCGCCGACAGAAACGATCGTCCGGTGCTCGGCATGACAGATGTCAGCCCCCGCCGATGGGCGCCGTCATACCAGCAGGTCAGCCAACTGCCCCATGTCCGAGAAGAGTTGAGTGGCGCCGGCCAGCCTGTCGGCGGGTGTCATCGCGGTGAATCCGTACACGTCCATGCCGGCCGCGTTGGCCGCCCGAACACCCAGCGGGCTGTCCTCGACGACGGCGCACCTCTCCGGCCGTACGCCCATGCGCTCGGCCGCGTGGAGAAACAGATCGGGCGCCGGCTTGCCCCGGCCCACGTCCTGCGAGCTGAAGACCCGCCCGTCGTCGAACCACCGGTCGAGCCCCGTCGTCCGATGCCCGACCCTGATCCGCTCATGGCTCCCGGAGGAGGCCACGCAGTACGGCACCCCGTCCGCGGCCAGCTTCTCCAGCACCTGCCCGGCCCCGGGAACCGGCTTCAGTTCCCGTTCGAAGGCGGCGAAGACCCGCGCGTGGAACACGTCGTCGAAGTCGTCGGGCAGGCGCTCACCGGTGCGTTCCAGCACGATGTCGTGGATGCGGTGCATCGCGGAGCCCATGTAGTCACGCAGCGAGTCCTCGTACGAGGTGGGGTGCCCCAGTTCGGTGAGATACGCGGCCAGCAGGGTGTTGGAGATCGGTTCGCTGTCCACAAGGACACCGTCGTTGTCGAAAATGATGAGGTCATAGCGCATGACAAAGACCCTAAACGCAGAAAACCCCCGTACCGGATTCCCGGTACGGGGGTTTTCTTCAAAATTTGTTCGGCGGCGTCCTACTCTCCCACAGGGTCCCCCCTGCAG
>NZ_JBIAQZ010000010.1:189394-397767 GCF_042889485.1 Streptomyces sp. NPDC002580 | reverse complement strand
AAACGCCCGGTTACATTCCGAACCCGGAAGCTAAGCCTCACAGCGCCGATGGTACTGCAGGGGGGACCCTGTGGGAGAGTAGGACGCCGCCGAACTAAAATTAGAGCTCCGGCTCTCGGGAATTCTTCCCGAGAGCCGGAGCTTTTTTGTTTTTCGGAAGAGTTTTCCGGCGAAGCCTCCCCCCTCTGCGCTGCGGCCTCGTGGCTACGGGTAAGGTCAAGGGCATCATTGGCTCGTTTCCCACAGGAGGCCCCCGGGTGGAGGTCCAGGAGACCCGTGTTCAGACGGACCGGGTCCTCACCATCCCGAACATCCTCAGCATGGCGCGCCTCGCCGGCGTACCCATCTTCCTGTGGTTGATCCTCTGGCCGGAGTTCGGCGGCCCGAAGAGCGACGGATGGGCGCTGCTCGTCCTCATGCTGAGCGGTATCAGCGACTATCTCGACGGCAAGCTCGCCCGGCGCTGGAACCAGGTCAGCAGCCTCGGCCGGCTGCTCGACCCCGCGGCCGACCGGCTCTACATTCTGTCGACTCTCGTCGGTCTCACCTGGCGCGAGATCCTTCCGCTGTGGCTGACAGCCGCTCTGCTGGCACGCGAACTGGTTCTGCTGGTGATGGTGGGGATTCTCCGGCGTCATGGCTATCCGCCCCCGCAGGTGAACTTCCTCGGTAAGGCCGCCACCTTCAACCTGATGTATGCCTTCCCGTTGCTGCTGCTCAGTGACGCGAGCGGTTGGATCGCGTCACTCGGCGCTATTTTCGGATGGGCGTTCGCCGGATGGGGTACAACCCTCTACTGGTGGGCAGGAGTCCTCTACGTGGTGCAGGTCCGCCGGTTGATCCGGGCGGACACCATGGCCGATTGAGCTCGGCCCGATTGCGCGGCTGGAGTGCTCCGATGGCCCGCGCTCCAGAACTGCGGGACAATCGGGACGGGTGAAGTCGGCTGTACCGTCGTCTCTTCAAGGAGGACGCTTCCGACATGAAGGCCGTCGTGATGGCCGGAGGCGAAGGCACGCGCCTTCGCCCTATGACCTCGAGCATGCCCAAGCCGCTCCTGCCCGTGGCGAACCGCCCGATCATGGAGCACGTGCTCAGGCTGCTCAAAAGGCATGGGCTCAACGAGACCGTCGTCACCGTCCAGTTCCTGGCCTCCCTGGTCAAGAACTACTTCGGTGACGGTGAAGAGCTCGGCATGGAGCTGACCTATGCCAATGAGGAGAAGCCACTCGGTACTGCCGGGAGCGTCAAGAACGCTGAGGAGGCGCTGAAGGACGATGCCTTCCTGGTCATCTCCGGGGACGCTCTCACCGACTTCGATCTCACCGAACTCATCAATTTCCACAAGGAGAAGGGCGCGCTCGTCACCGTCTGCCTGACGCGCGTCCCGAATCCGCTGGAATTCGGTATCACCATCGTGGACGAGGAAGGCAAGGTCGAGCGCTTCCTCGAGAAGCCGACCTGGGGCCAGGTCTTCTCGGACACGGTGAACACGGGCATCTATGTCATGGAGCCCGAAGTCTTCGACTACGTCGAGGCCGATGTCTCCGTCGACTGGTCCGGTGACGTCTTTCCTCAGCTGATGAAGGAAGGCAAGCCGGTCTACGGCTACATCGCCGAGGGCTACTGGGAAGACGTGGGCACCCACGAGAGTTACGTGAAGGCCCAGGCCGATGTTCTCGAACGCAAGGTCGATGTCGAACTCGACGGGTTCGAGATCTCTCCGGGCGTGTGGGTGGCGGAGGGCGCGGAGGTCCATCCCGACGCCGTGCTGCGCGGGCCGCTCTACATCGGTGACTACGCCAAGGTCGAGGCGAACGCCGAGATCCGCGAACACACCGTCGTCGGCTCCAACGTCGTCGTCAAAAGCGGCGCGTTCCTGCACCGGGCCGTCGTGCACGACAACGTGTACATCGGCCAGCACAGTAATCTGCGCGGCTGCGTGGTCGGGAAGAACACCGACATCATGCGCGCCGCCCGCATCGAGGACGGCGCCGTGATCGGCGACGAGTGCCTCGTCGGTGAAGAATCGATCATTCAGGGAAACGTCCGCGTCTATCCCTTCAAGACCATCGAGGCCGGCGCCTTCGTCAACACGTCGGTGATCTGGGAGTCGCGAGGCCAGGCCCATCTCTTCGGTGCCCGTGGTGTCTCCGGGATCCTGAACGTCGAGATCACCCCGGAGCTGGCCGTGCGCCTCGCCGGGGCCTACGCGACGACCCTCAAGAAGGGTTCGACCGTCACCACGGCCCGTGACCACTCCCGGGGTGCTCGCGCTCTGAAGCGGGCCGTGATCTCGGCGTTGCAGGCCAGTGCCATGGACGTACGCGACCTGGAGAACGTGCCGCTGCCGGTGGCCCGGCAGCAGACGGCCCGGGGCAGTGCGGGCGGAATCATGATCCGTACGACGCCCGGAGTGCCCGACTCCGTCGACATCATGTTCTTCGACGGGCAGGGTGCCGACCTGTCGCAGGGCGGGCAGCGGAAGCTGGACCGGGTGTTCGCGCGGCAGGAGTACCGGCGTGCCTTCCCCGGTGAGATCGGGGATCTGCACTTCCCGGCCAGTGTCTTCGACTCGTACACCGGATCGCTGCTGCGGAACGTCGACACCACCGGTATCGCGGACTCCGGGCTGAAGGTGGTCGTCGACGCCTCCAACGGCAGCGCCGGACTGGTGCTGCCCAGTCTGCTGGGCAAGCTCGGGGTCGATTCCCTGACCATCAATCCCGGTCTCGACGAGTCCAGGCCGACCGAGACGGCGGAGACGCGGCGGGCCGGCATGGTGCGGCTGGGCGAGATCGTCGCTTCGGCGCGGGCCGCGTTCGGAGTGCGCTTCGACCCGGTGGGCGAGCGGCTCTCGCTCGTCGACGAGAAGGGGCGGATCATCGAGGACGACCGGGCCCTGCTCGTGATGCTCGACCTGGTGGCCGCGGAGCGGCGCAGCGGGCGGGTGGCGCTGCCGGTCACGACCACGCGTATCGCCGAGCAGGTGGCGGCCTACCACGGCACGCAGGTGGAGTGGACGACGACGTCGCCCGACGACCTGACGAGGGTCGGCCGCGAGGAGTCGACGATCTTCGGCGGCGACGCGCGCGGTGGCTTCATCATTCCCGAGTTCAGCAGTGTCTTCGACGGGGCGGCGGCTTTCGTACGGCTCATCGGCCTGGTGGCGCGGACGCAGCTCACGCTCAGCCAGATCGACGCACGGATCCCGAGGGCACACGTCCTCAAGCGGGACCTCGCGACTCCGTGGGCCGTGAAGGGACTGGTGATGCGCCGGGTCGTGGAGGAGGCGGGAGACCGCTTCGTGGACACGACGGACGGCGTACGGGTCGTGGAGACGGACGGACGCTGGGTGATGGTGCTGCCCGATCCGGCCGAGGCCGTCACCCACCTGTGGGCGGAAGGTCCGGACGACGCCTCCGCGGAGGCTCTGCTCGACGAATGGTCGGCTGTCGTGGACAGCGCCGGCCGCTGAAACGATCTTCACTCGTGCGTGTCGGACAAGTGCCTCCAAGGGGGCCTGTCCGGCACGCTGGTGGGGCCATTCGGAGGTAGCACCCGCGACGTGCGACGATGTGCGGCATGCCGCAGCAGCCCCCCGTTCGGAGCAGCGCTCCGCGCCCCTCGCGCCCGGACGCCTCCATGTCGCTGCTCACCAACGTCATGGACCACAGTCTCGACGACGGGTACGCCGAGGCGGCCGCCCGCAGGGAGGCCGAGGGCGCCGTCGGCATGCCGAAGACGCTCCGGGCCAAGCTGGGGCTCGCCGCTGGTCTGGTGCTCGCGGCACTCGTGGTCACCCTGGGCGCGGCGAACGCGCGGATAGCGGCACCCGTCGTCGCCAAGGAGCGCCAGGAGCTCATCGACCGGGTCGAGGACGAGACGGCGGCCGCGGACAAGCTGGAGGAGAGCGTCGACACCCTGCGGGCCGACGTGTCGGCCCGCCAGCGAGAGGCGCTGAAGACGGACGGCGGCGGTGAGCAGGCCGACCTGGTGAGCATCCTGTCGGGTGCCACCGATGTCCACGGACCGGGCGTGAAGCTCGTCGTGGACGACGCCAAGGAAGCCAGCTCGGGCGGTGACAGCAGCAATCCGCGCGAGACGTCCGGTTTCTCCGACACCGGACGGGTCCGGGACCGTGACATGCAGCGCGTGGTCAACGGGCTGTGGGAATCGGGCGCCGAGGCCATCTCGATCAACGGACAGCGGCTGACCGCCCTGTCGGCCATCAGGGCCGCCGGTGACGCGATACTGGTCGACAACAAGCCGCTCGTGCCGCCGTACACGGTGCTCGCGGTGGGGGACGGGCAACGGCTCAGCACCAGGTTCCAGAACAGCCCCGACGGGCTGTATCTGCATGCCCTGCAGGAGAACTACGGCATCCGGACCGGTATTTCCACCGAGGGCGACATCCGGTTGTCCGCCGCACCGAGCGTGATCGTACGTACAGCAGAGCCGAGAACAGAGAAGGGCACATCGTGATCGCCGTACTGGGCCTCGTCGTGGGAGTCGTGGCTGGACTGTTGGTCCGGCCCGAGGTTCCGGCGGTCGTCGAGCCTTATCTTCCGATCGCCGTCGTGGCGGCGCTCGACGCCGTGTTCGGCGGTCTGCGCGCGATGCTCGACGGCATCTTCGTCGACAAGGTCTTCGTGGTCTCGTTCCTGTCGAACGTGGTCGTCGCCGCGCTGATCGTCTTCCTGGGAGACAAGTTGGGTGTGGGCGCCCAGCTCTCCACCGGTGTCGTGGTCGTCCTCGGCATCCGCATCTTCTCCAATGCCGCGGCCATCCGTCGGCACGTGTTCCGGGCGTGAGGCCGATGACCAAGGACAACGAGGACGAAGTCCCCGAGAACCCGCTGCGCAGAGAGCTGCCGGAAGAGGTCCCCGCTGTCGCGGAGGAGCCCGAACCGGAGACCTCCGAGGTCAGCACCGAACCGTCGCTGTCAGGCCGCCAGAGGCTGGCCCAGGGGCTGTGGCCGCCGCGCCTGTCTCGCGCCCAACTCATCGTCGCGGTGCTGCTGTTCGGCCTCGGCTTCGGCCTGGCCGTCCAGGTGGCGTCCAACAGTGACGGGGACAGCGCCCTGCGCGGCGCGCGTCAAGAGGATCTCGTGCGCATCCTCGATGAACTCGACAGCCGAACTCAGCGTCTTGAGGACGAGAAGCAAGGACTCGAGGATCAGCGCACCGAGCTGGAGAACAGCTCGGACCAGGCCGAGGAGGCCCGTAAGCAGACGGTCGAGAAGGAGAAGCAACTCGGCATCCTGGCGGGCACCGTGGCGGCCCAGGGCCCCGGCGTCACCCTGACGATCGACGACACGAAGGGCACGGTCAAGGCGGACATGCTGCTCGACGCGATCCAGGAGCTGCGCGCCGCCGGCGCGGAGGCGATCCAGGTCAACGGCGTACGCGTGGTCGCCGACACCTATCTCGCCGATTCCGGTGGCGGGGTGAAGGTCGACGGGAACAAGATCACCCAGCCCTATCGTTTCAAGGTCATCGGCAAGCCGCAGGATCTCGAGCCGGCGCTGAACATCCCGGGAGGCGTGGTGCAGACACTGGAGAAGGAGCAGGCCACCGTCACGGTGGACCGTTCGACGAAGATCGTCGTAGACGCCTTGCGACCGGCGGAGCGGCCTGACTACGCTCGGTCGTCCTCCCGGTGAACGGGGGTCGTATGGGGGTCGCCGGGCCAGGGCAGGAGGTTGCGGGGGGTCGGCGCACCGAATGGGTGGTGCGTGGTGGAAACTGTCTGGTGGATACGGACGTTGTGAGGATGTCCGGGTCGACCGGTGTGTTCAATCAGGGTTCGTCCTGCCCCACGGGCGGGTCTGTTTCGGTCAAGGGGAATCGCCCGTGAAGTTGTTTGCGAAGTTGTTCGGCAAGAGCACGCGAGAGGGCAGCGGTGACAACGAGACCGCCCGTCATCGCGCACCGCGCCAGGGAGACGCGGAGGCCCAGGGCGGCGACCGCCCGCTGTTCCGGGACCAGGTCAGTGGTCCCGGTGGTCAGGGCGCGTCGTCTGTTGACCCTGCCCAGCCCGGCCGCATAGGTTTCGGAGAACCGTCAGCCTCAAGCACGGGTGGAGGGTTCGCCTCCGATCCGTATGCGTCCCAGGCCCCTGGTGGGCAGCCGCGGCAGGAGGATCCGTCCATGTCGGCCCAGGTGTGTACGAGGTGCGGGAACCGCAACGCGGAGCACAGCCGTTTCTGTTCCAACTGCGGTGCGCCGCTGCGGGGTGTACCGGAGCGTCCGTCGGAGACGACGTCCACGATCTCCATCTCCGGCATCGAGGCCTACGACGCCGAGGTGACGGGTCAGACGCCTTCGCCGATGCTCTCCCCGGAGGCCCAGGCGGCGGTCGACGCGCTGCCGGTCGGTTCGGCGCTGCTGGTGGTGCGCCGCGGTCCGAACTCGGGCAGCCGCTTCCTGCTGGACGGCGAGCTGACCACGGCCGGACGTCATCCTCAGAGCGACATCTTCCTGGACGACGTGACCGTGTCGCGCCGTCATGTGGAGTTCCGTCGCGTCGCGGACGGATCGTTCACGGTCGCCGATGTCGGCAGCCTGAACGGCACGTACGTCAACCGGGAGCGGATCGACCAGGTGCCTCTGGCCAACGGTGACGAGGTGCAGATCGGTAAGTACCGGCTGGTGTTCTACGCGAGCCAGCAGGGCATCTGACCCTCCCCCAATCCGTCCGGGGGGCCACCGAGGGAATGTCCATGCTTCAAACACCGAGCGGCGGTGCCGGCAGCGGCACCGCCGCCGCGGACAGTGAGTTGATGAGCATCGGCGCGGTGCTGAGCGTGCTGCGCGACGAGTTCCCCGAAGTCACCATCTCCAAGATCAGGTTCTTGGAGTCGGAGGGGCTCGTCGAGCCGCGGCGGACCCCTTCGGGGTACCGCAAGTTCAGCGCCGACGATGTCGAGCGCCTCGGCCACGTCCTGAGGATGCAGCGTGACCACTACCTGCCGCTGAAGGTGATCCGCGAGCACCTGGACGCCCTGGAGCGCGGTGAGCAGGTGCGTCTGCCCTCCGTGGGACGCCAGCGCGACTCGGGCGAGGGAGAACCCCTGGGCGGGTTCTACGGCGAGCCCGAGGAGCCCACGGCGGCCCGGGTGGGCCGGGCCGAACTGCTGGCCGCCGCGGAGATCGGTGAGCAGCAGCTCCAGGAGTGGGAGTCGTACGGGCTGATCGGGCCCTTGCCCGACGGCGTCTACGACGCCGAGGCGGTGACCGTCGCGGCGCTCGTCGTCGAGCTGGGACGCTTCGGGATCGAGCCGCGCCATCTGCGGGCGATGAAGGCGGCGGCGGAGCGTGACGCGGGGCTCGTGGACCAGGTGGTCGCCCCGCTGCGGCGCCACCGCAATCCGCAGACGCGGGCGCACGCGGAGGCCCGTACGAAGGAGCTCGCGGGCCTCACGGTGAAGCTGCACGCGGCACTCGTGCAGACCGCGTTGGGTGTACGGCTGCGCTGATCCGGGACACCGGTGCGGGCCGGGGATCGCCCACCCGTTCTGTGCCCGACTACCCAAACGTCCCGGGCACGGCCTAGGGTTGCTGTGTGAACGAGCTCGATGTCGTAGGTGTCCGGGTGGAAATGCCCTCCAACCAACCGATCGTGCTTCTGCGTGAAGTGGGAGGCGACCGCTACCTCCCCATCTGGATCGGACCGGGGGAGGCGACCGCGATCGCCTTCGCTCAGCAGGGCATGGCCCCCGCGCGACCGCTGACCCACGACCTGTTCAAGGACGTGCTGGAGGCCGTCGGCCAGGAGCTCACGGAAGTACGCATCACGGATCTGCGCGAGGGCGTCTTCTACGCCGAGCTCGTCTTCGCCAGCGGGGTCGAGGTCAGTGCCCGGCCGTCCGACGCCATAGCGCTCGCCCTGCGCACCGGGACGCCGATCTACGGCAGCGACGGCGTGCTCGACGACGCGGGCATCGCGATCCCGGACGAGCAGGAGGACGAGGTGGAGAAGTTCCGCGAGTTCCTCGACCAGATCTCGCCCGAGGACTTCGGCACCAACAGCCAGTGAGGCCGGGAAACGGAGGGTCGCTCCGGGTGGCATTTGCCCGCGGCCAGTGTGGTGTGCCGCAGGCCGCGCCGAGAGCATTCGGCTAGCCTTTCCCCGCGGTAGGGCACGGGAAACCACTCTTAGGGTGATTATCACTCGGCGTGCCGAGTGTGGCGATCGTTGACGCGCCCCTGGTGACTGCCTACCGTCGAGAAGGCAGGTCAAGGACGGAGGTCGGCGTGCGAAGCAGCGGCGACGGTACGGCTGGGGGTGCCCCCGGACACGGTCTGGGGGAGAGCGGCCCGTACCCTCCCCCAAGCTCTCGGCTCGGCACGAGCAGGGGGCATCCCCATCATGGCGGCGCGGCCGATCACGTTCCGCGGCGGCCGACGGCAGTGCCCGGAGAGGGTGAGGCTGTTCCCGAGGAGGTCGGTTACCGGGGACCCACGGCGTGCGCCGCCGCGGGCATCACCTATCGGCAGTTGGACTACTGGGCGCGGACCGGACTGGTCGAACCCAGTGTGCGAGCCGCCTACGGGTCGGGGACGCAGCGCCTCTACAGCTTCCGCGACGTGGTGGTCCTGAAGATCGTCAAGCGGTTCCTCGACACCGGGGTGTCGCTGCAGAACATCCGCAGCACGGTCCAGCACCTGAGGGAGCGCGGCTTCCAGGACCTGGAGCGCATGACGCTGATGAGCGACGGCGCGACGGTCTACGAGTGCACCTCGCCCGACGAGGTCCACGCGCTGTTGCAGGGTGGCCAAGGGGTTTTCGGAATCGCCGTCGGTGTGGTGTGGCGGGACGTCGAGGGTGCCCTGTCGCAGTTGCACGGGGAGCGGGTGGACACCGGTGAGACCCTCCTCGGGCACAACCCCACCGACGAACTGGCACGGCGCCGCAACCGCGCGGTGTGACGCGGGGGACCTTCGATGACGTGATGCCCCGGCGTGCCGGGGCATTGTCAGTGGCGTAGGGCAGCATCGGAGATGTGAGAACCGCGCCGACGATCCTGCATCTCGACATGGACGCCTTCTTCGCCTCGGCGGAGCAGGCGTCCAAGCCGAGCCTGCGGGGGAAGGCCGTCGTCGTGGGCGGGCTCGGACCCCGCGGAGTGGTGGCCACGGCCTCGTACGAGGCACGTGTCTTCGGGGTGCATTCCGCGATGCCCATGGCCCAGGCCCGCCGGCGTGCTCCGAACGCGGCGTATCTCGTCCCGCGCTTCGGTCTCTACCGCGAGGTCAGCGAGCAGGTGATGCTCCTGCTGCGGGCCCTGTCGCCGCTGGTGGAGCCGCTGAGCCTGGACGAGGCGTTCGTGGACCTGGAGGCGGGCGGGACGGCCTGGGACGAGGTCTCGGCGCGGCTGGCCGCCTCAAGACTGCGCGCGGACATCCGGGCGGTCACGGGGCTCACGGGGTCGGTGGGGCTGGCCGCCTCCAAGATGCTGGCGAAGATCGCCTCGGAGCAGGCCAAACCCGACGGCCTCGTGCTGATCGAACCGGGTACCGAGCGTGCGCTGCTGGCACCGATGTCGGTGCGGACGCTGCCGGGCGTCGGGCCCGCCACGGGCGACCATCTGCGGCGGGCCGGGATCACCACCGTCGGGGAACTCGCCGAGGCGGGAGAGGACGAGCTCGTACGGATGCTGGGGAAGGCTCACGGGCACGCGCTGTTCGCGATGGCGCTGGCCCACGACGACCGGCCCGTGGTGGCCGAGCGGGAGACCAAGTCGGTGTCGGTCGAGGACACCTACGACGTGGACATCCACGACCGGGTCCGGGTGGAGCTGGAGGTGGCGAGGCTCGCCGACCGGTGTGTGCGGCGGTTGCGCGGGGCCGGGCTGTCGGGGCGGACCATCGTGCTGAAGGTGCGCAGGTACGACTTCTCGACGCTGACCCGGTCCGAGACGCTGCGGGGACCCACGGACGATCCCGGGGTCGTACGGGAGGCCGCCGGGCGGCTGCTCGAGGGGGTGGACACGACCGGCGGCGTCCGCCTGCTGGGGGTCGGGGTCTCCGGACTCGCGGACTACACGCAGGAGGACCTGTTCGCCCAGGCCCAGGCCTCCGCCCTGGGGGAGGCGCCTGCCGACGAGCAGTCCGCGGACGAGCCGGCCGAGCGGACTCCCGCGGAGGAGGAGCCCGCCGAGCGGCGCTGGCCCTCGGGGCACGACGTCCGGCACGCCGAGCACGGGCACGGGTGGGTGCAGGGGAGCGGGCTGGGGCGGGTCACGGTGCGGTTCGAGACGCCGTACTCCGAACCGGGGCGGGTGCGCACGTTCCGGACCGACGATCCACGACTCGTACCGGCGGATCCGCTGCCCCTGGTGGAGTGGAGACCCGAGGAGGCCCAGGGGCCGCCGGAGGGGTCCGGGCCGACGGCGCCGGACCTCGGGACGGGGGTTCCCGATCCGGGGTCTCAGGCGTCCTCCGAGCCCGCGAGCCGGCCGAAGTCCCGGTCCGGCGGCGGGGGCGGGGACGCCACGTCGAGACCGTAGTGGTGGTAGAGCTGGAGCTCTTGTTCGGGGGAGAGATGGCGGCCCACGCCGAAGTCGGGGGCGTCCTTGATCAGGGCGCGGTCGAAGGGAATCCGCAGGGTCCCCTCGACGACCTCGCTGGGCTCCAGGGGCACGAAGGCGTCCCTGCTGAACAGCCCGGTGCGTATGGCGGCCCACTCCGGTACGCCGGTCGCGTCGTCGAGATAGACCTCGTCGATCGTGCCGATCTTGGTGCCGTTGCGGTCGAACGCCTTGCGGCCGATCAGGTTGCGCGGATCGATGTCGGTCTGCACGGGCCCTCCACGTGTCGCAAAACTCATCCGTAAGCACTACAAAAGAGCACATTGGGGAAGGCGGCCACTCGAAGGCCGGTGTCTTGTCCCCGCTGGTAGGCTGGCGGTGGCTGCTGATCCCGTGCGGGAGAGTCCTCCAGACTTCACCGGAGGCGCCGAAGGAGCAAATCCTCCCCAGAATCTCTCAGGCTCACGTACCGCACGGACGAGGTCACTCTGGAAAGCAGAGCGGGTGTCGATTGCCTCCGCTCTCACCGACGGTGAAAGCCGGGTCGTCCACGGACGGTCCGGTGAAGCTCTCAGGTCGAGATGACAGAGGGGGAGGCCGTCGGGGTACCCGTGCCGGGGTGCCCCTCGAAGGTCGCGTCAGACCAGGAGGCCTCCGCAAATGACCGCCCATCGCATTCCGCTCTCCGAGCTCGAACAGGGAATCCCCTTCGAGCAGCGCCACATCGGGCCCGACTCCGAAGCACGGGCCAAGATGCTCGCGCACGTCGGATACGGCTCGCTCGACGAGCTGACGGCCGCCGCGGTGCCGGACGTGATCAAGAACGCCGAGGCACTGAAGCTGCCGGCCGCGCGCACCGAGGCCGAGGTGCTCGCCGAGCTCCGCTCCCTCGCCGACCGCAACCAGGTGCTCGGCTCGATGATCGGCCTCGGTTACTACGGCACGTTCACGCCGCCGGTGATCCTGCGCAACGTCATGGAGAACCCGGCCTGGTACACCGCGTACACGCCGTACCAGCCGGAGATCTCGCAGGGCCGTCTCGAGGCGCTGCTGAACTTCCAGACCGTCGTCGCCGAGCTGACCGGACTGCCGACCTCCGGTGCCTCGCTGCTCGACGAGGGCACCGCCGCCGCCGAGGCGATGGCGCTGTCCCGCCGTATGGGCAAGAACAAGAAGGGCCTCTTCCTGGTCGACGCGGACGCGCTGCCGCAGACCGTCGCCGTCATAGAGACCCGGGCCGAGCCGACCGGTGTCGAGGTCGTCGTCGCCGACCTCGGCGAGGGCATCCCGGCGGACCTCGCCGGGCGCGAGATCAACGGTGTGCTGATCCAGTACCCCGGCGCCTCCGGTGCCGTACGTGACCTCAAGCCGGTCATCGAGCAGGCGCACGAGCTGGGCGCGGTCGTCACCGTCGCCGCCGACCTGCTCGCGCTGACCCTGCTGACCTCGCCCGGCGAGCTCGGAGCGGACATCGCGGTCGGCACGACGCAGCGCTTCGGTGTGCCGATGGGCTTCGGCGGTCCGCACGCCGGCTACATGGCGGTGCGCGAGAAGTTCGCGCGCAGCCTCCCCGGCCGGCTGGTCGGTGTGTCCGTGGACGCCGACGGGAACAAGGCGTACCGACTCGCCCTGCAGACGCGTGAGCAGCACATCCGTCGCGAGAAGGCGACCAGCAACATCTGCACGGCCCAGGTGCTCCTCGCCGTGATGGCCGGCATGTACGCCGTCTACCACGGTCCCGAGGGCCTGCGGACCATCGCCCGGCGTACCCACCGCTACGCCACGGTCCTGGCCGCCGGCCTGACCGCGGGCGGAGTCGAGGTCGTGCACGGCGCGTACTTCGACACGCTCACCGTGCGGGTCCCGGGCCGGGCCGCCGAGATCGTGGCCGCCGCCCGTGAGCACGGCGTCAACCTCCACCCCGTCGACGCCGACCACGTGTCGATCTCGTGCGACGAGACGACCACCCGTGACCAGCTGGCCGCCGTGTGGACCGCCTTCGGTGTCGACGGTGACGTCGAGGCGCTGGACGCGACCACGGCGGACACCCTGCCGTCGGCGCTGCTGCGCGCCGACGAGTACCTGACGCACCCGGTCTTCCACCAGTACCGCTCCGAGACGGCGATGCTGCGCTACCTGCGCCGGCTCTCCGACCGCGACTACGCGCTCGACCGCGGCATGATCCCGCTGGGCTCCTGCACCATGAAGCTCAACGCGACCACCGAGATGGAACCGGTCACCTGGCCCGAGTTCGGGCAGCTGCACCCCTTCGCGCCCGCCGAGCAGGCCCAGGGCTATCTGACCCTGATCCACGAGCTGGAGGACCAGCTCGCCGAGGTCACCGGATACGACAAGGTGTCGCTCCAGCCCAACGCCGGGTCGCAGGGCGAACTGGCCGGTCTGCTGGCCGTGCGCGGCTACCACCGCGCCAACGGCGACGACCAGCGCACGATCTGCCTCATCCCGTCCTCCGCGCACGGCACCAACGCCGCCAGCGCCGTGATGGCCGGCATGAAGGTCGTCGTCGTGAAGACGGCGGACGACGGTGAGATCGACGTCCAGGACCTGCGCGCCAAGATCGAGCAGTACCGCGACGAGCTCTCGGTGCTGATGATCACGTACCCCTCGACGCACGGTGTGTTCGAGGAGCACGTCGCCGACATCTGCGCCCAGGTGCACGAGGCGGGCGGTCAGGTCTACGTCGACGGCGCCAACCTCAACGCCCTGGTGGGCCTCGCCAAGCCGGGCCACTTCGGCGGCGACGTCTCGCACCTCAACCTGCACAAGACCTTCTGCATCCCGCACGGCGGCGGCGGCCCGGGCGTCGGCCCGGTCGGTGTGCGCGCCCACCTGGCGCCGTACCTGCCGAACCACCCGCTCCAGCCCGAGGCCGGTCCGAAGACCGGTGTCGGCCCGATCTCGGCCGCTCCCTGGGGCTCGGCGGGCATCCTGCCCATCTCCTGGTCGTACGTCCGGCTGATGGGCGGCGAGGGCCTCAAGCGCGCCACACAGGTGGCCGTGCTCTCCGCCAACTACATCGCCAAGCGTCTGGAGCCGCACTACCCGGTGCTGTACACCGGCCCCGGCGGTCTGGTCGCGCACGAGTGCATCATCGACCTGCGCCCGCTCACCAAGGCGACCGGCGTGAGCGTCGACGACATCGCCAAGCGCCTCGTCGACTACGGCTTCCACGCGCCGACGATGTCGTTCCCCGTGGCCGGCACGCTGATGATCGAGCCGACCGAGTCCGAGGACCTGGGCGAACTCGACCGGTTCTGCGACGCGATGATCGCGATCCGCGCCGAGATCGAGAAGGTCGGTTCCGGCGAGTGGACGGCGGACGACAACCCGCTGCGCGGGGCGCCGCACACGGCCGCCGCGCTCGGTGGCGACTGGGACCACCCGTACAGCCGCGAGGAGGCCGTCTTCCCGGCCGGTGTCTCGGCCGCCGACAAGTACTGGCCGCCGGTGCGCCGCATCGACCAGGCGTACGGCGACCGGAACCTCGTCTGCTCCTGCCCGCCGCTGGACGCCTACGAGGACTGATCAGCGCTCGGAACGTGGACGCCTACCCTGAGTAGTCGTCCTCGGGCATGCGTCGGGGCCGGTTCGGAGAGTACGTCTCCGGGCCGGCCCCTCGTGTGTCTGGGCGGCCTGTCGGGGCCACCCGGTCGTGCGGCTCAGGCGGCCGTCATCACCTGTGCGCCGCCCAGCGGGCGGTGCGGGGCGATGATCTGGCCGTCGGGCAGGAGCTCACCGGTGTCCTCGAAAAGCAGAACGCCGTTGCACAGCAGGCTCCATCCCTGCTCCGGGTGGTGCGCCGCGAGGCGGGCGGACTCCCGGTCGGCTGATTCGGCTGAGGGACACGGTGGCTGGTGCTGGCACATGGATGGGATCTTTCGCTGGGTCGAGTCGTGAGTGATGGCTGTGGTGTCTGTCTCGCGGCTTGAAGTGCTCATGGCCGCCCCCCGTTGATGTGTGGTCTGGACCCAGTGTTGCCCCACGGGCGTGAATCCGCAGGGATTTGAGGGCACCGCTTCTCACAGGTTGATGACGCAGCACCCGTGCGGAGGGTTCACCTCAACTGCGGTGTCCTTTCGGGTGGTTCGAGCTGGCCGGATGGGACTAGTCCGGTGGGGCCCGGGGCGGGTTTCCCCTCGTACGAGCGGTGTCGGCCCCTGATGAGCGAGCGGGTTCCCGGGCCGGCGCGGCAGTGTGCCCCGCGGCCGGGTGACGGCCGCGGGGCACGGGTGTGAAGGCTCAGGCGGGTGAGCTGAGCAAGGGGGCGGGGGTGACCCGGTGGGTGAGGACGGGCAGCAGTTCGGCGACCCGGTGCGGGCGGTGCGCGGCGATGCCGGGTGGGGCGGGTGCGAGCGGGACCAGGAGGTCGGTCGCCGCCGGGTGGCCGGTGGCGCCGTCCGCCGTGCAGTCGCCGTGCAGCCAGAGGGTCAGCATGTACAGCTCGGGTACGGACAACAGGCGTGCCTGGTAAGGCTGTTGCATGGTCTCGGCCTGGCGTACGGCACGTTCGGTGGCGGCGATGTAGGGGCCTTCGAAGAAGCGCGAGAAGGCCCAGCCGTCGGGGGTCAGCATGGTGTCGGCCGCGGCCACCGCGCGGTCGCCGCAACGGATCAGGAAACGCCACCCGGCGAGCCGGGTGGTGGAGGCGCCTTCGGGAGTGATGCGATCCAGGACGTGGACGGGCAGCGGGAGTTCGGGGGTGGCGGGTCCCTGTGCCAGGCGCAGGGACGGGGTTCGGGCTTCGCGGACAGCGGTGGGGGAACCGAGTGCCGTGAGGACGGTGCGCAGGGCGGGCGCGGGAGCCGGGGGTACGTGCAGCGGCATGGTGGGTCGCCTCTCATTCGACAGGCACAGTGGCGCGAGGGCGGGGGCGGACGGCGCTGTCAGCTCTCGGGTCAGAGGGGCGAGGGGTCTGGATCTGCCGACAGGTTGTCGCCTGCCGTCGTGACCGAGACGACAGGACCTAGGACCGCGAGCGCCAACTCTCTGCCTCGGTAGCGGAGTTTATACGACGCGTGTTCAGCCGGTGTTTCGTCTAGGCGGCCCGAATATGAAGCGCAAGGCTCAATTAGGTCGATGAAACGAGAGGTTCATCCCGATTCTGTGCGATCGAATCGCGATGACCTCGGAATACTGCGCGGCAGCGGACGGCCGATTCACGTCGGTGCTTTTCGCGAGATCATCACAGGCGGTAAACTTGCGTATTGCTTCATGCCTGGTGAATGTGCCCGGGGGCCGGAGTCCAGCGTAGCGGCCGAAGAGCGCGGGCGGGACGTTATGGATCGTGTTGCCTGGGCATCATCCTCCGTGACCCGGGACGCCCAGGGCCGAGCATCGGCCTGCCCATCCGAGGAGGGACGCTTCGATGGGGGAGAAGGTCGTGGCAGGAACGTTCGGCCTGTCCGATCGGCAGCGCTACCGCGACAAGCTCCGGCAGTGTCTGACGGGGCTGGAGCGACTGCTGGAGGAGAAGAGGTTCGATCGCCCGAAGAACCTGATGGGGCTGGAGATCGAATTGAATCTCGCAGGGCCCGACGGCCTGCCCAGAATGATGAATGGGCAAGTTCTGGAAAGGATTGCGAGCCGCGACTTCCAAACAGAACTCGCCATGTTCAACCTGGAAGTCAACATAGCCCCACACCGCTTGGGCGGCCGCGTATTCGACCGGCTCGCCGAGGAGATCCGCACCTCGCTCGCCTACGCGCATCGGAAAGCCAGCGAGGTCGACGCCGGAATCGTGATGATCGGTATTCTCCCGACGCTGGGACAGGACGACCTGGTGTCCTCGAACCTGTCGGACGTCGACCGTTACACGCTGCTCAACGACCAGATCGTCGCCGCGCGCGGAGAGGACTTCGAACTCGACATCGACGGTGTGGAGCGGCTGGTCTGCCGGTCGGGGTCCATCGCCCCCGAAGCCGCCTGTACGTCGGTGCAGTTGCACCTCCAGGTCACGCCGGGCCGGTTCGCGGACGTGTGGAACGCGGCGCAGGCCGTCGCCGCGGCGCAGGTGGCGGTCGGGGCCAACTCGCCCTTCCTGTTCGGGCGCGAGCTGTGGCGGGAGTCGAGGCCCCCGCTCTTCCAGCAGTCCACCGACACCCGGCCGCCGGAACTGCAGGCGCAGGGGGTCAGGCCGCGCACATGGTTCGGGGAGCGGTGGATCTCGTCGGCGTACGACCTCTTCGAGGAGAACCTGCGGTTCTTCCCGCCGCTGCTGCCCATCTGCGACGAGGAGGAGCCGCTCGGCGTCCTCGACCTCGGGGGCGTACCCAAGCTCGCCGAACTCGTGCTGCACAACGGCACGGTGTACCGCTGGAACCGGCCGGTGTACGGCATCGCCGACGGCGTCCCGCACCTGCGCGTCGAGAACCGGGTGCTGCCCGCGGGCCCGACGGTCACGGACGTCATCGCCAACGCCGCCTTCTACTACGGGCTGGTCCGCGCGCTCGCCGAGGAACCGAGGCCCGTGTGGACGCGGCTGTCCTTCGAGGCGGCCGCCGCCAACTTCGACGCGGCCTGCCGGCACGGCATCGACGCGCGCCTGGAGTGGCCGCGACGGGGCCGCTACGGCGGGACCACACAGGTGGACGCCGCGAACCTGGTCCGTGACGAGTTGCTGCCGCTCGCCGCTGCCGGGCTCGACGCGTGGGGCATCGAGCCCGCCGACCGGGACCTCTATCTGGGCGTGATCGAGGACCGGTGCCGGCTGCGCACCAACGGCGCGACCTGGCAGGCGGCCACCTTCCACCGGGCCCTGGAGAAGGGGCTCGGACGGGATGCCGCGCTGGCCGCGACGACGAGGCGGTACGGCGAGCTGATGCATCTGGGGGAGCCGGTGCACACCTGGCCGGTGGGCCTGCCGGAGCCGGTTCCGCTGGGGTGAGGCGAGGGTGGGCGGCCGCGCGCCACGGCGGCACACGGCGCCGGACTCCGTGCCGGGTGGCGGTGTGCCAAAGAGCGGCTCGGAGGTCGGCGCCTCGGGGGTGAACGGCGGGCCGATCCGCCGTCGGCCGAGGTCCCCCGCCGGGGCGCCGATCCACGCACGGTCCCGGCGGCGCAGGCCCGGCCGTGGTCGGGTCGGCCGGCGGGGACAGGCGTACGGAGGCGCGGTTCGGCCGGCCGACCAGGTGGCCGGCCGGCCGGGTGGCGGGCGGTCGGTGGTGGTCAGCCCGGGGTGTTCGCGCCGGCCGCCACGATCGCCTTGAGCATCGCCGAGTGGATCTGCGAGGGCTCGTTGACCCGCTGAGCCGAGCCTCCGGTCGCCTTGGCGATCTCGTCGACCTCCCGCTTGTCGGTGTCGGGCCCCACCGCGATGGCGATCAGCGGTACCGGGCGTCCCGGGTCGGCCAGTTTCCGCAGTTCCTCGACCAGTTCGGACCGGGAGATGCTGCCCGGGTCCTTGTTGACCCCGTCCGTCAGGACGACGACCGCGTTGAACCGGCCCTTCACATAGGAGGCCATCGCCGCCTTGTAGGCGGCGAGTGTGGTGTCGTACAGGCCGGTGTCCCCGTCCGGGACCGGTTTCAGGGACTTGAAGGCCGCCGAGAGCTTCGCGCGCTGGGTACCACGGCCCGCGCTGTCGCCGAGCCGTTCGGTCGGTACGAGCACGCGGTAGTCCTTGGCGCCGTCGAGCTTCGTGGAGAACTTCCACAGCCCGATCTGGTCCTCGGGGGTGAACGTGTCGAGCGCCTGGAGCAGCGCCGTCCTGGTGACCTCCATCCGGGAGCGGTCGCTGCCCGGCACCGTCTGGGACATGGAGTCGGAGGCGTCGACGACCGTGGTGATCCGGGCGCTCGCCACCGTGATCGTCCACATGCCGAGGGCCTCCTGCACCGCTTCCTCGGACGATGGCTCGGCCAGGACCCGCGCGTACGGCTGTGGCGGCCGTCCGCCGGCTTCGCCGACCAGGGTGTCCGACGGATTCTCCGCGTCCGTGCGGAAACCGAACATGCGCAGGAACTGCCGAGGCGCCGGTTCGTCGAGCAAGGTCATGAACCGCAGGGCGGCACGGCTCTCGTCCGTGCTCAGCCGCGGCTCGTCGACCAGCGTGTACGGATAGTCGAGCAGCGGAGCGCCGTCCTTGGGGTAGAAGAGGTCGAGCCCGGCACCCCCCTCCTGCGCGGCGTTGTGGGCGAACGCCGCCTGTTCGGAGAGGAGCAGCGCCTGATTGCGCGGGGCCTTGTCCGCGCGGCCGGAGGAGTCGTGGGACAGGGTGTCCAGGGCCTGGCTCTCGCTGGCCGACGTGCGCCGGGACAGGGTCTTGGCCATGGCGGCCGCCCGGGTGTCCCCGCCCTTGACCTGCGAGGCGGCGGCGCTGAGCCGGGTGAGCGCGAGCAGTCCCGTCGAGCTGCGGACGGGATCAGCGGCGCCCAGCCTGAGCCCCTCGGCCTTGGTCGTCGCCCCCAGCAACTCGGTCCAGCTGTACGTCTTCTCGGGCCAGCCCAGCCCCTTGGCGGCCGACGGGACCATGGCGACACCGACGGGCGAGGAGGCGACGTTGCCGACACTGGTGACCTGCGTCGCGGTGGTGGTGTCGGAGACGCGCTGCACCCACACGTCGGAGTCCGGGACCCACACCTGAACGTCGGACCTCTTCCCCGACCGGAGCGCGCCGGCGACCTTGTACGACGTACGAGCCCGCACGGCGACGTCGAGACAACGGCCGTCGGAGGTGATGTTCTTCGACCGGGCGTCCTCGGCGGCGGCCCTCAGCGCGGGCGCGATGTCCGGCGAGGCGGCCACCTCGATGTGCACGGCGTCGTCCTGGCAGGACTCGCCGAAGGACGGCAGCCCGCCGCGGAGGGCCGCCGCCGTCCCTCCGGCGACGGTGAGGACGAGCGCCGTGGCGATGGCCAGGTTGCGGCGGCGTGCGCGGATCCGGGGGCCGGCGGAGCCCGCCCGGTGCGCGTCGGGCAAGCTGTGACGTCCCATGACGGTGATGTCCCTCCCAGATGAGCCTGAGTTCTGAGACAGCCGTAGAACAGGCAGAGGGGAAGTACACCCCGTACGGTGCCCATCCCCCGACGGCCTGTCGCGCGCGATCTTCGCAACTTCTTTCGAGACCCTAGCGGGGCGAAGACGGGGATGAGACGGGAATACCCAACTGGAGGCGGGAGTGCAGGTGGAGGCTGGGTCGGTGGCCGATTCCTTTCCGAAGGAGGGACTGGCGCGACGGATTCTCCGGGACGAGACGCTGCTCGTCCTGGCTCTGTCGCTCGGCGCGAGCGGCGTGTCCGCGTTGATCAGCTTTGTCGGGTCGGTCACCAAGCCGGGAGGTCTGAAGGACCAGGCGGCCACCCTCAACGCCTCGGCGGCGCCGGGCCGTCCCTGGCTCGACCTGGCCTGGCAGCTGTTCGGCATCGCGTCGGCTCTCGTGCCGGTCGCGCTCGTCGCCCACCTGCTGATGCGCGAGGGCCAGGGCATGCGGGTGATCGGTTTCGACCGCTCGCGCCCCTGGCCGGACCTCGGGCGGGGTGCCGTGGTCGCCGCGGTGATCGGCAGTACGGGAATCGCCTTCTACCTGGCGGCCCGTGGGTTCGGAGCCAACCTCACGGTGGTGCCCGAGGCGTTGCCCGACGTGTGGTGGAAGTTCCCGGTACTGATTCTCTCGGCCGTGCAGAACGCGGTGCTGGAGGAGGTCATCGTCGTCGGGTACCTGCTGCGCAGACTGGGGCAGTTGGGCTGGACACCGGGCACCGCGCTGATGGCGAGTGCGGTGCTGCGGGGTTCCTACCACCTCTACCAGGGCATCGGCGGGTTCGTCGGCAACATGGCGATGGGCGTCGTCTTCGTCCTTCTGTACCGACGGTGGGGCCGGGTCGGACCGCTCGTGGTCGCGCACTCGTTGCTCGACATCGGGGCCTTCGTCGGGTACGCGCTGCTCGCGGGCAGGGTGGGGTGGCTGCCGACGGCGTGAGCGGAGCGCGCCGGCCGAGCGGCGGCTGATCGCTGCGGGGGCGTACGGCACTGTCGTACGCCCCTGCGCGCGTTGTCGCGCGCGTCCTGCGGGCCGGTACGCGGACGCCGTGGGCCGACGCACGCGTTCCGCGGACCGGTCACGCGAGCAGGTCGCCCTCGATGACCGTGACCGCGTGTCCCGACAGGAGGGTGCGCTCGCCGCGCACCTCGGTGCGGACCAGTCCGGAGCGCGAGGAGGCCTGGAGGCCGGTGAGAACCGGGCGGCCGAGGCGCTCGGACCAGAACGGGGCGAGCGCGGTGTGGGCGCTGCCGGTGACCGGGTCCTCGTCGATGCCGACGTTCGGGAAGAAGCAGCGGGAGACGAAGTCGTGTCCCCGGGTGGGGTCTTCGGCCCGTGCGGTCGCGATGATGCCGCGCTCGGAGTAGCGGGCGAGCGCCTTGTGGTCCGGGGCCAGCCCCAGGACCGTTTGCTCGTCGGCCAGCTCGACCAGCAGGTCACCGGTGTTCGGGCCGGTGTCGAACGTGGAGAGCGGCTTGGCGCCGAGCGCCTCGGCGACCCCGTCGGGAATCTCGACGGGGGTGAGCGGCGCGGTCGGGAAGTCCAGGGTGATGGAGCCGTCCGCCTCGGGGGTGGCGATGAGGACGCCGCTGCGCGTGGCGAAGCGCACCGGGCCCCGGTGGGCACCCGTGGTGTGCAGGACGTGCGCCGCCGCGAGGGTCGCGTGCCCGCACAGGGCGACCTCGGTGGTGGGGGTGAACCAGCGCAGCGCCCAGTCGGCCTCGCCGCCGCCGGGAAGACGGTGGGTGAACGCCGTCTCCGCGTGGTTGACCTCCTGGGCCACGTTCTGGAGCCAGGTGTCGTCCGGGAAGGAGTCGAGGAGGAGGACCCCGGCGGGGTTGCCGGCGAAGGGACGGTCGGTGAAGGCGTCGACGATACGAATGCGCATGTCCCGAAGTTAGCGGCCGGGGGAAGCCGCGGGACAAGGCCAATTCCGGGGTGCTGGCCTCTTGTCGGTCCGGGAGGAGGTGAATCCGGCCGGGGAAGGGACCGGCAGGCGCCGCGAGACCGGCGCAGGCGGCTCGGGAATCCCGGGAGTCAGGGGAGACACGGGCTGCTCGGGAGCCGCGGACGGCCGAGGGGTGATGGGCGGCAGGGTCTCAGGGGTGGCACAGGTGTCCGGGCGGTGGGGACGGGGGGATGTCACATCGGACGGAGCGGTGGTGTCTTCATGCCGAGAAGGCAGACGTCCGAGGAGGACACGATGGTGATTCGCGTTCCGAAGGCCGAACTCCCGGCCGAACTCAGCGAGAGCATGATCAAGCAGCTCGGTGCCGTGCCGACGCCGGTGGAGGTGGTGTGGCACAGTCCCGAGGTCGCCCGGTCCAACCTGGAGTTCTCCGCTCGGGTGGGCGGGTGGGACGCGGCCGACGCCGGCCTCAAGTCGTTCGCCCACATGGCCGTCGCGGCAAAAGTCGGGTGCGGTTGGTGCCTGGACGTCGGCTACTTCCAGGCGCTGAACCAGGACCTGGATCAGGTCAAGGCGAGCCAGGTGCCCGACTGGCGGGAGTCGTCGGTGTTCACGCCGTTGGAGCGGGAGGTGCTGGAGTACGCCGAGGCGATGTCGGACACACCGCTGACCGTCACCGACGAGCTGTACGCGAGCCTGCTCGACCGGCTCGGACCGGCGGCGATGGTCGAACTCACCGCGTTCATCGCCTTCGTCAACATGGCGACCAGGAACAACAACGCGAACGGGATCGAGTCGCAGGGCTTCGCCGACTCCTGCGAGATCCCCCTGGCCACGCGTTCCGAGCCCGGCACGGTGTCGCGGGCATGACCGAGAACCCGTTCGTGGCCCATCGCAGCCTGTTGTTCACGGTCGCCTACGAGATGCTCGGCTCGGCGGCCGACGCGGAGGACGTGGTGCAGGAGTCCTGGCTGCGATGGGCCGGCGTCGACCCGTCGCAGGTGCGTGACCCGCGGGCGTACCTCGTGCGGATCGTCACCCGGCAGGCGCTCAACCGGCTGCGGTCGTTGTCGCGAAGCCGCGAGGACTACGTCGGAGAATGGCTGCCGGAGCCGCTCCTGACCAGCCCCGATGTCGCCGAGGACGTGGAACTCGCGGAGAGCGTCTCGATCGCGATGCTGACCGTGCTGGAGACCCTCGGTCCGACGGAGCGGGCGGTGTTCGTGCTCCGTGAGGTCTTCGACGTGCCGTACGGGGAGATCGCCGAAGCCGTGGGGAAGTCCGCGGCCGCCGTGCGGCAGATCGCCCGCCGGGCGCGCGAGCACGTGGCGGCCCGGCAGCCGAGAATGCGCGTGACCAGGACGGAGCAGCAGGCCGTGGTGGAGCGGTTCCTCGCGGCCCTGCGCACCGGGCGGTTGCAGGAGCTGGTGGAGGTCATGGCTCCCGACGTGGTCCTCATCGCCGACGGCGGCGGGATCGCGGCCGCCGTGGCCGCCCCGATCCACGGAGTCGAGCCGGTGGCGAGGGTGCTGGCGCGCGCGAACCGGCCGGGAGCGGCCGTGGTCGAGGCCACGCTCGTGTGGCTCAACGGCGCGCCGGCGGGCCGGATCGAGATCGACGGCGAACTGGCCACCGCGCTGAGTCTCGTGGTGGAGAACGGGCTGGTCACCAGGGTCTACCTGGTGAGGAACCCGGGGAAGCTGACGAGCCTCGATGAGGTGGCGACCCTCGCCAGGTAGGCCCCGGCCGGTCCGGGTGCTGGGCGGCTCGGGTCACCTCGTCCAGGCGGCTGTCGAGGCAGGCTCGGGGCGTTGCGTGATCCGGGGGCCGCGGCCGGCGGACCGACGGGGGTGCCGGGCCGTATGGCCGAACGGCCGGGGCGGGAGTGACGCCCCGTCATGCTGTGGTGCGCGTGATCGCCGACACCCATCGGTGCGCGGGGTGCCCCGACATCGTGCGCCCCGGGGACATCACGTGAACTCGCCCTGCGGGAACGGAGGTTCACCGTGTCAAGGGGCGGAGGAACCGCGGGACGGCCACCCGGTGGACGAGGAGTCCCGGATCAGGGCCGCCTGACGGCAAAGGAAAAGGCAGGGAGAAGTCTCTCCTTGCCACTCTCAACTTATAGCGCGCCGGGGGGCTTGCCGCAAGGCCCGGGTCACGGCGCAGAATGGCCGGCCGATGCCACAAGCTGCGGATATGAGGGCACGACGTGCGTGAGTTGTTGTCGAGGTACGAGGGACGCGCCTGCGCAGGGCCCGTGGTGGGCCCGGCCGTGCGGCCCAGGGTGTCGGGCGCGGGAGGGTGGCGGTGCGCCGGCCCGAGCCGTCGGCCGGCCCGGCGGAGGGAGCACACCCGGGGATGACGACGTGTTCGACGAGAGGTCGGGAAGAGTGGGAGACGCCGGTGATCCGATCGGCCACCGCAGCGCGACGGAGTACGAGGGCCTCGGAGGTATCGCGATGATCGAGCCGTACGTGTGGGATCTCCAAGAGGCCGACGAGACGCGGGTGGCGGTCGTCGGCGGCAAGGGCGCGCACCTGGGTGGGCTGTCGCGCGTCGACGGAGTCCGTGTGCCCGGTGGCTTCTGCGTGACCACGGACGCCTTCCGGCGGATCATGGCGGAGGTGCCGTCGGTCGACGAGCTGCTCGATCGGTTGTCGCATTCGGACCCCGACGACCGGGAGGCGACCCGCACGCTCAGCGCGCGGATCCGCCGGGCCGTCGAAGAGACTGCAGTCCCGGACGATCTCGCGGCCGCGATCACCCGCGCGCTCGGTCGGTCCGGCGAGCGGGCCGCGTACGCCGTGCGATCCAGCGCGACGGCGGAGGACCTGCCGACGGCCTCCTTCGCCGGCCAGCAGGACACCTACCTGAACGTCATGGGACCGACGGCGATCCTCCGGCACGTCAGCCGGTGCTGGGCCTCGCTGTTCACCGAGCGGGCCGTGACGTACCGCAGGCGGAACGGCATCGACCACCGCGCGGTCCACATGGCCGTGGTCGTGCAGCGGATGGCCTTCCCGCAGGCGGCCGGCGTCCTGTTCACGGCCGACCCCGTCACGGGCGACCGGAAGGTCGCCACCGTGGACGCCGGGTTCGGTCTCGGTGAGGCCGTGGTCTCCGGTCTGGTGAACCCGGACGTCTTCAAGGTGCGACACGGCGAAGTCGTCGCCAGGACGATCGCCGCCAAGCAGCGGGCCGTTCACGCCCTGCCGGACGGCGGTACGCGGGAGGTGGCGGTCGACGCGGAGCGGCAGGAACAGCCGGCGCTGACGGATGCGCAGGCCGTGCGGCTCGTCGGGCTCGGGCGGCGGATCGAAGCGCACTTCGGCCGTCCGCAGGACATCGAATGGTGCCTGGTCGACGATGACTTCCAGATCGTCCAGAGCCGGCCCATCACGACGCTGTTCCCCGTCCCCGAGCGCGATGACCAGGAGAATCGCGTCTACGTCTCCGTCGGCCACGGGCAGATGATGACCGACCCCATGAAGCCCCTGGGGTTCTCGATGTGGCAGCTGACGGCGCTGGTGCCGATGCACGAGGCCGGTGGGAGGCTGTTCGTCGACGTCACCCCGCGCCTGGCCTCGCCCGCGAGCCGCGCCGGGCTCCTGGACGCCATGGGGAAGGGCGATCCGCTGGTCAGGGACGCGCTGGAGACCGTCCTCGAACGCGGCGACTTCGTCCCCTCGCTGCCGGACGCCGCGGGTACCGGCGCGCCGCCGGCCGACGGCGCGGCCGTCCCGGCCGAGGTCGATCCGGCCGTCGTCGCCGAGCTGATCGGGCGCAGCGAGGCATCCGTCGCCGCCCTCGAGCGTGACATCCGGAGAAGGACCGGACCGGAGCTGTTCGACTTCCTGCTGGAGGCCTTCGAGGAGCACAGGAGGGTCCTGAGCGATCCGCTGAACTTTCAGGCGATCATGGCGGGGATGGAGGCCACGTGGTGGCTGAACGACCGGCTGCGGGAGTGGCTGGGCGAGACGAACGCGGCCGACACCCTCACCCTGTCCGCCCCTGACAACGTCACGTCGGAGATGGGTCTGGCGCTGCTCGACGTCGCCGACGTGATCCGCCCGCACCCCGAGGTGGTCGAGTTCCTCCAGGGCGTCGAGGACGAGGGTTTCCTGGACGAGCTGGCGAAGCTCCCGGGCGGGTCCGCGGCGCGCGACGCCATCGAGGGCTACCTCGACCGGTACGGCATGCGCTGCGTCGGGGAGATCGACATCACGAGGCCGCGCTGGCGCGAGCGGCCCGCCACGCTCGTGCCCGTGATCCTCGACAACGTCAGGAACTTCGAACCGGGCGCCGCCGGGCGGCGCTTCGAGCAAGGGCGGCGGAAGGCGAGGCAGAAGGAGCAGGACGTCCTGGCGCGGTTGCGGGACCTGCCGGACGGGGACCGGAGGGCCGACGAGGTCAAGCGGATGATCGACCAGGTCAGAAGCTTCATCGGCTACCGGGAGTACCCGAAGTACGGCATCGTCAGCCGCTACTTCGTCTACAAGCGAGCCCTGCTGGAGGAGGCCGAGCGCCTCGTGCGGACCGGTGTGCTCCAGGAGAAGGAAGACGTCTTCTACCTCACGTTCCACGAGCTCCACGACGTCGTGCGCTCGAACCGGGTGGACGGCGGACTCGTCCAGCGGCGCAAGGAGGAGTTCCGGTCGTACCACGCGCTCACACCGCCCAGGGTTCTCACCTCGGACGGTGAGGCACTCACCGGCGCGTACCGGCGCGACGACGTGCCGGCCGGGGCCCTGAGCGGTCTGGCGGTCTCCGCCGGGACGGTCGAGGGCAGGGCCCGCGTCGTCCTCGACATGGCGGACGCCGACCTCGAAGCGGGCGACATCCTGGTCACGGCCTTCACGGACCCCAGCTGGTCGCCGCTGTTCGTCGGGATCGCCGGCCTGGTGACGGAGGTGGGAGGCCAGATGACCCATGGCGCGGTGATCGCCCGGGAGTACGGACTGCCGGCCGTGGTGGGCGTGGAGCGGGCCACCCGGCTGATCCGGGACGGGCAGCGGATCCGAGTGCACGGAACCGACGGCTACGTCGAGATCCTTCCCTGACCGGCCGCGCGGGAGACCCCGGCCGTGACTTCCGGCGGGAGAAGGTCGTCCCGTCCGGAGGGCCGGAGGGCCGGCGGGTCGGAGGGCCGGCGGGTCGGAGGGCAGCGGGTCGGCGAAGGGGGCCGGGGGCGGACGGGGGCGCGGGCGTCGCGGGTGAGGGCGGGAAACAGGGTGCGGCCCCGCGTTCGCGGCGGTGCCGGGGACGCCCCCTGTCGCGTGCCCGCAAAGGGCGCGTCGCCCGCTCGGCCCCCGTGGACGTGGTCGGCGCGGTCCTCCTTGCGGATCTTCACCGAAGATCCGACGGGACCTCGGTCAGCCGATGCCTTCGACGATGCGGAAGTCACGCTCGACGCCGTCGGAGAGGGTGGCCAGCGCCTCCTGGTAGGCCGCACTCTCGTGCGCCGCGACGGCCTGCTCGAAGCTGTCGAACTCGATCAGGACGGTGCGCTCGGCGGTTCCGGCGTCGTGTGCCACGACCCGACCGCCACGGACGAGGACCCGACCGCCCCCGGCCTTGACGGCCGGACCGGCCAGTTTGTTGTAGGCGGCCAGCTTCTCGGGGTCCGAAATGGTGCGGTAGGCGCTGACCCAGTAGCCCTTGGGCATGGAACCTCCAGTGTTCGGGATGAGTGCATCTGACTTACGGGTTGGTCTCGGACGAGCGTCGGCGGGCGAGAGCGAGGCTCGTCAGCGTCGTGATCGCCATGGCGCCGATGCCGACCAGCGCCGCGGTGGTGTAGGCGCTGTCGTCGGGGAAGAGGTGGCCGGGGCCGGTGCCCGCGGCGAGGACCAGGCCGCCGATGGCGCTGCCCAGGGAGTACCCGACGCTGCGGACGACGTAGTTGAAGCTCATGGCGCTCGACGTCTCGCTCTTGGGGGTGACGGCCAGGATGACGCCGGGCATGGCGGCCGAGAAGCCGCCGACGCCGAAGCCGAGCACGCCCATCGCCGCGAACAGTTCGACCAGGTCCGACCGGGCCGCCGCGAACAGGGCGAACCCGCCGCCGACCACGACGGCGCTGCCGGCCAGGAGCAGGGGGTCGGCGATCCGCGTCCGGACCCGCGGTGTGAGCTTGCCGGCGACGAACCCCAGCACCGAGAACGGGATGAGGACCAGCCCCGCCACGAAGGTCGTCAGCCCGAAGCCGTAGCCGGCGCCGTGCGGCGTCTGCGCGTACCGGGTGATGAGCGTGAGCAGGAGGTACATGCCGATCCCGCCGACGAACATGGCGACGTTCGCCCCGGCGACCGCCGGGTGCCGCACCGCCCGCACATCGACCAGGGGCGTCGTGCCGCGCAGCTCGACGACGGCCCAGACGCAGAGCAGCACCACCGCGACGACGGCGAGGCCCGCCGCCACGGCGAGGTGCCGGCTCCACAGATTCCGTTCGCCGGCGAGGAACAGCACCAGGAGCAGCGCGGCGGCCAGGACGACCGCGCCTGCCACGTCCACGTGGGCGGAGCGCCCTTCGGGGGCTTCGGGCACGGAGCGCCACGCGGTCAGGAGGGCGGCGGCGGTGACGACCAGGCCGAGGCCGTAGGCGGCCCGTACCCCGCCGAGCTCGGCGAGCAGCGCGGCCAGGGGGTAGCCGACGCCGGCCCCGATGATCGAGACCACCGAGATCAGGGCGATCACGGCCGCGCCGCGCTCCTCGGGGAGGTGGTCCCGGGCCACGCCCATCATCAGCGGCGTCAGCCCGAGCCCGACACCCTGGGCCGCCCTGCCGGCCAGCAGCCACGCGAACGGCAGCGGCAGCACGGTGAGCGTGCTGCCGGCTACGACGACCGCCAGCGTGGCGAGGATCGTGGCCCGCCGGTGCGGGCCGGCTCCGAGCCGGCCCAGGACCGGCGTGGCGACGGCGCCGCTGAGCAGCGCGGCGGTCAGCGTCCACTGCGCGCTGCCGAGCGAGACGTGGAACGAGGTCGCCACGCTGGTGATGAGCGGCGTCCCGAGGCTGGCGACCGCCGCCACGACCAGAGCGATGAACGTCAGGGCGGGGACCAGCAGCCGTGTCTCGGAACGCGCCACCGGGAACGCCTTCACCGAGACCCCGCCGACCGGCTGCCCGGTCACTGCTTGGGCCCTTCGCGGTCCTGGCTCTCGAGCTCTGCCAGATGCTTCAGCGCCGGAAGGGCCGCCACCAGCGCCTCGACCTCGTCGCCGCTGAGCCCGCCGATCAACCGCTCGAACGCGTGGACGCCCGCCTGGCGCCGCGTCCGGACATAGGAGGCGCCGGCCTCGGTCAGGCACACCAGCGTGACCCGCTTGTCGGACGCGTCGCCCCGCCGCTCGACCAGGCCGGACTCCTCGATCACCCGGACCAGGGCGGTCATCGCGGGCTGGGTGACGCCCTCGGCCGCGGCCAGATCGGTGATGCGCCGCGGGCCGGTCCGGTCCAGGGTGGCCAGGGTGGCGGCGGACGTCAGGCTCATGTCCCGGGGCAGGCGTCTCGCGGCCCTGGTGGCCAGGCCGTAGAGGGCTGCCCCGATGGCGGCGGACGCGCCGGGAGCGGTGTCTTGACGACTCATGCTCGAAGCATAGCCCTTTTATATTCATAGTTTATGGAAATGGCCGACCGGTGCGGGCGGCCTCGACCGCCGGGAGCCGGTGACGTCTCGGAGGCCGCCGCCGCGCTGGTCCTGGCCGATGAACCCGCAACGACGTGCAGGGTTGCCATAAGAACAGTACCGATATATCGTTGACGCATCGCGACCGATCAACGATGGAATGGAGTGATGGCGATGCGTTCCCGTGGAGAAGACTTCGGATACGAACAAGGACACGGACATCACGGCGGACCCGGTCATCGCGGCCGGGGTCCCTTCGAGGGGCGGCGCGGGGCTTTCGGGCCCTTCGGGCCGGGTGGTCCCGGCGGTCCCGGCTTCGGTGGACCCGGCTTCGGCCCGGGTCCCTGGGGTGGGCGCGGCGGCCGGGGCGGACCGCGGGGGAGGGCGCGGCGCGGTGACGTGCGAGCGTCGATCCTCGCCCTGCTCAAGGACCGCTCGATGCACGGCTACGAGATGATCCAGGAGATCGCCGAGCGCAGCGGCGGGGCGTGGAAGCCCAGTCCGGGTTCGGTGTACCCGACCCTTCAGCTGCTGGAGGACGAGGGTCTGATCACCAGCGAGGCCGAGGGCGGCAAGAAGCTGTTCTCGCTCGCCGAGTCCGGCCGCAGCGCGGCCGACGAGGGCCCCGAGGCGCCTTGGGAAGAAGCCGGGCGCGGGGTCGACTGGGAGTCGCTGCAGGAGATCCGGCAGGCCGGCTTCGGTCTCATGGAGGCCTTCGGCCAGGTCTGGAAGACCGGCAGCAAGGGCCAGCGCGACAAGGCGCTGGCGGTCATCAACGAAGCCCGCAAGAAGCTGTACCTGATCCTCGCCGACGAGGACTGAGGGCGTGCTGTGGTATCTGCCGGCGCCCCGCGGAAGCGTTTCCACGGGGCGCCTCTCCGCGTACGGGGCGTCGGGTGCCGCCTCCCGTGACGCGCGGGCGGGGGAGGGTCAGGCCACCAGCCCGGCCAACTTGCGCAGCGACTCGTCGAGGGCGGCCGTCGCCGAGTCCTTGAGCTTGCCGGCCATCAGCGACACGGCCGCACCCGTGAACTCCCCGTCCATGCGCACGGACGTCGCTTCACCGTCGGGCGTGAGCGTGTAGCGCGTGAAGACGATGACCGACATCGGGCCCTTGCCGCGGATGGCCAGCGTGCGGCCGGGCTCCAGTTCCTCGATGGTCCAGGCGACCTCGGCCGGGAAGCCCATGAGCTTCATGTTCTCCGCGAAGGTGCCGCCCACCTCGAACCTCTCCGGGCCGCCGTTCGGGAAACCGGTGTGCGTCGCGTTCCATTCGCCGTACGCGGACCAGTCCGTCAGCCGGGCCCAGATCTTCTCGGCGGGCGCCTCGATGCGTGCTTCCGCGCTGACTTCGGCCATGCGACCACCTCTTCGTGTCGGGCGCTGCGCCCGGCGCAGCTACGGTCTCGCGGAACGTAGCCGCAGGCCCTGGAACATTCAATACTGATGAACCGTCAGAATCGGGTGGAGGGTGGCGGGTGGGGACGCGCCGAGGCCGTGGTCGAGCGGTGGGCGGTCCATCCCCTTCCTCGCGCGCGGGGGAGATGGCAAGGCGGCGCGCGCTCGAAGGGGGGAATCGGCGTGAACTCATCCGCAAGGAGGAGAATCCGCGCAGGGTTGCCCAACCTGCGTGGGACGTGAAGATGCTGCCTGCCGGGGATGACCCGGCATCGCGTGACTGATGAGGTGGGGGCTGTGTCGTCCCGTATCCCCCGGCAGTCCGCCCGTGACGGCGGCCGGAACCGCCCCGACGTCGATGCCGGACTCGGCGCGGAGCTGGCCCCGGTCGTCTCCGGCGCGCGCAGAAGGGCGCTCCGGGACGGGGATCGGCAGATCGACACGGCCCACCTGCTGCACTCGCTGCTGGAGTCGGACCCCGAGGTGCGTGCCGTCTTCGACGGCGGGGCGCAGGTCGCCCGGCTGCTCGGCTACCTCGTCCAGCGCAGCATCGGGTACGGGCTGCGCTGGCAGGGCACCGTCGAGGACTCCGGTGCCGCCCTCGCGGTGGCGGAGGAGGGCTGGTCCCCGGTGGCGGCCGGTGCCATGGGGGAGTCGTACGAGCGCGCCGTACTGCGGGGCGACGAACGGGCCCGTGGTCTCGACCTGCTCGCCGCGCTCGTCTCCGACCCCCGGTCCCGGGCGGTCGAGGTGCTCCGGCGCGCCGGGGTCGATCTCCCCCCGCTCCTCGAGCGCGTCGAGCGTGGCTGTGCGGGGCGGGTGGCCCCGGGCGACGCGGGCCGCTGAGGTTCCGGAGGGCGCGGAGCCGGGTCCCGGCGGGCCGGACCGGCGGTCTCGCGCGCGTGGCCGACGGGCCTCGTCGGGACCGGATGCGGGAGTCCAGTCGATGAGACAGGTGTCATCGGGGATGACGGTCATGTCGTCGCCTGTCATCATGTGCCCGTGCATACGTCTCAGGGGAGTCAGGGCAACCGCGGAAGAGGCGTCGGACTGGGCCTTGCGCTCGGCTCGGCGGTCGCCTTCGGCGGATCGGGCGTCGCGGCCAAACCGCTGATCGAGGCAGGCCTCGACCCGCTCCACGTGGTGTGGCTGAGGGTCGCGGGCGCGGCCCTCGTCATGCTGCCGCTGGCCGTGCGGCACCGGGGGCTGGTGACACGGCGCCCCGCGCTGCTCGCCGGGTTCGGACTGCTCGGCGTGGCAGGCGTCCAGGCCTGCTACTTCGCAGCGATCTCCCGCATCCCCGTCGGCGTCGCCCTGCTCGTGGAGTACCTCGCCCCCGCGCTGGTCCTCGGCTGGGTGCGCTTCGTGCAGCGGCGGCCCGTGACCCGCGGCGCGGCCCTCGGTGTCGTCCTCGCGGTAGGCGGACTCGCCTGCGTGGTGGAGGTGTGGTCCGGGCTGAGCTTCGACGCCGTAGGGCTCCTGCTCGCGCTGGGCGCCGCCTGCTGCCAGGTCGGCTACTTCGTCCTGTCCGACCAGGGCGGCGACGCGGGGGACGCGGCACCCGATCCGCTGGGCGTGATCGCGTACGGGCTGATCGTCGGCACGCTCGTGCTGACCGCGGTGGCGCGCCCCTGGACCATGGACTGGTCCGTGCTCGGCGGCAGCGCCGACATGAACGGCACGTCCGTGCTCGCCTCGCTGCTCCTCGGCTGGATCGTGCTCATCGCCACGGTCCTCGCGTACGGCACCGGCGTCCTCTCCGTGCGCCGGCTCTCCCCGCAGGTCGCGGGCGTCGTGGCCTGTCTCGAAGCGGTGATCGCCACCGTCCTGGCCTGGGTGCTGCTGGGTGAGCACCTCTCGGCGCCGCAGATCGTCGGAGGCGGGGTGGTCCTGCTCGGCGCCTTCATCGCGCAGTCGTCGGCCCCGGCGAAGCCCTCGCAGGAGCCCGTCGCCAGTGGGCCGAACGACGCCGAGCGGGAGTTGGCCGCTCAGGGAACGGCGGTCTAAGGTGCTGGGCATGCCTATGACGCTCGTTCTTCCGCCTCCCGCCGCCTGAGGCGGGCGGACCGGACACCCGGCCCGGCTCCGTGCCGGGCGGAACGGCGCCGCCCGCAGAAGAAGTCCGAGGACCTTCCGTACGCCCCTGCCCGCGTGGCACGGGCGGCGACGTGGTCCCTTCCCGAACTTCTGCGGATCTGCGGAGAGAACACGTGTCGAACACCGCTGTCGGCCTGCCCGTCGGGCGAGGCCTGCTCTATCTGATCGTCGCCGGTGCCGCCTGGGGCACCGCGGGCGCGGCCGCGTCGCTGGTCTACCGGGCCAGTGACATGGGGCCGATCGCCCTGTCCTTCTGGCGCTGCGCGGGCGGACTCGCCCTGCTGCTCGCCGTGCGCCTGCGCCCGCGCCGGGGTGCCGTCCGCCCCGCCGTGCGGGAGCCGATCCGCCGCAGGCTGTCGCGGATCGGGCTGACCGGTCTCGGGCTGGCCGTCTTCCAGACCGCCTACTTCGCCGCCGTCGAGGCGACGGGCCTCGCGGTGGCGACCGTGGTCACGCTGGGCGCGGGCCCGGTGCTCATCGCGCTGGGCGCCCGCCTGTCCATGGGAGAACGGCTCGGCCGCGGCGGGGGCGTCGCCGTCGCCGGGGCGCTGACCGGACTGGGCGTGCTCGTCCTCGGCGGAGAGGGGGCGACGGTACGCCCCTCGGGGGTCGCGCTCGCCGTTCTCTCGGCGGCCGGCTACTCCGCGATGACGCTGCTCACCCGCTGGTGGGGGCGTGACGGTCGCGTCGACGGGGCCGGTACGACCGTGTGGACGTTCGCGGTCACCACCGTCTGTCTGCTGCCGCTGGGGCTCGCCGAGGGGCTCGTCCCGCAGGCCGCGCACCCCGCCCACCTGCTGGCCCTGTTGGTCTACATCGCCGCTGTCCCCACGGCACTGGCCTACGCCCTCTTCTTCGCCGGTGCCGCCGTCGTCCGCTCCGCGACGGTGTCCGTGATCATGCTCCTGGAGCCGGTGAGCGCGGCCGTACTCGCCGTCGGTCTGCTCGGTGAGCGACTCACGCCGCCGACCCTCGCCGGCACGCTGCTCATGCTCGGATCGGTCACCGGACTCGCGGTGGCGGAGACCCGGGCCGCCGGGGCCGAACGGCGCCCGGCGCCCGAGAAGGAGTCCGTGCTCGTGTGAGGACGGACGGGCGCCGGTCCGAGGTGGGACGGACGCCGGTCCGGGCAAGGACCGGTGCCCGCCCGATCCCGGGGGCGGGCCCGAGCCCGCCTCCGGGATGCGCCGACTCAGGTCCCGGACGATCGGCTCGCGCCCCGCCGCCGCCGTGCGGGAGCGGGCGGCTCCTGGAGCCGGCGGCGGGCCGGCCGGCCGGCGTGCGGTCGGGCGGCCGAGGCCTTGCCGGGCCGTCGGGCGGGCGGCCCGGGGACCGGACCGGCGGGCGGACGGCGACTCACAGGGCTGTCAGGTAGCCGGGCACCTCGATGTCCGGTGCCAGGTCGTCCGCCGGGATCGGAGCGCCGTACCCCTTGGCCAGCGGCAGCACTCCGGTCCAGTGGGGGAGCGAGAGGTCCTCGGGCTCGTCGTTCGGGCCGCCGCCGCGGATCTTCGCGGAGACCTCCTCGAGGTCCAGGCGGATGACGGCGGTGGCCGCGAGTTCCTTGGCGTTGGCCGGGCGGGAGTCGCCCGAGCGGCCGGGGACGGCCTGGTCGACCAGCGCGTCCAGCGCCAGCCGCCGCTCCTGCGGGTCCGTCACCTGGTGGGCGGTGCCGTGCACCACGACGGAGCGGTAGTTGATCGAGTGGTGGAAGGCCGAACGGGCCAGCACCAGTCCGTCGACGTGGGTCACGGTCAGGCAGACGGCGAGGCCGTGATCCGCCTGGCCGGTCATCCGCAGCGGGCGCGAACCCGTCGAGCCGTGCACGTAGAGCCGCGAGCCGACCCGTGCGTACAGCGTGGGCAGGACCACCGGCGCGCCGTCGCGCACGAAGCCGAGGTGGCAGACGTACCCCTCGTCGAGTATCGCGTGCACCACCTCGTGGTCGTACGCGGCACGCTCCTTGGAGCGGGTGGGGACGGTGCGGTCGGTCGGCGTGTAGGCAGCGGACGGCGTCGTCCTCGGCTGGGTACTCGTCTCCGGCATTGCCTTCTCCATTGCACTAGTGCATAATCTATTTTGTGCTAGGAGAGTATCGGATCGAAGGGCGTCGCGCAGCCGACATCGCCGCCAGCGTCGAGCGGGCGGTGGGGGCGGGGCAGCTGGAACCAGGTCATCCGCTGCCTCCCATGCGGGAGTTGGCCGAAGATCTCGGGGTCAACGCGAACACGGTCGCGGCCGCCTATCGCACGCTGCGCGAGCGCGGGGTCATCGAGACCGCCGGGCGTCGGGGCAGCCGGGTGCGCCCGAAGCCTGCCACCACCGGGCGCGAGTACCTTCGCGTCGAGGTCCCCGAGGGCGTGCGGGACCTGGCCGACGGCAATCCCGACCCCGCCCTGCTGCCCCCGCTCGCCGAGGCCTTCGCGACGGCGGCCCGGGAGTCCGACCGGCGTCCCGTGCAGTACGGCGAGGACGCGGTCGAGCCGGACCTGGCGCGGCTCGCCCGCGCCGGCCTCGACGCGGACGGGGTGCCCGCGGGGCCCGTGGTCGTCACCTCCGGATCGCTCGACGCCATCGAGAGAGTGCTGATGGTCCATCTCAAGGCCGGCGACACGGTGGCCGTGGAGGATCCCGGCTGGGGCAGCCTGCTCGACCTCGCCCCGGCGCTCGGGCTGCGTACGGTCGGTGTCGGGGTCGACGACGACGGTCCGCTTCCCGAGGACGTGCGGCGCGCGCTGGCGGCCGGGGCGCGGGCCCTGATCGTCACCGACCGGGCGCAGAACCCGACCGGCGCGGCGGTCACCGCCGAACGCGCGCGTGCCCTGCGCTCCGTGCTCGCCGAGCATCCGGAGACGCTGCTCATCGAGGACGACCACGGCCACCGGATCGTCGACCTGCCCCTGCATCCGCTCGCCGGGGTCACGCGCAGCTGGGCCTTCGTGCGCTCCGTCGCCAAGGCCTACGGGCCCGACCTGCGGCTCGCCGTGCTCACCGGCGACCCCGTCACCGTCGACCGGGTGCACGGACGGCAGCGGCTCGGCCCCGGCTGGGTGAGCCGTCTGCTGCAGAAGGCCGTGGTCCGGCTGTGGACCACCGCCGCGGTCGACGCCGGAGCCGTGGCCGGCGCGTACGGGTGGCGCCGCGACGCGCTGATCGACGCGCTGGAGGCGCGCGGTGTCGAGGCGCGGGGGCGCAGCGGCATGAACGTCTGGATTCCCGTCCCGGACGAGACCGGGGCGGTCGCCCGGCTGCTGCACTCCGGCTGGGCGGTCGCGCCCGGGGCGCGGTTCCGGATGCATTCGCGGCCGGGCGTCCGGGTCACCGTCTCGACACTGCGGCGCGAGGACATCGGGCCGCTCGCGGACGCCGTCGCGTCCGCCGTGGGGCCGGCACCCGCGCGCCGCTACGTCTGAGGCGCGGGCCCTCCCGGGGCCCGGGCGGCGGGAGCGGGGAGGTCAGCGGCGCGGTTTCGCCTGGGTGAGGGCCGCTCCCGCGAGGACGATCACCGCGCCGACCGGCGTCGACCAGGCCAGCGACTCGCCCAGGATCGCGACTCCGGCGGCGGTGGCGATGACCGGGATGAAGTACGTGACCATCTGGGCCGTCGTCGGGCCGACCTCGGCGACGATGCCGTACTGGATGAGCATGGCCAGACCGGTGCCGAGGGCTCCCAGGGCGACGATCGCGAGCAGCGGCACCACGGCGAAATGGCTCGGCAGGGTGGTGAACAGAGGCGTGACGAGAGCCAGTTGAGCGGTGGCCAGGAGCAGCTGGGCGCCGGTCATCGACAGATGTGAGCCGCCGGTTCCGGCCAGCGTCCGGCGGATGTAGATCCAGCCGACCGGATAGCTGAGCGACGCCAGCAGGGCCATCACCGTGCCCGTGGCGTCCAGACCGTGGAAGCCCTGCCAGACGCCGAGCACCGTCAGGACGCCGAGGAAACCGAGGCCGAGACCGGCGACCCTGACCCGGGTCGGCCGGTCCTCGGAGAGGGCGACCAGGGAGAGGGCCATGCCCCACAGCGGCGAGGTCGCGTTGCAGATGCCCGCGAGCGTGGAGGGGATGGTCAGCTCGGAGTAGGCGAAGAGGGAGAACGGCAGCGCGTTCAGCAGGAAGGCCGCGACCGCCAGGTGGCCCCAGGTCCGCGCCCCGCGCGGCAGCCGCTCGCGCTTCACCGCCATCGCCGCCGCGAGCACCGCCGTCCCGAACAGCAGCCGCCCGAAGGTGACCTGGAAGGGCGCGTAGCCCTCCGTGCCGACCTTGATGAGCAGAAAGCTGAAGCCCCAGATCAGCGAGAGGACGCCGAAACGGATCCGCCAGTCGAGGGCGGAGCGGCGGCGCGGTTCCACGCGGGTCGGCGCGGCGGCTCGAGGAGGGGTGACGGTGCTCATGGGGGCAACAATGAGGCAGAACAATCTCGTAGCACAAGCGAGAATATTCAACCGATATCTCGTAGCATTGCTTACATGTTGAATCTGGAGCGTCTGCGCACCCTCGACGCCCTCGCCCGGCACGGCTCGGTGAGCGGCGCGGCCGAGGGGCTGCACGTCACCACCTCGGCCGTCTCCCAGCAGCTGTCCAAGCTGGAGCGTGAGGTGGGACAGCGGCTGCTCGCGAAGAACGGCAGGGGAGTGCGCCTGACCGACGCCGGGCGGCTGCTCGCCGAGCACGCGGCGCGCATCCTGTCCCAGGTCGAGCTCGCGCAGTCCGACCTGGAGGCGCAGCGCGGTCAGGTGGCCGGCGAGCTGCGGCTGTCGGCGTTCCCGACCGCGGCGCGCGGACTGTTCCCGGTCGCGCTCGCCGACCTGCGCGCCCGGCACCCGGGGCTGCGCGTGCGCTCCAGCGAACTGGAACCGGAGGCCGGGGTCGCGGGAGTGGTGCGCGGGGACCTCGACCTCGCGGTCGTGCTCGACTGGCACAACAAGCCGATGCCGCTGCCCGAGGGCCTGGTGAAGGCGTCGATCCTCGACGACCCGGCCGACGTGGCGATGCCGGCCGGCCACCGGCTCGCGGACCGCGAGGAGGTGGACCTCGGCGACTTCGCCGACGACGAGTGGATCACCTGGGCCGAGGGCGAGTTCTGCCACGAGTGGCTGATGTTCACGCTGCGTTCCAAGGGCGTCGAACCGCGCATCGGGCACCGTGCCGCGGAGACGCACACGCAGCTCGCCCTGGTCGCCGCCGGGCTCGGCGTGTGCGTGGCCCCCCTCCTCGGGCGCCGGCCGATGCCCGAAGGGGTCGTGACGGTGCCGGTGCGACAGCGCGTCCGTCGTCATGTCTACGTCGTGTGGCGGGCCGACGCCGACCGCCGCCCCTCGATCAGGGCGGCGGTGGACGCCTTGCGCAGAGCCGGTGAGGCCGTCGAGTAGGGCGGGCCGGGCGGCCGTTCGGCTACATCGGGGGGAGCTTGCGGAAGTCCCACGAGGCGATCGCGTCCGGGGTCAGCCGCATCCAGGCGTGCCGTCCGTCGTGCGGCATCTCCTCCAGACCGAAGTTCTTCCGGGCGAACAGGGTCTCCGGGACGTCGAGTTCGGCGCACAGCTCCCCGGTGCGCGGGAACTCGCCGACGAACTCCACGGTGCCGGACAGCTCGACGCCCCGCAGCTCCCCGTACTCCTCACCGGAATCGATCACCACGGCGACCCGCGGGTCGTTCCGCAGCTGCACCCAGCGCTTGCTGCGCACCACCGAGTACAGCCACAGCGAGGTGCCGTCCCAGGCGAACCAGAGGGCACTCACGTGCGGGACTCCGTCCTTGGACACGGACGCGACGCGGCAGGTGCGCTGGGTGGTGAGGAACTCGTCCAGTTCACCGGGGGTCATCATGATCTTCCGGCCCCTGCGCTGAGTGACGGCCATGCGGTCCCTCTTCCTCTGTGTGTCGGCCCTGTCGTGCCGAGCTGTGCCGACGGCCCGCCCCGGGCCGCCCCGCGACCCGACCGGGTCGAGACCGGTCCACGGACCGGCCGGTTCCGAACCGGTCGAGTTCTTCTGACGTTCCGTCAGAAAAGCATGAGGCGTCTTCCGTCCTCACGCAATGGTCGTTACCCTCGCCCGCCCCGACCCACGACGACAAGGAGAGTCATGCCGTCGTTCGAGCAACTCGGCGCACTCCTCGACCCCGCCACCACGGTGCTGCTCACCGTGGAGTGTCAACAGGGTGTCGTGGGCCCGGACAGCGCGCTACCGGAACTCGCCGAGGAGGCCCGCTCGTCCGGGGCGCTCGCCCGGGTCGCCCGGCTGGTCGACGCCGCGCACGCGTGCGGGGTCCAGGTGATCCACGCGGTCGCCGAACGCCGTCCGGACGGTCGCGGCGCCAATCACAACGCCCGGCTGTTCCGCGCGGCCGAGCGGCTGCCCGTACGACAGCTGACCGGGACGACGGCGGTGCTGATCGCGCCGCCCGTCGAGGTCGCCGAGGAGGACATCGTCGTACGGCGCCTGCACGGTCTGTCGCCGATCACGGGCACCGACGTCGATCCGCTGCTGCGCAACCTGGGCTGCCGCACCCTCGTCGTGACCGGGGTCTCCGCCAACATCGCCGTCCCCAACGCCGTGTTCGACGCCGTGAACCGCGGCTACGCGGTCGTCGTGCCCGCGGACGCCATCGCGGGGGTGCCCGCCGAGTACACCCCCGCCATGATCAGGAACACGCTCGCCCTGGTCGCCACGATCACGACGGCCGACGACGTGCTCGCCTGCTTCGAGCGGCATCGCCGCTGACGTTCGCGCGGTCAGGCCAGCTTGATCGAGCCACCGTCGACGGTGATCTCGGCGGCGGGCAGCGGGCTCGTCGCGGGCCCCTTCTTCACGCTGCCGTCGGTGACGGAGAACTCGCTCTGGTGGCAGGGGCAGGTGATGACACCGTTCGCGATGCCCTTGACCGCGCAGCCCTGGTGGGTGCACTTGGACGAGAAGGCCTTGAAGGTGCCGGCCGTCGGCTGGGTCACCACGACGCCCTGGTCGGCGAAGACCTTGCCGCCGCCCTCCGGGATGTCGGCTGTCTTGGCGAGTTCCGTGCCGGCCGCGTTGCCCGCGGCGCCGTTGCCGGGACCCACGCTGTCGGAGGCCTTGTCGTCCGCCCCGCACGCGGTCAGCGCGACGGCGATCCCCGCCGCGCCGACGGCCGCCACGACGGTGCGCCGGGCCGGTGCCTGTGCGGGGTGAAGCGATTCGCTGGTCATGCTGGCTTTCCCTTCAGCGGACACGATGTGGATCTCCACAGAAGTACGTTCCTGTCGTGCGCGCTGTTCAGCTCATGGAGACTTCTTGACCGGATCGACAGCCTCTCCACAGCGGGGCCGCGCGATCCACGAACCGGCCGGCCGTGGCGGGGCGATGTCCCCGATCGTCAACTTCGGTGCCTGGGGCCGGGCTTCGCACCGGGCTCCGGGCAGGTGAACGTCCGGGACCGCACCGGATAGCATCACCTGCTCCTACGTTGTTCGTGATCTTGGAGGCCCCCCATGAACCGCATGCCCGACCTCCCCCTCTCCCGCCGCGGACTCATACGCACCGGCGCCGGCGCCGTGCTCGCCGCGGCCGGGCTCGGTGTCGGCGCGCAGACCGCCTCCGCCGCCGTGGCCGCCACCAAGCGGTTCGATCTCGAGAAGCCTTCGTACGACCTGTTCCGGTCCAAGGACACGCACGGTGCGCGCGTCCAGCAGAGCTTCGCCTTCGACTGGGTGAACAAGTTCCTGTTCGTGGCGACCAAGCGCACGGGCAGCACCGAACTCGACGGTGACCTGTGCATCAACAAGATGGACTTCGACGGGAACTTCATCTCGTACATGCACCTCGACGGCTTCGGCCACGGCGTCTCCTTCGCCGCGCTGCCCAGCGGGTCCGGCACCGACCTGTGGGTCGAGTGCGCCAGGGACGCCGACACCGGGTTCGGCACCGCGCTCACGCCGGTCCGTTACACCGCCGGCACCACCCTGGGCTCGCCGGCCGCCTCGGCCGCCTACCAGCCGATCTCCGGGGCCAGCGAGTACACCTGCAACGTCGACCCGGTCTACGAACGCGTGATCGTGCGCTACCGGACCACCGCCGGCAAGCGCTTCGCCGTGTACCCCCTCTCCGACTTCCAGACGCGCAACATCGCCTCGCCACTGGTCGACTTCGCGCAGCCCTCGTTCCCCGGCAAGGCGCAGGGCTACGCCCTCTACGGCTCGTACGTGTACTTCCTGACGGGTGACCACTACCCCGGCGAGGGTGAACCCGTGGGCGACGGCGACACCCTCCTCTACAGCATCGACATCAACACGGGCGTCGTGAAGCAGGGCCCGGTGCCCAGCACTGCCGGCTCCACGCTCTGGTGGCGCGAGCCCGAAGGTATGGCGGTCTACCGCACCGACGCCGGCGAGGCACGTCTCTTCCTCGGCTTCGCCACCGGCGTGGAGAAGGACCGACGCTCCAGCATCTTCTACAAGAACGTGCTGATCTGAGCCAGGTCCGCCCGGCGGCGGTTGTCCCTCGCCTCGTGCCGGATGCCGGAAGCGGGGGCACGGACCGTGAGGGCCGGGCGGCCGCGGGGAGGGGGCGTGTCGGCTGTCGGTCGAGACTCCCCGGATCTCCCCGCGGCCGCTCGTGTCCGATTCCCCGGCGCAGACATGCTTGGATTCGGTTGTGGATTGTCAGGCTGTCGAGCCGATTGGCCCCGGAAAATGCTAAGAAGCGTCACCGCGACCCGCTACATCACGCCCCTGCGTGAGGGCGGTTCGCTGCCGGGACTCGTCGAGGGCGACGACCTCGGGACGTACGTCATGAAGTTCACCGGCGCGGGGCAGGGGCGCAAGACGCTTGTCGCGGAGGTCGTCTGCGGTGAACTCGCCCGCCGGCTCGGCCTGCGGGTGCCCGGCCTGGTGACGATCGGCCTCGATCCGGTCCTGGGCCTCGGCGAACCGGACCAGGAGGTCCAGGAACTGCTGAAGTCGAGCGGCGGCACGAACCTCGGGATGGACTTCCTCACCCGCGCCATCGGTTTCGACCCGCTCGCCTTCGAGGTGAGCGCGGAGGACGCCGGACGGATCGTCTGGTTCGACGCCCTGATCAACAACGTCGACCGCTCCTGGCGCAACCCCAACCTGCTGATGTGGCACGGCGACCTGTGGCTCATCGACCACGGCGCCACGATGATCTGGCACCACCACTGGCCCGGCGCGGAGACCTCCGCCGCCAAGCCCTACGACGTCTTTGACCACGCGCTCGCCCCGTTCCGCCCGGACATCGCCTCGGCCGCCGCCGAGCTGGCCCCGCTGGTCACCGAGGAACTGCTCGCCGAGGTCACCGCCGAGATCCCCGAGGTCTGGCTGACCGACGAGCCGGGCTTCGACTCGCCGGACGCGCTGCGGCGCGCCTACGCGCGGCCGCTCCTGGCACGCGCCGCTGACATCCACGAGCGGATCACGGGCATCGACGGCATCAAGGGGCACAGGTGAGCGAGCGGGACGTCTTCGAGTACGCGCTGCTGCGCGTGGTGCCGCGCGCGGAGCGCGGCGAGTGTTTCAACGCGGGCGTGCTGGTCTACTGCCGCGCCCACTCCTTCGTCGCGGCGCGCACCCATCTGGACGAGAACAAGCTGCTCGCGCTCGATCCGGGCGCGGACGTCGAGGGCGTACGGGCGGCGCTGCGCGCGGTCGAGGGTGTCTGCGCCGGAGGAGAAGCGGCTGGTCAGGCGGCGGGCGACGACGCCGGACGACGGTTTCGCTGGCTGATCGCGCCCCGCTCGACGGTCGTCCGGCCGGGGCCCGTGCACACGGGTCTGACCGCCGATCCGGGGGCCGAGACGGACCGGTTGCTCCAGTTGCTGGTCAGGTAATGGATCACACGCGCGCGGTGTGCCGTTGACACCGGGTGCCAGGGCTTCTAGCGTCACGTCTGCCGAAGGTACTAAGCGGTCGCTCACCTGACGGGCGTACCGTAGGGGCCGCGGGTCTCCGGGACCCGGAAGACTCCGCAAGGTTGTCGAGACAGCTTGGCCGGGCTTGGGCCGGCTTTTCCAAGGGCGAGGAGAACCAGCAATGTCCACCACTGAGCAGCGTGTCGCCGTAGTCACCGGTGCCGCGCGCGGCATCGGCGCCGCGACCGCCGTACGACTGGCCGCGGAGGGCCGCGCCGTCGCGGTGATCGACCTCGACGAGGCCGCGTGCAAGGACACCGTCGAGAAGATCACCGCCGCCGGCGGCCGGGCTCTCGCGGTCGGCTGCGACGTCTCCGACGAGGCCCAGGTGGAGGCCGCCGTCGCGCGGATCGCCGAGGAGCTCGGCGCGCCGACCATCCTGGTGAACAACGCGGGTGTCCTCCGCGACAACCTGCTGTTCAAGATGACCGCGTCCGACTGGGACACCGTCATGAACGTGCACCTGCGCGGCGCCTTCCTGATGGCGAAGGCCGTCCAGAAGCACATGGTCGAGGCCAAGTTCGGCCGCATCGTCAACCTGTCCTCGTCCTCGGCGCTGGGCAACCGCGGCCAGGCGAACTACTCCACCGCCAAGGCCGGTCTCCAGGGCCTCACCAAGACGCTGGCCATCGAGCTCGGCAAGTTCGGCGTCACCGCGAACGCCGTCGCGCCCGGCTTCATCGTCACCGACATGACGGCCGCCACCGCCGCCCGTGTCGGCATGGACTTCGACGACTTCCAGGCCGCGGCCGCCACCCAGATCCCCGTGCAGCGCGTCGGCAACCCGGACGACATCGCCAACTCCATCGCCTTCTTCACGGGCGAGGCCGCGGGATTCGTCTCGGGCCAGGTGCTGTACGTGGCCGGCGGACCGCTCAACTAAGGCCGGGAGGCACGGACATGACCACTCTTCCCGAACTCTCGGGCAAGGTCGCGCTCATCACGGGCGGAAGCCGCGGCATCGGCTACGGCGTCGCGGAGGCCCTGGTCGCCCGCGGCGACCGGGTCTGCATCACCGGCCGCAACGAGGACGCCCTCAAGGAGGCCGTCGAGGCACTCGGTGCCGACCGGGTCATCGGAGTGGCCGGCAAGGCCCACGACGAGGCCCACCAGGCCGTCGCCGTGGAGCGCACCATGGAGGCCTTCGGGCGCGTCGACTTCCTGGTCAACAACGCCGGTACGAACCCGGTGTTCGGGCCGATCGCCGAGCTGGACCTCAACGTGGCGCGCAAGGTCTTCGAGACCAACGTCGTCTCCGCGCTCGGCTTCGCCCAGCAGACCTGGAAGGCCTGGCAGGGCGAGAACGGCGGCGCGATCGTCAACATCGCCTCCGTCGCCGGCCTCGCGCCCTCGCCGTTCATCGGCGCCTACGGCATCAGCAAGGCCGCGATGATCAACCTGACGGTCCAGCTGGCGCACGAGTTCGCGCCCAAGGTGCGGGTCAACGCGATCGCGCCCGCCGTGGTGAAGACGAAGTTCGCGGCCGCGCTGTACGAGGGCCGCGAGGCGGAGGCCGCCGCGGCCTACCCGCTCGGCCGGCTCGGCGTGCCCTCCGACATCGGCGGAGCCGCCGCGTTCCTCACCTCGCAGCAGTCGGACTGGGTCACCGGTCAGACGCTCGTGGTCGACGGCGGGATGTTCCTCAACGCCGGAGTCGAGTGACGTACGTGCCGGTCAGGAGCCTTTCGCACCAAGAGACTTGGGCCCGCGCGAGGGCGACTGACCGGCACACCGCGGGAGTCGGGAAAGCCGACGCCCGCGTGGGGCGACCGGCGGTCCGCGTCCGGATCACCGGCGGATCCACCGAACGCTGACAACGTAGTCACACATATGCTGATCAAGTGCCCTGCCGGGAACACGGTTCCCCCGGCGGGGCACTGCGGTATGGTCTGCCGACCCTTGGTACGGCAGATCGAGGAGCGTGCGCGTGTTCAACCGGAACCGATGCCTGCGACGACTGGCGGCGATCACGTCCATAGCCCTGGTGGCCGGGTGCGGTGTGCTGTCCCCCGGATCCTCCGACGACGAGGGACCGATCGTGGTGGGCACCACCAGTGCCCCCAGCACGCTGGACCCGGCCGCCTCCTGGGACGGCTCGTGGGAGTTGTTCCGCAACATCTACCAGACGCTGCTGGGCTATCCCAACGGTTCGGTCACCCCGAAGCCCGACGCCGCCGAGCGCTGCGCGTTCACCGACCGAACCAGTCGCACGTACCGCTGTGAACTGCGTCCCGGCCTGAAGTTCTCCAACGGGGACACGCTCGACGCCCGGGCCGTCAAGCACTCCATCGACCGGATCAGGACCATCGGCGTACGCGGGGGTCCCTCCGGACTGCTCGGCAGTCTCGACCGGGTCCAGGTACTGGGCGAACGCGAGATCGTGTTCCACCTCAACAAGGCGGACGCCACCTTCCCCTTCGTCCTCGCGACGCCGGCCATGTCGATCGTCGACCCCGACGACTACCCCGCCGACGCCTTGCGCAAGGGCGACGAGATCGTCGGCTCGGGGCCCTACGACCTGCGGTCCTACACGGAGGGGGAGCGGGCCGAACTCGTCAGGAACGACCGCTACGACGGCATCGCCCGGCGGAAGAACGACGCGGTCACCATCCGCTACTTCAAGGACTCGGCCCAGATGGTCGAGTCGCTGAAGGCCGGGAAGACGGACGCCACCTACCGCGGCCTCGCGGCCTCGGACATCGTCTCCCTCGAGGAGCAGGGGTCCGAGGGGGGCATCCAGCTCATCGACGGCACGGGCACCGAGATCAGGTACCTGGTCTTCAACCCGAAGGACCCGTGGGCCGGGAAGCGCGCGGTCCGCCGGGCGATCGCCCAGGTCGTCGACCGGCCGGCCATCGTGCACAAGGTCTACCGGGACACCGTCGACCCGCTCTACTCGATGGTCCCCGCGGGTCTGATCGGGCACACCACCGGCTACTTCGACGCCTTCGGCAGGCCCAGCACGTCCAAGGCCCGCAAGATCCTGCTGGACGCGGGCATCGACGAGCGCGTTCCGCTGACCCTCTGGTACACGACGGACCGCTACGGTTCCGAGACCGCTCCGGAGTTCCGCGAACTCAAGAGCCAGCTCGAGGGCTCCGGCCTGTTCACCGTCACGCTCAAGAGCCGCCCCTGGAAGACGTACGAAGCGGGATACCGGGCGGGCGAGTACCCGGTGTTCGGCCGCGGCTGGTTCCCCGACTTCCCGGACGCCGAGAACTTCATCGCGCCCTTCGTCGGCCAGGAGAACGCCCTCGGCACGCCCTACCGGGAGCCGCGCATCACCGACGACCTGCTGCCCAAGTCGCGCGGGATCAGCAATCGCACGGCGGTGGTCAAGGAGTTCAAGGAGGCCCAGCGGATCCTCGTCGACGACGCCCGGCTGCTGCCCCTGTGGCAGGGCAGGCAGTACGTGGCCGCGAACGAGGAGATCTCGGGGGCGGAGCGGGCGCTGGACCCGTCGACGATCATGACGATGTGGGAGCTCGACCGCAAGACCAGCTGGTAGCGGACCCGGCGGCCGGTCGCCGAACAGGCGGACGACCGGCGGCGCGGGGACCGGGAAGCGATTGTCAGTGGGCGGCGGTAGGTTCTGCTTCTGGAAGTCACCGCACATCGAAGGAAGTTGACGTGACCGATATCGCCATGCTGCCCGAGTCCTGGCGCGGCGTCCTGGGCGAGGAGCTCCAGCAGCCCTACTTCAAGGAACTCACCGAGTTCGTCGAGGAGGAGCGCGCGAAGGGTCCCGTCTACCCGCCGCGGGAGGAGGTCTTCGCCGCGCTCGACGCCACGCCGTACGAGCGGGTCAAGGTGCTCGTCCTCGGTCAGGACCCGTACCACGGCGAGGGCCAGGGGCACGGCCTGTGCTTCTCGGTCCGGCCCGGTGTGAAGACCCCGCCGTCGCTGCGGAACATCTACAAGGAGATGAAGGAGGAGCTCGGCACCCCCATCCCGGACAACGGCTATCTGATGCCGTGGGCCGAGCAGGGCGTGCTGCTGCTCAACGCGGTGCTGACGGTCCGCTCCGGCGAGGCGAACTCGCACAAGGGCAAGGGCTGGGAGAAGTTCACGGACGCGGTCATCCGCGCCGTGGCCGACCGCCCCGACCCGGCGGTGTTCGTCCTGTGGGGCAACTACGCGCAGAAGAAGCTCCCGCTGATCGACGAGGAGCGGCACGTGGTCGTGAAGGGGGCACACCCCTCACCGCTGTCCGCGAAGAAGTTCTTCGGCTCGCGTCCGTTCACGCAGATCGACGCGGCGGTGGCCGCGCAGGGGCACGAGCCCATCGACTGGCGCATCCCGGACCTGGGCTGAGCACCGCGCCGGTGGGCCGGGCGGTCACCTGCCCGGCCCACCGGCGTACGGGGGCGTCGGTGGCCCCGGCCGCCGGGGCCACCTGCCCGAACGGCTCGGGGGAGTACGTGCCGGACCGCGCGTCTGCGGCATGATCGGCCGGACAGGTCCTAGCGTCTTGGGGGACAGTACGAGCCTGGAGGACGCGGTGGCGGAACAACAGGAGCAGGCGGCGCCGGACGCCATGATGACCCGGATCGGACAGGCCGTCATGCTGCACCACGCCGGTGACCGCGAAGAGGCCCGGGGCCGCTTCCTGGCGCTGTGGGAGGAGATCGGCGAGGGCGGCGACGCGCTGCACCGCTGCACGCTGGCGCACTACATGGCCGACACCCAGGACGATCCGGCGGACGAACTCGCCTGGGACCTGCGAGCCCTGTCCGCGGCCGAGGAACTCACCGACAGCACGTCCGCCGAACACCACCGGTCCCTCGCCGTACGCGTGTTCTACCCCTCGCTGCACCTGAACCTCGCCGCCGACTACGTGAAGCTCGGCCGCTCGGAGGCGGCCGGCACACATCTGCGCCGGGCCCGCGGGGCGATCGGCGCCCTGGGGGAGGACACCTACGGGGACGGCGTCCGCGCCGCCATCGGCCGCCTGGAACTCAGGCTCAAGGACTCCGGGGGCCCGGCTGCCACCGGCGGGCCGGACCGCTTCGACCGTCCCGGCGGTGAGAGGCTCGGGCCACCCAGACAGCGGCCCTGAACCCCGTTCGGCCCGGCGCACCGCCTCGAGTCCCGCCCTCCGCCTCCGCGCCCGGTTCCCGGGGTGGCGCACCGCCCCCGGCCCCGCAGGGCGGTCAGTGGCCGTACGTCCTGGTGCAGATCACCGCCTCCGGGCTGTTCGCGCTCCATCCACCGTATTTTCTGCCGAGGCCGCACACGTCCGGCCCCTTCGGCAGGTCGGACGTGCCGGACGGGGCGGCGGCGCGGGGTTTGCGGTGCCGTGGCTCGGGAGGTGCGGCCGGGCGGTCGCGCCGCGGGGGTGCCGCGGGTGCCGCCGCCCGCGGGACCTGGAGCGCGGGAGCGGTCGGACGCCGGGGCGGGGCGGCCGACGAGGGCCGCCCCGAAGGACCGCTGCGTCCCAGGGCCTCCCGCGCCGGTGCCTGCGCGATCTGGGGCTCCGCCCGCCCGTGGTGAGGGGGAGCGGCGGACCCGGACGGGGCGGAGGGCGAGCCGGGGGCGGTCGGCCGGTGGACGGTCATGCAGCCGGAGAGGGCGGAGACCGCCACGGTGACCAGCAGGGTCGCGGTCGTCGTCGTTCGATACACCCACGCAACTCTGCTGGTTCCGGGCCGCCTCGGGGGGCGGAGTGGCACAGGATGCCCCGCACGGGTGATCCTTCGGGTCCTCCGGCGGGGCACGGGCGGTCCGTGTGCCGGCCCGTCGCCGGGAGGCGCGGTTCGACCCGAGGGGGACCGGCACCGGGACGCCGCACGGCCGCCGTCACCCGAACGGTCTCCGGAGGGCCCGGAACGGCACGGCGGACGACCGCGTCGGCGGTGCCCCGCGCGACCTCGGTGGTCACGCCCGGTCCGGGCCCACGAATTTCGCGCGGAGGTTCGGCGGCATCGCCGGCCGGTGGCCGTGGTGGCGGCCGTATGCTTCCGACGGAACCCGCGTCGGCAACCGAAGGAGATCTCCGTGAAGGTCGGCTGCATCGGACTCGGCGACATCGCGCAGAAGGCGTACCTGCCGGTGCTGGGCGTGCAGCCCGGGATCGAGCTGCATCTGCAGACGCGGACGCCGGCCACGCTCGACCGGGTCGCCGACACGCTCCGGCTGCCGCCGGCACAGCGCCACACCGGCCTGGACGACCTGCTCGCACAGGACCTCGACGCGGCGTTCGTGCACGCCCCCACGGTCGCCCACCCCGAGATCGTCACCCGCCTGCTGGAAGCGGGCGTACCGACGTACGTCGACAAGCCGCTCGCGTACGAACTGGCCGAATCGGAAAGGCTGGTGCGGCTCGCCGAGGAGCGGAACATCAGTCTCGCGGTCGGCTTCAACCGGCGGTACGCACCCGGATACGCCCAATGCGTCGAGCACCCGCGCGAGCTGATCCTGATGCAGAAGAACCGCACGGGCCTGCCCGAGAAGCCCCGCACGATGGTCCTCGACGACTTCATCCACGTCGTCGACACCCTGCGCTTCCTGGTGCCGGGTCCCGTCGACGACGTGACGGTCCGGGCGCGCGCCGAGGACGGGCTGCTGCACCACGTCGTCCTCCAGCTCGCCGGGGACGGGTTCACGGCACTCGGCGTGATGAACCGGCTCAGCGGATCGAGCGAGGAGATCCTCGAGGTCTCGGGCCAGGACACCAAGCGACAGGTGGTCAACCTCGCCGAGGTCATCGACCACAAGGGGCAGCCGACCGTGCGACGCCGCGGGGACTGGGTTCCGGTGGCCCGGCAGCGCGGCATCGAGCAGGCGGTCCTGGTGTTCCTCGACGCCGTGCGCGCGGGAAAGGTGCTCAGCGCCCGGGACGCGCTGGCGACTCATGAGCTGTGCGAGCGGGTGGTACGAGCGGTTCAGGAGAGGTCCGCCGCAGCCTGAGCGTGCGCGCCCCCTCCGTCACGCAGAGCGCGGCCAGCACGAGCAGAGCGGCGTGCACCGGCCAGTCGCCGAACCGGACGTACGGGGTGACCCCCCGGGCCACCGGCACCTCGTACAGCACCGTCCCGCTCGCGTCGGTGCCGAGCCAGGAACCGACGCGCTCACCGCTCGGACCGTAGACGGCCGAGACGCCGGTGAGCGTCGCGTGCACCATGGAGCGGCCGGTCTCGGCGGCGCGCAGCGCGGCGAGCGACGCGTGCTGCTCCGGTGCCCAGCTGTGCTGGAAGCTCGACGTGGAGGACTGCACGACGAGCACCTCGGCGCCGTCCTGGGCGAGGTGGCGGCTCATGTCGGGGAACGCCGACTCGAAGCAGACCATCGGGCCGACCCGCAGCCCCTGCCCGACGTTCATCACCACCTGTTCGGTGCCCCGCATCCGGTCCTCGCCGGCCGCCTTGCCCACGGAGGTGGCCCAGCCGAGCAGGGCGCGCGCGGGCACGTACTCGCCGAACGGGACCAGCCGCCTCTTGTCGTAGCGGTCCCCGGTCGTGCCCTGCGGCCCCACCAGGACCGAGCTCTTGTAGATGCCGGGCCGGTCGGACCGGCGCGCGTCGACGTTCACGAGGATGTCGGCGCCGACCTCACGGGACAGTGCCGCGACCCGGCGCGCCAGGTCGGGCCGTTCGGCCAGGTCGGATCCGACGCTGCTCTCGCCCCAGACGACCAGGTCGGCACCCTGTCCCGCGAGTTGCCGGGTGAGCGCCTCCTCGCGCGCGAACCGCCTGTCGCCGCTGGCGCCGCCGTCCACGATCCCGGGCTGCACGACCGCGATCCGCACCCGGCCGTCGACGTCCGGACGCGGCGACCAGATCCAGGCCGCCGAGGTCGCGGCGGCCGTCGCGAGCAGTCCGGCCAGGGCGGGCCTGCGGGACTCGCGCACCGCGACCAGCACGGCGGCCGCGACGTTGACGGACACCACCAGGAAGCTGATCAGCCACACCCCGCCCACGGAGGCCAGCCGCAGGGCGGGCGCCACGTCCCACTGGCTCGATCCGAGCAGACCCCAGGGGCCGCCGAGGCCCTGCCAGGACCGGGCGAGCTCCACCACGAGCCACCCCGACGGCAGGACGAGCAGGGCGGCGCAGACCTGGCCAGGTGACGGCACCCCGGCCAGGAACCGCCGGACCAGCCAGCCCCACGGCGCCCACAGCGTGCCGAGCAGCGCGGCTATGACCACGGTGAAGACGTGCAGGCTCGGCAGCAGCCAGTGGTGCACGGCGAGGATGTAACCGAGGCCGCCGAGCCAGCCGTCGTACGCGGCGCGCCTGCCCGTCGGGGCCGAGCGGATCAGCAGGATCCAGGGGACGATCGCGACGTACGCGAACCACCACCAGGACGGAGCGGGGAAGGCCAGCATGGGCAGCGCGCCCGCCAGCGCGGCGACGACACCGCGCCGCCAGGGGGAGACCAGCCATCGTCCGAACCCACGGTCGGACCCTTTCATCCTCCGCCTCCCTCCCCGGTGGTCCCTCCAGTGTGCGCGTCGCCGACGATCTCCGACAGGGGGCGTGGAGACCGGGAGGGGGCGCGTCGCGGGGCAGGCGCCCCGGGAGGCGGGGCGGGCGGCCACGTGGTGAGGGACCGGAGGGGCTCAGGTGGTCGCGGGCGCGTGCCGGGGTCGCGGCATCCGGCGCCACTTCTCCTGGACGGTCACCCGGCGCAGCCGCCAGCCCTCGCCCGTGCGGACCAGGTCGAAGGCGTAGCGTCCGCCGCACACGAAGTCGGGCGCGGTGGACTCGCCGTCCTGTCCCGCGAACCTCATCGGATTGATGTAGTCGGCGCGCACCTCGGCGGTGTCCCCGGCGTCCTGGTCCAGGACGCCGAACCGCACCCGCCGGTTGACGATCAGGTGCTGACGCATCGCGAAGAGCTCCATGCTCTCCGAGAGCCACCCGGTGACCTCGGTCGCGTCGCCCTCGATGCCCCCGGCCGAGCGGTAGTCGGCGCGTCCGTCCGACGTGAACAGCCCCCGGTACGCCTCCCAGTCGCCGTCGTCCACCGCCACCGCGTAGGCGGTGACGATCTCGTCCACGGCGAACCGGTCCAGCACGGTCGCGAGCTCCACACGCTGAGTCATCGGCTCAGTGTTGGCCACGGGGCCTGCCACGCCAAGGGCTGTGCGGGGATATTCGACGACCGGGCGGAAGTTCATCCGCAGGCACGGTCCGAGCCGGCGCCGGTACCGGCTCGTGCACCCACCGGGCCGGTGAATCGTGCTCTTCCCGGCGTGGGTAACGTGCCCTGGCATGCGCCGAACAATTCTCGTACCGCTGCTGGCGGTGGCCCTGACCGGGTGTTCGCTTCTCGGCCCGGATACGCCGTGCACCCGGGCGGACGCGGACTCGGAGGTCGCCCTCCTGTGGCGGCCCGCCGACTTCGGCGGCCTCGACGCGGCGAGGATACGGCTGTGCGTGGACGGCACCTGCAAGACGCGGTCGTCGGGTGGTCCCGACGACCCGTTCCTCCGGATGGGGATCCGCCTCTCCGACGACGTCGGTGCGTCCACCCTGCCGGTACGGCTCACCGTGACGTCCGTGAAGAGCGGTGACACCGTCGTCGAGGACAGCGCCCGGGCCAGGCTGACGGAACAGCACCCCAACGGCGCGGCCTGCCCGCCCACCGTCCGGACGGCGACGTTCCGGGCCCACCCCGACAAGGGCCTCACCTCGCCCAAGGGCATGAAGCTCCAGGGATGAGCCGTCCCCCGTGGACGTCCGTTCCCCGACACCGTCGGAGGGCCGGGTCCCCCCGGTCGGCCCGCGGCGCTCCCCTCGGAGTCCAGCCCCGCCCCCGGGCGTTGGACGTCCTCGGTCCGCGGCGCGAACGGCCTCACGCCGCCTCGGTGATCTCCCCGCGGATCGCCTCGGCCCACTTCACGACCAACAGTTCGTACTCCGCGCGTTCCTGTGACGACAGGGAGCCGCCCGCCCGTGTCCACAGGGAGCGGATCTGTTCGTTCAACGCGGCGGCAGAGCGCACGGAACCAGACGAAGCGAGATCGGGGGACATGCGCCTCAGCCTAGGGGCAAGGACTGACACTGCGCTACCGGGCGACTACGCAAGTCGTATGTGCTTCGTCACGGCTCGGGAGACCGGCCCCTCGCCGTACCGCTGAACTCCCGTTCCTGGGGCCTCGGCCGCCCGCTCCGGACCTTGTCCCGACAGGGGTGGCGGGTCCTGTCGCCGCCCGCCCCAGGGGGAAACGCCATGGCCGGACCGGTCTGTGCGTTCTGCGACATCGTGGCCGGGCGGGCGCCCGCCGAGCGGGTGGTCGAGCGGGACCACTGGCCGGACGCCGTCGCCCTCGTCCACGACATCCCGTCGGAGTCGCTCGCGGGCGTCGCGGGCGTCGCAGGCCCGCTCCGCGACATGACGGCGGCGGCCGGATCGGGGAGGACCCGGCTCGCGAGCGGGTGGGCAGGCAGCCGACAGGCCCCGTCCGGAGGGGTCCGGGGACTGTCGCGGGCTCAGCCGTTCGGCCTGGCCGCCTCGGACCGCTCCGCCCAGACCCGTGCCGCGAGCGCGTCCGCCTCGTGCTGGGGAATCCCCGCCTTCACGAGGATGATCCCGCGGCTGCCGTCCGGGAACTTCACACTCCGCGCTTCCGTGCCCAACCGGCCCGGCGTCGCTTCCTTCGGCATGTTCCACCTTCATTCGGGGAGCCCACGGTAAACGCCCCCGCCGCGGTCGGCAGGGGCGTTCGGCCAGACGGCCTACAGCTCTGTGAGCTGGTACGTCTTCGGTGGTGTGCCGAGCGCCACCTTGATCGACGCGTCCGGCCCGCGGGATCCGCGGACCGGCGCTCGGGGGAGCCCGGCGGACCGGTCAGCCCGCGGATTCGGCCGCGTGAGGGCTGAGGACGTCCGTGCTGACCAGCACGATGATGAGGATGCCGAGCGCGATCCGGTACCAGACGAACGGCATGAAGCTCTTGTTCGAGATGAACTTCATGAACCACGCGATCACCGCGTAGCCGACGCCGAAGGCGATGATCGTCGCGAAGATCGTGGGGCCCCAGGACACATGGCCCTCCTCGGCCGCGTCCTTGAGCTCGAAGGTGCCGGAGGCGAGGACGGCCGGCATGGCGAGGAGGAAGGAGTAACGGGCCGCCGCCGCGCGGCTGTAGCCCATGAAGAGGCCGCCGCTGATGGTCGCGCCGGACCGGGAGACGCCGGGGATCAGGGCCATCGCCTGGCAGATGCCGAACAGCAGGCCGTCCCTGGTGTTCAGGTCCTCAAGTGTCTTGCGCTGCTTGGCGGCCCGGTGCTTCCCGCCCGTCTCGTCGCGTGCGGCGAGCCGGTCGGCGACGCCCAGGACGACGCCCATGACGATCAGCATCGTGGCGGTGACCCGCAGGTCGCGGAACGGTCCCTCGATCTGGTCCTTGAGCGTGACCCCGAGCACGCCGATCGGGATCGAGCCGACGATCACCAGCCAGCCCATCTGCGCGTCGTGGTCGCCGCGCATCGCCTTGTTCGTGAGCGAGCGGAACCACGCCGACAGGATTCTTCCCACGTCCTTGCGGAAGTAGATCAGGACCGCGGCCTCCGTGCCGAGCTGCGTGATGGCGGTGAAAGCCGCCCCGGGGTCCTCCCAGCCCGCGAACGCGGCGGTCAGCCGCAGATGCGCGCTGGAGGAGACGGGAAGAAATTCGGTCAGCCCCTGGACGAGTCCGAGGATGAGGGATTCAAACCAAGACATGAAGTTACGTGGTCCAAGTGCTGATCGCGGAAGGGGTGATGGGAACACCGGATCGCGGTGCGAGGTGATCACGGGCGTAGAGGGCAGCGTAGCGTCCGCCCGCGACAGCCCGCCCACAGGGGCTTCGCAGAGGGGTCGGAGACCCCTCGCGGTACGGGTGCCGGACCTCGTCTTCCCTGGTGACGGGCTCCGGAGTCGTCGGCGGCGGGGCCGGGGCGGTCGGTCGTCGGTCCAGGGCCGGGTCGGCGTCGGCCCGAGGTCGGGCCGCCTGCGGTGCGAGGTCGGACCCTTTTCGGCCCCGGTACGGCTCAGGGCCGCCACGGGGAGGTCTGCCGAGTCCCGGGGACGGGTGGGCGCCGGTGCGGATGCGGGGCGATGCCGGGGCGTCGCGGCGCGATGGGTGGGGTGTTGACCGGCCGACGGGCCGCCGCTTACGTTGCGACGGAAGAGAAAGCGCTTGCTCCCGCCGGGGCGGATCCGGCCGGTGGTGACACGCGTTGGCCGACGTCCGACTTCAGGTTCGATGGAGCGCTGATCAGGTAGATGACCGCATCCCCCCACGCGATCGCCCCCATGACCCCGCCGGGCGACGCCGCGAACGTGGCGCACGCCGATACCGCCGATACCGCTTGTGCCGCCACGAGCACGGCGCGCAGGGCGAGCGCCGCGAGTACCGCGACCACCGCGAGACCTATGGACACCCCCTTCCCGGGCCGCCGTATCAGGGCCGCCGTCGTCGGCGTGGGAGCCATCGCGCGGGGGTGTCACCTTCCCGCACTCGCCCGGCTCGCCGAGGAGGGCGAGACGGAGATCGTCGCCGCGGTGGACATCGCCGGGGACGCGGTCCGGGACTTCTGTGCCGAGGCGGGCATTCCGTACGCGTACACCGATCTGGAGCGGATGCTCGGCGAGCGGCGGCCCGATCTGGTCGCCGTCTGCACCCCGCCCACCCTGCACCGGGAGCAGACCGTCGCCGCGTTGCGGGCCGGCGCGTGGGTGTGGTGCGAGAAGCCGCCCGTTCCGACGCTCGCCGACTTCGACACCGTCGAGGCGGCGGAGGGCACGGACGGCGGGCCGTACGCCGCGATCGTCTTCCAGCACCGCTTCGGCTCGGGCGCCCGGCACGTACGGCGCCTGATCGCGGAACGCGCCCTGGGCCGGCCGCTCGTCGCGCACTGCCAGACCACCTGGTACCGGAACGCGGCCTACTACGCGGTTCCCTGGCGGGGCCGCTGGGCGACCGAGGGCGGCGGCCCGGCGATGGGGCACGGCATCCATCAGATGGATCTGCTCCTGGATCTGCTGGGGCCGTGGACCGAGGTGCGGGCGATGGCCGGGCGCCTGGTGCACGACGTGGAGACGGAGGACGTCTCGACCGCCCTGGTCCGCTTCGCGAACGGCGCCTTGGCGACCGTCGTCAACAGCGTCCTGAGTCCCGACGAGGTCAGCCGTGTCCGCGTCGACTGCGAGCGGGCCACGGTCGAGCTGACCCATCTGTACGGCCACGGGAACGACGACTGGCGGATCACCCCGGCGCCCGACGTGCCGGAGGCCGAGGCCGCCGCCTGGCGGGACTTCGGCCCGGACGTGCCCAGTTCGCACCTCGCGCAGCTGCGGGAACTCGTCGCCAGCATGCGGGCGGGTGAACGGCCGCGCAGCAGCGGTGCCGACGGGCGGACCAGCCTGGAGCTGATCACCGCGCTCTACAAGTCGGCGTTCACGGACACGACCGTCCGCGCGGGGGAGATCGGGCCGGGGGACCCGTACTACACGGCGCTGCACGGCGGCGCGCCCGGCTGGGCCCCCGAGGGTCCGGAAGCCCTCGGGAGTCCCGGGGGGCCCGACGGGAACGAGCGGTCGGAGGCGGACGGCGGGTCGGAGGGGCCGGACACCGCCGGGCGGCCGGAGGGGGCCGGCGGGGGCGAACGGCTCGGGGCCGCGCCTTCGCCGGCCGCCGGTGCGGAGGTCCGGGCATGAGCGAGGCATCGGCGGGCGGCCTGCGGATCGTCCACACGCACGGGGAGCGGATCGCGATCGCCGAAGTCTCCACCGGCGTCGACCTGTTGACCTACGTCTACCGTCCCGAGGCCGCCTGGGAGTCCCCGAAGCCGTATCTGCATCCCCTGCGGACGCTGGCGGGCGACGTGGTCACGGGCTACCGCCCGAACGACCACCGCTGGCACAAGGGCCTCCAGATGACGGCCTCGCACCTGTCCGGCCAGAACCTGTGGGGTGGCAACACGTACGTCCACGGGAAGGGGTATCTCGAACTCCCCGAACGCGTCGGGTCGATGGCGCACGTCACCTTCGAGAAGGTCGCCGGGGAGGGTTCCGGGGCGCTCATCGCCGAGCGGCTCACCTGGCATCCGTACGACGGTGAGCTGTGGGCCGAGGAGGAGCGCCGCGTCGAGGTTCACGACGTCGATCCCGGAGCCGGCTCCTGGGCGCTGACCTGGAGTTCGGCGGTCACCAACCGGCGCGAGGAGCCCCTGCGCCTCGGCAGCCCGACCACCGCGGGGCGGGAGATGGCCGGCTACACGGGCCTGTTCTGGCGCGGGCCACGGGCCTTCCGGGGCGGCCGGGTCATCGGACCGGACTCCGAGGGGCCCGGCCTGATGGGGAGGCAGGCGCCGTGGCTCGCGTACTCGGCGGAGCACGACGGCAGCGACGGGCACGCCACCCTCGTCTTCGCCCACGCGCCCGAGAACGACCACTCCGGGGCGGGCGGCGCCCACCCGGCCCACTGGTTCGTGCGCAACGAGCCCTTCGCCGCGGTCGCCCCGTCCCCGGCCTTCTTCGACGAACTGGTGCTCGCACCCGGCGACACGCTCGCCCGTCGCTACCGGGTGGTCGTCGCCGAGGGGGCCTGGGAACGCGACGACATCGTCAAGTACCTGGCGGAGCACCCCTGGTGAGCGCGACGCCCGGCTTCGGGGGACTCCCGGGGGCCGTCGCCGTGTCCCACCTGCGGGTGTACGACTGGCCCGCGCTCGACGGCGCGGCCGGCGGAACTCCCCATCTCCACCTGACCTGTTCGGAGGCGTACGTCGTCACGGGCGGACACGGCTCCGTCCAGACGCTGACGGCGTCCGGGTACGGGGTGACGCCGCTCGCGCCCGGCACGGTCGCCTGGTTCACCCCGGGCACGATCCACCGGCTCGTCAACGCGGACGGCCTGCGCGTCACGGTGCTCATGCAGAACAGCGGGCTGCCGGAAGCGGGCGACGCGGTCATGACCCTGCCCCCGGAGTACCTGACCGATCCCGGCACGTACGCGGCGGCCACCCTCGTCCCGGCGGACGCGCCCGAGGAGGAGCAGGCCCGCTTCGCCCGCGACCGTCGTGATCTCGCGCTGGAGGGGTACCGCGCGCTGCGCGAGGCGGACGGCCCCGCGCCGCTCGCGGCGTTCCACCGGGCCGCCGCCGCGCTGGTGCGACCGCGCCTCGCGGAGTGGCGCGAGCGCTGGAGGCGCGGCGCCGAAGCCTCCGCGGCGGCCACGGGGGACCAGCTCGGCCGACTGGAACAGGGCGACGTCTCGCATCTCGCCGACGCCGTCGTGCGGGCCGAACGGCCCTTCGCGCGAGGCCGGTTCGGGATGTGCGGACTGCTCGACGTCTACGAGGCCACGGAGCGGGGCGTGCGGCCCCGTCGCGGAGGTGACGCGCCGGACCCCTGACCTCGACGACGAGGAGGCCGGGAACGACGTGCGGCCGTGCTCCGCGAGGGGGCGGGCGGTGACCCGTACGGGCGGCGGTGACCCGTACGGCCTCGCCCGCGAGGGGGCGACAGGCGCGGTGTCCCGACCGTGGGCACGGGCGGTGACCCGTACGCCTCGCCCACGAAGGGTCGGCGTGCGGACTCCCGGCCGTGCGCGAGGTGCGCCGCCCTCGGTCCGTGCCCGCGCCCCGGCACCGGCTCGACGTCACCGCCCCGCGTGCTCGGCGGGTCCCGTCACCGTCCAGCCCGGGGCCTGCGGGTGGGCCGTGAGGGCGTCGTGCTCGACCCGCTCCCCGCATTCCCGGCAGACGACCTGGGGAACCAGTTCGTGGCCGCAGGTGTGCTCCAGGACCATCGGCCGGAAGCCGCCCTCCTGGAGGTGCCGGTCGCCCCAGGCCATCAGCGTGAGCAGGACGGGTTCCAGTTCGAGACCGGCCCGCGTGGGCCGGTACTCGTAGCGCTTGGGACGGTCGCTGTACTCCGCCTTCTCCAGCAGTCCGGCGTCGACGAGGCGCTTCAGCCGGGTCGTCAGCACGTCACGCGGGGCGCCGGTGTTGCGCACCAGCTGATCGAAGCGCGTGGCCCCGAGCGACACCTCGCGCAGGACCAGCAGGGAGTACTTCTCGCCGACGAGGGCGAGCGTCGCGGCGATCGAGCAGGGGCGGGGATCCTTCATGACCTCAGTCTACGGAGTGGGTTGGATATTCCAACTCGCTGGGTTACTCTCGGGTCACTTGGCGAGTTGGAAAACCAAACTCACTCCGTTCGAAGACGGGATCCGCCGCCCGGCCGCCGGTTCCCCGACCTCAGAGACCCGAGAGACCGAGAGACCTGAGAGGCAACCCATGCGTGACGCCGTGATCGTCGAAGCCGTACGCACCCCCGTGGGCAAGGGCAAGCCGAACGGCTCCCTCGCCCATGTCCACCCCGTGGAACTCCTCGCCCACACCCTCCGCACCCTCGTCGAGCGCTCCGGAGTCGACCCGGCGCTGATCGACGACGTCATCGGCGGCACGGTCGACCAGGTCGGCGAGCAGGCCATGAACACCACCAGGTACGCCGTGCTCTCGGCGGGATTCCCCGAGACGGTGCCCGCGACCACGGTGGACCGCCAGTGCGGGTCGTCGCAGCAGGCCGTGCACTTCGCCGCGCAGGGCGTCATGTCGGGGGCGTACGACCTGGTCGTGGCCTGCGGCGTGGAATCCATGAGCCGGGTGCCGATGTGGTCCAACGTGCCGGCGGGCGCCGATCCCTTCGTCCCGGTGTCGCCGCGCGCTACCCCGGGGGACTGGTGCCGCAGGGCATCAGCGCCGAACTCATCGCCGCGAAGTGGGGCGTCACCCGCGAGCGGATGGACGCCTTCGCCGTGGACTCGCACCGCAAGGCGGCCGAGGCGTGGAGCGGCGGCCTGTTCGACGCCGAGGTCGCACCGCTGGAGGACGTCACCCGGGACGAGAGCGTGCGCCCCGGCACCACTCCCGACGTACTCGCCGGGCTGAAGCCCGCCTACTACGACCCCGCGTTCGGCGAGCGCTTCCCGCAGATCGACTGGTCCGTCACGGCGGGGAACGCGAGCCCGGTCAACGACGGCGCGTCCGCCGTGCTCATCACCTCGAGCGAGACCGCCGCCCGCCTCGGCCTGCGCCCCCTCGCCCGCCTGCACAGCTTCGCCGTCACCGGTTCGGACCCGCTGCTGATGCTGACCGGCGTGGTCCCCGCGACCGAGAAGGTGCTGCGCGGGGCAGGGCTGGAACTGGCCGACATCGACCTCTTCGAAGTGAACGAGGCCTTCGCCGCCGTCGTCCTCGCCTGGCGGGAGGAGACGGGCGCGGACCTGTCCAAGGTCAACGTGCACGGCGGCGCGCTGGCGATCGGCCACCCGCTCGGCGCGAGCGGTACCCGTCTCACGACGACCCTGGTCCACGCGATGCGGGCCCGCGGGGCCCGCTACGGGCTGCAGACGATGTGCGAGGCGGGCGGACTGGCCAACGCGATGATCCTGGAAGCCGTGCGATGACGGCGGGCGTGCCCGGCCTGTTCGGCGTGCCGGTCGTGGCCGTCGTGTCGGTCGTCGTGCCGGCCGCCGTCCTGGTGGCCGACGGGCCGCGGGCGTAGTCGTCGGGGTGTCGTGGACCTCGTGGCGGACGGTGGGCCTCAGCGGCCGCGCAGGTGGTGGCGCTTGCGCCAGGCCACCGCCGTTCCGGCGAGGGCGGGGACCGCGATGAAGGCCATCGCGATCAGGAAGGCCGGGGAGGTCGGCGACGACGCGCGGGCGCCGGCCACGGCGTACGCGGCGGTGTTGGGGATCGAGCCGAGCGCCGTCGCGAGCAGGAAGGACGGCCAGCCCATCCGGGACACGGCGGCGCAGTAGTTGGCCGCCCAGAACGGCACGCCCGGGAACAGCCGGGCCACCATCATCGAACGGAAGCCGTGCCGGCTGAGCTGGCCGTCCGCGGCCTTCAGCCAGCGGGCCCGCAGCAGCGGCCGCAGCGCGTCCTGTCCGAGGAGCCGGCCGAGCCCGAAGGCGACACCGGCGCCGAGCACCGTCCCCGCCAGAGCCGTGGCGAGCCCCAGCTGGGAGCCGAACAGCGCGCCGGCCGCCAGATTGAGCAGGGGCCGGGGCACGAAGGCGACCGTGCACAGACCGTAGGCCAGTCCGAACGCCAGGGCCGCCGCCGCACCGCCGAGTTGGGGCGGCCAGCCGTCGGCCAGCAGCCGCTGCGGTTCGAAGAGCAGCACGCTCGAAGCGGCCGCCGCGAGCAGCGCGACGAGCAGGGAGAACCGCGCCCAGGGCGAGAGCAGCGCTCTCAGGAACGGTCCGGCCGGGCCGGTGCGGGCGGCGGTCGGGAACACGGGTGCGGCGACGGCGGTCTCCGGGGCGACGACCAGGTCGGCGGCGACGGCGAGCTCCGTGGCGGCGGCCTGGGGAGTGGCCGTGGCGGTGCCCCCAGAGCGGGTGGTGGCATCGAGCATTTTGGTGACACTAGCCGAACCGGGTGTGTGATCGCCGTATGGTCGTCTCATGGGCGTCACAGCTTCCGGAACGTCTGGTGCGCGGTTCGAAGCGCCGGACAGCGCCCTCGCGGACACCGTGCTGGAACGGCTCACGGCTGTCTACCCGACGGGTGCCGATGCCCGACGGGCCACGTCGATGCGCGCGTACATGAAGGACATCGCTCCCTTCCTCGGGCTGGCCACCCCCGAGCGCCGCGCCCTGTCGCGGACCGTGCTCCTGGGCACCGCGCGCCCCGCGGAGTCGGACTGCGCCGCGATCGCGCTGCGCTGCTGGGAACTGCCCGAGCGCGAGTACCGCTACTTCGCCGTCGACTACCTGCGCCGTCACGTGCGCTGCCTGTCGTCGGGCTTCCTGCCGACGGCCCGCCGGCTCGTCGCGACCGACCCCTGGTGGGACACGGTCGACGCGCTGGCCGCGCATGTGGTGGGAGGCCTGGTCGCCGCGGATCCGAAGCTGCGCGCGGACATGGACGTCTGGATCGAGGACGACGACCTGTGGGTCGCCCGCACCGCGCTGCTCCACCAGCTCCGCCACAAGGACGCCACCGACACCGGGCGTCTCTTCGCCTACTGCGTCCGCCGGTCCGACCACCCCGACTTCTTCGTCCGGAAGGCCATCGGGTGGTGTCTGCGCGAATACGCGAAGACCGACCCGCGGGCGGTACGGGACTTCGTCGCCGCGGAGGGGGAGAGGCTCGCGCCGCTGTCCGTGCGCGAGGCGCTCAAGAACATCGGGCCCTGAGGCACCCGCCGGCCTTCCCCGGGACCCGTGAACCCCTGGCGCACCGGCCGCACCGGGCGTGCCGGGGCGCTCCACGGGGTGCCGAAAACCATTCGACGTGGACGGACCCGTCGGCGATGATCTCCTCATGTTCCGGCACACCTTCCTCCTGGCAGCATCCGCGGTCGCGGATGCGCCGAAGGCTGCCGTCCCGATCATCGCGGCAGCCGTCGGCGGCGCCCGAAGCTGACCCTTCCCGGATTGTCCGGCGGACCCCGCAGGGGGAGGGTCGGCAGTCCTTCGGGGTCCCCGTCCCGGCCCGTAGCGCCGGGGCCATCACTCAGCTCCGCTGACATCGCAGAGGCTTCGAGGTACAGCCATGCCCAAGACCGCTTACGTGCGCACCAAACCGCACCTGAACATCGGCACCATGGGTCACGTCGACCACGGCAAGACCACCCTGACCGCCGCCATCACCAAGGTCCTCGCCGAGCGCGGCTCCGGCGGCTCCACGTACGTCCCGTTCGACCGGATCGACCGGGCGCCGGAGGAGGCCGCGCGCGGCATCACCATCAACATCGCGCACGTCGAGTACGAGACCGACACCCGGCACTACGCGCACGTGGACATGCCGGGCCACGCCGACTACGTCAAGAACATGGTCACGGGCGCGGCCCAGCTCGACGGGGCGATCCTCGTCGTGTCCGCGCTGGACGGGATCATGCCGCAGACCGCCGAACACGTGCTGCTCGCCCGGCAGGTGGGCGTCGACCACATCGTCGTCGCCCTCAACAAGGCCGACGCGGGCGACGAGGAGCTCACCGACCTCGTGGAGCTGGAGGTCCGCGAGCTGCTCTCCTCGCAGGGCTACGGCGGCGACTCCGTACCCGTCGTGCGGGTGTCCGGCCTCAAGGCCCTGGAGGGGGACCCGCGGTGGACGGCGGCGATCGACGCGCTGCTCGACGCGGTGGACACCTACGTGCCGATGCCCGAGCGCTACCTCGACGCGCCGTTCCTGATGCCGGTCGAGAACGTGCTCACCATCACCGGGCGGGGAACCGTCGTCACCGGAGCCGTGGAGCGCGGCACCGTCCACGTCGGCGACCGCGTCGAGGTGCTCGGCGCCGGCGTCGACACCGTGGTCACCGGCCTGGAGACCTTCGGCAAGCCCATGGAGGAGGCGCAGGCCGGCGACAACGTGGCACTGCTGCTGCGCGGCGTGCCCCGCGACGCGGTCCGCCGCGGGCACATCGCCGCCGCGCCCGGCAGCGTCGTACCCAGCAGTCGTTTCACGGCGCGGGTGTACGTCCTGTCGACACGGGAGGGCGGCCGGACGACGGCCGTCTCCACCGGGTACCGGCCGCAGTTCTACATCCGCACCGCGGACGTGGTCGGCGACGTCGACCTCGGCGAGCAGGCCGTCGCCCGGCCCGGCGACACCGTCACCATGACGGTCCAGCTCGGCCGCGAGGTGCCGCTGGAGCCGGGCCTCGGCTTCGCGATCCGCGAGGGCGGCCGGACGGTCGGCGCGGGGACGGTGACCTCGGTCGGCTGACGTCCGGCCTCCGGTACGCCGGCGACGGGTGCCCGCGCGAGAGGGCGGGCACCCGTTCTCGCCGGCCCGGCTCCCCGGTCCTCGGCCGGAGCCCAGGGCCGAGGACCGGCACCGGCCTCCTCGGCCGTCGACGGGAGCGCCCGGACGGCACAATGGACCCGTGGACGAGCCGATACCCGTGACGCGGGCCGTGGATCACGGGACCGCCAAGCTGATGCCCGACGTGGACCGCGAGCGGGCGTGGCTGCTGACCGTGGACGGCGCGCCCCAGTCGTACGTCGACCTGGACGAGCCGACACACCTGGAGTTCGAGTACACGCGGCGCCTCGGGCACGCGCTGGACACGGTGGCGGAGCCGGGCCGCGCCCTGGACGTGCTGCACCTCGGCGGCGGGGCGCTGACGCTGCCCCGCTACGTCGCGGCCACCCGGCCCGGTTCGCGACAGGACGTGGTGGAGGCGGACAAGGGTCTGCTGGCCCTGATCGACGAGTGCCTGCCGGTCCCCGGCGGCTCGGGCATCGAACTGCACCGCGCCGACGCCCGCGCCTGGATCGAAGCCGCCGACCCCGACTCCGCCGACGTCCTGATCGCCGATGTCTTCGGCGGCTCGCGCGTGCCGGCGCATCTGACGTCCACCGCCTACGCGAGCGCCGCCGAGCGGGTGCTGCGCCCGGACGGCGTCTACCTCGCCAACCTGGCGGACGCCGCGCCCTTCGCGTTCCTCCGCTCCCAACTCGCCACTTTCTCGACGGTGTTCGAGGAGATCGCCCTCATCGCCGAACCCGGTGTGCTGCGCGGGCGGCGCTTCGGCAACGCGGTGCTCGTGGCCTCCCACCGACCGCTCGACACGGCGGCCCTGGCCCGTCGTACCGCCGCCGACGCCTTCCCCGCACGCGTCGAACACGGCTCAGGGGTAAGGAAGTTCATCGGCGGGGCCGCTCCGGTGGGCGACGCGGACGCCGTTCCGTCACCGGAGCCGCCGGGCGGATCCTTCGGGATCGGCTGACCCGCACGGGACGCGGACACGGCGACCGGGCGCGTGTACGCGCGGCGCGGCGCGTCCGCACGTCGGTGCCTCCTCGCCGCGCCGGGGAACGGCCGAGCGCCGCCGTCCCGACCCGGTCAGGTACGGGTCGGGACAGCGGCGCTCGGGGTCTGTGCCTACTTGGTGAGCTGCGACAGCTTCGGGTCGTTGGCGTACGCCTCGGCCGCGTTCTCCTTGGTCACGATGACCGGCGGGAGGAGGTACGAGGGAACGACCTTGGAGCCGTTGTCGTACGACTTGGTGTCGTTGATCTGCGGCTTGTCGCCCTTCTGGATCGCCTTGACCATGTTGACGGTCTCGGCGACGAGCTTGCGGGTGTCCTTGTTGATGGTCGAGTACTGGATACCGGCCATGATGGACTTGACCGACTCGGCCTCGGAGTCCTGACCCGTGACGACCGGGACCGTCTTGCCGGCGCCCTTGACCGAGGTGATGATCGCGCGGGCGAGGGTGTCGTTCGGCGACAGGACACCGTCGAGCTTCTTGCTGCCGCTGTACGTCGAGGTCAGCAGGGAGTCCATGCGCTGCTGGGCGTTCTCCGCCTTCCAGCCCTGGGTCGCGGTCTGCTTGATCTCCGTCTGGCCCGAGCCGACAACGATGTCGCCCTTGTCGATGAGGGGCTTCAGGACCTCCATCGCGCCGTCGAAGAACACCTTGGAGTTGTTGTCGTCCGGCGAGCCGGAGAACAGCTCGATCTTCCAGGGGCCCTTCGGCTTCTTCGCCTTCATGCCGTCGATCAGGGCCTGGCCCTGCAGCTGGCCGACCTTGAAGTTGTCGAACGCGATGTAGTAGTCGACGTCCTTGGTGTTGGTGATGAGGCGGTCGTAGGCGATGACCGTGGCGCCCGCCTCCTTCGCCTGGGCGACCTGGGTGGAGAGCTGCGCGGCGTCGGTCGCGCCGATGACGATCACCTTGGCACCCTTGGTGACCATGGAGGAGATCTGCGCCTGCTGGTCCGCGACGGTGGTCGAGGCACCCGCGTACTGCACGTCGGCCTTGAAGCCGGCCTCCTTGAGACCGCTGGTGAACAGGTCACCGGCGAGCACCCAGTTCTCCGAGGTCTTCGCGGGCAGCGCGACCCCGACGAGGGAGTTCTTCGCGAAGCCCTTGGCCTCGTCGCCCTTGTCGGAGGAGGAGCCCTCGCGCTCGTTGGAGCACGCGGTGCCCAGGCCGAGGAGTGCGACGGCGCCGACGGCGGCGATGCCTCTGATGATGCCTCTGCGCATGGTGGATCGAGCCTTTCTTACGGTGGTGCGGGGTGAGTGGGACGCCGTGGGAGACGGCGTGATCGGTGACGACTCGGCGTTCAGCCTGCGACCGGTGCCTTGTCGGTGTCGGTGTCCGAGACCGGCTTCGGCGGATCGGCCGGGCCCTTCGCCTCGTCCCGCTGGAACGGGCGTGAAAGCGTCCCGATGATCGAGAACCGGCCCTGCTTCTTGCTGTAGACGTCGAACGCGACGGCGAGCAGGAGGACCAGGCCCTTGATGATCTGGACCATGTCGGAGCCGACGCCCTCGAGCTGGAGCCCGTTGTTGAGCAGGGCCATGACGAGACCGCCGACGATCGAGCCGCTGATGGTCCCGAGGCCGCCGGAGACCGCCGCGCCGCCGATGAAGACGGCCGCGATGGCGTCGAGTTCCCAGCTCAGGCCGTCCTGCGGGCCGGAGGCGGCGGACCGGGCCACGAAGATCATGCCGGCCAGCGCGGCGAGCACGGACATGTTCATCATGACGAGGAAGTTGACCCGCTTGAGCTTCACACCGGACAGCTCGGCCGCACGGGAGTTGCCTCCGACGGCGTAGATGTGCCGGCCGCCGATGGTGTTGCGGGTGTAGTACGAGTACACGAGCACCAGGACGATCAGGATGATGCCGGAGATCGGCAGGCTGGTCCCGACGCGGCCGCCGGCGAACCTCAGCGTCGCGAAGACGATGATGCCCACCATCACGGCCATCCGTATCCCCGCCACCCACAGCGGCGCGGCGTCGGCGTTCATCTCGCGCCGGGTCTGGCGCGCCTTCCACTCCCGCCAGGCCACACCGAGGCAGGCGGCGAGGCCGAGCAGCAGGGTCAGGTTGTTGTACCCGGTCTCCGGCCCGACCTCCGGAAGGAATCCGGCGCCGATGTCACGGAAGCCGCCGGGCACCGGAACCGTGTCGGCGTTGCCGATGTACTGGTTGCCGCCGCGGAACAACAGCATTCCGGCCAGCGTGACGATGAACGCGGGCACCCCCACGTAGGCCACCCAGAAGCCCTGCCAGGCGCCGATCGCCGCGCCGACGAGCAGCCCGAGCAGGATGCCCACGGGCCAGGGGAGCGAGTACTCCTGCATCGCCTTGGCGACCACGATGCCGGTGAACGCGGCGACCGAGCCGACCGAGAGGTCGATGTGGCCGGCGACGATCACCATCAGCATGCCGATGGCGAGGATCAGGATGTACGAGTACTGGCTGACCACGGCGATGAGGTTGCCGGAGGTCAGGGTCAGCCCTCCCGTCCAGATCTGGAACAGCACGACGATCGCCACGAGCGTGGAGATCATGCCGAACTGGCGGGCGTTGGAGGTCGTACCTCCGAAGAGGTTCTTCTGCAGCTCTGATATGCGGCTCATGTGGTCGCTGTCTTCGTGAGTGAGGTCATCTTCTTCATGAGGAGTTCGGGGTTCGCGTCGCGCCGCGTCACCTCACCGGTGATGGCACCTTCGAACACGGTGTAGATGCGGTCGCACAGTCCGATGAGCTCGGGCAGCTCCGAGGAGATGACGATGACGCCCTTGCCCTGGCCGACGAGCCGCTGGATGATCCCGTAGATCTCGTACTTGGCGCCCACGTCGATGCCGCGGGTCGGCTCGTCGAGGATCAGCAGGTCGGGGTCGGTGAACATCCACTTCGCGAGGACGACCTTCTGCTGGTTGCCGCCGGAGAGCTTCACGACCCCCTCGTCGACGCTGGGAGTCTTGATCTTCAGACTCTTGCGGTACTCCTCGGCGACGTGGTGCTCGCGCACCGGATCGACGACCCGGCGCCGGGCGATCTTCGACAGCTTGGCGGCCACCATCGAGGTCTTGATGTCGTCCAGCAGGTTGAGGCCGATCGACTTGCGGTCCTCGCTGACGTAGGCGAGACCGTGCCCGATGGCGTCCGCCACCGACTTCAGCTGGATCTCGCTGCCGTCCTTGAAGACCCGGCCGGAGAGGAAGTGGCCGTAGGAGCGGCCGAACAGGCTCATCGCGAGTTCGGTGCGCCCCGCGCCCATGAGTCCGGCGAAGCCGACGATCTCACCGCGCCGGACGGTGAAGTCGGACCCCTTGCACACGAGCCGGTCCTCGGAACTCGGGTGCCGTACCGTCCAGTCGCGGACCTCGAAGAACACCTCGCCGATGTCGGGCGTGTGGTCGGGGAACCGGCTGCTCAGCTCGCGGCCCACCATGCCACGCACGATGCGGTCCTCGTTGACGCCGTCGGCCTCGACGTCCAGGCTCTCGATCGTCCGGCCGTCCCGCAGGATGGTGATGGTGTCGGCGACCGCCTCGATCTCGTTCAGCTTGTGGGAGATCATGATCGAGGTGATCCCCCGCTCCCGGAAGCCGCGCAGCAGCTCCAGCAGATGCTGCGAGTCGGCCTCGTTCAGCGCCGCGGTCGGTTCGTCGAGGATGAGCAGCTTGACGTCCTTGGCGAACGCCTTGGCTATCTCGACGAGTTGCTGCTTGCCGACGCCGATGTCCTTGATCAGCGTGTCCGGGTCCTCCTGGAGTCCGACGAGCTCCATCAGCTCCAGGGCCCGGCGCTGCGCGGTCTTCCAGTCGATCGAGCCGCGCCTGCGCGGCTCGTTGCCGAGAAAGACGTTCTCGGTGATCGACATGTTCGGGACCAGCGCCAGTTCCTGGTGGATGATGACGATGCCGGCCTGCTCGCTGGCCCGGATGTCGTGGAACTGGACGTTCTCGCCCTTGTACACGATGTCGCCGGTGTAACTGCCGTGCGCGTGGACACCGCTCAGCACCTTCATCAAGGTGGATTTGCCGGCGCCGTTCTCGCCGCAGATCGCGTGGATCTCGCCCTGCTTCACCACCAGGCTGACGTCCGCGAGTGCCTTCACACCCGGGAACGACTTGGTGATCGATCGCATCTCCAGCAAGACCTCGGGGCGGCTCATCAGCGGAGCCCCACGCCGCGGAGGCCGCGCTGAGCACACGGTTCCGGGCGTTGCGGGATACGACGTTTCGTGGACATCAACTTGCCTCCGATGACACCGCTCGTGTCTCCAGGTACTGCGTGTTCGTCTGCGGCCGGACTTTAAATCCATTTGTTTTACTAAGTCAACGCCCAGGCGGCGGTATCGTCGTCGAGCTGGCACAAGAGAGGACGATTCGTGCGGCAAGCAGGGACAAATCTCCCCAAGGTCGGGCGCTACAACCGAGCGGTGGTCCTGGACCAGATCCAACTCACGGACGGCATCAGCCGGGTCGAGATCGCTCAGCGGACCGGTCTCACCCCGCAGACGGTCTCCGGCATCGTGCGCCGGCTGCTGGACGAGGGGATCGTGCGCGAGGACGGAGCGAGCCGGGTCGCCAGTGGCGGCAAGCCCCGCACCACTCTGCGGATCAACGCCGACGCGGGATGTGCCGTCGGGCTGGTGCTGGACCCGGTCGAACTCACCTGTGCCGTGGTCGACCTGCTGGGCCGGCCGCTGGTCGTCATCCGGCGGCCCACGCCGCCCGGCACCGACCCGTCGCACGTCGTGTCGGCCATGGCCGAGCTGGTCGCCGATGTGCTCGACGAGGCGAAGGTGCCGCGCGAGAAGGTGCTGGGGCTGGGGCTCGCCACGCCGGGGCCGATCGACCAGGAGCTCGGCGTGATCGTCAATCCGCCCCAGCTCGCGCACTGGACGCGAGTGCCCCTGCAAAGGATGTTGAGCAAGGCCACCCGCCTGCCGGTGACGCTCGACAACGACGCCACCGCCGCGGCCATCGGTGAGCGCTGGTCAGGAGTGGGCAAGGGCGTCGCGAACTTCGCCTATTTCTACCTGGGCACCGGCATCGGCGGCGGCCTGATCCTCAATCACCAGGTGTACAGAGGTGGCTCGTTCAACGCCGGCGAGTTCGGCCATTCGTCCGTGCTGCCCGACGGTCCGGAGTGCTACTGCGGCAACCGGGGGTGCCTGGAAGGGCTGGTCAATCCCTCCGCGATCGTCACCGAGACGCACCGCCGACTCGCCGCCGGTACCGGCGGAAGCAGTGCGCTGTCGCAAATGTTCGACCGGGATCCGGCCTCCGTGGACCATGCCGCGATCCGCTCGGCGGCGGGGGCGGGCGACCCCGTGGCGGCGGCGGTCATCGACCAGGCCGCGGGACACGTCGCCTCGCTCGCGGTCAGCATCGCCAACTTCATCGATGTGGACCTGATCATCCTGGGCGGCAACGGCATCCACCACGTGGAGTCGCGCTACGTCGACATCGTCGCCTCGGCCCTGGCTGGCAGACCGCTGGCCCGCCACATCCGTACGGTCCAGGTCGCGGCGTCCCCGCTGGGCGCGGACGCCGCCGTCGTGGGCAGCGCGGCGCTGGTCCTGCACGCGACGTACTCCCCGCAGCTGTCCTCGCTGCTGTCCCACTGAGGGGCGGGGGCGATGGCGGCTTGCCGGGTGTCAGGACCGCCGGGGTCGCTGGGACTGCCAGGGGTGCCGGGGGTCACCGGGGCCGCTGGGCGCTGGGGTTGCCGGGCCCCGGGAGCGCCGGGTCGGCTCGGTCGTCGAGGGCGGCCGCATGCCTGCCGGGCGCGGTCGGACGCCCCCGGGCGCCGTGGAGGCGGGCCCGCCCGGCACCGTGGAGAGCCCCCGGGCGAGGCGCGGTGAGATGAGGGCCGCGGTCGTCACGTTCGAGTCGGGTGGTGGGGCAGCCGCCCCGGTGGCCGGTGAGGGGGGCGTCAGCCCAGGTGTCCGGCGGAGCCGACGGATCCCTCAGAGGCGGCCGGCGCTCGCCCGGGGTCGGACGCCGGGGTGCCCTGCGCCACCGGTACGGTCCGCCGGGTCAGGTTCCTGACGTCCGGGACGCACAGGACCGCCGCCGTGACCACCACGACCAGCGTCGCGCAGCCCCACAGCGCGGGCGTACGGCCGAAGACCTGCTCCGCCGGGCCCGCCAGCGCCGTGGCCAGCGGGACCATCGCGATCGAGCCGAACCAGTCGTACGCCGACACCCGCGAGAGCTTCTCCTCGGGGATCTCCTGGTGCAGCGCCGTCATCCAGGACACGCCGAACACCTCGATCGCCAGACCGCTGACGAACATCACGGCGTACAGGGGCACCACCGGGACGGGGACCGCGAGCGCGGCGGCGGGCGCCGCGAGCGGGAAGACGCACAGGGTGCCCGCGAGCAGCAGGCGACGCGGCTTCCAGCGCGTCATCAGCAGCGCGCCGCCGACGGTCCCGGCGCCGAACGCGCCGAGCGCGAGGCCCCAGGGTCCCGCACCGCCGAGGCTGTCCCGGGCGACCAGCGGGCCGTAGACCGCGTCGGCGGCTCCGACGACCGCGACCACCACGGAGAACTGCGCGACGATCGTCCACAGCCAGGGCCGCCCGACGAACTCGCGCCAGCCGTCGCGCAGATCGGCGAGCAGGCCGCCGCCCGGCTCACGCGGCGGTATGTGGCTCACGTCGAGGAAGGAACGCAGCGCGCCGGCGGCCGCGAACGCCACCGCGTCCACGGCGAGCACCCAGCCCGGTCCGATCACGGCCACCAGAACGCCGCCGAGGGCCGCGCCGCCGAGGCCCGCGCCCTGCATCGCCATCCGGAACATCGCGAACGCGCGGCTCGCCTGTTCGCCGCGCACGGAGGACATCAGCATGCCCTCGGCGGCCGGGTTGAAGAACGCCTGCCCGGTACCGCCGAGCGCCGACAGCAGCATCATCTGCCACAGCTGTGCCTCGCCGGAGAGGACCAGGACGGCGAACGCCGCCTGCGACACACAATTGAGGGCGTTGGCCGCGACCATCACCCGGTGCCGCGGCAGCCGGTCCGCGACCGCCCCGCCGATCAGCAGGAACAGCACCAGCGGCAGGGTCCGGGCCGCGGCCACCAGACCCACGTCGCCGCCGTCGCCGCCCGAGTCGAGCACCGCGAACGCGGCCGCGATGAGGGCTCCCTGGCTGCCCAGGTTGGTGACGACCGCGGCGGCGGTCAGGAGGGTGTAGTTCCGGCCCGCCCAGGAGGGGCGGCGGGAGGGTCGGGCGAGGCCGGAGGCTGAGGTCACCGGGAGACTATCGCCGCCCGGTGCCCGACTTGCCAAACCCGTTGCACTCGCACCGGCCGCACGCCGTTCCCGGCCGGCTGCGGCGATCCCGCCCGCCGGGCCCGGAAGCCCGTGCGGCCAGGTCCGGAGCCCGCTACGTCAGGTCCGGAGCCCGTGTGTCCAGGTCCGGGAGAATCAGCCCGTCGGCTCGCCGTGCAGCCGTACGGTACTGAGGATCTTCTGGACGGTCGCGTCCGGAACCTCCTCGGAGACGCCCTTGGCGCCGTAGAGCGTCCAGGACACGAAGTCACCCGACGAGTTCTTGAAGGCGAAGGTGGTCGCCTTCCCGTCGGAGTCGCACTTGCCCTTCTTGGCGACGCCCGAGGAGTACGTCGTCGCGACGCTTCCCTCGATGCCCGAGGCCGTGGTGTACGCCTTGGGCTTGCCGATCTTCAGCAGCTTCTTCGAGGCGTCCTTCTGGTCGGTGTAGCCGCCGAAGACCCACCACGCGGAGTCGTTGCGGGCCACGTCACCGGTGTTCTTGGCGCCGCTCTGGCCCTTGGTGCCCGCCGCGGCCAACGACGTGTCGCTCGTGTAGCCGTCCTTGTCGTCGTCGGACGTGCACCACTTCTCCTTGAGGTACGCGGGCGCCGACATGCCGATGAGCGCGGAGCCGTCGCCCTTCTTGTCGTCCTCGAAGCCGATGAAGGTGCCGGGCGTCTCGACCTTCCAGTCGGCCGGTACGTCGAAGGCGGTGCCCCACTTCGGGTTCACCACGACCTTCCAGCCGGCGATCGTGGCCTTCTCGGCGTCGCCGCCGCGCGGGTTGTCGTCGCTCCCGGTGCCGCTCGCGCTCGGCGAGGTGGCGGCGGACGCCTTCGGGGACTTGGACGGGTCGCCGCCCGCGTCGTCGTCCTTGTCGCCACCGCCCAGGACGAGGAACCCGGTCACCGCGGCGGCGATCACGACGGCCGAGGCCGCGACGATCGCGGTGATCTTCGTCTTGTTGCCGCCGCCACCGCCGCCGGGTGCCTGGGGCGCGCCCAGGGGATCCGTCGGGGTCGCCCACGGCTGCTGTCCAGGCTGCTGTCCCGGCTGCGGTCCGTACGGGCCCGGCTGCTGGTACCCCGGCTGCTGGTAGCCGGGCTGCTGGTACGGATTCGGCTGCTGGTACCCCGGCTGCTGGTACGGGTTCTGGTCCTGCGGGTTCTGCTCGCCCCCGGGCGGCTGCTGTCCTGGCCACATGGCCGACAACGATAGAGGTGCCCGTGACCCGAGTGCCACGGCGGTACCCGAAAAGGCCCTGCTGTCAGGCCGGTTGCCCCTTTGATCCCGGAACGTGCGGCCGTGGGGGCGCCGCGAGGGCGCCCGGAGCGTCTCGTCGGGCGGGTGGCCGCTGCGGTCCGGCCCGCGCCGTCGACCGGTTCGACGGCGGAGGGCGGGGGCTGGCCAAGCATTGCTACCCATGGGTAACATCGCGGCATGAGCGCAGACCAGATGACGATCGGCGAGATGCTCGCCGCGACCGTGCCGATGGCCCGGACCCTCAACCTCGACTTCGTGGAGACCACCCCGGAGAAGGCCGTCGTGGCGCTTCCGGACCAGGGCGACTTCCACAACCACGTCGGCGGACCGCACGCCGGCGCCATGTTCACGCTGGGGGAGTCGGCGAGCGGGGCGATCGTCCTCGCCGCCTTCGGGGACCAGCTCGACCGTGCCGTGCCGCTCGCGGTCAGCGCCGAGATCTCTTACAAGAAGCTCGCGATGGGCCCCGTCACGGCCACCGCGACGCTCGGCCGGCCCGCTGCCGACGTCGTCGCGGAACTCGACGCCGGCCGGCGCCCCGAGTTCCCCGTCGCCATCGCGATCCAGCGTGCCGACGGCGCCGTCACCGGCGAGATGACCGTGATCTGGACGCTCCGCCCGAACGGCTGACGGCTCACGCCGGACCGACGCCGCTCCCTCGCTCGCGCACGGGACCGCCAGGGAGATCTTTCAGGCCCGCCGGCATGTGGAGCGTTGTCTCTCAACTCCCTGAAGCAACCTTGGTCGCTTCAGGGAGTCGCGTACAAATTCCCTTATGGGGCTGCCGGAAAGCGTGGCCGAAGAGGGGGAGCCGATGCCTGCACCCGCACCACCCAAGCGTGGCTGCACTCGTTTCAACGCCGACGGCACCCCGTGCACCACCCGCACCGCTCGGGGCGACGGCTGGTGCGGCGGTTGTGACGGCTACACCGCCCGGACTCCGAACAGCGGGCCCGGGAAGAGGGCGCGCTGGCAGTGGGGAGCTGGTCCGTGGAGGCCCGGTCTCCTTGGGCTCGAGCCGGACGAGGCGTACGAGATCGAGATCCATCCCCGGGTCGTCAACGACTACAGCGCCCACCACACCGTCTCCCCGAACGTGGCCGTCGTCCAGATTCGCTCGCTCCTGGAAGACCTCATCACCTCCGACGCACCCACCGAGATCGACGGCGGTGGGTACTGGCGCATCCTCCTGCCTCGGGACAGCTACGGCTTGATGCTCAGCCCGGACCGCGGTCTGATCCTTCGGTACTGCACCCGGCACAGGGAGCGAACCTGGGCGCAATATCGCTCCGGCGTCCTGTCTCGCATCTCCTACGGGGGGAGCGGGGGCGCCGCTTGGCGTCGCGAGGCGCTGGCCGAGTACACGACGATGAAAGTAGGGGGCTCGGCCTTCCACGGCTTCGCCCGACACATCCTCGGAGTGAAGACGACTCGCGACAACGTCGATGAAGTGGCCCGGCAGTTCGCCGCCTACCTGAACGAGCACGTCCTGCCCAGGTGGGACCGCACCACCCGCGAAGCCGTGGACGACGGACGCGGCGTCACCTGGATCCTGGCGGTCGACGACCAGTCCCCCGACGGAATCGTGATCGCCAACTACGCCACCGGCTCTCCGCTGAGGGCATGAGGGAACCGGAGGAGGGCGGGACCTGTTTCGGCGGCGGTACGAGCCTCGAGGCCGCGTGACCGGTCCCGCGCCACCGCCACCCAGGTCGAGTACGTCGCCACCCTCATCGCGCAGGGCCGTGTCCCCGACGCCGTCTCCGTCGCCCTGTCCGTGATCCGCGCACCCGGGGCCCCGCTCCGGCCTCGGTCAGCCGCGCGGTGCTCTTATGGCGACCGTCTGCGTGATCCGGGCGCAGAGCCGCCGCTCGCCGTCCTCGATGTCGCACTCCACGACCGCCGTGTCGCGTCCCACCCGCAGTACCCGGGCCTTCGCGTACGCGGTCCCCTCGCGTACGGGACGCAGGAAATGCGTGGTGGAGGTGGAGGTGGTGGTCGCGGGAACGGCGCCCGCGGGGCCGTTCAGCGCGGCGCACACCGCCGAGGCGACGTCGGCCACGCCCATCAGCGCCCCGCCGTGCAACCCGCCGCCCACGGTGGACAGTTCGGGCACGAGGTCGAGCTCGGCGTGCACGCCCTCGGACGACAGGGCGGTGAAACGTACGCCGAGGGTCCTGGCGTAGGGGGCCATGGCGTAGATGTCTTCGGCGGTGACGGTCACGAAGGGCTCCTTGGGGGAGGACGGGTGCAGGACCCGATGGTCCGTTCCGTTCCTTCAACTCCCTTGAACGGGTGAGGAGTTCCAGGAAGGGGAGGCGTGTGGGCGATCCGGCCGTACTCCGCGGGGGCGTGGCGCACGGCCGCGACGCACCGCCGGACGTGCGCGGAGCGGATGACCTGTGGGGTGACACCGGCGTCGTCGACCGGGCCCTGCCTGTACGGGACTTCCTCGCGGACTTCGCCCGGCGGCCACCCGGTCCCCGGCCACCCGCCCTCCGCGGACCCGCGCGGGAGGGGCGCACACCTGTTCCCTTCGGAGCGTTCGTGCCGGACCCTGGCCCTTGGGTGCTGCGGGCGCACCGCCCAAGGGCACGGCCGTGCGGCCGGGGACCGTGAACGAGGAGTGCGAGCGTGGGCGTACGAGGGCGGACGGCGGTCCTGGTGACCGGTGGGAGCGGCTTCGTCGGGAGCCATCTGGTCCGGCGGCTGCTGGAGCGGGGCCACACCGTCCACACCACCGTGCGCGGAACGGCGAGCGCGGAGAAGGTGCGGCCACTGACGGAGCTGCGGGACGCCTTTCCCGGACGGCTGGAGCTGTTCGAGGCGGACCTGCTGGCCGAGGGGTCCTTCGACGCGGCGATGAACGGCTGCGGCGTGGTCTTCCACGTGGCGTCACCGTTCCTGATGCCGGAGAGGATCAAGGACGGCCGCCGGGACATGGTCGACCCGGCCCTGCTCGGCACGCGCAACGTGCTGGCCGCGGTCGACCGGACGGCGACGGTCGAGAAGGTCGTCCTGACCTCCACGGTCGGCGCGGTCTTCGGTGACTACATCGACGTCCGGAGCATGGACGGCGGTGTCCTGTCGGAGAAGTACTTCAACACCACCAGCACCGTCGAGAACAACCCGTACCACTACGCGAAGACCCTCGCGGAGCGCGCGGCGTGGTCGGCGGAGGCGGCCCAGGACCGCTGGCGCCTGGTGTCCGTCAACCCCGGCCTGGTCCTGGGGCCGTCCCTCACCCGCGCGTCGGAGTCCGGCAGTCTGTTCCTGCTGGAGGAGCTGTTCAAGGGGTACTTCTTCTACGGGGCGCCCGACTTCAGCTTCACCACGGCGGACGTCCGCGAGGTGGCCGACGCGCACATCGCGGCGGCGGAGCGTCCGGACGCGCGGGGCCGGTACATCGTCGCGGCCGAGACGATGACCTCCTTCCACGACATGGCACGCGTCATCCGGAGCCGCTACCCCCGCGGCCTGCGGCTGCCCCGCACGGCGCTCCCGCACTGGCCGGTCCGCGTCCTGGGGCCGGCGTTCGGGCTGACCCAGGACTACATCCGCAAGCACCTCGGCATCCGGTTCCGGGTGGACAACAGCCGCAGCGTGCGGGAACTGGGGATCACCTATCGGCCCATCGAGGAGACGCTCCTCGATCACTACGAGACCTGGCGGCGGCAGCGAGGCGCCGCCGAGGGGAAGGAGAGGGCGCCCGTGCTCCGTCCGGGCGCGTCCTGATCGCGCGGGCCCCGGAACGCCGACGCCGCACGGAGTCCGACCGGACGGGCCTCACGTCCGGACGGCCGTTCACAGCGACCAGGTAGGCTTCCCGGCGGGCGCCCCGGGGAAACACGCCCCGGTGATCACGCGAAACGCGGTCGCCCCGGTCACGTACAGCCAAACGGAAGGCACCGGCGTTGCACGTCCAGGACTGGCTAGAGACGGTACCCGCGATCAGTGTCTACGCGATCGTGGGCCTGGTCATCGGCCTGGAGAGCCTGGGCATCCCGCTGCCCGGCGAGATCGTCCTGGTCTCGGCGGCGCTGCTCTCCTCGCAGCACGAGGGGATCAACCCGGTCATGGTCGGCGCGTGCGCGACGGTCGGGGCGATCGTCGGTGACTCCATCGGATACGCCATCGGCCGTAAGGGCGGACGCCCGATGCTCGCCTGGCTCGGCGGGAAGTTCCCCCGGCACTTCAGCGAGGGCCATGTCGCCACGGCCGAGCGTTCCTTCCAGAAGTGGGGCATGTGGGCCGTCTTCTTCGGACGCTTCATCGCCCTGCTGCGGATCTTCGCGGGCCCGCTCGCCGGTGTCCTGAAGATGCCGTACTGGAAGTTCCTGATCGCCAACGTGCTCGGTGGCATCGTCTGGGCCGGCGGCACCACCGCGGTCATCTACTACGTCGGTGTCGTCGCCGAGTCCTGGCTGAAGCGCTTCTCGTGGCTCGGCCTGGTCGCGGCGGTGCTCATCGGTCTCGCCTCGATGCTGATCGTGCGCCGCAAGGCGAAGAACGCCGCGGCGGAACCGGGTGCGGCGGAGCCGGAGCCCGTCCCCGCCGCGGAGTAGCGCGGCCGCGTCCCGGTCGCCGGGCGGAGCGGTCCTACTCGTGGATCTCGCGGTGCGCCTTCGCCAGCTCCCCGTAGAAGACCCCGTTCAGCGAGATGCCCTCACGCTCCTCGTCCGTCAGCGGACGCTTGACCTTGGCGGGGACCCCCGCGACGAGTGAGCCCGGCGGGACCCGCATCCCCTGGGGCACCAGGGCCTGCGCGGCCACCAGGGAGCCGGCCCCGATCACGGCGCCGTTGAGCACGGTGGCACCCATGCCGATCAGGCAGTCGTCCTCGACGGTCGCGCCGTGCACGACGGCGTTGTGGCCGATCGACACCCGTTCCCCGACGCTGAGGGGAAAACCGGGGTCCACGTGCAGCGTGCAGTTGTCCTGCACGTTGCTGCCCGCGCCGATGACGATCGGGCCGCCGTCCGCGCGCAGCACCGCGCCGTACCAGACGCTCGCGCCCGCGTGCAGCGTGACGTCTCCGATGACCACCGAGGTGGGCGCCGCGAACGCCTCCCGGTCCACCTGCGGATCCTTGCCGCCGATCCCCTTGATCAGCGCCTGCTGAGTCGTCACCGCTTCACCGTCTCGTCGTCTCGTTGGCTGGTCCCGCCGGTCACACGGCACCGTATGCCATCGCGTCGGCCCCCGGTGGGGTGAAGATCACAGCCGTGCGGCGCGTCCGCGCAGCCCGCTCTGAGTACCGTGAGCGGGTGCCCAGGAGCAAGAACACGTTCTCATCATGGCGGCGACGCCTCGTCCAGCGAATCGTCCACGCGGGCTGGGCCTGGGCGCAGCGCGCGGGTGCGGTGACGGCCGAAAGCCCGGGACGGTTCCGCTTCGGCGCCCTGGGGGAGAACAGCAGACTCGCCTTCCCGCTGGGCACGGTCTTCGGCGAACCCTGGATCGAGCTCGGCTCGTACTGCATCGTCGCCGAACAGGTGACCCTCACCGCGGGCCTGATGCCCGATCTCGACCTCGGCTCCGAGCCGATCCTGCGCATCGGCGACGGTGTCGTGCTCGGCCGCGGCAGCCATGTCATCGCCGACACGACGGTCACCATCGGCAGCGACTGCTACTTCGGCCCCTATGTCTACGTGACGTCCACGAACCACTCGTACGACGATCCGCACGAGCCCATCGGCAAGCAGTGGCCGCGGATGGAGCCGGTGGAGATCGGGCCGGGCTGCTGGATCGGGACCAACGCGGTGATCCTGCCGGGCGCGCGGATCGGGCGGAACGTCGTGGTCGCGGCCGGTGCCGTGGTGCGCGGGACGGTGCCGGACCACTCCGTCGTGGCGGGTGCCCCCGCGCGTGTCGTCCGGCGCTGGGACCCCGTGGCCGGATGGCAGCCGCCGCTGCGCACCCCGCCGCCGGTGCCGATTCCCGACGGGGTGACCCCGGCGCAGTTGCTGGCGCTGTCGGAGCTGGACGAGGAGACCGTCGCGCGGCTCGCGGAGCTGGACCTCGGTCCTCGGCACGCCTCCGAGGACGTACGCCCGCAGCCCGCCGACGTCCGCGCCGACTCCTGAGACCGGGCGGCTCGCGCCGAATCCTCGGAGCAGGGCCGGTCCGGGCGGAGTGCTCGGCCCGCGGGGTGACCGGCGGGCCGAGCGGCACGAACAGGCCGGCAGGCCCGCCGGGCCTTCCGGACCCTGACCGTCCGGGGCGGACCCCCGCCCCCGGGCGGGACGGCGACGCGTTCCGAGGCCGGGGGCCGGCCGCGCCCCGCCCCTGGTCCGGGGCCGGCGCGAACGAGGCGTCGAGTCGGGCTCAGCCTGTCGCCAGGAGGACCGTGCCGACCAGTGCCAGCCCCGCTCCGGCGGCCTGCACCGCGCGCAGTCGCTCCCTGAGGAGCCCGCGCGCGGCCAGGGCCGTGACCACCGGGTAGAGCGAGGCGAGGACGGCGGCGACCGTGACCGGGCCGTGCTGGGCGGCCACCGAGTAGGTGCCGTTGGCCGCCACGTCGGCGAGACCCACGAAGGCCAGTGCCGGCAGCGAGGCCCACGGGAAGCCGCTCTCGGGAAGGGCGGGCGCACCCCGCCTGACGGCGACGGCCAGGGCCGTGCCCCCGGTGACGACATTGGTCACGCGCTGCACGAACAGGGCCAGGAAGAGCCCGGTGACCGATGACGACGCCTCCGCGATCAGCACGAACACCGTGCCGAAGCCGGCCGCCGCGACCAGCGTCAGCAGGATCGCCTGCCGCTGCACCGGAGCGCCCCGCAGCTGGGGTCCGCCCGCGAGGACGACGCCCGCCACGGCGACCGCGATGCCCGCGACCTGGAGCAGCCCGGGACGCTCCCCGAGGAACAGGCCGACCCCGATGGGGACGACGACGGCCAGCGACCCGAGCGGGGAGACCACGCCCATCGGCCCGAGGGCGAGCGCCTTGTAGAAGGAGAGCAGCGCGATCGGGCCGACGAGTCCCGCGGCCACCGCGAACCACAACTGCGGCCCGGCCGTGCTCCAGCCGCCGGTGGCCACCACGATCGCGCCGAGGACCGCCGCCGCGATCGCCTGGGAGACGACGACGACCGTGAGGGCCGGTGTGCGCCGGGTCAGCAGACCTCCGCCGAAGTCGGCCAGGCCCCACAGGAGGCTGGTGGCCAGGGCGAAGAGTGCTGTCACGGGGTGCCTCGCAGTACAGTTCGGTGAACGATCAGGTGCACCACACGATAGTTCATCTGGTTGGACTCTGTCATTCAAAATATTGGACGGAATGTGTCGGATCTCGACCTGCTGACTCAATCCCTGGCGCGCAACGTCAAGCGCTGGCGCACCGAGCGTGGTTTCACCCTGGAAGCGCTCGCCGCTCGCGCCGGAGTCAGCCGCGGCATGCTCATCCAGATCGAGCAGGCCAGGACCAACCCCAGCCTGGGCACCGTCGTGAAGATCGGGGACGCGCTCGGCGTCAGCATCACCACCCTCCTCGACTACGAGCAGGGGCCCAAGGTCCGGATCGTCCCCGCCGACCAGGCCGTACGCCTGTGGCACACCGAGGCGGGCAGCTACAACCGGCTGCTGGCCGGCACCGAGGCGCCCGGCCCGCTGGAGATGTGGGACTGGCGGCTCATGCCCGGCGAGGGCAGTCCCTCCGACCCGCACCCGGCCGGCACCGTCGAACTCGTGCACGTCATCGCGGGTGAGCTGACCCTCACCGTCGACGGTGTCGAGCACCGTGTCCCCGAGGGGGCGAGCGCGTCCTTCGAGGCCAACACCCCCCACACGTACGCCAACCAGGGCGAGGTCCCGGTCGCGATGGTCATGGCCGTGTCGGTCCCGCTCGTCCACTGACGGCCCCGGGCCGACGCGGTCCGCGCGGCTGTTAGCGTGCCGCCATGCGCGCACCCATCGGACACTTCGACCACGCGGTCCCGGCCCCCGACTGCCTGGACGAACTCACCCGCCCCGTCGCCGACGCCGTGCGCGAGTGGCGCGGGAGCACACCCGCCGGACAGATCGTCTACGTCGACACGGATCCCGAGTGGGCCGACACCGCCACCTTCGTGGAGCACTACGGCAAGGACCTGCTCGACAGCTCCGCCAACTGCGTCGTCGTCGCGGGCAGGCGCGGTGGCGAGACCACGCTGGCCGCGTGCCTCGTCCTGTCCACCACCCGGGTCGACGTCAACGGGGTCGTGCGACGCCAACTGGGCGCCCGGAAAGCCTCGTTCGCGCCGATGGATACCGCGACCGGTGAGACCGGCATGGAGTACGGCGGCATCACACCCCTCGGACTCCCCGACGGCTGGCCGGTGTTGGTGGACCCGGCCGTCGTCCAGCTGCCGTACGTGCTCGTGGGCAGTGGCCGCCGGCGCGGCAAACTCCTGGTGCCGGGCACGGCGTTCGCGGAACTGCCGAACGCGGTGGTGCTGGAGGGACTGGGGATCGCCTGACGCCCTAGTTCCGGATGCCGCACGCCCACGGCCTGTGCTCCAGGGCCCCCTTTTCCGGTGGGCCCGGGCCGGGCACGGTGCCGCTCGCCGGGCGTCCTGAGCACCGAGGAGGACACGCCCCGGCGACACTCACGGGCGTCGGAGTCGCCGGGCGGGTGAGCTCGCGCACCACCGGAGCGGGTGGAGGCGGGCCCGCCCACGACGGCTGTCGTCAGCGCGCGGTCGCTCGGGCCGTCGAGGGCGCCACGTGGTCGTCGCCCTCCTCGCCCTCCTCCAGCAGGTTCGCCGCCGCGCCCACGATGCTCGGGTCCGGGCTGCCGACGACGTCCTCGTCCTTGTCGGCGTAGGCGAACCGGGCCAGGACACTGCGCATGGCCTCGACGCGGGCCCGCTTCTTGTCGTTGCTCTTCACCACCGTCCAGGGCGCCTGTCCGGTGTCCGTCTCGCGGAACATGGCGACCTTGGCCGCCGTGTACTGGTCCCACAGGTCCAGCGAGGCCAGGTCCATGGGGCTCAGCTTCCACTGCCGGACCGGATCGACCTGACGGATGGTGAAGCGGGTGCGCTGTTCGCTCTGGGAGACCGAGAACCAGAACTTGACCAGGTCCACACCGTCATCGACGAGCATCCGCTCGAAGGCCGGCGCCTGCCGCATGAAGCGGCGGTACTCGTCGTCGCTGCAGAAGCCCATCACCCGCTCCACGCCCGCCCGGTTGTACCAGGACCGGTCGAACATCACTATCTCGCCCTCGGTCGGCAGGTGCTCCACGTACCGCTGGAAGTACCACTGCCCGCGTTCCCGCTCGGTCGGCTTCTCCAGCGCCACCACGCGGGCGCCCCGGGGGTTGAGGTGTTCGGTGAAGCGCTTGATCGTGCCGCCCTTGCCGGCCGCGTCGCGTCCCTCGAACAGGATGACGAGCCGCCGGCCGGTCTCCTTGATCCAGCTCTGCAGCTTCAGCAGCTCGATCTGCTGGAGCCGCTTGTGCCACTCGTACTCCTTGCGTTCCATGCGCTCCGGGTACGGGTAGTTCTCCCGCCAGGTGTCCACCGGGCTGCCGTCCGCCCGGATCAGTACCGGGTCGTCGTGGTCCGTGTAGTCGACCTGCATCCCGACCAGCAGTTCCGTCATCCGGCCCTCCTCTTCCCGTGCTCCGATTGTCCGCCGGTCAGCGCTTTTCCGCCGGGTCGGCGGAACCGCGGAACGATCGGATGGATGCCGTGCGCCACCACGGCCACGCAGTCCAGATGCATGTCCGGATCCCTCTCCGTCCCCCGATGGAAGCAACCGGAGGCGTACGCGCGGAGAACCGGAGGCGAATCCCGCGCGTGACGGAGTGGAGGGGACGTGCGGGGTGGGGGCGGATCGGGCGGTGCCGTGACGGGCCGGGCCCGGGCGACCGGTCAAACCGGTTGCCCGTGGAGCGAGTCGCTGAAGAGGATGACGGGCATGCCGATCTTCGCAGCACCCGACGGGACCCCGCTCGCCCATCACACGAGGGGCGACGGCAGGCCGCTGCTCTGCCTGCCCGGCGGTCCGATGCGCGCCTCCGCCTACCTGGGCGATCTCGGCGGGCTGACGCGGCACCGCCGGTTGCACCTGCTCGATCTGCGGGGCACCGGCGAATCGGCGGTCCCGGCCGACCCGGCGACGTACCGCTGCGACCGGCAGGTCGACGACGTCGAGGCGTTCCGCGCGCACCTCGGGCTCGACCGGGTCGATCTGCTCGCCCACTCGGCGGGCGGCGATCTCGCCCTCCTCTACGGGGTCCGTCATCCGGAGCGCGTCCGCTCGCTCACCCTGGTCACCGGGCGGGCGCGGGCCCTCGGGGTCGACTTCACGGCGGAGCACCGCGCCGAGGGAGCGGCGCTCCGCACGGCGGAACCGTGGTTCGCCGGTGCGCGCGAGGCGTACGGGCGGATCTGGGCCGGCACCGCGACCGACGCCGACTACGAGGCGGCGACCCCGTTCTTCTACGGCCGCTGGGACGCGGCGGCGCGAGCCCACGCGGCGGCCGAGGTCGGTCAGTCGAACGAGGCGGCCGCCGAGTCGTACGCCGCCCCCGGTGCCTTCCGGCCCGCCGCCGCCCGGGCGGCCGTGGCCGTCTGGGGCGCGCGCGTCCTGCTCGTCTCCGGCGCGCTGGACAGCGGACCGCTGCCGCGCGTCGCCGCCGCCGTCGCTGACCTCTTCCCGAGGGCCGAACAGGCCGTCCTGCCGGGCGCCGGCCACTTCCCGTGGCTCGACGACCCGAAGGGCTTCCGGGAGACGGTCGCGGACTTCCTCGACGACGCGGGCCCCCGGGACGGGGTGGCGTGACGCCCGTGGGATCCCGGTGCCCGGCGCCGTACGGCGCCGGTCCGGAAGGCTTCGGCGGCGGCCCCGGCCGCCCGGCTCAGGCCAGTCGCAGGTCGACCCATTCGACGGTCCCGCCCGGCAGGACGTAGCGCTCGATCTCCACGAAGCCGTGCCGCTCGGCGAAGCGCAGCCCGTCCTCGTTGGCCGCGAGGACGACCGTCTCGATCACCTCGGCGCCCGAGGCACGGGCCTGCTCCAGACCGCGCGCGTACAGCTCCGCGCCGAAGCCGCGCCCGCGGAACGGGGCGAGCACGCGGGCGATGACGGTCGCCGTCGCGGTGTCGCCGGCGGGCGGCCGGACGGTCGTGCAGCCCACCAGGACGTCGTCCAGGTAGGCGACCTCCAGGCGGTTGCGCCGGACCCGTTCGCGCACGTCGTCGAGCGACATGGCGGCGGGCGGGACGATCACGTTGTGGACGTACCGCCAGTCCGCGAGACGGGCCTCGTCGTCGGGGGTTTCGATGCGAAGGAGGGACACCGCAGCAGGAAACCGGGGCAGCGGCCCGGCGTCAACAGGATTCCGGACGGAACCCGCCGCCGGGCGGCCCCGCGGCGGGTTCCCCGGGACGTACCGCGGCCGGCCGGCGGGTTCAGCCGAGCCGGGGGATCTCGATGGCGGGGCAACGGTCCATCACCATGGCGAGCCCGGCGGCGCGCGCCCGCTCGTACGCGGCCTCGTCGATGACGTCGAGCTGGAACCAGAGCCCCTTCGCCCCGATGGCGACGGCCTCGTCCGCGACCGGTCCCGCGAGGCCGCTGTTGACGAAGACGTCGACGACATCGACGTCGAAGGGGATGTCCGCGAGCGACGCGTACCCCTTCTCCCCGTGGACGGTCTCCGCCTTCGGGTGCACCGGCACGATCCGCTTGCCGTAGCGCTGGAGGACGTCGGCGACACCGTGCGCCGGGCGGCGCACGTTCGACGAGAGTCCGACGATCGCCCAGGTGTCGCCGAGTTCGGTGAGGATCTTGCGGATCGTTGCCTGGTCGCCGTACACGGTCGGCCTCCCTGTGGTCCCTGTCGTGATGGCTGATCAGACACCACAACAGCGTGCGTCACCCGCTGATTCCCGGCGGTCCGGCGTTCGGGACCGCCCAGGTCGCCGCACGGTTCGCCGACGCGGGCACAGGTGTGGGCGCAGGCGTGGGCTCCCGGCAGGGCGCCGGGACTTTTCTACGGTGCGGGGAGCCCACGGGGGACCGCCGGGCGCGGGCGACTGTCCGGAACGGTCCCCTCCTCCCCGCAGTGGGGCGTCGGCCCGCCTAGGCTCACCTCGTGCTCCGTATCCTCGACGCCCGCACGGGCGAAACCGTCGACGCCGCCCGCGCCCGCCGCGGCCTGGTCCGTGTCCACGCGCAGGTGCCCGGGTCCGGCCCCACAGGTCTGCGGGTGCTCCTCGTCGCGGACGTCCTGGTGCGGGCCCTGGAGATCGGCGGCAGTCCCGTCTGGGCGACCCTGACCTCGGCGGCCGACCCGGCCGATCCCGGGGACGGCGCGCGTCTGCGGGCGAGCGCCGCGGACCTCGGCATCCGGCCCTTCGAGGACCACCGTGACCCGGGTCCGGGATCGGCCGCGTCGCAGGCCGTCGACATCGTGGTGTCCGGGGCCGCCGCGACGGACGGCGTCCAGGTCGCGGTGGCGCCCGTCGAAACCGGCGGAGCCTGCGGCACCGGTGTTGCGCCCGCTCCCGCGGATCCCACGGTGCTGCGTCTGGCACTGCTCGCGCCAGGCAGGGACCGGCCCCTGCGTCTCGACGCGGCCGCCCTGGACGAGGCCGAGGACACCCTCCGGCGCTGGCGCGCCGCCGTCGCCGGGTGGGCCACCCGACCGTCCAAGCCGGTGCCCGAGGACGTGCGCCGACGGCTGCGCGCCGCCTGGGAGGACGACCTGGACGTGCCCGGTGTGCTGGACGTACTGCGCGGGGTGGAGAACTCGGACATCGCGGAGGGCGCCCGCTTCGAGACCTACGCCTACGCCGACCGGCTGCTCGGCCTCGAACTCACCCGCCAGATCGGGGCTTCGCTGTGACCGGGCGGGCCCCCGCCGGTCCGAGGCGGACGCTGATCGTGATGCGGCACGCCAAGTCGGCCTGGCCCGATCACGTACCCGATCACGACCGGCCGCTCGCGCCGCGCGGCCGCCGCGACGCCCCCGCCGCCGGACGTGTCATGGCGGAGGCCGACCTGCTGCCGGACCTCGCGCTGTGCTCCACCGCCGTACGCGCCCGGGACACCTGGGAGTTGGCCGCCGATCAGTGGGGTACCCCGCCGCCCGTCCGGTTCGACGCGCGCCTGTACGCCGCGGACGTAACCGAGTTGCTGGAAGCCGTGCGCGAAGTACCGGAACGCGTGAGGACGTTGCTTCTCGTCGGGCACAACCCGGGGCTGGAGGAACTGGTCCTCGAACTGGCCGGCGACGGTCTCGACGACACCCTCGACCTGATGCGTGCCAAGTTTCCGACCTCGGCCGTCGCGGTCCTGGTCTGGCACGGTGACTCCTGGCACGAACTCGTTCCCGGCGCGGCGCTGTTGACGGACATGGTCGTGCCGAGGGGCAAGAAGGAGTGAATCCCGGCCCCCCATGAACCCGGGGCCGGCACGGGCTCGGATTCGGGTTCGGGTTCGGGTACGGGCGCGATCGGGACCGGGTCGGCCAGGGCGGGGGCCGGGCGGGGGCGCGTCGACCCGAGCGGGGCAGAGCCGCGTCGGCCCATGGAGGGCCGCGTCGGGACGGTCCGGGGTGGGCGGTCCGGAGGCCACGGTGCTCCACGGGTGACCCAGGGGCGGTGCCCGGTCGGCGACCGGGCGCGGAGGGGGTGTGACCTGCGTCGTTCGCGGAAGAGGGGCGCGGGCCCGCTGTCGGCGACGCCCGCGCGCAGCGCATACGCTGGCGTGATGCAGGACGAGTACCGCACAGTGGCCCACGCGGGCGTGCACGAGACCGAGGTCAACCGCTCCCGTTTCCTGTGCGCCCTCGCCCCGGCCGCCACCGAGCGGGAGGCCCAGGACTTCATCGCCGCCGTCCGCAGGGAGCACGCGGACGCCACGCACAACTGCTTCGCGTACGTCGTCGGAGCCGACGCCGCCGTCCAGCGGGCGAGCGACGACGGTGAACCGGGCGGCACGGCAGGCGTCCCGATGCTCCAGATGCTGCTGCGGCGCGACATGCGGTACGTCGTCGCCGTCGTCACCCGCTACTACGGCGGGGTCAAGCTGGGCGCCGGCGGGCTGATCAGAGCGTACGGCGGCTCGGTGGGCGAGGCGCTGGACGCGCTGGGCACCGTCACCCGCCGCCGGTTCCGGCTGGCCACCGTGACCGTCGACCATCAGCGGGCCGGCAAGGTGCAGAACGATCTCCGGTCCACCGGGCGCGAGGTACGTGATGTGCGTTACGGCGAGGCGGTCACCCTCGAGATCGGGCTGCCGGACGCCGATGTGGAGGCCTTCCGCGCGTGGTTGGCCGACGCGACCGCGGGGACGGCCGGGTTCGAGCTGGGCGGAGAGGCCTACGGAGACGCATGACGAAGCTGGATGAAATAAGGCAAAGTGTGTCAACTCCCGCGCAGGTCATGACGGGCCGATACGGGAGTAACCGCCCGTGATGTCAGACCCGGCCGTTACCCTTCGGGGATCATGAGGCTCCTGCACACTTCCGACTGGCATCTCGGCCGGGCGTTCCACCGGGTGAACATGCTCGGCGCCCAGGCCGACTTCATCGGCCACCTCGTCACGACCGCGCGCGAGCGCGAGGTGGACGCGGTGGTCGTCTCGGGAGACGTGTACGACCGTGCCGTCCCGCCGCTGGCCGCCGTGCAGCTCTTCGACGACGCCCTGCACCGGCTGGCGGACCTCGGCGTGCCCACGGTGATGATCTCCGGGAACCACGACTCCGCGCGCCGACTGGGTGTCGGCGCCGGACTCATCGGGCGCGCGGGCATCCATCTGCGGACCGACCCGACGGCGTGCGGCACCCCGGTGGTGCTGGCCGACGCCCACGGCGACGTCGCCTTCTACGGCCTGCCCTATCTCGAACCCGCCCTGGTGAAGGACGAGTTCGCGGTGGACCGGGCGGGTCACGAGGCCGTGCTCGGTGCCGCGATGGACCGGGTCCGCGCCGACCTCGGCACCCGCGCGCCCGGAACACGCTCGGTGGTCCTCGCGCACGCCTTCGTCACCGGCGGCGAGGTCAGCGACAGCGAGCGCGACATCACCGTCGGCGGTGTCGCCTCCGTGCCCGCCGGAGTCTTCGACGGCGTCGACTACACCGCGCTCGGCCACCTGCACGGCAGCCAGGTCATCGCCGAGCGCGTGCGCTACTCGGGCTCCCCGTTGCCGTACTCGTTCTCGGAGGCCGGCCACCGCAAGACCATGTGGCTCGTGGACCTCGGCGCCGACGGCTCCCTGGCCGCCGAGCGGATCGACTGTCCGGTGCCCCGCCCGCTCGCCCGGGTCCGCGGACACCTGGAGGACCTGCTCGCCGCCCCGGAGCTGGAGCGTCACACCGGAGCCTGGGTCGAGGCGACCCTCACCGATCCGGTGCGGCCCGCGGACCCCATGGCGCGGCTGGAAGAGCGCTTCCCGCACACTCTGAGCCTCGTCTTCGACCCCGAACGCTCCCCGCGGGACCCGGACGTCTCGTACGCGCGCCGGCTGGCGGGCCGCAGCGAACAGCAGATCGCCGAGGACTTCGTGGCCCATGTGCGCGGTGTGGGCCCCGACGCCCGTGAACAGGCCGTGCTCCGGGACGCGTTCGACGCCGTCCGCGCCGACGAGACCGTACGGGAGGTCGCCCGGTGACCTCCCGTACGCCGCACCCGCAGAGGGCCGCCCGCCCGGAGAGCGAGAGGACCCGATGAGGCTGCACCGCCTGGACATCACCGCCTTCGGCCCCTTCGGCGGCGCCCAGCGGGTCGACTTCGACGAGCTGTCCTCCGCCGGGATCTTCCTGCTGCACGGACCGACCGGGGCGGGCAAGACGTCCGTCCTCGACGCCGTCTGCTACGCGCTGTACGGCGCGGTTCCCGGCGCCCGGCAGAGCGGGCAGGGCCTCGGTCTGCGCAGCGACCACGCGGCACTCGCCGACCGCACCGAGATCCGCCTCGAACTCACCGTCGCCGGACGTCGGCTGGAGGTCACCCGGCAGCCGCCCTTCGAGCGCGCCAAGAAGGGCAGGCGGTCGGGTACGACCGTCGACAAGGCCCAGACGTGGTTGCGCGAGTACGACGCGACCGCCGGCTCCTGGAAGGACCTCAGCCGCTCGCATCAGGAGATCGGCGAGGAGATCACCCAGCTCCTCGGCATGAGCCGCGAGCAGTTCTGCCAGGTGGTGCTGTTGCCCCAGGGCGACTTCGCGCGCTTCCTGCGGGCCGACGCCGAGGCCCGCGGCAAGCTGCTCGGCCGGCTCTTCGACACCCGTCGTTTCGCCGAGGTCGAGAAGAGCCTCGCCGAGCGGAAGCGCGCGGCCGAGGCCGAAGTGCGCGCCGGGGATGCCACGTTGCTGGCGGACGCGCACCGGATGGACCAGGAGGCCGGCCCCGCCGCCGAGGCGCCGCTGCCCGACCTCGCGCCCGGCGATCCGGGCCTCGCCGAGTCCGTGCTCGGCTGGGCCGCGCTGGCCCGCAGCAGCGCACGCGAACGACTCGCCATCGCCCACTGCGCGCGAGGGACCGCCGAATCGGCGCGGGCCGCGGCCGACCGCGAGCTCGACGACGTACGCGAAGTGGACCGGTTGCAGCGCCGGTTCACCGAGGCACGCGAGCGCGCCGCACGTCTGGAGGAGCGCGCCGACGCCCACCGCGACGCCCAGGCGCGGATGGAGCGCGCCCGCAAGGCCGAGGCGGTGGCCCCCGCCCTCGAACTGCGCGACGCCGCCGACGCCGAGCACCGGCGGGCCGCCGTCGAGGAGACCCAGGCCTGCGCCGCCCTGCCGGAGGAGTTCGCCGGCGCCGGAGCGCCCGTACTCGCCGCCGCCGCGCGCAAGGCGGCCGAGGAGCTGGGAGGCCTGGAGTCGGCACGCCGGGCCGAACGGCGCCTCGCCGCACTCGGGACGGAGCGGGACTCCCTGGACCGCCAGGAGCGCGCCGACGAGGACCTGCTCCAGGACGCCGAGAGCTGGCTGGCCGGCTGGGAGAGCACCCGTGCCGGCGTCGAGTCGAGCATCGAGTCCGCGCAGGAGGCGGCGGCGCGCGCCGAACAGCTGGCCGTCCGGCGTGAGCCCGCGCTCAGACGGCTCGACGCGGCGCGTCTGCGCGACGAGCTGGCCCGGGACACCGAGAGGGCCCACGAGGTGGGTCTCACCGCGCGCGAACAGGCCATGGCGGCCCAGGCGCACTGGCTGGAGCTGAAGGAACAGCGCCTCGCGGGCATCGCCGCCGAACTGGCCGCCGGGCTGGTGGACGGCGAGTCCTGCGCCGTGTGCGGCGCCACCGAACACCCCGCGCCCGCCCGGAAGGTCGCCGGTCACGTCGACCGGGAGACGGAGGAGCGGGCCCTCGCCGCCCACCGGCGCGCCGACGAGGCGCGCGCCGAGGCCGACCGGCGGCTCGGCGTCGTACGCGAGGCGCTGGCCGCCGCCACCGCCGAGGCGGGTGACACACCGACCGGGCAACTCGCTGAACAAGCCGAGGGGTTGGAGCGGCAGCACGCCGAGGCCCGGGAGTCGGCCTCCGGGCTGCACGCCGCGCGCGAGGCCCGCGAGCGGGCGGAGCGCGAACACGAGCGGCGGCTCACCGCCCAGCAGGAGGCCGCCCGCCGGGTCGCCTCACGTGCCTCGCTCAGGGATGCACTCGACCGTGAGAAGGCTTCGCTGGAAGAGGAGTTGGAGCAGGCGCGCGGCGCCGCGGGCAGTGTGTCCGGGCGGGCCGCGCAGTTGGAGCGGCGCGTCGCCCTGCTCACCGAGGCCGCGGACCGCGTCCGAACGGCCGAGGACACCGCGCGGCGCCTCAAGAAGGCCGACGCGCGGCTCGCCGACGCGGCCTTCCGCGCCGGGTTCGAGACCCCGGCGGCCGCGGCGGCCGCGCTGCTCGACGACACGGCCCACCGAGATCTCCAACGGCAGCTCGACGCCTGGCAGTCGGAGGAGTCCGCGGTCCGCGTCGTCCTGGCCGAGGCCGACACCGTGGCCGCGGCCGGACGGCCGCCCGCCGATCTGCCGGCCGCCGAGCAGAAGGCGGAGTCCGCCGCCCGCCGTCTGCGGGACACCGCCTCGGCGCGGGACGCGGCGGCCGGGCGTTGCGCGGCGCTGGACACGCTCTCCGCCCGCGCCACCGCGGGAGTCCTCCGGCTCGCCCCACTGCGCGAGGAGTACGACCGCGTGGCCCGGCTGGCCGGTCTGGCGGCCGGCACCTCGGCCGACAACGAACGCAGGATGCGCCTGGAGTCGTACGTCCTCGCCGCCCGGCTCGAGCAGGTCGCGGCCGCCGCGACCGTCCGTCTCCAGCGGATGTCCTCGGGGCGGTACACCCTCGTGCACTCCGCCGACCGGGCGGGCCGTGGCCGCAGCGGCCTCGGACTGCACGTCGTGGACGCCTGGACCGGACGGGAGCGCGACACGGCGACCCTCTCCGGCGGGGAGACCTTCTTCGCCTCCCTCGCGCTGGCGCTCGGCCTCGCGGACGTGGTCACCGACGAGGCCGGCGGGGTGCGGCTGGACACGCTCTTCATCGACGAGGGCTTCGGCAGCCTCGACGACCAGACCCTCGACGAGGTGCTGGACGTCCTCGACTCGCTCCGGGAACGGGACCGGAGCGTCGGCATCGTCAGCCATGTCGCCGACCTGCGGCGCCGCATCCACGCCCAGCTCGAGGTGGTCAAGGGGAGAACGGGATCGGTCGTGCGGCAACGGGGTGCGCAGGCGTAACCGGAGGTCTCAGGGGCCGGGGGCTGCGGGCCCGAGGGGCTCAGCGGCCGACGGGTCGGCGTGGCAGGGGCGAGGAGTAGACGACGCTCGTCGTCACCGAGCCCAGCGTGCCGATCTTGCCCGAGACCGACTCCAGATGGCTCATCGAGCGTGCCGCGACCTTGATGACGAAGCAGTCGTCGCCCGTGACGTGGTGCGCCTCCAGGATCTCGGGCGTCGTCTCGACGAGGTCGTGGAACGGCTTGTAGTTGCCGTTCGGATACCTGAGGCGGACGAACGCCAGGATCGGAAGTCCGAGACTCTCGGGGTCGACGACGGCCGCGTACCCCTGGATGACGCCCGCCTCCTCCAGGCGGCGCACCCGCTCGGTGACCGCGCTCGCGGACATGGAGACGGCCCGGGCCAGCTCGGCGAAGCTGGACCGGCCCTCACGCTGGAGGACGTCGAGGATGAGCCAGTCGGTGGCGTCCGGGGAATACGCGGTCATCCGTGATGGATACCAGGTGAATCCCCGGCCGATCAACAGTGACGCCGTGGATCGTCACTTCAGGACCGGGACCGGCGCACGTAGATTTCTGGTCAGGAAGTCCCGCGAGATCGGTGCGGAAGAGGCACCGCGTGGCAACGGCGGCACGGGTACGCCGGGACTCCGGAGAAAGGGCCGACCATGACGAAGACTGCCGACGCCACCACGACCGGCACGGTGACCATGTCCGTGTCACCCACGTCCGTGTCACCCACCGCCAGGGAGGCCGCTGCCACGGGGAGCACCGCCGCGGGGGTCGCCGTGACGGGGGACAGGAGCCCAGAGGAGACGGGTACGAAGGGCACGGCCACCGGATTCGCCGCGCCCAGCGGTTCGGCGGGCACGGTGGCCGGGCCCGCGAGTGGTTCCGGGCCGGCCGTGAACCCCGTTCTGCGGGTGGCACCCGCCTCCCCGGCTGCGGCCGCCGCCTACTTCGGCGCGAGCCTGACGTTCCACGCGGACGTGTCCGACGTGGCCGCGGGCCTCGCCGCCGACGAGGGCCCCGGGTTCGTCGTCCTCGACTCCCGTTCCGCCCAGTCGTGGGACCAGGGGCACATCCCCGGCGCGGTCCACCTGCCGACGGCGCTCATCGCCGAGCAGGCCGAGCGGCTCCTGGACAAGTCGGTGCCGGTCGTCACCTATTGCTGGGGACCGGGCTGCAACGGCGCCACCCGGGCGGCCCTCGCCCTCGCCGAACTCGGCTTCCAGGTCAAGGAGATGCTCGGCGGCTTCGAGTACTGGGCGCGCGAGGGCTTCGAGTTCGAGACCTGGCAGGGGCGTGAGCGGCGTGCCGCGGACCCGCTCACGGCACCGGTGGACGCGGAGGACTGTGGCTGCTGACGTCCGGTCAGGGACCCGGCGCCGCCGACCCGGGAACCCGCGCCTCCCGCCGGGGCACGGGGCGGATTTCCGGGGGGCCTGCCGTACAGGGGCGGACGTGGGCCGTGGGACTTCTGCGCATGGCCGGATACGCGGACCCCGGCGCGGTCCAGTGGGTGGAGTCGGGCGGCGGACCGCTCATGGTGATCCCGGAGGTGGTGCTCCCGTTCTGGGCGGGAGCCGACGGCGACGACCTGTCCAGCGACTACGACCGGGCTTGTGACGTCGACGGGTTCATCGCACTCCTGCCCGTCGGCGACACCAGGGCCCTGGTCCTCGGTGACGGACCCGCCCCGACCGCCTGCCTCCCCTAACCCGGCACCTTCGTGCGCTGGTGCGCCGCCGACTCGGAGGACGAACTGCTCCGGGTGGTCCCCGCGGCCCTGGCGGCCGCCGTGGGGGAACCGGAGGTGCCGTGGAAGGTGCCCGGCCCCGTCGTCCTGTTCGACGCCGCCTGGCCGGGCACCGCCTGCGAGCACGGCGACCACCTGAGGGTGGACCTGGAACCGGGCCGGTACGAGGTCCGCGCGGCCCGGGTCGAACCAGGACCCGAAACCTGGGTGGGCCTCGCACTACTGCGGCGCCAGGCGCACTGACCAAGGGCCCGGAGCCGGGGCCCCGCGCGGCGGTCGGCGAGCCGGGACGGCTCGCCGCGGCCGCGCGGGGACGGTCAGAGCCGGGACAGCTCGTCCACCAGGTCGTCCAGGCCCAGCGAGCCCTGGGACAGGGCGGCCATGTGCCAGGCCTTCGCGTCGAAGGCGTCACCGTGGCGCTTCCTCGCGTTCTCCCGGCCCAGCAGCCAGGCGCGTTCGCCGAGCTTGTACCCGATGGCCTGCCCGGGCATCGTCAGATAGCGGGTCAGCTCGCTCTCCACGAAGTCGGCCGGGCGGCTGCTGTGCGCGCCGAAGAACTCCTGCGCCAGATCCGGGGTCCAGCGCTCGCCCGGGTGGAACGGCGAGTCGGCCGGAATCTCCAGTTCCAGATGCATGCCGATGTCGACGACGACCCGGGCGGCCCGCATCATCTGCGCGTCCAGGTAACCCAGCCGCTGCTCCGCGTCCGTGAGGAAGCCGAGCTCGTCCATCAGCCGCTCCGCGTACAGCGCCCAGCCCTCGCAGTTGGCGCTGACCATGCCCACGGTGGCCTGGTAGCGGGACAGGTCGTCGACGACGTACGCCCACTGCGCGAGCTGGAGGTGATGGCCGGGAACCCCCTCGTGGTACCAGGTCGAGACGAGATCGTAGACGGGGAAGCGGGTCTGCCCCATCGTGGGCAGCCAGGTGCGGCCCGGCCGCGAGAAGTCCTGCGACGGGGCGGTGTAGTAGGGGGCCGCCGCACCGCCGGGCGGCGCGATGCGGGACTCCACCTTCCGTACCGGCTCGGCGAGTTCGAAGTGCGTGCCGTCCAGGGCCGCGATCGCCTCGTCCATCAGTCCCTGGAGCCAGCTCCGGACCTCGTCGACGCCTTCGATGTGCCGGCCGTGCTCGTCGAGGTGAGCGAGCGCCACCCAGGGGGTCGCGGCGCCGGGCAGCACCTTCTCGGCCTCGGTCCTCATCTCCCCGAGCAGACGGTGGTACTCGGCCCAGCCGTACGCGTAGGCCTCGTCGAGGTCGAGATCCGTGCCGTTGAAGTGGCGCGACAACCGGGCGTACCGCTCGGGGCCCACCGTGTCCGGGGCGCCCGCGATCGTGGGCGCGTACACCTCGCGCATCCAGTCCCGCAGGGCGAGCAGAGCCGCCGTCGCGCCGCGCGCCGCCGTGTCCAGGTCCACGCGCGCCGCGTCCGGGCCCGCCGAGACGAAGTCCTCGAACCAGCCGCGCCCCCGCCCGTCCGTGTCCGACCACTCGGTCAGCTGCTCGATGAAGGTCGCGGTCGGGCGCGGGCCCGCGTACAGCTTGCGGTCGAGCCCGAGGGCCAGGGACTCCTGGTAGCCCGCGAGCGCGCCCGGCACCGCGCGCAGCCGCTCGGCGACCGCGGCCCAGTCCTCGTCGGTGTCCGTCGGCGTCAGGGTGAAGACCTCCCGGACACTGTGCACCACCGTGTGCAGATTCCCGACGGACCGCAGGCCCTCGCCCGCCTCGTGGACCGCGAGCGAGGCGGTGAGCCGTTCACGCAGGAGCCGGGCACAGCGGCGCTCGATGTCGCGGTCCGCGCCGGGCCGCCGTTCCGCCTCGTCCAGCCGCGCGAGCGTCACCCGAGCCAGCTCGGCCACGGCCTCCTGGCCGGCGGGTGAGGTGTCGGGGAGCCTGCTGTGGCTCTCCTTCACCCCGAGGTAGGTGCCGAGGACCGGGTCGAGGGCGGTGAGCTCGTCGACGTACGCGTCGGCGACCTCGCGGGGCAACGGGTTCTTCGTCTGCGACATGCGCACATCCTCGTACGGGGACGGGCGCCCCGTCAGTACGGCCGACCGTGCTTTCCCCGGGTCAGCCTGATTTCGTCGGGGGCGACGAGCCCGGAGCCGCCGGCGGCAGCAGGGGACCGCAGTCCCACTGCTGGAAGATCAACCGGGTCTCGACCCGGGCCACTTCACGCTGCGACGTGAACTCGTCGAGCACCAGGCGCTGCAGATCCGTCATGTCCGCGACCGCGACATGGACGAGGTAGTCGTCGGGACCGGTCAGATGGAAGACGGTGCGGGACTCCGGCAGCACTCGGATCCGGTCCACGAAGGGCCCCACCAGCTCCCTGCGGTGCGGCCGGACCTGCACGGACAGCAGCGCCTCCAGGCCCCTTCCGAGCTTCGCCGGGTCCAGCCGCAGCTGGTGCCCGAGGATCACCCCGGCCCGCCGCAGTCGCGTGACCCGGTCCAGACAGGTGGAGGGCGCGACCCCGACCTGTGCGGCGAGATCGCGGTACGTCGTCCGGGCGTCGTTCTGCAACAGCCGCAACAGATGAAGATCCACCGGATCGAGTACGACAGAATCGGCCATGGCGCGAACGTAACACGGGATGTGCCGCCCGAACCCCGTCCGGTGTTCAGGCTTCGCCGCATGGACTCCGTTGTGTACGACACCCACGGCGCGTACGACGCGCAGGACGACCTGAACGGGAACGGCCAGGTCCTGACGGCTCCCAGGGCCCGGGCCCTCGCCACCGAAGCCGTGCACGCCGGCCGGGAGGACCTGGCGGCCCTGGGGCTGCACGCCGCCCCGATCGACCTGTCGACCACCTACCCCTCGTACGACAGCCGGGGCGAGGCCGCCCGGATCGACGCCTTCGCGGCGGAGGGCGCCGAACCCGAGGGCCCGCCCGTCTACGCCCGCCTCGGCAACCCGACCGTCGCCCGCTTCGAGACCGCCCTCGCGCGTCTCGAAGGCACCGAGAGCGCGGTCGCCTTCGCCAGCGGCATGGCCGCCCTGAGCGCCGTCCTCCTCGTACGCAACGCGATGGGCCTGCGCCATGTCGTCGCCGTCCGTCCCCTGTACGGCTGCAGCGACCACCTCCTGACGGCCGGGCTGCTCGGCACCGAGGTCACCTGGGTCGACCCGGCCGGGATCGCGGACGCGCTGCGGCCCGACACGGGTCTCGTGATGGTCGAGTCCCCGGCCAACCCGACCCTCGCCGAGCTCGACCTGCGGGCCGTGGCGCACGCCTGCGGATCCGTCCCCCTCCTCGCCGACAACACCTTCGCCACGCCGGTGCTGCAGCGCCCGGCCGAGCAGGGCGCGCGGCTGATCCTGCACAGCGCCACCAAGTACCTGGGCGGACACGGGGACGTGATGGCCGGCGTGGTCGCGTGCGACGAGGAGTTCGCCCGCGGGCTGCGCCAGGTGCGGTTCGCGACGGGCGGTGTCCTGCACCCGCTGGCCGGCTACCTGCTGCTGCGCGGCCTGTCGACCCTGCCGGTCCGGGTGCGGGCCGCGTCCTCGAACGCCGCGGAACTCGCCCGCCGGCTCGCCGCCGATCCGCGCGTGGCCCGCGTCCACTATCCGCGCATCGGCGGTGCCATGATCGCCTTCGAGGTCCACGGCGACCCGCACGACGTCATCGCCGGAGTACGGCTGATCACCCCCGCCGTGAGCCTCGGCAGCGTCGACAGCCTCATCCAGCACCCGGCCTCCATAAGCCACCGCATAGTGCCCTCGGAGGACCGCCGCGACGCGGGCGTCAGCGACCGCCTGCTGCGCCTGTCGGTGGGCCTGGAGGACGTGGACGACCTGTGGTCCGACCTGGACGACGCGCTGGGGTGCACGAGCGGGGCCTGAGAGTCCCGGGCGAGCGGCCGGGGGGCCGGGCGCGCGGGGCACTCGACGATGCCCGGTGGTGGCGGTCCCCTCGGGGCGCCCGGTGGTCTCCCGCCGGGCAGGTCCGCTCGTGGTGCGGTGGCGTACTGCCGGGCCGGGCGGTCCCGGGCTGTGCGGACCCCGGGGGTCGGGTGATCCCCGGGGCGGCGGTGGGGGAGCTGTCCGGCACCCCCACCGCGGGATGTGTCCGCCGGAGTGCCGCCGCCCGGCGTTCCCGCGCCGGACGGAGCGGACCAGGAGCCGATGGCCGTCCGGCCGCTGGACGCGCCGCGCCCCGCCGACCCGCGTCGGGGGAGCGGCACCCACCCTGAACGGCGGGTCCGGCGGGTCCGGCGGGTCCGGCGGGTCCGGCGTCCGGTGGACGTGGAGTGGACGGGCGGAGCCGTGTCTCGCGGTCAGGCGGACCCGTGCCCGGTGGAGCGGGCGGGTGCGCGGGTCAGGGCCGGCGGGGCTGGTCCCGTACCGCCCGGGTTCCGTTCTGTACGCGCCCCTGGCCATGGTCGTACGGCAACCGCGACGCCACCGGCGTCGGCTCCAGGCGGGCGGTGATCACCAGGACGCCCTCCTCGATCTGGTAGTCGAGCGGGAGCCCGAGGCCGCGCATGGCGGCCACCATGCCGGTGTTGGACGCCTGCGTCACGGCGTACACGCTCTCGCAGCCCGCTTCGGCGGCCATGGTCACCAGGCGGCCGATCAGTTCGGCGCCGACACCGCGTCGCTGCCAGTCGTCCTCGACGAGCAGCGCGACCTCCGTCTCGTCGCCGTCCCAGAGGAGGTGTCCGAGACCGACGATCCTGCCGGACGCCGTCTGCACGGCGAGAGTGCGTCCGAAACTGGGGCTGAGCAGGTGGCTGAGATACCGGTCCGCGTCCCCGACGGGACCGTGGTACCGCATGCTCAGCGTGCCCGGAGAGCAGCGCTCGTGCATGGCCCTGGCCGCTTCGAGATCGGAGACGTCGGCGCGGCGTACCGTGATCGCGTTGCCCTCGGGGAGCGTCAGCAGATCCTGCCCGCGCGGGATGCGCGGCCCGAGCCGTGCGTCCAGTTCGACCAGAGCCCGCGCCCGCGCGAACTCGGTCGGCGTGAACGGCAGATACGGCCGCTCCACCGTGATCACACCGCCCTCCGGCGCCCGCAACCGCATCACCGTGTCCTCGAGCGCACCCTCCACGGGAGCCCCCTCCGCCGCCCGGCCGGAGACGGGGGACCGGGCGGGCAGCGAGCGGATCGTGCACCGGCCGAGCAACTGCCGCAACGCGAGGGGCAGTTCGGAGGCATCGAGGGCGGTACGGGTGGCCAGGCCCAGCACCCGGGTCGGCGCGTCCACCAGATCGTGGGCGTCGGCCCGCTCGATCCAGGTGCCGGTGCCGCCCGCCCGTGCCACGTCGCGGGTGATCTCGGCCGTGGGCAGGTCCGCGGGGGCGCGCAGCAGGAACTCGTCGACCGTCCCCTTCGCCAGCGGGTGCGTCTGGAGGCTCAGGATGTCGACCTGGCGCTGCGCGAGCGCCGTGCACAGCGTGGCCAGGGAACCGGGGGCGTCCTCGACCGTCGTCCGCATCCGCCAGAGCACGGTCGGCTTCGGGACGGCCACCGCGGTGGTGGCGCCCGCCTCCTGCTCGGACGGCCCGGCCGCTCGCTCCTCCGCGAGGGGCCGGGCGTCGGTATCGCCGGTCGGCGGTGCGTGACCGTGGCGGCGTGCCCACCACGTGTGGAACCCGGCCGTGGCGAACAGGATCACGGCGGAGACCACCAGCAGCGCGGGGCCGTCCGGCCCGTGCCCGATCAGCTGGGCCACGCCGTCCGCGACCGCCACGGCCGTGAAGAGCGCGGCGAGTTCGACGACGTCCCGCCGCCAGTGGTGTACGGGACGTCCGTGCCTCGCACGCGTCACATCAGTCATGTCTCGAGTCATACCGTCACTGTGAAGGAACGGTGTTGCGTGATCACGAACGGCTTGTGACTGATCGGTTAAGTGTAGTTCTGTCCGGTTTGTAGTTCTTTTCGTGGATCTTTGCGTCACGTGTGCGCGTGGGTCCGTTCGCCTGGTCAGGTGCGGCGCGACTCCCGGGCACCGCGTCCAGAGTGCCCGGCGAGCGCTGCGGGGCCATCCCCTCTGTCATGCGGCGGCCTCCTGTGTCAGCGCGAGCCGTAGCCGACGAGCCTGCACCACCACTTTGGACGAGCCGCGCCGCCCGGCGGCCCCGGCGAGATGCGCGAGATCGCCGCGCGCCCCGGACCGCTCGGCGCAGTCGGCGGCGACGGTCAGCAGTTCCCCCAGCCCTCGGATCGGGCCACCGTCCGACCCCTCCGCCGCGAGGTCGGTCAGCAGAGCCGGCAGAAGGTCGCGCAGCACCGACCAGACCGTGGCGTACGCGCCGGTGGCCGCCGCGGCGTGTATCGAGTCCGCCAACCGGGAGGGCTTCACCGCTCCCCGGCACACCAGTTCCCCGAGGTCCGCGCCGAGCCGTCCGGCGTCGAGCTGCCCGCGCGCGGCCAGCACCAGCAGGGCGTCCACCGCGGCATGCCGGTCCTCGGCATGCCGGGCCCCGAGCCCGTACGCCACGCACAGGTGCAGTGCTTCGCCCGCGGGGCCGTCGGCCTCGGCGAGGAGCGGCAGAATCGCGGCGTCCGACCGGCTGTCGTCCACCGAGAGCATGCTGACGTCCCGCAAGACGCGCGCCGCCACCAGTTCCCGCCGTTCCGGCACGACGGCCGGCCAGTGCCGCTTCGTCGCGACGTCCCAGTGCCGACAGGACGAGCGGTCCTTGAACACCGTGAAGGGGCGTCCCAGCAGCCGGAACTCCGGGGGGAACAAGCCCTGTATCTCTTCCAGTCCACCGAGTTCCACCAGGATGCGGACCCCCGCCGTCCGGCGCCGGTACACCGGCGGCAGCGGCCCCTCGTCGGCGAGCCACTGGGCCAGCCGGTACCCCTCGGGGCTGCCGACGGCGCGGGCCCGGGCCGCGGCAGCCGTCGCCGTCGCACGGTCGCCGCGCCGCACCCGCAGCAGGGCCTGGGCGAAGTCGGCGGCTCCCGGCCGGGCCTCGAGCCGCCGGTACTCGGCGAGGCGCGTCACCAGCTCGTCCGGCTCCAGCAGCCCGGTGTCCCAGGTGGGGGTCGCCAGCAGCAACGGCATCGGCTCGGCGCGGAGCCGGTACGCCACTTCCCACAGGCGTGCGTCGAAAGCGCGCGACATCGCGCTGTGCGGGCAGTTCCCGTTCGGCGCGCCCTGTTGCACCGCCGCGTGGAGCGTGGCCGTGTCCACCTTCTCGAACAGGGCCGCGAGGACGACGTCGAGGCCGTGCGGCGACTCCCGGAAGCGCGCCATCGTGGTCTGATGCCGCGCATCGAGGTTCATCCACCGGCATCGCGCGACCACCGGGCCGAGCGCGTCCACGAGCCCGTCCCGATCGCGGTGGGCGTGGCGGACCAGGCCGTCCAGCGCACGTTCGAACGCGGCGACGCCACCGTCGGAGACCAGCAGCGCGCTGATCTCCTCGGCCAGCTCGGCCACCGAATCCGGTGCCGCGGCCAGCCGGGCACGCTCCGGAACGGGCGGCAGCAGCTCTTCTTGGACGACCGAAGCGGAGCCGGGTTCCTCGATGCCGAGAAGCCGCCGCGCCCGGAGCCGCAGTCCCGGGCTCAACCCGTCGGCGAGTTCGCCGATTCGAACCCGCTCCTCGCCCCCCTCGGGCAGTGCGGCGCCGTGGTGTTCCACCAGCTTCAGCGCACGCTCCTGGGCCTCCGGGTCCTCGTGACCGAAGGCCTGCGCCACCGTGGGCAGCAGTGCGTCCGCCGTGGACGGGTCGCGCCCGAGCACCTTGCCCAGCAGGATGAGCTGGGCGCGTACCAGCTTCTTCTCCGTACGGAAGAGCACCGCCGAGGACATCTCGGCCAGCTGCCGGGGAGTCAACTCGCCCTCCAGCGCCAGAGCCGCGAGCACCGACTGCGCGTGCCAGGCCACGGTCGGCACGGCTTCGCGGGCCAGCGCGATCCAGTCGGCCGAGCGCTCACGTTCCTCGTCACGTGTCGGGCCGAGGCACGACAACAGGCTCAGGAACAGCCGCTGTTCGGCGGGGGCGCCGCCGCGCAGCAGGCGGGCCACGCAGGCGTCCACCAGGATCTCGCGGTCGAGGGTGCCCTCCGCCGCCAGCTCGGCCAGGGCGTGGTGCCAGCTGCCCGGGCCGTCGCCGAACATCCAGGTGATCTGCCCCGTGACGTCCAGGGACGTGAGGAGCGCGTCGACCATCCGTGGCAGACGGGGCTCCTGGCGCAGTCGCCGGGCCAGCGTGTCCTCGCTGTCCCGGGAGGCGCCGATGTGCTCGAACCAGCCCCGCACGTAGGCCTCGGTCGTCGGGACCTCGCAGCCGGACAGCCCCACCAGTCCCGACAGCAGGGCGAACGGGAGGCGGGAACCCGCCGGGCGACGGGCCAGCCGGTGTGTCAGGTCGGCGAGCCAGTCGGTCTCGCGGTCTCCCAGCACATGGAGGAGGACACCGGGGGAGGCCTGGGACCAGCGCATGTCGGCCGCGGCGATCCAGGACGCCGCCCCGGCTGCGCCCGTGTGACAGGCGGCTCCCGCCGCGTGCAGTGCGGGACCGGCGGTCGACCGGGATGTCGCGCCCCACGGCGTGGCGCGCAACTCCTTGCGGAGTTCTCTCAACGCGGGCAGACAGGACCGGCGTTCACCATCCGTCATCCCGTCCAGCAGACCGGTCACCTCGACGGTCCGCCCCGCCCGTACCGCTCTCAGCAGTTCTTCGCCGCTCATCGTTCATCGCCCCCGTCGACCGGACCTTCCAGGAACTCCTCGCGTCGCCCGACGACCGGAGCCGGACCGCCCGACCGCCGGGGCCGCGATCCCCGCGGGCGTCGGGCCCCGCGAGGTCTCGAGTCCCAAGCGTGGTCCACCCGGCGAGGCCTCCAGCGCGGAGGGTCGGGCGTAGGCCACGGCCTGCAAGGATCGCGTCATGGAAAAACCGTAGGGGCCGCCACTGACAATCGCCTCTGACCTGCGACGATTTGCTTGTCGGTCGAGTCCGGCGCCGGTCTCGCGGCACCGAGCGCCGAGGCGGTCGGCCGTGGGTGACGGTCGCCGCGGGGGAGCGGGGCCGAACGGACCGCACGGCCGGCGGACGGCCCACCGGAACCGTACGACCTCCGCCGCCCGTTTCCCCGCGTGCTCCGTTACTGCCCCACGCGCCCTGGCTGGAGTCGCTGGGTGAACAGCACGGTCCCGTCCTGCTCGCGCAGCCGCACCGTCAGTTCGCCGCTGTCGCCGTCGATGTCCACCTCGCCGAAGAACTGATAGCCGCCCGCGGGCGAGACGTTCGAGGCCGTGGGGGCCTTCACGAACACCCGCTCCGGACCGAACGTGTTGTCCAGCGCGCCGGCCGGGAACGCACCGGCGTTGAGCGGACCCGAGACGAACTCCCAGAACGGCTCGAAGTCGGTGAACGCGGCCCGCGACGGTTGATAGTGCTGTGCCGAGGTGTAGTGCACATCGGCGGTGAGCCACACCGTGCCGGTGATCCGCCGGTGCTTGATGAACCGCAGCAGCTCGGCGAGCTGCAGTTCGCGCCCGAGCGGCACACCCGGGTCGCCCTGCGCAACGGCCTCGAAGTTCGGCCGTCCCTCGGTCGTGTCCGGCACGACCAGGCCGAGCGGCATGTCCGCGGCGATCACCTTCCACACGGCACGGGAACGCGACAGTTCCCGCTTCAGCCAGTCCAGTTGCGCGGCGCCGAGGATGCCCCGGGGGTCCGCGACCTGGTCGTCCGGCGAGTTCGCGTTGCGGTGGGTGCGCATGTCGAGGACGAACACGTCCAGGAGGGGACCGTGGCGCACGACGCGGTGCACGCGGCCGTCCCGGCCGGCCGGCCGCAGGGTCGAGACGGGGAAGTACTCACTGAACGCGCGCAGGGCCCGGGCGGCCAGCACGTCGACGCTCTTCTCCGTGTAGCGCGTGTCCGTGGTCGCGATCACCTCCCCCGGGTACCAGTTGTTGCGCACCTCGTGGTCGTCCCACTGGACGATGGACGGAACCCGGGCGTTGAACCGCCTGAGGTTCTGGTCGAGAAGGTTGTAGCGGAAGTTGCCGCGGAACTCCGCCAGCGACTCGGCGACCTTGGACTTCTCCTCGGTCGTGATGTTCCGCCAGGTGCCGCCGCCGGGGAGCGCGGCGGTCGCGGCGATCGGACCGTCCGCGTAGATGTTGTCACCGCTGCACAGGAAGAAGTCCGGGTCGAGCCGGGCCATGGCGTCGTAGATGCGGTAGCCGCCGATGTCCGGGTTGATGCCCCAGCCCTGTCCCGCCAGGTCGCCCGACCACAGGAAGCGCACGCCGCCACGGCGCCCGCGCGGCGCCGTCCGGAACGTCCCGCTCACCGGCTCGCCGGTGCGGCGCGGGTCGTCGGGGTCGGCGAGCAGGACGCGGTAGTGGATCTGTTCGCCGGACGGCAGCCCGCGCAGCCGGGTGGTCCCCGTGAAATCCGTGTCCGCGCCGAGCAGCGGACCGTGCCATCTGCGCGGGTCGCGGAACGACCCGGTCGCCGAGGTCTCGACGATCATCCGGGCCGGGCGGTCGGACCGGACCCAGACCAGGCCGGAGTCGTCGGTGACGTCGCCGGTCTGGACGCCCCAGCCCGCCGTCGGCCGGCCGGACAGGGCGAACGCCGACGCCGAGCCGAACGTCGGCGCCGAGCCGAGCGCGGTGGGCAGAGCCAGTGCGGCCGATGCGGCGAGGGAGCCGCGCAGCACGCTGCGGCGGCCGGGCGGGGAGTGGGTCGGACCTTGCGACATGGATGCGCCTCCAGGGACGAATTCAGCCAGTGTGCAGTGCCACGACTACTGGTGTGCCGCAGCGCGCACGGAAACCGTGGGTGAACAACTGTCCCTGGACGGTGGTGAATCGGTGCGCGTTCGCCGTTCCGGCAGGCGAGATCGGGCCGGCCCCGGTCGGCCGGAGGCGGCCCGCGAGCCGCCTCCGAGGACGGAGGGCCGGTACCGCCCGCGGCCCGCCTTCGAGGGGGACCGATCACCGGCGGGCTGTCGCCGCGGAGGCCGGGCGATGCCGTCCTCCCTCCGGCTCCGCGGCGGGGGTGCGCCGCTCAGCTGCTGCCGTCGAGAATGACGCGGGCGACGAGAGCGGGGTCGTCGTTCATCGGGACGTGCCCGCAGCCGGGCAGCCGTACCAGTCGCGCCCGCGGAATGATCTGCTTGGCCCGGACGCCCTGGCGGCGCACCAGCAGCCGGTCACGCGTGCCCCAGGCCACGGTGACCGGGAGCGTCGGGATGTCGTCCGTGAACTGGACGGTCGTGCCCGCCCGGAGCGTCTCGGTGAACGCCTCGGCGTTGGCCAGCGCGAGTGTCTCGGCGACGACGGCGTCCGGTGACCGGCGCCCGGGCCGGGCGTAGATGGTGCTGGTCAGCACCGTCCGGCCGGCTGCCGAGCGGGAGAGCCGCTCGATGACCGGGAGCGGCGTCCGCCGGGCCGCCTGGCGCATGGCGAGCAGGACACCGAAGGCGTACCGCCGTTCCACGGGGGACCAGAAACCGGCGGGAGACAGCGCGGTGACGGACCGTACGAGCTTCTCGCGGCCGAGCTCCAGGGCCAGCAGCCCGCCCAGCGAGTTGCCCGCGACGTGCGGTCGTTCGACGCCCAGCGCCTCGCACAGCGCGCCGAGCACGGGCACCACCGTCGCCAGGTCGTGGGCGAGTCCCTCGGGCAGGGCCGGGGACTCGCCGAAGCCGGGGAGGTCGACGGAGATGACGTCGCGCTCGGCCGCGAGGATGGGGATGACCGGGTCCCAGGCCTGTCGGTGGTGGCCGATCCCGTGCAGCAGGAGCAGGGGCGCACCCGTGCCCACGCGTGCGTAGGACAGGGTGACCGCCCTCGGCCCGCGCGGGGAGGGGAGGGTGACGGAGACCGTGTCGGACATGGGACCGCTCCTTGTCTGGGACGCCGTGACGAACTCTCGTAGACAGCTTGTCAGCAACTGCTACCGGCGGGTAGCCCCAAGTCGCCACGAAGCGTACGACGATGAGCCGGGAGACCGTGGGCAGGACGCCGGAACCCCGCCCCGCCCATGGCCCCGCCCACAGGCTCGGGCCCGAGCCCGAGCCCACGCGCATGCCATGCCCACGGCCCCGGCAGCGACCACGCCCGGCATCGTTTGGTCGCTGTCGCTGTCGCTGTCGCCGCCTCGGCCGCCGCGGTCGTCGTCGCCGTCTCCCGGGCCTCGGACTAGCGCGCCCTGCGGACCTCCACGTTGAACTCCGAGGTCCCGGTGCTCTGGAAGAGGGCCAGCCACAGCGGCAGATACATCTCCACGGCCCGCGCCGTCCGGATGCCCCCGAGGTCGAGCACGCGGTGCGCGGGCCAGCCGAACTCGCCCAGCAGCGCCGTCACCTGCTCCTTGGCGCCGTCGTCCTCGCCCGAGACGAAGATCTGGTGTTCGCCCGGCACCCTGGCGGGGTCCACCATCAGGGCGCAGTTGACGGTGTTGAGGCTCTTCACCACGCGTGCCCGCGGGAAGGCCCGTTGGATCTGCTCGCCCACACTGTCCGACTCGACGGGCGACAGCCGCATCTCACCGTCCTCGAAGGCCATGGGGTTGGAGACGTCGAGGATCACCTTGCCGTCCAGGTGTTCCTCGCCCGCCGACCGCAGCACCGCGAGCGCCAGCCGGCCGCCCACCGCGTTCACCACCACCTCGCCGAAGGCCGCGGAGTCCTCGAACGTGCCGTGGAACGCCCGCGGACCCGCGTCGCCCGCCCAGGCGACGGCCGCCTCGTTGTCCTTCGTGCGCGAACCCAGCGTCACCTCGTGGCCCAGCTCGACCAGCTTCCCGGCGAGCGTGCGCCCGACGTCTCCCGTGCCAAGAACCGCGTACCGCATCGTCGTTCCTCCCGTGTCGATATCGCGGGCCACCGGCGGCCCGCGGTCATTGTGCGCCGGGCAGGGCGATTTCGCCTGGACACGAGGAAAGGTGTCGGGTGGGATGGTGGGGTGGCCACCGACATAGCGACCGACGTCTTCGAAGAGCATCGCCCGGTCCTGATGGGCGTGGCGTACCGCATGCTCGGGCGGGTCGCCGACGCGGAGGACGTCGTCCAGGAGGCGTGGTTGCGCTGGTCGGCCGACGACCGGTCGGACGTGCGCGAACCGCGCGGCTATCTGGTCCGCGTGACCACCCGGCTCGCCGTCGACCGGCTGCGCCAGGTCCAGTCGCGCCGTGAGGCCTACGTCGGACCGTGGCTCCCGGAGCCGTACGTCACCGACTTCGGCGACACCGTCCCCGACAGTGCCGAACGGGCCGTTCTCGCCGACTCCGTCTCCCTCGCCGTTCTCGTCGTCCTGGAGTCCCTGTCACCGCTGGAGCGGGCGGTTTTCGTACTGAGAGAGGCCTTCGGCTATCCGTACGCCGACATCGCGGCCGTACTCGAACGGGGCGAACCGGCGGTGCGTCAACTCGCCGGGCGGGCGCGCAGACACGTGGAGGAACGGCGGCCGCGCTACGAGGTCGACCCCGCCGAACGCCGTGACCTCACCGAACGGTTCCTCGCCGCGGCGGGCGAGGGGAATCTGGCGGGACTCATTTCCCTGCTGGCCCCGGAGGCACGGCTCATCGGCGACAGCGGAGGCCTGGCCCAGGCGCCGCTGCGGGTTCTCGACTCCGCCGACAAGGTCGGCCGCTTCGTCATCGGGGTCACGAAGAAGGGCGTCGCCGGACTGTCGTTCCGCTTCCTGGAGGTCAACGGCGGTCTCGCGGTGCTGGTCCTGTCCGAGGGCAAGCCGGACAGCGTCCTGCAACTGGACGTCGCGGACGGCCGCGTCCAGTGCGTCTACATCATGCGCAACCCCGAGAAGCTGGTGTCCCTCTCCCTGGACTGACCACTCCCGGCGCCCGGCAGGCGCTTCGGAACACCCCCGCGGAAGCCGCGGCGGAACAGCGAGAGCCCCCGTCCCACGGACGGGGGCTCTCGGTTTCGTGTCGTGCGCATCGCCCAGTGAGAACACCCCGTGAACGCTCCGCGGCCGGGCGCCTGTGCAAACCGCAAGGGATCGAGGATTGGTCTTGACCAAGGGTGGGGGCGGCCCTATGGTCGCAGGGATAGTGCAGGAACCTTTAATAAACAAGGGCGTTAAAACGCCGCCGGGCCACGGCGATTGCGGAGGACAGGGTGGGGACCACGCAGTTGGAAACGGTGCCGGAACCTAAGTACTGGCATCTCAGGACCGTGCTCAGTGAGGCACTCGACTCAGAGTTCACGGTGGGCGAGATCCTGCCCAACGAACGTGATCTGGCGGCCCGCTTCGGCGTCGCCCGGGCCACGCTGCGCCAAGCGCTGGAACAGCTCGAACTGGAAGGTCGTCTGCAGCGCCGTCGTGGCGTGGGCACCACCGTCGCGCCACCGCGCGTGGGTGTGGCGGTCGGCAGCGAACAGCACGTGTGGCCGGGAGCGGTCGGTGACGCCTGGCACGCGGCGGACTGCACCATGACGGCACCGCCCGCGTCGGTGGCCGCGGTCCTGGAGACCGCCGCCGACGAGCAGGTGCACATGGTGCGCCGCTCGCGGGTGACGCACGGGCAGCCCGTCGCCGCCGAACTCCTCTACATCTCGGCGACTTCCGTACCGGATCTGTCGGCGATCGACGCGCCCTCGGGGGCCGCACGCGCGCGTGCCGTGCTGCGGGAGCTTCAGCGTCTGGATCTGGAAGGCCAGGACAGCGCCGTCGAACTCGGCTCGGCCCGCGCGGACGACGCCAAGGAGCTCGACCGGCTTCCGGGGGCGCCCGTACTCGTCGTCACGACCCGCTTCTTCTCCGAGGGGCGTACCGCGGCGGTCTCCGTGGCCACCTATCGCGCGGACACCTGCCGGCTCACGTTCGGCGACTCAGGCGGCGTCGAGATCCACCACGACACCGAGCGCCGCGCCTCCTGAACCGTCCGCCCGGACAGGCGCGCTCCTCGAGCCGCGTCCGGAGTCCCGTCCGTCGCGCCCCGGAACCTCCGGGGCGCGACGCTTTGCTTGCCCGGCCGACGCGGCCTCGCGTCGGGAGCGGTACCGCCGTCGGTCCGGTCAGCGGCGCGCCGTCACGGTCCCCTCCACCGCGAACAGTTGCTCCTCCACGTGGTCGAGGGCCAGTCGCAGTGCCCCCGTCGCCACGGCCGCCTCACCCAGCAGGGAGAGGGCCACCTTGGGCGGACGCAGACAGTAGCGCGCCAACTCCCGCCGCAGCGGCTCCAGCACGCCGTCGAGACCGGCCGCCCAGCCGCCGATGACGACCAGTTCCGGGTCGAGGGCGAGGACGAGGGCGGCCACGTCGTGCACCAGCCGCTGGATGAAACGGTCCATCGCCGCGCGCGCCCGCTGGTCACCGCCCTTGGCCAGCGCGAACACCTTGGCGACGGCCTGCTCGTCGAGCGGGTGCAACGGTTCGTCCGTGGTCGACAGGAGCGTCTCGGGAGTGACGTCACGGCCCAGCAGATGCAGCGCGCCGATCTCGCCGGCCGCCCCGCCGTACCCACGGTGCAACCGTCCGCCGATCAGTGAGCCGGCGCCCGGGCTCAGCCCGGCCAGGACGAAGACGACGTCGTCGGACTCGGTCGCCGCGCCCTTCCAGTGTTCCGCCACCGCCGCCGCGTTGGCGTCGTTCTCCACCAGGACCGGGCACTTGAAGGAACGGCTCAGCCGCTCGCCCAGGGGCAGGCCCGTCCACTCCGGCAGCGCCGTGCCCAGGCGAACGGTGCCGTCCGCCTCCACGATGCCGGGGCTTCCCACACCCACCGCGCGCAGAGAACTGCGGGCGACACCCGCCCTGCGCAGCAGTTCGGCGACCGCCACCCGCAGCCGTTCCAGCCGCTCGTCGGCGGACGCCGTCTCGTCGACGTCCTTGGCCATCGCGCCCATCACGCGCCCGTCCAGGTCCGCGAGCAGCGCCGCGACGCGGTGCGGGCCGATCTCCAGGCCCAGCAGATGCCCCGCCTCGGCCCGGAACCGGAACCTGCGCGCCGGACGCCCCTGGCGTCGCGTGGCACCCTCCTCGGCCGCCTTCTCGACGACGAGGCCGTTCTCGATCAGCCCCTCGACGACGCCCTCGACCGTCGGCCGGGACAGACCGGTCACCCGGGTGATCTCGGTGAGGGTCGCGCAGTCCGTGGCACGCAGGGCGTGCAGCACCACCGCGGAATTGATCCGTCGCAGCAGAGAGGGATCCCCGCCGGTCAACCGCCCCAACGTCCGTCCTCCCAGCTTGTACGCGTGTTGGCCGGATCGTACTCGTCGCGGGGGACCCCGGCGAGGGCCGGGGACCCTTTCCCGTGCGCGGACCGCCGTCAGCCCGGCGCCACGAACCCCGACTCGTAGGCCGCGATGACCGCCTGAGTACGGTCCCGGGCACCCAGCTTCGCCAGTACGGAGCTGACGTGCGACTTGACCGTCTCCGTGCCGACGACCAGCCGCGCGGCGATCTCGGCGTTGGACATCCCCCGCGCCATCAGCCGCAGCACGTCCGCCTCGCGCTCGGTCAGCGCGGCCCGCTCCATGGCCGCCCGCGCCGCCGGACTGGCCCCGCCGTCCCCGTAGTCGGCCGCCAACTGCCGCACGGAGGCGGGGAACAGCAGGGACTCGCCCTCGGCCACCAGTCGCACCGCGTGCACGATCTCGGCCGGCCGCGCCCGCTTCAGGAGGAAGCCGTCGGCCCCCGCGCGCAGCGCCTCGTAGACGTACTCGTCGTTCTCGAACGTCGTCACCACGAGGATCTTGGGCGGGTCGGCGACCGTCCGCAGAACCGCGCGGGTCGTCTCGATGCCGTCCATCAGGGGCATCCGGACGTCCATGGCGACCACATCGGGCCGCAACTGCCGGACGAGCGGGATCACGGCGGCGCCGTCGGCGGCCTCACCGACGACCTCGATGTCGGGCTGCGCCTCCAACACGGCGCGCAGCCCCGCGCGTACGAGGGGTTCGTCGTCGACGAGCAGAACGGTGACCGGCATCCGGCCAGCGTAGATCAGTGCGACGGAAGCTCGGCGTGCACCTGCCAGTCACCCTCGTGCGGGCCCGTCCGGGCGCTGCCGCCGAGCAGCGCGGCCCGCTCCCGTATGCCGCGCAGACCGCTGCCCCGCCCGGAACCGGCTCTGCCGTCCGGCAGCGGATTGCGGACCTCCAGGGAGAGCGTGCCGTCCCTGACCTCGATACGGACCCGCACCGGGACGCTCCCGGCATGCCGGAGCACATTGGTGAGCGACTCCTGGAGGATGCGGTAGCCCTCTCTGGACACCGGACCGGCCACCGTCTCCAACGGGCCCGAGACCTCGGCGTCCACCTTGGCCCCGGAGGTGCGCGCCGACTCCAGCAGTCGGTCGGCGTCCGCCAGCGTGGGGCGGCCGCTCACGGGACGTTCCGCCTCGCGCAGCACCCCGAGCACCCGCTCCAGGTCCTCCAGAGCGGCTCTTCCGGTCTCCTCGATGGCGGTCAGGGCACGGTCGGTGAACTCCGGGTCGCCGGCCGCGCGCGCGGCTCCGGCCTGCACCACCGCGACAGTGAGCGCGTGGCCGATGGAGTCGTGGAGCTCCCGGGCTATGCGGTTGCGCTCCAGGAGTTGTTCGGTGCGCGTCTCCAGGGCGGCGAGCCGCTCGGCGGAGGAGGGGCCGAGAAGCCGCCGGGCGAGCGCCGTGGTCAGCTCGCCGAGGCCGACCACCGCGCCGTACAGAGCGAGCAGGGGCAGAGGAATGAGCAGCGCGCAGCTCCAGTGCGGGTCCAGGAGCCGCACCACGGGGTCTCCGGACGGCCAGTAGCCCAGGGCGGCCCTGGTGAGGTCGACGGCGAACACGGGCAGCCACACGGTGACCATGGAGGTCGCCACGCTCAGCAGCATGCGCGCCTCCAGCCAGAGGACGGTGCGCCACCGGTCCCTCGGGCCGGCCGAGGGGGCGACCGAGAACGCCGCGTCCTCACCGCCCCGCTCGCCCGGCGCCAGCATGAACCGCGCCTGCACACCCTCGCCCCGCCGCACGGCCGGGATCAGCCCCAGCGGAATGAGCATCAGCGCGGGCACCCACGGCCTCGACATGTCGATGAAGAGCCACACGCTGACGAACAGCATCGGCACCCACAGGTGCAGCAAGCGCGTGTACGTCGTCCCCCACAGCAGAGGGCGCAGAAACCGGGCCATCACGCCATCGTGCCAGCGGGCACCGACAACGGACCTCCCCCGAGCGGGGGAGACGATCTCCACCCGTGGGGGAGGCGGACACCAGTCGCCGACGGCCACGCTGAACCCATGACCAGCATCGACGTCCAAGACCTGACCAAGGAGTACGGCGGCAAGCGCGCCGTGGACCACCTGACCTTCGGCGTTCTCCCGGGCCGTGTCACCGGATTCCTCGGCCCCAATGGCGCCGGGAAGTCCACCACCATGCGGCTCGTGCTGGGCCTGGACCGGCCCACCTCCGGCACCGCCACCATCGGGGGCCGCGCGTACGCCACCCTCGACGAACCGCTCCGGAAGGTGGGCGCCCTCCTCGACGCGGGAGCCGCGCACGGGTCGCGGACCGCCCGGAACCACCTGCGGGCCCTCGCCGCCACCAACCGCATCCCCGAACGCCGGGTCGACGAGGTGCTGGAGGAGACGGGGCTCGCCCCGGTGGCCCGGCACCGGGTGAAGACGTACTCCCTGGGCATGCGTCAGCGTCTGGGCATCGCGGCCGCCCTGCTCGGCGACCCGCCCGTGATGCTCCTGGACGAACCGTCGAACGGGCTCGACCCCGAAGGGATCATCTGGATCCGGGAGTTGCTGCGCCGACTGGCCCGGGAGGGGCGAACCGTCCTCGTCTCCAGCCATCTCATGAACGAGACCGCCTCCTTCGCCGACCAGCTCGTCGTCCTCGGCCGCGGCAGACTCCTGGCCGACATGCCCATGCGCGAGTTCATCGACGCGCGCGTGCGGCCTCGCGTCCGGGTGCGCAGCGTGGACGGCCGTGCCCTGGGGGGCCTGTTCGCGGAGCACGGCATCGAGGCCGTCGAGGGCGAGGACGGCCGCTGGACCGCGTTCGACGCGGGACTGGAGGACATCGGGCGCCTCACCTCGGCCGCCGGTCTCCCCATCCTCGAACTCGCCTCGGAAGAAGGGACGTTGGAGCAGGCCTACCTGGATCTGACGGCCGCCGAGACCGAGTTCGCCGCCGCCCCGACACAGCCTCAGGAGGTCTGACCGTGTCCTTCGCACCCGTACTCCGCGCGGAATGGATCAAGATCCGAACCCTGCGCTCGCTCCTCTGGGGCCTGCTCGCCGTCCTCGTGGCCACGGTCGCGTTCTCGGCGCTCGCCGGACTCGACAACTCCGACGACCCGGAGTTCGACCCGCTCTTCTCGACCTTCTTCGGCGTCAGTTTCGGCCAGATCGCGGCCATCACCTTCGGAGCCCAGGCGGTCTCGGCCGAGTACCAGGGCGGCGCGCTCCGCGTCTCACTGGCGGCGGTGCCCGTCCGGGGGCGCTGGTTCCTGGCCAAGACGGTGGCGATCGGCGTACCGGCCCTGGGGATCGGCCTGGTCACGGGCGTGCTCAGTCTGGTCGTCGGGACGTCCGTGCTCGGTTCCCGGGCCGACGGCCTGACCTGGACGGAGGAGCTCCGGGGTGTGGTCGGCTGCGCCGTCTACCTCTCCTTGATGGCCCTGTTCGCGGCGGGCCTGGCAGCCGTCCTGCGCAGCGGGGTCGCCACGCTGAGCATCCTGATCCCGTTCCTCCTGATCGTGTCCTTCGTCGTGGGGAACGCGTCCGGGAGCGTGGCGGACTTCCTGCCGGACAAGGCCGGGCAGACGGTCCTGCACGCTTCGTGGGACGGCGCTCTGGGTCCCTGGAGCGGGCTCGCCGTGACCGCGCTGTGGACCGCCGCGGCTCTGGGCGCGGGGGCGTGGTGCGTCCGGCGCAGGGACGCGTGACCGCACTCGCTTCCTGACGCCTCGGTAATTGCCGGTGGTGGCGGCTTCACCGGACGTCATGACCTTCGCGCGGCATCTCGCCACGATCGACCGGCTGTGCGCCGAGGACTTTCCCACGGGGCACGGCGGGTCGGTCGCCGGGTCGTACGGCGGTCCCGGGGCTGCCGTCGGCGGTCCCGGGGACGGACCGCCCAGACGTGGTGAGCGCGGGGACCGACCGGCCTTGATCCGGTGATCACGGAGACCGACCGGTCCTGACACGGTGAGCGCGGAGGCGGACCTGCCGTCAGGGGGTGAGCGCGCCGGTGTGACCACCGTGATGCGGTGACACGGGGGCCGTTCCGTACGGGACCCGATCAGCCGTCGAGGCGACCGCACACCTCGGCGACCAGGCTGTCGGCGTCGTCGAGCGCGGCAGCCAGTGTCTCCGGGGTGGTGCCGAGCGCGGAGAACAGTCCCTGGGCCCGTCCGGCGAACTCCGGCGGGGCGACCGCGAGCTCTCCCGCCGCCCGGACCGCCCCCTTTTCGTTGAGCACCCAACGCCGGGCCTGGGCATGGAGGGCGTGAACGAGAAGTCCGACCGCGCGGAAGAGACAGCCGGAGACGTAGAAGACGTCACCGCGAGCAGCCCCCTTGCGGGCGCCCGCGAGGACGAACGGTGCCTCCCACCGCGCGTTGTCCATGAGCGCTTCGCGCAGCGGCTCGGGGTAGCGGCGCGTCTGCTCCCGCAGGGCCCGAAGCTCACCGCCGGGGTCGGTGAGGATCCGTCCGACGGCCAGCTCACCGGCATAGGCGTGGGAGTAGACACCCAGGGGATGTCCTGGCTGGACACCGATCTCGAACCGCCCGGCGAGGCACTGCCGCCAGACGCGGTGCACCCGGTCCAGGTCACGGTAGATCCAGTCGACCCGGTGACCGTCGACGGTCAGCCAGCCGCCGCCGTCCACCCACGGTCCCCAGCCGCCCGGCTCGGTGACGTCCACCGAATCACCGGTCAGCCGGGCCGCGAGCAGGCGCAGGGCCGCGGTGTCCAGCGGCGGCCGGTAGTAGAGGCCCAGATCGAAGTCGGAGCCGGGGCCGTGCGTGCCACTGGCCCGGCTGCCTCCCAGACACACACCGACGACGCCGTCGACCTCGGTCAGCCGGTCCGCGATCTCTGTCAGACGCTCCATACCCCGGATTCTGCCGAGGCGCGTTTCCGACGGCGACCCGTTTCTGAGAGGCCGCGCACCACCGGAGAACGCCGAGAGGCCGACCGCGAGGGGGTCCGGCACGAGCGGCCGGTCGCGGGCGGCCTCCAGGTCCGCTCGAGCGAGGTGGGTCAGAGGATCGCGCCGGGCGTGTAGCCCGCGGCCTCCGGGTGCTGCTTCACGATCTCCTCGACGCGGCCGACGACGACGGCCACCTGGTCGGCCGCGGCGCCCGTGAAGGACAGCTTGTCGGCCATCAGCTCGTCGAGCTGCGCGCGGTCCAGGGGGATCCGCTCGTCCGCGGCGAGCTTGTCGAGCAGCTCGTTGCGCTCGGCACCCTGCTCACGCATGGCGAGGGCCGAGGCGACCGCGTTCTCCTTGATCGCCTCGTGGGCGACCTCGCGGCCGACACCGGCGCGCACCGCGCCCATCAGGACCTTGGTCGTCGCGAGGAACGGCAGGTAGCGGTCCAGCTCGCGGGCGACGACGGCCGGGAAGGCACCGAACTCGTCGAGGACCGTCAGGAAGGTCTCCAGCAGACCGTCGAGCGCGAAGAACGCGTCCGGCAGCGCGACGCGGCGCACGACCGAGCACGACACGTCGCCCTCGTTCCACTGGTCGCCCGCCAGCTCGCCGGTCATCGACGCGTAGCCGCGCAGGATGACCATCAGGCCGTTGACACGCTCGCAGGAGCGGGTGTTCATCTTGTGCGGCATCGCGGAGGAACCGACCTGGCCGGGCTTGAAGCCCTCGGTGACCAGCTCGTGCCCGGCCATGAGCCGGATCGTCTTGGCCGTCGAGGACGGCGCGGCGGCCAGCTGCACCAGCGCGGTCACGACGTCGTAGTCGAGCGAGCGCGGGTAGACCTGGCCGACGGAGGTGAAGGCCTGCGAGAAGCCGAGGTGCCCGGCGATCCGCTGCTCCAGGTCGGCGAGCTTGGCCGCGTCCCCGCCCAGCAGGTCGAGCATGTCCTGGGCCGTGCCGACCGGGCCCTTGATGCCGCGCAGCGGGTAGCGGCCGAGGAGTTCCTCGAGGCGGCCGTACGCGACGAGCAGCTCGTCGGCGGCGGTCGCGAAACGCTTGCCCAGCGTGGTGGCCTGTGCGGCCACGTTGTGGGAGCGACCGGCGATGACCAGCTCGGCGTACTCGCCGGCGAGCTTGCCCAGGCGGGCGAGGACCGCGACCGTACGGTCGCGCGTCAGCTCGAGGGAGAGCCGGATCTGGAGCTGCTCGACGTTCTCGGTGAGGTCGCGCGACGTCATGCCCTTGTGCACGTGCTCGTGGCCGGCGAGGTCGTTGAACTCCTCGATCCGCGCCTTCACGTCGTGCCGGGTGATCTTCTCGCGCTCGGCGATGGAGGCGAGGTCGACCTGGTCGAGGACGCGCTCGTAGTCGGCGATGGCGGCGTCCGGCACCTCGATCCCGAGGTCCTTCTGGGCCCGCAGTACGGCGATCCAGAGCTGACGCTCCAGTTTCACCTTCTGCTCGGGGGACCAGAGCGTGGCGAGCTCGGCGGAGGCGTAGCGTCCGGCGAGAACGTTGGGGATACGGGGCTTTGCAGGCGCGGCAGTCACGTGTATGGAGCATACCGGCTGTCCGGCGCGGGTCCTGTTACGTCCGCCGCGACCCGGTCGCCCGGGCGGGCGGAGCGGCACCCCCCGGCGGACCGGGGTGTGCTGGAGAGGCGCGGGGACGGGCACCGGATGCCGCCGCGCGGGCGGGCACCACGGACCACGTCGTCGCTCCTGCCGTCCGCCGGTGGTCCCGGCGGAATGAAGCTCGACCTGCCTTGAACGGAAGTGAGTTGTCGCCCGTACTAGTGGATGGAGGTTCCGCTGGATCGATGGCGCACGGTCGTCGTCAGGACCCCGAACGCGGGGGGCGGCTCCCGTAGCCCGCCTGTGCGTGCGGATCGGGGTGGGACTGCTCGCTGCCGACCACAGCGCGCAGGCCCCCGTAGGTCTTCGAGGTGAACCGGTCGTGGGCGAGCGTGAGCTCCGCCGTGATCAGTTGGTTGCGCTCGTCGTTGACTTCCTCGATCTCCTGCATGAGCTGGGAGTTCTTGGCGCGCAGTGCCGAGTTCGCGTTCCGCGCCTCATCGAGGGCCCGGGCATGGCTCCCGAGTCTGATGGCTGTGGTGGTGGCCCGGCGGGCCATGGCTTTCTCTCGCTGGGACAGCTCCAGCTCGCGCTTGTGCATGTCCAGTTCGAGACGTCTGCGGTGTTCCGCCAGGACGCCGAGGTCATGTCGTGTGCGGGCGTCGACCTGCTCGACCGTGTGACGCAGCAGGGTTGCCAGCACCCCTGCCACCCCCATGGTCAACAGGCCGACCCCGACTGCCGCCAACTCCCATGCATGGTGCCAGACGCCTACGCCCACGAATGTCCAGCCGGCTGTGCAGCTGGCGGTGGACGCGAATGCCAGTCTGTACGCCACGTTTTTTTACCCCCTTGCAGTGGCCCCCCGGTTGTCGTCGGCATCGAGATCCTTCTGGAGCTCGATCGCTTGGACGATGTTCCCGCTGAGCAGTGTGCGGATTCTGAGGTCAGTGATGCCCCACGCGTCCATTGCCTCCTCCGGGGTGAGTGTTACTGAGGCTACCCTCCGTACCGAAGGCTGAGGCCCTTGTTCCGGGGGAAGCATCCCGCTGTTGACCAACATCTCCCGCTGGTCGAGGCCCAGCACCGACGCCCAGGTCGTCAGCTGCGAGGGCAGGGGGAGGGTCTTGCCCTCCAGTGTTCTGCTGATCGTCGTCAGGCTCACTCCGATCGAGATGGCCAGCTGAGCCCGGCCACCGGCTCGTGGGCGCACGTCGTACCCGGCCGCTGTCGCGGCATTCGTGAGGTACTCGCCGACCCTTCTTGCGAGAGCTTGTCGCTCACCGCGGGACTCGTGGGGGGACTCTTCCATGCTCCGCATGCCCGGAGAGTAGCGCGCGTGTATGCAACTTGCACGCGACTTGCATGCGTGCATCTTCGCAGGTCAACCGACGTTTGAGTGTCGTGGCAGGCCAAGGGGGACGCCTCGCACTCCAGTTCCCCACAAAAAGTCTCGCCGTGATACCGGCGAAGCAACTTGCGTACGTGTACGCAAGTTGCATATGTTGCATGACTGTGAGTTAGTCGCACGTATGCAAGTCCCTTTGAGGGGACCCTATTTGCACCGCCTCGACGTCAGCTCGTCCACGCTCCGGAGCTGCGAGGCATCTGCGGGGGACGCCTCGAAACCCTCAGGAAACGACGATCCGGTCATCCGGCGCCCGAGGCCGGCCTTGGCCGGAGCGGACCGTCGCAGCACCTGCCCGCCACAGTTCATCCACTCATGAACGGAGTAGGCCTTGATCGCCGAGGCTAACGCCGCCACACCGCGGTTCGACACGAGAGAACCGGCCCTTATCGCCCGCGCACTCGCGGGTGACCGGGACGCGTTCGGGGAGCTCTACGCTCTGCACCACCCCGCGGTCCTGGCCTACGTGCAGCGCCGCGTACGCAATCGGCAGGTCGCCGAGGACATCACCGGCGAGACCTTTCTCAACGCCTGGATGAAACGCGGCACTTTTACCTATCGCGGCATCGGCTTCGCCGGCTGGCTGATCACCATTGCCCGGAACAAGGTCATCGACCACTGCAAGAGCGCGCAGCGCCGGGAGTTCGTCGTCGAGGACATGCTCGGCTTCGACGAGGACCTCACCGTCAGTACCGAGGACACCGTACTCACCGGTCTGGACGAGGAGTTGCTGCGTCAGGCCCTCGAACAACTGCGACCGCCCCAACGCGAAGTGCTCACGCGCCGCTTCCTGATGGAGTTCTCGGTGCTCGAGACGGCACGGCAGATGGAACGGAGCGAAGGGGCCGTGAAGACCCTGCAGTTCAGGGCCCTGGCCAAGCTGCGCAGCGAGTACCTGGGGGTGGCGGCATGACCACCATGCCCAGGATCCCCACCGCGGTCGAAACGCACCTCGCCGAGCAACTCGGCGCCTTCGCGCGGGAGTTCGTCGCCGAACTGGAGGCGCAGGGGCGCCTGGTGGAGGTGGGCGGCGCCAGGGTCCTGGAACGCCTGCGGACCCAGGTCGAGACCTGGCAGAACTGCCCGGAGGCCTACCACGCGGCCGTCGACACGATCGTCGAGGACTGCGGTTACCCGAGCGAGGTCGCGATGCGGATCGCCACCGCGCTCAACCGCAAGGGGCTGATCCCCGGCGGCCAGGACCCCGAACCTGCCTCCGAGTCCGCCCCCGGCCCTGCCCCCGAGCCCGCTCCTGGCCCGGAGCCCGCCTCCGAGTCCGACCCTGAGAACGCCCGTGACCACGACCACGCCCGCGACCACGAGCCCGAGTCCGAGCCCGAGTCCGGACTCGGTTCCGCCCGCGAGCACGAGTCCGAGTCCGGACCCGGTTTCCACCACGACCGCGACCACGAGCCTGGGCGCGGCCGTGCTCCGGCCTCCTCGCCGAACCGGACGGGGCCGCAGCCCGTCCTCGAGGACCCCGAGCCGCGGCACGACCGTGCCCCCGCGTCCTCGTCGCTCGTGCCGGCCGCACGCGGAGCGATCGTGCTGCACCTCGCCGACCGCGGTGCCGGACGGCCCATGGCGGAGCACGGGGCGGCTCCGGTGCCCCGGCGCGTCGACGGTCAGGTTCCGCGGGTGCGTCCGGCCGCCGCGCGCACCCGCGCCATCGGGTGGGGCAGCTCCTCCGCCCGCGCGGTCTCCGTCGCGGCGGCCCTGCAGTCGGACCACCTCGCGCGCCTCGAAGCCATGCAGATCGGCGCGGACGGCGAGCGGGTGACCGTGGCCATCAAGGCCACCTGCCTGGCCGACTGGGAATACTGGCTCGACGCGATCGGGGCCGCTCGCAACGTGCGGACCAGGACGGCCGGGCACGCCCAGGTGGCCGCGGGAACCCTGGACGGAGTCGCCGTCCACCTCACCGCGCACGGTGTCCCCGAACTCCTCCAGGAAGCGAGCGACGCCGCCGTCGACCCGTTCTACCTCTGGGGACGCATCTACGACCTGGGCATGGGGCAGATCGACCGGGCCGACCGCATCTGGCTGACGCTCGGCCGGCGACAGGACGAGCGCGGGATGCCCCTGCTGGTCCTGCGGGGCACGGACGGTCCCCCGTATCCGCTGGCTTCGATCGTGATGGCGCACGGTCCGCTGACGGCCACCCCCCTTCCGTCCGGGCTTCCGAGGGACGGGACGGGCGGGGAGTGCGCGTGACGACCCCCGGGGGCAGAGGGCGTGACGACCGCCGGGGACACCGCTTCGGATGGCTGTTTCTCACCCGTGCCACCCCTCGTCCCTGCACGAGGCGAACCGAGGCCACGCGTCCACGGAGGCTCCGGGGAGGCGTACTGCAGCTGGCCCAGAACGACCCTGATCGGTAGTAGGCGCGGCCGCTCCGCGTGGCCGGTTTTCCACCCTCCGCCGGTTCGCCGCCGGGGTGCCGATGGGGCACATCGGCCCTGATCCGTCCACCGATGGTGCGACCGTGCGAAAAGGTACGCGCGCGCCTTTGCCCCGGCCACGCGTGCGAGCCGGTTCCAGGAGTCCCCTCCACGGTGCTTCGGGGCGTACTTCTCAGGCCAAGGCATGAGTGCTTTGATGTTGATCCAGGCCGGGATTCCCGGCTGGCCTGTTTACTTGCCATCCACTCAAGGGTGGTAAGACGGCTCCTCTCCATGCTCCGCAAAGCTGGAGGGGCCGTCTGCTGGGCCCGGCGCACGTGCCGGGCCCAGCCGTTGTTCCGGGGAGTGCGGGTGAGCGCATCAGCGGCATTCCCGCGCTGCCAAGCGCCCCCTGTGCGCCCTGTGGCGGCCTGGGAACGGACCGGTAGCGTCTTCTTTCATGCGGAGCATGGGCCGCCGTGTCACTCGCGAGAGGGACACGGCGGAAGCCGTCCCGCCGGCGCCCCCGATCCCTGTGATCACGGAGCGCCCTCTCCCCGGCAGGCACCCGAGCGGGGTCCGGGTACCGGGAGCCGAGCGGCGGACGACGGACTCAGCCGCCGTGCCCTTCCGTGACGGAACTCTCGTAGGGGAGCAGCTCCGGTCGTTTCGCCGGACGTCCGTCGCCGGACGAGCGTCCCGTGAGCCGCCGCCCGATCCACGGCAGCAGATGCTTCCGGGCGAAGCGCGCGTCGGCGGTACGGCGGGCGGCCCAGCCGGGCGGGGCCGTGGACGGCATCGGGGTGCGCCAGTCCGGGTCCTCGGCCTCGTACCCGAGGGCCTGCCACACGGCCTCGGCGACCCTGCGGTGCCCCTCGGCGGACAGGTGCAGCCGGTCCACGTCCCAGATGCGCGGGTCGGAGAGCGAAGGAGCCCCGTAGAGGTCGACGACCAGCGCGTCATGGCGCTTCGCGAGATCGTCGACGACGGTGAAGAGCTCCTCCATGCGCGGCCGGAAGCGCTCGAGGACCGGACCGTTGCGGCCGGGGCTGCGCATCAGGACGAGCCGTTCGCAGGCGGGGGCGAGCCGTTCCACCGCCTCCTCCAGGAGACCGCGGACGCGGCCCATGTCGACCTTGGGCCGCAGGGTGTCGTTGAGGCCGCCGACCAAAGTGATCACGTCGGGCCGCATGGCGGCGGCCACGTCCACCTGCTCGGCGACGATCTGGCCGATCAGTTTGCCGCGAACGGCGAGGTTGGCGTAGCGGAAACCGGACGTACGGGCCGCCATCCGGTCCGCGAGGATGTCCGCCCATCCTCGGTACGAGCCGTCGGGCAACACGTCCGACATGCCCTCGGTGAAGGAGTCGCCGACCGCGACAAGGCTGGTGTAGGTGGCATTCGTCTGCATGGCGGAAAAGATGGTAACCCGAACACATACTTGTCGGTCGGTCGGGCTCGTTCACCGGAGGGCCGGCCGCTCCCCTCCGTGTCCGCGCGGAGGGGAGCGGTCCTACGCCGGCTGCCCGAACAGTTCCCTCAGGACGTCCTCCATCGTCACCAGCCCCGTGAGCCGTCCGTCGCTGCCCATGACGGCCGCGAGATGCGTACGGCCGCGGCGCATCGCCGTCAGGACGTCGTCCAGCGGGGTGCTCTCCCGGACCCGGGCGATGGTCCGCATGTCCTCCACGCGGAACGGAAGCTCACGGGGAACGGCGTCCAGAGCGTCCTTGACGTGCAGATATCCGACGATGCGGCGGCCCTCGTCGACGACCGGGAAGCGGGAGAAGCCCGACTCGGCCGACAGCCGCTCCAGCTCCTCCGGAGTGACGCCCACGCGCGCGTAGACGACGCGTTCCACCGGGAGCACGACGTCGTGCACGGGCCGGCGGCCCAGCTCCAGGACGTCGTGGAGCCGCTCCTGGGCGCGGTGGTCGATGAGACCCGCCGCGCTGGAGTCCTGGACGAGCCGGGCCAGCTCGTCGTCGGAGAAGGTCGCCGAGACCTCGTCCTTCGTCTCCACCCGCAGGAGTTTCAGCAGGGCGTTGGCGAAGGCGTTGACCGTGAAGATCACCGGGCGCAGCGCGCGGGAGAGGGCGACGAGCGGCGGCCCCAGCACCAGCGCGGTACGGACGGGCTCCGCGAGCGCGATGTTCTTCGGCACCATCTCGCCGAGCAGCATGTGCAGATACGTCGCCAGGGAGAGCGCGACGACGAAGGAGACCGCGTGCCCCGCGCCGGAGGGGACGCCCATCGCGTGGAACAGCGGCTCCAGCAGGTGCGCGATCGCGGGCTCGGCCACGATGCCCAGGACCAGGGTGCACAGCGTGATGCCCAGCTGTGCGGTCGCGAGCAGCGCCGAGACGTGTTCGAGGCCCCAGAGCACACTGCGCGCCCGCCGGTCGCCCCGCTCGGCGTGCGGTTCGATCTGACTGCGGCGCACCGAGATCAGCCCGAACTCGGCGCCCACGAAGAACGCGTTCACGACGAGCGTCGCGAGCCCGATCAGCAGCTGTACGACGGTCATCGCGTGCCCTCCTCGGCATCGTGCGGCGCGTGCAGCAGGACGCGTGCGGCCCTGCGCCCCGAGGCGTCCACCACGTCCAGCCGCCATCCGGAGACCTCGACGGTGTCGGCTTCGGCGGGGATGCGGCCGAGTTCGGCCGCGACGAAACCGGCCAGTGTCTCGTACGGTCCGTCCGGCACCCGCAGCCCGACGCGGGCCAGCTGGTCGGTGCGGGCGAATCCGTCGGCCGAGTACAGCGCCCTGCCCTCGTCGTCGGTGCCGGCCGCGGCGAGGTCGGACGTCTCGTGCGGGTCGTGCTCGTCCCGTACCTCGCCGACGACCTCCTCGACGATGTCCTCCAGCGTGGCGACCCCGGCCGTACCGCCGTACTCGTCGATGACCACGGCCATCGTGCGCCGGTCGGCCAGCCGGTCCAGCAACCGGTCGACGGTCAGCGATTCCGGGACGAGCAGCGGCTCGCGCATGATCTCTGAGACGCGGGTCTGCGTCCGGCTGTCGCCCGGCACCGACAGCACGTCCTTGATGTGCGCGACGCCGACGACCTCGTCGAGGGTCTCCTGGTAGACGGGGAAGCGGGACAGACCGGTCGCCCGGGTCGCGTTCGCCACGTCCTCGCAGGTCGCCAGGATGTCCAGCGCGATGACCTGCACGCGCGGTGTCATCACGTTCTCCGCGGTCAGGTCGGCGAGGTTCAGGGTGCGGACGAACAGCTCGGCGGTGTCCGCCTCCAGGGCGCCCTCCTTGGCGGAGTGCCGGGCGAGCGCCACCAGCTCCTGGGGGCCGCGGGCGGAGGCCAGCTCCTCGGCGGGTTCGAGGCCGAAGCGGCGTACGACGCGGTTCGCCGTGTCGTTGAGGTGCGCGATGAACGGGCGGAACGCGGCGCTGAACCAACGCTGCGGCGTCGCCACCCGTTTGGCCACGGCCAGCGGTGCGGAGATCGCCCAGTTCTTGGGCACCAGTTCGCCGACGACCATCAGGAAGATCGTCGAGAGTGCCGTGCCGATGACCAGGGCCACGGAGTTCGAGGCGGTCGCCGGGACGCCGATCGACTCGAGCGGGCCCGCGATCAGCTTGGCGATCGAGGACTCGGAGAGCATGCCGACGACCAGGTTGGTCACGGTGATGCCGAGTTGGGCGCCGGACAGCTGGAAGGTGAGGTTCCGTACGGCCTTGAGAGCGCCGGAGGCGCCCCGCTCGCCGCGTTCCACGGCACGCTCCAGCTCGCTGCGTTCGACCGTGGTCAGCGAGAACTCCGCCGCCACGAATCCGCCGCAGGCCAGCGACAGCAGGACCGCCACCAGCAGCAGGAACACTTCCGTCATCGGGTCACCTCCGTTCCATGATCGGACAGGGACGGGGGGATCGCGCGATGTCCGTCGCGACCGTGGGGATCACGGCCGCGGCTACTGGGAGGCTCGCCCATGGGCGGACGCTCACACCTTTCATCGAAGGGTCGATCGGTCCACCAAGGGTAAAGGACGGGCAAAGGCGGTTCCTCGGCGGCCTCCCCGGCGCCTGTACCGAGGAGGACCGGGCCCCTGCCGTCGCCTTCCCGCCGGCCCCTCCGGGCGACGACGGGACGGTGACGACCCGTCCTAGTCGGTGAGCGGCTTCACCCAGCGCCGCCACTGTTCCTCCGGCGCGTACCCGGCGGCCCGCCATGCGTGGTGGGCGTCCTCGTTCCGGCGCAGCACCATGGCGTCCCCGCGCCGCCCGCCGAGTCGTACGAAGCGTTCCTCGGCGGCGGCGAGCAGGGCCGAGCCGATGCCGAGGCGACGGTGCCCGGGATGGACCGCCAGCCGGTACAGGTGGCAGCGCCAGCCGTCGAACCCCGCGATCACCGTGCCGGCCAACTCGCCGTCCCGCTCCGCCAGGATCAGGGCCTCCGGGTCGCGGTCGACCAGTCGTTCCACGCCTCCCCGGTCGTCACTGATGCTCGTGCCCTCGGCGGCCACTTTCCAGAAGGCGAGCACGCCGTCGAGGTCGTCGGGCCGCGCGGCCCGTATCCGCAAGTCGGTCATGATCCGATCCCATCACACGGGTCGGCCGCGGGTGCCGGGTTTCATCATGCGGACGGTCATCGGCGGGCAGGTGCGCCCCGGGGCCCGTCTCGGCGATCGGGGTCGGCGCCGGGCCGGGCGGAGCGGCGCCCGTGGAGAACGGGCGCCGCGTGAACGTTCCGCCCCGGCCGGTGACTCGCCCCGCCCCGCCCCGCCCCGGCGGGGACGGGGCGGGCCGGTCACTCGTGCGCGATGGCCGCGAGCACGTTCATGCGCGACGCGCGCAGCGCGGGAAGGAGCGCCGCGACGATGCCGACGACGGCCGAACCGATCACGACCGCCACGATCGTCGTCCAGGGGATCGCGAGCGCCTTCATGCCCTGCAGCGCGAGCACCTGCTGGACGCAGACGCCCCAGACGAGCCCCAGCGCCAGTCCGAGGACGGCGCCGAACACGGCGATCACCACCGACTCCAGGCGGATCATCCGGCGCAGCTGGCGCCGGCCGAGGCCGATCGCGCGGAGCAGTCCGATCTCGCGGGTGCGCTCCACCACGGACAGCGCGAGGGTGTTCACCACGCCGAGCACCGCGATGACGATCGCCAGTCCGAGCAGCGCGTACACGAGATAGAGCAGCACGGCGATCTGGTCGTGGACGAGCTTCTTGTAGTCGGCCTGGTCGCGGACCTTGACCTGGGGGAACGGCTCCAGGGTCTTCTCCAGCCGCGGGCGCAACCGGTCCGGGGCGGTGCCCGGAGCCGCGTTCACGTAGAGGGCGGTGTCCTGTCCGCCGGGCACGAACTTCTCGATCGTGCCGAACCCGATGACGAGCCCGCCCTGCATCCCGAACCCGTCGCCGCCGTCCTGGTCGGTGAGCGCGCCCACCGTCAGTTCGGTCCTGCGTCCGGCGGGGAACTCGACGGGGATCGTGCTGCCGATCCGCACGTCGTGGTCCTCGGCGAACTTCGCGTCCATGGCGATGTGACCGTCGGCCAGAGCCGCCGCCGTGTCGCCCCGCGCGTACGTGATGTGGGCGACGTCGTCGAGCCGCGCGTCGTAGGCCGAGGCCGCCGACTCGATCCGCTTGCCGTCCGGCAGCCGTACCGCGACCGGGGTGAAGCGCTGACGGACGACGAGCCCGACACCCTCGGTGGAACGCACGCCGTCCGTCAGTTCCTTGGAGAACGGCACGAAGTTGTCGTTCTGGAGCACGAAGTCGGCGCCGAGCGTTTTGTCGATCTGCTCGTCGAAGGACTTGCTCATGGAGGCGCTGGCCACGGACATCCCGCCGACCAGGGCGAGTCCCACCATGAGCGCGGCGGCGGTGGCGCCCGTGCGCCGGGGGTTGCGCAGCGCGTTGCGCTGGCTCATCCGGCCCACCGGGCCGAAGAGCGCGGGGAACGCGCCGCCCAGGACCTGGATGACCGGCCGGACCAGCAGGGGCCCGGCGATCACCGTCGCGATCAGGGTCAGGACGACTCCGAGTCCCAGCAGGGACGCGGACGTCGAGGTCTTCGACGAGGCCGCGCATCCCGCGAGGGCCGCGGCCCCGGCCGCGCCGACGACACCGCCCACCACGGCCCGTACCCGCAACGGCCTGCCCACGCCCGCGACCTCGGCGTCCGCGAGGGCCGCCATGGGGGAGACGCCCGCCGCGCGCCTGGCCGGGAGATACGCGGCGACATAGGTGACGCCGACCCCGACGACGTACGCCGCCACGGGAGTCGCCCAGCCGATCGCCATCTCGGTCGACTTGAGGTTCATCCCGAACGCCGACATCAGCTTGATCAGCCCGATCGCCAGCCCGATCCCCGCCGCCAGCCCGAGGGTCGAACCGACCAGGCCGAGGAGCAGTGCCTCGGTGAGCACCGACCGGCGCACCTGGCGGCGGTCGGCGCCCAGCGCGCGCAACAGGCCGAGCTCCCGGGTGCGTTGGGCGATCAGCATGGAGAAGGTGTTGACGATGAGGAAAATGCCGACGAGCACGGCGATCCCGGCGAAGCCGAGCATCACGTACTTGATGACGTCGAGGAATCCGCCGAGCTGGGCGGCGGCCGACTCGGCCTGTTCCTCCGCCGTCTTCACGTCGTAGGACCTGGTGCCGAGTTCGGCGGAGACGCGCTTCTTGAGCTGATCGTCCCCGACACCCGGCGCGGCGTCCACGGAGATGCTCGTGGCGACGTCGGTGCCGCCGAGCAGCTTCTTCTGCGCGGTCGGGGTGTCGAGGAAGACCAGGGCCGCGCCCGGGTTCGTGGTGGTGAAGGTGGCGATCCCGACGATCCGCACCTGGAACGAGCCGGGTTGCGCCTGGACCGTCAGGGTGTCACCGATACCGAGGTGCTTCTTGTCGGCCGTGTCGGCGTCCAGCAGCGCCTCCCCGTCGCCCCGCGGCTCGTGCCCGGAGGTCAGCTTCACCGGACTGCGTTCGGTGATCTCCCAGTTGTTGACGATGGTGGGGGCGCCGGTCGTCGGTCCGACCGACTCGTTCTCGCTGTCGACCACCGGGGCGTTCTCCACCGACACGTCCACGTGGGTGGCGGCGACTCCGTCGACCGCGGCGATCCGGCCGGCGACCGAGGCGGGGACGGTCTCGGTGGCGCCGGTCGGCAGTTGCGAGTTCAGGTCGTTCTTCGGCTCCACCGTCAGATCGGCCGACGTGGAGGCGAAGAGCCGGTCGAACGTGCGGGTCACGGTGTCCGAGAAGATGAGACTGCCCGCGACGAAGGCCACGGACAGCACGATGGCCAGTGCCGAGAGCAGCAGCCGTCCCTTGTGCGCGAGGAAACTTCGCAGTGTCGCCTTGAGCACGACCGCCTCAGTCCTTGTCGGGGGTTACGGAACCGGGGGCGGAGTCGCCGGGAGCCGCGCCAGCGACGGGGGCCGTTCCCTCCGCCCCCTCGGCAGGCGCGACGCCGTCGGAGTCGGCGCCGGACGCCGTGTCACCGGCCTTGCCGCGTCCGCCGTCGAAGGTCACCCGGGTCGTGTCGAAGCGCTTCATCCGCTCCAGCACGGCCTCCGCGCTGGGCCGCTCCATCTCGTCCACGATGCGCCCGTCCGCGAGGAAGAGAACGAGGTCGGAGTGGGCGGCGGCGCCGGGATCGTGCGTGACCATGACGACGGTCTGGCCCAGCGCGTCGACGGCCTCGCGCAGGAAGCCGAGAACCTCGAGCCCCGCCCGGGAGTCCAGGTTGCCGGTGGGCTCGTCCGCGAAGATCAGTTCGGGCCGGGAGGCGAGCGCCCTGGCACAGGCGACGCGTTGCTGCTGGCCCCCGGACAACTGGGCGGGCCGGTGCTTCAGCCGGTCGCGCAGCCCGAGGGTGTCGATGACCTGGTCCAGCCACTTCTGGTCGGGCTTCTGGCCGGCGATGTCCATGGGCAGCGTGATGTTCTCCGCCGCGTTCAGGGTGGGGATCAGGTTGAACGACTGGAACATGAAGCCGATCCGGTCCCGCCGCAGCCGGGTCAGTTCACGGTCCTTCAGGCCGGTGATCTCGGTGTCGCCCAGCCAGACCTGTCCGGCCGAGACGGTGTCGAGGCCCGCCAGGCAGTGCATGAGGGTGGACTTCCCGGAGCCCGAAGGGCCCATGACGGCGGTGAACCGGCCGCGCGCGATGTCCACGTCGACCCCGTCGAGGGCCAGCACGGCGGTCTCGCCGGAACCGTACGCCTTGGTCAGGCCGCGGGCGCGGGCGGCGATCCCGTCCCCCTCCGCGCGGCCGGGGAGATGCTCGGCAGCAGCTGTGGACAAGACCGCCTCCTGTGTGATGGACGTCCCGACTCCCTTGTCCCGCCCGAGCGTAGTGTGATCGGGGGCACACCCGGTATCCCCCCTGAGTGCCGGACGGCCTCCGTCTCAGGGTGTGTCCCTGATACCGATGTAAGGGGCACTCTCCACCGTGCTTCTCCATGGCGGTCTCCACCGTGCTGCTCGCCGGTGGGCGGTCCGAGGTGCGCCGGCCTCCTGGCCGGGAGCCCGCCCTTGCCGCCGCTAGTCGTTCCGCGCTAGCTTCGAAGGATGGCGAAGACTCAGCTGAACGTCCGGGTGGACGAGGGAACAGCGCGGGCCGCCAGGGAGCGAGCCCTGGAACGGGGGATGAGTGTGAACCGCTACATCGAGGAACTGGTCCGGCAGGACACCGGGGAGGTGGGCCACACGTTCGTGGAGGCCGCCGCCGATTTCATGAAGCAGTACGAGTCCGTCTTCGCCGAGGAGTTCGGCGCGGACCGTGAGGGAACCCGCGAAGGTCGTCGTTGATCCCTTGAGCAGTCTCAGAATCGATCTTGCCTGGCTTCTCATGATCGCCGAACAGAAGACACCCGGAGATCCCCAGGTCACCGACTGGGGAGCGCTCGTCGCCGCCGTCAGCCGGCATGAGGCGGAGATCTTCGGAATCCCCGTGTACGACAGTCCGCACGCCCGCGCCGCCGCGTTGCTCCAGCTCCTGCTGCACGTCCCGGCGCTCGAACGGTCCAACGCGATGTTCGCCTCGGCCGTCGCCTACGCCTACCTGGTCGCCAGCGGCCTGAAGGTCGTCACCTCGCCCGAACAGGTGCGGGAACTGGCCCGTCTGGTCAAGGGCGGCGAGGCCACCGTCCACGACATCACGCACGAACTGCGCCGCTGGAGCCTGTGACGTCGACCGGGGCCGCTCCGCCGGCCCGAGGGGCGAACCGTCCGCCCCTGCCGGACGCGACGGCCCGCGGTCAGCGCCGGGGCACGGCGCCGGCGGAAGGCCGGACATCCGGGCGCCGCTGGGGCACCCGGGTGTCCGGCGGTCCGGCTCAGCAGGGGAAGAAGACGCTCGTGTCGTTGGCGAACCGGGCGAACGCGGCCCGCGTGGCCGTGCCGGCGTCGCCGTCGATGCGGCCGTTGTAGTCCCAGCCGGACGCCAGCATGCGCTGCAGCGCCTTGACGGTGTTGGGGCCGGGGTCGCCGTCGATGCCGTCGTTGTAGTTCCAGTTCGCCTTGAGGAAGCGCTGGATGCCCTTCCAGCTGACGGTGCCGAGCTGCCCGTCGATGTTGCCGTGGTAGTCGGCGGCCGCGGAGCCGCGCATGAAGCACTGGACGTTCTTGGCCTGCTGGACGCTGAGGCCGAAGTTCTGCGTCGCGAGGACGCCGACACCCGCGGTCCGGACGCTCGCGGTGGGCGCTGAGGCCGCGACGCTCGTGCCCGCGGTCGCCAGTCCGCCGGCGGCGATCCCTGCCACGGCGACGGCACTGACCAGGGTCCTGACCAAGACGTTCGATCGCATGCGTTTCCCTCTCGGATCATCGGGCGTCAGCCGCTGCGGCCGACGCCCTGGTTGCGAACGAGACTGCGGGCCGGACGGCCGACACGGCCACAGTTGCCGCGAAAGTGACGGCGTCGTGGGACGTCCCGCCGGTTGACCTGCGGTGACGCCGTGCGCCGGGTCGGTGTGGCGGGACGCCCGCGGCGGGCGGTGGCCGGATCTGCGCCCGTGCGGGAAGTGCTTCAGGACGCGGGGAGTTGGCGCTGGTGCACAATGCCGCGGGGCCACGGGGACCATCGGCCAAGGCACATGACCGTGGAAGCGAGTGGGGGAACTTGTCGCGCTGGAAAGAGCTGCCCGCAGAACTGGATCCACGGGTAAGGCAGTTGGTGGTGCGACTCCGTTGGCTGAAGGACCGCGGCGAGCTGAGCGTGCCGCAACTGGCGGCGAAGACGGGGTACAGCCCGAAGTCGTGGGAACGGTACTTGGGCGGCCGCGCGCTGGCGCCCCCGGACGCGGTGGAGGCGCTGGCCCGGATCGGCGGCGACGATCCGACCCGGCTGCTCGCCCTGCGGGAGGTCGCCTCCGAGGTCTGGCGGAACAGGCGTGCCGGCGAGCCCTCGCCGGAGCCGGAACCACCCGAGCCGGAGATCCTTCTGTCGGGGGCAGCGGACCTGCCGCCGTACGGACGCGCACTGCGGCTCGCGGTCGTCGCCGGCTCGGTGGCCCTGGTACTGGCCGTCTCCTCGGCGGTGCTCGTGGCGGTACGGCTCGGTGACGGCCGCGGCAGGGCGACGGCGGCTCCGCCCGTCGCCTCGCCACCGACCCCGTCGGTGACACCCGCGTACAACTGCCGGGTGCGGCGCGGCGGCGGCGGCTGGTACGCGGGCAACAGCCGCACCACGGCCACGATCGTGGCGTACGGCAGTGCCGGACCGGAGGTGGCCGAGGTGCAGTGTCTGCTGCGCAGGGCGGGCATCTCGCCGGGGGGCATCGACGGGATGTTCGGTCCGCTGACGCGGAGCGCGGTCCTGGACTTCCAGAAGCGGGCGGACCTCGACGCGGACGCCGTCGTCGGGCCGCTCACCTGGCGGGCCCTGCGCGGATGACACCATCGCCGGAACACGCCCGACTCATCGCCGCGCTGGGGGAGTTGAGACAAGCCGCCCGCCTGAGCCTGGTGGGCCTCGCGGCGCGGACCGCGTTCAGCAAGTCGTCGTGGGAGCGCTACTTCAACGGCAGGACGCTGCCACCGCGCGCGGCGGTGCAGGACCTGTGCCGTCTCGCTGGCGAGCCGGCCGGCCGATGCCTGGCCCTGTGGGAGATCGCCGAGCCCGTGTGGAGCGGGCGCGGGGCGGAGGCGCCGCGACGGGACACACCTGTTCCGAGGCCGCAGCCTCCGGATCCGTCCCCGGCTCCTGAACCTGGGAGGACCGGGCGGCCCGGCGACCGGATCGCGACCTGCGTGGCCGTCCTCGCGTGCGTGTGCGCCGTGGCCGTCGGCGGTGTCGCGGTGGCGCTCCTGCTGCTGCCGCACCACCGCGACCGGCCGGCGGCGTCCGCACCCACGTCGGCATCCCCGTCCCCGTCCGGATCCGGGGCGTACTGCCGGGGGTCCGACTGCGAGGGAAGGAGCCCGATGGCCATGTACTGCGCCGCCGAGCCGGACACCCCGGCCCGGCACCGCATGGCGGGCGGAGCCTGGGTGGAACTGCGCTACAGCAAGGAGTGCAGGACCAGTTGGGCACGGACCTGGGGTACCCGGGTCGGGGACCGGATCGAGGTGCGCGCGGCCGGTACCGGCGGACGGGCCCGCGGCGCCGGGATCAAGGACGGCACCGACACCGACTCCTTCGTGTACACCCCCATGGTGGTGACCCGCCCCGGAACCCTCGTCCAGGCCTGCTTCCGGCGCGCGGCGAAGGAGGGCAAGCAGTGCTTCGAAGGCCGCGTGAACTAGGGGCGCGGCCCCGGATCGCTCCGGGGCCGCGATGCCCGGCACGGTGTCTCGCCGCGTTGCCGTGTCACCCGGGTACGCCCGGCGGGCCGGGTGCGCTCCGCCTCGCCGGACGCCGCGGCCCGGGCCTCGACGACGCGAACGGCATCGCCTAGTCGAGTGGTCGGTGGGCCGTGCCCAGGACGCAGTACGAGGTCGGCAGGCGCGGCCCCCTCTCGGGCATCAGCAACCGCCGGTAGGGGCCCAGTGCGAACCCCGCCTCCCGCAGGGCGCCGATCGGGTCACGGGCGACGTGACAGCCGCCGCACAACCGGGGCCACACCGTGGCGTCCAGGCCTCGCTGGACGGACCCCATCAGCCGTCCTCCGCCCCTGCCGTGCTCGAAGAACCGAACGGTGCCCCCGGGGCGCAGCACCCGCCGCACCTCGGCGAGCGCCCGGCGCACGTCCCGCACGCTGCACAGCACCAGCGACAGCACGGCCGCGTCGTACGCCTCGCTCTTGACCGGCAGCGCCTCCGCGGCCCCCGGCACCACATCGACGGGCACCTCGCAGCGCAGCGCCGCCTCCACCGCCAACTGCCGGAGCAGCCGCTCGGGTTCGATGGCGACGACCTCCGAGACGGTGCCCGGATAGTGCGCGAAGTTCAGGCCGTTGCCCGCGCCGATCTCGATGACCCGCCCGGAGAGCCCGGTGAGCAGCCGCTCGCGCACCCGGCCCATGCCCATCCGGGTCTCGGCGCCGGCGCTGACGCGGGCGTAGTAGCGGGCGAACACCGGATGGTGCACAGCCTCCGGAGCGACCGCGCCGGTGCGGGCCGACCGGATCGGGTTGAACGGCATGGCGGACCTCCCGGGAGACGGGACCTACCGGAATTGTCCCCCGGGCACGTACGCCGCACGCTCCGAGCACCGGGCGATCGAGGAGCGCGCCGTCGCCGATCCCCGGCAGACCCCCGGATCGCCGGTCGGCAGGCGGCCGGGCCACGCACGGGCACGCCGACGTGGCCGGGCCCCCGCCGGCCCGGCCGCAGGCGGCCGGGCCGGTTCGCCACGGGTCAGTCCGTCTGTGACGAGGCGAAGGCCTCGGCGTTCCAGCGGCCGCCCAACCGGTGGTCGAGCCAGCTCGGCGCTCCCGCGCGGAAGTCGGCCGGTGAGCGGGAACCCGCGCCCGCCGGTACCGCCCCCATCAGGGGAGCCCCGGACACCGCCGGGAGATCCGCGAGATTGCACCGCATCGCCAGATCCGGGGAGTCCGGCCAGCTGCCGATCACCACCCCGGCGAGGTCCAGCTCCCGGCGCCGCAGCTCACGAGCCGTCAGTTCCGTCATGTTGAGCGTCCCGAGCCCGGCCGAGGCGACGACCAGCACGGGCGCGTCGAGCAACCGGGCCGTGTCGGCCAGCGTCCCGTCCTCACCGTCGAACCGGACGAGCAGACCGCCGGCGCCCTCGACCAGCACCAGATCGTGCTCGGTGGCGAGCTTGGCCGCGGCCTCCGCCGCCAGCTCGGGGGACACCGGCGTCAGCCCGGCCCGACGGGCGGCCGTCGCCGGTGCCAACGGCTCCGGATAGCGGCCCAGTTCGAGCGTGGTGACGGCGCCCGCGAGCCGGGCCACCTCGTCCGCGTCGCCTCGCTCGCGCGGACCCACGCCCGTCTGCGCGGGTTTCAGGACGGCCACGGACCGCCCGGCCGCCAGGGCCGTGGCGGCGACGGCGGCCGTGACGATCGTCTTGCCGACCTCCGTGCCCGTCCCCGTGATCACCAGTACCGGCATCTCAGCCCTCCCGCGCCGCCGCGCACACCGCGCGCGTGATCCGTGCCAGATCCGTGTCGCCCGTGACGTACGGCGGCATCGTGTAGACGAGGTCGCGGAACGGCCGCAGCCACACGCCCTCGCGCACCGCGGCGGCCGTCGCCGCCCTCATGTCCACCTCGTGGTCGAGCTGGACGACCCCGATCGCGCCGAGCACCCGTACGTCCTTGACGCCCGGCAGGGCGGCGGCCTCCGCGAGACCGTCCCGCAGGCCCGTCCCGATCCGCTTCACCTCGGTCCGCCAGTCCTGGCCGAGCAGCAGGTCGAGGGACGCGCACGCCACCGCCGCGGCGAGCGGGTTTCCCATGAAGGTCGGGCCGTGCGCGAGCACCGGAACGTCGCCGCGCGAGATGCCGTCGGCCACCCGTGAGGTGCACAGCGTCGCCGCCATGGTCAGGTATCCGCCCGTCAGCGCCTTGCCGACGCACATCACGTCCGGGGTGACGCCCGCGTGGTCCGCCGCGAACAGCTCACCCGTACGGCCGAAGCCGGTGGCGATCTCGTCGAAGACCAGCAGCACGTCGTGCGCGTCGCACGCCTCGCGCAGCACCCGCAGGTACTCGGGGGAGTGGAAGCGCATTCCGCCCGCGCCCTGGACCACCGGCTCGACGATGACGGCGGCGAGCTCGTCGGCGTGGCGCCCGATCAGCTCGCGCAACCGGTCGGCGTACGACTCCTCGTACCCGGCAGGCGGCGCCTCGGCGAACACCTGGCGCTGGAGCACGCCCTGCCACAGCTCGTGCATCCCGCCCTCCGGGTCGCACACCGACATGGGCTGCCAGGTGTCCCCGTGATAGCCGCCCCGCCAGGTCAGCAGCCGCTGCTTGCCCGGCCGGCCGAGCGAACGCCAGTGCTGGAGGCACATCTTGACGGCGACCTCGACGGAGACCGAGCCGGAGTCGGCGAGGAAGACGTGCTCCAGCCCGGCCGGCGAGATGTCGACCAGCCGCTTCGCCAGCCGCACGGCGGGCTCGTGGGTGAGCCCGCCGAACATCACATGGCTCATGCGCTCCAGCTGGCCGCGCACCGCGTCGTTCAGGACGGGGTGGTTGTAGCCGTGGATCGCCGACCACCAGGACGACATTCCGTCGATCAGTTCGCCCGTGCCGTCGGCCATGCGCAGCCGGACCCCGCTCGCCGACTCCACGACCAGCGGCTCCTGGCGCCCGGGCATCGGCCCGTACGGATGCCAGACGTGCCGCCGGTCGAGGTCGAGCAGTTCCCGTACGGACAGGTCAGGCATTGGGCGCGAGGTCCGTCCCGGCGCCGCGGCGACGCACGGAGACCAGGTCGGTGCGGGCCCCGGCCGGAGCCTCGGCGTCCGTACCGGTCTCGGCGGGCACCTCGGCGGGCACCTCGGCGGCCGCCGGAGCGGAACCGCACACGCCGCCACCGGCGTGGGAGCCGCAGCCCCCGTTCCCGTGCGATCCGCAGCCGGCCTCCGCGTGCGACCCGCAGCCGGCGGCGACCGTCGAGCGGTGCTCCGGCAGGGTCACCTCCCCGGCGTTCTCCACCTCGAAGCCGGCGTCCGCGATCATCTCCAGGTCCGCCTTGCCCGCCTGGCCCTCGCTGGTGAGGTAGTCACCGAGGAAGATCGAGTTGGCGAGGTGCAGGGCGAGCGGCTGGAGGGTGCGCAGATGCACCTCGCGGCCTCCGGCGATGCGGACCTCGACGTCCGGGCAGACGAACCGGACCATGGCGAGGATGCGCAGACAGCGCTGCGGGGTGAGGTTCCACTCCTTGGCGAGCGGGGTGCCCTCGAAGGGGATCAGGAAATTCACCGGAACGGAGTCGGGGTCGAGCTCGCGCAGCGCGTACACGACGTCGATGAGGTCCTCGTCCGACTCGCCCATGCCCGCGATCAGACCCGAGCAGGCGGACAGCCCCGCCGCGTGCGCCTTCTGGACCGTGTCCACCCGGTCGGCGTACGTGTGGGTGGTCGTGATCTCCCCGTACGTCCCCTCGGACGTGTTCAGGTTGTGGTTGTACGCGTCCGCGCCCGCCTCGCGCAGCCTCTCGGCCTGGCCGTCGGAGAGCAGGCCGAGACAGGCGCAGACCTCGACGTTCTCGTTCTGGTCCTTGATCGCCTTGATGGTGTCGGAGACCCGGTCGACGTCACGGTCCGTCGGGCCGCGCCCGCTCGCCACCAGGCAGACCCGCTTGGCGCCCCCGGCCAGCCCGGCCGCCGCGGCCTTGGAGGCCTCGTCGGGCTTGAGCCAGGTGTACTTGAGGATCCCGGCCGTGGAGCCGAGGCGTTGCGAGCAGTACGAGCAGTCCTCCGGGCACAGGCCCGACTTGAGGTTGACGAGATAGTTCAGTTTCACCCGTCGGCCGAACCACTGCCGGCGTACTTTGCCGGCCGCGGCCACCACATCGAGCACGTCGTCGTCGGAGGTGGCCAGTACGGCCAGCGCCTCGTCGCGGGTCGGCAGCTCGCGCCGAAGCCCCTTGTCCACCAGCGTGTTCAGCAGGTCCATGAGGTCCGATCCTGGCCTATGCGACCGCTATCGGCCAAGGAGAGTTTGCACAACAGAGATGCTTCGACGTGTGGGTATTGCCACATCCTGGGCCGAAGCGCCGACCGCTAGGGTCTGTGCATTGCCTACAAAACACCCGCCACCGCACTGGTCACGAGCCCCGGAGGACACATGGCGTTCGGCTGGATCGACGAGCAGGCCGAGGCGCGCCGCAGGGCCGGACTCGTGCGCACGCTGCGCCCGCGCCCCGCCGACTCGCCGCTCCTCGATCTCGCGAGCAACGACTACCTCGGGCTCGCCCGCCATCCGGAGGTCACCGAGGGCGCGGCCCGGGCCGCGCACGTGTGGGGCGGCGGAGCCACGGGCTCCCGGCTCGTCACCGGCACCACCGAGCTGCACGCCGAACTGGAACGCGAACTCGCCGACTTCTGCGGGTTCGAATCCGCGCTCGTCCTGTCCTCGGGCTACGCGGCCAACCTCGCCGCCGTCACCGCGCTCGCGCCGCACGGCTCGCTGATCGTCTCGGACGCGGGCAACCACGCGTCGCTGATCGACGGCTGCCGGCTGGCCCGCGGTGCCACCCAGGTCGTCGGGCACGCGGACCCCGACGGTGTGCGCAAGGCGCTCGGCACCCACGAGGGACCCGCCGTGACCGTCTCCGACACGGTCTTCTCGGTGGACGGGGACGCGGCACCGCTCGGCGAACTCGCCCTCGCCTGCCGGGAGTACGGAGCGGGACTGGTCGTCGACGACGCGCACGGACTCGGCGTCCTGGGCGACGGCGGCCGGGGCGCGGCGCAGGCGGCGGGGCTCGCGGGAGACCCGGACGTCGTCGTGACCGTGACGCTCTCCAAGTCGCTTGGCAGCCAGGGCGGCGCTGTCCTCGGCCCGGCGGCGGTCATCGACCACCTGGTCAACACGGCGCGGACCTTCATCTTCGACACCGGGCTGGCGCCGGCGGCGGCGGGCGCGGCGCTGGCGGCGCTACGACTGCTGCGCCGCGAACCGCACCGGGCGGCGCGGGCGCGCGAGGTGGCCACGGCTCTGCACACCCGGCTGACGGCGGAGGGTCTGGCCGCGGTGCGGCCGGACGCCGCCGTGGTCTCCGTGCGGGCACCGTCCCCCGAACGGGCGGTGCGATGGGCGGCCGACTGTCGCGAGGCGGGCCTCGCCGTCGGCTGTTTCCGTCCCCCGTCGGTGCCCGACGGTATTTCGCGGCTGCGGCTGACGGCCCGCGCGGACCTCACCGAGGAGCAGATCGGGCACGCGGTGGACGTGATCAGCCGGAACCGGTGACACGGTGAACCGGTGAGGTGATCGACCGGTGGAGCGGTGAACCGTGCGGGACCGGGTCAGGTCAGTCCCGTGACGAATCCCTCCCAGACGTCGGGGGCGAACAGGAGGGCGGGGCCCTCCGGGTCCTTGGAATCGCGCACCGCGACCAGTCCGGAACAGGGGCCGGAGCCCGGACGCGCCGTCTCGACGCAGTTGTTCATTCCCGTACTGCGGCTGCTGCGCAGCCATCGCACGTCGTGCAGTGAGGTACTGGAGGGTACGTACCGAGGCATTGCAGACATGGGGGTGCCTCCTCACGCGCCGTCAGCTATCCCGGCGATGTAGTCCAACGAGTCCTCGGGCGAAAGGGCGTGGAACTGAAGGGCGTCGAAGGCCTCGGCGTAGGCCTGGAGGTCTTCTTTCTGCTCGAGATAGAGGCTACTCGTCAAGTGGTCGAGAACAACCACGTCCAGATCTGATGTGGTCGGAAATGAGAAAATAACGAAAGGGCCGGTGACTCCGATGTGTGCGCCGGCCCTGAACGGAAGTACCTGCAAGCGCACTTGAGGCAGCGTCGCGGACTCGCACAACCGGCCCAGTTGGCGGGCCATCACCTCGGGTCCCTCGACCTCCCGTCGCAGCACGGCCTCGTCCAGCACCGCCGACAGCCGCAGCGGCGGATCCGAACGCAGCACGTCCTGCCGGGCCAGCCGCACCTCGACCAGGGCGTCGAGTCTGCTCTCCTCCAGGCCGCCCACGGCGGCCCGCGTCACCGCCCGGGCGTACTCCGGCGTCTGCAGCAGCCCGGGTACGACGGAGGTCTCCAGGGTGCGCATGTCGCTGGCCCCCGACTCCAGGCTGATGAAGTCCCGGTACGTGGCCGGAAGCACCCCCCGGTACGCGTGCCACCAGTGATGACGGCCGTTGCCCTTCGACCCCGCCAACACGACCAGGAGTTCGCGCAGTTCCGGATCCTCGACACCGTACGCGTCCAACAGGCGTTCCACGTCGCCCGGTTTCACCCCGCTGGTGCCGGTCTCGATGCGGCTCACCTTGGACTGGTGCCAGCCGAGCAGACGCGCCGCCTCGCCGCTCGTGAGGCCCGAACCCGCGCGCAGCGCGCGCAGTTCGGCACCGAGCTTGCGGCGGCGGACCGCGGGACCGTGCTGCATGGCTGTTCTCCTTACTCCCTCCAAGTCGCCCGAATACGCTCTGCCGACGCAGAGTTCACCGCATCGAGCGACAGATATATGCATAACTCGGTGGATCGCACCCGTGACCCGCCCGGTAGTGGCAGTCTGGCGCAAGCACCAGTCCGGGACCGTACTCGAACCGTCCGCTCGGTGTCGGGCTCCGGTCGCGGGGGAAAGGGGCGACGCCGTCATGGCAGATCACCAGGAAGCAATCATCACGCTGCCGAGCGATCCCGTCTCGGTTTCCACGGCCCGGAAATTCGTTGCCGAGGTGTTGGCCGAATGGGGTCTGCCCTCCGACTCCGAAGTCGTCGAAACCGTACGCCTGATCGTGTCCGAACTGGCGACCAACGCCATCCAGCACACGTTCGGGCAGTCGCCCACCTACACCGTCGAGGTACGTCTCGACCGGGAGGAGCACCTGCGCATCGGGGTCACCGACAGCCATCCGCGCTTTCCGAGGCGGTTGCCCGCGGCCGTCCAGCAGGACAACGGCCGCGGCATGGTGATCATCCGCTGGCTGGCCGCCGAATGCGGCGGCAGACTCACCGTCCGGCCGACCCGGGAGGGCGGCAAGACGGTCGCCATCGACCTCCCCTGGACCGCACCCGTCCAGCCGGTGGTCGTCGCGGGCCCGCAAGAGCCGTAGGGCCGGGCCGCCCGGACCGGCCTCGGAGGTCGCGCCCGGACCGGTTCTAGAGGTCCGCCCGGTTGCCGGCCCGGTGTTGTCCGGCCCGTCCGAAGGTGCCCCGCAGCAGCGCGCGGAACGCGTCGGCCGCGGGCGCGGTCACGTCCGTGCGGTGGACGACCGAGATCGTCCGGCGCAGGTCCCCCGGCTCCAGCGACCGCGTCCCGACCGGGGTCGCGGCGGTCGCCGCCACCATCTCCGGCACCACCGCGATCCCGAGCCCCGCGCTGACCAGCGCGCACACCAGCGCGTACCCGGGAGTCTCGACGAGCACCGCGGGGGTGGCCCCCGCCCGGGCGAGCGCGGCCTCCACCGCCTGCCGGGGCGGGTGGTCCGGGGCCATGCTGATCAGGGGCTGACCGGCGAGCTCGGCGAGCGGCAGCCGGGCCGAACCGCCCGCGAGGAGGTGCCCGGGAGCGGTCACCAGCACCAGCTCCTCGACCAGGACGGGTTCGAGGGCCACGGACGCCGGCACCGGAACCGGTGGAGCGGGCTGGTACGTGTGGGTGAGGGCCAGGTCCACCTCCCCGGCCGCGACCGCCGCGATCCCGTGCGGGGGCTCGTAGTCGGCCACCGCGAGTTCCACGTCCGGGTGGGCCCGGCGGAAGGCGCTGAGCACGGGCGGCAGCAGATGGATGCCGGCCGTCTGGAAGGTGCCCAGACGCAGGGTGCCGCCCGACAGCTCCGTCAGCCGTGCCAGCTCGTGCCGGGCCAGCTCCATCTCGCCGAGGATCCGGCGGGCCCGCGCCACCAGCAGTTCACCCGCCTCGGTGAGCCGTGCCCCGCGGTGGGAACGCGTCAGGAGCGTCGCTCCCACCTCCCGCTCCAGTTTCGCCACCTGTTGGGAGAGCGCCGGCGGGGTGTATCCGAGACGCTCGGCCGCCCGGGTGATCGACCCCGCCTCGGAGACCGCCACCAGAGCCGCGAGCCGCGTCGGGTCGTACATGGGAACCCTCCCGGGGGCGGAGCACCGCGACGGGCCACCGGACCGTCGGGTCCGGACATCGCCGCCGCGTCCGTCAGGACACCGCCGCCGGGTCCGGACGGACGCCGGGCCTAAACGATCGCTTCAGGCCTGCCCAGGATATTCGACATACCCACTGAAGGCCCGGGCCGGGCAGCCTGGGCGCATGGACGCACAGTTGGTCGCCTTCACGGGCGTCGCCGCGGGCATGGTCGCGATGCCGGGCGCGGACTTCACCGTGGTCGTACGCAACGCCCTCGTCTCCCGCCGGGCCGGAATCGCGTGCGCCCTCGGTATCGCGGGCGGACTGCTCCTGCACACGGCGCTGGCCGTCGCCGGGGTCGCCGCGGTCCTCGCCGCCGTACCGGCGCTGTTCCGGACCCTCCAGCTGCTCGGTGGTGCCTACGTGCTGTACCTGGGCCTGAGCACGCTGCGCTCGACCCGCCGCCCGGGGCCCGAGACGGGCGCCGTGGCAGGCGCGGGGACGGGATCGGGTGCCGTGACAGGCACGGGGCCGGGGCCGGGCGTCGCGACGGGGGACGGGCCGGGTCCCGGCGCGCGTCCGCTGCGCCAGGGATTCGTCACCAACGCGCTCAACCCGAAGGCCCCCGTCACCTTCCTCAGCCTGCTGCCGCAGTTCGTGCCGGCGGGCAGTCCCGCGATGCCGCGGACGCTGCTCCTGGCGCTGATCGTGGTCGTCCTGGCCCTCGTGTGGTTCCCGGTGGTCGCGCTCCTGGTGGACCGGCTCGGACGGTGGCTGCGCGGGCCGCGCGCCCTGCGGGCCGTGTCGGGGGTCACCGGCTCCGCTCTCACCGTTCTGGGTCTTGTCCTCGTGCTGGAGCCTCTGAGGGGCTGAGACGGCGCTGCACGAGCCAGGGCAGCAGGACCCACAGGGCCAGACAGGCGGTCAGCGTGCCGGCCCCTGCGGCGATGCCCGCGGCGCGCCCCAGCACCACGTCCACGACGAGCAGCACCGAACCGGTGAAGGCGAGCATCAGGACGTACAGACCGGCGGTCGCGAGCCGGGAGGAGAGGCGCACGACGGCGGCCTTGGCGTTTTGCTGGAACAACGACCGGTGCAGGGCGGCGGGGGCCGTGAAGAGGGCGGCGGCCAGCACGACCAGGAGCAGCGTGACGACGTAGGTGGCCCGCTGCGCGGTGTCCAGGGACGGGAAACGCAGGGTGAAGGCGAGCGTCAGCAGGAAGGCGAAGAGGATCTGGACCCCGGTCTGGGTGACGCGCAGTTCCTGGAGCAGTTCGGCGAAGTTGCGGTCGGCCCGTTCGAGGGGTGTCTCGCGGCGCCCTGACGCCCGGGCGGGCTGGGCGGGGCCGTTCCCCTCGGGCGTCTCGTCGCGGGGCGTGCGGGCCGGGTCGGCGGTCATGCGGAATGAGTAACCGTTCCGTCCGTGCCGCACACAACCGGGGAGCTTCGTGGCCGAAGGGGTGGCGGTACGTGCCGCCACCCCTTCGGTCACAAGGTCAGCTGACCCTGCCGTACCAGACGCTTCTCGTCCAGATCTTCTGGAGCTTCACCACTTCCCCGGTCTTCGGGGAGTGCCAGAGCTTTCCCTTCCCGGCGTAGATGCCGACGTGGTACACGTTCCGGCCCGAGTGGAAGAACACGAGGTCACCGGCCTTGCGATGCGAGGCGGAGACATGATGCGTCTTGTTGTACTGCGCCGCGGCCGTACGAGGCAGCTGCTTGCCCGCCTTCTTGTACGAGTAGAGCGTGAGCCCGGAGCAGTCGAAACGGTGCGGTCCGGTGGCGCCCCACTTGTAGGGGGCGCCGTGCTTGGACGCCGCGACCTGGAGTGCCTTCGTCGCCGGCGTGGCCGCCTGGGCGTCGGGTGCGACACCGGGGACCACGAGGCTGCCGCCCACGGCGGCGATGGTGAGCGCCGAGGCCGTACCGGCCCGGGTCCACAGCGACGGGACACGATTGAGCGCAGTCATGCGCAACCCTTCGTCAGCCGCCTGTGAAGGATGACCTGTCGGATTCGGGCTGGCGAAGTTGCCCGGCCGCGGTTGCGGCTTCACCCCAAGGTCCGCCCGGATCGCTCCGGCGGACCGTCGTGCTGGGTCCTCCACTCCTGCCGATGCACATCTGTCGACCGGGCATCCGGGCGGCGGCAGGACTCGGCGTCCGCCCGGACCGCCCCGCCGCTGCGGCGGGGGCTTGTCGTCGGAGGGATCTTCACTCATGAGTGAGGGAAAATCCGAGTGGAACCGGTGTTTTGTGGGCTTACTCACCACTCACCCGTTCGGGTGGACACCCCTCTGTTCGACGGGGTGTTGGGGACACCGATGAGGCCCGCACCTGCGACGAAGGGCTTCATCCCGCCTTTGGGACCCGCTTGTTGCGCAAGTTGGAGGGGTCTCAGAAAGGACCGTTCGCTACGCCATCGGTGGGTACACCATCCGGTCCGTTTGAGTCCTGATCCGGACGCCGCGCGAACCCGGCGCGTACCGGCTCCCGTGTGGGGGTGCGTCAACTGTCGGACGCGGGCGGCACGGTGACCCGGGCGGCGCGCCGCTCGCCGTCGAGGACGCGCAGGGCCTGGGCCAGAGTGGGGGCGTGCACCTCGCTCTCACCCCGTTGGTGCATCAGTGTGAGCGCGTCCCGCAGAGCCGCGGCCTTGCCGACCAGTGCCTGAGCCGCCCTCAGGCCGCGATAGGTGTCACCGGGGCGGGCCGGGTTGATGCGGCCGAGCAGGTCGACCACGTCCAGGTAGCGGTCGATCAGCTCGGCCTCGGCACGGGTCAGCGCGGGCAGCGGGGGGAGGTCCGGGATCATCGGCCGTTCACCTCGGGCCGGACGTCTCGGGCGAGGACCCGCGGTTCGCGACGATCCGGTCGATCAGCCCGTAGGCCAGCGCCGCCGGAGCGTCGAGGATCTTGTCCCGCTCGATGTCCGCGCCGACCTGTTCGGGGCTCCGTCCGGTGTGCCGTACGAGCATCTCCTCGAGGGTTTCGCGGGTGCGCGCCAACTCGTCCGCCTGGATGGCCAGATCGCTCACCTGCCCGTGGATCGGCTCCGGGGCCGACGGCTGGTGGATCAGGACGCGGGCTCCCGGCAGCGCGAGCCGCTTGCCCGGGGCGCCGGCGGCCAGCAGGACGGCCGCGCTCGACGCCGCCTGGCCGAGGCAGACCGTCTCGACGTCGCAGGTGACGAACCGCATCGTGTCGTAGATCGCCGTCATCGCGCCGAAGGAGCCTCCGGGGGAGTTGATGTAGAGCGAGATGTCCTGCTCGGGGGCCTGGTGTTCGAGGTACATGAACTGCGCCGTCACATCGTTCGCCGAGGTGGCGTCGATGGGTGTCCCGAGGAACACGATCCGCTCGCCGAGCAGTTTGGCGTACGGATCCAGCGTCCGGTGCCCCGTACCGGTGCGTTCGGTGAACTCGGGCAGGACGTGGCGGGCGGACGGGTGGGTCATGGTGGCGCCTCCTCGGATCGACGTCTGTAAAAAATGTACAGGACGTACGTCCCTGGAAGGGGGGTCACGCTGAGAGCGGAAACGGCGCCGCGCCGGGACCCGGAGGGGAGCCGGGGGCGGTGCGCACGGCTGGTCGGCGGGGTCGCGCACCCTCCGGGGTGCCGGAGGCCCGGTCTAAGCTGGACGCCATGGCCTACGAGATTCCGGTGACGCAAGCCAGGGCTGAGCTCGCCGAACTGATCAACCGCGTCGTGTACGGCGGCGAGCGCGTCGTCGTGACGCGGCACGGGAAGCCGCTCGTCGCCCTGGTCTCGGCCGCCGACCTGGAACGCCTCGAAGGACTCGAGGAGCCCGCCGACGAGCAGGTGATCAGCTCCCTGTCCAGCGTCCGCGAGGTGGCCTCCGCGCCCCGCGAACGCCAGCGGTTCGGCATCGCCGCGGAGCACCGGGGGCCCAGCGCCTCCTAGGGCCGGGGCCGTGCGGGCCCGCCCGTCGGGGAGCGCCCGCCAGGGAGCGGTCGTGTCGGCGCGTCACGAGCTGTGGGGTCCCCAGGCCGGGGCGAGCCGGGGGAGTGGCGGCCGGAATCGCTCGTACCGGAGGCGCTCGGGTGTCCGGCCGTCGAGGCGGGACTTCCCGCCCGAGCCGGTCCGCCGGAAGGGAGCGTGAGGGTGCCTGGGCGTCTTCGGGCGGATGATCCTGGCCGGCGCGGTACCCGGGCCAGGTCCCGGCCCGCCGTCCCCACGTGGCGTCACAGTCACGCCGTCCGCCGTCCGCCGTCCGCCGTCCGCCGTCCGCCGTCCGCCGTATACGGTCCGGTCCCTGGCGGTGCGACCGTGCGACGGTCCGCCGGACCGTCGGTGCGGGCCACGCGGTGGAATCGGGGGAGCCGGGCCGTCGGGAGGACGGGGCGAGGCCCTGTGGGCCGCCCCGAAAGGGATCAGCGGCCGGTTAACGTCCTCGAAACTCCGGCCAACTAGCGTGCCCCTCCACGCCACCAGGGGTCTCGGTGGCGCCGGCCACCGGGCCCCGCGCGGTCCGGAGCGAGGATGTGAGGTGGGACGCCGTGCAACTGACTCCGCACGAGCAGGAGAGGCTGCTGATCCATGTGGCCGCCGACGTCGCCGAGAAGCGCAGGGCCCGCGGGCTGAAGCTGAACCATCCCGAAGCCGTCGCCCTGATCACGTCGCACCTGCTCGAAGGCGCCCGCGACGGCCGTACCGTCGCCGAGCTGATGTCCTCCGGGCGCAGGATCCTCACCCGGGACGATGTCATGACAGGCATCCCCGAGATGATCCACGACGTCCAGGTCGAGGCGACCTTCCCGGACGGCACCAAGCTGGTCACCGTCCACGACCCGATCGTCTGACGGGGGAGCGAGCACCGTGATTCCCGGAGAGATCCTCTTCGCCGACGATCCCGTCATCCTCAACGAGGGCCGTGAGGTCACCCGGCTGACCGTCCTCAACGCCGCCGACCGTCCCGTACAGGTCGGCTCCCACTACCACTTCGCCGAGGCCAACCCCGGGCTCGCGTTCGACCGCGCCGCCGCGCACGGCCGACGGCTCAACGTCGCCGCAGGCACCGCCGTGCGCTTCGAGCCCGGAATCCCCGTGGACGTCGAACTGGTCCCGATCGCCGGCGCCCGCGTGGTGCCCGGACTGCGCGGCGAGACCGGAGGCGCCCTCGATGCCTGAGCTCTCGCGCGGCGCGTACGCCGACCTGTTCGGTCCCACCACCGGCGACCGGATCCGCCTCGCGGACACCGACCTGCTCGTCGAGATCGAGGAGGACCGCTCGGGCGGACCCGGACTCGCCGGTGACGAGGCGGTGTTCGGCGGCGGCAAGGTCATCCGGGAATCCATGGGCCAGTCGCGCGCCACCCGCGCGGACGGCACCCCGGACACCGTCGTCACCGGTGCGGTGATCATCGACCACTGGGGGATCGTCAAGGCCGACGTCGGCATCCGCGACGGCCGGATCACCGGCATCGGCAAGGCCGGCAACCCGGACACCATGGACGGGGTCCACCCCGACCTGGTGATCGGCCCCGAGACCGAGATCATCGCGGGCAACGGGCGGATCCTGACCGCGGGCGCCATCGACGCGCACGTCCATCTGATCTGTCCGCAGATCGCCGACGAGGCGCTGGCCTCCGGCATCACGACACTCGTCGGCGGCGGCACGGGCCCGGCCGAGGGCTCCAAGGCCACCACCGTCACGCCCGGCCCCTGGCACCTGGCCCGGATGCTGGAGGCGATGGAGGGGTACCCGGTCAACTTCGGCCTGCTCGGCAAGGGCAACACCGTCTCGCACGACGCGATGCTGTCCCAGATCCGGGGCGGCGCGCTCGGCCTGAAGATCCACGAGGACTGGGGTTCGACGCCCGCCGCGATCGACGCCGCGCTCACCGTCGCCGACCGCACCGGCGTCCAGGTCGCCATCCACACCGACACCCTGAACGAAGCCGGGTTCGTCGCCGACACGCTCGCCGCCATCGGCGGACGCGGCATCCACGCGTACCACACCGAGGGCGCGGGCGGCGGGCACGCGCCGGACATCATGACCGTGGTCTCCGAGCCGCACGTGCTGCCCAGCTCCACCAACCCGACCCGGCCCTACACCGTCAACACCGCCGAGGAACACCTCGACATGCTGATGGTCTGCCACCACCTGAACCCCGCGGTGCCCGAGGACCTGGCCTTCGCCGAGTCCCGTATCCGGCCGTCGACCATCGGGGCCGAGGACATACTCCACGACCTCGGGGCCATCTCGATCATCTCCTCGGACTCCCAGGCGATGGGCCGCGTGGGCGAGGTCGTCATGCGGACCTGGCAGACGGCCCATGTGATGAAGCGGCGCCGGGGCGCGCTGCCGGGCGACGGCCGCGCGGACAACCGTCGCGTACGTCGCTATGTCGCCAAGTACACGATCAACCCGGCGCTCGCGCAGGGGCTCGCCCGCGAGATCGGCTCCGTGGAGACCGGCAAACTCGCCGACCTGGTGCTGTGGGAGCCGGCGTTCTTCGGAGTCAAGCCGCAGCTCGTGATCAAGGGCGGAATGATCGCGTACGCGCAGATGGGCGACGCCAACGCGTCCATCCCGACCCCGCAGCCGATCCTGCCCCGGCCGATGTTCGGGGCGATCGGACGGGCCCCGGCCGCGAACTCGTTCAACTTCGTGGCGCCGCTCGCCATCGAGGACGGACTGCCCGAACGGCTCTCGCTCGGCAAGCGGTTCGTCGCCATCGAGTCGACACGGTCGGTGACCAAGGCCGACATGCGGGAGAACGACGCGCGGCCCGACGTGCGGATCGACCCCGACAGCTTCGCCGTGCACATCGACGGGGAACTCGTCGAGGCGACTCCGGCCGCCGAACTGCCCATGGCCCAGCGTTACTTCCTCTTCTGATGTCGCGGGCAGCACTTCTCGTCCTGGCCGACGGCCGCTTTCCCGCCGGAGGGCACGCGCACTCCGGCGGGGCCGAAGCCGCGGTCGAGGCCGGACGGATCACCGGAGCGGCGACCCTGGAGGACTTCTGCCGGGGCCGACTGCGCACGACCGGACTCGTCGCGGCCGCGCTGGCCGCGGCGGGCGCCCTCGGAGTCGATCCGGTGGCTCTGGACGCGGCGGCCGACGCGCGCACGCCCTCGCTCGCGCTGCGTGTCGCCGCGCGCCGCCTCGGACGGCAACTCGTGCGGGCGGCCCGGGCGACCTGGCCCTGCGCCGAACTCGACGCGCTGGCAAGGGAGTTCCCCAAGGGAGCTCATCAGCCGGTCGTGCTGGGCGTGACGGCGAGGGCCGCCGGCCTCGGTCCCGAGGACGCCGCGTACTGCTCGGTGTACGAGTGCGTCAGCGGGCCGGCCTCGGCGACGGTGCGGTTGCTGAGCCTCGACCCGTTCGACGCGACGGCCGTGCTGGCCCGGCTGGCGCCGGAGCTGGACGTCGTCGCCCACGCCGCGGCGGGCGCGGCACGACGGGTCCTCGACGACGGGGTCGACGTGCTGCCCGCGGCCTCGGCGCCGCTGCTGGAGATCGGCGCCGAAGCCCATGCGTCCTGGCCCGTACGGCTGTTCGCGTCCTAGGCCCTGTCGTCACATTCCCGCCCGCCCCGTGACGGCAGGACCTGGCGGCCGCGGGCTCCCGGACCCACGGGAGCCCGAAGACCGTCCCGGTGTCCCGCCGTCCGGGTCGCCGAGACCCTGGCACCCGGGACGGCCGTCACCCGCCCCGTCCCCTCCCGACCGCAACGCCCCGAACGAATCTGGAGCCCGCCGTGCATCTCGACCACACTCTCCACGGGCCGTCCGCGGTCAGCGCCGACGCCCGACGGCCCGACGGAAGGCGCCGTGCCCTGCGCATCGGGCTCGGCGGCCCCGTCGGCTCCGGCAAGACCGCCACCGTCGCCGCGCTCTGCCGGGCGCTGCGCGACGAACTGTCCCTCGCCGTCGTCACCAACGACATCTACACCCGCGAGGACGCCGAGTTCCTGCTGCGGGAGGCGGTGCTGCCCCCGGAGCGGATCACCGCCGTCGAGACGGGCGCCTGTCCGCACACCGCGATCCGGGACGACATCTCCGCGAACCTCGAAGCGGTGGAGGACCTGGAGGACGAGGTCGGACCGCTCGACCTGATCCTGGTGGAATCGGGCGGCGACAACCTCACCGCGACCTTCTCCAAGGGGCTGGTCGACGCGCAGATCTTCGTGATCGACGTCGCGGGCGGGGACGACATCCCGCGCAAGGGCGGGCCGGGCGTCACGACGGCCGACCTGCTCGTCGTGAACAAGACCGACCTCGCGCCGTACGTCGGCTCCGATCTGGGACGGATGGCGACCGACGCCAAGGCGCAGCGGGCCGAACGCCCCGTGGTCTTCCAGTCGTTGCGGACCGACGACGGGGTCACGGCGGTCGCGGGATGGGTGCGGGAACGGCTCGCGGCGTGGACGGCGTGACGACGGCCGGCCTGCGCGCCACCGCACGGATCGAGGCCCGGGACGACGGCCGGGGCGGCACGTCGCTGCCGGTGCTGGACGGCGAGGGACCGCTCGCCCTCCGCCGGGTCCGCGGCGGCGGGCCCGAGGCCCGCGTGATGCTGGTCGGGGCGATGAGCGGACCGCTCGGCGGGGATCACCTCACCATCGAGGCACGGGTCGGTCCGGGCGCCCGACTGCGGGTGGGCTCGGCCGCCGCCACCATCGCCCTGCCCGGACAGGCCAAGGGCGAGGCCCGGTACGACGTGCGCCTCGACGTCGCCGACGGAGGCGAACTGACCTGGCTGCCGGAGCAGTTGATCTCCGCCGGCGGCAGTGACCTCGTCGTCTCCTCCCGCGTGGACCTCGGGCGCGGCGCCCGGCTCGTCCTCCGGGAGGAGCAGGTGCTCGGACGCGTGGGTGAGGAACCCGGGCGGCTCACCAGCCGTCTCACCGTGCGGTACGGCGGGCGGGCCCTGCTCGACCAGGAGGTGGCGTGCGGTCCCGGTGCGCCCGGGGGCTGGGACGGACCCGCCGTCCTCGCCGGTCACCGGGCCGTAGGACAGCTGGTCCTCGTGCGACCGGAGTTCGAGAAGGAGATGCCGTCGGCCCGGCCGCTGGGCGCGTGCGCGGCGCTCACCCCGCTCGCCGGGCCGGCCGTGCTCGTGACGGCGCTCGCCCCGGACGCGCTGCTGCTGCGGAGGGTGCTGGACGAGGCACTGCGCGGGCTCGCCTGACGTCGGCCGTTCCCGAGCGCCCGAAGGCAACAGCCGGTGCGGGCAAGCGGGTTCACGAAACATTCACCGCTCAACGGAACAAGGCATACCGGCTATCGGATTAGTAAAGAACACCGGTCACGTCTGTTGCCAGGGGCCTCACAGCCGCGAGGATCACGGAGACAATCGCAACCATGTACGGGGAGGCCCCACTTGAGGTCTACAAGACCGACGAGACGGGTGACAGCGCTCGGTTCGGCCGGAGCACTCGTCACGGCGACCCTGATAGCCGGAGCCGTCGCGGCTCCGTCGGCCACCGCCGACTCGCGTCAGGGCCGGAGCCACGGTCAGAGCCGCGAGCAGCGCGGCGCGGCCATCGCCGCGGAGCGGGCCGCCGAGGCCGGGATCGACTGGAAGGACTGCCCGACGGACTGGGGCTTCGAGAAGCCGATCCAGTGCGGCTGGGTCAGCGTGCCGCTGGACTACGCGCACCCCTACGGCAAGCAGCTCAAGCTGGCCGTGGACCGCATCGGGAGCACCGGCACCAAGGAGGAGCGCCAGGGCGCGCTCGTCTACAACCCGGGCGGCCCCGGTGGTTCGGGCATGCGCTTCCCGCGCCGTGTCACCACCAAGGCGCCCCTGTGGGCGAACACCGCCAAGGCGTACGACTTCGTGGGCTTCGACCCGCGCGGTGTCGGCCACTCGGCACCCATCTCCTGCATCGACCCGCAGGAGTTCGTCAAGGCGCCCAAGGCAGACCCGGTCCCGGACTCCGAGGCCGACAAGCGCGCCCAGCGCAAGCTGGCCGAGGAGTACGCGGACGGCTGCGCCGAGCGCAGCGGCAAGGCCGTGCTGGCGCAGATGACCACGCCCAACACGGCTCGTGACCTCGACGTCATCCGGGCCGCGCTCGGCGAGAAGAAGCTCAACTACCTGGGCGTCTCGTACGGCACGTACCTCGGCGCCGTCTACGGCACGCTCTTCCCGGGGCACGTGCGCCGCATGGTCGTCGACAGCGTCGTCAACCCCGCGCGCCAGAACATCTGGTACCAGGCCAACCTGGAGCAGGACATCGCCTTCGAGGGCCGCTGGAAGGACTGGGAGGACTGGGTCGCCAAGAACGACGCGACCTACCACCTCGGCGGCACCCGCGCCGAGGTGCAGGCCCAGTGGCTGAAGGTCCGCGCCGCCGCGAAGAAGGCCCCGCTGGGCGGCGTCGTCGGCCCCGCCGAGCTGATCTCCTTCTTCCAGAGCGCGCCGTACTACGACTCCTCGTGGGCGCCGACCGCCTCGGTGTTCAGCAAGTACGTCGCCGGCGACACCCAGGCGCTCGTCGACGCCGCGGCCCCGGACCTGTCCGACACGGCCGGCAACATCTCCTCGGAGAACGGCAACGCCGTGTACACGGCCGTCGAGTGCACCGACGCCCAGTGGCCCACCAGCTGGCGGAAGTGGGACCGGGACAACTCCCGGCTCCACAAGGACTACCCGTTCATGACGTGGGCCAACGCCTGGATGAACCTGCCGTGCGCCACCTGGCCGGTCAAGCAGCAGACCCCGGTGAACGTGACGACCGGCAAGGGTCTGCCGGCCGTCCTGATCGTGCAGTCCACCAATGACGCCGCCACTCCGTACGTCGGCGCCGTCGAGCTGCACAAGCGGTTCAAGGGTTCCCGCCTGATCACCGAGAAGGGCGCGGGCTCGCACGGTGTGACCGGTCTGGTCAACCCGTGCATCAACGGGCGGGTGGATTCCTACCTGCTCACCGGCAAGACGGACGCGGCCGACGTGACCTGCGCGTCGCACGCCACTCCGCAGCCGTAGTCAGCGCGGTACGAGGGGGCGGCCGGTCCATCCGGCCGCCCCCTCGGTCGTACCCGCCGCGCCGCGGGGGCGCGTCGGACCGTCCCCGTCTCAGGACGCGAGCCAGGCGTCCTCCGCCGCGTAGTCGAAGAGATCCCCGTAGTTCCTGGCCATCGCGGGATAGGCCTCCCGCCAGTCCCGCCCCGTGAGCTGCCGCTCGATCGAGGCGATCGTCTCCGGGAGCGTGTCGGCGTACCGGACCACCGGGCGGTAGCCCAACTCCCGCTCGGCGGCGCTCATGTCGCAGATCACCGGCAGGGGAACGGTCCAGGGCGTGTCGCCCACCGTGGGCGACGGGGGAGGCCCGTCGACGAGGACGTCCTCCGTCTCGGCGCCCATCACCGCGTCGACGGCCCGCGCGATCTCCGCGACGGTCGGCGCGTCGGGGTCGCAGGCGTTGAGGACGCGCGAGCCGGGTCGCGCGGCGGCCAGCCGGATCAGCTCGGCGAGGGTGTGCACGCTCACCGGATGGAAACGGCTCGCGCCGCCGTACGCGAGGACGCGCCTGCGGCGGCCGTCGAGATTGCGCTTGACCACGTACAGCTCGCGGGGCGCGCGGCCGTACGGGCCGTGGACGGCGCCCGCCCGCAGCAGCGTCGTCGGCAACCGGTCGCCCGCGGCGAGGAGTTCACGCTCCAGGGCCACCTTGCGCGTGCTGTACGTGGCCTCGCCGGGCGGGACGGTCGCCTGACGCTCGGGGATCGGCACCGGATAGGCGGGGAAGCCGTCCGGCTCGAACTGCGTGTCGAATCCGCGGCCCTTGTCGTCCTCGTACACCGACACGCTGGAGATGACGACGGCCGAGCCGACCCGGTCGGAGAGGGCCGTCAGCTGCCGCGCGTGGGCCGCGCCGTACGCGACGATGTCCACCAGCACGTCGCAGCCGTCACCGACCACCGCGGCCGGCGCGGGGTCGTCCTCCCGGTCGAGCGCCGCCGTGCGCACCCCGGCGGGCCAGCCGTCGTCACGGCCGCCGCCGCGCGACGCGGCCGTCACCTCCCAGCCGTCCAGGGCGAGCGCCCGCACGGCCGCGCGTCCGATCTGTCCTGTCGCCCCGATCACCACAGCACGTCTCATGTGTAAGAAACGTACAGGATGTACGTACGAGTTCCCGGGCCGGTCAACTCATGGGCATCCGGGGGAACCTGCGTCCCTGCTCGCCCTTCTCGGCGGCCTTCTCAGCCGCCTCCTCCGCCTTGACGTCGGCCGCGTACCGGTCGACGTACTCCTGGCCGGAGAGGGACAGGACGGCGTACATGATCTCGTCCGTGATGGCCCGCAGGACGGCCTTCTCGCCCTCCATCCCGGCGTAGCGCGAGAAGTCGAGCGGCTCGCCGAAGCGGATCACCACGGGGTGGATCCGCGGGAGCTTCCTGCCGGGCGGCTGGGCCTCGAAGGTGCCGATCATCGCGCAGGGAATGACCGGGGCCTGGGCCCGCAGCGCCATCACCGCGACGCCGACCTTGCCCTTGTACAGCCGTCCGTCGTGCGAGCGGGTGCCTTCGGGGTAGATGCCGAGCAGCTCGTCCTTGCGCAGCACGCCGAGCCCCTCGCGGATCGCGGCCTGCCCCGCCTCCTTGCCGGAACGGTCGACCGGGATCTGCCCGACGCTGCGGAAGAAGGCGGCCGTCAGCCGTCCCTTGATCCCGGGCCCGGTGAAGTACTCGGCCTTCGCCAGGAAGGTGATCCGGCGCTTCAGGATCGCGGGCATCAGGAAGTGGTCGGCGAAGGACAGGTGGTTGCCGGCCACGATGGCGGGGCCCGACGACGGGATGTGCTCAAGGCCCTCGATCCGAGGCCGGAAGGCCAGTCTCAACAGCGGACCCAGAAGCAGGTATTTGAGCACGTGATAGAACACTGGGGCACTCCTCATTTCCCCGGGGAGCGATCAGTGTAGGCGCGGCCGCCGTCGGGCGTAACCGATGTGGTGTCACTCTCTGTGGCCTGTTGGCCGATATCAGATCCCTCGCGTCAGTACTTTCTCCAGGGCCCCCAGAGCCGACCGGAGTTCCTCGGCCGTGATGGTGAGCGGGGGTGCCAGCCGGATGGTCGAACCGTGCGTGTCCTTGACCAGAATCCCCTCGTCCATCAGGCGCCGGCTGATCTCGCGGCCCGTGCCGACGGCCGGGTCGATGTCTACTCCCGCCCACAGCCCGCGCGCGCGGAAGCCCTCGACGCCCCGGCCCACCAGGGCCGCCAGCCCGTCCCGCAGGACCACGCCCAGCTCGGTCGCCCTGCGCTGGTACTCGCCGGTCTCCAGCAGGGCGACGACCGCCGAGCCGACCGCCGCGGCCAGCGGGTTTCCGCCGAACGTGGAGCCGTGTTCACCCGGGCGCAGCACCTCCATCACGTCCCGGCGTCCGACGACCGCGGAGACGGGCACGATGCCGCCGCCGAGCGCCTTGCCGAGAAGCAGCAGATCGGGCAGGACCGACTCGTGTTCCACCGCGAGGGTGGTGCCGGTGCGACCGAGCCCGGACTGGATCTCGTCCGCGACGAACAGGCAGTCGGTGCGGCGGGTGAGCGCGCGGACGCCCGCGAGGTAGCCGTCGTCCGGGATGACCACGCCCGCCTCGCCCTGGATCGGCTCGAGCAGCACCGCGGCCGTCGTCTCGTCGATCGCCGCCTCGAGCGCGGCCAGGTCGTTGTACGGCACCACCCGGAAGCCCGGCGTGAAGGGGCCGAAGCCGGCCCGGGCCGTCTCGTCGGTGGAGAAGCTGACGATCGTGGTCGTACGGCCGTGGAAGTTGTCGGCCGCCACCACGATCGTCGCCCGGTCGGGCTCGACGCCCTTCACCTCGTACGCCCATTTGCGGGCCACCTTGATGGCGCTCTCCACCGCCTCGGCGCCCGTGTTCATCGGCAGGACCATGTCCAGGCCCGTCAGGGCGGCCAGGGACTCGGCGAACCCGGCCAGCCTGTCGTTGTGGAAGGCCCGCGAGGTGAGGGTGAGCCGGTCGAGCTGGCGGTGCGCGGCCTCGATCAGCACCGGGTTGCGGTGGCCGAAGTTGAGGGCCGAGTAGCCCGCCAGCATGTCGAGGTAGCGGCGGCCCTCGACGTCCTCGACCCAGGTGCCCTCGGCGTGCGCGACGACCACGGGCAGCGGGTGGTAGTTGTGCGCCAGGACGGGGGCCTCGGCCCGGATCAGTTCGTCGGAGCCGCGCGTACCGGTGTCGGCGGACGTGCGCGTACGGGCGGGAGCGGTCATGAACGGATCTCCTGAGTGCAGCACTTGATGCCGCCGCCGGCCTTGTGGAGCTCCGAGAGGTCGACGGGGACGGGGACGTAGCCGTGCCGGACGAGCTGGCCGGCGAGGGCCTCGGCGCGCGGCGCGATGAAGACGTGGCGTCCGTCGGAGACGGAGTTGAGGCCGAAGGCGAAGGCGTCCTCGCGGGTCGCGAGCACCGCGTCCGGGAACAGGCGGCCCAGCACCTCGCGGCTGCCCGGCGAGAAGGCGTCGGGGTAGTACGCGATGTTCGCGTCGTCGAGGACGAAGAGCGCGGTGTCGAGGTGGTAGAAGTGCGGGTCGACCAGCTGGAGGCCGATCACCGGGACGCCGAAGAACTCCTGTACCTCGCGGTGCGCCTCGGGTGTCGTGCGGAAGCCGGTACCGGCCAGGACGTAGCGGCCCGCCGGGACGAGATCGCCCTCGCCCTCGCACACCGACTCGGGGCGGTAGACGTCGAAGCCGGCCGCCTTGAACCAGGTGTCGTAGGCGATGGACTCGGGGCGGCGCTCGGGCGCGTGGAAGGACGAGCCGAAGACACGGTTCTCCAGCACGAGCGCGCAGTTCGCGGCGAAGACCATGTCGGGCAGACCGGGCACCGGTTCGACGGAGTCGACGGTGTGGCCGTGCGCGCGGTAGGCACTGATCAGTGCCCGCCATTGATCGCGCGCGAGATCGACGTCCACGGGGGTGTCGGGACGCATCCAGGGGTTGATGGCGTACTGCACGGCGAAGTGTCTGGGTTCGCAGACGAGAAAGCGCCGGAGGCGCGGCACACGGCTGTCGGGCACAGAGAGGTTCCTCCGCTTCCTGCGGTGTCGACGGGTGGGACGTCTCCACGGTAAGAAGCGAGGGCTTCGCGCGACAAGCGAGGAGAGCTGCGCGTGTACGCAGCACTGCTGCGTGATCTGTCGGGTCAGCGCACGTTTCCTGCGTCATCGGGGGCCGCGTGTGTCGCCCCCGCCTCCGGGGCCTCGGGCAGCAGATGGGACAGGACCATGTAGCTGATCGTCTTCCGGATGAACGGTTCCACCCGGATGCGCTCCAGGACCTCCTCGAAGTGCCCCACATCCGTGGCCCGTACATGCAGCAGGGCGTCCGCGCCGCCGGTCACGGTCATCGCCGCCGTGATCTCCGGATGGTTGCGCACCACCTCCGCGAGCCGCCGCGGCGGCGCCGCGCCCTCGCAGTACACCTCGACGTACGCCTCCGTGCGCCAGCCGAGCGCCGCGGGCTTCACCGTGGCGGTGAACCCGGTGATCACACCCGTCTCGCGCAATCGGTCCACGCGGCGCTTGACCGCCGTCGCGGACAGGCCGATCGCCGCGCCGATCTCCGCGAAGCTCGTCCTGGCGTTGGCCATCAGAGCCGTGATGATCTTGCGGTCGAGGTCGTCGAACATCGCGGGCTTGCTGCTCATGGCGGCACTGTATCCAGCGGCGGCCTCCGCCCGGCCGGCCACGACGTCCACGTCCCGCACATGTCCAGCCGGGCCCAACGCTCCTACACTCCACTCTCATGCTGCGCGCGCTCGCCGTCGACGACGAACAACCGTCCCTCGAGGAACTCCTGTACCTGCTGAACGCCGATCCCCGGATCGGCAGCGCCGAGGGCGCGAGCGACGCCACCGAGGCGCTGCGCCGGATCAACCGGGCCCTGGAGTCAGGACCCGGCGGACCCGAGGCGATCGACGTCGTCTTCCTCGACATCCACATGCCCGGCCTGGACGGACTCGACCTCGCCCGGCTGCTCGGCGGGTTCGCCCAGCCGCCGCTCGTCGTGTTCGTGACCGCCCACGAGGGCTTCGCCGTCCAGGCCTTCGACCTCAAGGCCGTCGACTACGTCCTCAAGCCCGTACGCCGCGAACGGCTCGCCGAGGCGGTCCGGCGGACCGTCCAACTCCGGGACACCGCACCCTTGATCCCCGTCCACGAGCCCGACCCCGACCACATATCCGTCGAACTCGGCGGAGTCACCCGCTTCGTGGCCGTCGACGACATCACGCACGTCGAGGCCCACGGCGACTACGCCCGGCTGCACACCGCCCAGGGCAGCCATCTCGTGCGCATCCCGCTGTCCACCCTCGAGGAGCGATGGCGCCCCCGGGGGTTCGTCCGCATCCACCGGAGCCACCTCGTCGCCCTGCGCCACATCGGCGAACTGCGCCTGGACGCGGGCACGGTGAGCGTCCTCGTCGACTCCGTCGAACTCCAGGTCAGCCGCCGGCACGCCCGCCAACTGCGCGATCTGCTGCTGCGCCGGACCACGAGCTGAGGAGGACGGCGTGCCGCAGGACCCCACCGAACGCCGGGTGACCGTCACCGGAGAGCCCAGGCGCACCCTCCCCGCGGCCCGGCTCCGCTCGCGCGGTCGCCACCCCCACGGGTCGGGCCACTACCGGCCGCGGACCGAGATCGACGAACAGACCACACTCGGCCACACCTATGTCCGCTCCCTGATGCGCAGTCAACTCCGCGCGGGGGCGACGGTGTTCGCCGTCCTGGTGCTGCTCGTCGGCCCGCTGCCGCTGGTCTTCGCCGCGATGCCGGACGGCGCGACCCTGGAATGGGCCGTCCTCGGCTTCTGCGTGTATCCCCCGCTGGTGCTGCTCGCCCGCTGGTACGTACGACGGGCGGAGCGCAACGAGAAGGACTTCGTGCGCCTGGTCGAGGACCGCTGAGCCGTGAACGAGAACTACTCCGTCCCCGCCGTCGCCCTCGTCGTCGTCGCGACCGTCCTGGTCGGCGCGTTCGGGCTGCGCATCTCCCGGACCACCTCCGACTTCTACGTCGCCTCGCGCACCGTCGGCCCCCGGCTCAACGCGGCGGCGATCAGCGGTGAGTACCTCTCCGCGGCCTCGTTCCTGGGCATCGCGGGCCTGGTCCTCGTCCAGGGCCCCGACATGCTCTGGTACCCCGTCGGCTACACCGCCGGGTACCTCGTCCTGCTCCTCTTCGTCGCGGCGCCGCTGCGCCGCTCCGGCGCCTACACGCTGCCCGACTTCGCCGAGGCCCGGCTCGGGTCCCAGGCCGTCAGGCGGCTCGCCGGCGCGTTCGTCGTCGGCGTCGGCTGGCTCTACCTGCTGCCCCAACTCCAGGGCGCCGGGCTGACCCTCGCGGTGCTGACCGACGCGCCCGACTGGTTCGGCGGGGTGCTCGTGGCCGTCGTCGTGGTGGCCACGGTCGCCGCCGGAGGCATGCGCAGCATCACCTTCGTACAGGCGTTCCAGTACTGGCTCAAGCTCACCGCCCTGCTGGTCCCCGCCCTCTTCCTGATCCTCGCCTGGCAGTCCCACGACACCCCCCGCGATCCCTTCGCCGAACCGCCGACCTTCCGCGAACGCCGTCTCGTCCAGGTCGACGCCACGCTCGACCTGAAACTGTCGGGGCCGCTCACCGTCACCGTGACGGGCACCGTCGACGGCCGCCGGTACGAGGACGCGCGCGTCCGGCTCCCCCGGGGCGCCCACCACATCGAGCGGGGTACCGACCTGACCTTCGACCGGGGCGCCCCGGTCCCGGCGGCCGACCGGGGCGAGAACGACGGCATGTCGACCTCGCTGGCCGCGGGGCGCGAGGAACGCCCGCTGTACGCCACGTACGGCCTGATCCTCGCCACCTTCCTCGGCACGATGGGACTGCCCCACGTCGTCGTCCGCTTCTACACCAGCCCGCACGGTGTCGCCGCCCGCCGTACCACCGTCGCCGTCCTCGGCCTGATCGGCGCCTTCTACCTCCTCCCGCCCGTCTACGGGGCACTGGGCCGGCTGTACGCCCCCGAACTCAGCCTCACCGGCGACGCGGACGCCGCGGTGCTCCTGCTGCCCGACCGGATGATCGGCGGAGTCGGCGCGGACCTCCTCGGCGCGCTCGTCGCGGGCGGCGCCTTCGCCGCGTTCCTGTCGACCGCGTCCGGCCTGACCATGGCGGTCGCGGGCGTGCTCACCCAGGACGTGCTGCCCTCCCGCGGGGTACGCCACTTCCGGCTCGGAACCGTGCTGGCCATGGCCGTGCCACTCGCCGCGAGCGTGCTGGTGGGCGGGCTGCCGGTCGCCGACGCGGTGGGTCTCGCGTTCGCCGTGTCCGCGTCCTCCTTCTGCCCGCTGCTGGTCCTCGGCATCTGGTGGCGGCGGCTCACCCCGCCGGGAGCGGCGGCCGGGATGCTGGTCGGCGGGGGCGCCGCACTCGTCGCCGTCGCCGCGACCATGGCCGGCCTGCCGAACACCGGGTCCCTGCACGCGCTGCTCGCCTGGCCGGCCCTCTGGTCCGTGCCGCTCGGCTTCGTGACCATGGTGCTGGTGTCCCTGGTCACCGCCGCCCGCATACCGGCCGGAACGGCGGCGATCCTCGCCCGTTTCCATCTCCCGGAGGAACTCACGGACGGCCAGGTCCACGCGGCGGTGAGCGGGGCGGCGGGAGCGGCGGCGGGCGCCGCGGCGACGGGCGCGAAGGAGTCCGAGCGGTGAGGGCTTCGGCGCGCGGGCGCGGCCGAGGGCACGCGGGTCCTCGGCCGGGGTGGCCGCGCCAGGATGGTCAGGGGCGCGGTGCGGCGGACGTCACGAAGGCGGGGGTGACCGGGTGAGCGGGTTCGTGGCAGGGCTCTGTGTCGCGGTGCTTCCCCTGCTGGCGGCCGGATTCTGGCTCGGCAGGCGCACCGCGCGGCCCGAGAACCTCGGCGGGCTCGGCACCCCCGTCGAGCACGCCACCTTCCAGACCCTGCACACCGCCTCGCTGGCCGCGCCCCCGCTGCGCGCGGGACTCACCGAGGAGACGGCCCGCCGGTCCGCCCGCCGCCTGCGCACCCTTCTCGGCACGGACGCGCTGTGTCTGACCGACCAGGACTCGGTCCTCGCCTGGGACGGCGTCGGGGCCCACCACCGCACGGAGATCATGGAACGGCTCGGCGGCCCGCTGGAGACGGGCCGCGGCGAGGCCTTCCGGCTCAGCTGCGACGTGCCCGACTGCCCCCTGCGCTGGGCCGTGGTCGCCCCGCTCACCGTCGACGACCGGGTGCACGGAGCCCTCGTCGCCTGCGCGCCCCGGGAGTCGGCCGTCCTCGTACGCGCCACGGGCGAGGTCGCGCGCTGGGTCTCCGTCCAATTGGAGCTGGCCGACCTCGACCGTTCCCGGACCCGGCTGATCGAGGCCGAGATCAAGGCCCTGCGTGCCCAGATCTCCCCGCACTTCATCTTCAACTCACTGGCCGTGATCGCCTCGTTCGTCCGCACCGACCCGGAGCGCGCCCGGGACCTGCTGCTGGAATTCGCCGATTTCACCCGCTACTCGTTCCGTAGACACGGTGACTTCACCACCCTCGCCGACGAACTGCACGCCATCGACCACTACCTGGCGCTCGTCCGGGCCCGCTTCGGCGAGCGGCTGTCGGTCACCCTGCAGATCGCGCCCGAGGTGCTGCCGGTCGCGCTGCCGTTCCTCTGTCTCCAGCCCCTGGTGGAGAACGCCGTCAAGCACGGGCTCGAGGGCAAGACCGACAAGAGCCACATCAGCATCACGGCGCGGGACGCGGGTGCCGAGGCGCTGGTCGTGATCGAGGACAACGGCACCGGCATGGACCCCGAACGGCTGCGCCGCATCCTGAACGGAGAGGTCAGCCCGTCCGGGGGCATCGGGCTCTCCAACGTCGACGAACGGCTGCGCCAGGTGTACGGCGACGATCACGGCCTGGTCATCGAGACCGCGGTGGGAGCGGGGATGAAGATCACCGCCCGGCTCCCCAAGTACCAGCCCGGAGTGCACTCGGCGGCCCGCCGCCCCCGGCAATGACCGGTGGCGGCCGGTTGCGGCCGGCGACGGCCCGAGGGGCGGCGGGCCGGGACCGGGGGCCCCGGCCCCCTGCCGTGTCTCCCCCGAGTGGTGGGCCGGGGTCAGGTGCTGCCGTGCGAGACCACCATTCCCAGGGTGATCAGGCCGAGCACGACCCAGCCGAACCACAGCCAGCCGTTGCTTCCCAGCGCCACCGTGTAGGCCGTCACCATGACGAGCCCGCCCACGGTGAGCACCCCCATCGTCTTCGTCGTACCGGGCATCGCAGCACCCTCCTCCAGGCGGGTCCGCGACGCGGGCCGTGGCCTTTGGCGCCATTTTCACCCGGAGGGAGGAGGCGCGCCAGAGGCCGGGGGCCACGGCGGTCGTGACCGGCGGCCGAGCGGCCGGGCCGGGTCAGCGGCTCCGCGCGTCGAGCGAGGCGAGATAGGCGTTGTAGGCCTCGAGCTCCTTGTCGCCGTCGCGGTCCGCGGCCCGGTCCTGGCGCTTCGCCTGCCGCTGCTCGGAGCCGTACCACTGGAACAGCAGCGCGAGCAGGACGAGGACGGACGGGATCTCGCTGAACGCCCAGGCGATGCCGCCGGCGGCGGTCTGGTCGGCGAGCGCGTCGATGCCGAGGGAGGCCGACGGATTCTTGTACGACTCGACCATCGGCTGCGAGGCCATCATCAGCGCGATGCCGAAGAAGGCGTGGAAGGGCATGCCCGCGAACAGCTCCAGCATCCGCATCAGATAGCCCGGGCGGTGCGGGCCCGGATCCACACCCATGATCGGCCAGAAGAAGACCAGCCCGACGGCGAGGAAGTGGCACATCATCACGATGTGCCCCGCGGTGGAGCCCATCAGGAAGTCGAAGACGGGCGAGAAGTACAGCGCGTACAGGCTCGCGATGAACAGCGGGATGGTGAACGCCGGGTGGGTGACGATCCGCATGTACCGGCTGTGCAGGAACATCAGCAGCAGTTCACGCGGCCCCTTGGCGCCCCGCTTCGCGGCCACCGGCAGCGCGCGCAGCGCCAGGGTGATCGGCGCCCCGAGCAGGATCAGGATCGGCGACAGCATGCTGATCACCATGTGCTGCACCATGTGCACGCTGAACATGACCATGCCGTAGTCGTTCAGCCGGGTGCACATGACGAGCAGCACGGTCAGCACGCCGATGACGAAGGAGGCCGTACGGCCCCAGGACCACGCGTCGCCGCGCCGTGCGAGCCGCACGACACCCCAGCCGTACAGCCCGAGCCCCAGCAGGCAGGCGACGAGGAAGAACGGGTCCGCGGACCACTCGAGCCCCCGCCCCAGCGTGAACGGCGGCAGATCCATGGTCATGCCGTGCCCGCTGTGATCCATCCGCCGGCTCCTGTTTCTGGGCTGCCCCCGCCCTTTTGGGGCACTGGGGGAGGTTTGTGCGCTGTCCGTCCGCACCAGAGTAGAACCGCCCCCGGCCGCGGCTGCGGCCGGGGGCGGTTACCACCGCGCATGTCCTAGAGGACGCACTCCGCCTCGGCGTAGCGCTCGTCCGGAACCGTCTTCAGGGTCTCGACCGCCTCAGCGAGCGACACCATCACGATGTCGGTGCCGCGCAGCGCGGTCATCTTCCCGAACTCGCCCCGGTGCACGGCCTCCACGGCGTGCCACCCGAACCGGGTCGCGAGGACGCGGTCGTAGGCCGTCGGCGTGCCGCCGCGCTGCACGTGGCCGAGGATGACCGGCCGGGCCTCCTTGCCGAGTCGCTGCTCCAGCTCGATGGAGAGCTGCCGGGCGATGCCCGCGAAGCGCTCGTGGCCGTAGACGTCCTTGCCGCCCTCGTCGTACTCCATCGAGCCCTCGCGGGGCTTGGCGCCCTCGGCGGCGACGACGATGGCGAACCGCTTGCCCGCCGCGAACCGCTCGCCGACCTTGGCGGCCAGCTCCTCGATGTCGAACGGCCGCTCGGGCACGACGATGGCGTGGGCGCCCGCGGCCATGCCGGAGTGCAGCGCGATCCAGCCGGTGTGGCGGCCCATGACCTCCACGATCAGCACGCGCTGGTGGGACTCCGCGGTGGTCTTCAGCCGGTCGAGGGCCTCGGTCGCGACACCGACGGCCGTGTCGAAGCCGAAGGTGACGTCCGTGACCGCGATGTCGTTGTCGATGGTCTTCGGCACGCCGACGATCGGCAGGCCGGCGTCCGACAGCAGGCGGGCCGCCTTCAGCGTGCCCTCACCGCCGATCGGGATGATCGCGTCGAGCCCGAGCTCCGCGACGTGGCCCCTGGCCCGCTCCACGCCGTCCCGCAGGTGCGCGGGCTGGACCCGGGAGGAGCCGAGCATCGTGCCGCCGCGGGCCAGGATGCCGCTCACCGCGTCGAGGTCGAGCTTGAGGTAGTCGCACTCCAGGAGGCCCTTCCAGCCGTCCCGGAAGCCGATGACCTCGTCGCCGTGGTCGACGACGGCACGGTGTACGACCGACCGGATGACGGCGTTCAGGCCGGGGCAGTCGCCGCCGGACGTGAGGACACCAATGCGCATAGCCCGAAATACCTTCTCAACGTGGGCCGGGGACCGGACCACGTTGTCCGGCAGGATCTCCGCCACCCTACCGGCGGGAGGGGGCCCGGCCGCACCGTGCGTCCGCCTGCTGGACGGGCCCGCTCACCTGTGCGGTTGCCGTGCCAGACGGGCCCGCTCACCTGTGCGGAAGTCGTATCGGACGGGCTCCGGAGGGGTGCCCGCGGCCGTTCCCCGAAGCGCGGAGCACCGCTCCCCGGGGAACGCGAAGAGGAACCGTTCCTCCTTGAGGAACGGTTCCTCCTGGGCGGCCGGGCGGGCCCTACGCGGGCTGCTGGGCGGAGGTGATGCGCTCGGAGCGCAGCGCCTCGTACCAGCGGTCGTCGCACGGCGGGAGCGCGTTGACGTCGAGGGCCAGCTTCAGCAGCAGGTCCGCGATCTGCGGATTGCGGGCCAGGACGGGTCCGTGCATGTACGTACCGAAGACGGTGTCGTTGTACGCGCCCTCGGTGCCGTCGCCCGTGCCGTTGCCCTTGCCGAGCCGCACGTTCGCGAACGGGCGGGCGGTCGGCCCGAGGTGGGTGACCCCCTGGTGGTTCTCGAAGCCGGTCAGCTGGGGGAGTCCGAGCCGCGGGTCGATGTCCCCGAGGACGTCGCCGACGCACCGCTCGCCCTCACCGCGCACCGAGACCACGTCGAGCAGACCGAGGCCCGGCTCGCGCTCGCCGAGGTCGTTGATGAACTCGTGCCCGAGGATCTGGTAGCCGGCGCATACGGAGAACACGATCGCGCCGTTGCCCACCGCCCGCTCCAGACCGCCGTCGCGGCGCAGCCGCTCCGCGGCGAGCCGCTGCGGCCGGTCCTCGCCGCCCCCGATGAGGTAGATGTCGCCGGAGGTGGGGATCGGCTGGTCGCTGCGCACGTCGACACGGGCCACGTCGAGGCCGCGCTGACGCGCCCGCCGCTCGACGACGAGGGCGTTGCCCTGGTCGCCGTAGGTGCTCAGCAGGTCCGGATAGATCCACACCAGACGCAGGCTGTTGTCACTCATTCTCTTCGTCCTCCGTGGCTCAGTTGCCGACACGACGCCTCAAGTCCTGGAACGCGGTGTAGTTCGCGATGACCTCGATGCGCCCGGGCGGTGCCTGCTGCACGGCCTGGTCGAGGGTGTCGCATACCTGGAACTGCTGGCCCGCGACTTCGAGGCGTACGGCGAGGTCCAGCTTGCGGTCGCCGAGGACGAAGATCGGGTGCCCGGTCAGGCGGGTGTAGTCGACGTCCCACAGCCAGGAGGTGTCGGTGCCGTCGGCGCCGCGCGCGTTCACCGACAGGATGACCGGGGTCGGCGGCGGGTCGATCAGGGAGAAGGTCTCCAGCCAGCCCGCGGGGTTCTTGGCGAGCAGCAGACGCAGGTCGCGCTGCATGAACTGCACCACGTCGTAGCGTCCGGCCACCGCCTGCACCTGGTACATGCGCTCCAGGGCGACCTGCGGCGGCACCCCGAAGACGGCGGCCACGGCGGCCGACGAGGCGGCGTTCGCCTTGTTGGCGCGGCCCGGCAGCTGGAGGTGGATCGGCCAGGCGGATCCGTGCGGGTCGAGGACGTGGTCCCCGGACAGCGCCCAGGTCGGCGTGGGACGGCGGAAGCCGCACTCGCCGCAGAACCAGTCGTCGCCGGGACGCTGCATGACACCGCCGCAGGACGGGCAGGACCAGGCGTCCTCTTTCCACATCTGGCCGGCCGCCACCCAGACGACGTTCGGTGACGAGGACGCGGCCCAGACCACCAGCGGGTCGTCCGCGTTGGCGATCACGACGGCCTTGGAACCGGCCAGCCCCTCGCGCCAGTGCTCGGCCATCATCCGCGTCTCGGCGGCCCGGTCGAGCTGGTCACGGGAGAGGTTCAGCAGCGCGATGCACTTCGGGTCGGTGTCACGTGCCACACCGGCGAGGTACTTCTCGTCGACCTCGATGACCGCGAACTTGGCGTCCGACCCCCCGGCGAGTGCCGAGGTGATGCCCGCGGGCATGTTGGCGCCGAGCGCGTTCGACACGACCGGGCCCGCGGCGCGCAGCGCCTCGGCGATCAGCCGGGTGGTCGTGGTCTTGCCGTTGGTGGCGGACACCAGGATCACGTCCAGGTGCGTGGCCAGCCTGGCCAGCAGGTCGGGGTCGAGCTTGAGCGCCACCCGGCCACCGATCACCGATCCGCTGCCGCGTCCGGCGGCCCGCGAGACGGCAGCCGCCGCCTTGCCCGCCGTCACGGCCAGCTTGGCCCGCGGCGACAGCGGGTCCGAGTTGCCTGACATCGTTTCTCGATCCTCCTTGCGTACGCGCCGCGCCCCTGCCCCCGGCACCATGTGGGGCTCAGCCTATCGAGATCCAATCACGGGCCCGAATCGCGGCACCCACCTCGGTGCCGACGCGACATGTGCGCGCCTACCAGGACCGTACCCTTGCCGTCATGCGACACGGTTCCATCCCGGGCACCCACGGGCGCGTCCGGCCCCTCACCCTGCTCGGCGACCCCGTCCTGCGCACGGCCTGCGAGGACGTCACCGACTTCGGTCCCCAACTCGCCGAACTCGTGGAGGACATGTTCGCCACGATGTACGCCGCCGAGGGCGTCGGTCTCGCCGCGAACCAGATCGGCGTCGGACTCAGGGTCTTCGTCTACGACTGCCCGGACGACGACGATGTCCGCCATGTCGGGCATGTGGTGAATCCGCGGCTCGTCGAGGCGGACGGTGTGGTCCTGCGCGGACCGGAAGGCTGTCTCTCGCTGCCCGGTCTGGAGGCCGGTACCGAGCGGTACGACCACACGGTCGTCGAGGGCCGCACGGTCACCGGCGATCCGGTGACCGTGCACGGCACGGGCTGGTTCGCCCGGTGCCTCCAGCACGAGTGCGACCACCTCGACGGCGGGGTCTACGCGGACCGGGTCACCGGATGGCGCCGACGACGGCTGCTGCGCCAGGTGGCACGGGCCCCCTGGAGCGGCTGACGGCGGTCCCGGGGCCCGGGGGCCGGGGGGGCGGGGGGGGGGGGCGGGGGCCGGCGCGCCCGCCCCCGCCCCGGCGGGGCGGCCCCCCCCCCGCCGGGGGGGGGGGGGGCGGGGGGGCCCGCCCCCGCGGGCGGGGGGCGGGGGGGCCCCGCGGGGGGGGGCGGGGGGGGGGGGCCCCCCCCCCCCGGCGCCGGTCGCACGCGCCTGCCCCGGTCGAGGGCCCGCGCGCCTGACGGGATGTCCGTCCGGGCCCGGATCAGAAGCCCGGTCCACCCACGCGGTCACCCGCCGCGGCCAGGCGGCCCCACAGCAGGTCGGCCAGGCTTCGCACCAACTCGGCGCGCGTGCAGGGCCGTTCCCCGAGCCACCAGTCCCCGGCGGCGTGCATCATGCCGACGATCCCGTGACCCCACACCCGGGCCAACTGCTGGCTGCCGGGCCCGAGATCCACGCGTTCCTCGATGACCTCGGCCAGTTCCTCGCCCATGCGGCGCAGGACCGGCGCGGAGTACTTGCCCACGTCGAAACCGGGGTCGCCCGGCTGGCCGCCCTCCGCCGGATGCATCAGGAACCGGTAGACCTGCGGTCGCGCCTCGATGGCGGCCAAGTACGTGTCCAGGGTGGCCTCGACGCGCTCACGTCGCCCGGCCGGAGCGTCCAGCGCCGCCCGCAGCGCTCCGAGGAGTGCGTCCGTGTGCCGCTTGGCGAGCGCGGCGTAGAGTCCGCCCTTGTCGCCGAAGTGGCGGTACAGGATCGGCTTGGTGATGCCGGCCTCGGCGGCGATGGCGTTCATGGAGGCCCCGGGGCCGTCGCGGAGCACCACTCTGTCCGCGGCTTCCAGCAGTTCGCGGCGCCGGCGGTCGGCCGACCTCTGCTGATCGGTCCGCTGTGTGGTGTCCATGTGCTCTCCCCACCCGTGGTGATTCGGTGACGCCTGCGCAAACTAACACTGATCGGCGTATGGGTATCGAACGGGCTGCCGAGCAGAGTTCGGGAGTTGACTTTCTCTACCAGCCGGTAACACACTCCAGTTACCGCAAGTAACAGTTTAGTGCAGCGCTGGAGGGGACATGGCCGAGTTCACCATGGAGCTCAACGACGAACAGAAGGAGGTCCGGGACTGGCTGCACGGCTTCGCCGCCGATGTCATCCGTCCCGCGGCCGCCGAATGGGACGAGCGCGAAGAGACTCCTTGGCCGGTCATCCAGGAAGCCGCGAAGGTCGGCATCTACTCCCTGGACTTCTACGCCCAGCAGTATTTCGACCCCACCGGTCTCGGCATACCGATGGCCCTGGAGGAACTGTTCTGGGGCGACGCGGGCATCGCCCTCTCCATCGTCGGCACCGGCCTCGCCGCCGTGGGTGTCCTCGCCAACGGCACCGAGGAGCAGATCGGCACCTGGATCCCCCAGATGTACGGCGATGCCAACGATGTCAAGGTCGCGGCCTTCTGCTCCTCCGAGCCCGACGCCGGTTCCGACGTGGCCTCGATGCGTACCCGCGCCGTCTACGACGAGGCCAAGGACGAATGGGTCCTGAACGGCACGAAGACCTGGGCGACCAACGGCGGCATAGCCAACGTCCACGTCGTCGTCGCGGTCGTCGACGCGGACCTCGGCTCCAAGGGGCACGCCTCCTTCATCGTGCCGCCGAACACCCCCGGTCTGTCCCAGGGGCAGAAGTTCAAGAAGCACGGCATCCGCGCCTCGCACACCGCCGAGGTCGTCCTGGAGAACGTCCGCGTCCCCGGCTCCTGCCTCCTCGGCGGCAAGGAGAAGCTCGACGAGCGCCTCGCCCGCGCCCGTGAGCGCGTGCGCGCGGGTGGCGGCGAGCGCGTGAAGAACGCGGCGATGGCCACCTTCGAGGCGTCCCGTCCGGCCGTCGGCGCCATGGCGGTGGGCACCGCCCGGGCCGCGTACGAGGTGGCCCTCGACTACGCGAAGACCCGTGAGCAGTTCGGCCGCCCGATCATCGACAACCAGGGCGTCGCCTTCCAGCTCGCCGACATGCGCACCTCGATCGACGCCGCGCGGCTGCTGGTGTGGCGGGCCTCCTGGATGGCGGTCAACGGCAAGCAGTTCACGGCCGCCGAGGGATCGATGTCGAAGCTCTTCGCCAGCGAGACGGCGAAGAAGGTCACCGGCCAGGCGATCCAGATCCTCGGCGGCAACGGTTACACGCGTGAATACCCCGTGGAGCGGATGCACCGCGACGCGGCCATCTACACGATCTTCGAGGGCACCAGCGAGATCCAGCGCCTGGTGATCGCCCGCACGCTGTCGGGGATGCCGATCCGGTAACTCGTCACGGCGGCAGGACGCGCGGAGGGGCACAGTCGAAGAGCGGCCCTCCGGAACCGACCGGAGGACCGCTCCCGTGCTGTCGGCCGAAGGCCGACGAGCGCTTGGGGGAGGCTGCCGACGCGAGGTCGCTCGAGCGGCTCGGCCGCCGCGGCGAGCGGCCGGACCCGGAGCCGCGGATCGGCTCATTCCTCGGACCCGGCCTGCCGCCGCCCGCCGAGGCGGGGTGATGACGCCCCCGCCGGCCGCCCATCCGGGAAGCGGCGGGGGCGATCCGTCGTCTACGGGCAACTCTCCTCGAACTTCACAGCACTGAACTCCACCGGCTGCCCCGACAGCGCCGCCCCGGCGGCCGGCTTCTGACCGCACACCTTCCAGTTCGACTCCAGCAGCACGAAGCGGCTGTCCCCGGTCGCGTCGTTGACGGTGATCGACGTACCCGGGTCCAGCGCCCCGCGGGCCACCTTCACAGCCTTGCCGGCGAAGTCCGGCATCGTCGCTCCGGCGGAAGCCGGGGCGGCTCGGTCACGGGCCGGGCAGGTCTCGTCGAGCTTGACCGCGCCGAAGTCCAGCTTCGTGTCCGTGGACACGGCGCTACCGGCGGCCGGCTCCTGGGAGCAGACCTTCCAGTCCCGATCGAGGATCTGCGAGCGGTCGCGGCCGAGGGAGTCGTGCGAGGTGAGCCCGTAGAACCCGTCCTTCTGAGCCTTGTCCTGCGCGGACTGGAGTCCCATGCCGACAAAGGTGGGGACGGCCTTCTTCTCGGCCGTGGACTTTGCCGGGCCGCCGCCGGCGGCCGATCCGGTGTCGCTGCTCTTCGGCTCGCAGGCGGCCAGGGCTGCCACGGCGGTACAGGCCAGGATGGTGGTGATGATGCGGGTACGCACAGGATCTCCCCGAGAAGTGCTGGTTCAGGCGCACGACGCTAGACGGGGGCGGACCCGCACACCGGGCGTCATCGACTGTCCGTCACCGGGTTGTGACACGGCGACGCCCCGTCCCCTCGTCCCCGCTGTGGGGGAGCGGGGGTGCTCCGCTGTGCCGGTCCGGCGGTGCAGCACCTTCGGCAGTCAGCGTGACGCTGCCGCCCTCTTCGCCGGTCCGGCCGACGATGACGCCCTGCGCGATCACGCTCTCGTTCGTCCGCGCGTCCGGAGCGCCGTGGGACGTCCGGTCCCGCCGTGGCACCCTGGTCGAAGGGGGCCGGAGTCAGCGGACCGAGGGAGCGCGCGCGATGACGTCGACGGCCAGGGAACTGCTGGACAGCACCGCCGGGAGACTCGCCCCGGGCCCGCACGCCAACCGGTTGCTGCCCCTGATCGCCCGGGGCGCCGCCCGGCGCACCACGCTCGCGGCCCTCGCCCACGAACAGCGTCATGTGGTCGCCGCGGACCACCGGGCGTTCCTGCACCTGGCGGAACGGTCGGCGGCCGGCACCGACCCGGCGTGCGCGGCCTTCTTCGGGACGCTCGCGGAGGGGGAGGCGCTGGCCCGGGACCGCCTCGCCGCGTTCGCCGCGGCGGTGGGAGCCGACGGGGCGGCGGCGTCCGCGTACGAACCCCTGGCCGACTGCCAGGCCTATCCCGCGTACGTGGCCTGGCTCGCCCTGAACGGGGAGCCGGCCGACGTCGTCCTCGCGCTCAGTGCCGACTTCGCCGCCTGGAGCGGCTATTGCGCGACCATCGCCGAGGCGCTGCGCCGCCACTACGGATTCGACGACGAGGCCTGCGGCTTCTTCGACCTGTTCGCGGCACCCGCCCCCGAACTGGAGCGCAGCGCGCTGGACGCCGTGCAGGACGGACTCGACGCGGGACGCGTCTCCCGGGACGGCGTCCGTCACCACGGGCGGCTGCTCCAGGCCTACGAGACGAAGTTCTGGCACGCCCTGTGGGAGCTGGACCAGCGGGTGGTCTGAGCGCCGGGGACGGTGGGGCGCCGGGCGGGCGCCGACCGGGCGTCGCGGACGCCGCTCCGGCGGTCCGCGCGGCGCCCGGCCCATCCGCCGGCGCTCAGACCACCCGCTGGTCAGCCGCCGCTCGGCCCGCTGCTGTGCGCGATGCAGGCGACGTCGATCCGGTCGGCCAGCTTGGCCAGTTCGATCGTGAGCGCGGCGACCGTGTCCTCGTCGAGGCCGTCCTGGCCGGCCTCCACCAGGTGCAGCCACCGGCCGCCCACCGTGCGCAGCAGCTTGCTGACGTCGGCGGCCGACACCTGCAACGTGCCGCGGTCGTCGACGATCAGGGGGAGGGTCACTTCGCGGTTCACAGGGTGGATCGTAACTGCGGAACGCTCACGCTCCGTGCCATACCGTGGTGATGTTGCAGAACTCGCGGATTCCGTGCCCCGACAACTCGCGCCCGTAACCCGACCTCTTCTCCCCACCGAAGGGGAACGCCGGGTGCGAGGCCGTCATTCCGTTGACGAACACCCCGCCCGCCTCCAGATCGCGGACGAACCGCTCCACCTCGGCCTCGTCGTGCGTCCAGACGTTCGAACTCAACCCGAACGGGGTGTCGTTGGCCATGGCCAACGCCTCGTCCAGGTCGGCGGCCCGGTACAGGGTGGCGACCGGCCCGAAGGTCTCCTCCTGGTGGACGCGCATCTCGGGGGTGATGTCGGTGAGCACGGTCGGTGTGTAGTACCAGCCGCTCCCGAAGCCGTCGGGGCGCTCGCCGCCGCACAGCAGCGTCGCGCCGTTCTCCACCGCGTCGTCGACGAGTTCCTCCAGGTCGGCGCGGCCCTGTTCGGTGGAGAGCGGCCCGATCTCGGTGTCCTCCTCGAGCGGATCGCCGATCTTGAGGGCCCGCATGCCCGCCACGAACCGCTCGGCGAAGGCGTCGAACACGTCGGTGTGCACGATGAACCGCTTGGCGGCGATGCACGACTGCCCGTTGTTCTGCACCCGCGCCGTCACGGCGGTCCGCGCGGCGCGGTCGACGTCGGCGGACGCCATCACGACGTACGGGTCGCTGCCGCCCAGCTCCAGCACCGTCTTCTTCACCTCGTCCCCGGCGACCGAGGCGACCGCCCGGCCCGCCGGTTCGCTCCCGGTGAGGGTGGCCGCCTTGACCCGCGGGTCCCGCAGGATGCCCTCGACCGCCGCCGAGCCGACCAGCAGCGTCTGGAAGCAGCCCTGCGGGAAGCCCGCGCGACGGAACAGGTCCTCCAGGTAGAGGGCGGTCTGCGGCACGTTCGACGCGTGCTTGAGCAGGCCCACGTTGCCCGCCATCAGCGCGGGCGCGGCGAACCGGACCACCTGCCAGAGCGGGAAGTTCCACGGCATCACGGCGAGCACCGGTCCGATCGGCCGGTAGCGGACGAGGACCCGGGAGGCGCCGGAGTCCTTGGCGTCGGACGCTGCGGGTTCCTCGTCGGCGAGCAGTTCCTCCGCGTGGTCGGCGTACCAGTGCATCGCCTTCGCGCACTTGGCGGCCTCCGCGCGGGCCTGCTTGACGGGCTTGCCCATCTCGGTGGTCATCACCCGGCCGATGGATTCCTCGTCCTCCGCCAGCAGGTCGGCGGCCCGGTGCAGCAGCCGCGCGCGCTCCGCGAAGGAGGTGGTGCGATGGGTGCGGTACGCGGACTCGGCGGTGGCGAGTCTGCGCTCGATCTCCTCGGCGTCGAGCGCGTCGTACGTCTTGAGCGTCTCGCCGTTCGCCGGGTTCACCGTCGCGATGGCCATGTCCGACCTCCTGAGAGCGGGCTGTTCCTCGACCCTCCCGCGCGGTGCGGCGCGGCGCAACGCGGAGGGTCCCGGGGAGCCGGCGCGCCGGACCGGGCACCGGCTCTCAGTACGGGTGCTCCGCCAGCCGGTCGAGAAACGCGGCCTGCGCGCTCACGATCAGGGTCCTGGCCCGTTCCGGGGTCATCCACTCCACCCGGTCCAGCTCGGGGAACTCCTGCCGCCGCCCCGACTTGGGCGGCCACTCCATCGTGAACGTGCCGGGAACCACGTCCGCCGGGTCGAGATCGGCCTCGACGGCCCAGGCCGTGACGACCTTGCCGTTGGCCTGGGTGACCTCGCCGAGCGGCACCGCCTCCCCGTCCGGCGGAGCCATGCCGAGCTCCTCCCGGAACTCGCGGCGGGCCGCGTCCCAGGCCGTCTCGCCCGGTTCGTACTCGCCCTTGGGGACGCTCCAGGCCCCGGCGTCCCGCCGTGCGAAGAAGGGGCCGCCCATATGGCCGAGCAGGACCTCCACGCCGCCGTCGGTCCGCCGGAACAGCAGCAGTCCCGCGCTCCGCCTGCCGTGCTGGTTCCCGCTCATCGGGTCACCTCCGGGTGTGCGGCGAGCAGGGTGTCGACGGTGTCCGCCTCGGCCGCCCGCTTGTCCTCGCGATAGCGCACGACCCGCGCGAAGCGCAGGGTGACGCCGGCCGGATAGCGGGTGGACCTCTGGAGGCCGTCGTACGCGATCTCGACGACGAGTTCGGGCCGTACGGTCACCACGTGCCCGTCGTCCTCGACGGCCAGCTCCCGGAGCCGTCCGGTCTGCCAGGTGAGCATCGCGTCGGTCATGCCCTTGAAGGTCTTGCCGAGCATGACGAAGGAGCCGTCGCCGCCGCGGGCGCCCAGATGCAGGTTGGAGAGCTTGCCCGTGCGCCGGCCGTGGCCCCACTCCGCCGCGAGGACCACCAGGTCGAGGGTGTGCACGGGCTTGACCTTCAGCCAGGACGCGCCGCGCCGGCCCGCGCTGTACGGGGCGTCGAGCGCCTTCACGACGACGCCCTCGTGACCCCGGGCCAGCGTGTCGACGAGGAACCTCTCTGCCTCGGCGGCCTCGTCCGGCCCCGGCACCAGGGCCCGCCGGACCCGCATCGGCTCGGGGACGAGGCGCGCCAGTTCCGCGTGCCGCTCGGTGAACGGCAGGTCCAGCAGCTCCCGTCCGTCGACCGAGAGCGCGTCGAAGAAGACGGGGGAGACGGGCACGGTCTTCGCGGCACTCGCCACGTCCACGCGGGATCCCACCCGGCCGGCCGTCTCCTGGAAGGAACGCGGCCGTCCCCGCTCGTCGAGCGCGATCACCTCGCCGTCCAGGATGAACCGCTCTCCCCGCAACTCCATCGCGGCCGTGGTGACTTCGGGCAGCCGATCGGTGATGTCGTCGAGCGTGCGGGTGTAGACGCGGACGTCCTCGCCGTCGCGGTGCAGCTGTACCCGGATGCCGTCGAGCTTCTCCTCCACCACGCAGGCGCCGAGCTTGCCGACCGCCTCGGTCACGGAGGCGGCGGTGTGCGCCAGCATCGGGAGGACCGGGCGTCCGACGGTGAGCCGGAAGCCGTCCAGGGCCGGCGGCCCGTCCGCCAGGAGGGCCCGCGCCACCGCCTCCAGCGAACCGGCGAGCATCACCGCCCGTCGTACGTCCGCGGCGGGCGCGCCGGTCGCCTCGGCGAGCCCCTCGACCGCGACCGCGTCGAGAGCGCCCTGGCGCACCTCGCCGGTGAGCAGGCCGAACAGGAGACGTTGTTCGTCCTCGGTGGCGGACCCCATCAACTCGCCCACCAAACGCGCTCGTTCGGCCTGCGATCCGGTGCCGGAGACCTTGCCGAGCGCGGTGAGCCGGGCGTCCACCTCGCGCACGGTGAGGGTGGGGACGGCGGCGGGGGCGACCCGGTGGCTCAGCACCTTCCAGCCGATGCCGAGACGGCCCTGCGGCAGCCGGCCCGCCAGGTAGGGGATCACGATCGGCACGTCGTCCGGCCCGGCGTCCCGGAACAGCTCCGCGAGCAGAGCGGTCTTCCGGGACCGCGCCGAGGTGGCGGCGACCTCCTGGGACACATGGGCGAGCCGGCTCAGCAGCATGCAGCCATGGTGCAACGCGAACGCCGGGTCCACACGTGTACCGGCGCCGGCCGCGGTCGTACGGTGCCGGAACCCGCCGTCCGCGACGGCCGGTTCCGGCGTGGCCGACGGGGGAGCGCCGGGAGGGGGCCGGGGAGTGCCCGGGACCGGTCCCGGCGCCCCCGTGCCCCGGCGGCTCCCCGCGGGCCTATCCCCGCCCTCGTGCGACGGCCGCGTCGAGGTCGCTGAAGAGGAGTTCGCCGTTGAGGGTGGTCGCCGCCCGGTATCCGCCGCTCGCGGCGTTGACGACCTGCTCCGCGAAACCGGCCGCGTTGCCCGCGGCCCAGACGCCCGGCACGCTCGTCAGCCCGGTCGGGTCGACCACCGGATACGTGCCGAAGGGTGTCTCCAGGAGTTCGGCGCCCAGCCCTTCGAGCAGGCCGACCCGCGGTACCGGCCGAGGCGCCACGAACAGCACCGAGCGGTCGTGCACGGTCCCGTCGGCGAGCCGGACCCCGGTCAGCCGGTCGGCGTCGACCACGAGTCCCGCGACCTCGCCCGGCACCACGGCGACCCCGGCCGCGGCGAGCCGGCGCAGGTCCTCGTCGGAGAGCTCGTCCTCGCCGACCGTGTGCAGGAACAGCGTGACGTCCTTCGACCACTGGCCGACCATCAGGGCCTGGTGCACGCTCGCCGGGGTGCTCGCGAGTACCCCGAAGGCCCGGTCGCGGACCTCCCAGCCGTGGCAGTACGGGCAGTGCAGCACATCGCGCCCGAACCGCTCGGCGACGCCCGGCACCGACGGCAGCTCGTCGGCCAGGCCCGTGGTGACGATCAGGCGCCGCGCGTGCACGGTGCGCTCGCCTCCGACCGTCACGTCGAACTCCCCGGCGTCGTCCCGGACCGCCTCCGTCACCCGGTCCCGGACGATCTCGACCCCGTACCCCTCGACCTCCCGTCGGCCCTCGGCGAGGAACTCCGCGGGCGCCGTCCCGTCCCGCGTCAGATATCCCTGCAGATGAGCGGCGGGCGCGTTGCGCGGCTCGCCCGCGTCGACGACGAGCGTGCGGCGCCGGGCCCGGCCGAGGACCAGTGCCGCGGAGAGCCCCGCCGTGCCGCCGCCGACGACGACCACCTCGTATGTCTCGGTCATGGTGACCACCTCCACCGTGACGGTCGCCCCGGACCGGCCGGATTGACAAATGGCTTTGCCGATTCTGCAATGAAGGCATGAGCGAAGCGGCCCGGGCGGGCATGAACGACGGAGTCCGGCACGGAGCGACCGGTGACGCGGCGACGGACGAGGTGCTCGCCGACGTGGGGCCCCGGCTGCGCCGGATCAGGAAGGAGCGCGGGGCGACCCTGGCCGGCCTGTCCGAGGCGACCGGCATCTCGGTGAGCACGCTGTCGCGCCTGGAGTCGGGGCTGCGCAAGCCGAGCCTGGAGCTGCTGCTGCCCATCGCGCGGGCCCATCAGGTCGCGCTGGACGAACTGGTCGGCGCCCCACCGGTCGGCGACCCCCGGGTGCGGGCCGAACCGATCGTGCGCCACGGCCGGACGTACTGGCCGCTGACCCGCCAGCCCGGCGGGCTCCAGGCCTACAAGGTGTTCGAGCCGAAGCGGACGGCGGAGCCCGATCCGCGCACGCACGAGGGCTACGAATGGCTGTACGTGCTCTCCGGGCGGCTGCGGGTGGTCCTCGGTGGGCACGACGTCGTGATGGAAGCCGGGGAGGCGGCGGAGTTCGACACCCGGGTCCCGCACTGGTTCGGGTCGACGGGGGAGGGGCCCGCGGAGTTCCTGAGCCTGTTCGGGCCGCAGGGGGAGCGGATGCACGTACGGGCGCGGCCCAAGGGGCGCGGCGAGGAGGCGTGACGACGGGCGGGGCGGACGACCTTGTCCGCGGGTGCGCGGCGCGGCCGTGATCGTCCGGAGGGGCCCTGGCGGAGGGAGTGGCGAAGCAGACGGGCGCCGCCTGTTCCCAGGCAGGCAAGCGACCGCTTAGTATGCGTTCGACCCCGGTCCGACGACACAGTCCCCTGGAGGCCCCGCATGCAGGCATGGCAAGTGCACCAGAACGGCGAGCCCGCAGAGGCGATGCGCCTCCAGGAGGTGGATCGGCCGACGCCCGGTGCCGGTCAGGTCTTGCTCAAGGTGCGCGCCGCGAACATCAACTTCCCGGACGCGCTGATGTGCCGGGGCCAGTACCAGGTCAGGCCGCCGCTGCCGTTCACGCCCGGGGTGGAGATCTGCGGCGAGACCGAGGACGGCCGCCGGGTGATCGCGAACCCCGCGCTGCCGCACGGCGGGTTCGCCGAGTACGCGGTCGCGGACGCCGCCGCCCTCCTGCCGGCGCCCGAGGCCCTCGACGACGCCGAGGCCGCGGCCCTGCACATCGGCTACCAGACCGGCTGGTTCGGCCTGCACCGCCGGGCCCGCCTGGAGGCCGGCGAGACCCTGCTCGTCCACGCGGCGGCCGGCGGGGTCGGCAGCGCGGCCGTGCAGCTCGGCAAGGCCGCGGGCGCGCGGGTCATCGGTGTCGTGGGCGGCGCCGGCAAGGCCGCGGCGGCACGCGAGCTGGGCTGCGACGTCGTGATCGACCGGCGCGCCGAGGACGTCATCGCCGCCGTCAAGGAGGCGACCGGCGGACGCGGCGCGGACGTGATCTACGACCCCGTGGGCGGCGAGGCCTACACCCAGTCCACGAAGGTCGTCGCCTTCGAGGGCCGCATCGTGGTCGTCGGCTTCGCGAGCGGCTCGATCCCGACCCCCGCGCTGAACCACGCCCTCGTCAAGAACTACGCGATCCTCGGCCTGCACTGGGGCCTGTACAACACCAAGAACCCGAAGCTCGTCCTGCACTGCCACGAGCAGCTCACCGAACTGGCCGCGCGGGGCGCGATCAAGCCGCTGGTGAGCGAGCGGGTGCCGCTGAGCGGGGCGGCCGCCGCCGTTCAGCGCGTCGCCGACGGAGTCACCACCGGGCGCATCGCCGTGGTGCCCGCACTTCAGAACGGAGCCGCCGCATGACCGACGCAGCCGAACTGCGCCGCCGCACCCAGGAGTTGCTGGCCGCGCATCCCCCCGGGGAAACCGACCGGGTGGACTTCCTCAAGGCCCGCTTCGACGCCGGGCTCGCCTGGGTGCACTACCCCGAGGGCCTCGGCGGACTCGGCGCCCCGCGCAGCCTCCAGGCCGTCGTGGACGCCGAGTTGGCCGCGGCGGGCGCGCCCGACAACGACCCGCGGCGGATCGGCATCGGCCTCGGCATGGCCGCCCCGACCATCCTCGGCTTCGGCACCGAGGAGCAGAAGCGGCGCTTCCTGCGGCCCCTGTGGGTGGGCGAGGAGGTGTGGTGCCAGCTCTTCAGCGAGCCCGGCGCGGGCTCGGACCTCGCCGCCCTCGGCACCCGCGCCGTCCACGCGGACGGCGACGGGGCGGGCAACGGCGGGGAGTGGGTGGTCAACGGCCAGAAGGTGTGGACCTCCAGCGCCCACCTCGCCCGCTGGGCCATCCTCATCGCCCGCACCGACCCGGACGTGCCCAAGCACCGGGGCATCACGTACTTCATCTGCGACATGACCGACCCCGGTGTCGAGGTCCGGCCGCTGCGCCAGATCACCGGAGAGGCCGAGTTCAACGAGGTCTTCCTCACCGACGTCCGCATTCCCGACGCGCACCGCCTCGGCGAGGTCGGCGACGGCTGGCGGGTCGCGCAGACCACGCTGATGAACGAGCGCGTGTCCATCGGCGGCATGCGCATCCCCCGCGAGGGCGGCATGATCGGCCCGGTCGCGAAGACCTGGCGCGAGCGGCCCGAACTGCGCACCCACGACACGCACCAGCGGCTGCTGAGGCTGTGGGTCGAGGCCGAGGTCGCCCGGCTCTCCGGCGAGCGGCTGCGCCAGCAGCTCGCCCTGGGCCAGCCCGGCCACGAGGGCGCCGGCATGAAGCTCGGCTTCGCCCGGCTCAACCAGGAGATCAGCGGACTGGAGGTCGAACTCCTCGGCGAGGAGGGCCTGCTGTACGAGGACTGGACGATGCGCCGGCCGGAACTGGTCGACTTCACCGGCCGGGACGCCGGCTACCGCTACCTCCGTTCCAAGGGCAACAGCATCGAGGGCGGGACCAGCGAGGTCCTGCTGAACATCGTCGCCGAACGCGTTCTTGGCCTGCCGTCCGAGCCGCGCACCGACAAGGACGTCGCATGGAAGGACCTCGCCCGATGAGCCAGGAGAGCACCCAGCCCGACCTCCTCTACACCGAGGAGGAGGAGGCGTTGCGGTCGGCGGTACGCGACCTGCTGGCCGACCGTTGCGACCCGGCGGCGGTCATCGCGCGCACCGAGTCGGACGCCCCGCACGACCTCGCGCTGTGGAAGGCGCTGACCGACGGGATGGGCCTGGCCGGCCTGCTGGTCCCGGAGGAGCTGGACGGCCAGGGCGCCACGCACCGCGAGGCCGCCGTCGTCCTCGAGGAACTCGGCCGGGCGGTCGCGCCCGTGCCGTACCTGACCAGCGCCGTGGTCGCCACGGAGGCGCTGCTGGAGTGCGGCGCCGACGACCTGCTCAGGGATCTGGCCTCCGCCACGTCGATCGGCGCCCTGGCCGTCGGACTGCACCTCGCCCCGGGCGCCGCCTTCGCGACCGTACGGGTCGAGAACGGTGCTCTGCACGGCGAGCTGACCGGCATCGCGGACGCGGTCGGTGCCGACGTGCTGCTCGTCCCCGCGGACGACGGTGGTCTGTACGCGGTGGACTCCTCCGCCGTCACCCTCACCCCGCTGGTGTCCCTGGACCTCACCCGCCCCCTCGCCACGGTCACGCTGACCGGCGCCCCCGGCCGCCGGCTCGGCGACGCCGAACCGGCCGTCCGCCGCGCCCTGCGGGCCGGCGCCGGACTGCTCGCCTCGGAGCAGCTCGGGCTCGCCGACTGGTCGTTGACGGAGACGGTCCGCTACCTGAAGGAGCGGAAGCAGTTCAACCGTCCCGTCGGCGGATTCCAGGCGCTCAAGCACCGGCTGGCCCAGGTGTGGCTGGAGGTCGTGGGCGCGCGCGCCGCCGCCCGGAACGCCGCCGACGCGCTGGCCACCGGCAGCCCGGACGGCGACGTGGCGGTCGCCGTCGCGGCGGCGTACGCGGCGCCCGTCGCGGTGCGCGCCGCCGAGGAGGCGGTTCAACTGCACGGCGGTATCGGCATGACCTGGGAGCACCCGGCGCACCTGTACCTGAAGCGCGCCAAGGCCGACTCGATCGCGTACGGCACGGCGGGCGCGCACCGCGCGGCCCTCGCCGCGCTGGTGGACCTCCCGACGCCCTGACACCGTCCCGAACGAAGCCCGCCCCACCCGGGGCGGGCTTTTTCGCGCCCCGGAGCCGGTGCCGGAGCCGTACGTCCGAGCCGTACGTCCGAGCCGCGTGTCCGAGCTGTGCCCCGCGCGTCAGAGCCCGCGTGCCGGGACCGAGTACCGGAGCCGATGCCGCGTGCCGGGTGCGTGCGCCGGGACCGTGGTGTCCGTCGGTGCCCCCGATCCGTGCGCGGAACGACCTCGCACGCCGGGCCGGGCGAGGTGAACACGTAGCGGCGGATCGGTCAACTCCCGCGAAGGCGGGGCTCCTTGGGCTCACGAGGCCGCATACTCCCTGACGTCCTGTACGGCACCCCCAAGGGAGACGGAACATGGCCCGTACCACCCGTCGCAGAGCCCTCACCGCCCTCGGCGCCGCCCTCGCCGGCTCGATCGCCCTGCCCGCCTCGCGGGCCCTGGCGGGCGGGACGAAACCCCGCACGCGCCCCCTGTGGCGAGCCCACGCGCACAACGACTACGACCATCCGCGCCCCCTCTTCGACGCCCTCGACCACCGCTTCGGCAGCGTCGAGGCCGACATCTACCTCGTCGACGGCCAACTCCTCGTCGCCCACGACCCGGTGGACCTCGACCCCACCCGCACGCTCGAATCCCTCTACCTCGACCCGCTGGCCGCCCGGGTCGGGGCCAACCACGGCTCGGTGTACCGGGGACACCACAAACCGCTGCAACTGCTCATCGACATCAAGACCGAGGGATCCTCGACGTACCTGGAGCTCGACCGCCGTCTGCGCCGCCACCCGCACCTGTTCACGACGTACGCGCACGGCAGGGTCCACCCCGGCCCGGTCACGGCCGTGATCTCCGGGGACCGTGCCGCGCGGGTGCCCATGGAGGCGCAGACCGTGCGGCGCGCCTTCTACGACGGCCGCCTCGCCGACCTCGGCAGCGCCGCCCCCGCCTCCTTCGTCCCCCTGATCAGCGACAACTGGACCCTCAGCTTCAGCTGGCTGGGAGCGGGCCCGTTCCCGCCCGCCGAACGCGAGAAACTGCGGGGCATCACGGCCGCCGCGCACGCGCGCGGGCAGCGGGTCCGGTTCTGGGCGACACCCGACGCCGCCGGTCCGGCACGCGAGGCACTCTGGCGCGAACTTCTCGCCGCCGACGTGGACCACCTCAACACCGATGACCTGGGCGGTCTCGAAACGTTCCTGGACACCTACGGCCTCCGGTAGAAGACCACTCTTTCGGAGGACACGTCAGCCGCCCGGACGAACCCTCCGCTACGCCACACTGACGGCCGAACGCCGCGATGTGGACGTGGCGGAGGAGGGTGACGATGGCCATTTCCATTTCCGTGGTGCTGCTGCTCCTGGTACTGGCGGTGATCTTCCTGCGCAACGGTGGACTGAAGATCTCCCACGCCCTGGTCTGCGCGCTGCTCGGTTTCCTGCTGGCCAGCACGAGCATGGCCCCGACCATCCACAGCGGTCTCACCGCGACGGCGGACATCGTGGGCAGCCTGACACCGTGACGTGCCGCCGCGTCACGGGCGGGTGAACACCCCGATGCCGTTCGGGACCGGACGCTCGGCGCCACCGCTCGGATGGTTGAGGACGCTGACCGCGTCCGCTCCCGGCCTCCGGGCGACCATCGTGGTGGATCCGCCACCGTCCAGACTGAAGGCGTCCCGTGAGCCCAGCCGCCCCATGGCGGCCGTCACCTCGGCGATGGTGAGGCCGCCGCGGAACCCCGGGGCGCCGTCCAGGGCGAGGAACTGCATCCGGCGTCCGTGGTCGGAGAAGCCCACCGCGGTCCGCACGGCGGAGGTGCTGTCGTCCAGTCCCGGCAGCGGCACGCCGTCGGTCATCATCGGGTAGCCCCCGACCGCGAAGCGGTACGGCACCCGGGAGGACTCCGCGACCAGCCGGTGCCGCACCCCGACCCGATCGCCCACGGACAGCCCCCGCAGCCGCCGGGCACCCTCCTCCCGGCCCACCAGCACGGTGGTGCCCGGCGCGATCGCCCCGCCGCCCGGAGCCTCGGCGGCGGCCACGACCCGGCCGCGGCGGACCGTCACCTCGTAGGTGTCCGCGCTGCACGGCGCGGCCCGGTCGGTGTCCGTTCCGCAGGTCGCCCGCACCCGCGAGGCGGCGCCCCAGTCCTCGGTGAACGCGCCGACCGAGCCGACCGGCAGCGCGTACTGGTTGAACCCGCCCAGCGGCCACGTGCCCCCGGAACTGCGGACGGACCCGTCGAGGGCCATGCCGTCCAGCCGGGCCCGGCGGTCGACGCCCACCCCGAACACGTCCTCGGTGTTCGTGCCGGGCGGCAGCGCCGGTCCGAACCGCTGGCCGTCGGGGACGGCCCCCTTGAGCGCACGGCCGCTCGCGATCGCCGGGCCCACCGTCGCGCCCGTCGCCTCGACGCCCGGGTGCTGGGTCTCCGTGATGTCGAAGAAGTCGCCGTTGACGCCGGCGACGGCGTCCCGGGAGTCGGCGAGCACGGAGACCGGCGCCCGCGACGCCACCGCTCCGGGGTACAGCAGGTCGACGCGCACGCGGGGGTTGCGCAGATCGACGCTCAACACGTGGGCGTGCGCCACCCCCTTGGCCGCCGGGATGTCCAACTCGATGTACTCGACGCCGGGCGCGATGGCGTCCGTGCCCTCCGCCGCGCCGGCCGGCGCCGCCCCCGTCAGGGCGGCCGAGGTCAGCGCCCCGCAGGCCGTGAAGACCGTCAGTGCCGTTCTGAAACGTCCGTCGCGACGCGTCACGATGCCCCCTGATGTCTCGTCAACTTTCCCAGGACTCAGGGGAATCGCACCAGAGGGAGGTGCCGGGGGCGGTGGCTAGGCGTCGACGACGCTGGAACGGATCAGGAAACGCACTCCTTCGGGTGCTTCCAGTGAGAAGCCGCTGCCCCGGCCCGGCACGACGTCCACGGTCAACCGCGTGTGGCTCCACAGCTCGTACTGGCTCTTGGACATCCAGAAGGTCACCGGCTCGTCGACGCCCTCGACCACCAGCTCGGCGAGCATGATGTCGGAGCCGCCGGTGCGGAACTCGCCCTCCGGGAAGCACATGGGCGCGCTGCCGTCGCAGCAGCCGCCCGACTGGTGGAACATCAGGGGTCCGTGCAGGGTGTGCAGTCGCCTCAGCAGCTCGGCGGCGGCGGGGGTCAGGTCCACGCGTGGGACGACGTCCATCGGCTCTCCCCCTCGGGTCTCACGGCGCGCACGGATCCCGCCGACGGCGGGTGGCGTCAGGCACGTAGGGGCCGTCCGCGCAAGGCACGACTCAGCGGACCACGCCGGACGTTGCGACAGGGTTGCGCCCGCCGGAACCGGATGGACCGGCCCCCGGTGGCCCCGCACGTCGCGGGAGCCACCGGGGGCCGGTTTCGGAAGCGCTGGATGTCCGTGGGCGCGTTCTGCCGTGAGTCGGCCGGCTCGGCGTGCCGGACGTACCGACTCCGTGTGCCGGCCGGTGCGAGGCGTCGGCCGGCGCGGAGCGAGCGGGGTGATGTATCAGCAGATGCGCGGCAGTTGCTCGCCGAGCGGCATGTCCACCACCCGGGTGCCGCCCAGTCCGGTGGCCGCGACCACCATGCCCGGGTGGTCGGGGACGCAGTGGCCGATCGCCACGGACTCCTTGCCGAGCGGGTGGGCGCGCATCGCGGCGAGCACGGCGTCGGCGTGCTCCGGTGCCACGAACGCCACCAGCTTGCCCTCGTTGGCCACGTACAGCGGATCGAGGCCGAGGAAGGCGCAGGCGTTGGCGACCGTCTCGGGGACGGGCAGCGAACGCTCGTCGAGCGTGATGCCGACCCGCGCCGCCGCCGCGATCTCGTTCAGGGTGGTCGCCAGACCGCCCCGGGTCGGGTCGCGCAGCACGTGGATGCCGGGGTGGACGGCCAGCATGTCCGCGACCAGACCGGCCAGCGACGCGGTGTCGCTCTGGATCTCGACGCCGAACTCCAGCCCCTCCCGCACGCTCATGATCGCCACCCCGTGCACGCCGATCGGCCCGCTGACCAGCACCACGTCACCGGGTGCCGCGCGCTGCGGACGGATGTCGACGCCGTCCGGGATCAGTCCGATCCCGGCGGTGTTGATGAAGACGCCGTCACCGTGGCCCGCGTCGACGACCTTGGTGTCGCCGGTCGCGACGACCACACCGGCCGTCCGGGCGGCCTCGCCCAGCGCCTCGGCCACCCGTCCCACGACGGAGAGTTCGACGCCCTCCTCGAGGATGAACCCGCAGGAGAGGTAGGCCGGTACGGCCCCCGCCATGGCCAGGTCGTTGACCGTGCCGTTGACGGCGAGGTCCCCGATGCTGCCGCCGGGGAAGAACAGCGGCCGGACGACGAAGGAGTCGGTGGAGAAGGCGAGCCGGGCGCCGCCCAGCAGCAGACGCGCGGAGTCGCCGAGTTCGGCGAGCACGTCGTTGCCGAAGGCGGGCGCGAACAGGTGCTCCACCAGTTCGGCGGAGAGCGTGCCGCCGCCTCCGTGCCCCATCACGATCCGGTCGTGGTCGCGCAGCGGCGCGGGACAGGTCCAGGAGGAGAAGTCGACGGGAGCCGGAGCGGAGTCAGCCAACGGAGCTCGCCTCCTTGTCCGGGGTCTCCAGACGCCGGTAGAGGTAGTACGCGGCGCACGCGCCCTCGCTGGAGACCATGGTCGCGCCCAGCGGATTGCGCGGGGTGCACTCCTTGCCGAACGCGGCGCACTCGTGCGGCTTGATGAGTCCCTGGAGCACCTCGCCGCTGCGGCAGACGGTCGACTCCTGGGTGTCGATGCCGGTCACCGAGAAGCGGTGCTCGGCGTCGTAGTCGCGGTACTTGGGCGACAGCCGCCAACCACTTCGCGGAATCACGCCGATGCCGCGCCAGGCCCGGTCGGTCACCTCGAAGACGTCGGACAGCATGGCCCGGGCGGCCGGGCTCCCCTCGGGCTGCACCGCCCGCGGATAGGCGTTCTCCACGGTGTGCTGCCCCGCCTCCAGCTGCCGCACGGCGCGGCGGATGCCCTCCAGGATGTCGAGCGGCTCGAAGCCGGTCACCACGATCGGCACCCGGTGCTTCTCGGCGAGTTCGGGGTACTCGGCCATGCCCATCACCGTGCAGACGTGCCCGGCGGCAAGGAACGCCTGGACCCGGCAGTCCGGCGAGTTCATGATCGCGTCGATGGCCGGGGGCACCTTGACGTGCGACACCAGCAGGCTGAAGTTGGGGATGTCCAGCTTCCTGGCCTGGTAGACGGTCATCGCGTTGGGCGGTGCCGTGGTCTCGAAGCCGATGCCGAAGAACACGACCTGCCGCTCGGGGTTCTCCTGCGCGATCTTCAACGCGTCCAGCGGCGAGTACACGACCCGTACGTCCGCGCCTTCGCTCTTGACCTTGAACAGGTCGCGTCCGCTGCCGGGCACGCGCAGCATGTCGCCGAAGGAGCAGAAGATCACGTCCGGGCGGGAGGCGATCTCCAGGGCCTTGTCGATGATCTCCAGCGGGGTCACGCAGACCGGGCAGCCCGGGCCGTGGATCAGCTGGATCTCCTCGGGCAGGAGCTGGTCGATGCCGTGGCGGATGATCGAGTGTGTCTGACCGCCGCACACCTCCATGATCGACCAGGGCCGGGTGGTGGTCGCCCTGATGTCGTCGAAGAGCCGCTTGGCGAGGACCGGGTCGCTGAACTCGTCCAGGTACTTCATGACCGTGCCTCCTTCTCGACGTCCTCCAGGGGAGGGAGTCCCGTTCCGGCGGGGCGTTCGGCGCCCGCGTCCCGGGCGGCCTTGCCCCAGGCGTCGCCGAACTCCTCCTCCAGCACCCCGAGGTTCTCGAAGAGTTCCAGGGTCTGCTTCGCCGACTCCTCGTCGAGGCGCTGCAACGCGAATCCCACGTGGACGATGGCGTAGTCACCGACCTTCATGTCCGGCACGTACTCCAGACACACGTCCTTGACGACGCCGCCGAAGTCCACCTTGGCCATCCGTGTCGCGTCGCGTTCCTCGATCTCCAGCACTCGGCCGGGTACGGCCAGACACATGACTCGCTCCTGCCTCGTTCCTGCGTTCCTGCCTCGCTCCTGCCGTGCTAGTCCCGATCCCGGGCGGCGACGATCAACTGCCCGAGGGCCAGGCCGCCGTCGTTGGGGGGAACCCTGTGGTGCCTCAGTACGGTGAAGCCGTCCCGTTCCAGGACGGTGCCGCAGCCCTCGGTCAGCAGGGCGTTGCAGAACACCCCACCGCTGAGTGCCACCGTGCGGATGCCGCTCCGCTCTCGCGCCACCGCGCACACCTCCTGGACCAGGGCGACCACGGCCCGATGGAACCGACGGGCCACGGGGCCCGCCGGGACGCCGGCACGGACGTCCGCGACGGCGGCGGCCAGAACCGGCGCCGGATCGGCGATCAGCGGTGCCTCGGGGTCCTGACGGACCGTTCTCAGCATGAACCGGTACGCGTCGTTCCGCTCGTCGTCGGTGAGGGGGCCCGCCAGGTCGTCCAGCGCCGCGTTCTCCAGTTCCATCGCCGCCTGCGCCTCGTACTCGACCCGGTGACAGACCCCCGCGAGCGAGGACACCGCGTCGAACAGACGGCCCATGCTGGACGTGGCCACGCAGTTCAGCCCCCGCTCCAGCTGCCGTTCGAGCAGCCGCCGTTCCTCGGGGGTGGCGGCCGCGGCGCACGGCAGGTCGTCGGCCCAGGGCAGTCCCGCCGCCCGCAGGTGCGACAGCGCCATCCGGTAGGGGTTGCGTACGGCGGCGTCTCCGCCCGGCAGCGGCACATAGCCCAGATGGGCGAACCGCCGGTAGCCGTCGTAGTCGGCGAGCAGCACCTCGCCGCCCCACACGGCACCGTCGTCGCCGTACCCGGTGCCGTCGAAGGCGACCCCGATCACCGGGGCCGACCCGTCGAGCCCGTGCTCGGCCATGGCGGAGGCGACATGGGCGTGGTGGTGCTGCACCTGACGCAGGGGCAGCCCGCGGGCCCCGGCGGCGCGCCGCGCCCACCGGGTGGCGCGATAGCCGGGATGCCGGTCGGCGATCAGCAGGGTCGGCGCGACACCGGTGAGGTCCGTGAGATGGCCCGTGGCCCGCTCGAAGGCGGTCAGGGTGGCGAGGTCGTCCATGTCCCCGACGTGCGCCGACAGCCAGGCGTAGCGGCCGTCCCCGGCGCAGAAGGTGTTCTTCAGATCGCCGCCCACGGCCAGCGCGGGCACCACCGGCACCGGCAGCGCGATCGGGAAGGGCGCGTAGCCGCGCGAGCGGCGCACCGGAAGCTCGGCGCCCGCGCAGACCCGCACCACCGAGTCGTCGCAGGGCACGTGGATGGGACGGTCGTGGGCCAGCCAGGCGTCGGCCAGCCCGGCCAGCCGGGTGAGTGCCTCGGTGTCGTCGGTGACGATGGGTTCGCCCGCGCGGTTCCCGCTGGTCATGACGAGGACGGCCGGACCCGGCGGATCGCCGGGCAGACCGAGCAGCAGTCGGTGCACCGGCGTGTACGGGAGCATGATGCCGAGGTCGGGGCTACCGGGCGCGACCCCCGCCGCGATCTCGTCGCCCGCCCCCGCGCGCCGCCGCAGCAGGACCACCGGTTTGCGCGGCCCGAGCAGCAACTCCCGCTCCACCGGGCCGACATGGGCGAGTCGCCGTACCGTCTCCAGGGAGTCGGCCAGCACCGCGAAGGGCTTGCCGCCCCGGTTCTTGCGCTTGCGCAGCGTGCGGACGGCCGTGGGGTCGCCCGCGTCGCACGCCAGGTGGTAGCCGCCGATCCCCTTGACCGCCACGACGGCGCCCTCGGCCAGCAGCCGGCGCGCCTCGGCCAGGGCCCGCCCGTCGGACAGCTCCCCGGGGTCACCGGGCCCGGTGCGCAGGGTGAGCCGGGGGCCGCAGGCGGGGCACGCGATCGGCTGGGCGTGGAAACGCCGGTCGGCGGGGTCGGCGTACTCGGCGGCGCAGTCGGCGCACAGGGGGAAGTCCGCCATCGTGGTGCGGTCCCGGTCGTACGGCAGCGAGGTCACGATGGTGAACCGCGGACCGCAGTGCGTGCAGGTGATGAACGGGTGCCGGTACCGCCGGTCGCCGGGGTCCGCGAGCTCGCTCAGACAGGCGTCGCAGGTGGCGGTGTCCGGGGAGACGAGGGTGCGGCCGAGGCCGCCGGACGAGGGGCGGATCGTGAACACCGGGCCGTCGTCCGCCAGGGGCACGGCACGGTGCTCGACGGTTTCGACGACCGCCAGGGGCGGCGGACGCGTCCCGAGCCGCTCGCAGAACGCGGCCACGTCGGCGGCCGGGCCCTCCACCTCGGCCTCGACGCCGCGCGCGTTGTTGGTGACCCAGCCGGTCAGCCCCAGTTCCTCCGCGAGGGTGTACACGAAGGGCCGGAAACCCACTCCCTGGACCACGCCCGTGACGGTGACGTGCCTGCGCTCGCGCCCCGGAGCCCGTCTCATCGCTCGGGCTCCCGCGTCGGCGCGAGGCCTTGGACGGCCGCCCCGGCCTCCCTCTCCCGCCCGTCGGGGTGCGGGTGGCCGTCCGGCCGCGGGTGTCCCGGCCCGTCCTCGTGGCTGTGGCTGTGCAGGTACCGCTCGTGCTGCCGCGCCAGGACGGGGACGTGCGTCTCGGTGCCCGCCGCGCAGCGCAGCACGTGCGCCAGCAGTTCGTCGACGCCCTGGCCGGTGCGGGCCGAGGTCTCCAGGACGGGTACGCCCGGGTTGACCTGGTGGACACCGCGCAGGAACGCCGCCCGGTCGAAGTCGACGGCGTCCGCGATGTCCGTCTTGGTGATCACGACCAGCTGGGCCAGCCCGAACGCCGTCGGGTACTTGACCGGCTTGTCCTCGCCCTCCGTCACCGACGCGAGCGCGACGCGCAGGGTCTCCCCGAGGTCGTAGGAGGCGGGGCACACGAGATTGCCGACGTTCTCGACGAACAGCAGCCGGGTGCCCTCGGGCAGCCAGCCCTCCAGCCGCCGCCGCAGCATGCCCGCCTCCAGATGGCACAGCCCGTCGGTGAGGATCTGCTGGACCGGGGCACCCGACCGGGCCAGCCGGGTCGCGTCGTTCTCGGTGGCCAGGTCGGCGGTGACGGCGGCGGCCGGGGTGCCGCCCGCGGTGGCGCGGGCGAGCAGTTGTTCGAGCAGGGCCGTCTTGCCGCTGCCCGGACTGGACAGCAGGTTCACCGCCACGGTGCCGCGGTCACTCAGATAGCCCCGCAGGGCCAGCGCGTTCTCGTCGTTCCTGGCGAGGACCGCCTGATGCAGGTCAACGGTGCGGCACATGGCTCGCCTCCTCGTCGCGTGTCCCTGACCCGTCCGACGCGGCCCGCGACCCGTCGGACGGGCCCCTTGCGTCCCGGGGTTCCTCGCCCCACGTCACCCGGGCGATCTCCAGCTCCCGGCCGCTGAGCAGGGTCACGGTCGCCCCGCACCCGGCGCACCACAGCACCGGGGGCATCCCGGTCGGCGCCTCGCGGCCGCAGCCGTCGCAATGGGCCCGTGCCTCGACAGTCTCGATCAGCAGACGGGCCCCCGCCAGCGCGGTGCCCTCCGCAGCCAGCCCGAACGAGAAGTCCAGCGCCTCGGGCACCACCCCCGCGAGCTCACCGATCCGCAGGGTCAGCGACACGACCGGGCGGCCCCGCTCCCGCCCCGCCCGCTCGACCTGTTCGACGACCGCGACGGCGATGGACAACTCATGCACGGACCTCACCACCCCGCGTCGAGTCCGCGCGCGGCCGGGCGGCGTCCGGGTGTGGGGTTCGCGCGGGCCTGGTTAGTCTGAGAGGAAGATGACCGGGCACGAGGTCGAGCGACGCGCTCTGCTCACCCCGGTGCTGCTCCTGTTGCTGGCCGAACGCCAAGGTCATGGCTACGAGCTGGTGCAGCGCCTGGGGGCTTTCGGGTGCGCCGACGCCGACCAGGCGCATGTGTACCGGCTGCTGCGGGGCATGGAGAGCAGCGGCGAGGTCATCTCGCACTGGCACGCCTCGGAGAGCGGCCCCGCGCGCCGCGTCTACGCGATCACCCAGCAGGGCGCCATGAACCTCGCCCTGTGGTTCGTGCGGCTCGGCGAACTCCACGGCACCCTGCATCTCTTCCTCGAGCGGTACGTGCAGCTGGAGGACGTCGGCGGCCGGGCGGGGCGCGGCGGCCAGGGGCCGGGCACCGGCGCGCGCGCACCGGATCGTGCTCCTGCGCCGGATCACATGCGCCGCATGCGCAAGTAGCGGCGGATGTCCGACAGGTTCCTGGCGATCCCGTAGGCCACCACGAGGCCCGCGGCCACGCCCACCCATTGCCATTCCATCCTTGCCTCCATCGGGTCAGCTCCCCTGGGGTACAGAGGAAGCACGGCGTACCAGGTCGAGCACCAGGCCGGCGGCGGCCTCCACGGAGTCGGCCACCGCGGGGGTCAGGCCCATGCCCTCGTTCGTGTCGCCGGGTTCGCAGCCGATGACGTACACCTCCTCGGGGAGGGTGCCGCCCGCGCCCGCGTGCAGATCGTGCAGCAGGGCCAGCACGGTGGCGGGATCCATGGCGTGCGTGTCCATCGGCCCGGGTTCCGCCCGGGCCGCGGGGGGCTCGGGGCCGACGTCGATCGTGTAGAGCGTGCCCGGTGCGCCGCCGCGGCTCACGAGGTCCACGAGCACGAGGGTCCGATAGCCCTCCAGCAGCCGGTAGGCGAGGTGCACCCCGCGGATCCCGGCGTCCATCAGCTCGACGCCGGGCGGCAGTTCGGTGGTGCGCGCGGCGAGTCGCCGTACGGTCTCCACCCCGAAGCCGTCGTCCTGGAGGAACACGTTGCCGACCCCGGCGACCAGGACGCGGGGGGTCACCTCGGGCCCGGCCGTACCGGACGCGCCGGTCGCCTCGGATCCGGTCATGGCGCCTCCTCCTTCAGCGGGGCCACCTCGTCGGGCTTGAAGTACAGGAAGCGCCCCTGGGCACGGCGTACGTCGGTGCCGGGGTCGTCGTCCACCACCACGGCCAGGTGGGTCTCGCCGTCGAGGTCGCCGACCACGGCCTCGACCGTGGCGTGCCGACCGACGAGGAAGGCGTCCTGGGCGTCGGAGCGCCGGGCGCCGGGGGTGAGCCTGACCCTGCTGCCGGCCCGTACGGTCTCGCCGTCGATGACGACCGCGGTCGCCGTCCCGGCGCCCTCGGGGTCCTGCTCCGGGTCCCACCAGGGGTGCCCGGGGCCCTGCGGCAGGCTCAGCCCGGTCCTGGGGGCGGAGTCGCGGCCCCCGCCCGAGGGGCCGTCGCCGGGCTCGTCGCCGGTGACCTCGCGCAGCCCCCGGATCGCCCCGTGCAGTCGTTCGCGGACCGCGTCCGGCATGTCGTCGACCAGGTCGATGACCTCGGCGGCGCGGGCGTCCGTGCCACGGGCCTCGCGCTTCTCCCGCTCGGTGAGCGCGGCCGTGCGCAGCGAGAGGATCTCGTCGATCTCGGTGGCGTCGTAGAGCGGCCCCGGGCTCTCCTCGGCGACGGCGGGGTGGTCCTCCAGGATGATCGGCGAGGACAGCATGACGTCCTCCGTACCGGGCGGTCCCGCGAGGACGGGCCAGGTGTGGTCGTTGTGACAGCTCGCGGCGGCCGGCCGGGCCCACTCGGGAGGATCGGTCAACGACAGGAACCGTCCGCCGGGCACGCCGAGCAGCAGATGGGTGCCGATCATGCTGTGGGCGAGGGCGGTCTCGCGGTCGGTACCGGAGTCCGCGGGGGCGACGGTGGTGTTGTGCACGCTCACCGTGAGCCGCAGCACCCGGTAGGGTCCGGGCAACTCCTCGACACGTGGCCGCAGTTCACCCGCTATCCGTTGTCTGCGCCGGACCAGTCGGCCCAGCGTCCGGCCCTCCGCGTCGGTCACCGGTTCGTACTCGACGGCCGCCGGAAGGTCGAACCCGACGGCGTGGGTCACGGCCTGATCACCCGTCAGCCCGGCGAACGTCTCGTGGATCAGGACGCGTTCCTCGTGACCCTCGTCCCAGGGCACCAACACCCTGTCGGGCAGGTCGAGTTCGGGCACCTCCGTGTAACCGCCGTCGGCGTCGAGCCGTTCGACCGTGCGCCGCCGGACGTGGAGGAAGCGCAGCTCGGCGTGGAGCCGGTCCCCGGAGCGGGGCTCCAGCAGGCACTCGGTGCGCTGGACGGCGTGCTCTCCGGTGGTCGCCGTCCAGGCGGGCGGCACCAGGACGCCGAACTGCCAGCGCAGTCGGTTCTTCGCGGCCGAGGCCCGATAGGGGTAGAGGACGTAGCCCTCGAACAGGACGGCGTCCGCCACCGCGCGGGCCCGCTCGAAGCCGCCCTCCAGGGGATGGCCCATCTCAGTCGCCCCCCTTCGCGTCGGCGCCGGCGAGGAGTTCCTCGAAGACCCGCTCCCAGGAGGGCAGGGCACGCGCGGACCGGTGGCGGCGCAGCGCGTCCAGCACGTCCAGCCGCACCCGCAGCCAGCCGGAGTTGGGGAAGTACTGCTCGATCAGGTTCCGCCACACGTCCACCGGCATCCGGTACGACGTCTCCTTGTGCCAGGGCACCGGCTCGGCCCGGAAGCCGTCCCGGCCCGTGAACACCGTGCCGGAGAAGAGCAGCAGCAGCGGGACCTCACCGCGGGTCAGCGCCCGGAAGTAGGAGGCGGACGCGACCTCCGTGTCGTAGGTGCAGGGCACCGGCAGGTCGACCTCCGTCGAACCGGTGAACCCCGGGACGGTGATGGAGGCATGGGCGAACTGCAACGGCTTGAGCGTGCTGCTCCAGCGGCTCGGCTCACCGAACAGGTCACCCAGCATGTCGACCTCCTCCGGCTCGTACGACCGGCCGGCGGGCTCGATACGGATCTGGCAGCGCAGCGCCACGGCGTGCACCGGCTGATGGTCGGCCTCCTCGATGCGCAGCCCGAACAGCAGCGTGGGCCCGGCTCCGTACGGCTCGGGGCGCACACCGGTACAGGTGAACCGGAGATCGGTCACGGGGCGCCCCCGGGGTGCGTGGCCGGACGCCCGGAATCCACCGGCGCGGACCCGTTCTCCAGCGGCGCCGGTCCGGCCTCCAGCGGCCGGGCGGCCGCCGTGATCCGCTCGAAGAACTCCGCGATGTCCGCGCGGGCCTCGGCGCCGCCGTCGAAACCCTTCCAGTGCAGCCGCATCCGGCCGACCAGTTCGTAGCAGACGTCGACCGGGACGAGCGTGCACGTCACCGAGCCACCGCGCTCGCGGTGCAGCAGCAACGCCTCCACATCGGGTTCGAGCAGCTCCGTGAGCCGGCTGCGACCGAGGACCGTGTCCCAGGTCAGCGGGTCGAGTTCGCTCTCGGTGGCGCCCGCCGGGCTCGGGTAGAAGGCCGCGAGGCGGTCGAGGTCGGAGTTGCGGAAGAAGAAGGCGAGCGCGACCGGGATCTGCAGCCGGTTCCAGTCCGCCTCGTCCAGCTCGAACCCGGGATCGGTGAGGTACCGGTCCGGGACCGCGCGGAAACGGCCCTGGCCCGCACCCGGCCGGACGAAGAGCAGATGGCAGTGCGGACACGCGCACTTGAGGGACCGCCGGGAGGTGTCGACCAGGTGCCGGTGCCCGGCGGGCAGCGGCTCCCCGCACAGGTCGCAGCGCTCGCCCGGGGGCGGCGGCCTCCTGGTGAACTGCTTGAGGACGTCGGAGGTCATGGCCCCGCCCCCAGCAGCTCGCCGGGCAGGGCGACCCGCACGGACCCCTCCTCCTCCAGCAGCGGTACGGGTTCCAGATGGGCCCGCTCGCCCCGGCCCGCCCGGTGCACGTCGAACGCGGCCGCGCACCCCGCGCAGCGCAGCAGCTCGCCGTCCAGCACGGCCGGGGCGAGACTCGCGGCGCACACCGGGCAACGGTCGCGGTAGGCGTACAGCTGTCCCGGCAGCCGGACCAGCAGCAGGGTGCGGCCGGCGACGTCGGTGACGCCCGTGGCCCGCTCGCCCACGGGCAGCGCGCGGTCGCCGAGCGGGTACCAGCGCGCCGCGTCGCCCGGCCCGGGGGACCCGGCGGGAGCGGCGGCCGCCGCCGCTCCGGGAGGCTCGGCCAGGTCGCCCGGAGCGGCGTCCGGCGGGTGCGGCAGGATCTGGAGCAGGGGCTGCGCCGGGTTCTCCTCGGCCATGCCCTCGACCTCGATGTGCTCCACCTCGGGGGCGATCCGGGCGACCGCCTCCTCGATGGTCCAGCGCACGGTCTGGGTCGACGACGGGCAGCCGTCGCAGCTCCCGCGCAGCCTGAGGCGCAGCGTGGGGCCGTCGGCCGCCTCCATGTCGAGCCCGGCCACCTCCACGTCGCCCGCGTGCGAGCCGAGGTAGGGGCGGACCTTGTCGAGGGCCCGGCCCACCCGGGTCGCGGTGTCCTCGGGATGCAGATCGTGCAGGATCAGCAGATCGCTGACGAGTTCGTCGGCGGTGAGGACGGCCAGCGGGTCCGCGCCGCGCGGGGCGGAGCGCAGCAGCCGTACGGCGCGGGCCAGCCCCTCGCCGTAGAACTCCACGACGCAGCGCACGAGTTCGTCCGCCGTCTCGCGTGCCTCCGGTCCCGCCTGCCGCGCCAGCTCGTCGAGCAGCGCGCCTATCCGCTCACCCGTTTCCTGTCCGGCCATCGGCAAGCCCCTCTTCTGAGGAAGGATCGGACTCCTGAGGAAGGTCCCAGGTCCCGGGAGGTCAGACCGCCAGTCCGCTCAGCCCCGTCGGCATGTGCGTCTGCTCGACGGTCCGGCCGTCGCCGACGTACATGTGCACACCGCACGGCAGACACGGGTCGAAGCTGCGGACGGCCCGCATGATGTCGATGCCCTTGAAGTTCTCGGGCGGGTTCTCCTCGAAGATGGGGGTGTTCTGCACCGCGTCCTCGTACGGGCCCGGTGTGCCGTAGCTGTCGCGCACGCTGCCGTTCCACGGGGTCGGCGGATACGGGTGGTAGTTGGCGATCTTGCCGTCCCTGATCACCATGTGGTGGGAGAGCACGCCCCGGACCGCCTCGGTGAACCCGCAGCCGATCGACTCGTCCGGCACGTCGAACTTCTCCCAGGTCTGGGTGCGGCCGGCGCGGATCTCCTCCATCGCCTTCTCGGCGAAGTGGAGGGCGGCCGCCGCGGCGTAGGCCTGGAAGTAGGTGCGGGCCCGGTTGCGTTCGAGGGCGTTGCTCCACTGCGGGATCTTCCACTCCAGCGCCATCTCCGGCTTCGTCATGGTGCGCGGCAGGTTGATCTGCACGCTGTTCCCGGTGGCCTTGACGTAGCCGATGTCGACGAGTCCGGACAGGGCCGTGGACCACAGCCGGGCGATCGGGCCGCCGCCGGTGTCCAGCGCCAGGTGATCCTTGCCGTCGAACCAGCGCGGCGACATGACCCAGCTGTACTTGTCGTCGAAGTCCCGCTTCTGCGGGGCCGGGATGGTGTGCTGGTTCCACGGGTGCCGTTCGTCGACCGGGTTGCCGAGCGGGTCGTGCTCCACGAACTTCTCCATGCCCGACCAGTCCTCGTAGTACGAACTGCCGAGCAGGATGCGGATGCCGAGGTTGATGTCGACGAGGCTGTTGGTGACCAGCTCGCCGTCCACGACGACACCCGGGGTGACGAACATCCGCCGGCCCCAGCTCTCCATGTTGGCGTACTGGAAGTCGCAGTACTCTGGGTCGTTCAGCGCGCCCCAGCAGCCCAGCAGCACCCGGCGCCTGCCCACTTCCTCGTAGCCGGGCAGTGCCTCGTAGAAGAAGTCGAAGAGGTCGTCGTGGAGCGGGACGACCCGCTTCATGAACTCCACGTAGCGGGTGAGCCGGGTCAGGTAGTCGGTGAACAGCTGGATGGTCGCGACCGTGCCGACACCGCCCGGGTAGAGCGTGGAGGGATGCACGTGGCGGCCCTCCATCAGACAGAACATCTCCCTTGTGTAGCGGCTGACTTGAAGCGCCTCACGGTAGAACTCGCCCTCCAGCGGGTTGAGCGAGCGCATGATGTCGGCGATGGTGCGGTAACCGTGGTCGGCCGCGTGCGGGGCCTCGGTCCGCTCGGCGAGTTCGAGGACACCGGGGTTGGTCTCGCGGACCATCCGCTCGCAGTAGTCCACGCCGACCAGGTTCTCCTGGAAGATGTTGTGGTCGAACATGTACTCGGCGGCCTCACCGAGGTTGATGATCCACTCGCCGAGATGCGGGGGTGCCACGCCGTACGCCATGTTCTGGGCGTAGACCGAGCAGGTGGCGTGGTTGTCGCCGCAGATGCCGCAGATCCGGCTGGTGATGAAGTGCGCGTCACGTGGGTCCTTGCCGCGCATGAACACGCTGTACCCACGGAAGACGGACGAGGTGCTGTAGCACTCAGCGACCCGCTTGGCCTTGAAGTCGATCTTTGTGTGGATGCCGAGACTGCCCACGATGCGGGTGATCGGGTCCCACGACATCTCCGTGAGGCCGTCACCGGCCGGCTTGTTCGTCGCCGTCGCCATGGTGCCGCGCCACCTTCCTGTCGAGTGTCCTGCTCAGCGGGCGACCGTGGTCACCACGGGGCCTTGTAGCCGGTCGTGAGCTCCTCGCTCCTGCCGCGCCACTTCGGTTCCTTGTCGACGGTCCTCGCGGTGATGTTCCGCAGCCGTCGCACGACCGAGCCGTAGATGCCGCTCGCCGTCGCGGACACATGGCCGCCCGGCGGCTCGTCCATGAACGGCATGAACTTGTCCGGGAAGCCCGGCATGGTGCAGGCGATGCAGATGCCGCCGACGTTCGGGCAGCCGCCCACCCCGTTGATCCAGCCGCGCTTGGGCACGTTGCACTTGACCACCGGCCCCCAGCAGCCGAGCTTGACCAGGCACTCGGGGGATCCGTACTCCTTCGCGAACTGCCCCTGCTCGTAGTAGCCGGCACGGTCGCAGCCCTCGTGGACCGTGGCCCCGAACAGCCAGGTCGGCCGCAGCTCCTCGTCCAGCGGGATCATGGGCGCCGCGCCCGCCGCCTGGTACAGCAGGTAGAGCAGGGTCTCGGAGGCGTTGTCCGGGTGCACGGGACAGCCCGGGATGCAGACGATCGGAATCCCGGCCTTGGACTTCCACTCCCAGCCCAGGTAGTCCGGCACACCCATCGCGCCGGTCGGGTTCCCGGCCATCGCGTGGATACCGCCGTACGTCGCACAGGTGCCGATGGCGACCACGGCGAGAGCCTTGGGGGTGAGCCGGTCCAGCCACTCACTGGTGGTGATCGGCTGACCCGTCTCCGGATCGTCCCCGAAACCGCACCAGTAGCCCTCCGGTTTGACCCGCTCGTTCGGAATGGACCCCTCGACGACCAGCACGAAGGGCTCCAGCTCGCCCCGGTCGGCCTTGAAGAACCACTCCACGAAATTGTCGGCGCCCTGCACGGGCCCGCACTCGAAGTCGATCAGAGGCCAGTGGACCGCGACCTTGGGAAGCCCCGGCAGGGCACCGAGTGCCAGTTCCTCGATGCTGGGCTGGGTCGCGGCGGTCAGCGAGACCGAGTCCCCGTCACAGCTCAGCCCCGCGTTGATCCAGAGAATGTGGACGGTCGGATCGTCCTCGGCGCCGCCCTTCGCGCCGGGATCGGCCTTCGTCGCGGTCGGGGCGTCCATGAGCCCTCCTAGGAATCGGCGCATTCCGGTCAGGACTGGCCAAACAGTCTCTCCCATGGTTACCGACCGGCAACGCCGCCGGTAAGTGCGAACGGGCCCTATCGGCGGTGCGCACTACCGCCGCGGCGCGAACGGCGTTCGTACGATCCCGCCCGCGCCGGGGGAACGCGAGGTCCGCGGGCGGGGCGACGGCCGTTCCCGGGCGAGGACGAGAAGACCCGGCCGTAGGGTGCCACGAGAAGCACCCGCGTGCGTCACCGCCGGTCGGGGGACCAGGGCTCCGGAGCCCTGGGGACGCCGCTCACCGGGCCCCGGGGGCGAGGGCCAGTTCCGGGCTCGCGAGGGCCGCGGCGGCCGAGCGGCCCGGGAAGGCGAGGGCGGTCGACACGAGGAAGCCGGCATGGGCGGCGGGGTCGTACGGAGCCGCCTGCCGGTACATCGGGAGGGCGGTGGCGGGATCCCCCGCGGCGAGGAACTCGTCGGCGGTCCTGGGATTCGTCACCTCGTGGGCGAAGCCGGGGGTGCGAGGGTCGGGCCAGGAGCTGTCCGAGGGGACGGGGTCCTGGGCCGACGGGCGGACGTTGCGCAGGCGCCACTCCGTGCGGTGCAGGCGGGCGGCGGTACGCGCACGGTAGAGAGCGCGGTCGGGAACGTCTTCGTGGAGCCAGTCCGTCAGGGTCCGGGTCAGTCCGCGGACGATGACCCTTCCCTGCGGAGCCAGCCGGCCCGACTGGGCCAACGTCCTGACGACCAGGCGAGCCTGGAGACGGCGCAGCGCGAAGTGGTACGCGGCGAAACCCCTGTCGTCGCCGTCACCCGACGGATCACGCATGCGGAGCCGCCAGAAACCGGCCACGCCGGTGAAGGCGTAGGCGCCGTGGAGGAGCCCGGTGAGATGGCGGGGGTCGCTGCGCCACGGTGCGTAGTAGCGCTCGGCGCGGTCGTCGTCGAGGAGGGGGAAGTGATGGAGGAGCGCGGCGAGCTTGCTGTGCTGGAACTCGTGGACCAGGGTCTCGGCCAGCCGGACGGCGTCGGGCGGTCGTGAGATGACCATGGAGGCGTAGGCGTCGCCGGTGGAGGCGGAGAGCTGGGGACGGGGTGTCCCGTCGTCGTCCGCGACCGGGGGCTGCCAGGGGACGATCGTACGGATGCGGGCCGGGTCGACGGTTCCGGCGACCAGGAGGCCGGCGGTTCCGGGGCCGGCCGCCGCGTCCGTGCTGAGGATGGCGTGCGCCCCGACGTACAGGCTCTGCCAGTTCGCGGCCTCGTCGGCGGAGAGGGGTCTGGGTGCCACGGGTTCGTCGAGGTCCCGGTAGGGATCGAGATCGTCGAGCGTGACGGCGCCGGGACCCAGGGTCCGCAGGGGGTGCCAGTGGGCGGCGGCGGGCGAGGTCAAGGACGTACGGGGACTGTCTCCTCGGTCCGTGACGAGGGTGAACACGCCCGGTCCGACGACCAGTCGGCCCACGCTGTGCTCAGGATGCCGTCCGGGTGCCGTCACCAGCCCGAGGCCCGGGAGCGACAGTCCGCCTCCGCGCAGGGGTACCGGCAGGTCCGCGTCCATGCCGCAGCGCAGCGCGGCGGTGCCGGCGAGGGTGAAGAGCCGGCCGGCGTCCGTCCAGATGCCCGCCCGCATGTGCTGTCCGTGCAGGCGGCGAAGGGTGTGGGCCAGCCAGGTGCCGGTCTGTGGACTGGTGAGCAGTTCGTCGGCGATCAGGGGCGCGGCGTGAGCGGCCCGTTCGAGCAGGTCCCAGGCCTGGGTCCACGGGCCGAGGGGAGCGGTGAGCTCGGGGCGCGTGGCGAGAGCGTCGAGGAGCTGTCTGAGCAGCAGGAGCCGACGGGTTCGCTCGCCCTTCTCGAGGAAGGTCAGCGCTGTGGGGGTGGAGCCGCCGGAGGCGAGAGCGGCGAGGTCCTCGCCGGACAGAGTCAGACTGGGGTAGGTCAGGTCGGCACTCATGTCTGCTCCGATCGTCCGCTGCTACTCGGCGCGGCCCGGATTCGATCCGCCCAGCGCGTTCGCGCGAGGGCGTCGGACTTCGTCGAGAAGCCGCTCGTCGGGGGCGGGGAGTGCGGCGGTCCGCAGATTGCGCAGCGACACGGACGCCATGTCGGGCAGATCCGATGCCCAGCTGTCCGCAGATTCCGATGGCAGATGGGGCACTTCGGTCACTCACCTCGACTCTGGTACCGGGTCGCGTCGAGGTACAAGGAACGCACACACAGAAGACGCCAACGGTCCGCCATGGGGATCACGTCACGCGTGAGGCTAACAGAAATCAGTGCCATGTCACGACACGTCAGGGAACTCCGTCCGAGCCGCCGTCGATGATCCTCATGGCCTCTCGGAGCGCGTCGAGACCGCCGTCGACCTTGCTGAGATGCACGACGATGCCGACGAGATCCGAGCGAGGTGAACGCGAGCGCGGGACGTGCTCGCGGAGCGGACGCGGCAGGGCGTCGACGAGGTTCTGCCGGGTGTCCGCGTCGGATGCCCAGGGGCGCCCGCACAGCGCGTTGACGAGAGCGCCGACGGTGTCGCCCGGTCCGGGGGACGGGTCCGGGGGGCCCGGGCTCGCCGGGGAACCGAAGGCGATGTCGCGTCCGGGTTCCCGCAGGTGGGTCCAGCCGGGCGCGTGCCCGTCGTCCGCGGCACGGGCGTCGCGTTCGACAGCGTCGATGAAGCCGGAGTCCAGGGGCGTCGTCGCGTCGTGGCGGCGGCTGAGCTGCCTCATGACGAGGCTGGAGAACCGGCCCGTTCGGGTTTCGGGCAGGTTGGGAGTCCGTTGTCCTCGGCGAGCCGCGTGGAACTGGAGCTGACGTGACCGGTCGGCCGGCCGGCCGTGGGGCAAGGTCTCGGTCGGCGGGGCGACGCCGAGGTTCATCTCGTGCTGGAAGGTCGCGCAGGCGTCGACGATCCAGACCTGTTCCGGGTGGTGGGGAACGCCGGTGCTGTTGTAGTAGGCGAGGGCGTCGGTCACGTCGATGTTGAGGGCGTCGCGTTCCGAAGCGTCGGCCGTGAGCAGACGCAGATGGTCCTGCGGGTCGAGGTAGCCGTGGCCTCCCCAGAACACCCAGAGCAGCCGCGAAGAGGCGGCGGGGAGGTCTTGGACGAGCGAACGCCGCAGGGCCCAGCGGTCGCACGGGCGGTAGGGCACGTCCGGTGCGTGACCCGGTTCCGGGGCCAGGTGGAGCCGGATGTTGTCGTCGGGAACCCCGCGCTCCAACAGCCAGGCGCGAAAGCGCAGGGCGTCGTCCGAAGGGCCCGGGAGGGTCCACCGTGGCCCGAAGGCGTACGTCTCGATCCCCACGACCAGGGCGTGCACGTCGTCGGGGAACGCTGCCGGGTCGGTCATCGTGCTCCTCGTGCGCGGATCATCCGGGGGATCTCATGGCAGGTGTCTCGCCACCGCCTCGTACAGCGCGGGGTTGTTCCAATAGGCGCTGTGGGAATGCGGGAACGGTTGTCCGCTGGAGAGCGGGACATCGGTGGCGTGCCCGGGGAAGAGCGGCTGGGCGGCGAAGGCCAGCAGGTCCCGCGGGTCGTAGATGTTGAGCCAGCCGGGAAACGTGGGCGGCAGGGGTTGCGGGTACCGGAGCGAGGGGAGCGCGCCGGTCTCGTAGAGGAACGGGGCCTGGGAGCCGGCGGTCACGAGGAGAGCGACGCCGGGGAGGGGTGTCATGACGAGGGTGTCGACGGCGATGATGCCGCCGAGGCTGTGGCAGAGCAGGACGACCGGTGCGGGCTGCGCCCGGACCAGGTCGGCGAGATGGGCCCGATGGGCGTCCCCCACGACGAGATAGCGAAGGATGTCGCCGGCCGCCGGGTGGGTGGCCCGGGTTATCGCCGAGCGGCGTCGGACGGCGGCTCGGGAGGCGAGGGGGGTGAGCGCCCGCAGGAGGAGGCGGCCCGGTCCCCGGTCGGAGCCCGGCGGACGGTCGCGGAGGCGGGCGGCCAGGAGGGTGACGGCGGCGTCCCGGTCGGAGGCGGTCGGACTCAGCGGGTCGCCCGCGTCCGACGCGTCGGCGAGAAGGTGGGCGACCAGTGCGCGCGCGGTGAGATCGGCCAGGGTGTCGGCGTCGGCCGCCTGCGCCGCTCCGGCCAGTTCGGGGGCGTCGATGAGCGCGCGCAGGGCGTGTTCGCCGTGTGAGGCGGTGGCGAGCCGCAGCGACGCGTCCAGTTCGGCCGGCGCGGCCAGCAGCTCCGCCAGCCGCTCGCGGATCGCCGCGCCGGCCGGGACCTGATGCGGCGGGACGGGGCCGGGCGGCGGGGCCCCGGACGCCGCCAGGCGGAGTTCGGCGAGCGGGTCGGTGTACAGCAGCTCCCACTCGGCCGCGTCGGCGTCGTCGTCGCGGGCCGCTGCGAAGCCGGCCCCGCGGTGGCGACCCCCGGTGGCCGGGATGCTGGCACCGTCCGCGGCCAGCGTGGCGCCGTGCGGGGTGCCCCAGTCGCAGGTGACCAGGCGGAGGTGCGGCGCGGCGTGGCGCAGCCCGGTACCGACCCGGGACACCAGCGCCGACAGGGCGGGTTCGCGTACGCCGGTCCCGTGGACGAAGACGACGGTGGTCACGAGGGCTCCTCCTGTGTCGGCGAAGGCCTGCCGCGTGTCACAGCGGCATCGGGGAGGTGTCGCATTCGACGCGCCGCTCGTCACGGGCCGCGAGCAGCCAGTCGTGGCCGGAGCCCACCACGCGGGCGAGCCCGTCGACGGCGGTCCGGGTGTGTTCGCCGGCCGGTCCGGCGCGGCCGAGGGCGGACAGATCGGTGGCCAGGTTGGCGTGCAGCGCGAGGGTCACCGGGTGGTCGACACCGCAGACGGTGGTGAGCCGTGGCAGCAGCGCCTCCTGGACGGAGGCCGCCCGTCCGTGCTCACCGGCCAGGTGCAGGTCGGCCGCGTGCCCCATGGCCACGATCATGGTGTTGAGGTGGTCGGGGCCGACCGTGGAGTTGAGCTGGCCCAGAGCGACCTCGTCCAGGGCACGAGCCAGGTCGGCCTCACCGAGTGCGCGATGGGTGGCGGCGAGGTTGGCCACGGTGATGAGCGTGTACATGTGGTCGGGACCGAGCGCTTCCCGGTAGCGGTCGACCGTGTCCTGGCCGATCTCGCGCGACCGGTGCAGTTCGCCGCCGATACGCCGGTCCACCATGACGTTGACAGCGCTGGCGAGGGTGTCGCTGTGGTCGTGTCCGCACTTCTCGACGAAGAGTTGGAACACGTGTTCGCTGAGTTCCCAGGCGGCGTCCAGCGCCCCGTCCCTGCGACGGCAGACCGCGAGGTTGCGTGCCGCCCGCATCGTCGCGGGGTTCTCGGACCCGAACGCGGACCGGTACGCGGCGTGGACGTCTTCCTGGAGCTGACGGGCGCGGGGGTAGTCGCCGCACTCGAGGATGTCGATCGACAGTCCGTTGCGGGTGTTGAGGGTGAAGCCGTCCGCGTGTCCGTACACGAGTTCCCATTGGCGCGCGGTCTCCTCGTCGAGGGCGCGGGCGCTCCGGAACTCGCCGCACATCCGCAGCGAGACGCCGTAGCTGTGCGCCGCCTTCAAGGTGTCCGGGTCGTCGGGCCCGAACAGGTTGCGCGCTCGCTCGAAGGCTTCCCGGTCCAGTACGAGGGCGGCGGTGAAGTCGCCGCGGTAGCGGTGCGCACCGGCCATCTGCCACATCGAGTCGATGAGCTCCTCCTCCGGTACGCCGGGACGGCGCGACACGGCGAGCGCCCGCTCGTTGAGGGAGAAGGCGTCACGGTCGACACCGATGATTCGCTGGCAGAACGCGTACAGCTTGGCCATCTGGATGACCAGGGTGTCCGGTTCACCGGTCTCCTCGTTCCAGTGCCCCCACGCCTGCCCGGCGAGGTCGACGGCCTGCTCGTGGTCACCCCAGTAGTAGAGGTAGTAGACGAGGCTCGCGACGAGGTCGCGGACCCAGCCGTCGCGGCTCGCGGCCGCCTGCGACGACACGGCGTGCGGAAGAAGCGCCTGGTAGCCGTCCCAGTGGCCGGGCGACGACGGGCTGCCGGCCGGTTTCGCGGCCGCGAGCAGGGAGTGCGCGGCGTGGAGCAGCCTCTCTCGCTCGCCGGGCTCCGTGGTCGTGCGCAGGACGCTCTGCATGAGGCGGTGCATCTGGATGGCGTCGCGACGGTGGTCGACGCGGATGAGGGAGAACTTGGACAGCTCGCGGATGGCGCGGGACAGCCGGATCGGGTCGCGCAGGATCGGGTCGAGTTCCCGGCTGACGCTGATGCGCCCCCCGCTGCGGAAGATGCTCAACGGGACGGGTTCGGCGGCCAGACAGCCGCACACGCCGAGGAGTTGGTACACGCCCGAGGACTCGGTCTGGAGATGGGCCAGCGTGATGCGCCAGGCGGCGGCGACCGAGGACGGGTAGTCGTGGACGATTCCGCTCGCGTCGAGCTCGGCCCGGTGCTGCTCCAGGAGGGCGAGGTAGCGGTCGACGGGCATGTGCGAGGCGCCGTGCCAGGCCGCGGCGAGCTCGATCGCGAGCGGAAGGTCGCCCAGCGCCGCGGCGAGCCGGTCCGCCTCGTCGGCCCCGAGCGCGGGGGAGCGGCGCATCAACAGGTCGCGGCTCTCCTCGCGGCGGAACACATCGACCGTGAGGGACGTCGCGACCCCCTCCCAGGCCCGGTTGCGCGAGGTGACGATGACCTTCCCGTTCCCGCTCGTGGGAATGAACGGGCGCACTCCGTCGACGTCTTCGGCGTTGTCGAAGATCAGCAGCCACCGTCCGTACCGGTCGCCGTCCCGCAACGCGTCCAGGACCCGTGGCACGGCGGTGCCCGGCTGCGGTCCGACCGTGAGCCCCAACGCGCGGGCGAGACCTGCGAACGAGGACAGCACCATCGACTGCTGCTCGGCCGGTACCCACCACACCACGTCGAACTCGTGCTGATGCCGGTAGACGTACTCGATGGCGATCTGCGACTTGCCGACACCGCCGGTTCCGTGCAGCGCGTGGGGCAGGACCGCGGCGAGCTCGCCGAGCTCCAATTGTTCGGCCACGGTCGCGAGCATGTCGTCACGCCCGATGAAGTGAGCGTTGCGCGGCGGCATGGGCCCCTTGATGCCCGGCGCACCATGGCGCCCGCCGGCGGGGCGGGGCGGTTCGGGAGCCATGGCGCTGCCACCTTTCGAGTCCGGTCGCCAGGATGGGGAGGGGCGCGGGACGGGACGTTCCAGAGCCTCTCGGAGCCTGCGGGCACGCCGGGCGTGCGGCCCCGACAGTGCTTCCAGCACAGCCAGTTCCAGCCGCACCCAGGCTCGGTCGGCGCTGGCCGGATCGGGCAGCGGTGCCAGATCGGGGTCCGTCAGAGCGGCACGGAGCCGTACCGCTCGAGGGTCGGGCCGGCCGGGCGGTAGTTCGGCGAGACAGGACACGATCGCGGCGAGTTCGGAACGGGTCCCGCCGGCGAGCAGCGCCTCCCGAACCCCGACGGCGAAATCGACGGTGGCACCCTCGCGCCCGGGCCATTCCAACAGCCCGCCCATCAGGATCTCCGCCAGGTGTTCCGGACCCGACGAGGGCAGCATCAGGCGCTGGACGGCCTGGATCGCGTCCAACTCCAGGGGTATGGCCGCCAGTTGCGAAGCGAGCCGGCGAGCCGTGGGGGTGGCCAGCGAGGTGAAGCCGCGTACGGCCGCCTCGGCGCTGCCCGCGCTGTACCGCAGGCCCGGCGCCGCGGGCTCCTTCGCCAGCGATCCCGCCTGCACCACCTGGCAGCGCTGCTCCGAGCCCGCGCCGCCGACCACCAGGGCGGTCCAACCCGCGAGAGAAGCGGCCTTCAACGACAGCACCGGGACGACCACTTGATCGCCACTGCCGTCCGGCGGGCGAGACCGCAGCGGGTCGTCCAGTTCCTCGTCGGCGACCTGCGTCAACGTCGTGTTCGCCCGCCCGAAGCCACTGGCGGTGAGCGTGGCGGGAAACGGTCGCAGCGCGGAGCGGTGGCGCAGGTGCGTCGGCAGCAGATGGACGATCGCGCAGGGGCCGGCTCCGGCCAGACGGCGCAGCAGCCGGTCCGCGCCCGCGGACGCCCACCCGTCTCCCAAACCGTCCGTGACCAGCAGGAAGGCCCGTTCGCCTCGGGGGTCCAGCAGTTCGGCGGGTGATGCCCGGCGGCTGCCGGGCCGCAACAGCGCGGCCGGACCGTCCGGGGGCAGCGACAGCGAGACGGTGCGCACGTCACGGAACGCGCCGGACAGAGCGGCCTGCTCGTACAGCGCACGCGCCTCCCGCTCCCACACCCGCATGGTCTTGCCCGAATCCACCAGGATCACCAGGTCCAGGGCCCGCTCCGGAACCGGACGCAGCACGGGCAGCCAGGAGGCGCCGTCGAGGACGCGATCCGCCGTCCGCTCCTCGTCCAGTTCCCATCGATGGGCCGACGGCCGGGGCCGGGCGAGCCGGCGCATCGCGCGGGCGAGCGGCAGGGTTCCCGAGGCCACCCGCACCCCGTGGTGCGGCCGGGAGAGGCGAGGCGGCGGCAGGGGCAGCTCGATGTCGCCGCCCGGATCGGGGCGGACCTGGGGCGGAACGCCGGACGGTCCGATGCCCGCCGTCCGGTCGGTCCTCCCGGTACCCGCGTCCGTGCCACCGGGGCGGGTCTGCGGGGGCACCGGGGTTCCCCACGGAGGGGAGGCGGGGGTGCTCGCGGCGGGCTCGGCGGGTGCCGCGGTCTCCGGCAGCGGGCGGCCTGCCGCGATCCAGAACGCCCCCAGCCAGGCGGCGTCGGCGAGTTCGCTCCAGAGCACGTCGGGCGGTTCGTCCTGCGCGGCGACGACGGTGGTCCTCGCGTCCTCGGACGGTGCCCGGAGTGGTTCGGAGGGGGTGCCCGGCGCTGCCTGCGGCGGGGCGGCGCCGGTCCCGTCGGGGGCTTCCACTAGTGCCCCTTGGACAGATCACGCAGCAGGGTCTCGATCAGCGCCTTGCCGCGCGAGCCCGGCGGAAATCCCTTCTGGGTGATCAACTGCGCGGCGTTGAGGAGCTGGTCGACGGAGTGCGTACCGCCGTTGCCGAGCCGCACCGCGAAATCCTCCACGAGTTCCTCCAGCCCGTCCGGCCGGTGGCGCAGGTGTCCCTCGACGATCGCCAGCAGCAGTTCCCGGCTCGGGGGCCGCATCTCCAGGGGGAGGCAGCGGCGGCGGAACGCGGCCGGAAACTCTCGCTCCCCGTTGCTCGTCATCACCACGATCGGGAATTCCGCGCATTCGATCCGCCCGCGCTGCACCACCGTCCGGCCCTGCGGGTCGTCCGTGTGCACCTCGACGTGGCTCTCACCGGTCCGCACCAGCTCGGGAATGTCGTAGGCGCCGTTCTCCAGGACGTGCAACAGGTCGTTCGGCAGGTCGATGTCACCCTTGTCGAGCTCGTCGACGAGCAGGATCCGCGGCAGTCGGTAGGGCAGCAGCGCTGTGCCGAGCGGGCCCAAGGTCAGGAATTCTCCGACCGATGGCCGCGGCGGTGTGTCATGGCCGGCCGCTCCGGCCGCCGTCGCCGTGCCGTCGTTGCCCGTACGCGCCGCGAGCTCGGCCACTGTTTGGGCGCGGCCGATCGCGTCGTAGTCGTACAGTCCGCTCCGCAACGTCGAACGGCTCACGATCGACCACTGCAGTACCCGCCCCAGCCCGAGTTCCCGGGAGATCAGGTAGGCCAAGGTCGACTTGCCGATGCCCGGCGGCCCCGTCACGAGCAGGGGGCGGCGCAGCAGGATCGCGGCGTTCACGACATCGATCTCTGCCTCGCCGAGCTGGGCGAGCCTGTTGTTCGCTCCGAGCCTTCGAGCTGATCCGGCATCCCACTGATCGGGTTGCGGAAGGGGCGGACCGCCCCGGAACTGCCGCCACGGGGGCGCCTTCGGCAACGGTGCGGGATCGTCCTCGGGGGACTGCCCGGTGGCGTGGAACACCCGCCAGGCGTCACCGGGGTGGGCCGGTCCGGTCATCGGGGCGCCTCCTCGGCGGTCGACGAGCTGGATGTGTGCGGACCCGGTGCCGGATACGGGCCGGCGACGGCGTCCGTGCGGTCTGAGGAGTCCGGTCCGGATCGTCCGGCCTGCTCGGGCGGGCCCACCGGCACGGACCGCCCCGGCTGGCAGTCGACGATCCGTTCGGGGTCGTCCCACAGGAAGGCGACATGACGGCCGAGGAACACCCTGCCGTCGGCGTCGGCCTCCGCGCGAGCCCGCATCTCCTGCACCCGCCGTGGCACCCCGTGCGCGGTCCGGGTGCCGTCGAGCAACTCAGCGATCGTCTCGCGGCTGCGGGGTTCCAATTTGCCGCGACGATCCCACAGGGCCAGGCCGAAGCCCTCGGCGATCGCCCGCTTCAGCGCGGTCAACGCCGTGCTTGCCCGTTTCGGCGCGTCCAGGGCCAGTGCCGTGTACGGTGCGGAACCGTGCTGCCGGTGGGTCAGCGACCGTGACCAGAGGTCCATCGGAACCCCGTCCCCGTGCGTCCAGTGGTGCAGCCGCGTCCCGTGCTGGTGCAGTTCCTGCCACCGCTGGCGCCACCGGTTCGCGATGAACGGATCGTGGGGTATCCGCCGCAACCGGTCGAGGCTGCGCAGGTGCACGCAGTACCGGGGACCGATCGCCGCGGCCGCCGGGCCGTCCGCCCCGATCTCCAGCCGTGCGACGTCATGGTTGAGCAGCAGATAGGGCAGGATGAATTCGACGAACGGCGGCAACTGGTCCGCCGGGTCGGATCTGGAGGCCGCCCAAAGGCGTTCGCCCTCCGCCAGCGCCCGCTCCACCGCTGCGCCGAGTCCGTCCATGCGGGTTTCGGTCGCCTCGCCGGCGCGGGGAGCCCAATGGCCCGCCAAGTCGTTGATCCAGTACCGGACCGTCACGTCGTCACTGCCGTCGCCCGCCGGCTCGACCATGATCAGCAGTGCGCGTGGAACACGGGGGTCGGCCTGCCACCGTTCACGTGCCTGACGACGTCGCAGGAGTTCCGGCAGGCAGTCGTGATCGCGGGCCCACCGCTCCGCCCATTCCTGGCACCGGTGCGCCGCCGATTTGTCCGCGGTCTGGGCCGCCACCCATTCGAGCGCGACCACCGACGGCGGGATGCGGTCGGGAGGAGCGTTGAAGTCGACGAGGGCGTCGAACAGGTCGAGCGGTGTCGAGGGTTCACCCGGAACGGGGAAGCCGAGCTCGAAGCCGATACTGTCCCGGAGCTGGTGCATGTCCTTCGGCCCGGTTCGCTCGATCATCAGCAGACGCTGAACGCGACGGTGTTCGTCGGCGGTGAAGGGGCTGGGGAGTTGAGGGATCGCCGGTTCCGTCACCCGTCCGGAGTGCGGCGGAGCGGTCTGTTCCGTGGGGCCCTGTGGTCCCGGCCTGTCGGCGTGTCCCGCTGGGCCGCGGAGGGCCGGGCCAGGTCTCGTTCCGTCGTCGAGGCCTTCACTCGCCGACGACGGGACGGGTAACGGGCGGCGGTGATTGGTCCTGTCCTCCGATCGTCCCGCCAGAAAGGGGCGCAGCCGCAGCCAGAGCGATTCCCGTCGCCGTTCGTCGTACCAGCCGACGACGGTGCACAGGGTGGACACGCGGTCCGTGGGATGGAGACTGATGTGACGCGCCACCTCGACCCGGAACGCGGGCAGGGTTCCCTCCCACAACTCGGGGGAGAGTCCGAGGTGTTCGCCGACCGTCCGTCGGCTGTTGCCCTCGTCGAGGAAGCGGCAGTGGACGAGTTCGTCGACGATGGCGCTGACGAACTCCTCGCGCTCTGTGCCCTCGAGCCCGCCCCGCGCCTCAGCCATCGGATCTCCCCCCGGACACAGCAATCCGATCAGAGCAGCATGACAAAATTAGCATGTGTTCTGACGCTGAGTAAGATCCGGCCCACGGGCAGGGGACTGTTGTCCGCCGCTTCCGACGCGACCTCGGCTCCGTCGCACGTGCCGACCTGGTGGGTCGGCGATCGTATGCCTCCGCCGGCCCGGCGCACCCGCGAGACCAGCCCCGCGGCAACGTGGTCGCGGGACGAATCCCTGGGGCGTCGCTCCGGCGGTTCCCGTTCGGGCCGGCGCCGGCTCCGCCGCCGGACGCGCCCGGTTCGGCGTTCAACGCCCTTGATCGAGTTTGCAGTCGGGTGCCGTTCGGGCCGGTCTTGGTTGACGCGGGCCCCCGGGACCAAAAACCCCCCCCACCCCCCGGGGGAGGGGCCGCGGGGTGGGTTGCACCCCCCCCGCCGGCGGGGAGCGGGCCACGACCCCCCCC
>NZ_JBIAQZ010000010.1:0-189384 GCF_042889485.1 Streptomyces sp. NPDC002580 | reverse complement strand
GTTTCGCCCCCGAGACCCGTCGGCGCGTGGGGCCCGGCCCGGCGGGCCTGTGGGTGGGGCGCCCCCCCCCCCCCCCCCCCCCCCCCCACGCCCGGTGGACGGTCCGGATGGTGAGTGACACCGCCCGCTCCGTCCGTTACGCGCGAATCGACCGACCCCTTCTCAGAGCTGGGCCGCCGGCTCGAGGGCCTCGACGGCCGCTGCCGCGGCGGCGGAGTCCTGGCCGTAGAAGATGTCGATGTCGACCTCCTCGCCGCCCATGGTGAGGGTGTCCCAGGCGCCGCTGAGCACCAGCATGCGGAGTGTGACGCCCTCCAGGGTCCCCAGCCGTTCCAGGATCGCCTCGTCGTCGGGCATGCCGGACATCCGCTTCGCCAGCCGGGAACGGATCCCGCGCAGCCTCTCCAGGAGCGTCGCGGTGTCCGCCTCGCGATCGGGCTCCTCGGGGATGCCGTCGATGCCGTGCGCGATGATGTCCTTGATGGCCCAGGTGGCGCCCTCGTCGTCGGTCGTCACCATCGCCTTCCAGGCGCGGCTCTTGTGCCGGTACTGGAGCATCGACATGGCCGCCTCGTGGCGCAGGAAGTCCGCGTCCCGGAAGGGCTTGCCGTTCCATGCTCCGTTGAGGGACCGGGCGAGCGAGATCGCGGAGGCCAGACCGCTGTTGAGACCCCGCCCCGGCCAGAAGTGGATGGCGTTGGCGGCGTCGCCCAGCAGAAATCCGTACGTGCCCGTGGAGTTGGCCGTGGGCGGCAGCAACTCGGCTGTGAAACGAGGGCGTTGCACCATGTCCAGCCGGAAGGAGGTGACCGCGCTGAGGTCGTCCGGCTCGACGCCGAACAGGCGGAGCCCCTCGCCCACCCGCTTCCACAGGGCCGAGCCCCTGATGAGGGCGGGCAGGAACAGGGTGCTGTGCGTGGAGCACTGGAAGTCGCCGTACTCGTCGCGTCCCATGAGGCAGGGCCGGGAGGCGATGCACTCCTCGAACACGCGGCGGACCGGATCGATCCCGACGACCTCCGCTGCCTCCGCGTCCGTCAGGCGTATGTTCAGGAAACCCTCGCCGCGCAGGGAGTTGAGCAGGAACCGGTTCTGCCCCACGGTCAGCAGCACGGCCATGGGGTCGGTCAGACCCGATTTCACCCGCAGGCCGAGGATCACGTCCTGCAGATGGCGGTCGTTCAGCGAGTAGATGGACTCGTCCGCCTTGCCGAACTTGGCGGCGAAGTGTTCACGGGTGTGCGAGCGTCCGCCGTCGCAGATCGCCAGGACGTGCTGGGAGGCGAGGGCGTCCCGCTGTTCGTCGATGCTGAACCTGGTGGGAACGAGCCGGATGCGGTTCGGCTTCTCGTTCGCCACCTCCAGAAGCCGGTCCTCGATGTAGGCGATGCGCATGTTGCGCGGATGGTGATCACCGATCGAGTCGGGGCCGGAGGGCCACATCTCGGTGTAGTTGTCCGGGTCGAAGAGCCGGGCCTGCACCTCCTCGGGCAGGCTGAGGTACTGGCGGCTCTGTATGGTCACCACCTGCTGGCGCCGCACGTTGCCCTGGCTCGCGTCCTTCCAGACGATGCGGCGGCCCTGTTTGCGCCACCGGCCGTCGTGGACGGTGATGTTCACCTGGGAGCCGAGGAAGTGCTCGAGCAGCAGGGCGAGCGACAACCCGACGGGCCCCCCGCCCGCGATGGTGACCCGCAGGACGGGCCCGTGCGCGACCTCCTCGTCCCCGTGGGTCAGCGACCTGGGCAGGGACAGTGCCATGATCGTCTCCATGGCGTCCGGAACCTCGAAGCGGAACTCCTGGTCGCCGATGGTGATGTCGTCCCCGGGCGCGAGGAGACGGGAGTCGATCTCCTCGCCGTTCACCATCGTCCCGTTGCTGCTGCCGCAGTCGCGCAGTACGTAGCCCTGGGTGTCGTCGAGGACGATTTCCGCGTGGAAGCGCGAAACGCTCAAGCTGGAGATGACGACGGTGTTCTCGGGGTTACGTCCGAAGGTGACCCGGGTGCCGATCACCGGTATGCGTTCTCCGGCCAGCAGTCCTTCGTGTCCAACGAGCACCGGCGCCACGGTACTTCCTTTCGGGTTGACGACATCGCTGCCGCCGCGGAGCCGTCGGCACGCACCGCCGCGCGGGCGGGAGAGGGCGGCGTGAGGGGCAGGACGGCCTGACGTTCGCTCGACGTATCTGAACGGGGGATGGTTCAGTTCTGAGGACAACGGAGCGTTGCTCGGACGGTGCGGATGATCCATCATGCCCGATTTCGAACCCGACCGGGAGAGGCCGTCCGGCGATGGTGGAGCCGACCGCGCCAGGGACGTCGTGTTCGTCCTGCGGCCCGTGTTCCCCCTGCCGACTCGGCATGCGCCCTGTGACGGATCGTGCCGGCCGGCCGATGGCGGATTCGGCTTCGCTTGGGCGTGGGCGTGGGCGTGGGCGTGGGCGTGGGCGGGCATCCGGGCCCCGGGTCACGGACGCGAGGGCCAGGGCGACTTGATTCGACGGAGACGCGTCCGCGGGTGGCCGTTCACGGGAACGGTCAGGCGGCGTAGCAGAGTTCCGAGGTGCCGGCCGGGGGTGAGGTCTGGGACACGGTCGCGGGGGCGGGGCGGGTGTTGTGGACGGCGGGCGGGGTCTCCGAACGGTTCCGTGCGAAGACGGCGAGGCGCAGCACCGCGAACCGCGCGACACCGGTGAGTGCGGAGGCGGACAGGTAGACGACCTGCTCCACCACCGGGCCGGGTGACTGCACCAGCTGGTGCAGGGCGAACATCGCCAGACAGGTCCCCGCGTAGCCCGCCACCGCGGACCCGGCCGACTGCGCGTGCTGGCGCCAGGTCGCCCGCCCGCCCGCGCCGAAGGTGAAGCGGGCGTGTAACTCGGTGGCGAGGAGCGTGGAGACCACGGTGATCAGAGCGTTGGCGATGACCCAGGGAATCCGGGAGGCGAGAGCCGCCACCGCGATGCTCGAGACGAGTCCCACCCCGCCGCCGCAGATCACGAAGCGGGCGAAGGCGGCGACGGCGCCGGGTGCCGCCGGCCGTTCGCTCTGTGCTGTCTCCATGATCCGACCCCTTCGGTGGCTGACTCCTCGAAGCGCGGACGCGCGACCGTGAAGCCGGGCGATGCGCCATCGTGGTGTCATAGTGGCACATCCATGGTGCGCTCGAAAGTTATTTATGGCGCCAGCTGTGATGCCGGTAGCGCCAAGCTCGGGAGGGGTGCGAATGCGCAGGTCGGCGGGCAGTGCCGGCGTGACGTCCGATCATGGCGGACGGTGGGGATCGGCGATTTCGTCGGCCGAGCGGCGAACCGCCACGACGGAAGGGCGGAACGGGAGGAGCGGTGGTGCCGCCGTCGAGTGGCCGGACCGCTTACGTCCTGTGGCGAAGGCGCGACGTTCGATGCCCCTCCCGGCGGCTTCCCCGGGCTTCCGGCGGGCCGGCTGGGCGCCCGGGGCGCGGCGGAGGTGGCGGGGCACGGTGGTACGTCGCGGTTGAACCGGACCCGGTGCCGTGCCGTCGAGGCGCGTAGTCATACTGCTGCTCATGAAACTCTCGCCCCCCGGCCCCACCGCCGTGACGCTGACCGTCACCACGGTGATGTGCGTGGTGGGCGGCGCGGCCTGTTTCGGCTTCATCGCGGACGGCTGGACGGGAGCCGTCCTGGAGGGGAGTGCCACCGCCGGAGGCGTGGCGGTCGGGGCGTCCCTCCGCCGCCCGCGTCCGCTGGTCACTGGCCGGAGCGCCGCCCCGGGCGGCGGGGACGGGTCCGGCGCGGGTGCCGCGGACGCGATCGTGCCGGGTTTCGCGTCGTACGAGGCCGCGGTGTTCCCCCTCACCTCCGGCGGGGTGAGCGACGAGGAGAAGAGGGCCCGCCGTATGCGGGCGTACCGCCTCGCCGCCTATGACGAGCTTCCCCGCGGGGTCCGGGTGTCGGCGGCCGAGGCCTTGGGGGTCCTCGACGAGGGCGCCGACCCGCATCGCGCCCGGACCGTGGTCAACGCCCTGTCGAGGGCGATCCGTGACGACCTTCCCGTTCGTCGACCCGACTGACGCGGAGGCGTTCCGCGCCCGTGCGGACGGCGCCCCGCTCCCGCACCGGCTCTGAACCGGTGCCGTACCAGGCCGCGTTCGCCTTTCGGGGCGGCGGCTGGTGGTCGGCCGTCCCTCCTCGCGCGGTCGCTGGACGGGACCTGCGGCGGTCAGGTCACGCGTAGGGTCCTCGGGTGGTCAATCGGTTCACCGGGTTCAATCGGTTCGAGGTCGGCGTGTTGCCGCCGGGACCTCGTTGGGCTGCCCGGGTGCGGGTCCTCGTCGACGGCGAGGACGTGGTGGCGGGGGCCGTGGGAGCGGGAGGCCGCGGCCCGTTCGCGGCGGAGGCGCTGCCCGCCGATGGGCACGGTCCCCTCCGGGCGACCGGTGAGGGGCGACGGGTGGTGCTGGGCGAGCCCGAGTGCACGGGCGGCTGTTGCGGCTGCCTGTCGGTGTTCGTGCGGCGTCACGGCGGGATCGTGGAGTGGTCCGGCTGGGAGGTGCCCTTGGGCGAGGTGCGGCCCCCGGTGTTTCATTTCGACGCCGAGCAGTACGACGCCGAACTGACCCGAGCCCTGGCAGTCCGGCGGGGGCGGGTCCGCGGGGAGTGATCAAAGCATCGCCGGTTCTGCCGGACAGCCCGTTCCCGCCGGGGCTTCGGCGGGAACGGGCCGCGGGGAGGGTGGGGGCCTGGCCGACCGGTGTGGGCGAGACGCCTGCCCGCCCTCCGGTCGGTCCTCGGGCCCTCCGCGGAGGGGGAGACCCTCGGTCAGAGGTCCTCGAGCAGGCTCGTCACCGAGCCGTTCTCGAAGATCTCCCGGACCGCGTCCGGCGGAGGTGTCGGGCCGCCCGGTGCCATGGCGCGGACCGGCACCATGGCGCCGGGTGCCCGGGCTAGGTCCTGTCGTCACCTTCCCGTCGTCGCCCGGAGGGCGGCCCGCGGCGTCGGGTGCGGGCTCCCGGCGTGCCGGGCGGAAGCCCTCGTACCGGACGCACCCGGGCTTTCGCCCGGTGCGGCGAGTGGGGGTGCCCCCTGCTCGCAGAACTCGGGGGAGCGTGCCCGGCGTCGCGGGGCAGGCGGGAACGTGACGACCGCGCCCTAGGGCGCGGTCGGCGGCCGCGGGGAGCGGAGTACGAGCAGGGTGATCTCGCTGGGCGCGAAGACGCGGAACGGCGGGCCCCAGAATCCGGTGCCGCGGCTGGTGTAGAGGAGGGTGCGGGTGCCGTGGCGGCTGAGGCCGGCGACGACGGGCTGGTCGATGCGGACCAGGTGGTGGAAGGGCCAGATCTGACCGCCGTGGGTGTGACCGGAGAGCTGGAGGTCGATGCCCTCGGCCGCGGCCCGGTCGACGAACTTGGGCTGGTGGGCCAGGAGCAGGACGGGCAGGTCGGGGTCGGCGCCGTCCAAGGCCCCGGCGAGGTGCGCGCGGTGCCCGGCCAGACCCGAGGACTCGGCGGTGACGTCGTCCACGCCGGCGACGACGAGGGTGTCGCCGCCGCGTTCGAGCAGCAGGTGGCGGTTGCGCAGCGGCTCCCAGCCCAGCTCGTCCATCAGGTCGACCCAGCCCTGGGCCTCGCTGTAGTACTCGTGGTTGCCGGTGACGTAGACACGGGCCCGAGTGGCCCGGACCGTACCGAGTGGGGCGGCCTGGGCGCGGCGGCGTACGGCGGTGCCGTCCGCGATGTCGCCCGTGTGGCAGACCAGGTCGGCCTCCAGGGTGTTCACCGTCTCGCAGACCCGCGCCGACCAGCGGGCGCGGTCGAGCGGCCCGTAGTGGGTGTCGGTGATGAGGGCGACGCGGGTGCCGTCCAACCCGGCTCCCAGACGGGGGAGTTCTACGTCGAGTCGGCGCACGCGTGGTACGCGGCGGGCCTCGGCGTACCCCCAGGCGAGCAGCACGGCGGCCACGCCGAGGACGGCCCAGGTGACGATGCGCGCCCGGTCCTGGCCCTCGCCGACGCCGGCCAGGCTCAAGGCGAGCCGCAGCAGGACGCCGAGCAGGACGGACCAGGTGAACAGGACCCAGCTGACGCCCAGCAGGGTGTCACCGAGGATCGCCGCCCGGTCCTGTTGGCGCCGACCGTGGCCGCGCACCATCGCGAGCGGCATGCCGGCGAGGCCGAGGGCGAACAGGGCGGTGCCGCCGAGCGTGACGGGCAACGGCCAGTGCTGGCCCGCGTGCAGGAGCACCCAGCAGGGCACGGACCACAACAGGACGGGAGCGATCAGGGGGAGGTAGCGCATCAGGCGGTGCAGCCGGCTCCGTCGCGGCGCTCGCGCCTCACTGTCGGCGGCTCGGCTGTTGCTGGTGTCGGTCACGCTTCCCCTCTTCTGTCCGGGATGCCGTCTCGCGCACTGTATCCGGTGGTCCTGGGGTCGGCCGGAGGGGCGGTTCCACGTGCACGCGAAGGGCTTCTCGGGCAACCCCGGAATCTCGACGGAGGGGGGCGATCGCGAGGCGTTCGAGAAGGCGGCGCGGGAGCGCATGACGGCTCCTGGAGCCAAGATCTTCCGGTGCGAGCAGGAGTCGCCGCTTCCCCGCCCCGGCCGCCTCGTAGGCTTACAGCTCACCGGTCCGACCCTCGAACGGGAGAACACACCATCATGGCCCGCTACATGGAATCGCTCACCATCGAGCGCGGCGGATTCCGGATCAAGGTGCCCGAGTCGTGGTGGGAGTTCGACGTGCGGCCCGAGTCGAGGGACGACGCGATCCGGCGGATGGTTTCCGAACGGATCGCACAGCGTCCCGAGTTGGGCGCGTACAAAGACACGTACACCGCGTTCCTGCGCAGGGCGGCCGCCGACGCCTGGAAGTCGGGTGCCCTGTACTGCGGCTGCATGGCGGAGAGTTTCGGTGGTGACACGCCGATCACCGGCTCGATCACGGTGTCCCTCGTCGGCGGCCGCACGAAGGACGGCGCGCCCCTCTCCACCGACCCGCAGGCGGTGATCGACCAGCTCGCCGTGCGGGAGGCCAGGAAGCCGGGCGACGCGTGGCGGAAGGTCGCGACCGTCGACATCCCGGGTGTCGGGGCGGCCGCGCGCACCTACGGCGTCGAGGACATCCCCGTGCCCGACGACAGCCTCGGCCGCACGGTCAGGGCCGTGCTCATGCAGACGTTCATCCCCGTGCCCGGGCAGGAGGGCAAGGTGGCCCTCGTCGCCGGGAGCAGTCAGGTGCTCGACCTCGCCGACTCGTTCTTCGACATCTTCGACGCGATCACGTCCACGTTCCGCTTCGCGGAGTAGGGCCGCTCCTCGCGAGGCGCGACCAGCTCACCTGGCTCCAGCTCAGTGCCCGCGATTCGTACGACTGATGGAGGGCGGCGAGGGCGGCTTCGTCGAGTTCGAGAACCGGCACGGCACGGTGTGGCGGGTGGAGTGGCACGGAGCGTGGTTCATCGCGGAACGGGAGACACCGGACGGGTGGCCCCGCGAGATCGAGGGCGACGAGCTCCTGTCCTTCGCGCGGACCCGGCTGACCGAGCAGCCCGCGCCGCCTCCCCGGCACCTCGTCGGGTTGCCTGGAGCGCGACCGAGCCTCCAGGCAACCCGACTTCGGGCCTAGAAGAAGCCCAGCTTCTTCGGCGAGTACGAGACCAGGAGGTTCTTCGTCTGCTGGTAGTGCTCCAGCATCATCTTGTGGTTCTCGCGCCCGATCCCGGACTGCTTGTACCCGCCGAACGCGGCATGTGCCGGATACGCGTGGTAGCAGTTCGTCCAGACCCGGCCGGCCTGGATGGAACGGCCCGCCCGGTAAGCGGTGTTGATGTCCCGCGTCCACACGCCGGCGCCGAGTCCGTACAGGGTGTCGTTCGCGATCTTGATGGCGTCGTCGAAGTCGTCGAAGGAGGTCACCGAGACGACCGGGCCGAAGATCTCCTCCTGGAAGATCCGCATCCTGTTGTCACCCTCGAAGATCGTCGGCTGGACGTAGTAGCCGCCCTTCAACTCGCCGTCGTGCTCGATGCGTTCCCCGCCGGTGAGGACCTTGGCGCCCTCCTGCCGGCCGATGTCCAGGTAGGAGAGGATCTTCTCCAGCTGGTCGTTGGAGGCCTGGGCGCCGATCATCGTGTCGGTGTCGAGCGGGTTGCCGGGCTTGATCAGCTCGGTGCGGGCGACCGCCGCCTCCATGAACTCGCGGTAGTGGCCGCGTTGGACCAGGGCGCGCGAGGGGCAGGTGCACACCTCCCCCTGGTTGAGCGCGAACATCGTGAAGCCTTCGAGCGCCTTGTCGCGGAAGTCGTCGTTCTGGGCCCAGACGTCGTCGAAGAAGATGTTCGGGGACTTGCCGCCGAGCTCCAGGGTGACCGGCTTGATGTTCTCCGAGGCGTACTGCATGATCAGCCGCCCCGTGGTGGTCTCACCCGTGAACGCGACCTTCGCCACGCGCGGGCTGGACGCGAGCGGTTTGCCCGCTTCCACTCCGAAGCCGTTGACGATGTTCACCACACCCGGCGGGATCAGATCCGAGACCAGGCTCATCCAGTAGTGGATGGACGCCGGTGTCTGCTCGGCCGGCTTGATGACGACCGCGTTGCCCGCCGCCAGCGCCGGAGCGAGCTTCCACACGGCCATCAGGATCGGGAAGTTCCACGGGATGATCTGCGCGACCACGCCGAGCGGCTCGTGGAAGTGGTACGCGACGGTGTCGTCGTCCACCTCGCCGAGAGAGCCCTCCTGGGCGCGGATCGCTCCCGCGAAGTAGCGGAAGTGGTCGATCGCGAGCGGGATGTCCGCCGCCAGGGTCTCGCGTACCGGCTTGCCGTTCTCCCACGTCTCGGCGACGGCCAGCTTCTCCAGGTTCGCCTCCATCCGGTCGGCGATCTTGAGCAGGATGTCCGCGCGCGCGGTCACCGAGGTGCGCCCCCAGGCCGGCGCCGCCGCGTGGGCCGCGTCCAGCGCGCGTTCCACGTCCTCGGCGGTGCCTCGCGCGACCTCCGTGAACGGCTGCCCGTTCAACGGGCTCGGGTTCTCGAAGTACTGTCCGCGCGCCGGCGCGACGTACTCCCCGCCGATGAAGTGGTCGTAACGCGCCTGGTAGGAGACGATCGCGTCTTCACTGCCGGGCGCCGCGTAACGGGTCATGCTGGTTGCCTCCCGGAGAAGCGCTGCCCGCCGTTGGGCAGCTCTCGCCGCAGAGGCTAGGAACCCGGACGTTGCAACGACGTTGCGCGCCTCCCGGAACCACTCCCGCCGCTGCCGGTGGGCCGCGCCACCCGCGCGCCGGCCGCGTCAGTGCGGCAACGGTCGCCTGCGGTCGTTCCGTTCGGAGCGCGCCCATCCGTCCGGTGCGGCCTGCTCCGACTCCAGCTCCGCGAGGCGCGCGTGCACGGCCGCGGCCGGGCGCAGCGCGCACAGCGCCCGCCAGACGTCGAGATCGTCCTCACCCCAGGGCGCACGGGCCCAGTCCGCCAGCAGGTCCGGGTCCCGCCGGGCGATGAGCGCCGTCCGCAGCCCGTCGGCGAGCCTGCGCCGCAGCCGTACGACCGCGGGTGCCGAAGAAGCCGGCAGCAGCGGACCGGCGTACACGGCGGCGGCGGCCGTCACCGCGCCGGAACCGAGCCGCCGTTCCACCACCGTCACGTCGGACTCGACCGGCCGGGTGAGCCGGTAGGGGCGCGAACCCAGCAGGCCCGGCCCGAGGATCCTGCGCAGCCGCGCCAGCTCGGCCCGCAGGGTCACCGGCGTCACCGACTCGTCCTCGTACAGGGCGCACAGCAACTCGTCGCCCGTCAGTCCCTCCGGATGCAGGGCCAGCAGCACCAGGATCTCGCTGTGTCTGCGGCTGAGTCTGATCTTCCGTCCCTCCGCGACGAGTTGAGCCTCGTCACGCCCCAGCGCGGTCAGTTCGAGGGGGTCGGCCATGGCCCGCGGCGGTGCGAGCAGGGCCAGATGGGCCTCGGCGGCCCGAGCCACCGCCTGTACGAAGGCGAGGCTGTGCGGATGCGCGAGCCCGTCCCCGCCGGTGATGTCGACCGCGCCGAGCACCCGCCCGGTGCGCGGATCGTGCACGGGGGCCGCCGCGCAGGTCCAGGGCTGCACGCGCCGGATGAAGTGCTCGGCCGCGAACACCTGCACCGGGCGGTCGACGGCGACCGCCGTGCCCGGCGCGTTCGTCCCGACCGCCGTCTCCGACCACCGCGCGCCCGGTACGAAGTTCATCCGTCCGGCCTGCCGTCGCGTCCCGGGATGGCCCTCGACCCACAAGAGCCTGCCCTGCGCGTCACACACCGCCAGAAGATGCTCCCCGTCCGCGGCGAAGGTTCCCACGAGTTCACGGAACAGCGGCATCACCCGGGCGAGCGGATGCTCGGCCCGGTAGGTGCCGAGTTCCCCGTCCATGAGCTCCACCCTGGCGGTGCCGTCCGGGACCACTCCCGCCCGCGCCGAACGCCGCCAAGAGTCCGCCACCACGGAACGCACCGGGCGCGGCACCGTCCCGGCCTCGGTGAACGCCTCGTACGCGCGCCGCAGCAGCCGAACCCGCTCGGCGGGGTCGGTCCCCGGTTCCAGGGCCACCCAAGGATCGGTCAACTCGGCCTCCCGGAAGGCGATGCGGCTGGGTCCCATCGTCACTCCCGGTGGAGGCCCCGACAACCCGTGTGACGCCCGCCTTCCGGTCGGTGCCTCGCGGCGCGCCCGGCGGGGACACCGCGAGGCCGGCCCCGGTCAGGCGAAGTTGACGAGCCTGATGTAGCGCGTCCAGTCCCAGTTCGGGCCGGGATCGGTGTGATCGGTACCGGGCACTTCGTAGTGACCGAGGATGTGGGCGCGGTCCTTCGGAATCCCGTACTGGTCGCAGATCATGGCGGTGAGCTTGGCGGACTCCTCGTACAGGGCGTCGGTGAAGTAGGCGGGCCGGTCCACCCAGCCCTCGTGCTCGATGCCGATGCTTCTGGTGTTGTAGTCCCAGTTGCCCGCGTGCCAGGCGACGTTGCGCTCTCTCACGCACTGGGCGACATGACCGTCGGCCGAGCGCACCACGTAGTGCGCGGACACCTTCTTCTGCGGATTCCCGAAGATGGACAGGGTGTTGGTGTAGGTCGCCTGGGTGACGTGGATGATCACGTAGTCGAGCGGGTAGCTCTCGGGTCGGTCGGACACCGTGTAGTTGGAGCTGGTCGCCGGGATCCACTCGGCGTCCGGATAGTCGACGGCCGCGGCCTGCGCCGTCGCTCTGACATCCGGGAGCAAGGCGTAGGGGAGGGCGGCGAGGGCAGCGCCCTTGAGCAGCCGCCGCCGGCTCGGGAACGACTGGGTCCGCTCCATGACGTGCTGGCCTTTCGTCGGTGGGGGTCTGTCGCGCGCGGCCGTTCGGTCAGCGCCGGAGCGCCGCGGCCGTCTCGCGCAGGCGGGAGTGCAGTCCGCGATGGGCCTCACGCGCGGGCAGCCACTCCTTGCGCAGCTTGGCGACGCACGTGTAGTTGGTGTCGCAGACATTGGCCAGGGGAGACTCGACCGTCTGCGTCGCGAACTGGTACGCGTCCAGCTCGCTGAAGCCGTAGTCGCGCACCAGCCACCGCACGAGGTCGAGCTGGGATATCCGGAAGGCGTCCTCCAGCGGGCGCGCCGAGCCGGTCGAGATGATGTGGGTGTCGGACTCGATACGCGGCCACGGAGTGGCGACCCCCTTGAGGAGCTCGACGATCACCACCGTGTTCATCGCGCATTCGACGGCGACTCCGCAGGTCTCGCCCTCACCCTGCCGCGCGTGCCCGTCGCCCAGGCTGAGCAGGGCCCCTTCGACGTTCACCCCGAGGAAGCAGGTCACCCCGGCGCGCATCTCCGGCGTGTCCATGTTCCCGCCGTGCGCGTCCGGCACCAGGGCCGATCGCACTTCCAGGTTCGCGGGTGCCACACCGACGGTGCCGTGCATCGGGTCCATCGGCAGTTCGATTCTGATGTCGCTGTCCCGCGCCTGGAACAGCGCGGTGCGCCGCTCCCGGTCGAGCCGCCAGATCCACACCGTCTCCGGAAGCGGCGGCTGGAGGGTCGCGGTGGTGTGCGTGGAGGTCAGGGCGCCGAAGAGCGGAACCGTCGTGGACGCCGCCCAGTCACGGGCCGGCTCGATCGAGATGAAGTGGACCGCGACCGTGTCACCCGGCTCCGCTCCCTCGACGTGGAATGGACCGGTCTGCGGATTGAGGAACGGGAACTCGCAGACCTCGGACACCAGGTCCTTCTCGGAGCGCACCCGTCCCGCGAAGCAGTCCTCGGTGTAGAGGTCGAGCACGGTGCCCGGCGCGATGCGTGCCACGGGCGGCGCGCCGCCGAACGTCCAGGCGAACTCGTCCGGCGTGGGGCGCACGGTCAGGATCCGGGGGTCGCTCATGGCTGCACGGCTCCGCTCTGCCGAGGGGCGGGGGCTGAGGTCTCGTCGAGGTGGACACGGGCGGTCTCGGCTATCCGCCCGGGGTGGCGGCGCAGCAGGAAGATCAATATCACGACTCCGGCCGACATCCAGACACCCACGACCGGCCCGGCGTACGAAACGGGCGCGGTCAGTTCGGACACGAAGTCGAAGACCGGCAGGCCCGCGGCCGTCAGCAGCGCGGGGACGAAGGCGATGATGCCGAGCAGCGGGAACACCAGGTGCCGCACCGGCTTGAGCAAGGCGCGTCTGCGGCGCAGGAAGTAGCCCGCGCAGGCCAGATTGACCACGATGTAGACGCCGATCACCACCGTGACGATCACGGTCGCGAGGAGCAGGAACGCGGTCACGGGATCGTACGAGAGACCGAGTCCCAGCATCACCGCCACGGCCACGGCGCACTGCACGGCCACCCCGGCCGCGGGGGAGCGGCGCGTCGGGTGGACGCGCGCGAAGAGCGCGGGGAAGACACGGATCCGGGCCAGGGCGAAGGCCGTTCGGGTCGAGACGGTGGCGCACGCGTTCGCGTTGGCGATCGTCGAGTTGACCACCGCGAGGAACACGAGCACCCAGAAGAGTCCGAACGAGGCGCGCGCCACTCCTTCCCACGACGAGGCGCCGGAGGCACCGAAGTCCGCGAACCCGTCGGGACCGAAGTACACCGACATGGCGTACGTGGTCACGACGTAGACGAGTCCGATCGCGAGCGCCGCGCCGAGGACGGCCCGATGCATCGTGCGGCGTGGGTCCTTGGTCTCCTCCGCGAGCGGGGCCGCCGCCTCGAACCCGGCGAAGGCGAGCACGGTGTACACGGACCCCGCGAAGACGCCACTGATCCCGTCGTACCCCGGGGCGGTGTGGGACGTCCCGAACACCGACAGCGTGTTGTCGTCGCCGGCCTTGGCGATCAGCCACACCGCGAAGACGAGGAAGACCAGCACCTCGAAGACGCCGAGGACCGTTCCGAAGCGGGCCGAGGCGCGTACTCCCAGATAGCCCGCCACCGCGATGACCACGGCGCCCGCGAGCGACCAGGGCCACCAGAGGTCGGCCGGGTACGAGGACCATTCCTGGTGCAGTGTGCCCGCCGTGGTGAATCCGAGTTGAAGCAGGAGCAGCGGAGGCACCAGGGCTTCCACGAACACATAGCCCCAGCCCACGAGGAATCCGACGGACGGATGCAGCCCCCGCGCGGTGTAGGTGGCCACCGACCCCGCGGCGGGCATCTCCCGAGCCAGCTCGGCCACGCACGACGCGGTGAACAGACAGGCCACCAGAGCGATCAGTACGGACAGCGGCAGGCTGCCACCCGCGAACGCGGCGCCGGACGGGATCGACGCGGCGACCGCCGCTGCCGGCGCCATCGCCGTGATGCTCTGGAACAGGACCTCGCGCAGACCGATCGCCTCGCGCCGCAGCCCCGGAACCGACTCCTCCGACATGAGAGCCCCCCGATCAGACCGGAACACAGCCATCGGCAGGACGGCTGCGCCTCGCGTGAATTACGGTACGGCGCTTGCCTGTTGGGCCGGAAGAGCGAGGAGCGAGTCCGTGGACAGCCCGCGGATTGTGGACACGGCGATCACCCGTGGGAGGGAGACCTCCGTGCGGACCTGGACCCGGACCTGGACCCGGATGCGGATGCGGATGTGGTGGGGTTGCGGGTGCCGCGGCGCGTGGCGCCAGGGCACGGCGCACGGCCGCCGGACCGATCCGCCGGCCGCGGGAGGGACCGACCGCCGTCCGGCTACGAGCGCACGGCCACCGACGCCGGGTCGTCGAGCACGCCTCGGACCACCGAGTGCGCCGCACCCAGCAGCGGCCCGTCGGAGCCCAGCCGGGAGACGGACACGGCGCAGGCGGGCCCCGCCGTACGCCCCGTCAACTCGTCCTCCAGCGAGGGGAGCAGCCAGGGCGCCAGAGCGGCGAGCGCCCCGCCCAGCACGACCGACTCCGGATCCAGCAGGTTCACCGCTCCCGTCAGGGCGATCCCGAGCGCGGTTCCGGCATCGCGCAGGGCGCGGCGCACGTCCGGATCGCCCTCGGCCGCCCGCCGGGCCAGCAGCCCCACGCGATCCTCGCCCGGCTCCAGGCCCGCGGCGCGCAGCACGGCCTCCTCGCCCGCGTACTGTTCGAGGCACCCACGCCCTCCGCACGGGCACGCAGGTCCTTCCGGACGTACGGGCACATGCCCCAACTCGCCCGCGAAACCACGGGTTCCGCGCAGCAGCCGCCCGTCCACGAGCACCGCCGCACCGATACCGATCTCCGCCGACACGTGCAGGAAGTCCCGCGGGCTCGTGTCACCGAGCCAGAGTTCCGCGAGAGCGCCGAAGTTCGCCTCGTTGTCCACGGTCAACGGCAGCTCCGGGGGCAGCAGCGCGCCCAGGTCCGTGTCGTGCCAGTCGAGGTTCGGGGCGCGCACCACGGTCCGGGCGTCGCGGGCCACGAGCCCGGGGACGGCGACGGCGAGGCCGGCGGGCCACAGGCCCTCCCGCTCGGCCCGGGCGACGACCTGGCGCACCAGTTCGGTCAGTTCCCGGATCACGGGCCCGGCCGGCCGGCCGCGGTTCGACCCGTGTCGCACCGCCCGGGCCCGCACGGCACCGCGGAGATCGACGGCGCACACCGCGAGATGGTCGACGCCCACCTCCGCGCCGATCCCGGAGGGGCCGTGACCACTGACCGCGAGGGCGGATCCGGGGCGTCCCACCGTGCCCGGTCGCTCGGGCCCCAGCTCTTCGAGGAGTCCCGTACGTATGAGCTCGTCGACGAGGGTCGACACGGCCGCCCGGGTCAGACCGATGCGGGAGGCCACGGCGGCACGCGACAGCGGTCCCTCCGCGCTGACGGTGTGCATGACCCGGGAGAGGTTGCGGCGGCGCATCCCTTGCTGGGTGTCGGGCAGCCGTCGGCCGGAACCGGTCGGGTGGGTCTCGTGCAGCGGTGCGGTCATGCCTCCGTCGATCCTTGTCCGGCCGGTTCCGTCGGCCTCTCTCCGTGCCGTTCCCCGCGGGGCGGATTCCATGGCGCGTGGGCCCCTGCCCGGTTCACCCACAGCCCGTACCGCTCACGCGGACGCCACTCGTGAGAGCCGGTCCCGCCGAGGCGGCCGGGCCGGTCCCGGTCAGCCGCCGTTCGACTCCCGTTCGAGCAGGGGGGTCGCGTCGGAGAGTACCCCGGAGATCCGCGCCAGCGTCTCCTCGTCCCGGTCCACGGCTTCCAGCACCGGCCCTCGCGCGGTGTTCCAGCGCCGGGCGACCGCGGCCGGGTCCTCTCCGGTCAGCAGTCCGGCGGCCTGGGCCGCGGCACCGAGCGCGACCAGTTCCCTGGCCTCCGGGATCTGGACGGGTCGCCCGGACAGCCGGCGCACGGTCTGCTGCCACGCCGCGCCCCGGGCGCCCCCTCCGATCAGCAGCAGCGGGGCAGTGCGGTCCGCGTCCTCGTCCAGCACCAGGTCGAGCGCGCCCAGCAGGGAGTGCACGGCACCGTCGTAGGCGGCCTGCAGGATCTGCCCGGCCGTGGTGTCGTGCCGCAGACCGTGCAGGAGCCCCGAGGAGCTCGGCAGGTTCGGGGTGCGCTCGCCGTCCAGGTAGGGCAGGAGCGTGACTCCGGCGGTGGGCTCCACCGCCTGCCGGTCGAGGCCCAGCAGGGCGGCGACGCGGTCGACGGCGAGGGTGCAGTTCAGCGTGCAGGCCAGCGGCAGCCAGTCGCCGTGGGCGTCGGCGAAGCCCGCCACGGTGCCGGTCGGGTCCGTGGGGCGCCGCTTCGACACCGCGTAGACCGTGCCCGACGTGCCGAGGCTCAGCACCGGGGTGCCGGGACGCAGTCCCAGACCCAGCGCCGCGGCCGCGTTGTCACCGGTGCCGGGGGCGACCAGGGTGCCCTTCGAGAAGGGCAGGTCGTGGCTGTCACGGACGGTCCCGGCCACCTCGCCGGGCCGGATCACACGGGGCAGCAGAGCGGCGTCCAGCCCGATGTGGGCCAGCGTCTCCTCGTCGTACGCCTCGTTCCGGGACGACCACCAGCCGGTGCCGGAGGCGTCGCCGCGGTCGGTCGTGCCCTGGCCCGTGAGGCGCTCGGTGAGGTAGTCGTGGGGGAGCCGTACGGCCTTGGTGGCGCGGACCGAGTCCGGCTCGTGCTCGGCGAGCCAAGCCCACTTCGTCACCGTGAACGACGCTCCGGGCACGCTGCCCGTGCGTTCCGCCCAGGCTTTCGGCCCGCCCAGTTCCTCGACGAGCCGACGGGCCTGCGGAGCCGAGCGCACGTCGTTCCACAGCAGGGCCGGACGCACCGGCTCGCCCCGGGCGTCGAGGGTGACGAGCCCGTGCTGCTGTCCGCCGATCGACACCGCGGCGGCCTCGTGCGCCGTGTCGCCGCACTGGCGCAGGGCCTCGGACAGGGCGTCCCACCATTGGCGCGGATCGCTCTCACGGCCCGCTCCGGAGGAGACGGTGTGCGGTGCCTGGCCGCTCGCGACGACCTGTCCGGTGGCCGCGTCGACGACGAGCACCTTGGTGGACTGGGTGGACGTGTCCACACCGACGACGAGCGGACCCTCGGCTGCTGACATCGGGCTCTCCTTGATTTTCTCTGCGGCCCTGCTGGCTCTGACCTGCTGTTTTCCCGGTTCCCGGGGGTTCGGAGACCGGGATCTCATCCTTCGGGGACGCCTTGTCCCTTCCCAGGAATGTGCTGGCATACTAATTTGTAAACCGCCATGACGAAATAGTTTCAGCAGGCAAGGAGCCGCGGCATGAACTACCAGCCCACCCCCGAGGACAGGTTCACCTTCGGCCTTTGGACCGTCGGCTGGCAGGGAAGGGACCCGTTCGGTGACGCCACCCGGCCGGCCCTCGACCCCGTCGAGACGGTGCAGCGTCTGGCCGAGCTCGGCGCCTACGGAGTGACCTTCCACGACGACGACCTGATCCCCTTCGGGTCCTCCGACAGCGAGCGCGAGTCGCACATCAAGCGGTTCCGGCAGACCCTGGACGCCACGGGCCTCAAGGTGCCGATGGCCACCACCAACCTGTTCACGCACCCCGTCTTCAAGGACGGCGCGTTCACCGCGAACGACCGGGACGTGCGCCGCTACGCGCTGCGCAAGACCATCCGCAACGTCGACCTGGCGGTCGAGCTCGGCGCCGAGACGTACGTCGCCTGGGGCGGCCGCGAGGGAGCGGAGTCCGGGGCCGCCAAGGACGTTCGCGTCGCCCTCGACCGCATGAAGGAGGCGTTCGACCTCCTCGGCGAGTACGTGGTCTCCCAGGGTTACGACCTGAAGTTCGCGATCGAGCCCAAGCCGAACGAGCCGCGCGGCGACATCCTGCTCCCCACCGTCGGCCACGCCCTCGCCTTCATCGAGCGCCTGGAGCGCCCGGAGATGTACGGCGTCAACCCGGAGGTCGGCCACGAGCAGATGGCCGGGCTGAACTTCACGCACGGCATCGCGCAGGCCCTGTGGGCGGGCAAGCTCTTCCACATCGACCTCAACGGCCAGTCCGGCATCAAGTACGACCAGGACCTGCGGTTCGGGGCCGGCGACCTGCGGTCCGCGTTCTGGCTGGTCGACCTCCTGGAGAACGCCGGTTACGCGGGGCCGAAGCACTTCGACTTCAAGCCGCCGCGGACCGAGGACTTCGACGGCGTGTGGGCGTCGGCCGAGGGCTGCATGCGCAACTACCTGATCCTGCGCGAGCGTGCGGCGGCGTTCCGGGCCGACCCCGAGGTCCAGCAGGCGCTGCGCGCCTCCCGTCTGGACCAGCTGGCGCAGCGGACCGCGGAGGACGGCCTGGCGGGGCTTCTCGCCGACCGCGCCGCCTTCGAGGACTTCGACGTCGAGGCCGCCGCCGCGCGCGGGATGGCCTTCGAGCAGCTGGACCAGCTGGCGATGGACCACCTCCTGGGCGCGCGGGGCTGATCGGCGCCGATCCCACGGGCGCGGACCCGCCTCAGGGCGGGTCCGGTCCGCCCGCTTCGACCGTGGATGTCGGCGGGGAATTCACCGGAATCATGCGATCCATGGCATGAGTCCGTATCAACTTCCGCACAAGGGTCGCGCCATGACCGGTTCGAGGCGACTCTTGGCGTTATGGCCATGCCACCCGTACCGCCTCAGCCTCCACGGTCGCCGGGCGACTCGTCGCCCCCCGGGGGCGATGCCCCGTACGCGCCGTCCGGTGGCTACGGCCCGCCGTCCAGCGGTGGTTACGGCCCACCGTCCTCCGGGGGCTACGGTCCGCCCCCGGGCGGCTACGGCTCTCCTCCGGGCGGGAACGGCCCCCCTTCGGGGGACTACGGTTCGCCGCCGCAAGGAGGCGACTGGCCTCCCGGACAGGGCGGAGGAGGCTGGCCACCACCACCGCCACCGCCACCGCCTCCCGGACCGCCGGGCGGGGGTGGGGGCCATCGCGGAGGGCGGCGCCGCAACACGCTGCTCCTCGTCATCGCCGCGATCGTCGGGATCGGCGTGATCGTGGCCGTGGCCGTCGCGGTGACCGGGGGTGGTGGTACGGACGACAAGCCTCCCACCGACAGCACGGGACGGTCGCCGAGTCCCTCGCTGAGCCTGCCGTCCGAACTGCCCTCGCTCCCCTCGGGCCTTCCGTCGCTCCCCTCGGGCTTCCCCAGCGTCGTGCCGTCGCTCCCGTCGGATCTGCCCAGCGGGCTCGTGCCCAGTGACCTGGAGTCGTTCCTCCCGTCGCTCGCGGACGACGAGGTGCCCTACTACATGCTCCGCGAGGGCGACTGCTTCGACACCGACGACGGCCTGCCGGGGCAGGCCGTCAAGCGCTCGTGCGCGAAGCCGCACGACGCCGAGGTCGTGAAGGTCGCAGAACTCGACGGCACCTACCCGACGAACGCCGCGCTCAAGGCCGCCGCGTCCGCCCTGTGCAAGGGGCCCCTGGAGCGAAAGGCGGCCGACCAGGCCGCCGGCACCGTGAGCGAGACGCTTGTGCAGTACCCGGACACCGACGGCTACCGGGTCGGTATCGACAACGTCGCCTGCAGCCTGGCCGCGGACGGAGGCAAGGGCGCCACCCGCAAACTCACCAAGCCGCTGAAGTGAGCCGCGCACGCGCGTGGACGGCGGACATCGTCCACGCGCGCGTACGGAGCGGGGCGCCCGGGATCAGATCCCGCGCGGAAGCCGCACGTAGGTGACGGTCGTCTCGATGCCGCTGTCCACCAGTCGGCCCCGCGCGTCGAACGCCTCGGCCCCGTCGGTCATCCCGAAGTCGTTGTCGTTGATGAGCGCGAGGGTGTCGTGGTCCACGCGAGCGACGCCCTCGATCTTGCCGGGAACGCCCGCGACGGTGCCCAGATCGACCACCAGACGCTTTCCCAGAACCGGAACGCCGGCCGCCGATGGGTCGTCCAACTGCTCCAGGGAGGGTGATGTCGTGTCGCTGTCCCACGGACCGCCGAGGATGTCCGCGCCGCGAGTGAGCCGTACCGCCTGCAGACGGGCCGTCCTGTCCGTGCGCTCCTCGACGAGCAGCCGGTCGCGGCCGACGGCCACCACGGAGGAGATCTTCAGCTCGGACGTGTCGTCCTCGCCCGGGTCGACCACGTTCACCGGGTCGAAGCGGTACGCGTACTCGGCGGTCACGGCCCGCTTCCTGGGTGAGAACCGGAGCAGTCGCGTCGTGCGCGAGGCGTCTCCCACCGTCGCGTCCGGCAGCGACAGCGGGCTCTGAAGCGCCATCACCAGGTCACCGTCGGGGAGTTGGGCGAGCCCTTCGAGACCGCGGTTGGTCTTGCGGTGGAGCAGGACGGCGGGCAGCGCCTCGACGACCGGGTAGTCGGCGCCCGTCAGGCCGAGGCCCTTGGGCACATAGCGCGCGAGCACCTTTCCACGCGCGGAGACATGGATCAGCGACGGACCGTACTCGTCGACGAGCCAGAACGAGTTGTCCTTCGCCCGCACGACGCCCTCGGTGTCCACGCCGTTCGCGTTGTACGGGAGGGGCGTGCGCGCGTCGTAGGAGTACGGAGCCTCGTCCCGTGACGCCTGGTCGGACAGCCCGGTGACCGGCTTCCCGGAGGACGTGGTGATCGGGATCGCGTCGAGCACCCTCACGGTGTCGCCGGACACCCGGATCCTGACGATGGCCGGGTCGAAGCCCGGAACCGGGAACGTCCGGCGCTTCTTGCCGTCCACCTTGATCTGGCCGTTGGGCCCCCGGTCGGTGACCGTCCAGAACTCGCCCTCGCGTCCGGCCGGGTAGATGTCGCTGCCGATGCCGCCGAGGTCGACACCACGGTCGTCGTCCACCGTGCCGGGCAGCAGTCCGTTGCTGAACGCGCCGAGCGGGAGGTCGCCGAGCGTCGCGGTGCGTGTCACCCGCGGCTGGGCGGAGGAGGACGTGGCACTCGCGGTGCCGGCCAGCACGAAGGTGGCCAGCACCGCGAGCGGCATGCCCATGGCTACGGACCGGTGGACGTGGCGCCGACCGACGGCATGCGGGAACATCAGGCCTCCTGAGGCACAACTTCTTTGACAACGGCCAGAGTTGGCCTTGACATCGAACAGTGTGCGACCTGGAGGTGAACGGTGTGCGTCAACCAGTCATCAGGTCTTCCTCGAGCAGGGCGAAGGCGGTCGCCGGGTCGTTCGCCACAGGCCCGGCGGGGGTCCAGCGGCCCCGTTCCTCGCGGTAGGGCCACCAGCCGCCGTCGCGGCCGAGCCGCAGTTGGGTGGCCGTACCGACCGCCGTCCAGCGGTTGTCGGCCGCGTGCAGTTCCGGGCGCTCGTCGCTGTCCCACGCGTCCTGAAGAGCCCCGCGCGCGCGTGCCGACGTCTCCGCGTCGACGACCCATGCCTCCTCGAGGACCGACAGCGCCGCGGCACCCCCGTACCTCCAGGCCCGTACGGCGAGGCGCAGTTCCTCGGCGTCACGTCCCGATCCTTCGGCGAGCCGCCGGACCGTCTCCTCGTCGGGGTCGTCCGCGGCCAGCCGGACCGCGTCCTGGGCGAGGGTCGGCAGGGCCTCCATCGGCTGCCGGCCGTGATCGGGGGCCATCGCCCCGGCCAGCGTCCGGTGTGCCTCGCGCGCGGCCGCGGCGGCGACGAACTGCAGGGCGGCGGGATCGAGGCCGGGAGCGGGTGCCGACTCGGTGTCCGGGGACGGTGGACCTCCGGGCTTGTCGGGCAGGCGGGGAAGGGCGGGCAGCGGCGGCAGGACGTCACCCGCCGCGAACGCCTCGACGGCGTCCACCCCCTCCTGGTCGTTCTCCCGCGTCTCGGCGGCGGACCGTCCGCCGCGCTCCTGGAGTGCGTCCAGGAGGGTGCGTTCACCGCGCCCGCGCATCAGGAGCAGGACGAAGGGATCCTCGTCGAGCAGCCGGGCCACCTGGTAGCAGAGCGCCGCCGTGTGACCGCAGTGGTCCCAGGCGCCGCAGTCGCACTCCGCGTCGAGATCACCGAGCCCCGGCAGGAGTTCGACACCGGCGGTCTCCGCGTCCTCGACCAGATGCGGAGGCATGTCGCGGTCGAGGAGCGCCGCGACATGCCCGGCACGCTCCACGGCCACGTCCAGGAAGCGGTCCCACCGCTCCCCGGACAGTTCCTGCAGCAGGACGTCCGCTCGATGGGCGGTGCCGTCGCGGTCCCTCACCACGGCCGTCACCCGTCCGGGCCGCACGGAAACCGCGCCGACCGCCCCCGCGCGTGCGAGCCTGCGCCCCGCCTTCACCGACTCCGAGTCCAGCGCCGCGTCCTCCAGGGCGGTCAGCCAGGCCCGGCCCCACCATGTCCGGGCGAAACCCCGTCCGTGCGCGGGGGGCAGGGCGCCGAACGTGCGCTCCGTGTCGTGATCCCTCATCGTGCGCCCCCTCGGAGTTCCACCAGATCGGCCAGTTCCGCGTCGGTCAGCTCGGTCAGCGCCGCCTCGCCCGCGCCCAGCACGGCGTCGGCCAGCCGCTGCTTGCGGCGCAGCATGTCGGCGATGCGGTCCTCGATGGTCCCCTCGGCGATGAACCGGTGCACCTGGACGGGCCGGCTCTGGCCGATGCGGTACGCGCGGTCCGTGGCCTGTGCCTCGACGGCCGGGTTCCACCAGCGGTCGTAGTGCACGACGTGCTCCGCGCGTGTCAGGTTCAGCCCCGTACCGGCGGCCTTCAGCGACAGCAGGAAGACCGGAACCCCGCCCTCCTGGAAACGTTCCACCATCTCCTCGCGCTCGGGGATCGCAGTTCCTCCGTGGAGGAACTGCGTCGGCACCGCCCGCTCCGCCAGATGACGCTCGATGAGGCGTGCCATCTGTACGTACTGCGTGAAGACCAGAACGCTCGCCCCCTCGGACAGGATGGTGTCGAGCAGCTCGTCCAGCAGTTCGAGCTTCCCCGACCTGCCGGGAATCCTCGGGTGTTCCTCCTTGAGGAACTGCGCGGGATGGTTGCAGATCTGCTTCAGCCCGGTGAGCAGCTTCACGATCAGACCCCGCCGGGCCATGCTGTCCGCGCCCGAGATCTCCGCGAGGGTCTCGCGCACCATCGCCTCGTACAGCCCGGCCTGTTCCTCGGTGAGGGCCACGGCCCGGTCGGTCTCGGTCTTCGGCGGCAGTTCGGGCGCGACGCCGGGGTCCGACTTGTGGCGGCGCAGCAGGAACGGGCGTACGAGCCGCGCGAGTCGCCCGGCGGCGGCGGGGTCCTGACCCCCTTCGACGGACTGCGCGTAGCGGGACCGGAAGGTGCCCAGCCGCCCCAGCAGGCCCGGTGTCGTCCAGTCGAGGATGGCCCACAGTTCCGAGAGGTTGTTCTCCACCGGTGTGCCGGTGAGCGCCACGCGCGCGCGTGCGCCGATGGTCCGGAGCGCCCGCGCGGTCGCCGAGTACGGGTTCTTCACGTGCTGGGCCTCGTCCGCGACCGCCAGGCCCCAGGAGACCTCGCCGAGTCGGGGCGCGTCCAGCCGCATCGTGCCGTACGTCGTCAGCACGAACTCGCCGTCGGCCAGGCCGTCCAGGCTTCGCCGGGAACCGTGGAAGCGCCGTACGGGGGTGCCGGGGGCGAACCTCTCGATCTCGCGCTGCCAGTTGCCGAGCAGGGAGGCCGGGCAGACGACGAGCGTGGGGCCGGCGGCCGTCTCGTCGGTCTGCCGGTGCAGGTGCAGCGCGATCAGCGTGATCGTCTTGCCGAGGCCCATGTCGTCGGCCAGGCAGCAGCCGAGGCCCAGGGAGGTCATCCCGGCCAGCCAGCTGAGGCCCCGGGCCTGGTAGTCGCGCAGCGTCGCGCGAAGGGCCGCGGGCTGCGCGACCGGCCGCTGGCCCTCGGGGTCGGCCAGGGCTTCCCGCAGCGCCGCCAGCCAGCCCGTGGGCTCCACGTCGACCCGGCCGCCGTCTACCTCCACGGAGCCCGTCAGGGCGGCGCTCAGGGCCTCGACGGGGGTGACCCGGCGGTCCTGCCGCGCCTGTGCCCGGCGTACGTCCTCAGGGTCGACCAGCACCCATTGGTCGCGCAGGCGCACCATGGGCCGCTTCGCCTCGGCCAGTCGGTCCAGCTCCTGCCGGGTGAGGCGATGGTCGCCCAGTGTGAACCGCCAGTCGAACGAGAGCAGGGCGTCCGCCGACAGGAACGAGGGGGCGCCCGAGGCCACCCTGCCTCCGGAACCGTCCGCGCCGCCGGGCGTGACCGCTCCCGGTTCGTCCGCCTCCTCGCCCGGGCCGACGGCCGCGTGGACCGTCAGTCTCCGTACGAACTGTTTCGGCCAGTGCACGTCGACACCGGCGAGGGCCAGCAGCCGGGAACCCTCTCCCAGGAGTTCGCCGACCTCCTCGTCCGCGAGCTCCAGGCAATCCGGTACGGCCGCCGAGAGCAGCGGAGCCAGCGGGGGCCAGGCCCGGGCGGCGCGGCGCAGCGCGAGCAGCGCGTCCATCCGCGCGCGCGGGCCGAGCGGCGAGGACTCCGTCCAGGCGGTGACGGCGTCCGCGACGAGAGCGGGATCACTGACGCTGTGCAGTTGGAGAACGGCCCGGAACGGCAGCGGCGTCTCGTCCGGGAGGGCCGACGTCGCTCCCGGAACCTCCACGCGCAGCGAGATCCGTACGTCCGCGTCGTGGACCGCGGCCACCTCCGCGGCCCAAGCTCGATGCTGCGGTACGCGGTGCGGCTCCGGCGCCGCGAAGGCCGGACCGCCCGCCGCGAGCGCCGCCGCCGGAGAGCGCGGAAGGGCGTCGGCGACGGCGTCCAGGAAGGCACGCACCAGCCGCTCGGGATCGGGCAGTCGCGGCGGTTCGGTCCCCGCCACGGGCACCGCGTGCGCCTCCGGAGGCATCGCGGCGGCCAGTTCGCGAACGCGCTCCAGGTCCTCCGCGCGCAGCGGGCCGGCGCGCCAGACGTCATGGTCCTCGGCCGTCACCCCGGGCAGCAGCAGCCCGCGCGCCGCGAACTGGAGGGCGAGGACGGCCGCCGCGCCCCAGAACGAGGTCGCCCTGTGAGCGTGCGGGGCGACCCGCGCACGCGTGAGGACCGGCAGGACGGCCCTCACCGGCAGCAGCACGGCCGAAACGGACACGGGTTCGACGCCACCAGCCCCTGCGGGAAGAACCACCGTCAGGTCCTCGACGGACCCGGAAGGCGTCGAAGGCACGGTCGTGGAGGGGTGCCAGAACGCGACCCTGCCCGCACGCGGCGGACCGGCGGGCACGAACACGGCAGGGCAACGGGCCAGCTCGGAGATCTCGGCGGGCGTCGCCGCGGGAATCCTCTGCTCAGCGATGATGGTATTCCTCAAATTTGACTACCGGGACCGGGTCGCCGAGGGTACAGCATTTCCGACGGCGGACGAACGAGCCCGGGCCATGATCCGGGGCTCCTCACGCGCGCGTGCGGCACGGACGGACTCGCAGGACGGGGAAAACCCCCGTACGGACCCGGGTGGTGGCGCCATGGCCGCCGAAGGCCACTGATTCGTACGTTTCATCGAGTCGTCCCACTTCCCGAGAAACCGGAGACCAGCCATGCCCCAGACTGCCGCAGTCCTCACGGAACCGTCCCAGGACGACGGGTCCGGTCAGGCACCCGGCAGCGAGTTCACCCCGCTCCTGCGCGAGGTCAAAGGGCGGGGGCTCCTGAAACGCCGTCACGGCTGGTACGCCCGAGAGATCACCTCGAACGCCCTCCTCCTGGCGGCGGTGATCACGGGCGTCGTCCTGATCGGCGACTCCTGGTGGTCCCTGCTCCTCGCCCCGGTGCTGGCGGTCCTCGGCGCCCGAACGGCGTTCATAGGCCACGACGCGGGCCACGCCCAGATCACCGGCGGCAAGCCGGTCGGCCGCCTCATCGGTCTGGTCCACGGCAATCTGCTCCTCGGGATGAGCTACGGGTGGTGGAACGACAAACACAACCGCCACCACGCCAACCCCAACCACATCGACAAGGACCCCGACGTCGTCGCCGACGTGCTGGTCTTCACCAAGAGGCAGGCCGCCGGGCGGTCCGGGTTCCGGCGGGCGCTCACCCGCAACCAGGCCTGGCTCTTCTTCCCGTTGACGCTGCTGGAAGGCGTCGCCCTGAAGGTCCACGGCTTTCGGGACCTGCGTCGGCAGTCGCCGCGCGAGCGGGTCGTGGAGGCCTCGCTCCTGGTGACGCACGTCGTGGCGTACGCGACGCTGCTCCTCACCACCATGTCCCCGGGCAGGGCGATGGCCTTCGCGGCGCTTCACCAGGCGCTGTTCGGCCTGCACCTGGGCATGTCCTTCGCGCCCAACCACAAGGGCATGGAGATGCCCGACCCGGACGGCGAGCGCTGGGGGCACCTGCGCCGTCAGGTGCTCACCTCGCGCAATGTCCGCGGGGGTGTCCTGACCGACTGGTTCCTCGGCGGTCTGAACTACCAGATCGAGCACCACTTGTTCCCCAGCATGCCCCGCCCCCATCTGCGCCGTGCGCAACCCCTGGTGCGCGCGCACTGCGTGGAGTTGGGTATTCCCTACGCGGAGACTGGGCTCGTCGACTCCTACCGGCAGGCCCTTCGCCACATGCACGAGGTCGGAGAGCCTCTCAGGGTCGAGTAGGGGGCGCGCGTCAGGGACGTATCAGGGTCGCGGTCCGGAACCGTGGGACACGGGGACCCGTTCTCAGGACAGAGAGCGGCAGCAGCCGCGGAGGAGGCGACACATGTCGAAGAACGCGAAGATCGCCGCAGGGGGTGTGGCGGTCGGCCTGATCCTTTTGATCTGGCTGCCCTGGTGGGCCGCCTTCCTGATCGTGCTGGGCGTTCCGGCGGCCGCGTACCTGGCCCTGGACCCCTCGCAGCGGCGCAGGCTGCGCCGTGCCACCCGCAAGGAGCTCGGCCGCTGAGGAGCGGCCGCCGGCGCGTCGGCCGCCCCCGTGCCCGCCGAGGCCGGTGAGGGCGGGCGAGGCATCGGGGAACCGGCGAGGGCCGCGTCACGGGACCGCCCGTGACACGGCCCTCGGCTCGGGTCAGCTCGGGCGCACAGCCATCTTGTCCAAGGCCTCCAGGAGGCCGGGCAGCTCCGGTCCGCGGCCGACGGGCAGAACCTCACCGGGTTCCTCGTCGAGCAGGACGAACGCGATGTCGTCGGTCCTGGCGACGAGGGACCAGCCGGGGCCGTCGGCCCGCAGGGTGCGGGCGTCGCCGGTGGCGAAGGACGAGCGGACACGGCCCAGCGGGGGCGGTGTGTCCACGTACGCGCGCGCCTCCGCGAGAACTCGGCGGACGCCCGGGCGCTCCTCGCCGTCACCGCTCTCGTCCTGCGTGTCGTCCTTCGCGTCGCCCGAGGCCTCGCCGGCGCCCTCCGAGGCAGCGAACTCGCTGTCGTCGATCTGGTCGCGCCATGTCGCCCACTGGAGCGCGATCTCGTCCGCGCCGAGGCGCCGCTGCGCCGGCCCCCACGTGGTGGTGTCCGGCGGACTGAGCGGGGGCCGCTCCGTGGGCTCGGTCGACGGGTCGTGCGGTGCGGGCACCCCCGGTGCCGAGACGGCCACATCGAGAGGCCAGCCGGGCAGCGCGGAGACGACCGTCCGCTCGTCCGGCGACAGTTCGTGCTCCATCCCGCAGTCCCAGGACGCGATGGCGACGGCGACCAGTGAGACGTCGTCGATGATGACGGTCCACCGCGCGCCCTCACTGTCCTGGCCGAGCACCAGTCCGTACCCCTCGGCGAGCGGGGCGAGGTCGAGCGTCGCGCAAGCCTCCGGGTAGTCGTCACCCAGGACGCTGGGGAACTTCGCCGGCGTCAGCAACACCGCCGTCAGCACATACAGTGCGTCGTCGTCCACGGTGGCGACGGCGTCTTCGTCCGTCCCGGCCATTTCCAGCCTCCTGATCGCTCCGTCTGTCGGCGCACCCTAAGCGACCGGAAGGCGCTTGTCACGGGCCCGAAACACACCCGGAGCTGCAAGTATCCGGCTGGACGGGGGCGAAACGCCCTCGTGGGCCGGTCACGGTCAGGCCGCGGGCAGCCCGAGCAGCGTCCGCGCTACCGTCTGCGGAGACTCCTCCCGCTCCCGGGCGAGGGCGATCACGGCCCGGCAGGCCAGCTCGTTCACGCCGAACGACAGCGCCTCGGGCGACACCCATGCGGCCGCCTCGTCGATCTGCTCCTGATTGTCCTCCGCGCAGGCGGAGACGTACACCGCAGCCGCCTCGAAGAGGTTGTGACCGCGCTTCCTCTCCCGTCGTGGCGTCGTCGGCGCGAGCCCCTCCGGGCTGTCGGCCGTCTTCCTGCGCCTCATCGTGCGGAGCCTGCCGAATATGCCGGACATCGGGTCACCGTCCCCTGTGAGAGTTCCATCGCTCATCGTTCACCCGCTGCTACCCAACGTAGAGTTGGAGTCGCGGCGACAGAAGGGGGACGGCCCGGTGAAGCGTTACGAGAGGCTCGAACAGATACGCCGGATGGATCCGGAGAAGGAGGCCTCCGAGATCTACCGGCTCACCTCCGCCTACGAGTTCCCCTGGGATTTCGCGCGAGCCCTGGAACTGGCGCTCTACCGCACCTACGCCGTGCCGGGCATCGGCCGGCTGCTCGCCGAGACGGCGGAGCTCACGGACCGCAGCCAGAAGCGCTACGACGACACCGCGCTCCTCCTCGACGCGATCGTCGAGCACGGATTCGACGGCGAGGAGGGCCGGACGGCGATCCGCCGCATCAATCAGATGCACCGCGGCTACGACATCGGCAACGAAGAGATGCGGTACGTGCTCTGCACGTTCGTGGTGATGCCCAAGCGGTGGACGGACGTCTACGGGTGGCGCAGGCTCTCGCGCCACGAGATCGTCGCGTCCGCCGAGTACTACCGCACCCTCGGGCGGCACATGGGGATCAAGGACCTCCCCGGGTCGTACGAGGAGTTCGAGGCCTGCCTCGACGCCTACGAGGAAGCCCACTTCGGCTGGGACGAGGGCGCGCGGCGCGTCTCGGACGCCACCCTGGACCTGATGGCCTCCTGGTACCCGCGTCCGCTCGCGCCCCTGTTGCGCACCGCCACCCGCGCCCTGCTCGACGAGCCGTTGCTCCGCGCCTTCCGCTACGAGCCTCCGGGCGACGCCACGCGCGCGCTGGTCCGTCGCGTCGTACGCGCGCGAGGTCGGCTGGTCCGGCTGTTGCCGCCTCGTCGCTCCCCGCACTTCGCCCGGCAGAACCGGGAGGTCAAGGGGTATCCGGACGGCTACCGCGTAGCCGAGCTGGGCACCTGTCCCGTGCCCGGAGTCCGCGGTTGCCCCGTCTCATCGGCCGACCGCGTCGAGTGAGTCGAGGGTGGTGCGCAGCCAGGCCAGTTCGGCCCGGCTCGTGGCCCGCGCGACGGTGAGGATGCCGCGCCGGAAGGGGTCGTCCAACTCCTCGGCGCGCAGCGGCCGGTCACCGTCGTAGAAGAAGCTCGCGGGCTCCTCCAGGAAGGCCAGCCTGCGGCGCAGCACGGCGGCCTGGGCCTCGGGGTTCTCCAGGTGCCGCAGGAAGGCGAGCACCGTGAACCAGCGGTTCTCGTCAGTGATGTCCCGCCGCGCCGGCTCCGCGAGCCTGCGGCGCAGTTCGTGCCCGCCCTCCTCGGTGAGTGTGAGGACGTGCCGCGGGGCGGCCACCGATCCGGGCTGTGTGGCTCGTTCCAGCAGGTGCGCGTTCTCCAGCCGTTTGATCGCGGGATAGAGCGTGCTCTCCGCGACCGGCTTCACGTGGCCCGTCAGCGCGGTGATGCGTTTGCGCAGTTCGTAGCCGTGCAGCGGGGCGTCGTACAGGAATCCGAGGATGGCCAGCTCGAGCATGCCCCCATTCTGCCTCACTCACGCTGTACATCGCTTCTTGAATACATCTCTTCCTCAATACATCGGAACCGATGTATTCTCCTGGAGTTGGGAGACACGAACGAACCGCGACGGGAGAGAGTGCTGTGCGAGAGGCCGAGTTCGACGACGCGGGAAGCCGGATCCGCTGGACCGAGGCGGCGGGAGCAGGGCCCGCGCGCGTGTACGTGCACGGGCTCGGATCGGCCTCGACGGTCTACAACGCCCATATCGCGGCGCGGTCCGAACTGGCGGGCCGTCGCACCCTGTTCGTCGATCTTCCCGGACACGGCATCAGCGACCGGCCCGCGGACTTCGGCTACAGCCTGGAGGACCACGCGGCGGCGCTGGCGGCCGCCCTGGACGCCGCCGGGGTCCTCGGGGCGGAGCTGGTCGCGCACAGCATGGGCGGCGCCGTCGCCATCGTGCTCGCCCACCGGCGCCCCGGCCTCGTCTCACGGCTCGTCCTGGTGGAGGCCAACCTCGACCCGTACCCTCCGCTCACCGCGGGCGGCAGCGGCATCGCCTCGTACGAGGAGGACGACTACGTCGAGCACGGCGGTCACGAGCGCGTGCTCGAGAAGATCGGTCCCTCCTGGGCCGCGACGATGCGCCTCGCCGATCCGCGTGCGTTGCACCGGACGGCTCGGGGGCTCGCGCGGGGCACCAGCCCCACGATGCGCCAGATGCTGGTCGGGCTGACGGCCGAACGCGTCTACCTCCAGGGCGAGCTGAGCGGTGAACTGCCGGGTGCGGAAGGCCTGGAAGCGGCGGAGGTGCGCGTCGTCACCGTGCCGGGCTCCGGACACAACATCATGTTCGACAACCCCGACGCCTTCGTGGCGGCCGTCGCCGGCACGGACTGACGAGCGGTACCGGGCCCGCGGGCGGTCATCCCCGGCGGACGGCCAGGGCGAGGAAGCGGTCGTCCTCGTCCACGTAGGAGGTCATGTCCCAGCCCGAACCGGCCAGCAGGGGGCCCAGGTTGCCCTCGGCACGCAGGTCGCCCGGAGTGATCCGCCGTCCCTGGCGGGCCGCGAGCGCCGCACGGCCGATCGGATGGAAGAGGGCCAGCGTCCCACCGGGCCGCACCACCCGGGCCAACTCCCGCAGATTCTCGGCGGGGTTCGGCAGGTGCGCGACGAGCCCGGCGGCGAACACCGCGTCCAGGGACTCCGCGCGCAGGGGAAGCCCGGTGACGTCGGCCAGCAGCAGACGGCCGGCACCGCCCCGTCCGGCCCGGACGGCGGCCTCCAGCATGGCCGGGGTCAGATCGGCTCCCACGACCAGCCCGGAACCGCCCACGGCCGCCCGCAGCGCGGGCAGTGCGCGCCCGGTGCCGCAGCCCGCGTCGAGCACGCGGTCCCCCGCGCGCAGTCGCATGCGCGCCACCGCGGCCTCGTACGCCGGCCCGTCGTCGGGAAACCGGGTGTCCCAGTCGGCGGCGCGCGCGGTGAAGAACTCCCGGACGTCGGTGTGGTCATCGCTCATGCGTCGCATGATCTCTCACCGACATGAAAGATGGCGCGGTGCACACGTTCGAGCCAGACGCGATCGCTCAGGCGCACCGCTTCGTCACTTTGCAACAGCTTTCGAAATGCGCCTCAGTTGTGCGCCCCCGTGCGCACTAGCGTCCCTGGACCATGGGACACATGGACCACGCCGCCTTCGGCTGGCTGACCCCCGTACTGTCGTACGCGATGGCCTGCATAGGTGCCGCACTCGGGCTGCGCTGCACCGTCCGCGCACTCGAAGCAACCGGACCGTCGCGCCGCAACTGGCTCCTCGCCGCGGCCTCCGCGATCGGCACGGGCATCTGGACGATGCACTTCGTGGCGATGTTGGGCTTCGGTGTCACCGGCACCGAGATCCGCTACAACGTGCCCCTGACCCTGTTCAGCCTGATGGTCGCCATGGCCGTCGTCGGCGCGGGCCTCTTCGCCGTCGGCTACGGACACGACCGGCGCCGCGCACTCGTTCTCGGCGGGCTCACCACCGGACTCGGCGTCGCGAGCATGCACTACCTGGGGATGGCGGCGCTGCGCATGCACGGCCAGGTGCGCTACGACCCGGCACTCGTCGCGCTCTCCGTCGTGATCGGCGTGATCGCGGCGACCGCCGCGCTGTGGGCCGCGCTCACCATCAGGTCACCCGCCGCCGTCGCCGTGGCCTCCCTCGTCATGGGCGGTGCGGTGAGCAGCATGCACTACACCGGGATGATGGCGGTGAGCGTGCGCGTCAGCCCCTCCGGCGGCACCCTGCCCGGGGCCACGGCGATGCAGTTCATCTTCCCCCTCGCCGTCGGCCTCGGGTCCTACCTCTTCCTGACGGCGGCGTTCGTCGCGCTGTCGCCGATGTCCGGCCGACGCGAAGCACCCACGTCGGCCCAGCGGCCGGTCGAGGGCGTCGCCCCCTGACGGCGGGCCAGGAGCCCGGAGCCACGCGGCCCGGACGGCACGCCCCGAACCTCTCCGATCGAGGAGGCCATGCGTACACCCCGTAGGACCACCACATCCGGCGCCCAGCCACCGCCCTCGTTGCGCGGTCGACGCGCGCACGCGGGCGCGCCGGCCGACGAGGGCGCGGACACCGGCGAGCCCGTCGCCGGCTCCTCGCCGGAGTCCCTCGCGCGCGCCGGACGCTGGCACATCAGACCGCGCAGCGTCCGGGCCAAGATCGTCAGCCTGCTGATGGTGCCGATCGTTTCCCTCCTCGCCCTGTGGGCCTTCGCCACGGTGAGCACGGCCCAGGACATCGCGCGGCTTCGGCAGCTGCAACGCGTGGACTCCACGGTCCGGGCTCCCGTGGACGACGCGGTCGCCGCTCTCCAGGCGGAGCGCGCGGCGGCCGTCCGCTACGCGACCGACCCGTCGACCGTGCGGCCGAGCGAGCTCAAGGACCTGGCGCGCCTCACCGACCGCGCCGTGGCCGAGCTGCGCCTGGGGGACCGGCACACGGTCGCCGACGGCGCCGACCTGCCCGCGGGGGTCGACGGACGGCTCGGCACCTTCGTCACCGAGGCGGAGCGCCTGCGTCCGCTGCGCACCGCCGTACTGGACCGCCGTACCGGATGGGACGAGGCGTACGCCCGGTACACCGGGACCATCGCGACGGCGTTCGGCGTCGAGGGAGCACTCACCGGCGTCCCCGGCGCGGGCATGCGGTCCGACGCGCGCGTGCTGCTCGAATTCTCCCGGGCGGGGGAGGCGCTCGCCCAGGAGGACGCCGTGCTCGGCGGAGCCCGGACCGCGGGGACCCTCGACGGTGAGCGGCTACGCCTGTTCACGGGGGCCGTCGACACCCGCCGCACGCTGACGGCCGCCGCCGCGACGGATCTGAGCGAGCCCGAGCGAGGCGCCTGGAAGGACCTGACGGAAGGGAGCGCGTACGGTGACGTGCGCGTGGTCGAGGACAAGGTGTTCGCCGCACGCCCCGGCGCGAAGGCGCTGGACGCCGCGCCGGAGACGGTCTGGAACATCGCTCACGCGCGCGTGCAGGACGGCATGCGCGCGATCGAGGCCGACGCGGGCAGCGATGCCGCGGACCCGGCCGACCCGTTCGGGCAAGCCCTGCTCAGCTCCGCCGGCGCCGCGGTCCTCTTCGGCCTCGTCGCCGTCGTCGCCTCGCTGATCATCTCGGTCCGCATCGGACGCGATCTCGTCGTCGAACTCGTCGGTCTGCGCGACAGCGCCCTGGACATCGCGCGTCGAAAGCTCCCGGAGGCCATGCGCCGGCTGCGCGCGGGCGAGACCGTCGACGTGCGCACCGAGGCCCCGCTGGCCCGGCCGTCGGAGGACGAGACCGGACAGGTCGCCGAGGCGCTGAACACGGTGCACCGGGCCGCCCTGCGCGCCGCCGTCGAACGCGCGGAACTGGCCGGAGGCATCTCCGGGGTCTTCGTCAACCTCGCGCGGCGCAGCCAGGTGCTCGTGCACCGCCAGCTGAACCTCCTGGACACCATGGAGCGCAGATCCGACGACCCGGACGAACTCAGCGACCTGTTCCGCCTCGACCACCTCACCACCCGGATGCGCCGCCACGCGGAGAGCCTGATCATCCTGTCCGGAGCGGCGCCCGGCCGGGCGTGGCGAAGGCCCGTTCCCCTGACGAACGTGGTCCGGGCGGCCGTTTCCGAGGTCGAGGACTACGCGCGCGTGGAGGTACGCCAGTTCCCCGAGGCGGCCGTCCTCGGCGGAGCGGTGGCCGACCTCACCCACCTCCTGGCGGAGGTCGTCGAGAACGCCGCCCAGTTCTCACCCCCGCACACCAGGGTGCGGATCACCGGCGAACCGGTGGGCAACGGCTATGTGATCGAGGTCGAGGACCGGGGACTGGGCATGGGCAAGGAGAGGCTCGCCGAGGCCAACCGTCGCATCGAACAGTCCGAGACGCTCGACCTGTTCGACAGCGACCGGCTCGGCCTCTTCGTGGTCAGCAGGCTCTCGGCCCGGCACGGGATCAAGGTCCATCTGCGGACCTCGCCCTACGGGGGCACCACCGCGGTGGTGCTGCTGCCGAAGGCGTTGCTGCACGAAGGCCCGGCGGAACGTTCCCTCGGTCGAAGCGACGCGGACCGGCCGGGGGAGCGGGAATACGCGCGCGTGGCGGCCGCCCCGGAGCAGGAGGCGGTCCAGCCGGTCACCGAGCGGCCCGCGCTGGTCTCTCCGAGGCCGAAGGCCTCTGAAGCCCCGGTGAACGGCTTGTCCGAGACCCCGCCTCCGGGAGTCGCCTCGCTTCGGCTGCACCGTCCCCCGGACGAGCCCGAGAACTCCGACCAGCTCCCACGGCGCGTCCGCCAGGCGAACCTGGCCCCTCAACTGCGCGGACAGCGTTCCGACGAGTCGCCGGAGCCCCCGGTGCCCGACGCGGACGACGAGCGCACACCCGAACTCGTACGGGCGCGCATGGCCGCCTACCGAGCCGGCTGGGTGCGCGGCGGCGGCCGGTCACCCGGCGGCGGCTCCACCCCTGACCCCGAAGCGGGCAGCGACCGCAGCGAAGGAGACCCCGCATGATCCAGGACTCGAGTACGAGAGCCACCCACCGGTCCGGTGAACTCGACTGGCTGCTGGACGACATGGTGCTGCGCGTGGCCGCGGTGCGACACGCCGTCGTGCTCTCGAACGACGGACTGGCGGTGGGCGCCTCCACCGCCCTGCGGCGCGAGGACGCCGACCATCTCGCCGCCGTCGCCTCCGGATTCCACAGCCTCGCCAAGGGGGCCGGGCGCCACTTCGGCGCGGGCGGGGTACGCCAGACGATGGTCGAGATGGACGAGGGCTTCCTGTTCGTCGCCGCGGCGGGGGACGGCTCGTGCCTTGCCGTCCTCACCGCCGTCACGGCCGACATCGGTCTCGTGGCGTACGAGATGGCGCTCCTGGTCAAGCGGGTCGGCGAGCATCTCCACGCCCCACCGCGGGTGGCCGCGCAGCCGCCCGCGGCAGGATGACCGAGGACGGCCAGTGCGGATGACCGAGGACACGCCGGGCGCCCCGTCACTCCCGGACAGCCAGTGGTACGACCAGGAGGCCGGGCCGCTCGTCCGCCCCTACGCGATGACGGGCGGCCGTACCAAAGCCGGGCCCACCGGGGTTCATTTCGATCTGATCGCCCTGGTCACGCTCGACAAGGGAGCACCCGGCGCCGATGACGACACCTCGCTCGGCCCGGAGCACCGGACCCTGGTCGAACTGTGCCGGACCGAGACCCAGTCGGTCGCCGAACTGGCGGCCGGCGCGGATCTCCCCCTGGGGGTGGTCAGGGTGCTCCTCGGCGATCTCCTGGAACGGAGCTGTGTCACGGTGAGCCGCCCGGTGCCGCCCGCGCAACTGCCCGACGAGCGAATCCTTCGCGAGGTGATCGAGGGACTGAGGGCGCTCTAGCCGACCCGCTTCGGTCGGCACCTTGACTCCCCGTGTTCACAACCGGGCACGTACGGGCGGGTTTCGGTCGCGAGGGGCAATGTGCGGTCCCATCCCGTTCGGCGGAGTCGCAGTTGTCATGATGCTGACTTCGCGCACCCGTAAAGACGTACCGATGCCGGCGCTTGTCGGCACTCCCGAGAGAAGTGATCGATGGTCTCCGAGAACTCCGACGCCGCGGGTGGCGACTCGACCGCCCTGGCGCTGAAGATCCTTGTCGCCGGTGGATTCGGCGTGGGAAAGACCACCCTGGTGGGCGCGGTCAGTGAGATCCGGCCCCTGCGCACCGAGGAGTTGCTGAGCGAGGCCGGTCGGTCCGTCGACGACACCGGGGCAGTGGACCAGAAGGTCACCACGACCGTGGCCATGGACTTCGGACGCATCACCATCAGGTCCGGTCTTGCGCTCTATCTCTTCGGAACCCCCGGGCAGGACCGTTTCTGGTTCCTGTGGGACGAACTGGCGACGGGCGCGCTGGGCGCGGTCGTCCTCGCGGACACCAGACGGCTCGAGGACTGCTTTCCCGCGGTGGACTACTTCGAGCACCGCCACATCCCGTTCGTGGTGGCCGTCAACTGCTTCGCGGACGCTCGCGCGTACGGCGCCCAGGACGTGTCCCGTGCCCTTGACCTCGACCGCGGTACGCCGGTCGTCCTCTGTGACGCCCGCGACCGCGACTCGGGGAAGGAGGTGTTGATCCGGCTGGTCGAATACGCCGGACGGGTCCACACCGCCCGGCTGCTCGACTCCGTCAGCTGACGCGGGCCCCGACACTCCGACGGGACCGGCCCGCACGGCGTCGGCAACCGAAGGGCGGCCGGTCACGGCCTCTGCCGTCGGCCCCGATCGCGGACCGCCGTCCCGCGCGGTCCCCCGCGCACCCCTCGGCGTCCCGGTCGTCGGCCATCTTCTCTGCCATGCCATCCCTTGGCCTTGCCCGGACGGCGCCCGTGGGGAAGGCTGGCTGGTCGAATCCTCCGGGCCAGGGGGAACGACGCAGGGGGAGACCGGATCATGGAACAGAACACGGGACTCGGCTGGTTGCTGGACGATCTCACCGGGCGCGTCGAGCACGTACGGCACGCGCTGGTGCTCTCCAACGACGGGCTGGTGACGGGCGCGAGCAGCGCCCTGCGGCGCGAGGACGCCGAACACCTCGCCGCGGTCTCGTCGGGGCTGCACAGTCTGGCGAAGGGCTCCGGCCGGCACTTCGGGGCCGGACAGGTGCGACAGACGATGATCGAGTTCGATGAGGCAGTGCTGTTCGTCACCGCGGCGGGAACGGGCAGCTGTCTGTGCGTCCTCAGCGCGGCGGAGGCGGACATCGGGCAGGTGGCGTACGAGATGACCCTGCTGGTGAACCGCGTCGGAGAACATCTGCGCGTGGATGCGCGACAGCCGGGCAGCGGCCCGGTCGCGGACCGCTGACCTGCGGATATTTCGTAGAGTTCGGAGTTGTCCACAGGTTCCCCACGATGTCCGAGAAGCCGGATACGGTTTTTTCCGGAGCGAGCGCACACGGCGCGAGCGTTCGGCATCGCAGGGGAGACCGCCATGTCCGGCAGCACCATCACCCAGTCCACCACCACGTCGCTCGGTCGGGCCGCACGGGAACTGGATCTCAGGCGCGGCGAGTTCGACCTCGCCCTGCACCTCGGCTGTGTTCGCTCGGTTCCCGACGAGGGAGGTGGGGGACGCCGGGTCGCCCGCGCCGAGATCGACCGGTTGCGTGCCGAGACGGGTTTCCCGGAAGCGCTGCGCGAGCGGGTGAGGACGGTCGGAACCACGGAGGGGGCCGCTCTCATGGGCCTCGCGAACACCCGGTTCACCCGCCTCGCGCGCCTGGGAGTGGTGGTGCCGGTGAAGTTCTACGTGAACCGCTATCGGCTGATCGTCTGGTTGTATCTCGCGGAGGAAGTACGGCAGTTCGCCGCGGACGAGCGGAACGCGCCGCTGCTGAGCGGCCGGACCCCCGAAGGCCTCCGTGATCAGCTGAACGAAGGCCTGGACCTCCGGCCCCGCAACTGGCGTGGCCGTCACCTGGGGTTCCTCCTGAGGCAGACCGCGGACCCCTGGGCCCGTGCCGCCGTGGTCGCGTCCCTGCTCGATCCCGTCCAAGTGGCCGAGATCGTCGAGGATCCCTACGAGCGCGCCCATCTCGACCGCCTCCGGCCCGGCCGGGTTCCGCAGGCGCCCGCGGACTCCCAGGGAGCGCGGATCGCCGAACGCGTCACGACGGCGGACGACCCCGACGAGATCAGCTGGCTCAGGGCCGACCTGGGGCGAAGCGTTTCGGAAGCCAGGGCGGACCGTCCGGCGCCGCGCCCGACACCGAACCCCTCATCCGTACCCAAGGTCCTGTCCGCCGTGGCCTCCGGGCCGGTCGCCGATGCTCCGGCGGGCCCGCCACCCGTGGGCCCCGCGAAAGCGGCCCGGCCTTCGACGGCCGACGCTCCACGGGCCCCGCGACCCCGGCCCGCCGTCACGGGTGACCGGCTCATGACGCGAGAGGCGACGCGCTCGCGGGGGCTGCTCGGATGGCTGCGTCGCAGGAACCCGGAGGAGTGTCCGAGCGACGCGCGTCCGACTACAGGGCTCTGAACAGCCCTTCCTGTACGACCGAGACGAGCAGACGCCCCTTCAGGTCGTAGATGCGGCCACGGGCCAGCCCGCGGCCCCCCGTCGCGATCGGCGACTCCTGGTCGTACAGGAACCACTCGTCCGCGCGGAACGGCCGGTGGAACCACATGGCGTGGTCCAGCGACGCCATGTCGAAACCGCGCGGCCCCCACAGCGGTTCCACCGGGATGCGGACGGCGTCCAGGAGGGTCATGTCGCTCGCGTAGGTGAGCGCGCACGTGTGGACGAGCGGGTCGTCGCCCAACGGGCCGACGGCACGCATCCACACCGCGCTGCGTGGCTCGGCGCCCTCGGTCTCCTCGGGCGTCCAGCGCAAACGGTCCACATAGCGGATGTCGAACGGCTGGCGCCGCGCCATGCGTTCCAGGGCTTCGGGAAGAGCGCCCAGATGCTCCTCGATCTCCTGCGTCACCGTCGGCAGGGACTCGGGGTCCGGCACCTCGCGGGCCGGTGGCAGCTGGTGCTCGAAGCTCCCTACCTCGGGCTTGTGAAAGGAGGCGGTCAGATTGAAGATCGTGCGGCCCTGCTGCACGGCGGTGACCCGGCGGGTGGTGAACGACCTTCCGTCCCGCACCCGTTCGACCTGGTACACGATCGGGACGCCCGGCCGGCCAGGGCGCAGGAAGTACGCGTGCAGCGAGTGCACCGGGCGGTCGCCCTCGGTCGTACGGCCCGCGGCGACCAGCGCCTGGCCCGCCACCTGGCCCCCGAAGACCCGCTGGAGGGACTCCTGCGGGCTGCGGCCCCGGAAGATGTTGACCTCGATCTGCTCCAGATCGAGCAGGTCGACGAGCCTCTCGGCTGGGTTCGTCATCGGTGCGGTTCTCCTGTGCTCACAGCTGTCCGACGTCGGTGACCTTGACGATGGCACGGCCCTCTTCGTCGGAGGCCACGAGGTCTACCTCGGCGGTGATGCCCCAGTCGTGGTCGCCGTTGGGGTCGGCGAAGGTCTGACGGACGCGCCACAGCCCGTTCTGCGGCTCCTCCACGATCGACAGCAGCTTGGGACCACGAGCGTCGGGACCGGTACCGAGGTCCTCGTACTCGTCCCAGTACTTGTCCATCGCCTCGCCCCACGCGTCGGCGTCCCAACCGGCTTCGGCGTCCATCTCGCCGAGTACGTTGACGTGGTCCAGCGCGGCGAGCTCGACCCTGCGGAACATCGCGTTGCGGACGAGCACGCGGAAGGCGCGGGAGTTCGAGGTGACCGGCTTGACCTGGTCGGCCTTCTCCTGGGCCTCTTCGGCCGTCACCACCTCGGGATTGGCGAGCTGCTCCCACTCGTCGAGGAGACTGGAGTCGACCTGCCGCACCATCTCGCCGAGCCAGGCGATCAGGTCCTCCAGGTCCTCGGACTTGAGGTCGTCCGGGACGGTGTGCTCGAGAGCCTTGTAGGCACTGGCCAGGTAGCGCAGGACGATGCCCTCGGTGCGGGCGAGCTCGTAGTTGGAGACGAACTCGGTGAAGGTCATCGCCCGCTCGTACATGTCACGGATGACGGACTTCGGCGACAGCGGGTGGTCGCCGACCCACGGGTGGCTCGTGCGGTAGGTGTTGTACGCGTGGAAGAGCAGCTCCTCCAGCGGCTTGGGGTACGTCACGTCCTGGAGCCGTTCCATGCGCTCCTCGTACTCGACGCCGTCGGATTTCATCGCGGCCACGGCCTCGCCGCGGGCCTTGTTCTGCTGGGCCGCGAGGATCTGCCGGGGATCGTCCAGCGTGGACTCCACGACCGACACCATGTCCAGGGCGTACGACGGGGATTCGAGGTCCAGCAGGTCGAACGCGGCGAGCGCGAACGTCGACAGGGGCTGGTTGAGCGCGAAGTCCTGCTGGAGATCGACGGTGAGCCGCACGACGCGGCCGGTCGGGTCCGGCTCGTCGAGCTTCTCGACGATCCCGCCGGCGAGGAGCGAGCGGTAGATCGCGATGGCCCGCCGGATGTGCCGCAGCTGCTGCCTGCGCGGCTCGTGGTTGTCCTCCAGCAGATGCCGCATGGCCTCGAAGGCATTGCCGGGCCGGGCGATGACCGAGAGCAGCATGGTGTGTGTGACGCGGAAGCGCGAGGTCAGCGGCTCCGGATCGGACGTGATGAGCTTCTCGAAGGTGCTGTCCGACCAGCCGACGAAGCCCTCGGGAGCCTTCTTGCGCACGACCTTGCGGCGCTTCTTCGGATCGTCGCCCGCCTTGGCGAGCGACTTCTCGTTCTCGATGACGTGCTCCGGCGCCTGAGCGACCACGTAGCCCGCCGTGTCGAAGCCCGCGCGCCCGGCCCGCCCGGCGATCTGGTGGAACTCCCGGGCGCGCAGGGTGCGCACCCGCGTGCCGTCGTACTTCGTCAGAGCGGTGAACAGCACGGTGCGGATGGGCACGTTGACCCCGACGCCGAGGGTGTCCGTACCGCAGATGACCTTCAGGAGGCCGGCCTGGGCCAGCTTCTCCACCAGCCGCCGGTACTTGGGCAGCATGCCGGCGTGGTGGACGCCGATCCCGTGGCGCACGTAGCGCGAGAGGTTCTGGCCGAACTTGGTGGTGAAGCGGAAGTTGCCGATCAGCTCGGCGATCCGGTCCTTCTCCTCACGCGTGCACATGTTGATGCTCATCAGCGCCTGCGCCCGCTCCACGGCCTGCGCCTGCGTGAAGTGCACGATGTAGACAGGGGCCTGCTTCGTGGCAAGCAGGTCGGTGAGCGTCTCGGTCAGCGGCGTGAGCATGTACTCGTAGGACAGCGGGACGGGCCGGATCGCCGAGCGGACCACGGACGTGGAGCGGCCGGTGCGGCGGGTCAGGTCCTTCTCGAACATCGAGACGTCGCCGAGCGTCGCCGACATCAGGATGAACTGAGCCTGAGGGAGTTCCAGGATGGGGATCTGCCAGGCCCAGCCGCGGTCGCCCTCGGCGTAGAAGTGGAACTCGTCCATGACGACCTGTCCCACATCGGCGTGCTTGCCGTCCCGCAGCGCGATCGACGCCAGCACCTCGGCCGTGCAGCAGATGACCGGGGCGTCGGCGTTCACGGAGGCGTCACCGGTGAGCATGCCGACGTTCTCGGTGCCGAACATCTTGCACAGTTCGAAGAACTTCTCCGAGACGAGTGCCTTGATCGGCGCCGTGTAGAAGGTCACCTCGTCGCGGGCGAGCGCGGCGAAGTGCGCACCCGCCGCGATCATGCTCTTGCCCGAGCCGGTGGGCGTCGAGACGATCACGTTCGCACCCGAGACCACCTCGATCAGCGCCTCCTCCTGATGGGGGTAGAGGGTGAGACCGCGTTCCCCGGCCCACGACTCGAAGGCTTCGTAGAGGGCGTCGGGGTCTGCGGTCTGCGGCAGCTGATCGATAAGGGTCACGCCCCCATCTTGCCTGTCGAATTACGTGATGGGGGAATCGGATGCTCGACGGAAGATCACGAACGCTACGCTGTGGCGCCGGCGACGCGTCAGCGCGCACGGACAACTGGACAGCGGTACAAGAGGAATGGGCGGGGAACGGCCAATGATGGGACCAGCACACTCACTGTCGGGGGCCGCGGCCTGGCTCGGCGTCGGAGCGGCGGCGGCCGCGGCCGGGCACACCATGCCCTGGCCGGTCCTGCTCGTCGGCGCCCTGATCTGCGCCGGTGCCGCGCTCGCCCCGGACCTGGACCACAAGGCCGCCACCATCTCTAACGCCTTCGGACCGGTGTCACGGCGCCTGTGCGAGATCGTCGACAAGCTCTCGTACGCCGCCTACAAGGGGACCAGGAAGCCTGGCGACCCCCGGCGCTCCGGCGGTCACCGCACGCTGACCCACACCTGGGTGTGGGCGGTGATGCTAGGTGGGGGCACGGCGGTGCTGGCGATCACCTGTGGCCGTTGGGCGGTCCTGGCCATCCTCTTCGTGCACATGGTCCTCGCCATCGAGGGCCTGCTGTGGCGGGCCGCTCGTGGCTCCAGCAGCAACGTCCTGGTCTGGCTGCTCGCCGCGACGAGCTCGTGGATCCTCGCCGACACCCTGGACAAGCCGGGGAACGGCGCGGACTGGCTGTTCTCGGCGCCGGGCCAGGAGTACCTGTGGCTGGGACTGCCGATCGTCCTCGGTGCCCTGGTGCACTGCGTCGGGGACGCCCTGACGGTGTCCGGCTGCCCGATCCTGTGGCCCATCCCGGTCGGCCGCAAGCGCTGGTACCCGATAGGCCCGCCCAAGGCGATGCGGTTCCGCGCGGGCAGCTGGGTCGAGCTCAAGGTGCTGACACCGGTGTTCATGGTGCTGGGCGCGGTGGGCTGCGCGGCCGCGCTGAATTTCATCTGAGGCGGTCGGTTCCCTTTTCGGCGGCGGTGCCGTTCCGCGGCGCCGTCGAGTGCTCCGGTCACGTTCGCCGGAGGCGGGGCATCGTCACCCGCGTCGGCGGACGCGGGTGAGCGGGAGCGGGCATCCCGTCCGGTCGGGGGACCTCCTTCGCTCAGGAGCCGGAGCCCTGTCCGCTCAGGAGCTCTCCCCGGTACCGGACCCCTGCTCCCCGCCTCCGAACCGCCGCTCGAAGCGGGCGACGCGGCCCTCCGAGTCCACCGTGCGGGCCTTGCCCGTGTAGAAGGGGTGGCTCTCCGAGGAGATCTCGACGTCCACGACCGGGTAGGTCTCGCCGTCGTCCCAGTCGATGGTCCGGTCGCTCGTGGCGGTGGAGCGGGTGAGGAAGGCGTAGCCGGCGGTGCGGTCGCGGAAGACCACGGGCCGGTAGTCGGGCTGATCGTCCTGCGGCATGGGAACTCCTCAGGGGTGTGGCGGGCCGGGCGTGGGTCAGCCGGCCACGGCGTCCTCGTCGACGATGTGCATCGCGGCCTCCTCGGCCGAGGCCGCGGCGCCGTCGATACCGATGTCCGTGGCGATGAGCCCGCTCTCCTCGTCCTCGTGCGCTCCTTCGTCCGGAGCCACCAGACGGCCGGAGCGAAGGGCGCCCACCTCGTTGTCCAGGGGCTCTCCGTCGGTGCCCTGGCAGTCGCCGATGCCGTCCCCGTCGCCGTCGGCGACGTCGGGCAGTTCCTCGGCGAGGCGCTGGTCCAGCGTCTCGCCGGCCCGGCGCTCCGACGCGGTCACCCCACGGTGCTCCACCGCCCACGGCCGCTCCGGCGGGGACCAGCCACGGTCCAGGGGGTCACGGACACCGTCGGTGACCAGCGTGTCCTCGGCGTCGAGCAGCCCCGCGTCGTCCTGTACCTCGGATCCGTCGGGCTGGTAGACGTCGTCTCCCCATCCGTCGGCGCTGTTCACGGCTACCTCCAGGGGGTGCGGACGGGACCGGTGCCGCCGTCTCGACGACGGGCGCCCGGGCCACGGGACACAGGCGTCTCCCCACGTGAACCGGGTGGTTCCCGGGGGTCCCCCGAGCGGGTGCCCATGTCCAGGGTTCCACCCCCCTTCGGCAGCGCGCAACGCCACAGAGGTCGACGAGCCGCGTCCTGGGGCCCGACCGAGGCCCGAGATGCGGTCCCGCCGGCCTTGTGCTGGGTGCGCCGGGGACCGGTGCCACCCTGTCGCCGGCGGGCGGCGGCACAGCACCGGACGCCCACCGCCGGGGCCGGTCCCGTGCCCGCCCACCGAACGGTGGGACGGAGTCGCGGCGGCACGCCGGGCGGACGGGGCCGCGCCGCTCCGGCATGCCACGTGGGCGGGGCGGACCGGCGTGACGGCCGGAGGTCAGGATGACCGCCGGACAGGAACCGGACAGGAAGGGCACCGCCCGCACCCTCGCCGCCGCCCCGCGCTCACCCGTGCCAGGACCTCCACAGCGCCGCGTACGCGCCGTCCGCCGCGACCAGTTGCTCGTGGCTGCCGAGTTCGCTGATGCGGCCGCTCTTGACGACGGCGATGACGTCGGCGTCATGGGCGGTGTGGAGCCGGTGGGCGATGGCGACGACGGTGCGGCCGTCGAGGACACGGGCCAGCGAGCGCTCCAGATGGCGGGCCGCCCGGGGATCCAGGAGGGAGGTCGCCTCGTCCAGGACCAGTGTGTGCGGGTCGGCCAGTACCAGCCGGGCCAGCGCGATCTGCTGGGCCTGGGCAGGAGTGAGAGCGAACCCGCCCGAGCCGACCTCGGTGGCGAGGCCGTCGTCCAGCGCCCGCGCCCAGCCGTCCGCGTCCACCGCGCCCAGTGCCGCCCACAAGCGGGCGTCGACGGCGTCGGCCGGAGCTTCGGCCGGTGCTCCCTCGTCCGCGCCGAGCCGGGCGCGCGGGACGGCGAGCAGCAGGTTGTCGCGCAGGGAGCCCACGAAGACGTGGTGCTCCTGGTTGACCAGGGCCACGTGCGAGCGGACCTGTTCGGCGGGCATCCGGGACAGTTCGGCGCCGCCGAGGGTGATCCGGCCGTCCCGGGGCGCGTAGATCCCGGCGAGCAGCCTGCCCAGGGTGGACTTGCCCGCGCCGGAGGGGCCGACCAGGGCGAGCCGGGTGCCGGGAGCGACCGCCAGGGAGACCTCGCGCAGGACGTCCACGCCCTCGCGGTAGCCGAAGTGCACCCGGTCCGCGTGGACGTCACGTCCGTCCGGCGCCACCGTCGGGTCACCCGCGTCCGGCTCGATGTCCCGGACCCCGACCAGCCGCGCCAGCGAGACCTGGGCGACCTGGAGCTCGTCGTACCAGCGCAGGATCAGTCCCACCGGGTCGACGAGCATCTGCGCGATCAGCGCACCCGTGGTCAGCTGGCCGACTCCGATCCAGCCGTGGAGGGCGAGGAACCCGCCGATCATCAGGACCGAGCAGAGCACCGTCACATGAGTGATGTTGACGACCGGGAAGAGGACCGACCGCAGCCAGAGCGTGTACCGCTCCCACGCCGTCCACTCCCGGACCCGGCGGTCCGACAGTTCGATGCGGCGCCTGCCCAGGCGGTGCGACTCGACCGTGCGACCGGCGTCGACCGTCTCGGCGAGAACGGCGGCGACGGCGGCGTAACCGGCCGCCTCCGAGCGGTACGCGGACGGCGCGCGCTTGAAGTACCAGCGGCATCCCACCACCAGCAGCGGAACGGCGACCAGCACCGCGGGGGCGAGCACCGGGGCGGTCACGGCGAGGCCGCCCAGCAGCAGCGCCGCCCACACGACACCGATGGCCAGCTGCGGCACGGCCTCGCGCATGGCGTTGGCGAGCCGGTCGATGTCGGTGGTGATACGGGACAGGAGGTCGCCCGTCCCGGCCCGTTCCAGGACGCCGGGCGGCAGTCCGACCGACCGCACGAGGAAGTCCTCGCGCAGATCGGCCAGCATCCGCTCGCCGAGCACGGCACCGCGCAGTCGTACCTGCCGTACGAACACGGCCTGGACGACGAGCGCGACGACGAACAGGGCGGCGGTGGCCTCCAGATGGAGTTCGCGCGCGTGGTCCGAGACCCGTTCGACGAGCGAGCCCAGCAGATAGGGCCCGGCCATCGAGGCCACGACGGCCACGGTGTTGACGGCGATCAGGACCAGGAACGCCCTGCGGTGCCGTCGGAACAGTTCGGTCACGTAGGCGCGTACGGTCGCGGGCGCGCCGACGGGCAGCGTGTTCGCCGTCGTCGGGGCGGCCGGGTCGTACGCCGGTGGCGCCACGCCGATCATGCGGTCTCCTCGATCTCTTCCAGTACGCCGTCCAGAACGGCTTCGTCGTCCGCGGTCACGCCGCCGAGAGCGGCCTCGGCCATGGCCTTCGCGGCGGTCTCCTCGTCGGTCTCCCGGGTCACCACGGCCCGGTAGAGCGGCTCGTCACGCACCAGTTCCCGGTGCACGCCGACCGCGGCCACCTCCCCGTCGTGGACCAGGACGACCCGCTCGGCCCGGTCCAGGAGCAGCGGTGAGGAGGTGAAGACCACGGTCGTGCGCCCCGCCCGCAGGGACCGCACGCCGTCGGCGATCCGGGCCTCGGTGTGGGAGTCGACCGCGGACGTCGGCTCGTCCAGGACGAGCACCTCCGGGTCCGTGATCAGGGACCGCGCCAGCGCGAGCCGCTGGCGCTGGCCGCCGGACAGCGAGCGCCCGCGTTCCGTGACGCGGGCGTCCATCGGGTCCCCGGCGTCCACCGAGCCCTGCGCGAGCGCGTCCAGCACGTCACCGCACTGCGCGGCGGCCAGCGCCGCCTCGGCGCTTACGAGTCCCGAGGCGGGCACGTCGAGCAGCTCGCGCAGCGAGCCGGACAGCAGGACGGGGTCCTTGTCCTGGACGAGGACCGCGGTGCGGGCGGAGTCCAGGGGCAGCTCGTCCAGCGGTACGCCCCCGAGGACCACCGAGCCGCTCCGCGACACACCCGCGACGGGCTCGTCGTCCCCTGCGGACGCGTGACCGCCGAGCCGTTCGGCCAGCAGCCCCGCCGCGTCCGGATCGCCGCACACCACGGCGGTGAACCGCCCCGCGGGAGCGAGCAGCCCCGTCACGGGGTCGTACAGATCGCCGCTCGGGACCTCGGCCGCGCGCGAGCCGTCGCTGTCGACCGCCCGTTCCAGGGCCAGCACCCCGGCGGCCCGCCTGGCCGACGGGCGCGAGAAGGAATAAGCCATCGCGATCTCTTCAAAATGCCGCAAAGGGTACGTAAGGAGCATGACGGCGCTGTACACGGTGACCAGTTCGCCGACCGTGATCCGGCCGTCGCGGGCCAGCAGCACCCCGCGCCAGACGACGGCGATCATCAGCAGTCCGGGCAGCAGCACCTGGATCGCCGAGATGAGCGACCACATGCGGGCGCTGCGCACGGCGGCCCGGCGGACCTCCTGGGAGGCGCGGCGGTAGCGGTCGAGGAAGAGTTCCTCGCCGCCGATGCCACGCAGCACCCGCAGGCCCGCGACGGTGTCGGAGGCCAGCTCGGTGGCGCGGCCCGCCTTCTCCCGCTGGATGTCGGCGCGCCGGGTGGCACGCGGCAGCAGCGGCAGCACCGCCACCGCGAGCACGGGGACGCCCACGGCGACGATCACACCGAGCGCCGGCTGGTAGACGACCAGCCCGACGCAGACCAGGACCACCGTCATGGCGGCCGCCGTGAACCGCGACACGGCCTCCACGAACCAGCCGATCTTCTCGACGTCGCCGGTGGAGACCGCGACCACCTCACCAGCCGCCACCCGGCGGGTCAGCGACGAGCCGACCTGCGCGGTTCCGCGGGCCAGCAGTTGCTGCACGCGTGCGGCCGCGGTGATCCAGTTGGTGACGGCCGTGCGGTGCAGCATGGTCTCGCCCAGGGCGATGCACGCGCCGCACAGCACCATGAGACCGCCGGTCAGGGCGAGTCGGGAGCCCGAGTGGTCGATGACGGCCTGGACGGCCAGACCGACGCAGTACGGCAGGGTGCAGACGGCGACGAAGTGCAGCAGTCCCCAAGCGAAGGCCTTGAGCTGACCGCCGAGCTGATTTCGCCCGAGCCACCACAGGAATCGGGGCCCTGAGCGCGCGTCCGGCACACCCGGGTCGGGATACGGAAGGTCTTGGATCTGCATGGCGTCCCAGTGGCTCGTGTCAAGGGGTGGAGGGAGGCGCGGAGTTCGGCAGCCGTCCGGGCCGTGGGGACCGGTCGTGGGGACCGGCAACAAACCGTGAAAGGTTCGCGTCGCAGCGTGGTCGAAAGCAAACGGTTTTCCGCTCCAGGGCAAGGAACCGGCCCAACCGGCCGAGGCCTGCCGGGATCCGGGGCGACCGATTCGTTCGGTTCGTGGTGCGAGGATGGACGGCATGCGAATGAACGGTGCGATGCGTAAGGGGCTCGGCGCGGTGGCCTGTGGGGCCGTCGCCGTCACCCTGTCGGCCTGCGGCGGCCCCGCGGACGGCGGCGGAAGCGGTGTGAAGGGGCACTCCGGGACGAGTGGCGGAGCCGCCCGGACGAGCGCGCCCGCGGCCGACCCGAAACGCATCCCCGATGTGGGTGACCGGCTCCAGAAGAAGATCCCGTCCGAGTCCCGTCAGGTCGTGGCGGTCTACGGCGAGGGCAAGGACTCGGCGAGCTCGACGGCCGTGCTCTACACGAAGTCCGGTACGACCTGGGAGAAGACCCGAAGCTGGGCCGCGCACAACGGCAAGCGGGGCTGGACCACCGACCATCACGAGGACGACAAGCGCAGCCCGGTCGGCGTGTTCACGCTCAGCGACGCGGGCGGTGTGCTCGACGACCCGGGCGCCCGGCTCCCCTACACGCAGTCGGAGGGCTTCCAGGCGCCGCACTACTGGGCGAAGTCGCACTGGCACGACTTCGACTACGTCATCGCCATCGACTACAACCGGCTCAAGGGCAATCCGCCGAACGACCCGACCCGCCCGTGGGGCGACGAGAAGGGCGGGGGCATCTGGCTGCACATGGACCACGGCAGCGGCACCTCGGCGTGCGTCAGCCTCTCCAAGCCGGCCATGGAGTACCTGCTGCGCACGCTCGACCCGGACCAGCATCCGGTCGTGGTGATGGGGGACAAGGCCGACCTGAAGGCGTAGGCGGGATCCCGTCGGGCGGGGTCGCGCTGGAGACCGTCGGCAGGGCGGTGGCGGGACGCGCCGGACGCCCCGGGGCCCATGACGCCCCTCCGGCCCCGTGCCCCGGGCCGGCCGGCAGGTCGCTCCAGCGGCCACGGCCCTGCAGCCCCACGGCCCCACGCGGTCAACGGGGCCAACGGAGCCGGTGGACTCCGTCGAGTCTGTGGAGTCCGCGGTTCAGGGCCCCGACCGGTTCACCTCCCCCTCACCCCTCAGCACCGGTTCACCCGGACCGGTCGCCCGTCGAGGGACGGGTCGCGTGTTCGAGCGCGATCAGCGCGGAGTAGTAGCCGCGGCCCGTCGCGTGATCCATGCCCACCTCGCACATGCGGTTCGCCGACAGATGCGCGTCGAAGGCGCGGGAGGTCACGAACCGCGCCTCCTCGCGGGTGGCCGACTCCGTGAGTTCCCGGTGGAGCATCCCGCGGTCGCCCGCGAAGGCGCAGCACCCGGCGTCGTCGGGCACGACCACCTCGTCGGCACAGGCCTTTGCCACCAACCGCAGTTGTGCCTCGTCGCCCAAGTGCCGCATGGAGCACGTCGGGTGGAGCACCGCGGAGCGGAGGGTGCGGTGCACGGTGAGGCGGGGGAGAAGCTCCGCGGCCCAGACCAGCGAGTCGACGACCGTCAGCTCCGCGTGCAACTCCCGGTTGTCGGGGGTCAGATACGGTACGACCTCCCGCGCGATGCCGAGCGTGCAGGACGAGGCGTCCACGACGAGCGGCAGTCTGCCGCCGGCGGTCCAGCCCCACGCGGCCTCGACGATCCGGTTGGCCATCACGGCGTTGCCCGCGTCGTACCCCTTGGAGTGCCAGATGGTGGCGCAGCAGGTTCCCTTGACGTCCTCGGGGATCCAGACCGGCCTTCCCGCCCGCTCGGACACCGTGACGACGGCCCGCGCGAGCGGGACGTCCCCGGGGGAGGCGAAGACGCGGTTGACGCAGGCCGGGTAGTAGACGGCGACGGCTCCCACGCGCGCCGTACCGGGCAGGGCCGGGGCCGCGGCTCCCGGCATCCGTGGCAGCCACTCGGGCACGAGATCCGGGCGAACGGCCCTGCGGGCGGCGCGCGTCGCGGCGGTGACCCACCGGTCGCCGGTCCGGTCGGCGGCGGCGACGGCCAGGCGCGCGGCGGATTCGAGCGCGCGGAAGTTCCGCGCCGCGAGCGCGGCCGCCTTCTCCTCGCGCGGCGAGTGCCGGACGTGCCGGAACGTTTTCATCAGGGCGCCCGTGTCGATGCCGACCGGGCAGGCGAGCTTGCAGGTCGAGTCGCCCGCGCAGGTGTCCACGGCGTCGTAGCCGTACGCCTCCAGGAGGCCGTCCTCGACCGGAGAGCCGTCGGGCTGGCGCATCATCTCCCGGCGCAGCACGATCCGTTGGCGTGGTGTGGTCGTCACGTCCCGGCTGGGGCAGGTCGGTTCGCAGAAGCCGCACTCGATGCAGGGGTCGGCGATCGCCTCGACCCGCGGGATCGTCTTCAGGCCCCGTACGTGTGCCCGCGGGTCACGGTCGAGCACGACGCGTGGCGCGAGCACCCCGTCCGGATCGATGAGCCGCTTCGTGCGCCACATCAACTCCGTTGCCCTGGGACCCCATTCGAGTTCCAGGAACGGCGCGATGTTGCGTCCGGTGGCGTGCTCGGCCTTCAGGGAGCCGTCGAAGCGCTCGACGGTGAGCCGGCAGAACTCGTCCATGAAGGCGGCGTAGCGTTCCACGTCGGTCTGTCTGGACGCGTCGAAGGCCAGCAGGAAGTGCAGATTGCCGTGGGCGGCGTGGCCCGCGACGGCGGCGTCGAAGCCGTGCCGGGTCTGGAGTTCCAGCAGTGCCTCGCAGGCCTCGGCGAGCCGCTCGGGAGGCACCGCGAAGTCCTCCGTGATCAGCGTCGTGCCGGACGGACGCGCGCCGCCGACCGCCGTGACGAACGCCTTGCGGGCCTTCCAGTAGCCCGAGACGGTCCGCTGGTCACGGGTGAGCGAGTTCGTCACCGAGGGCGCGGGCGCCACGAGGGGGAGGTTCCGGAGCACCGCGCGTGCCTTCTCCTCGCAGGCCTCCTGCGTGGCCTCGTCCGGAGCGCGGAACTCGACGAGCAGTGCGGTCGTCGGGCCGGGGAGGGCGGCCCAGTCCCCGGGCACGCCCTCGACGCTCACCGAGGCGTGCAGCGTGTTGCCGTCCATCAGCTCGACCGCCGAGGCGCCCGCGGCGGTGAACAGGGGGACGGCGGCGGCCGCGGCCGGCAGCGAGCCGAAGAAGAGCAGCGCGGCGGAGACCCGCCGGTCCAGCGGCAGCGTGTCGAAGACGACCTCCGAGATGAAGCCGAAGGTGCCTTCCGAACCGACCATCAGGCCGCGCAGGATCCCGACGGGCGTCGAGCCGTCGAGGAAGGCGTCCAGACGGTAGCCGTTGGTGTTCTTGATGGCGTACTTGGCGCGGATGCGGGCGGCGAGTGCGGCATCGGCCTCGATCTCCGCCTTGAGTTCCATGAGTCCGGCGCACAGGGCGGGTTCGGCGTGCGCGAGCCGTTCGTCGGCGTCCGGCTCCGCGGTGTCCACGACCGTGCCGGTCGGCAGGACGAACGTGAGCGAGGCGAGGGTGACGTAGGCGTTGCGGGTGGTGCCCGCCGTCATGCCGGAGGCGTTGTTCGCGACCACACCGCCGACCGTGCAGGCGATCGCGCTGGCCGGGTCGGGGCCGAGCACGCGTCCGTGCCGGGCGAGCGCGGCGTTGGCGCGGGCGAGGGTCGTGCCCGGCGCGATACGGGCCCGCGCGCCGCCGTCGAGGACCTCGACCCCCGTCCAGTGCCGGCGCACGTCGACGAGGATGTCCTCGCCCTGCGCCTGGCCGTTGAGCGAGGTCCCGGCCGCGCGGAAGACCACCTCGCGGCCCTTGCCGTGCGCGTACGAGAGCACGGCCGAGACGTCGTCGATGTCCTCGGGGACCACGACGACCCGCGGCACGAAACGGTAGGGGCTGGCATCGGAGGCGTAGCGCACGAGATCGGAGATCCCGGTCAGCACCTTGTCGGAGCCGAGCAGCGCGATCAGGTCGCCGCGCAATGGCTCGGGAGTGCCCCCGGCCCGGTCCTCGGGGACCCGGTCGGCCGCCGGGGCCTCCGGACGCGGGCCGGGTCGCAGCGCGTCGGGGTCGGGCTCCAGCAGAGGCATCGCGCACCACTCCTCACGGGCTCGCCGAGCGGCGCCGGCCCGCGCCCGGGCGGCCCGGCGGCGTCCCGCTCCCGAGCCGCCTCAGAGGCGGTGTTCCGCCCGAACCGGCTCAGCAGCGGTGTTCCGCCCTCGGCACGCCGTCCACCAGGGTGTCCAGCAGCCCGCCGAGCACTTCGCGCTGCTCGTCCGTCAATGGAGCCAGGATCTCCTCCGCGGCGCCGCGGCGCGCGGCGCGCAGTCCCCGCAGCGCCTCGCGCCCGTCGTCGGTGACCTCGATGCGGATCACCCGGCGGTTGGTGGGGTCCGGTGCCCGGCGCACCTTGCCGCTCGCCTCCAGGCCGTCGACCAGCGTGGTCACGGCACGCGGCACCACCTCGAGGCGCTCCGCGAGATCGGCCATGCGGGGCGGCGAGCTGTAGTGCGCGAGGGTGCGCAACAGCCGTGACTGGGCGGGGGTGATGCCCAGCTCGCGCTGCTCCAGATGGCGCTTCTGGATGCGGTGCACGCGGCGCGTCAGGCGCAGCAGCTGCTCGGCCAGCAGGCCGTCGGCATCGGGGGTGGTCATGCGGGAACAATATCAGGATGCCGTTCATTGTGAGTATAGGTAACAATGAGCTAGGCTCCGTCAGTCGTCGGATCCTCCCTGATGTCCCCGTCGTCCCGTTTCCCTAGGAGTCCATTGCGTCCCGACCCGTCAAGCTGGAGCCCGCCACCCGCCGACAAGGAACAACCACGGCAGGTGCGCCGCATCCTGAGTCTCTTCCGGCCCTACCGCGGCCGCCTCGCGATCGTCGGCCTGTTGGTGGGCGCCGCGTCCCTCGTCTCCGTGGCCACGCCCTTCCTGCTGAAGGCGATCCTGGACACGGCGATCCCCCAGGGCCGTACGGGCCTGCTGACCCTGCTGGCGCTCGGCATGATCCTGAGCGCCGTCCTGAGCGGGGTCTTCGGAGTCCTGCAGACGCTGATCTCCACGACCGTCGGCCAGCGGGTGATGCACGACCTGCGCACCGCGGTCTACGGGCGTCTGCAGAGCATGTCGCTGGCCTTCTTCACCAGGACGCGGACCGGCGAGGTCCAGTCGCGCATCGCCAACGACATCGGCGGCATGCAGGCGACCGTCACCTCCACCGCCACCTCGCTGGTCTCCAACCTCACCAGCGTGGTCGCCACGATCGTCGCGATGGTGGCCCTGGACTGGCGTCTGACCGTCGTCTCCCTGCTCCTGCTGCCGGTGTTCGTGTGGATCAGCCGCCGGGTCGGCAACGAACGCCGGAAGATCACCACCCAGCGCCAGAAGCAGATGGCGGCCATGGCCGCCACCGTCACCGAATCGCTCTCGGTCAGCGGCATCCTGCTCGGGCGCACCATGGGCCGGGCCGACTCGCTCACGAAGTCCTTCGCCGAGGAGTCCGAGGGTCTGGTCGACCTCGAAGTGCGGTCGAACATGGCCGGGCGCTGGCGCATGTCCGTCATCGGCATCGTCATGGCCGCCATGCCCGCCGTCATCTACTGGACCGCGGGCGTCGCCCTCGAGCTCGGCGGCCCCTCCATATCGATCGGTACGCTCGTCGCCTTCGTCTCGCTCCAGCAGGGCCTGTTCCGGCCGACGGTCAGCCTGCTGTCCACGGGTGTGCAGATCCAGACCTCGCTCGCGCTGTTCCAGCGCATCTTCGAGTACCTCGACCTGCCCGTCGACATCACCGAGCCCGCCGACCCCGTCCACCTCGACGAGGTCAAGGGTGAGATCCGCTTCGAGGACGTCGAGTTCCGCTACGACGGCAAGGGCGCCCCGGTCCTCGACGGCATCGACATCACCGTCCCGGCCGGCGGCAGCCTCGCCGTCGTCGGGCCGACCGGCTCCGGCAAGTCCACCCTCAGCCACCTGGTGCCGCGGCTGTACGACGTCACGGGCGGGCGCGTGACCCTGGACGGGGTCGACGTCCGCGAACTCGACTTCGACACGCTCGCGCGCGCGGTCGGCGTCGTCTCCCAGGAGACGTACCTCTTCCACGCCTCGATCGCCGAGAACCTGCGCTTCGCCAAGCCGGACGCCACCGACGAGGAATTGCGCGCGGCGGCACGGGCGGCGCAGATCCACGACCACATCGCGTCGCTGCCCGACGGGTACGACACGGTCGTCGGCGAGCGCGGCCACCGTTTCTCCGGCGGCGAGAAGCAGCGCCTCGCCATCGCCCGCACGATCCTGCGCGACCCGCCCGTGCTCATCCTCGACGAGGCGACCAGCGCCCTGGACACCCGCACGGAGCACGCCGTCCAGGAGGCCATCGACGCCCTGTCGGCCGACCGCACCACCCTCACCATCGCGCACCGGCTGTCCACGATCCGGGGAGCCGACCAGATCGTGGTCCTCGACGCGGGCCGCGCGGTCGAGCGCGGCACGCACGAGGAACTGCTGGCCCAGCAGGGGCGATACGCGGCCCTCGTCCACCGGGACGCCCAACTGGAGCCGACAAGATGACGATATGCCGGGTTTAGGCGCATTGGCGGGTTACCGTGCCCGTTATGCAGACCAGAACTCCGCCACGGAACACGATCCGACTGACGCGCCGGGGCCGGGTCGCCCTCATCGCGACCGGGGCCGTCGTGGCGGCCACCGCCGTGGCGGTGCCGCTGCTGATCCTCGGGAACGACGACGGGTCCCCGACGGCGCTCGTCATTCCGGAGGGCTGGCGCTCCGGCCAGGTCTACGAGGCCGTCGACAAAGCCCTCCGGGTGCCCCGGGGCACCACCAAGAAGTCCGTCGGCAAGGCCGGGCTCAAGCTCCCGAAGGACGCCGCGGGCAACCCCGAGGGCTATCTCTTCCCGGCGACCTATCCGCTCGGCGGGAGGACGACCCCGGAGTCACTGCTGACGTTCATGGTCGACACCGCGAACAAGAAGTTCAACGGAGCGCCGATGGCCGCGGGCGCCCAGCGCAACGCGATGAACGTCTACCAGGCGGTCACCGTCGCGAGCATCGTGCAGGCGGAGGCGGCGACCAAGGCGGACATGGGCAAGGTGGCACGGGTCGTCTTCAACCGCCTGGCGCGCGGCATGCCCCTGCAGATGGACTCCACGATCAACTACGCCCTGAACCGCTCCACGCTGAACACCACACAGCGCGACACGAAGCTCGACAGCCCCTACAACTCGTACCAGCGCATGGGCTTGCCGCCCACACCGATCGCCAACCCCGGCGAGGAGGCGATGCGCGCCGCGATCAGCCCGACCCCGGGCGACTGGCTGTACTTCGTCACCGTCAAGCCGGGCGACACGCGGTTCGCGGCCGGATACGAGGAGCACCAGCGCAATGTCGCCGAGTTCAACCGCAACCAGAAACGCGCGTCCCCCGCCGTCTCTCCCACGCGGTGAGCCGGGTGCCCCGCGCACGGCCCCCTAGGGGCCACGCACTGACTCCGTGCCACGCGCGGAGCGCCGGGCTCCAGGGCCTCACGCGGCGACAGACGTGTCCGCCAGCAGTCGCCTGATGTCCCGTACCGCGGCCCGTCCGGCCCGGTTGGCACCGATCGTGCTCGCCGACGGCCCGTAGCCGACCAGGTGGATCCGCGGATCGGCGACCACGCGCGTCCCCTCGACCCGGATGCCGCCGCCGTGCTCGCGCAGCCGCAGCGGTGCCAGATGGTCGATGGCGGCCCGGAAACCGGTCGCCCACAGGATCACGTCGGCGTCCACGCGCCGCCCGTCCGCCCACTCCACGCCGTCCGGGACGATCCGCTCGAACATCGGCCGCCGGTCCAGCACACCGTCCGCCAGCGCCCGCCGGATCGCGTCGTTCAGCGGCAGCCCGGTGACCGAGACCACGCTGCGCGGCGGAAGTCCCCGCCGGACCCGGTCCTCGACGAGCGCGACGGCGGCCCGTCCGAACTCCTCGGTGAAGGGGCCCTCGCGGAACACGGGGGCGCTCCGGGTGACCCAGGTGGTCCCGGCCGCGTGGGCGGCGATCTCCATCAGATGCTGGGTGCCGGAAGCGCCGCCGCCCACCACGACCACGCGCTGCCCGGCGAACGCCTCGGGGCCCGGATACCGCGCCGTGTGCAACTGCCGTCCCCGGAACGTCTCCTGGCCCGGATAGAGGGGCCAGAACGGGCGGTCCCAAGTGCCCGTCGCGTTGATCAGGGCCCGGGCCGACCACGTTCCGTCGTCGCTCTCCACGAGCAGCCGTCCGCCGGGTCCCTCCCGGACGGCCCTGACGTCGACGGGCCTGCGCACCCGAAGGTCGAAGGCGTGCTCGTAGGCGGCGAAGTACTCCGAGACGACCTCGGAGGACGGGCGGTCCGGGTCGGCGTCGGTGAGTTCCATGCCGGGCAGCATGTGCATCCCGTGCACCTTGCCGTACGTCAGCGACGGCCAGCGGAACTGCCAGGCGCCGCCCGGTCGCGGCGCGTGGTCGAGGACGACGAAGTCCCGTCCGGGCTCGGAGCCGGTGCGCCGCAGGTGATGGGCGGCGGCCAGACCGGCCTGGCCGGCGCCTATGACGACCACGTCGACCTCGTGCGCGGGTGCTCCGGTGCTGTTCACGTTCCTGCCAACCGGTCCGGGCCCCGGGATCTTCCCGCCGGGTGCCCGGCTGTGAGCCACCCCATGGACCGCGGCCGGCGGACCTCCGCGAGCGGGTCCCGCCTCACCCGCGGCACCTGGGACGAAAGCCTTCCGCGCTCCCCGCGCGGCGGCCTCGATCACGTGCGGAACCCGTCGTAGCGGCGGCCTCGATCACGTGCGGAACCCGTCGTATGGGAGAGGATTGGGGTATGTCCGATGCCTTCACCACGCACGTCCTGAACATCACCTCCGGCTCGTCGGAGGCGGTCGTCGACCTCACCCGCGACTGCGAGGCCTTCCTCCGCGAGGCCGCGGCGGGTCGTGACGGTCTGCTGAACGTCTTCGTGCCCCACGCCACCGCGGGGATCGCCATCATCGAGACCGGCGCCGGCAGCGACGACGACCTCCTCGCCGCGCTGCACTCCCTGCTCCCCGAGGACGACCGCTGGCAGCACCGCCACGGCAGTCCGGGCCACGGCCGCGACCACGTCCTCCCCGCGATCGTTCCGCCGCACGCGACCCTCCCGGTGGTGGACGGGAGCCTGGAGCTGGGCACGTGGCAGTCGGTGTGCCTCGTGGACACGAACCGCGACAACCCTCACCGACAGGTCCGGCTGTCGTTCCTCGGCTAGCGGCCGGTGGCGGGCAGGGGCCCGCCGCCGGGCCGTGATCCGGCCTCAGGCCGGCTTGCGCCACACGGAGACGTGCTTCGTGGAGTCCTGGGTGAAGGGCGTCCCGTCCCAGTCCGCGACGCGCCGTTCCCGTTCGAGTCCCGCGATCCGCGCCATCAGGTCGAGTTCGGCCGGCCACGCGTACCGGTGCCGGGAGGCCCCGCGGCGATAGCGGCCGTCGTCGCCGTCGCGGGTGAGGTGGTGCGAGACGAGAACCTGCTCGACCAGGTCGAAGGTGTCGAAGCCGAGGTGTGCCTCGGAGACGTCGAACGGTACGGCGACCTGCCCGGGCGGCAGGAACCGCAGCGGAGGAACGCCCAGTTCGATCACGAACCGGCCGCCGGGCGCCAGATGGCGCGCGGCGTTGCGGAAGCAGGCGACCTGCTCGTCCTGCGTCAGCAGGTTCGTGATCGTGTTGTAGACCAGGTAGACCAGTGAGAACTCGCCGGGGACGACGGTCGTGGCCATGTCCCCGATGGTCACCGGGAGCGTGTCCGCGTCGACCTTGCTCCGCAGGACCGCGGCCATGTGCTCGGACAGTTCGATCCCCACGACCGGTACACCGCGTCCGCGCAGCGGGACGGCGACGCGCCCGGTTCCGATGGCGAACTCAAGTGCCCTGCCCCCTCCGGCGAGTTCACCGAGGAAGTCGAGCGTCGGTTTGAGCGCGGCGGCGCTGGACCTCTCGCTCTCAGAGGCGTCGTAGCGTTCGGCGGTCGCGCGGCTCCACAGTTCGCTGCTCGTCATGGGATCCCACTCTGGAGGTCCCGGGTGGGTCCTGTCGACGCATTAACCAGGGTGCTGCGCAGCCGGGCGGACCGGGCCCCGACCTGAACGAACTCCTGCGGCCGGGAAGCCGGTTCGCCTCGGAGTCCTGGGGCGGGACGACGGTGGAGCGGATCCGGCACATCGCGACGCTCCGGGTCCCCAGCGGCCGGCCGGTCGTCGCGGACCCCATGGACCGGGACGGTCCGCGGGAGCTCACCGCGCGTGTCCCGCCCGGCGGGTATCCGCTCCAGGCGGCCGTGCTCGTGGGAGAGGGCGACTCCTACGGCCGACGGTTCCCGGTCACGGAGGAACCCGTGGCGCGTCTGCTGATCACCGCCGAACCGGCGGTCACCTGGGAGATGGGACTCGGCGGGGAGGACGGCCCCGGCTGCTGCCGGACGGTCACGCCTACGGCTTCGGCACCGACGGGGACGGGGACCTGGCCGGTCCGGCCGGGCCGGTCGCCGCCGGCGAACTGGTCGCCGTCGCGGTGGTCACGTCGTGGCTGAGGGGTCTCCGGCCCGTGTGACCGCCACGAGCCCACCAGGAGGGTGGGCCGGCCGGTCCCACGGTCCGGCGCGGGACCGCTGTGTCCAGCGCCGGACCGGGAACCGGTGACTCAGGTTCCGTAGGCCAGGACCGCCATCATCCCGGCCTCGCTGTGGTACGCGTTGTGGCAGTGCAGCATCCACTCGCCGGGGTTGTCGGCGTCGAGGACGACGGAGACCTTCGTCCTCGGCAGCACGATGGTGGTGTCCTTGCGCGGGCCGGCGCTGCCGAGCTGGTAGGTGTGGCCGTGCAGGTGCATCGGGTGCCACATGCGCGTGGCGTTGACGAAGTCGAGCCGGACCCGCTGGCCCTCCTCGACGAGCAGCGGGTTCGCGGTCGGATCGGCCATGTCGAACCGTCTGCCGTTGATGGCCCAGTCGTACGTGTCCATGTTGCCGCTCAACGTGACCCGGTGGACCCGGTCGGGCTCCTTCTCCTCCAGCCGTACGCCGTCGGCCGCGCGCAGCGTGGCGGCGGTCACGATCAGGCCGTCCAGTTCGGCCGGCCGTACCGTCGGTCCCGGGGCGCTCCCCGAACCGGTGCGCAGCAGGGCCAGCCCGGCGGAGCCCTTGCCCTCGGCGACCGCGACGAGCGGGAAGACCCCGTCGCCCAGGGTGACCAGGACGTCGTACCGCTCGGCCATGCCGACCAGCAGCGCGTCGACCTCCTGGTGCTCGACGGGGAAACCGTCGGTGTGGGTGATCGTCAGCTTGTGGCCGCCGAGCGCCACCCGGTAGGCGGTGTCGCTGCCCGCGTTGATGATCCGCAGACGGACCCGGCTGCCGGGCTTGCCGGTGTGGACCGTCGGGTCGGTCGGCACGCGTCCGTTGATCAGGTGGTACGGGTAGTCCACGTTCCCGGCTTCGCCGCCGAGCAGGGGGCTGGTGGCGTCCACGAGCCGGAACTTCGACGTCGCGTCCTCCCCGGCGGAGGCGCCGGGGGGCGGCGCTGCCGGGGTACTGCCCCGTCCGGAGTCACGCATGTCCATCCCCGCCATGCCGTGGCTCAGTTCGGCGAAGGCCTCGTCCGGTGTGCCGGTCACGCCGTCGAGCCAGTCGTCGAGGACGACGACCCATTCGTCGTCGTACGACAGCGGTTCCTTGGGGTCCTCGACGATCAGCGGAGCGTACAGACCGCGGTCGTTCTGGAGCCCCACGTGCGGGTGGAAGAAGTACGTGCCCGGTGCGCTGGTGACGAAGCGGTACGTGAAGCTGGATCCGGATCGCACCGGTGCCTGGGTCACCAGCGGCACGCCGTCCATGTCACCGCGGAGCGCGATGCCGTGCCAGTGGACGGACGTCGTGGTGGCGCCGGGCAGTTGGTTGGACAGCTCGGCGGCGAGGGTGTCGCCGGCGCCGATCCGGATCTCCTTGCCGGGAGTCCGGCCGCCGAAGGCCCAGGACTTGGCCAGGACGCCGCCGCCCAGGTCGAGGGTGGCGGGCGCGGCGGTCAGGTTGAGCGACTGGACCCGGCCCGTGCCCTTCCGTCTCCGTTCCGTTCGGGAGATCCGGTGACCGGAGGGGCTGAGCAGGGAGTGGCTGTTGGAAGCGTCGTTGCCGCAGGCGGCGAGCAGGCCGGTACCTGCCGCCGCCAGTCCGGCGAGGACGGAGCGACGGTTGACACTGTTCACGAAAAGTCCTCTTCTCGATGCGCGACAGGCCTTCGGGGACGGTCCGTGCACGGCTCGCCGACCTCGTGGGACGGGCGGAGCCGTGGGACCCGGCCTATGCGCGCGGTGGAAAGAGGAGTGACACCTCGGGTGGCGTGCGACGTACGAGGCGCGCGGTGCTCGCGCTCGTGTGCGCGACGATCCGGGACGCCGAAGGAGGCGTCCCCGATCCGGGCGGCGCAGTGAGTCGTACGGCACTGGTCCCGCGGGCCGTGCAGCCGCGCGTGACCGGGGGATCCGGAACGGTGAGGGCGACGGGAGGCGGCCCCGTCGTGACCGGGTGACGGGGCGTCGGTCGCCGGCGAGACCGTGGGGGAGTGGGCCGCGCCGGAAGCGGTTCCCGGCCCGCCGTGGGGTGCGGACGCGGCCGGCACCGGGGTGACGGCCGCGCCGGCGGGCAGACGGTGGAGCGGGACGGCGGCCAGAAGGAACAGCACGACGAGCAGGGCGCGTACCCCATGGGCGGCGCCGCCCGACCGGGCCCAGAGCAACCTTCGTACCGTCATCACGGGCGTCCGCACTTCCTGCGAGCTTAGGACGATTGACTATACCCTGCACGGGTATAGGTGCTTTTCGTCCGCGCGGCTCCGGTGGGCGCGCGCCCGGCCCCCGGCGGGCGGTGGCCCGGGGGCGATCAGGGGCGCGTCCCGCGACGGGCGTCAAGGGCGACGGGAGGTCCGGCGGCGTCGCCCCGCCGCGTCCGAGCGGCTACTTCGCCGGGATCTTCTGCTCGAACCAGACGACCTTGCCGCTGCTCAACCTCGTCGAGCCCCAGCGCAGGGCGAGTTGATCGACCAGGAACAGGCCGCGGCCGCCCTCGTCCCCGAGGCCGGTCTGCCGGATCCTGGGTACCTGGGGGGAGTCGTCGGTCACCTCGCAGCGCAGCACGTCGGTGCGCAACAGCCGCAGCGACAGCGGCCGCGAGGCGAAGCGCACGGCGTTCGTGACGATCTCGCTGACCATGAGTTCCGTCGTGTCGACCAGGGACTCCAGACCCCAGCGGCGCAGCGCCCTGCGGGTCAGCCTGCGGGCCTGTCCCGCGGTCATCGGGTGCGGGGCCAGGTACCAGTAGCCGACGCTGTCCGGCGGGAATCCATCGAACCGGGCGGCGAGCAGGGCGATGTCGTCGTCGCGGGCGCCCGGGGTCAGTGTGCCCAGCACGTGGTCGCAGAGCACTTCCAGCGAGGAGAGCCCCTGGGGGCCGCACTGGAGCCGGACCCGCAGCGCCTCGACACCGCTTCCGATGTCCGTGTCACGGGACTCGACGAGTCCGTCGGTGTACAGCACCAGGGTCGCGCCGGTGGGCGCGGCCATCTCCACGGACTCGAAGACGACGCCGCCGACACCGATCGGGGCCCCGGGCGGGATGCCCAGTACCTCGGCGCGCCCGTCCTCGTGCAGCAGCACCGCGGGCGGATGGCCGGCGCTCGCCATCAGCAGGCGGTGCGAGATCGGGTCGTAGATCGCGTAGAGGCAGGTCGCGATGTGGTCGCTGCCCAGGCGCTGGGCCTGTTCGTCGAGGTGGTGCAGGACCTCGTCGGGCGGCAGGTCGAGTCCGGCGAGGGTCTGCACGATGGTCCGCAGCTGGCCCATGATCGCGGCGGAGGTCATGGAGTGGCCCATCACGTCGCCGACGATCAGCGCGACGCGGTTCCCGGGGAGCGGGATCGCGTCGTACCAGTCGCCGCCCACCTGGGCGGTCTTCGAGGCGGGCAGATAGCGGCTGGCCAGCCGTACGCCGGTGGGTTCGGGCAGCGACGACGGGAGCATCGTGTGCTGCAGCGTGTCCGCGACGGCCGCCTCGTGGCCGTACATCACCGCCTTCTGGACCCCGAGCGCGGTGTGCGTGGCGAGCTGCGAGGCGACGAGCAGGTCGTCGGAGGTGAAGACGGGACGGTCCGCCCCGCGGAGCAGGACGACCGCGCCCATGACGTGATGGCGGCCGTGCAGCGGGGCGATGATGAGACGGTGGCCCGCCGCCGGCTCCGCCCCGGAGCCGAGCAGTTCGGCGACGGCGGGCGCGTTGCCCGGAGCGTCACCGAACGCGGGACGCCCGTCCCGCAACAGTTGCGCGAGCCGGCCGCTGGCGGCCGGTTCGACCCGCTCGGCGGCTTCGGGGAGGGCCGGCGCCGGGGCGGTCCCCTCGGTGTCCGGCGCCGGGCCGGCGCGGTGCAGCCGGAGGACGACGGGGGCCGCCGACCGGTCCGTGCCCACCGGCAGCGGGTCGTCGAGGTGGATGGATATCGCGTCCGCGAAGGCCGGTACGGCCGCCTGTCGCAGCTCCCGGAGCGTCTCGTCCAGGTCCATGCCCCGGGCGATGCGCCGTGTCGCCACGTCGAGGTACCGCAGGCGGTCGGTCTGCGGTACGCCGTCCTCGGGGGCCGTGGCGGATGAGGTCGCCGCGGCGGGTGAGGGGAGGCCGTGCGGTGGGGCGGTGTTCTCGTGGGGGGTGTGATGCTCGGTCACGCGTTCTGTCCCGTCCGATGGGTGGCGCGGTCCGCGGTGGGGACCGGCCTCCTCAGTCACACCTTCGGCAGCAGAGGAACACCTGTTCCTCGGGCGGGACATCGGCCACCGCGGGGGCGTACGTGTACGAGGTCTCCTTGACGATCTCGAAGCCCGCCGCCTCGATGACCTTGCGCAGATCCTCCCGCAGATAGCCGGAGACCCTGATCGTGTTCCCGAGGAAGGGGATCGAGAAGTCGTCCACGTCGGCCTCGACCATCGACAGGACGAACAGGCCCTCGGGAGCGAGGAGGTGACGGATGGTCAGCAGGGCGAGGGGGATCTCCGCGCGCGGCAGCATCAGCAGCGAGAAGAAGGCGGCGACGGCGTCGAAGCGGCCGAGTTCGCGCGGGCCGCCCGGCCGCAGGTCGGCGAGGTCCAGCTGGTGGAACGTCGCGTCGGGCACGTACGAGCCGGCGAGCTTCACCATGCCGCCGGAGAGGTCGACGCCCACGACCTCGAACCCGGCGTCCGTCATCTGGAGCGCGGTCGGCACGCCCGTTCCGCAGCCGAGGTCCAGGACCCGCGATCCCCGGGGCAGTGATGCGATCAACCACTCGCCCGCCTCGACCTGGCCCTCCTTGTGCGGAAAGGCCTCGTCGTACCGGTCGCCGATGGCGTCAAAGGCTTCCGCCTGGCCGCTGCGATCGAGCCGGACACTCTCGTAATCAGTCCCGTGATTGCTATTGATCACGAAAGGAACCTTTCATGGGCCTGTCGGTTTGCTTCAGGATGCGGATGAAAGCGACCATGACGAGATCTCCGAGCCTGATCGGTCGCTCAGGAGACGTCAATTCGAGACGATAGTCGTTCAGAGTTCGGCGAGATGCCCAAGTGTCCGAAATTGCTTGGTCCACGAGAGCGCCGCCGCTGCGGCTTCCGGCCCCGCCTCGCTTCATGATTCCCCTTCTGGGAGAGGGCGTTGGGGTGGCCGGGTGGAGGCGACACGGCCGGATCCCGGTCCGCCGTACGGGTGGCCGGATCGGATCGCGAGACCAACTCGGCTTCCTGGCACGGAACTTGACGAAGTAGACGCCGTGTCAACGGAGTTGGGGTGCCGAGGGCGGCGTCCGCCCCGCCTCGCCCTCGGGCCTGACGCGCCCGCCGGGAACGTGACGGCGCGTTCGTGACCGGTTTCGCGGTGGGCGGCGGGATGCCCGGCCGGGGGCGGCGTCCGGTGCCCGCGGTCACCGGACACGCCCCGGCGCGCTCGCCGGGAACGCGGCGGCGGCCGCCCGGGCCGCGGATCCCTCGTGGCCCTGACGGGGCCGGGCGGCGCGTCCCGTACCGGAATGTCGCATTCGTGGAAGGATCGACCCCAGTCCCGGGGGCCCGGCTCGGACGGCCGTCACGGCCGGCCGGCCGAAGCCTCCGGGCCTGCGGTACGTGCCCGCGTGGAACCGGAGGCTGCTGTGCCCGTACACCGCGTCGGACTGGTCGTCCACCAGGGGCGGACGACCGCCCGTGACGTCGCCCTCGCCGTACACGCCTGGTGCGCCGCCCGGGGCATCCGGTGCACCGAGATCGACGTGTGGGCCAAGGACCAGCAGCGACGCGGCGGGCGCGCGGAGGCGGAGGCCGCCGGCAACCCGGACCTGGTCGTGACACTCGGCGGCGACGGCACCTTCCTCCGCGGTGCCCGGATCGCCGTCAAGAGCGGCGCGAACGTCCTGGGCGTCGACCTCGGCAAGGTCGGCTTCCTCACCGAGGTGCCCGCGGCCGAGGTCACCCGCGCTCTGCAGGCGGTCCAGGACGGGCGTGTCACGGTGGAGGAACGCATGACCCTGACCATGCGTGCCTCCCGGGCCCTGGAGATCCCCGGGGGCATGGAGTCCCTGCTGCACTACGGGCGGGGCCCCGCGCTGCCGCCGCCGCAGGTCAGGGACGAGACGACGGAGGGGAACGGCTGGGGAGTGGCCCTGGACGTCACGGCTCTGAACGACGTCGTCCTGGAGAAGCTGGCCCGGGACCACCAGGTCGCCGTCGGGGTCTACCTCGCCGGACGGCGGCTCGCCTCGTACTCGGCGGACGCGTTCGCCGTCGCCACCCCCACCGGATCGACCGCCTACAGCTTCGCCGCCGGAGGTCCGGTGCTCTCCCCGCACATGGACGCCGTCGTCTTCACGCCGATCGCGCCGCACATGACCTTCAACCGGAGCGTGGTCGCCGCGCCGGACGAACCCGTCGCCCTGCGGGTGCTGCCCCACTCGGGCCAGGCCGCCGTCAGCATCGACGGCCAGCTGCGCGGCGTACTCGACCCGGGCGACTGGATCGGTGTCTTCCGGGCGCCGCAGCGCGTGTGCCTGATCCGGCTCCACCCCACCGACTTCTACGGCCGGCTGCGCGACCGGTTCCGGCTCACCGACGCGCCGGCCACGGCGGCCGACGACGAGGCCGCCCCCTTCTTCCGTCCCGACACCCCCATCCCGCCGGACCTCGCCGGGCTCCGCCTGCCCCCGCCCTCGGCGGCGCGCTGACGGACACGGGCCCGGTCCCGGCGGGTCCCCGCCGTGCGACCGCCGCCCGGCGGCCCGTGGGGACGCCCCCGTGGGTGTCCGCCGTTTCGGGGCGGCGCGGTCAGTTCTTCGTGGTCCGCCCGATCGACTCGACCAGCGGCAGCAGCCGGTGCGCGACGCGCTCGCGCAGCGCCACCTCGGTCCGGGTGCGGACCACGCCGGGCACGCTGATCAACGCCTGGATCACATCCTCCAGGTGGGCGTTGTCGCGCGCCGCGACCCGGGTGATCAGATCACCGCCACCGGTGATCGAGAACGCCTCGATGATCTCCGGTACGGCGGCGAGCGAGTCGCCGACGTCGTCGAGATGACCCTGTGTGACCTCGATGTGGACGAAGGCGAGGACGGGGTGGCCGAGGGCCGCCGGGGACAGCGAGGGGCCCGTCCCGGTGATCACTCCGTCCCGCTCCAGCCGGTCGAGCCGGGCCTGGAGGGTGCCGCGCGCCACACCGAGGACGCGGGCGTATTCGCGGACGCTGGTGCGCGGCTGCTCCAGGAGCAGCCGCAGGATGCGGGTGTCGAGCTCGTCCACGGCCATGGTCCGTTGGCCTCCCTGTGGCCGACAATGATCACTTTCAACTGTACCAATGGCCCAGCCGGGATCGAGCCGGTTGAGCCAGTTCAGGGAAGCCGCTTACCTTGGGGTCATCGATGGCGCTGCGCAGCGCCGGACGGCAAGGACGCCGTACCGGACCCGCGGCGCCTTTCGCATGTGCGCTGCGCATGCCGAACCTGTACTGAAGCGTGAAGTGGGGCGGGCCGCCGACGGTGAAGAAGATGTTCATGGCTCCGGATCCGGGACTGTTCCGGCTGCGGATCTCGCTCCGGGCGGTCCTCGGGATCGGCCTCGCGGTGACCCTGTGCGAACTGGCCGGGCTCTCGCTCCCCGCGTCGATCACCGGCGGACTCGCGGCGCTCCTCGCGCTGTTCACCGTGGGTGACCCGACGGTGCGCGGCCAGGCCCGCACCACCGCGTTGCTGCCGGTGGCCGGCTTCCCGGTCCTCGCCGTGGCGACCGCCCTGCACGCGGTTCCGACGCTGCGGGACGCGACCTGGCTCGCCGTGGTCTTCGGCGGGGTGTACGCCCGCCGCTTCGGACCGCGCGGCCACGCGCTCGGCATCTTCGCGTTCATGATGTTCTTCACCACCCAGTTCCTGCACGCCGTGCCCGGCCAGCTCCCGCAGCTGTACGCCGCCGTCGCGCTGTCGCTGGCGGCGTCCTCGGCCGTGCGGTTCGGCGCCTGGTGCGTCGAGCGGCGCAGGCCCCTGCCCGCCGCGCCGGCGCCCCTGGACGGACGCGGCCTGACGCGCCCCGCCACCCGCCAGGCCTTCCAGGCGACCGCGGCCTGCGCCTTCGCGCTCACCGCGGGCCAGCTGCTCTCCCACGACCGCTGGTACTGGGCCGTCGGGACCGCCTGGTGGATCTTCGTCAACACGGCCTCGCGCGGCGAGACGCTGGTCCGCGGCTTCCGGCGCGTGGTCGGCACGGTCACCGGGATCGTCGCCGGGCTCCTCGTCGCCGTGCCGCTGCACGGCGCGCCCGCGCCCACCGCCGTCCTCGTCGCGGTGTGCGTCTTCGGGATCTTCTACACGGCCGCGCTCTCGTACAGCTGGATGATGTTCTTCGTCACCGTCATGGCGGGCCTCCTCTACGGGCTGCTCGGCGTGCTGCACCCGGGGCTGCTCGTCCTGCGGTTCGCCGAGACCGGTGTCGGCGCGCTCGGCGCCGCGCTCGCCGTCGCGCTCGTCCTGCCCATCACCACGCACACGGTCACCGACCGGTGGATCGAGCGGGCCCTGCACGCCGTGCACGAATGCACCGCGGCGGCGGCCCGGCGGCTCGCGGGCGACGCCCAGGCCGACCCCGCGCCGCGCGCGGGGGAGCTCGAAGCACTCCTGGGGCGCGTGCGTATGGCTCTCGCGCCCCTGGTGCATCCGCTCAACCCGATGCGGGGGCGCAAGGAACGGGCCCGCGCGATCCTCGCCCTGCTCGACGACTGCGCACGCGAGGTGCGGGGTCTCGCCGCCGTGGCCGCGGACCCGGACGCCTCGCACGACGCGCGCCTCACGGCGGCCTGCCGACGGGTCGAGACGGCGATGGAGTCCCTGGTCGGAGCCGTTCCGGGAGGAGCCGTGGCGGCCCATCAAGGCGCCCCGGGCCACCACCCCGGTGCCGAGCAGGCGCTCGCCCACCTCCACGGCCTGGAGCGGGCGCTCGTCGCCCTGGCGACTCCGCTGCGCGGCTCGCGGCTCGTCGGCGCCTGACGTCTCCCGGCCGCCTCCCCCGGGCGTCCGGCCTTCGTACGCCTCCCGGCCGCCGAGCGGGATCTGTGGACACGGACGCCCGGTATGCGGCAGATTTACCGGCCATCCGCAGGGTGGATCACCGCGTCCGCCCGGTGGCTCCGCGTCCATCGGACGCACGGACGCCGCGGACCGTGCGGGAGCGGCCCGCGGGCGGAACTCTTGGGGGCGGCACCATGCGCGACTTCTCGCGCGGAACCACACACGAAGAGCGCACCACCGACACCGGAGGCGCGGCGAGCACGGATCCCGGAGGCGACGGTCCGGGAGGCTGGCTGGACCGGATCCGCCTTCGCGAGGGCGGCGACGAAAGCGCCGGTGACGATCCGGAACAGCGGCGAGGGCGCCCGCTGGACGGCCCGGGAACGCACCCCGCCGCCACCGGCCCGCCGGACGCCCGCGAAGTTCCTGGCGGCCACCGTACGGACGCCACGGGGCCTCGTGGTCCGTACGCGCCGGACACGCCGGCAGGCCGTCGGAGCGACCGGGCGAGGCCGCACGGACCGCAGGGACCGTGGGAGACGCACGGGACGCGGGGGACGCTGGAGACGCGGGAGGCCCGCCGGGGCGACGAACTCCCCGCGCCCGCCGTTCCGGCCGTCGCCCGCGGCTCCCAGGCCGCCACGGACCTCAGAGTCACCTCGGCGCCCCCGGCGCGGGTCGCCGACACCCCGGCACGGCTCCGGCCCGAGCGGGGCGCCACCCCGGTCCAGGGACTTCGGGGCCGGCTGATCGCCGGGGAAGCCCCGGCCGAGGATCCGGCCCGCGCCGCCCCGGGTCCCGGCCTTCCGGTCGCGGCGGTCGCGCGGACCGCCACGCGGCGCGTCGATCCGGCCCGGAACGCCCCGGGCCCGGCTCCGCACCGGCGGGCCGCGGAACCGGGCCCGGCCGATGTCACCCGCGCCGCCGCCGAGTTCATCGCGCTCCAGCACGCCGAGGAGCGACTGGGGGACCCCTCCCGCAGACTCGCCGCGGTCCGGGCGGAGATCGCGGACACGGGAACGTACCGGCACACCACGCGGGAACTCGTCTTCGGCGCCCGCGTCGCCTGGCGCAACGCCAACCGATGCATAGGCCGGCTCTACTGGCACTCGCTCGCCGTGCGCGACCGCCGGGACGTCCAGGACGCGGGGGAGGTCGCCGAGGCCTCGGCGGACCACCTGCGGGAGGCCACGCGCGAGGGCCGGATCCGGTCGCTCATCACGGTCTTCGCGCCGGACACCCCGGAGCGCCCCGGCCCCAGAATCTGGAACGAACAACTCGTCCGGTACGCGGGCTACGCACGCCCCGACGGGGGAGTGACCGGTGACCCGCGCAACGCCGGGCTCACCGGGGCCGCCCGCCGGCTCGGCTGGCCGGGCGGCCCCGGCACGCCCTTCGACGTCCTCCCGCTGGTGATCGAGGACTCGCGGGCCGAGCCGCGCTGGTTCGCGCTGCCCGAGGACGCGGTGCTCGAAGTCGAGCTCACCCACCCCGAGCACCCCTGGTGGCAGGAGCTCGGACTGCGCTGGCACGCGGTGCCCGCGATCTCCAACATGTGCCTGGAGATCGGCGGCGTCCGCTACCCGGCGGCACCCTTCAACGGCTGGTACATGGGCACGGAGATCGGCGCCCGCAACCTCGGCGACACCGACCGGTACGACCTCCTGCCGCTCATCGCCGACCGCCTCGGGCTCGACACCAGCACCGACCGCTCCCTGTGGAAGGACCGCGCCCTGGTCGAGCTCAACCGCTCCGTCCTGCACTCCTTCGACGGCGCGGGGGTCACCGTCACCGACCACCACACCGAGTCCCGGCGCTTCCTCACGCACATGGGACGCGAGGAGGGCAAGGGCCGCCAGGTGGGCGCCGACTGGTCGTGGATCGTGCCCCCGATCTCCGGCAGTGCCACGCCGGTCTTCCACCGCACCTTCGAGAACGTCGAACGCACCCCGGCGTACGTCCACCACCCCGACGCCCTCGACCGGGCGCGGGGCCTGGCACCGGGCTGAGCGCTCCGCCGGCCCGCGTTCCCGCCCGCCCCTTCTGGTCTAGACCGCAGAGCGCCGACTGCTACCGTCGCCCCCGAGCACGCGGGACCGAGAGGGGACAGCAGTGACAGACGGCGGAATCCGGCGGCAGCGGGCGTTCATCGGCTCGTTCACGGCGGCGGGAGGACTCGGTGTCCTCACCGCCGAGGTCGATCCGGGCAGCGGCGCGCTGACGGTGCTGAGCGCCGTCGACGACGTCCCCGACCCCTCGTACCTCGCCCTGTCGCCCGCGGGCGACGTCCTGTACGCGGTCAGCGAGACGGCCGAGGGCGCGGTGGCCGCCTACCGCGTGCACGCCGACAAACCGGAACCGACCGGTCCGCCGATCCGGACCGGCGGCAGCGGACCCACCCACCTCAGCGTCCTCGACGGACACGTCCTGGCCGCCCACTACGGCTCCGGCAGCGTCGCCGTCGTGCCCATCCGCCCCGGCGGCGGCCTCGCGGGCGCGGCCTCCGACGTGCTCCAGCACACCGGTTCGGGTCCGTACACGCCGCGACAGCAGGGTCCGCACGCGCACCAGGTCCAGCCCGACCCCACCGGCCGCTGGGCGGTCAGCGTCGACCTCGGCACGGACTCCGTGCGGGTGTGCACCCTCGACGGCGGAACGCTCACCCTGCGCCGCGAGATCGCCCTGCGGCCCGGATCCGGGCCGCGCCATCTCGCCTTCCACCCGCGGGGCGGGCACGTCTACGTGGTCAACGAACTCGCCCCCACCGTCACCGTCTGCCGCTGGGAGGCCGCGGAGGGCTCGCTGCGACCCGTGGGGGAGACGCCGGTGCTCGAGGGCGCCCCGCACGGCGACGCGTACCCCTCGGGGATCGTCGTCTCGCCCGACGGCCGCTTCGTGTGGATCGCGGTCCGGGGCCAGGACGTCGTCTCCGTGCTGGTGCCCGACGCGACGGGCGAGCGGCTCCGGCTGGTCGCCACGGTGCCCTGCGGCGGCGTGTGGCCCCGCGGGCTGGCCCTCGACCCCTCGGGCCGCTTCCTGTACGTGGCCAACGAGCGCTCCGGCGACGTGACCTGGTTCACCGTCGACCCGGACACGGGCGTGCCGCGCCGCGGCGGCTCGGTCCAGGCCCCCGCGGCCTCCTGCGTGATCTTCGACTGACCCCGCCGGCCCGGGACTCTCGCACCCACGCCGCCTCGCGCGCGGGCGTCCGCGCCACGGCCGACAGGAAAGGGCCCCCGCCTGTGACAGGAGGGGGCCCATTTTTCCGAAGTGCCGGTGGTGCGGGTGGTGCGGGTCTACGGCCGACTAGAAGGCCGGAGCCCCCTGGCTCTGCGGCGGCGCGATGCCCAGCGCCGTCGTGTACTGGGCCAGCGCGAGCTTGCCGATCGCCGGGTACGGGCCGAGCGCCTCGGCGGCGGCGCACCCGGCCTCCTTGGCGGCGGCGTCGAGCAGACCCGCGTCGAGCTCCGGACCGATCAGGTACGGGGCGAGGGCGAGCTGCTGCGAGCCCGAGCCGCGCAGCTGCTCGGCGACGGCGGCGATGGAGCCCTCCGCGTCGAGCGCGGCGGCCATGACCGGCACGGCGAGCCGTGCGGCGAGCAGCATGCCGGTGATCCCGGCGGCCTGCACGGCCTCCTCGCCGCCGACGGTGGCGAGGACGATGCCGTCCGCGGCGGTCGCCACGGTGAACAGGCGGGCGCGGTCCGCGCGGGACAGGCCGGCCTCGGACAGGCGCACGTGGAGGGCCTCGGCGAGCAGCGGGTGCGGGCCGAGGACGTCGGTGAGCTCGGCCGCGACGCGGCTCTCCATCATGGCCTGGCGGATCCGGCGCAGCAGCGCGCTGTCCGGACCGGCGAGGAGCGGCACCACGATGCCGACCGGGCCGTCGGGCTCGGCGGCGTCGGAACCGGCGGCACGGGCCTGCTCGAAGCGCGCGGAACGCTCTTCGGCGGCGTGGGCGAGAACGGACTGCAGCGTGGGGAACTCGTCGTCCCCGTCCAGGTACCCGATGCGGGCGTCGAGGCCGGGGAGCTCGGAGCGGGCGATGCTCACGACCTCCTCGGCGAGGCTGCGCGTGGCGGCGTTGGGAGTGCCCGGCACCGCGAGGACGAGCGCGGGCGCGCCCTCGGGAGCCGCCAAAGGTTCCGGACGGCGGTGCCGCCCGGCTTGGCGGGGTCGCGGCATTCGTACTGGCAGGCCGGACGCGGGCCCAGTGGGGGAGCTCATGGCGCCGCATGTTACTGGTTTCCTGGGTTCCCCTGTTCGGGGAGGGTGCAGGTGAGCGGTATCCGTCCCCTTTTGTCTGATGAGTTACGTACGGATCAGAAGTGATCAGTAATCGTGGACTTGTCGGTCCTGCGCCGAATTCGCACCATCGATTTCCGGATGGGTCTTTTCGGTCACCACGCACAACAGCCGTTCGTCCCGGGGCAGTGCGAGGCGGTCGCACGCCAGGTCGCCGGCGATCCGGAGCGCGCCGTCGAGCGGGTCTCCCGCGGCCGGCACCTGCCGGGCGTGCGGCAGCCGTTCGGCCAACTCCGCACGCAGGGGTACGAGGAGCGCGTCCCCCATCTTGAACAGGCCCCCGGTGAGAGCGAGTCGGGGCTCGCCGTCGGTCGGGCACACCGCCGCGGCCGACTCGGCCATGTGCCGTGCGGCGGTCCGCAGGATGTCCGCCGCCACCGGGTCGCTCCCGGCGCCGGAGGCCACCACCGGTGCGAAGGAGGCGAGCACGGCGGGCCGGTCGGTCCGCGGGTACAGCCGACCCGGCAAGTCCGGCATCGGCCCGAACATCTCCTCCGCCCGTGCCAGCAGCGCCGCCGAGCCGCCCGGGCGGCCGTCGAAGGCCCGCAGCGCCGCCTCCAGTCCAGCGCGCCCGATCCACGCGCCGCCGCCGCAGTCGCCGAGGAGATGGCCCCAGCCGTCGGCCCTGCGCCACGAGGTGAGGTCGGTGCCGATCGCGATCATGCCGGTACCCGCGGCGATCACCGCGCCGGGCCGTGGTCCGAGCGCGCCCGTGTACGCGGTCACCGCGTCGGCGGCGAGGGCGACCCGTCGTACGCCGAGCCCACGTTCCAGCGCCGCGGGCAACTCGGCCCTCAACTCGTCACCGAGTGTGGCCAGTCCGGCCGCGCCGACGGCGACGGCATCGAGCCGTTCCACCCCGGCGTCGGTCATCAATCGCCGTGTCATCGGAAGCAGTTGATCCAGCAGATGCTCTGCCGAGATGCCGTGCGGGCCGGTACGGACCGGTTCCTCGGAGGTCAGGGGGTCGCCGAGCGGGGTCGGGGGGCCGCTTCGCGCCGCGCCCTGTCGTACGGGGGAGCCGGCCTCGTCCGCCACCCGGTACGCGGCGAGAGCCACGCGCAGTCCCGAACCTCCGGAGTCCACGGCCAGCACCGCGGACGGACCCTGGCCGCCGGGCCACGCGCCGGGGGAGCCCTCTGACGTCACCGCAGGCGCCGGTCCGCCGACTCGGCTCCCGGCCCGGCGGGCAGGGTGTCGGCGCGGCCGAGGGAACGGGAACCGAAGAGGCCGCGGTCGGTGGACATGGGCTCTCTCCTTCCCGGTGACCGGCCGCGTGATCGGCTCGGCCGGCTCGAAGATCTCGATGCGGGGAGAAGAGTAGCGCCGGGGTCGGCGGCCGCGTCAAGGCGCCTGTGCCCGCGCCCGTGCCGTACCAGTAGAGTGGCACGTCGTGGCACCACGACCCTTGTATGAACTTGTCGAAGCAGGCTGGGCGAAGGCTCTTGAACCTGCGGCCGAACGCGTCGCGGCGATGGGGGAATTCCTCCGGGCCGAGATAGCCGCGGGACGGACCTATCTTCCGTCCGGGGCGAACGTCCTGCGGGCCTTTCAGCAGCCCTTCGACGACGTACGCGTCCTGATCGTCGGTCAGGACCCCTATCCCACACCGGGAATGGCGATCGGACTGAGCTTCGCGGTCTCGCCCGAAGTGCGTTCGCTGCCGGGAAGTCTGGAGAACATCTTCCGGGAGATGCACTCCGACCTCGGGCTGCCCAGGCCGTCGAACGGCGATCTGACGCCGTGGACGCGGCAGGGTGTGCTGTTGCTCAACAGGGCGTTGACGACGGCTCCGCGCTCTCCGGCCGCGCACCGGGGCAAGGGCTGGGAAGAGGTCACCGAGCAGGCGATCCGGGCGTTGGCCGCGCGCGGCAAGCCCTTGGTGTCCATCCTGTGGGGGCGTGACGCGCGCAACCTGCGGCCGTTGCTGGGTGATCTTCCGGCCATCGAGTCCGCGCACCCGTCCCCGATGTCGGCGGACCGGGGCTTCTTCGGTTCGCGGCCCTTCAGCCGGGCCAACGACCTGCTGGTGCGGCAGGGCGCCCAGCCGGTCGAGTGGCGACTGCCGTAGAACCGCGCGGATGAGGGCGGGAGGACGGGTCCTCCCGCCCGGACACCTCGGCCCCCGCCCGGCGCCGGGCGCGACTCCTCTCGGGCGCCGGCCGTCACGGGGCCAGGCTCCGGAAGGGCCGTCGGCCAGGGCGCGGCCCCGCGGCGGATACCGGTGCGGCCACCGTTGGCCTCCGCGGCCACCGGCCACGCGAACTCGTCTGCGGTGAGCGGGAGTTCACGCGGCGGCGGCCGGGGGATCAGCCCCGCTCGGCCGACGGGGTCCGCGCGGTCCAGCCCACCGCGGCGCTCAGCAGGATTACTACCGGGACCAGGACGATCGCCGTCCCGCTTCCCCGGTCCACCGCGAGGTGCGCGAAGACCGCCGCGCCCACGGCGCCGCCCGCCATGTCCAGGCTGGTGAGCCAGGACATCGTCTCGGTGATCTCGCCCTTCCTCGCGAGGTCCCCACCCACCGTGCGCAGCGTGCCGAAGACGGAACCGATGACCAGGCCCGCCACCGGACAGAGGAAGAGGACGGCCAGTGGGGAGAGCCGGGTGGCCAGGGCCAGAGTGCCGACCCCCGCGGCGAAGACGCAGAGCAGCACCGAGAGTTTGGGGCCGCGGGCCAGGAAGTTGGGCATGGCGCCCAGGGCGAGGCTGCCCAGCACGCTGCCGATGGACAGGGCCCCCAGGTAGATTCCGGTGAATACCGCGGCGTCGTACTGCTTCGCGTAGATCGGCAGGATCACGTCGGTCGCGGTCACCGCGAGGACGAAGAGCCCGTCGGCGATCAGCAGGCGCCGCAGGGGCGCGGAGGTCAGCGGTCCCAGCCAGTGCCGTCGCTCGTCCGGCTGGGGTGAGGCCGGTGTGTCGAGCAGGAGGCACACCACCAAGGCCGTCAGCACCGCGATGACCACCATCGGCACGGCACCCGAGAACGACAGGCTGAGCCAACTGGCCAGCACGGGGCCGGTGACGAGCGCGGTGCCCATCATCGCCGAGTCGAGGGCCATCGCGGTGTTGAGCATGACCTGGTCGGCGGCCCTGTACCAGACGGTCCGCATCAGGACGGCGATCGGCGGCGCCGTCGCCCCGAGCGCCGCCGAGGCCACCAGGACCCAGGCGCCGGGCCCGTGGTCGGACACCACCAGGACCAGCAGGCCGGTCGCCACCCCGTAGCAGGCGAGACAGCCGAGCAGTACCACGCGGGGGGAGTGCCGGTCGACGAGCCGGCCGCGCAGCGGGGACGTCACACACGTGCCGACCGCGAGGCAGGCCACGGCGAGGCCGGCCGTCGTGTACGAGTACGCCCGGCCCACCAGCAGCAACAGGCTCAACTCGACCATGCTGTTCGGCAGCTTCGACGCCATGCCGACCGCCACGATCCGCCAGAACCCGGGTACCTTCCTCAGTTCCCGGTAACTGCGCAGCGGACCGCGCGGAGGCGTCTCCGGTAAGACTTCGGGCTCGGCAGACATCGTCTGGACTCCTTGCTCTGAGGTGCGGCCGGCATCCGACGGCCGCACCGGTGGGGCGTCACGGCTCCCGGGCGTCATGTGCGGTGCGTTCGCGCACCGCCTCCCGCACCGGCTCCCCGACGCCCCGAGACGGTCCGGCCCGCTCCGGGCCGGGGGAGAGCGGGGTGGGCGCGGCATCCGGTGCGGGGCGGTCGGCGGGAGGCAGCAGTCGCTTCAGGACCGGGCCGGTGGACAGTGTAGTGAGCACGGCCATGGCCACGAGCAGCGTGTAGCGGGTGCCGTCCAGCAACCCCATCTCGCGGCCCGCGGTCAGCACGATCAGTTCCGTCAGCCCACGGGTGTTCATCAGGGCCCCGATCGCTGCCGAGTCCCTCGGCGTCATCCCGCAGAGCCGGGCGGCCCCGGCCGCGGCGAGGAACTTGGCGGACACGGCGGCGACCAACAGCACGGAGAGATCGAGGAGTTGGGACGGACCCAGGCTGGACAGGTCGACGTTCCAGCCGGCCACCACGAAGTAGACCGGCATGAAGAGCCGGCCGCCCAGCGCCCCCAGGCCCTGCCGCAGCCGGACGTCCACCTCTTCCGGCAGCCCGCGTCGGGCGCCGGTCCGCACGATGCCGAAGACGAAGGCGCCGAAGATGAAGTGCAGCCCCATCCACTCGGTGGCGGCACAGGACGCGAGCACGCCCACGAACGTGACGACGAGATCGGCCTCGCCGCCCGCCCGGCGCATGACCGCGCGGAGTGCCGGCCGTACGACGAAGATCATCAGGATCAGGTACGGGACGAAGCAGAGGAGGCGCCAGGGTGCGCCGCTGCCGCAGAGCAGCATGACCACGCCCAGCAGCACCCACGCGAAGATGTCGCAGAGCGCGGCGCTGGCAACCCCCAACTGTCCCAGCGGAGTTCGGGAGAGGCCACGGTCCTCGACGATCCGGGCGAGGACGGGGAACGCGGTCACCGACAACGCGATTCCCATGAACAGGACCTGCGGCACCGTGCTCGCCGGGGACCGGCCCGGGCCCCACCACAGGGCGAGGCCCGCGCCCGCCGCGAACGGGACCGCCATCGCGCAGACCGCGATGGCCGACGAGGTGCGTCGGACCGAGCGTTTGGCGGACCACTCGAACTCCGTACCGAGCGCGAACATGAACAGGGCGAGACCGATGTCGGCGAGCGCCCCGAGCTCGCTCCGCACTTCCGGCGGGAAGACGGCCTCGGTGAACGAGGCGTGCATCAACGTGGGCCCGAGGAGGATCCCGGCCACGATCTCACCGATGACGGCGGGCTGGCCGCAGCGTCGTGCCACGGTCCCACCCGCCCAGGCCAAAGCGGCGATCAGTGCGACGTCGAGGAAGAAGGCTGTGATCTGGGTACTGGACACGTCAGACAGGTCCCGTCCGATTTCCGGTGAAGAGGGCCGGGCGCGCGTCCGTACGCGCGTCCCGGCCCCTCGGGAGCGGCGCCGCCCGGCGGCGCCGCTCCCGTTTCCTGAGGCCGGCGGCCGGCCTCACATCATCGACTGGGCGGCCTTCGCCTCCGGGTCCTCCCACCAGCGGTCGTTGCCGACCAGCGGCTTGTCGAGGTCGCGCTCGCCGGCCCAGGTCATGTTGAGGATGGTGCGGGCCGCGCCGTCCTCGGTCAGGGGAACGGTCCGGTGCAGGGTGGTGTCGGTGCGCTGGAGGTAGAGGTCCCCGGTGACGAGGCCGTGCGTGTCGATCTGCCGCTCGCAGAGCGTCTCGTTGATGCGGGGGTCGCTCTTGTCCCAGTGGGTGTGCGGGACGGCCTGGAGCATGCCGCCGCACGAGACGGGCGGCATCCGCAGGGCCCAGATGAGGGCGAAGCTGTAGTCGCCCCAGTGCCACCCGTGGGTGTCCGCCTTGAACTCCTGGTGGGTGATCAGGTAGCGCTCGTCCACGGAGACCTGGGGTATGACGGGCTCACGGGCGACGCGCCCGAGGAAGCCGAGGAACGCCTCCGAGGTGGCGATGGTGCGGATGAGCTCGCTCGCCTCGATGTCCTCGCTCTTGACCACGCTCATCTTGCGCGGGGTGTTGCCCGTGGTGCGCAGCAGCAGGTCCCGGCGTTCCTTGTGCTCGCCGATCAGCCGGTCGGCCTCCACGCGGACCGCGGTCATCATCTCCTCGGGCACGAGCCGCGCGTCCTTGTCGAACTTCACCACTCCCTTGTGGTGGAACCGGTCCGCCAACTGCTCGACGCGCTCCGGGGTGTAGTTCTCGGCCAGGAACTTGCCGAGAGTCTCGTCGATCTTGCTGATGTCCATGCTGAATCCTTCTTCCGCTGCTGATGGGATGGGGTCGCGAGAACCGCCCGGGCAGGGGCGGACGGGATCGGTGCGGACCGGTCAGCCGGCCGGCGTCTCCGGCGTGATCTCCAGGTCGACCATGGCCCTGATCTCCGCGAGCACCCGTACGACCGACTCCTGGTCCGGGCCGGAGACCCAGGCGCCCAGCGGGATCGACAGGATGTCGCGGGTGAGCGGCACATGATCGCCCGGCTGGTACGAGACCAGGACCTTGTCGACACCGGGGTGGTTCCTGACCTCCTCCAGGCCGTGCATGGCCACGAGGGTGCCGGGGCCGGTCTCGTTGTGGATGGCGATCGCCCCGAACATGGCACGGCTGTTGACCGGCTGGTCCATGACGGCGGGGCGCCGCCCGAGGTAGCACTCCAGGGTGTCGTGGAACGGACGGATGTCCGTGAACTCCGACCACTGGTCGGTGGCGGGGCCGCCGGGGAGCCGGGCGGCCACCTCCATCAGGAAGACGCCGTCCTCGTTGACCTTCACCTCGGTGTGGCTGGGACCGCGGTGCACCCCGAACGCGGTGAGCACCCGGACGACGTACTCCTCGATCCTCGCCCAGTCGGGATCGTCGGGCACGGCCTGGACGTTGTCCCACAGCGGGAAGTCGTAGTCCCGGTCGTCGGGCCTGCGGTACTCCCACATGTCGATGACCCGGTGGTCGCCGTCGCTGCTGAAGGCGTTGACCGCGAACTCACGTCCCCGGATGTACTCCTCGACCAGCCAGGCGTCGACCGTCCAGCCGAAGTAGTTCGTCCTGTCGACGACTTCGAAGTTCTCGGCGCTCGCGGCGTCGGGCACCAGGGTGGCCCCGATGGAGCCGGCGCCCTCGCGCTGCTTGACGATGACCGGGTAGCCGATGGCGTCGGCGGCCTCACGGACCTCGGAGGGGTCGCGCACCAGGCGGTAGGCCGGGATGCGGAGCCCTCGCGCGGCCGCGTGGTCGCGCATGAGCGCCTTGTCGTGCCTGGCCCGGGCCAGCTCGACGTCATTGCAGGGCAGGCCCAGTTCGTGCGCGATGACACCCGCGAGGTGCACCCCGGACTCCGAGCCCGGGACGACGGCCTTGATCTCCTGGTCGAGACCCGTGAGCGCGGTCAGGACCTCCGCCGCCTCGGTGGCGTACAGGGAGACGTCGTCGTTCTTGGAGTGGTCCGGCCAGGTCGCCTTCAGGTCCGCCGGCTCGTTGGTGAAGAGGGACACGACGTCCATGCCCATGTCCCGGACCGCCTGCTTGTAGCCCGCTCCGACCGATACGGGGTCGACCAGGAGGACGGCCGGTCTGCGGTTGCTCACCTGTGTTGCTCCTTCGGGAGAGAGTGCTGCCGGTGCGGGGGCCGCCCGGCCCTCACCGACCGGTCGCGGTCAGCAGATCGGGGTGGTGGCGGGCGATCAGCTCCGGGAACCCCCGGGTCAGGCCCTTCATCACGTTGTCGCCGTAGCACGCGAACAGCGGATTGTCCGGGTCGACGACCACACCGCCCGCCTCGCTGACGCGGCGGCTCGGGAGCGGCCGCATCGACGCCTCCAGACGCGGGCTGTAGAAGAACGGCATGGAGTACCGGTCGACCCCCGGCGCCGGGCGGACGACCCGGTGGACGGTGGCCCGGAGATAGCCGCGCGTGGCGACCTCGAGGAGTTCGCCGAGGTTCACCACGAACGCGTCCGGGACCACCGGCACGTCCACGAAGTGGTCGTCCTCGACGGCCACTTGGAGCCCGCCCACCTCGTCCTGGACCAGCAGGGTGAGCAGTCCGAGGTCCTTGTGGACGCCCGCTCCCTGGTCCGCGGGGTCGATGTCCGCCGACGCGGCGGGACCCGGGTAGTGCAGCAGCTTGAAGTGGACCTGCGGATCGGGTGCGACGACCGTGTCCAGGAAGTCCGCCGAGGTGTCCAGTGATTCGAGAACGAGGCCGAGCAGCCGGTGGGAGACGTCCGTCAGCTGGTCCATCCAGTCGATGACGGCGGGCCGCAGGGCCGGCAGGGCGGCCGGCCACTGGTTGGGGCCGACCAGCCAGCGGTACGCCGCCTCACCCGGGGCCGGGTGTCCGGCGGGCCGTTCGGGCCCGATGTCGAGCTGCTGCCGCTGATCGGGCACACCCCGCGTCCGCTCCCGTCCGAGCTCGGAGTAGCCGCGGAAGTGGGGGGAGTTGAGGATGTCCAGCTCGTGGCGGTCCTGATCCGGCAGCGCGAAGAACCGTCGGGACAGGTCCAGCAGTTCGGCCGCACCGGTCACGCCGTGCCCCACCAGCTGGAAGAAGCCGATGTCGTGGACGGCCTCTCGGAGACGGTCCAGGAACTCGGCCCGTGCCTCGGGGCCGCGCTCGGCGTCCCGGAGATCGAGCACAGGAAACGTGTCTGACATGAAGGGGTTCCGCTCTCTTGACGCGACGACGAACTGACGTTGCGCGGGCCGAAAGCAGGACCGGCCGGGCCCGGGAGTCCCGCGGCGGCCGGTCGCTGCCGGGAACTCAGGCCCCGCGCGCGAGGGACAGCAGCTCGGACCGGGCGGAGCTGTCCTCGGCGAACACCCCGTGGAACGAGGTGGAGGTCATCAGGCCGACGGTCTTGATCCCGCGCATGGTCATGCACAGGTGCTCGCCCTGGCCGATGACGGCGACGTCCGGCGCTTCGGTGATGCGCATGACGTCTTCCGCGATGCCCGACACCAGACGCTCCTGGACCTGCAGCCGGTGGGCGTGCTGGTGCGCGATCCGGGCGAACTTCGACAGTCCGAGCAGCTGCTTGGCGGAGCGGTAGGCGATGGTCAGCGAGCAGTTGAAGGGCAGCAGGTGGTGCTCGCACAGCGACCACACCTTGATGTCCGAGACCACCACCATCTGCCCCGAGGACGTCGTCTCGAAGAGCGTGTCGATCGTGCCGGGGTCGTAGGTGGTGAACTCGCGCCACCAACGCGCGTAGCGTGCCGGCGTGTCCCGGAGCCCCTCGCGGTCCGGGTCCTCGCCGATCTCCGTGAGAAGCGCCTGGGCAAGGGCTTCGAGCGGATCCGGCACGGCCTCTGCGGCGATACCGGGACGGACGGTCGCCTCGTCCTCGGTCTTCCTGTCGAGCATCCCTCAGACCCCCCTCTTCTGTCCCCAGACCAAGGTGTGCAGCCTGGTCGTGGTGTTCCAGCCACGGTCGATGACGGTGGACACCAGCTTTTGCATGTGGTTGTTCACTTCTTCGCTGCTCTGCCCCTCCGGCATGATCCAGACCGAGGTGACGCCGAACGCGTCGACCACTTCGGCCACTTCGTCCAGGTCCGCCAACTCCCGGCAGACGAATTTGAAGGTGCTGGAGGGAAGCCGGGCCAGGCTCCGCAGGGCATCGGGAACGATGCGCCGTTCCACCGGGTCTCCCGCGTGCGAAAGCTTCGGGGAGACGTTGAAACGCACGCCGGCTTCGACCAGACGCCCGTCGGGAACGCGCGTGCCATTGGTCTCGATCTCGATCTCGACTCCGTGCCGCGTCAGTTCCTCGACGAGCGGGACGAGCCGGTTCTGCTGGTTGAGAGGCTCCCCGCCCGAAATGACGATCAGGTCGACACCGTAGGCGAGCAGTTTCTCCGCGACCGCCCCGACCGGCATCCGGTGGAGTTCTTCCTTGGGGTCGAACTTGATTCCCGTATCACTGGATCCGGTCCAGTCCCAGGTGTACGGAGTGTCGCACCATCGGCACGAGAGATTGCAGCCGCCCAGCCGCACGAACGCGCACAGGCGGCCCATCGAGCGCCCTTCGCCTTGAAAGGCGCTAGGTGGGGCCGAAGATCTCATTGACCACGAGCTCCGGTTCCACAAGGCACCACCCCCTTCGCTGAACTCTGTTGCAGGTGACGTGTGTGGTGGGAACTCAGGGGCGGTATTCGGCCCAGGTCTTCGGCGTCTCGGAGACACGGACGGCCGTGAGTTCCGGATAGACCGTGTACCACTGCTCGTAGATCCAGACGGCGAGATTCTCGGCCGACGGATTCTCTTCCTTCACGACGTCGTTCAGGTGCCGGTGGTCGAGGAATTCGTCCATCCACCCCTTGAACCCGGCCAGTTCGCCGTAGTCGCGCACGAATCCGGGTGCCGTGAGCTGGTCCCGCCGGGCGCTCAGCTCCAACTCCACCTGGTAGTTGTGGCCGTGCAGGCGACCGCACTGGTGCCCCTCGGGCAGGCCCTCCAGCTGGTGGCTGGCCGAGAAGGCGAACTGCTTGGTGATGCGGAGAGTCATCCTCTGTTCCCTTGGTAGGCGGTCGGGTCGTCCACTCCGGCGTCGGTGAAGGCTTCCTGGCGCTCCCAGCAGGCCGCGCAGCGGCCGCAGTGCGCCTCTTCGCCGCGCAGGCAGGTCCAGGTCCGTGTCCACGGGACACGGAGCTGTTCGCCGAGCAGGACGACATCGCTCTTCTGCAGCCCCGCCAGCGGAGCGAGCAGGGCGAGGTCGGGATGTGCGTACCCCTTGGTCGCGAGTCGCTCCATGGCGATGAAGGACTCCAGGAAGGCCGGGGTGCTGTCGGGGACCGACGTGGCGTCGCCGGCCATGATGCCGATCGCCACCGCCTCGGCCTTCTCCACGACCGCGATCGCGAACGCGACGGCGAGCAGCAGCGCGTTGCGGTTCGGCACGATGTTGGGGCTCTCGCCGTAGCCGTCCCAGGTCTGTTCGGGCACGTCGACCGTCGGGTCGGTGAGCGAGGAGCCGCGGAACATGGCGCCCACGGCGCTCAGGTCCGCGATCTGGTGCGCCGCTCCGAGCCGCTTCGCCGCCGCCGCCGCGAAGTCGTGCTCCTTGCGGTGGCGCTGGCCGTAGTCGACCGAGAGCAGGTGGACGTCGTTGCCCTGCTCCTTGAGCTGGTGGGCCATGGTCACTGAGTCCATGCCACCGGACACGATGGCGATGATTCTCGGCACTGTGCTTTCCCCCAGGGTTCGATGGTGGGCGGCGTGAGCCGCTGCCACGGGTGTCAGGACAGCGGGACGCCCGTCGCGGTCACCGCTGCCGCCGCCTCGTCCAGTGCGGCCGCGCAGTCCTTCTCGGTCTCGGTCACGGCGATGACCAGCGCGTAGCGCGAGCGCGCGTTGTCGACGGGCGGGAGCCAGAGCTCCCTGCCCGGGTCCGCCAGGGGCGTCACCTCGTGGACCGACGCGGGCAGCCGGGCCTCGTCGATCTCGATGGACTCGAGCCTCAGATCCCGCTCGGGGTAGAGGAAGCGGACGCCGGCGGTCGACGTGCCGGTGGTCCGGGGGATGTCCGGCACCACGTCGGCGGCCAGGTCCGCGGCCACCAGTCCGATCTCCGTCCCGGTGACGAGTCCGCCCAGGTAGGGGATCCGGTCGCCGCCGATCCGGGCGTTGATCTCCACCACCTTCGGTCCGGTCGCGGTCAGCCGGAGTTCGGTGTGGGTCACCGTGTCGGTGAGGCCCACCGCGGTGTGGGCGTCCTGGAGGACCTTGAGCAGCGTCTCGTCGTGCAGGAGCGGGTCGTCCGCCCGGACGGTGTGGCCGACCTCCTCGAATCCGGGGGCGTAGCCGAGCTCCTTGCGCGCCACGAACAGGGCGGTGACCTGTCCGTCGCGGCACAGGGCCTCCACGCTGATCTCCGGCCCGTCGAGGAACTCCTCGATGAGGATGGGCGCTTCGGAGCGGGGCACCTCGTCGAACCAGATCCTGCCCGCCTCCCGGTAGGCCTCCTCCAGTTGCTGCGGCCCGGGTACGAAGGTCACTCCGCAACTGGCCGAGAGCGCACGGGGCTTGACCACCACGGGGTAGCCGATCCGCTCGGCTGCCTCCCGGGCCTCCGCCAGATCGGTGACGGCGACGGACTCGGCCTGCGGGACCCCGCGCTCCTTGAGAGCCTGCCGCCCGAGGTACTTGTCCCGGCAGGCGTGCACGGCCGCTCGCGGACTGGTCCGCAGTCCCAGCGTGGTGGCCAGCTCGGCGGCGGACTCGACGCGTGTCTCCTCATAGGTCAGCACACCGGCGAAGCCCTCGGCCCGGGCCCGGGCGATGTCGGCCATCGCCGGGGCGTCCAGCGTGTCGACCACGGTGTACCCGTCGATGTACGGCTTCTCCCAGGAGGGCGGCGCGGGGCACAGGAGGTGCAGCCGATACCTGGTCACGATGGCCCGCAGCACGTACTCGCGCCATGTCCGGCCTCCGCTGCCCACCAGGAGCAGGAGCGGCTTCTCGGACGCCGGCGCGCCGGCGGGTGTGGTGTTCGTCGTCATGTCTGCTCGTTTCCTTGGTTCTCGTGTCGGGCGGGACGTCATGAGGCCGGCCCGGACTCGGGCGGGGCGTGCCGGCACTCCTGGTGTCAGCCGTGAACCGGGTCTCCCGCGGGGTCGAGCGGCTCGACCGTGACCAGGAACCGGGCCACGGCTTCCCGCGCGTTCCGCAGGGCGCTGTCCGCGTCCTCGCCGACGGCGAGCGCTTCGCCGTGCCGGTCGGCGGAGCTGCGGACCTCGGAGATCACGTCGCCCACGGCCGCCGAGAGCGAGGCGAACCGGACTCCCTCGGACGATCGGGCCTCCGGCTCGCCCGCGACGGCCGTCACCCGTCCCTGCTCGGCCGTGAGGAACCAGATGGCGGCGCCCCCGGCCAGTGGCTCGTGCGACACGTCCGCGGGTTCCCCGGACAGCCAGGAGAACGTCATCTCGTGGATGTCGTATCCCGCCACGATCCGGATCAGTTCCACGATCGCGTCGCCGCCGGGACGGGTGTGCGTCTCGACGAGCGCGGGGCCCTTGGCCGTGAGGATCAGTTCGGTGTGGGCCGGCCCTTCCTCCACGCCGAGGGCGGTCAGGACGGCCCGCGTCTCGTCGGTGAGCAGGGTGTGTTCCGCGGCGGTGATCCGCGCGGGCACCACGTGGCCGATCTCGACGAAGCCCTCGGTCTTGAACTTCTCGGTGACGGCGAGGATCTGGTGCCGACCGGCGGCGCTGTGCGTCTCGACGCTGAATTCCCTGCCCTCCAGGAACTCTTCGGCGACCCAGGACGCCGCGCCGCCGGCCGGGGCGTTCCCGGTGAATGCCGGCCCGACGGCCACGGCGGCGAGTTCGGCGGCGTCGGAGATGATGTGGATGTCCTTGCTCGCGCTGCCCCGACTCGGCTTGAGAATGAGCGGGAAGCCGTTCGACGTGACGAATTCCTCGAGGTCGGACAGATGGCGGATTGTCGCGGACGCGACCTGGCGAACGCCTGTGCCGCGCAGGACTTCCCGCATGAGAGCCTTGTCGTCGACGGCGGAGACCGTGCGCAGGGGATTCGATTTCAGGCCCAGTTGATGGTTGATCCGTGCGACGGTCTCGAGGTACTGGTCGCCCGCGGTGTACGCGAGGTCGAACGGAACGACATCCCGCAGTGCTGTCGCGGCACGAAGGGCGAGTTCGGGAGAGAACTCGGGGAACAGGAACGCCGCGTCGACCAGTTCGTGATGCCGCTCGGTCATATCGGCCTTGGGGCCCGCGTAGATGACCCGCAGACCGGAGTTCCGGGCCGCCTCGAGTGCCTCGGTCCGCTTCCCTCCGACGAAAAGTACGCTCTTGACCGCGGAGGTTCGCATCAGCAGGCCCTTCGTTGGGAAACATTGGCGGCGAGAAGTGAGGCCGCGCCGGGGATTTCGACGCGGGGGTGACGGCCGCGACTCCCGAGCGAAAAGGATTCCGTCGTAGCCGAATCCGCTGCGGCAGGGCGTACTTCCGGCCACCGGCCCGTCGGGGACTGCCCGGCGCGTTCGCCCCCGTCATCATCACGTGACGGGTGCGGTGTTATCCACTGCCGTCTTTTACTCCCAAAAGGCAGCCGGGTTATTCGCCGCCCGACGGAGCAATGACAAGAAGGCGCGGCGATACGGTTCCCGGTGGTGAGGAGTCGTATCGCCGCGCCTGGCCGAAGCCGAAGGGGTACGCCGTTCTCAGGCGGGTACCGTCACCTGCTCAATGCGAGGGATGGCCGACCCCTGGCTTCTGGGAGCCGGGCCGGCGGGTGTGAAGATGAGGATGCACAGGCGTGCTCCGGGGGACGACAGGGGTTGGGCCACGCACATGTTGATCGATCCCGGGCCGAGCCGTGCGTGCAGCAGGGGGCGCTCCACCTCATAGGGGTGGACGACGGCCCCGACCGATTCGTAGAGCCGCCCGGCGGTGGGGTCCGCGAGCACGGCCGACTCGAGCCGGCGCAGGACCTCGTCCTCGGGGCGGGCGGCCAGATCGGCGCGCAGCAGGGACAGGAGGTGGGGGGCCCAGGCGGTGGCCCAGTTGGAGAGCAGATGCCGACCGTCGAAGAGCTTCCACTGCAGCATGTTGGTGGGGAGGTTCCCGGGAGGGAAGATGTCTTCGAACGGCTGGTTGTGGGCGAGGATGTTCCACGAGGCGCCCATGACGCACGCCGCGTGGGAGATGCCCTCGACGGCGTCGTTCCAGAGATGGGGAACCTGCTCGCCGGACTGCGGGGTGAGGGGACAGGGCGGATCACCGATGCCGGCGTAACGGCACAGGGTGATCCATTCCAGCTCGGAGAGGCCCAGGAGACGGGCGAGGTCGTGCAGCAGGTCGACGGGAGGGTTCCTGTACTTCCCCGATTCGAGGCGCTGGTAGGTTCCCGGGCCGCGATTGAGCAAGAGATCGACTTGATGCTGGGCGAGTCCGGCCGCGCGCCGGCCCTTGCCGCTGGGGCGCCTGAGCCCGTGGGCCTCCGGCGCCACCGAGGCTCGTCGCTTTGTCAAGAGCGCTTTCAGTGCTTTGGCGTTCATCGTAAGTTCCACATGTGTTACCGACCCCCGTGAGTCGTGGTGTGCGGTGGTGCTCGGCGCATGGTTCGGACGTGGGACGTCGTGGTGCGGCGTTCTGGTCCGTCTCTACTTGCGGAATCGCTGGTCAGGCGGGGTTCCGTGCCGTTGGTGACGCCGTGGGGGATGTCACGCCCCGGTGTTCGACGCCGTCATGGTGGTGCCAGTTCGTGGCCATTGTGCGATGCAACGATCTCATAGTGTGATCACTTGAGGGAGGCTTGAGGATCGCTTTGCGTGTACGTGTGACCGACCTTGCACGACCGGTGGCCAGGTCGAGTCGACTCCCACATTTTCCGGCGTTTCCACGGCAAATGGCCGCTCACCAGCACAAGTTCAATAAAGCATGCCGTTCATGGGCCGAAAAGCTGTGGGTGGATAAAGCGGTACCGGTCGCAGCATGATGGCTGCGTCGGGATCACGAGCGTGACCTGATTCCGCGGGCTTCGGGACCGGTCGCCCCGGGGCACGCCTCGACGGCGGGGCGTCGTCCATGGCCGTGTGTCTCCTGCCGGACGTGGCTCGGAAACCGTCTCCTGGGCGCAGTGGTGACGGCACGACATTCCTCGGTGCGACCGTCCCTTCCCACGGAGCGGACTGTCCGGAGTCTCCGCGCGACCGCACTCCGCAAGGTGAAGGGACCAACATGCTCTCAGCCGAGAAGAACCAGATCCTGTCGGAAGTGGGACCCGGTACGCCGATGGGCGAACTGCTGCGCCGGTACTGGCATCCGGTCGCGCCGATCCTGGAACTGACCCAGCGAAGGGTCAAACCCGTCAAGCTGCTGGGCGAAGACCTCGTGCTGTTCCGCAAGGCGGACGGAAGCCACGGCCTGATCGCCCGGCGCTGTCCCCACCGGGGCACCGACCTGAGCGTCGGATGGGTCGACGGTGACGTCATGCGGTGCTCGTACCACGGCTGGGCGTTCGACTCCGACGGCCGGTGCGCCGGCCAGCCGTTCGAAGAGGCGGGCCCGTCCGGAGGGTTCCGCGACAAGGCCGGCCTCACCGCCTATCCCACGGCCACGCTCGGCGGTCTCGTCTGGGCCTACATGGGTCCGGACCAGGCGCCGCTGCTGCCCGACTTCGAGCTCTTCAGCTGGGCCCACGGCTTCGTCGAGATCATCATGACCGAGCTTCCCTGCAACTGGTTCCAGTGCCACGAGAACGGCATGGACCCCGTGCACTTCGAGTGGCTGCACCTGAACGGCAACGCCGTACGCAGCGACCCGGACGATCCGGAGTACGTGCCCACGCATCTGTCCATCGACTTCATGGAGTTCGAGCACGGCTTCGTCAACGGCCGGGTCGTGGAGACTCCCGTCGTTCCGCCCAAGGGAACGTACGCGGGCACGAACGATGTGAGCGAGGGAGGCATCCTCTGCCTCTGGCCCTACACACTCGCCTCGGGGAACACGATCGAGTTCCGCGTCCCGATGGACGACCGGCGCACGCTCAACATCACGTGGCAGTACTCGGTGCTGCCGGACGACGTGCCCGCCGGAACGCAGGGACAGGACAGCATTCCGTTCTGGTACGGCCCGCTCACCGACCCGGTGAGTGGCGAGATCCTCACCTCGCACACCGGGAACCAGGACTTCGCCGCCTGGGTCGGCCAGGGCGTCGTCGCGGACCGGACCACGGAGAGCCTGGGGCGCAGCGACAAGGGCATCACCCTGTTGCGGCGCAGGTACTTCGAGGCGATGCGGCAGGTCGAGAAGGGCGAGGACCCGCCGGGCACCGTGCGTGACCCCGAGGCCAACGTGAAGATCCCGCTTCCGCTCATGGGCAAGTCCCTCTACACCGAGGGGATGCCGCGGCAGGTCTTCGAGGAGAAGCTCGCGGCCCGGAAGAACAGCGGCCTGTTCGGGATCGGAGGATTCCTGACGGTCCAGGCGGGGCGTCCGGACCACCTCCAGAAGGAGTACGACGAGATGGCCGGCGTCGGCCGGACCCCGGCGGCCGACGCCGATTGACTTACGGGCACGAGGCGTGTGCCAGACCCCGGCCTCACCGCGAGGCCGGGGCCGCCGGTACGGAGACCGGGGACCCGAGTCCCCGGAGCCTCAGCCCACTACCGCCGCGCGGACGCACAGGACGTCCGGCAGATGCGAGGCCAGCTGCTGCCAGCTGTCCCCGTCGTCCGCCGACGCGTACACCTCACCGTTGCGATTGCCGAAGTACACGCCTGCCGGGTCCGCGTCGTCCGTGCACAGCGCGTCGCGCAGCACCGTGCCGTAGTGGTCCCCGGAGGGCAGCCCGGCCGACAGCGGCTCCCAGCTCCGGCCGGCGTCCGCCGTGCGAAAGACGCGGCACCGCCGGTCGGCCGGGACCCGGTCCGAGTCCGCGTTGATCGGGAAGACGTACGCCGTGTCACCGCGGTGCGGATGCGTGGCCACCGCGAACCCGAACGTGGACGGCAGGCCCGCGCCGATGTCGGTCCACCGCCCGCCCGAGTCGTCACTGCGGTACACCCCCCAGTGATTCTGCAGGTAGAGCCGGTCCGGGTCCGCCGCGTCGCGCGCGACCTTGTGCACGCACTGCCCGAATTCCGGGTTCGGATCCGGCAGGAACACCGCCGAGACACCGGAGTTGGCGGGCTCCCAGCTCGCGCCGCCGTCCTCGGTGCGGAAGACCCCGGCCGTGGAGACGGCGACCGTCACGGCCCGCGGATCGCGTTCGTCGGTGAGGACGGTGTGCAGCCCCTCCCCGCCTCCGCCGGGGACCCACTTCGAGCGGGTCGGGTGTTCCCACAGGGGCCGGACGAGTTCGAAGGACTCACCCCGGTCCCGGGAGCGGTACAGCGCGGCGGGCTCCGTCCCCGCGTACACCACGTCGGGCTCGGCGGCCGCCGGGTGCAACTGCCAGACCCGCTCCAGCGAGGCTCCCGTCTCCTTGGGGAACCTGACGGCGGGCTTCGCCGGTTCGGTCCAGGTCAGGCCCAGGTCGTCGGAGTGGAAGACGGACGGGCCCCAGTGCGCGCTGTCCCCGCCGGCCAGCAGGCGCGGCCGGTCGCCCCGGGTGTCGATCGCGACCGAGTACACCGCCTGGGCGTTGAAGGCCGGATTCTCGTCGAATTCCCAGGCGCCACCGCGCCGTCGTCCGATGAAGAGGCCCTTGCGGGTTCCTACGGTGAGCAGTACGTCGGCCATGGCTGGCCACCTCCGCGACGTCGTTGTCTGCGATACGGGCCAGTCTGCACCCCGGCACTGACAGTCACCTCCGGGACTCGCGCTTCCCCGGCTCGGACGGGTCGCGTCGGCGGAGCGCAGCACTTTGCGCCACCCGCTCCGGACGAGTGGAACCACACAGGGTGAGCATCACGCGGAGCGGGCGCGTAAGGGAGGGGGAAGTGGTGTGTCCGCGCGGGTGGTGAGGAGGATGCCTCGATGGCGGCATTCCGAGGTCCGAAGGTCTGGCTGTGGCGGTGGCGGCGGAACCCGCTACGGCGGCGCAGCGATGTCCTGGAGGCCTGGATCATGCTCGCGGTCTGGGTGTTCACCGTCCTCGCGGGCACGGGCGCGGGCCTGGTGGCCGCCGAGACCGTGGAACAGGGTCTCGCCCGGCAGCGCACGCAGTGGCACGCCGTTCCCGCCCGGCTGACCGAGGACGCGCCGGTCAGCGGCGCGACGGAGTCCGGGGTGGGCGTCGTGTGGGCGAAGGTCGGCTGGAGCGCGCCGGACGGCACGGCTCGATCCGGCCAGGTCAGGGTCTACGCCGGTACGCCGGTGGGCACGCCGGTCATGGTGTGGACCGATCCCGAGGGCCGTCCCGTCACCCGGCCCACCGGCGTGGCCGAGGCCCGCGTGCGGGCCCTGCTGGTCGGGGCCCTGGTGGGCGGGGGAGCGGCCGGAGTCCCCCTGGCCGTCGGATGGCTCCTGCGACGCCGTCTGGACGGCCTGCGCATGGACCGGTGGGACGAGGAGTGGGAGCGGTTCGGTCCGATGTGGCGGTGGACGACGAGCTGAGCGGACGCTCCAGGGCCCGGTACGCGCGCCCCGGTACGCGCGCCCGGCGTCGCTACGGGCCGTCCAGGGCCGTACGGCAGTCCCGCAGGAGGCGTTCGTCCTCCAGGACGTCGTGGCTGCCGTGGCCGTCGGACCGGGCCCGGTGTCGCCGTGGCGAGGCGAGTTCGGCGCGGAGCAGGTCGTGGGCGGGTGCGCCGGCGCTCCCCATCCGGACGAGACACGCGGCGATCGTGCCCCGGGTGTACGGGTTCTCGCGCCAGGCGTCGCGGAACACCGGCAGAACCGGTCCCGCCTCCCCGGTGATGTCCCACAGGGCGCGGACGGCGGCCGTCCGCTCCCACACCTCGGCGGAACCGGCCAGGTGAAGCAGCCCGGGGAGCGCGGATGCGGCGGAGGCCCCCATCCGGCCGAGGGCCTCGGCCGCCACCCGGCGGCCACCCGCGTCCGCCGACGCGGTCAGCGCCCGAGTCAGGGCCGGCAGGACCGCCTCGGCGTCCCCCTCCACGGACCAGAGCGCGCCGGCCGCCGCGGCCGCGTTCTCGCCGGCCAGCAGCTCCCGCAGCGCCGGTATCGCCTCACGCGCCCCCGCCCCGAACGCGCCGAGCGCCCCGGCCAGCGCCCTCACCAGGGTGCCCCGAAGCCGAAGGTCCGGTGGGGTGCCGTGCAGGAGCCGCAGCACCTCGGGCACGGCGGCGGCGTACCGCAGCGCGCCGAGCCCGGACAGCAGGGGCGCGGCCCGGCCGTACGTCTCCGGGTCGTCCAGGGGGACCTCGCCCAGCCGTTCGCGCAGCAGCGGGGCCAGCGGAGCCGCCGCCGGGCCCAGGTGCCCGATCGTGTACCCGGTCCCGTTCGGTACCACCGGGTGGCGCAGCACCTCCGCGAGGGCCGGCACCGCCCGCGCGTCCCCGCATCCCGCGAGTGCCTTCAGCGGGCGGCCCAGTGTCGAAGTACCGCGACCCCAGGAGTCCGGGTCCGACTCCACGAGGGCGGCGAGCCGGTCGGCCGCGGGCGCCGCGAGGGTGAAGAGGAACTCCAGGACGGACACCGCGGCGCGACGCAACCGCGCCTCGTCCGAGCCGAGTTGTTCACCGATCAGCGCGACCGGCGCCTCGTACGCGGCACGCCATTCGCGGAACAGCCCCGCCGACATCCACACGGCGTTGCACCGGTCGGCCGTGTCCTCGCTGCCCAACTGCCCCTCCAGCAGGGCGATCCGGTCCGCCGTGCGACCGCCCAGCGCCCGGTGCAGGGTCCGGAGCAGCTGGGCGCCCTCCTCATCGGCGGGACGCATGCGGCGCAGCCGGCCGATGAGGGTGTCGGTGGAGGTCCGGACGGGTTCGACGGACGAGCGGACCCGCTGTGACCTGGTGCGGAGCAGGGACACGACGGTGGGGACGAGGTCCGCGGGCAGTCGGTCCGGGGCGCACGAGGCGAGCTGTCCGAGCGCCGCGAGACGCAGTCCCGGCTCGTGGGGGGCGGCGCACAGCGAGACGAGGCAGTCCACCGCCGGGGCCGCGGATCCGGGGTGCAGCCGGGCGAACAGCCCGAGGCCCTCGACCAGGGCCAGCCGGACGCCGTCCTCCGGCTCGTCCGCCAGCCGCTCCCTCAACAGGGCCAGTACGCGCGGAGGTTCGCCGTGGAACCGGACGAGCGCCGCCGGGGCGGCGCGGCGCACCTCCGCGTCGCCGTCCGTCATGAGGCCGAGAAAGACGGCGGCGCCCGCCCGGATCGCGGTACGCGCCATGGCGTGGTTGTCGTCCCGGTGGTCCTCCGCGTCCCGGGCCGCTACGACGTCGGCCCCGTCGTCCTCGCCCGGCTCCCCGAAGTCGTCGCCCGCGCCGGAACCTCCGATGCTGGTCAGCAGCTCAACGATCCCGCCCCGGTCGGGGAGTTCGGCGTCGCCGGCGAGTGCGAGGAGGAAGGGGACGGCCGCCAGCGTCGAGTCGTACACATCGCCCTGGTGGTGCACCGCCCCGTACATCCCGTCGAGCGCGGTCTCCCGCTCCTGGGGGTACGGCGAGGCGAGGCCCCGCAGCAGCTCCGGCACGTCCGCCGCGCTTCCGTAGGCATGCTCCATCGAGGCCCAGTCGACCTCGTCGATCCCCCTGAACACGGTGCCCTCCCCAGGCGTGCGGTCATTGATCGTGAGTGTGCACCACACCACTGACAGTGACGCCCGCGAGCCGTCCCGTCGATGGTGACAACCCGGCCAACTGCGATGCGAACGGCCGTTTTACGACGTCGGACCCGGGCGATGCGGGCGAGATGACCCGGACGGGGGAGCGGGGAGCCCGGAATGAGCCGCCGAACGCGGTCGGGGACGTCCGGCGATCCCGGAGGGCGGGACCCGCGCGGCCCCGCGCCCGTACGACTGTGTGTACCCGTTCGGGCAGGGCGGTGTGCCTCTACGGCAGCGGCGGCGCCCCTGGGGGAGCCGCCGGGCCGGCGCCGGCCGCGGAGCTCGGGAGCGCGACGCGGCCCGTGCGCAGGGAGTCTCAGGGCCGGCGGGTGCGGGGAATCAGGGCCCGGTGGTCGGCTTCACGCCTGTCCGCGGGGCCCGTTTCGCAGCGGGCGGTCGCGTGTGGCCGCCCACCACAGGAGGTCTCCCAGGGCCGCGCCCGCGGCCACCAGGGCCGTGATCACCCCGGCCACGGTCAGTCCGTCGCCGAGGTGCGGGCGCCCGTGCAGTGCGTGCAGGTCGAACCCGCACAGGTGGTACACGCCCAGCGCGGCGATCCCGAGGCTCGGGACGAGCAGCGCCAGCACGGACATCGGCCCGCGTCCCGTTCGCCCGGTGTCTCGTTCCCTCACGGAGTCCCCCTGATGCATGACGTTCACCGCCGGGACCCTACCCACTGTGGGGAGCCCTGTCCGGGCCGTGTTCCCACCGTGTTCCGACCGGTACCCGGACGAGTCCGACGACGGGCGGCGGAAACAGGGCGGGTCGTGATCCGGATCACGGGCGTTCCACCCGCCGGGCCCCGGCCGGTTCGCGTATCCCTCCATGCCGTCCGAACCCCGGATGCGAGGATGAGGGCCGTCATGACTGCTGGGTGGTGTACGCGCACGGGACGGGCCGCGATGTTCGCCGCCGTCTGCGTGGTGCTCGCCGCCCTCGGCCACGTGACGATGTCCGGTTCTCCGGTGCCCTGGTGGGCGATGGCCGGCGCCGGAGTGGTCACGGCCGGCGCGGGCTGGTGCCTGGCCGGCCGCGAGCGCGGACTTCCCCTCGTCGTGTCCGTCGTGATGGCCGCCCAGGGCCTGCTGCACACGGCGTTCTCGATCACGCGGTCGCTGACCGCGGACGCGGGCACGGGTCCCGCTTCGGGGCGGGGGCGGCCCGGCGCGCACTTCATGGGCGGCATGCCCATGGGCGCCACGGGGCACGACATGGGCTCCCCGCACGTAGGTTCTCCGCATATGGCCTCCCTGGACATGGCCCCCATGGACATGGGCTCCGCGGACACGCACGCGATGGGTGCCATGGACATGGGCTCCATGGGGTCCGGTGGCCTGGCCCACCTGCTCCCCATGGGTGACGGGGCCGGCTCCCCGTCCTCGTTCGGCATGGTCGCCGCCCACGTCCTCGCGGCGCTGCTGTGCGGCCTCTGGCTCGCCCACGGCGAGCGTGCCGTGTTCCGCACGTTGCGGGCACTGGCCGGCCGACTGGCCGCCCCGCTGCGGCTGTTGCTCGCCCTGCCGACGCCGCCGCACCGGCCGAGGGTGCGCGTGCGCCGAGGTTCCTCGGACCGGGTCCCGCGCCGTCTCCTCCTCGCCCACGCGATCACTTCCCGGGGTCCGCCCGTGGGGACCGCTGTCGCCTGAGACAGCCGGCTCCCCGCGGCGCCTCCCGTGCGCCGCGGGCATCGGCCGTACCTCTCGTACGGCCGTACCCCCAGCACCGGACCGGTGCCCTCGCACCGGTCCGGATCACGGATGACCCGAGAAGGACACCTGGTGATCATTCCTGTCCTGACCGCTTCGCGCCCCGGCGGCGAGGAGCGGCACCACGGCGACAGGGCGGCGTCGGCCGACGAGTCGATAACCGCCTGGGCGCTGGCGGCCCGGGGCGGCGACCCCGCCGCCGTCGACCGTTTCGTCCGCGCGCTGCACCGCGATGTCGTGCGCTATGTCGCCCATCTGTCCGCCGATCCGCAGGCCGCCGACGACCTCGCCCAGGACACGTTCCTCCGGGCGCTCGGCAGTCTGCACCGGTTCGAGGGGCGCTCCTCGGCCCGGACATGGCTGCTGGCCATCGCCCGCCGTGCGGTGATCGACAGCCTTCGGCACGCGGCCGCCCGGCCGCGGGCGAGCGAGGCCGCGGACTGGCGGAGCGCGGTGGAACTCGCCCAGCCCCGCGGCCTGCCGGGCTTCGACGACGGCGTCGCGTTGCTCGACCTGCTGGCCGCGCTCCCCGGTGACCGGCGAGAAGCCTTCGTCCTCACCCAGATGATGGGCCTGTCCTACGCGGAGGCCGCCCTGATCGGCGACTGCCCCGTCGGAACGGTCCGCTCCCGCGTGGCGCGCGCCCGCGCGACCCTGATCGCGCTGCTGGCCGAGGCGGAGGCCCAGGCCCGCGTCCGGGCGACGGACCTGCGGTCCGCCGCCTGAGCCCGAGGGGCCGGTGTCCGCCGGAATCGGCGGACACCGGCCCCTCGGCCTGTCCCGACGCCGTGGGTCCTCAAGGGAGTTCACCCCGAGGGCCGGAATCCGCCGCGGTGCCCGCGCGCACGTATCCGGGCCGGCCTGTCCCGACGCCCTACACGGACCGGTGGTACTGCTCCGGCACGTGCACCTCGGCTCCGAGTTCGCGCGCCGCGAGCCGGGCGAAGGACGGGTTGCGCAGCAACTCGCGGCCCAGCAGCACCGCGTCGGCCTCGCCGTTGGCGATGATCTTCTCGGCCTGCCCGGTCTCGGTGATGAGACCGACGGCGGCGACGGGCAGCGAGGTCTCGTTCCTCACCCGGGTGGCGAAAGGGACCTGGTAGCCGGGGCCGACGGGGATGTGCCCGCCGCCGGAGACGTTGCCGCCCGTGGAGACATCGAGGAGATCCACCCCGTGCTCGCGCAGCCGGGCGGCGAAACGGACGGTGTCGTCCGCGCTCCATCCCCCGTCCTCCAGCCAGTCGGTGGCGGAGACGCGGAAGAAGAGCGGCTTCTCCTCCGGCCAGACCTCCCGTACGGCGTCGACGACTTCGAGGGCGAACCGGATGCGGTTCTCGTACGAGCCGCCGTAGGAGTCGGTGCGGTGGTTGGAGTGGGGGGAGAGGAACTCGTTGATGAGGTAGCCGTGGGCGCCGTGGATCTCGACGATCTCGAAACCGGCGGCCAGCGCGCGACGGGCCGCGTCCGCGAACTGCCCCACGATCTCCTGGATGCCGGCGGCCGTCAGCTCGTCGGGAACCGGGTGCCCGTCGGCGAAGGGCACCGGGCTCGGGGCGAGCGCCCGCCAGCCGTGGGCGTCCGGGCCCACGGGCGCGCCGCCCTTCCAGGGGCGGTCGGTCGAGGACTTGCGCCCGCCGTGCCCGAGCTGGACGGCCGGGACCGTGCCCTGCGCGGTGAGGAAAGCCGTGATGCGGCGGAACGCCTCGACCTGGGTGTCGTTCCAGAGGCCCAGGTCGTACGGGGAGATCCGGCCCTCGGGCGACACGGCGGTCGCCTCGACGATGATCAGTCCCGTTCCGCCGGTGGCGCGGGCCGCGTAGTGGGCGAAGTGCCAGTCGTGCGGGGCGCCCGCCGACGGACCCTCGGGCAGGGCCGAGTACTGGCACATCGGGGGCATCCACACCCGGTTGGGGATGGTGACTTCGCGCAGGACGTAGGGCTCGAAGAGCGCGCTCACGGCCGACTCCAATCGTCGCGGGACCGGTGTACGTCTCGTACGATAGGCATCGTAGTACGGTGAGTGTCAAACTACGATAGGTCTCGTACGATGTGCGAGCCGGACGAAGCCCCCGGGACGCGGCCGGACGTCCCCGAAGAAGTGGAGCCGCCGTGACCCCCGCAGCCACCCCCGCCGCCGGCCGTGATCTGCCGCATCCCGCGCGTGAGGAGATCCGGCTGGAGTCGGTGCTGCACGCGCTGTCGGACCCCATGCGGCTGCGGATTGTGCGCGAACTCGCCGCCGGCGGCGACGAACTCTCCTGCTCGGACTTCGTGCTGCCGGTCACCAAGTCCACGACGACGCACCACTTCCGGGTGCTCCGTGAGAGCGGGGTGATCCGGCAGGTGTACCGCGGCACGGCGAAGTTGAACGGTCTGCGCGCGGACGACCTCGACGCGTTGTTCCCCGGCCTTCTCGACCGGGTCCTGGAGGCGGCCGCCCGACAGGCCGGGCGGCCGGAATCGTGACAGGGCGCGACAGCCGACTCTGATCGGACGTCTCGCGGGTGCTCCGCCCGACCGTCGCGGGCGCAGGGCACGGGTGACGTGGTGGCCCAAAAGAAGAAGGCAAAGGGGAACCGACACCCTTTGCCACTCTCAACTTATAGCGCACCAGGGGGCTTGCGGCAAGGCCCCGGTGATGCCGCAGAATCACCGGCCGAGGCCAGAACCTGCGGAAACGGGGAGATCCACCAAGTGCGTGTGCTGTCGTCGGTGTACAGGTCGTGCGGTCAGGGAGCGTCGGCCGGAGGTGTCGCGCGCCGGTCGCGGGCATCCGGTGCTCCGGCGGGGGCCGGCGCGCCGCCGGCCCGCGCGGGCGCGACCCCGGATCGGAGCCGCTGACATGAGCCCCCTGACCACCAGTGCGTTCCACCTTCCCGGCCATCTCCGGCCCAAGGCCGACCCCGCGCTGATCGCCGGTGACGAACGGCATTTCACGGCCATCGCGGAAAGCCTGGAACAGGCGATCGGCGAACTGTCCGACCGCCTGGACGCCGAGCGCAGGGCGCCCGGCGGCGTCGGCCGGGAGGCGATGGAGCGGGACCTGGAGATCCACCGGCTGACCGGTCGGCTGCGCGCCCTGCGTCGCTTCGGTCTGGATCTGTGCCTCGGACACATCGTCGGCGCGGACGACACCGAGCCTGTGTACATCGGACGACTCGGCCTCACCGACAGCGAGGGCCGTCGGCTGCTGACCGACTGGCGCTCTCCCGCCGCCGAACCGTTCTTCGCGGCGACCCACGCCGACCCGATGGGCCTGAAGAGCCGCCGCAGGTACCGCTGGACCGGCGGCCGGATCAGCGACTACTGGGACGAGGTGTTCACCGCCGACGGGCTGGAGCGGCACGCCGCGCTCGACGACCAGTCCGCCTTCATCGCCAGTCTGGGCGGCAACCGGTCGGCCCGGATGCGCGACGTGCTCGCCACGATCCAGTCCGACCAGGACGCCGTCATCCGGGCGGGATCCCGCGGCGCGCTCGTCGTCGACGGCGGTCCGGGTACGGGGAAGACGGTCGTGGCCCTGCACCGCTCCGCCTACCTCCTCTACTCGGACCCGCGCCTCGGCCACCGGCGCGGCGGGGTGCTGTTCGTCGGTCCCCACCAGCCGTACCTGGCCTATGTCGCCGACGTCCTGCCGAGCCTCGGCGAGGAGGGCGTGCGGACCTGCACCCTGCGCGACCTCGTCACCGAGGGAGCCTCGGCGGAGACCGAGCCCGACCCTGCCGTGGCCCTCCTGAAGTCGTCCGCGAACATCGTGAAGGCGATCGAGAAGGCCGTCAGGTTCTACGAGGAGCCGCCCGCCCAGGGGATGACGGTCACCACCCCCTGGGGCGATCTGTGGCTGAGCGCCGACGACTGGGCCGAGGCGTTCGAAGCGGCCGAGCCGGGCGTCCCGCACAACGAAGCACGCGACCTCGTCCGGGAGGCGCTGCTCACGATCCTGATGGACAAGCACGACGGTGACGTCCCGCCGGACCTGTTCCGCAGGGCGCTGCTGCACGACCGGGAGCTGGTCGGGACCCTCGACCGCGCGTGGCCGCTGCTGGAGGCGGCCGATCTCGTCGGAGACCTGTGGTCCGTGCCCGCCTATCTGCGGATGTGCGCTCCCTGGCTCGGCCCCGACGACGTCCGCCGGCTCCAGCGTCCGGTCACCCGGGCCTGGACCGTGTCCGACCTGCCGGTCCTGGACGCGGCACGACAGCGGCTCGGCGACCCGGAGGCGTCCCTGCGCAAGCGTCGGCACGAGGCGTCCGTCGCCGCCGAACGCGAACGCATGGCCGGAGTCATCGAGAACGTGCTGGCGGCCGACGACGACGGCGAGGGCGCGGTGACGATGCTGCGCGGCCGGGACCTGCGGGACACCCTGATCGACGAGAGCGGACTGCCCGTCGCCGAACCGGACCTGCTCGCCGGTCCGTTCGCGCACATCGTCGTGGACGAGGCCCAGGAACTGACCGACGCGGAATGGCAGATGCTCCTGGCGCGCTGCCCGTCCCGGAGCTTCACCGTCGTCGGGGACCGCGCCCAGGCCCGGCACGGGTTCGCCGAGTCGTGGCGGGAACGGCTCGGGCGGGTCGGGTTCGACCGGATCGACGTGGCCTCCCTGACCATCAACTACCGGACGCCGGAAGAGGTCATGGAGGAAGCGGAGTCGGTCATCAGGGCCGCCCTCCCGGACGCCAACGTGCCCACGTCCGTGCGGAGTTCCGGCGTCCCCGTCGTGCACGGCCGTGTCGAGGACCGCGACTCGATCCTCGACTCCTGGCTTCTGGAGCATGCCGAGGGGGTCGCCTGCGTGATCGGCGACCCCACGTTCCGGGCGACCTCCCGCGTCCGGTCACTGACCCCGGAACTGTCGAAGGGCCTCGAGTTCGACCTGGTCGTCCTCGTCGACCCGGAGGCGTTCGGGGAGGGCACCGAAGGAGCGGTCGACCGCTATGTCGCGATGACCCGCGCGACCCGGCGACTCGTCGTTCTCACGCGCTCCTGACGTCGGCCGCCCCGCCGTGGAGGCCGGCAGGCGGCCACTACGGCGGGGCCCTGGCCCGGGCCCTTGCCCTCCCGGTCCCTCGCCCTCGCGGGGGCCCGGCGAACGGCCGCTGGGCGAACGGGCCGCGCCGGACGGCCGCTCACCCGGCCGGATCCCCCTCCACCGGACACCGGCGCGGGCACCTCCACCTGCACCGGCCCCCTGCATCTCCACCGGCCCCCTGCACCTCCACCTGCACCGGCCTCCTGCACCTCCACCGGCGCGGGCACCTCCCCCTGCACCGGCCCCCTGCACCTCCACCGGCACGGACACCTTCACCGGCACCGGCCACCGGCGCTCCGTCGGCTCCGGCTCCGGCACCGGCCCTTCCACCGGTGCCGCTCGCCCGGCCGGCGGCGCGGCGGGGGCGAGGGTTCCGGGCGACGCGTCCGGGCGTCCGTCCCCTCAGGGACCCGCCGTCCCGGCCGCCGTCCACAGCGCGTCCCAGTCGGGCAGCTTGACCATGCCGCCACGGCCCAGTTCGGCGCCGAGGGCCGCCTCGGCCCGCTCGATCGCCTGCCACCCGGCCCATTCGACGGGCCGTACCCCTTCGGCCCGCAGCGCCGTGAGCGGATCCCCGGCGAACTCTCGCCGAGCGAGCGCGGGGGCGTCCTCCAGCAGGGAGGCCACCGTCTCCTTGGCGCACGGACGGTTGGTCCCGATGACGCCGGTCGGACCGCGCTTGATCCAGCCCGCCACGTACTCGCCCGGGGAAACCACGCCGTCCCGCAGGACCCGTCCCGCCGACTGCGGCACCGTGCCGCTGCCGGGGTCGAACGGCAGGCCGTCCAGCGGCACCCCGCGATAGCCCACCGAACGCAGCACCAACTGGGCCTCGATCACCTCGAACCGGCCGGTCCCCGACACCCCGCCCTCGCCGTCCGGCACCGTACGCTCGAACCGGACCGCGCCCACCCGCCCCCCGTCGGCGAGGAGTTCGACGGGACGCAGGAAGAAGCGCGGACGGATGACACGCGGGCGGCCCAGCGGTCCGGCCGCCGCCCATCCCCGCAGGACCTCCACGTTGCGGCGCTGCGCGGCGGGTAGCCCGGACGGGTCGAGGTAGGCCGGGTCGAGCGCCAACTCCGCTTCCTCGACACTGACTTCGGCCTCGGACAGGGAACCCAGTTCGCGCAGCTCCTTGGTGGTGAAGCGGGCCTGCGAGGGCCCGCGCCGCCCGACCATGCTGATCTCGGTGACCTCGCTCGCGGCCAGCGCGCTGAGCGCCGCCTGCGGCATGTCGGTGGGGCTCAGCTCGGGTGCGCCGCGGGCCAGGATCCGGGTCACGTCGACAGCGACGTTCCCGACGCCGATGACCACCGCCGAGCGCGCGTCGCGCACGAACCCCCGGGCCGCGGAGTCGGGGTGCGCGCTGTACCAGGACACGAACTCGGTCGCCGACCAGCTGCCCGGCAGGTCCTCTCCGGGCACCCCGAGATGCCGGTCGGTGGCGGCGCCGACGCAGTACACGACCGCGTGGTAGAGCTCCCGCAGCCGTGCCACCGGCACGCCGCCCGGGCCCACCTGGACACCGCCGAGGAACCGTACCCGCTCCTCCTCCAGGACGGTCCGCAGGTTGTTCTGGAGCGACTTGATCTTCTCGTGGTCGGGTGCCACTCCGTAGCGCACCAGACCGTACGGGCAGGGCAGGCGGTCCAGGACGTCGACCCGGATGTCGGGCGGCCCGCTCCGCTGGACAAGACCCTGTGCGCTGTAGACCCCGCTGGGTCCCGAGCCGACGACGGCGACATGCAGCACTGCGGAACTCCTCACCCGGGGGATCAGGAAGATCGCTGACAGGACATCGCTGGTGCTTCCAGGATCGCACCACCGGTGCTCCGCTGACAGGGTGCGGTGTGTGCCAGGTGCGCGCGTGTCCGTTCGTATGGAATGTGATGATGCGGTTACTTTCCGTATGTGCTGGAAGCATCGTTCCTCAATCTGTCCGACCGCTGCCGCGAGGACGGCACGGTGTCCGTGCGCCCCGCCTGGCGAGTGCGGGAGTCCGGGGCGGTCGGCGTGACCTGGCTCGACGTCCGACTGGCCTTCGCCGACGGGGCCCGGGTCGACCTGCTCGCCGTGCTGACGGAGGCGGGCCTGTCGGTCGAGGACGTACGGGCCGAGCCGCCGCTCTCGCTGGACGACCTCGCGGTGGTCGCGGAGTGGATCGAGGAGCCACTGGCGGAGGTGTGCGGGAGCGACGCCGGCGCCGGCGCCGGCCGGGAGCGGGAGAGCCGGGCGCGGCGGGCCCGGCCGGCCTGGCCGCGCGGCGCCGAGGGGAGTCTGCTGGTGGCGGAGGAGTACCGATCGGCGCAGGCGGACGGCGCGGACCCGGTGCTCGCGGTCATGGGCGCCACCGGCCACAGCCGCCGCGAGTCCCTGAGACTGATCGCGGGGGCGCGTGACGCCGGGCTCCTGACGCCTCGCCACGTCCGCCGGTGAAGCGGTTGGCGGTCGTGCCGGTGTCGGTCGTGCCGGTGTCGGTCGTGAGGACGGCACCAGGTCCGGGGCCCGGGCCCTTCGGGTCCCTGTCCGCGGCGCCGTCGACGGCGAGGCCGTTCAGGACATCGCGCGCATCCTGGTGATCTCACTCGTCTGCTGTGCGATCACGTCGTCGGCCATCTCCTCGATCTGGATGTTGTTGCCCTGGGCCTTCACGTCCGTGGCCATGCTGACCGCCCCGTCGTGATGAGTGATCATCAGCTGGAGGAAGAGCCGGTCGAATGCGTCTCCCCTCGCCGCGCGAAGCTTCCCCAGCTGGGCCTTCGTCGCCATCCCGGGCATGGTGGCGTGCTCGTGGCCGCCGGCGGTCGAGGCGCGGTCGTGCGCCTCGAGCCAGCTCCTCATGGTGGTGATCTCCGGTCCCTGCGCGGCCGCGATCCGCGCGGCGATCCCCTTCACCTTCCCCGACTTCGCCCGGTCCGGGGCGAGTTCGGTCATCTCCAGGGCCTGGGTGTGGTGCGCGATCATCATCCGCGCGTAGGCGAGATCGGCGGAGTTGGGGGAGTCGTCGTCCGACCGCCGTCCGGCCGCGTCCTCGGCGGAGAGAGTCTCGGCCGCTTCGCCGGGCTTGCCGGGCGCGATCACCGAAGGCTCGCCGGACCCCGCGGACTTGGTGCCGGAGTCGGAGTCGCAGCCCATCAGCGTGAGCGCGGCGGCGGCCAGTAAGGCCGTGACCAGGGGCGTACGGGACCTATGACCAGCGAGCACAGCGGCCTCCTGCGGCACACGAATCGGCGGACGGATCAAGAGTGTTGATAACCGCACGGGCGTATCCATGAACATGACTGATCAAAAAGGTTCATGACGATGACGTTGCCATCTGTTGATGTGCACATGATGCGGACGATACTTCAGGGGTCCGTGAACCGTTCAACCGCGAACGGCTGCAAGGGAGAACACAGTGACCCTGTTGAACAACCCCCGAACGCGGCGCAGACGACTGGGAGTCGCCGTCGCCGCGGCCGGACTCCTGGCCGCGCTCTTATCGGCAGTACCGGCGTCCGCCATCCCCGATCCCGGGGACGGTCCCGCCACTCGGGAGCAGATTTCCAGGAGCGACGCCGCCGAGGCCCGGGCGGCCATAGCGAGCGGCGAGATACCGGGGAAGGACGAGATCGTCCACTCCGACAACGTCGAACACCTCGCCAATGTCCCCAAGGAAGCCTTCACCGGCCTCAATTCGGACCTGGCGTTCCAGGGCAGGTACGCCTTCGCCGGCAACTACGACGGCTTCCGCATCTTCGACATCAGCGACCCGAAGGCCCCGAAGACCGTCTCCCAGGTCCTCTGCCCCGGCTCGCAGAACGACATCTCCGTCTCCGGTGACCTGCTCTTCCTGTCCACCGACTCCTCGCGCAGCGACAACTCCTGCGCCAGCACCTCGCAGCCCGCGACGGAGAAGTCGTCGTGGGAGGGCATGAAGATCTTCGACATCAGCGACAAGGCGAACCCGAAGTACGTCGCCGCCGTCGAGACCGCCTGCGGCTCGCACACCCATTCGCTGGTACCCGAGCGCAGGAACGTCTACGTCTACGTCTCCTCGTACTCGCCGAACGCCACCTTCCCCGACTGCCAGCCCCCGCACGACGGCATCTCGGTGATCAAGGTTCCGCGCAAGGCCCCGGAGAAGGCGGCCGTGGTCGGCTTCCCCGTGCTCTTCCCGGGTGAGGGCGCCGACGGCGGCGGGAACCCGGGCGGGCCCACCAACCCGGGCGTCTCCAAGACCACCGGCTGCCACGACATCACGGTCCTGCCGTCGAAGGACCTGGCCGCGGGCGCCTGCATGGGCGACGGCATCCTGTTCTCCATCAAGGATCCGGAGCACCCGAAGGTCATCGACCAGGTCGAGGACAACGTGAACTTCGCCTTCTGGCACTCGGCGACCTTCAACCAGAGGGCCGACAAGGTCGTGTTCACGGATGAACTGGGCGGCGGCGGCGCGGCCACCTGCAACGAGGCGATCGGTCCGAACCGCGGCGCCGACGGCGTCTACGACATCGTCGGCAGGGGAGACCACCGCAAACTCGTCTTCAAGAGCTACTACAAGATTCCCCGCCACCAGGCCGACACCGAGAACTGCGTGGCCCACAACGGCTCGCTGATCCCCGTCCGGGGCAAGGACCTCATGGTCCAGGCCTGGTACCAGGGCGGCGTCTCCGTCTGGGACTTCACCGACTCCTCGAACCCCGAGGAGATCGCCTACTTCGAGCGCGGGCCGCTGTCCACCGACACCCTCCAGGTCGGCGGCGCCTGGTCGGCGTACTACTACAACGGCTACATCTACGCGAACGACATCGCCAAGGGCTTCGACGTCCTGAAGCTCAAGGACCGGCGCACGGACCCGGCCAAGCGGGTCCACCTGCGCGAGCTGAACGTCCAGACGCAGCCGGACTACTTCGACTGACCGTCCCGCGGCCCCGGTTCGGTCGCGAAGAAGCGGGACAGATCCGTCTCGCGGGTGCCGCCGGACGCCTCGGTGTCCGGCGGCACCCCCATCTCCCAGTCCAGCCGGTAGCGCTTGAACAGTTCGGCCCGCAGTACGGGGACCCTCATCGGCACACCCGGCACCAGCGCCGAGAACACCGCCCCCATGAGCAGCGCGCGCAGCATCGGGTAGTCGGTCGTGACCTGCTGCGAGCCGTACCGCGCGACGGTGTCCCCGAGCAGTTCCGAGAGCCGCCGCTGTTCGGGGCACTGGACGAATCCCTCGGCCTGGAGCAGTCCTGCCATGTGCTGCCGCATCAGTACCGGCTGGTCCAGGGCGAGTCCCAGGATCGCGTCGATGGCCCGCGCCATGCGCTCCCTGCCGTCCTCGGTGCGCGGCTCGCGTTCGAGTGCCTCCTCCAGCGTGCGGTGCATCAGCCGGTGCACCGCGGACTGCAGGAGCTGCCGTTTCCCGGGGAAGTAGTACGACACCAGTCCGCGCGCCGATCCCGCGCGATCCGCGATGTCCCCGAGCGTCGTGGCGTCGTAGCCGCGCTCGCTCACCAGCTCCACCGCGGCCTGCAGCAACCGCTCCCGGGAACGTCGCCGCAACTCTTCATTGACCGAGGCGCTTCGCGGGGACATGCTGTAACTCCTGCGTTGACTGGCTGCCAGCCAACTATACTCAACGCGTCCGGGCCAAGCCCCTTGGCGGGTCGGGTTCGGGGCTGCCGCCGACCTGGGGCGACGCGGGGGATCGCCTCAGGTCGGACGCGCGGTGGCGCGCGTCCGCCGAGTGCTGCCCGCCCGCCCTCCGGCCGCCGTGGTCATGAACCGTCCTCCTGTGCCGCGTCCGCCTCGTGGGGCGGGAGCCGTCGTGCCGTGAGACGGACGCGTCGCCAGCTGGTCACCATGTACCAGCCCACCGACCAGCTCAGGAGCGCGTTGCCGACCAGGGACTCCCGGTCGTCGCTGCGGGCGGTGTTGTACAGGGCGGCTGTCGTGACGTACGTGAGCAGGCTGGCGAGGAGAATCCAGAGCGCTGTCTTCATGGCGAACCTCGGAGTGTGCGACGGAGGCGCCAACTTAGCCATTACCGTCGCTTTGGGGAGCGATTGCCCCCACTTGGCCTCATCTTGACCGTGCCCGGCCGCTTGAGACCGGAAGTCAACTGTTCCGCTTCGGGATACCGGGCGAGTCGTGATCCCTGGACGCGAACGACTGTTCCTGGAGGGCCGCGGATGTTCGTACGTCGCCCGCGCGTCGGGCGACCGCGGGCACCGTCCCAGCGGACGCGGGGATCTCGCGCATCGCGGACGGCCGCTCGGGGCACTGCCCATCGCTCGCAGACGACGCGAGTCCTTCATAGAGTGGCCTGGAGCCCTGAGGAGGATGACGGACATGGATCAAGAACAGATCCTGACCAGGATCTCCGCGATGGTGGAGGACGAGCGGCGGCTGCGCGACGCGCTGGCGGCCGGGCGGATCGACGGCGCCACGGAGCAGGCACGGCTCGGGCAGTTGGAACGCGACCTGGACCAGTGCTGGGACCTGCTGCGCCAGCGGCGCGCGAAGTCCGAGTTCGGTGAGAACCCGGACGAGGCGCGGGCGCGTCCGACGTCGCAGGTCGAGGGCTACCAGAGCTGACGTCGTCCGAGGTCCGCGCGCCGCGCGTTCCAGGCCGGCTCCGGCGCCGCCGAGCTGTTCGCACCTGGCACGGGGCCCCGGCGACAGGCTGCCGCGCGCCGGCGCGCGGCGATCCGACGGCCCTCGCCCGCGGTCGCCCTCCCGGCGGGACGGCACCCGCGACGTCCCGTGCCCGCCAAGTGCCCACCGGCCGAGGCGCCCGCTGCGCGTACGGCTCCCGGTGCCGTGGGTCAGAGGACCGCGTCGAGCACCGGCCGCAGACCGTCCGGGCGGTCCGCCACCGGCAGGTGGTCCACGAAGCGCACCGCGCAGCCCAGGGCCGCGGCGCCGCCGTCCGCCCTCCGGTCGTCGCCGACCATGAGGGTGTCTTCCGGCGCGATGCCGAGTTCGGAGCAGGCGATCGCGAAGAGCCGGGGATCCGGTTTCTCGATGCCGTGCTCGTACGACAGGACGTACGTTCCGACCTGGGGATCGAGGCCGTGCTCGCGGAAGACGGGCCGCAGGTCCCAGCCGATGTTGCTGACGACTCCGACCGCGAAGCCCCGCTCGCGCAGCACGCCGAGCACCTCGGCCGCGTCGGGATAGGGCGTCCACGCGGCGGGCGCCATATGGCGGTCGTAGAGAGCGTCGTGCAGGCCGGGGTCCGGCAGCGGCACCTGCCGGGAGAGACCCGTGAACGCCGCCCTGTGCTCCCCGGCACTCCGGTCGCGGGCCTCCCACAGCGCCGTGAGGTGCTCCGGCACCGGTTGCGCGGGGTGGCGGCTCCCCGGGTGCGCACCCGCCGACTCCAGATCCCGTGCCGTGCGGACCAACTCCGTCTCGGGGAGTGTCAGACCGGTCTCCGCGAGCGTCGCGCGCAGCCAGGCCTCGGCGGGCTCGATACGGAAGAGGGTCCCGGAGAAGTCGAAGAGCACGCCTTTGATCGTCATGACGGGAATCCTTCGCGCCGTCGCACGGGCCGGTCAAGTAGGCCACGCTCGACCCGCGCTCTCGCATCGAGGCGGAGGTCGACGCTCCTGCCGCTCTGACGCGCGAGCCCCGGGAGACGCACCGGCGCGACCCCGCCGACGTCACCGCACGGCGATCCGCGCCCGGGGTGACCCGACGGTCACCCCAACGCCCGCAGCCCCGGCGCGAACGCCACCAGGATCGGTACCACCGGCACCAGCGCGGCCGCCGCCGTCAGCCGCAGCCGGCGGGCGGCGGTGAGCCGGTTCCGGGGGATGAGGAGCCGGTCGACCCGCTGCGGGACGTGCCCGCCCGGAGTGGGACAGGGCCCGAACACGCCCCGGTCCTCGTTGAGTTCGACCAGCGCGAGGGCGATCGTGAGCCGGCCGAAGCGTCGCGACGCCACATCGTCCGCGGCGAGTTCGACCAGCCGGTGCATCTCGTCGCGGAACGCGGCGAACACCGGTACCTGCGGAAATCCGTTGGCCAGCGCGGCCGAACAGTGCAGCAGCCAGTCGTGCCGGGCCCGGGCGTGCCCCTGCTCGTGCGCGAGCACGGCGTCCAGTTGTCGTCCCTCGAGGCGGCGCAACGCGGCTGTGGTGATGACCAGTCGGGGAGCAGTGCCGGGCAGCCACCAGGCGTCAGGACGCTCTCCCTCCAGGACGACGAGACGATCGGGTCCGGGTTCCTCACCGGGCAACAGCGGGGAGCGCAGCAGGAGTTCGGAGCGATCGCGCCGACGGCGCAGCCGCGTCCGGGAGATCTCGCGCGCCAGCATCGCTGCCGTCCAGAGGGCGCCGCACGCGAGCGTCACGGCCGTGACGGCGGCCCAGGGACCTCCGGCGCTGATCGCGTAGGCGTCCACGACCGCCGCGGGTGCTCCGCCGAAGACCCGGCCGCGTACGACCACCGAGGCGGCGGACGCGCTGAGCGTCATCGACAGGGCGCAGCACACGAGAACGCCCGCCACCACGCACTGCCACACCCACAGGGCGACCACCGGTTCCCGGTCCGGCCAGTCCGCCCGGGCGAGCAGTCGCGGAGCGACCACGGCGGCCAGGGCGCCGAGCAGCAACAGTGCCGCGGGGACCATCATGGGCGAAGCCTATGAGCGGGCGTTGCCACTGGATACGGGCAGCGGCGCCAAGTGACGTACGCCACGGGCTCGTCGGGCGCGCCGCGACCCGTGTCGCGCCCCGCCGGTTTCCGGACATGACCGGTATCGAGTCCGGCGCGATTCCGGGCGCGGAAGGCGTCGAGTCGGACAGGCGTCCGGGGCGACACCGGCGACCTGCCCGGCCGGGGTCCGCGAGACCCCGGGGCTCACAGCGTGACCAGCATCGCCAGCGTCGCGATCCCCATCGACAGACGGCAGGCCTGGGAGAGTTCGGGGCGGTCGCCCCAGCCGACGGCGCGCGGCCCGGGGCCCGACGCCACGGCCAGGGGCAGGAGACGGACGCCCGAGCGGAGCACGTAGCCGGTGAAGTAGAGGAGCAGGACTCCGGTGAGGAGGGGGACGCCGGCACCGCCGTGGACATGGTGGGGCGGAGCCGCGGTCATCACCGCCGCCATGTAGACCATCGCGAAGACGCCCATCAGATGGTGCAGATGGTGCGGGCCGCGGCGGACCGAGCGGAGTGCGCGCAGCGCGGCGACGCCGAAGAGGACCGTGCAGGCGAGCCAGGCCCAGCGGGGCGGGGTCGCCACGGCCGCCGGGACCGCCATCGCGGCCATGCCGAACCCCATGAGCGCCTCGCCGCCCGCCGTACGGCGCTGTTCCTCGACGGGGCTGCGCATCCGCAGCAGGCAGTAGGCCCCGGTCGCCACGCACAGCGCGACGAGCAGCCAGCCGGGCGAAGCCGGTCCGTGCACCGCGTACCTCCCCGCTCGACGACGTCGGACACGCGATGGCCGGCGCGCGACGCCGGGCCGGGTCGCCGGGCGGGCCGCCGTGCCGGACATCGGACGGTCGGTCAGGGCATGCCCCGGCCGGCCGGGGCGCATACGAGCGCACCGGTGTACACGGGGGAGCGTGCGGGAGTTCACCGCAGGTGAGAGCCGACGGCGGGATAATGTTTTATAGATAAAACACCTGTTAAGGTTATTTCCATGAGCAGTGCGATCCGTTCCGGCCCCTCACGTACGCGCCGCCTTCCGCTGGCCGGAGTGCTCCGCCTCGGCAGGCCCTCCGACATCTGGTTCAAACCCGCGCTGAGCGTCGTCGCCGCGGTCGCCCCGCCCAATCTGACCCTGCTGGCGCTGGGCCGCCTGGACCTGGCGATGTACACCATGGCCGGATCGCTCTGCGCGCTCTACGCCCACAACCGTCCCTACGCCGCCCGGGCCCGCGTCCTGGCCCGGGTGGTGGCCGGGATGCTCGGCGGACTCGGCGTCGCGCTGGTCACGGCGTCGCTCACCACGAACGCCGTCGTGCTGGTCACCGTCGGCGCGTTGCTGGCCGCCGCGCAGAAGGCCCTGTGCGACGCCACGCGCATCGGCCCGCCCGGACACGTGGTCCTCGCCTTCATCTCCTCCGCGTCCCTGTTCGTACCGCAGAGCCTCGGTCAGGTGCCGGGCCACCTCGCGCTCGGCGCGGCGGCCGGGGCCTGGGCCTGGATCGTCGGCATGGCCCCCGGACTGCTGCGCCCGCACGGCCCGGAACGGCGTGCCACCGCGCACGCCCTGAACGCCGCGGCGGTGGTCGCGGAGACCCCGGACGACGCCCGTGCCCGCGCCGCCGCGGCGGCCGCCGTGCACGCCGCCTGGCAGTCGCTGCTGTCCACCGGAGCCCGGTCCGCACCCCGGCGCGCCCTCGAACGACTGGTCGTGCGGGCCGAGGTCGCGCTCGCCGCACCCGCCGACACGGACGCCCGGCGGCTGCGCGGCTGGGCCCGCGCCCTGGCCGGCACCGGGCCCGTCCCGGACCCCGACGGCCTCGGGGACGCCGCCGACGAACTGCTCGGCGTCGAGACGGCGCTCGCCCTCGCCGAACCGTCGCCGCTCCGCCGCCTCGGCCCGCTCGCCCCGATCGCCCTGCGCACCGCGCTCGGCTGCGCGCTGGCCGGATACGTCGCGCTCGCGCTCGGTGTCGGCCGCCCCTACTGGGCGCTGGTCACCGCCGCCTCGCTCTACCAGGCCAACGTCAGCCTCACCTGGAGCCGGGGCGTCCAGCGCGTGGTCGGCAACCTCCTGGGCGTCCTGGCGTTCGCCGTACTCGCCCCCCTCGCGCACGTCGGCCAGGCGGCCCTCGTCCTGTGCTGCCTCGCCCTGAACTTCGGTGCCGAGGCGCTGATCGGCCGCAACTACTGGCTCGGCAGCGTCTGCGTGACCCCCATGGCCCTGCTGATCACCGAGTTCGCGCGCGCCCAGCAGCCCGGAGAGCTGATCACCGACCGGGTGCTGGACACCCTCGTGGGCGCCCTGGTCGGCTTCGCCGCCGCCCTGGCCGTCACCAACCGCCGGGCCGGCGACCGCATCGAACGCGCGCTCGGCGCGGTGGACCGGGCCCGGGAACACGCCGCCGGACTGCTGGCCGAGGAACGCCCGGCGCCCGAAGCCCTGGAGTCCGCCCGCCGCGGTCTGTCCGCCGCCGTGGTCGACCTGCGCGCCGCCGCCGACGCCGCGGCCGGCGAATGGTGGCAGCGCGCCCTGCCGGAGGAGCGGGTCATGCGAGCTGAACAGGCCGGACACCGTACGCTCGCGGCGACGGTACGACGCCGGGAACCGCACTGCGGGGAGGACGCACGGGCATGACGACAGCGGACGGACGGGGCGCGGCGGACGGCGACCGGGCGGTGCCCGCCGACACGGTGGCGGCCGTCGTGCGCCAGTGGGGGACCGTACGACCGGACCTCGACACCGGACCCATGGAGGTCATCGGGCGGGTCAACCGCTGTGCCGCGCTCCTCCAGCAGGCCGAGGACGCGCCCCTGCGTCGCGCCGGGCTCACCCGCCCCGAGTTCGACGTGCTCGGGACGCTGCGCCGCACCGGGCACGAGCTGACTCCGAGCGAGATCGCCCGCGAGACCTTCTCCTCGGGCGCCGCCGTCACCAAGCGGCTCAAGCAGCTGACGGAGCGCGGTCTGGTCGAGCGGCGCGGCGACACCCGGGACCGCCGGGTCGCGCACGTCCGGCTGACCGACGAAGGACGCGAACTGGTCGACGGTGTCCTCCCCGACCAGCTCGCCTACGAGGCCGGGGTCCTGTCCGGGATCGACCGGGATCGCCAGCGCGAACTGGCCGTGATCCTGGGCGAGTTGCTCGGTCAGCTGGAGGGCCGGCTGAGGCTGCCGCGGGTCTGACACCGCCTCCCACGGGTGGCGGGAGGTGTCGGCAGCGACACGCGGGTCAGGACATGCCGGCCTCCGTGTAGATCCCGAACGCGGCGCCCTGGAGGTCCCGCGCGACGGCGATGCGCCGGCCGTGGGGCTGCGAGACGGGTTCCATCAGCAGGTGGCCGTCCGCCATGAGAACGGCGTTCGCCGTGGCGTCCACGTCCTCGACGGCGAAGTAGGGCAGCCAGTGCGAGGGGACCTCGTGCGGGAAGTTCTCGTCCATCGTGATCATGCCGCCGAAGTCGGCTCCGTCGACGCCCCACTGCGGGTAGTGCTCCGACGCTCTCACCGTCCAGCCGAACACCGACGTGTAGAACGCGGTCACCTCGTCGGGGGCCCGGGTCAGCAGTTCGACCCAGCCGAGCGCGCCCGGCGCGTTGAACAGTCCCGCACCGGAGAAGGCCCGGGCCTGCCACATCTGGAAGGCGGCACCGCCCGGGTCGAACGCGACCGCGAAACGGCCCATGTCGAGCACGTCCATCGGGTCGAGGACGATCGTTCCGCCCGCGGCCCGCACGGCCGCCGCGGCCGCGTCCACGTCGTCGACGGCGAACGACACGTTCCAGGCGACGGGCTGCGACTCCTGATAGATCGGGGTGATCGCCGCGACGGCCGCGTCCCCGAGGTGCGCGACCGTGTAGCCGCCCGCCTCCTGACGCGGGTCCGTCTCCGGGCGCCAGCCGAACAGATCGGCGTAGAAGCCCTTGGCGCTCTCCAGATCGCTCGTACCGAGCTCCGTCCAGCAGGGTCCGCCGGTCACCGGCCTGTCGAGCTTCATGAGCGTCCTTTCGCGGCGGGCCCCCTCAGCACGCTAAGCCCGCCGTGAAGCGGGGGCCATCCGGGCCGCCCCGCCGCCCCGCCGGTCGGCCGCGTCCCGTCCGGCGCGCCGTGCCGGACGGGAAGCGGAGTCTCGGAGGCGCTCAGGGCCGGTGGCGCAGCGGATGGTCGGCGGGGATCTCGACGATCACGATCTCGGTTCCGTCCGGGTCCGTGATCCACATCTCGATCAGTCCCCAGGGCTCCCGCACCGGCTCGCGGACCACCTCGACCCCGGCGGCCGTCAGCTCCTCGTGGGCCGCCGTGATGTCCGCGACCTGGAGCCACAGTTTCAGCGCGGGCGAGGGCGGGGTCTCGGACCGTCCGGCGACCTCCAGGAAACCGCCGCCGAGGAAGTACACGGTCCCGCGCTCGGGTCCCGTGCCGAACTCGCGGTAGACGTCGAGGCCGAGCTGCCCGCCGTAGAAGGCACGCGAGCGCTCCGGGTCGGCCGGGCGCAACAGCGTCCGGCCGCTCAGTACATGCACCATGCAGCCGGAGTCTAGGGGAGGGTTACGCTCGGCGTGCCCAGCCGCGCCACCGAACGGAGAACCGCTTCCATGGAAACCGCCACCGGCCTGACCTTCCGCGACGCCACCGACAGGGATGTGGACCCCCTGGTCGCGCTGGTCGACTCGGCGTACCGAGGGGACTCCAGCCGGGTCGGCTGGACCACGGAGGCGGACATCCTCCAGGGGCAGCGGACCGACGCGGCAGCGGTGCTCGCCGTCGTCGAGGCGCCCGACAGCCGGCTCCTGATCGCCGAGCGGGACGGCGCGCTCGTGGCCTGCTGCCAGCTGGAGCACCGAGGGGACCACGCTTACTTCGGCATGTTCGCGGTCAGCCCCGCGCTCCAGGGCGGCGGGCTCGGCAAGGTCATCATCGGCGAGGCGGAGCGGACGGCCCGCGAGACTTGGGGTGTCACGGAGATGCACATGACCGTGATCTCCGTACGCGAGGACCTCATCGCCTGGTACGAGCGGCGCGGCTACCGCCGTACGGGACGGATGACACCGTTCCCGTACGGCGACGAGCGCTTCGGGATCCCGCAGCGGGACGACCTGCGCTTCGAACTGCTGGTCAAGCCGCTCGCCCAGGTCTGATCCGGGCGATCACGCGGCAGGCCCGCCGAAGCGGCCGCACATCCCGCCCCGGGCCGGTGTCGTGGCGCGCTTCCCGGCTCCGGACGGCAGGTCGACGGTTCCGCCTCCCGGGCCCGGGGAGCCTCCGGGTGCTCGGCGGGCCCGACGCGTCGCCCACGGCCCGGTGCGCGCGGGGGGCCGGGCCGCATCGGGTCCGCTCGGGCCGGTCACGGCCGAGCGGACCCCGTGGTGCGGCGGCCTTCCCGCCCCCCGTCACGCCGTGAAGCGGCCGGTCCGTTTGATCTCGGGGTAGTCGGTCGTGGCGCCGTCCAGTTCCAGGGCGCGCACCAGCCGGAGGTGGTCCTGGGTGTTCACCACCCAGCCGATGATCCGGAGGTCGGCCTTGCGGGCCGCCTCGACGACCTCCAGGCTCAGCCTGCGGATGTTGAGGCAGACGGTCGCGGAGCCGACCTCGACGGCGCGGTCCACGACGTCGACGCCGTAGCGGCTGGCGATCAGCGCGGTGCGGACGCCCGGCACCAGGCGGGTGATCTCGGCGACGGCCTCGTCGTGGAACGACGACACCTCGACCCGCCCGACCAGGTCGTGCCGCCGCATCACCTCGGCCAGCGCCCTGGCCGCCGCGACATCCTTGATCTCGGCCTGCAACGGGGTCCGGACGGCCTCCAGGACCTCCTCGAAGACGGGGACGCGCTCACCGCGGCCCGCGTCGAGCGCGCGCAGCTCCTCGAGCGTCTTCTCGGCGATCGGCCCCGAGCCGTCGGTCGTGCGGTCCACGTCGAAGTCGTGCATGACGACGAGGGCGCCGTCCTTGCTCAGGTGCAGATCGAGTTCGATCAGGTCGAGGCCCGCGTTCTGGGCGGCGACGAAGGAACGGAGGGTGTTCTCGGGCTCGACGCCCATCACTCCGCGGTGACCGATGGTGAGGAAGTTCAAGATGCGACTCGCTTCCGTCGACGGCGGCTCGGCTCGCGCGTGGTTCCGACGGGGGCGTCCACGCGGCAAGGCCGCAGCCTAATGGCCTGACTCTGCGATGTACCCGTTCCTGCGCGGGGCAATGGGAGTGTCGGGCTCACTCGGGGCAATCGGTGTGTGGAAAGGGAGCGAACCGGGGAGATATGCCCCATATCACCCGTGTCGCCGGACCCGCCGTCCCGTAGGTCGCCCGCCCGGGTCGCTCCCGCCGCCAGGAAGGCGCCGTGACGCGGGCCGTCCCGTCCCCGGCACCCCTCGTGGACCTCTCTCCGGAACCCCTCGGCGCCGCCGGGCCGTCGGGTGAGTGTGGCGGATGTCATTGCATACATGGTGTCCGGCAGGAAAAAGAGCGGTGAAGGTAGGGGTGCGCAGGATAATCTCCCGAGTCTCCTCTTGCGGGAAGGAACCTCGTATACATACGGTGTCCATACGCGAGTTTTTCCTGTGGAGGATGGGACATGACGGAAGTTCTTGAGCAGGTGGGTACGGAGGAGCGGGTTCCTCCCGTGGCCAGGGTGGTGGAGCATCCGGCATGGCCCGTGCTCAAGGATGCCGTGGAGGAGATCCGCCCCTGGCAGTCCAAGGACGGCTCCATAGACTTCGAGTCGGACGGCGCCCCGGACGCGTCCGACGTCGATCTGGCCGTGCGCCGGGCGGCGGAGGCGATCGAGAGCCTCTCCCCGCTGCTGCCCCACGACGTCGCCTACCACGAGGCGCTCGTGAGGGACCTGCGCCGCTGGGCCGACGGCGGCTTCCAGGTGCCGGACTTCCTCGACTCGCTGCTGGCCTTCCAGCCCGCCGCGCGCCGCGAGGACGGCCTCCAGCACCTGGTCGTCTTCCCCATGTACACGCAGAACGGCAACCCGAACCGCAACTTCGAGGCGGTCGTCCTGCGCATGGTGTGGCCGGAGTGGCTGGCCGAGCTCGAGCGCACCCGCTACGACAATCCGCTGTTCTGCGGCATCACCTTCGAGGACTTCACCGCGGGCTACGACACCAACTCGGCCGTCCTCTTCCCGGAGACGATCGCGGTGCGCGAGGCGCCCGAGCGGTTCACCTGGGGCGGCATCTTCTGCGACCGCGAGGCCGCCCGCTTCCGCGCCGTCACCGGCGCCGCCGTGGACACCCTCGGTCTCGAGCTGCCCGAGGACATCGCCGCCATGGTCCACGACCAGGAGCGCTGCGAGAAGGCCTTCGTGCTCTGGGACATGGTCCACGACCGCACCCACAGCCACGGCGACCTGCCCTTCGACCCGTTCATGATCAAGCAGCGCCAGCCGTTCTGGATGTACGGCCTGGAGGAGCTGCGCTGCGACCTCACCGCCTTCAAGGAGGCCGTGAAGCTGGAGTCCGAGGGCAACGCGCACGGCCGCGACGTGCAGTACGCCGTGCTCTTCGACCGGATGTTCCGCTTCCCGCTCTCCGGCGACCGCGTCCGCAACTACGACGGTCTCGGCGGCCAGCTCCTCTTCGCCTACCTGCACAAGCACGACGTCGTCCGCTGGACCGACAACAAGCTGCACATCGACTGGCAGCGCGCCCCGCTGGTCACCAACCAGCTGTGCGCCGAGATCGAGGACCTCTACCGGTCCGGCATCGACCGCCCCAAGCTCGTCCACTGGTTCAAGGCCTACGAGCTGGTCTCCACCTATCTCGCCCCGCACCCGGGCTCCCGCTGGGCCAAGGGTCCGGACGCCCTCGACCTGTCCCAGCCGCCGCGCAAGCTGGTCGACGACGTGCTTCCGGACGAGTTTCCCCTGAGCATGTTCTATGAGGCGCTCTCCAAGAAGCTGAAGCACGTGATCGCCTCCACCAAGGGCATCACCGCGGCCGGCTCCGAGCGGGTCGCCGCGTGACCGACCGCGGTAGCGAGAACATTGCTCAGGAGGCGAAGACCATGGGGAACGGGGCTCTCAGCGGTGCGGTGATCGCGGTGGCGGGCGCGGGTGGACCCGCCGGCCGGGCGGCACTGCTCAGGCTCGCCGAGGCGGGCGCCACCGTCATCGGCGCGGACAACGACGCGGAGCGGCTGGCGGAGGCCGTGGACGCGGCCCGCTACGCGCACGGCGGCTCCACCGTCGTCGGCGACACCGTGGACCTGCTCGACCTCCAGTCGACCCGCGACTGGGCCGCGCGCGTCCAGAAGGACTTCGGCCGGGTGGACGGGCTCGTCCACCTCGTCGGCGGCTGGCGCGGCAGCGAGACCTTCACCAAGACGGTTCTCGACGACTGGGACCTGCTCGAACTGCTGCTGATCCGCACGGTCCAGCACACCACGCTCGCCTTCCACGAGGCACTGCAGAGCAGCGAGCGCGGCCGGTACGTCCTGATCAGCGCCGCCGGTGCCAGCAATCCCACCGCCGGGAACGCGGCCTACTCCGCGGCCAAGGCGGCGGCCGAGGCATGGACGCTGGCCATGGCGGACTACTTCCGCAAGGCCGGGATCGCCGAGGGCGCCGAAGGCCCGACGTCCGCCGCCGCCATCCTGGTGGTGAAGGCGTTGGTGCACGACGCGATGCGCGCCGAGCGGCCCAACGCGAAGTTCGCGGGTTTCACGGACGTCACGGAACTGGCCGAGTCCATCGTCGGCGTCTGGGACAAGCCCGCCGCCGAAGTGAACGGAAAGCGCCTGTGGCTGACCGAGAAGCCGTGAATCCTCCGAAGACCGACGCCCGGCGTCATCACGACCCAGCCGTCCGCGGCTTCGCCAGCGACAACTACGCGGGAGCCCACCCCGAGGTGCTCGCCGCCCTGGCCCTGGCCAACGGCGGGCACCAGGTCGCGTACGGCGAGGACGACTACACGGAGAACCTCCAGGGGATCGTCCGCAGCCACTTCGGGTCGACCGCGGAGGCCTTCCCGGTCTTCAACGGCACCGGCGCGAACGTGGTCGCGCTCCAGGCGGTCACCGACCGCTGGGGCGCGGTGATCTGCGCGGAGAGCGCGCACATCAACGTCGACGAGGGCGGCGCCCCCGAGCGCATGGGCGGTCTCAAGCTGCTCACCGTGCCCACCCCCGACGGCAAGCTCACGCCCGAACTGATCGACCGGCAGGCGTACGGCTGGGACGACGAGCACCGGGCGATGCCGCAGGTCGTCTCGATCACCCAGAGCACCGAACTGGGCACGCTCTACACGCCCGGCGAGATCCGCGCGATCTGCGACCACGCCCACGCGCACGGCATGAAGGTGCACCTGGACGGGTCCCGGATATCCAACGCCGCCGCCTCCCTGGACGTCCCGATGCGGACGTTCACCGACGCGGTCGGCGTCGACATCCTGTCGCTGGGCGGCACCAAGAACGGCGCGCTGTTCGGCGAGGCGGTCGTCGTCCTGAACCAGGACGCCGTCAGCCACATGAAGCACCTGCGCAAGCTGTCGATGCAGCTGGCCTCCAAGATGCGCTTCGTCTCGGTGCAGTTGGAGGCGCTGCTCGCCAAGGACCTGTGGCTGCGCAACGCCCGGCACGCCAACGAGATGGCCCAGCGTCTCGCCGAGGGCGTCCGCGCGGTGCACGGAGTGGAGATCCTCCACCCGGTCCAGGCCAACGCGGTCTTCGCCCGGCTCCCGCACGACGTGAGCGAGCGGCTGCAGAAGCGCTACCGCTTCTACTTCTGGGACGAGCCGGCCGGTGACGTCCGCTGGATGTGCGCCTTCGACACGACCGAGGCCGACGTCGACGACTTCGTCGCCGCGGTCAAGGAGGAGATGGCCCAGCGGTAGGCACGGCGCCGGGTCCGCCCGGCACACACCACCGATTGCATGGATATGCGACCACTCGGAAATTTATTGACTCCCGGGTGGTCGCGTTCCTATGCTCTGCGGGCATGGAGCTGATCCAGGAAACCAACGACCTCTCCGCCTATCTGGCCGCCGACGAGGTGGTCGACCATCACCATCCGCTGGTCCGCGAGACGGCCGGACGCCTGGCGGAGGGCGTCGCGGACTCGTATGCCTATGCACGCGCCGCGTTCGAATTCGTGCGTGACACCATCCCGCACTCGGCCGACTCCGGCGATCTCCGGGTCACCTGGCGCGCGTCCGACGTCCTGGAGCGGCGTACGGGCATCTGCTACGCCAAGGCCCACGCGCTGGCCGCGCTGCTGCGCGCCGAGGACATCCCGACCGCGTTCTGCTACCAGCGGTTCGGCGAGGTCCACGGACTCGTCGCCGTGCGCTTCCGGGGGGCCTGGCACCGGCAGGACCCCCGCGGCAACAAGCCCGGCGTGGACGCGCAGTTCTCCCTGGACGGTGAACGGCTGGCCTTCGCGACCGACCCGGAGTCCAATGAGTTGGACTACCCGGTGTTGTACGCTGAACCGCACCCGGCCGTGCTGGGCGCCTTGAAAGCCGCCCCCGACCGTCCGTCCCTGTGGCGGACGCTCCCCACCGCACTCTGAGGCGAGGCAGACGATGACGATCCGACTCACCGTGTCCGACGAGGTGCGCGCGCTCGTGCCCGGCTCCACGCATGTCGCCGTGGAGGCGGACGGGCTGGTCAACGGCCCCAGCACCGAAGGGACTTCGTCGCTCCTGGACGACGCGGCCCGGCGGCTGGCCGGACGGCTGGCGGGGCGGGCTCCGCACGAGGACCCGCACATGGCGGCCTGGCGGGCGGCGTACACGGCGTTCGGATCCAAGCCCTCACGCACCCGCAACTCCGCCGAAGCGCTCGCCAGGCGCGCGCTCTCGGAGGCGGGCCTGCCGAGGATCAACGTCCTCGTGGACGTCTACAACGCGATCAGCGTGGCCCACCTGATCCCGGTCGGCGGCGAGGACACCGATCACATCCGAGGCGCGATGCGCCTGGTGCGCGCTACGGGCGACGAGGAGTTCGTCACCGTCGCGGGCGGTGAGAAGGTCGTCGAACACCCCGACGCGGGCGAGGTGGTGTGGCGCGACGACGCGGGAGTCACCTGCCGTCGCTGGAACTGGCGCCAGGGGCCGCGTACGGGGCTCACGGAGGAATCCACCGCGGCGCTCTTCCTGCTGGAGAGCCTCGCCCCGATGCCGGTCGCCGAGGTCGAGGCCGCGGGCGCCGAACTCGCCGAACTGCTCCAGAAGTTCAGCCCCGGGGCGCGGATCACCGTCCACGCCCCGGAATGACGGCGCGGCGCGCGGGGGCACCCCGCGCGCCGGTTCAGCGCGTCTCGGCCGCGCGTACCTCTTCGGGGGTCGGTGCCGTGCCGCCGAGGTGGGCGGGCATCCACCAGGTGTCGTCCGGCCCCTTGGGGCGTACGGGGTAGGAGCGCTGCGCGGCCTCGAGCAACTCCTGGACGCGCTCGCGCAGCCGCCGGGTGATGGCCCCCGCGTACTGGTCCTTCGGGGCCTCCATCGGCTCGCCGACCCGGATGGTGATCGGGGTGTGGCTGCGCTTGAAGTTGCGCGGGTGGCCCTTGGTCCACAGCCGCTGCGTACCCCACAGGGCCACGGGAATGAGCGGGACGCCGGCCTCCTGGGCCATGCGCGCGGCACCCGACTTGAAGCTCTTCAGTGTGAAGGACTGCGAGATGGTCGCCTCGGGGAAGACGCCGACGATCTCACCGGAACGCAGCGACTCCAGCGCGTGCTGGTAGGCCGTCTCGCCCTGCTGACGGTCCACGGGAATGTGCTTCATGCCCCGCATCAGCGGACCGGAGATCTTGTGCCGGAAGACCGATTCCTTCGCCATGAAACGCACCAGGCGCTTCTGGGGCAGGGCGGCCAGGCCGTCGAAGATGAAGTCCAGATAACTGATGTGGTTGCTGACCAGCACGGCGCCGCCCGAGCGCGGGATGTTCTCCGACCCCTTGCAGTCGATCTTGAGGTCCCACGCCTTGAAGAGCGTTTGGGCGAGGCCGACGACGGGGCGGTAGACAAGCTCTGCCATGGACGGGGTGGACCCTTCTCTCTGCCTGGGAAGGGGTCTCCCGGCGGGAAAGTTACGCAGCCGTAGGTTTACGGCAATGCGCAGATCGTGCCCGAAGAACGGACGGGGGGCCAGTCCTGGTGCCGGGGAACGGCGAGATCCTCGTCACGTCGCCCCCTTGATCGACCTCGGAGTTTTAACCCGCCTTTACTCGGTGCGTACCCTCGCGCGACGCACGAACAGGTACATCTCACACCCGAGGCAGTACCCGAACGCCGCATTGAGAAACGCCGCCGCGAGCGCGCACCCCGTCGCCGCCGTGCCCAGCCACTGCGGCCCCGCGGTCCAGCCGATCAGTCCCACCACCGCGAACAGCAGCCCGACCGCCTGCGCGAACCGCGGGGGCTCCGGTGCCTCGAACTCCGTGGGCGGCCCGATCCGCGGCCGGACCGCCTTCTTGAACACCCAGCCGTACGGCGAGCGCGCCACGCCGCCGACCGCGCCCAGCGCGAACGCCAGGGTCTGCCAGGCCAGCAGCCAGACGCTCCCGGTGATCAGCGTCACCGCCAGTACGACCGTCGTCACGACCGCGCCGAAACGCGGTCCTCTCGCGTCAATGTCCATGAATCAAGCATTCCGCATGCTGGGCGCCGGACGGGGCGGGGAATCTTTGCGGTCTCATGAATGCTTGTGCACATGATGAACGGACTTGTGGTGTGCGTGGTGGTGCTCGCGGCGGCGAGCGCCTTCGGGATGCTGCACCGGCGGCGGAGCGGGAGGGTGAGGGTGCGCGGGCGCGACGAGGGAAAGCGGCTCGGCGTGGCCGAGTTGGGGGAGGGGCTCGGTGAACGGGCCACGCTCGTGCAGTTCTCCAGCGCGTTCTGCGCCCCCTGCCGGGCCACCCGGCGGATTCTGGGCGAGGTGGCCGGCATGGTCCCCGGCGTCGCCCACGTGGAGATCGACGCGGAGGACCACCTGGACCTCGTACGCGAACTCGGCATCCTCAAGACGCCCACCGTGCTGGTGCTCGACGCGGACGGGCGGATCGTGCGCCGGGCCGCGGGGCAGCCGCGCAAGGCGGACGTCGTCGCCGCGCTCGGAGAGGCCGTCTGACCCGTGGCGATCATGGTGAGGCATCTCCCATCTGCCGGTACGCCCTTGACTGCGCCCGTCACCGATCGTCAGCCTGGCCGTATGTCCCCGGAACTCCCTCTCCCCGAGCCCGTCCACCTGGACCCGGCGTGCGCCGCGAGCGCGTGCCGTCCGGGCTGTTGACCGGCCAGGGCCCGCTCCCCGCGCTGGGGCCGGCCCGCGCGGGCGCGGGTCCGGAGCGGCCCGCGCGGAAGGACGGCCCCGCGGCGGCCGGGCCGCGGCCCGGCGGACCCCGGCCCGCCTCCCCGGATCTGCTGCGCTCCGTGTTCCGGCGGCACGCGGCGGGGGTCGCCGTCATCACCGCCTCGGACGCCCGCGGTCCCGTCGGTTTCACCGCCACCTCGCTCACCTCGGTCTCGGCCGAACCCCCGGTCGTCTCGTTCGGCATAGGCACCGGCGCGTCGAGCTGGCCCGTGATGTCCGAGGCCGGTCATGTCGGCGTCCACGTGCTCGGCGAACACCAGCGGGAGCTGGCCGCCACCTTCGCCCGCAGCGGCGCCGACCGGTTCGGCCCGCCCACCCGTTGGAGCAACGGGCCCGAGGGAGTTCCCGTGCTCGACGACGTGCTCGCCTGGCTGGTGTGCCGGGTCGTGGCGCGGGTACCGGCGGGTGACCACCGGATCGTCCTGGCGGAGGTCGTCCAGGGTGATCCGACGGGCGTGGGCAGCCCACTCCTGTACCACCAGGGGCGTTTCGGCGGCCTGCGCGACTGAAGGCGCGGCCCGGCTACTCGTCAGTTTTACTCGCCGGTTACGCAGAGTTGCGAAGGTCACATTCCAAAGCGCTTGCTTAGTGGGCGCCCAATGGGTGTACTGGCGAGTAATATCTCGTTCGGAGCGCGCGCCGCCCCGACCGGGATCGGCCGCTTCAGGCGCCTATGCTGCCTGAAAGAAGGCAGCCCAGAAATGACGATGCAGTAGGAGAGCCGGCGTGAGCTTGAGGATCGTTGTCACTGTGAAGTACGTGCCCGACGCCACTGGCGACCGGCACTTCGCCGATGACCTGACCGTCGACCGTGACGACGTGGACGGCCTGCTGTCCGAACTCGACGAGTACGCCGTCGAGCAGGCGCTGCAGATCGCGGACGAGGCGGACGACGCGGAGATCACCGTGCTGACCGTCGGCCCCGAGGACGCCAAGGACGCGCTGCGCAAGGCGCTGTCCATGGGCGCGGACAAGGCCATTCACGTCGAGGACGACGACCTGCACGGCACCGACGCCATCGGCACCTCGCTGGTGCTGGCCAAGGCGATCGAGAAGGCCGGCTTCGACCTGGTCATCTCCGGCATGGCGTCCACCGACGGCACCGCGGGCATCGTCCCGGCGCTGCTGGCCGAGCGTCTCGGTGTCCCGCAGGTCACCCTGCTCTCCGAGGTCTCCGTCGAGGACGGTGTGGTCAAGGGCCGCCGCGACGGCGACTCCGCCTCCGAGCAGCTGGAGGCCTCCCTCCCCGCGGTCGTGTCGGTGACCGACCAGTCGGGCGAGGCGCGTTACCCGTCCTTCAAGGGCATCATGGCCGCCAAGAAGAAGCCGGTTCAGTCCTGGGACCTCGAGGACCTGGAGATCGAGGCGGACGAGGTCGGCCTCGAGGGTGCCTGGACCAAGGTCGACGCCGCCACCGAGCGTCCGGCGCGCACGGCGGGCACGATCGTCAAGGACGAGGGCGAGGGCGGCAAGCAGCTCGCTGAGTTCCTCGCGGGCCAGAAGTTCATCTAGCCGCCGACGGGCCGGGGTGCATCCCCGGACCGGCGCAGTGACTGTGACCCACCAGCTCACCTCCCCTCAGACTTCGCAATCCGCAGGAGTGCATTCCCATGGCTGAAGTTCTCGTCTACGTCGACCACGTGGACGGTGCCGTCCGCAAGCCCACGCTGGAGCTGCTGACGCTCGCCCGCCGCATCGGCGAGCCCGTCGCCGTCGCCCTCGGCTCCGGTGCCGAGAACACCGCCGCCGCGCTCGCCGAGCACGGCGCGGTGAAGGTCCTCACGCACGACGCCGCCGAGTACGCCGACTACCTCGTCGTGCCGAAGGTCGACGCGCTCCAGGCCGCGTACGACGCCGTCTCCCCGGTCGCCGTGCTCGTCCCGTCCTCCGCCGAGGGCAAGGAGATCGCGGCCCGCCTCGCGGTCCGCATCGGCTCGGGCGTCATCACCGACGCCACCGACCTGGAGGCCGGTGACGAGGGTCCGGTGGCCACGCAGTCCGCGTTCGCCGCCTCCTTCACCACCAAGTCGCGTGTCGCCAAGGGCACCCCGGTCATCACGGTCAAGCCGAACTCGGCCGCCGTGGAGGCCGCCCCGGCCGCCGGCGCCGTGGAGGCCCTCGCGGTCACCTTCTCCGAGAAGGCCACCGGCACCAAGGTCACCGCCCGCACGCCGCGCGAGTCGACCGGCCGCCCCGAGCTGACCGAGGCCGCGATCGTCGTCTCCGGCGGCCGTGGCGTCAACGGCGCCGAGAACTTCTCGGTCATCGAGGCTCTCGCCGACTCGCTCGGTGCCGCCGTGGGCGCCTCGCGTGCCGCGGTCGACGCCGGCTGGTACCCGCACACCAACCAGGTCGGCCAGACCGGCAAGTCCGTCTCGCCGCAGCTCTACATCGCCTCCGGCATCTCCGGCGCCATCCAGCACCGCGCCGGCATGCAGACGTCGAAGACGATCGTGGCGATCAACAAGGACGCCGAGGCGCCGATCTTCGACCTGGTCGACTACGGCGTGGTCGGCGACCTGCACGAGGTCGTCCCGCAGCTCACCGAGGAGATCAACACCCGCAAGGGCTGATCGCTCGGCGTTGTACGAGGCCCCCGTGACCGGACACCGGTCACGGGGGCCTTCGTTCATCCCAGGGTCAGCGTGGCCCGCACCGGAAGGTGGTCGCTCGGGAACCGGCCGTCCCGCGAGAAGGTGTCGACCGACGCCTGGTGCGAGGTGACGCCCGCGGTGGCGAGGATCCAGTCGATGCGCTCGCCGCCCGGCGTCAGCGGCCGGTAGCCGTGGAAGGTCGCGTAGGGGGCGCTCCGCACGGCGGCCGTGTCCCAGGTGTCGGCGAGTCCGGCGCCCAGCAGGATGTCGTACGCCGGGTTGTCGTGCGCCGCCGCGTTGAAGTCACCCGTCACCAGACACGGCAGGGACGGGTCGAACGCCGTGATCGTCTCGGCGATGAGCGAGGCGGCCCGCGTCCGCGCGTACTGGCTCACGTGGTCCAGGTGCGTGTTCAGCAGGAAGAACTCCCGCCCGCCGTCCCGGAGATCACGGAAACGCACCCAGGTGGCGATACGGGGGAGCGCGGCGCCCCAGGTGTTCGAGCCGATCACCCGGGGGGTGTCGGAGAGCCAGAGGGTGTCGTGCTCGACCGGGGCCAGGCGCCGCGTGTCGTAGTAGATCGCCACGGACTCGTCCCGGCTGCCGCCCTCCCGGCCGGTGCCGATCCACTCGTAGTGCGGCGCGAGGTCGGACTCGATGTCGAGCAGTTGACGGTGGAGGCCCTCCTGGGTGGCGATGACGTGCGGTGTCGTGGTGCGCAGCAGCTCGCGCATCACCGGACGGCGCACCGCCCAGCTGTTGGGCTCGCGCGTGCTCGCGTACCGCAGGTTGAAGGTCATGACGTCCAGGTGGGGACGCGGTCCGGGCCGGGTCCGGGGACGGGGGCGCCGGGTGGCGGAGGCCCGGGCCGTGGTGAGCAGGGGTACGGCGAGCGCCGCGGCCACCACGGTCCTGAGCCCCATGCGCCGGGTCACTCCGCTGGAATCGAGCACGCGTGCTCCTTCGGTCGCTGGTCAGGATGGGGGTGCGCACCATCGGAGGGGAAGGGGGGAAGGGGGGAACAGGGAAGAGAGGGAGGTGAGGGATCCGGAACAGCTTGTCCGGGGGGCCGGGGCGGGAGTGGACGAGCGGGGGCCGCAGGGTGTCCCGCGCCGCAAGAGGGTGTTGACCCACGGGAAGCCCGCCGGATAACTTCGTTCAACGGATTGTTGATTCCGTACTGCGGAAAACAGGAGGGTGTGGGATGGGTCAGTATCGGCAGGAGCAGGTGGTGACGAGCCTCGCCGGCGCCGTCGGTGAGGCGATCAGTGCCTCACTCGCCCCCGTCGACGCGGAACTGGAACGTCGCTTCCCAGGAGACCCCGGAACCCGCCAGCCCGTCCACACCGTGTACGTCCCCGGAGACACGTTCGCCGCCGACACCGTCCGGGCCTGGGGCGACCGCGCCCTCGCCGCCCTGGACGAACACGCCCCGGACGCCGCGTCCTTCGCCGCGGTCCTCGGCCTCGCCGACGAACTCGCCGGGCCCGTGTACGACCGTGTCCGGGCCAAACTGGAGCGCGAACCGGTCGAGGACCTGCGGGTCGACTTCGAGGACGGCTACGGCCCGCGCCCGGACCCCGAGGAGGACGGCGCGGCGGCCCGCGCGGCCCGGCTGATCGCCGAGGCGTACCGGGACGGCACCGCGGCCCCGTACATGGGCATCCGCATGAAGTGCATGGAGGCGCCGGTGCGGGACCGGGGCATCCGCACCCTGGACATCTTCCTGACGGGTCTGGCGGAGGCCGGCGGGCTGCCCGGGGGGCTCGTCCTCACCCTGCCCAAGGTGACGTACGCGGAACAGGTCACCGCGATGGTCCGGCTCCTGGAGGCGTTCGAGAAGGCACGCGGGCTGGAACCCGGCAGGATCGGCTTCGAGATCCAGATCGAGACGAGCCAGGCCGTCCTCGGCCCGGACGGCACGGCCACCGTCGCCCGCATGATCGGGGCGGCGGAGGGCCGGGCCACCGGTCTGCACTACGGGACCTTCGACTACAGCGCCTGCCTCGGCGTCTCCGCGGCCCACCAGTCGAGCGACCACCCGGCCGCCGACCACGCCAAGGCGGTCATGCAGGTCGCGGCCGCCGGCACCGGAGTACGCCTCTCGGACGGTTCCACCAACGTCCTGCCCGTCGGCCCCACCGAGAAGGTGCACGCCGCCTGGCGCCTGCACTACGGCCTCACCCGCCGCGCGCTGGCCCGCGCCTACTACCAGGGCTGGGACATGCACCCGGGCCACCTCCCCACCCGTTACGCGGCCGTCTTCGCCTTCTACCGCGAGGGCTTCGAACAGGCCGCCGCCCGCCTCGCCCGCTACGCCGGCCGCGTGTCCGGCGACGTGATGGACGAACCCGCCACGGCCAAGGCCCTCAGCGGCTATCTCCTGCGCGGCCTCGACTGCGGCGCCCTGGACATCGCCGAGGTGGCCCGCGCGACGGGCCTGACCCGAGCTGACCTGGAGAACTTCGCCAGGCCGCGCCGGGGGGATCTGACGACCTCGGGACAGTAGGGCGCGCCGCCCGCCCGCCCCGGGAGGCACGGCCGTCACCCGAACGGCGCGGCCACAAGGCTCCGTACGGCCGCGCACGCCCGGCATCTCCATGACCGGGTCGGCCTCCTCGCGTCTCACCGCGACCGGCGATCCGCCCGGCTCGGCTTCCGGACCGCCGCGGGCGCCGATGCGCCGGGGATCGGCCGTCGTGCGACGCGGGAAGGCCGGTGGCCACCGGGACCCACAACGCCCGGTGGGCGGTTCGGGACCACGTCCGCGGTCGGGGGAGCCGGAGAGGGCGGCCGGAGACCTGGGAGATGCGGCGCACGGACCCGTGGAGTCCCGGCGAGGCAGGCCGCCCCGGGCCCGCGACGGCCGCCACGGCCCTGGCTCAGAGGGCCGGCGGCAGTTCTCCCGAGCCGCGCGTGATCAGCCGGGTGGGGAGTTCGATCCGTTCCGGGGTGGTGAGGTTGCCGTCGAGCTGACGGAAGAGACGCTCGGCGGCGGTACGGCCGAGGGCGGCGGCGTCCTGGGCGACGACGGTGACGCCGGGCTCCAGGAGGTCGGCGAGCTCGATGTCGTCGAACCCTACGAGGGCCACGGGACGGCCGCGCTCGGCGATGACCCGCACCACGGTGACGGTGACCCGGTTGTTGCCCGCGAAGACGGCGGTGACCGGCGAAGGCCCGGAGAGCATGTCCTCGGCCGCCTCGCGCACCCGCGTCGGATCGGTGACGCCGAGCGACATCCAGCCGTCCTCGACAGGTATGCCGGCGTCCTCCATCGCGGCCCGGTAGCCGCGCAGCCGCTCGGCGGCGGTGTGGATGCGCGGCATGTCGCCGATGAAGCCGATCCGGCGGTGTCCGTGGGCGATCAGGTGGGCGACGCCGTCGCGGGCCCCGCCGAAGCTGTCCGACAGGACGACGTCGGCCTCGATCTTCCCGGCCGGACGGTCCACGAAGACCGTCGCGACGCCCGCCTTCAGCTCCGGCTCCAGATAGCGGTGGTCGTCACCGGCGGGGATCACGACAAGTCCGTCCACGCGACGCGCGCACAGCGCGAGCACCAGTTCCTGCTCGCGCTCCGGGTCCTCCGCGCTGGAACCGTTGATCAACAGGGCGCCGTGCGCGCGGGCCACCTCCTCCACCGCGCGGCTCAGCGGACCGTAGAACGGGTCCGCGAGATCCTCCAGGACCAGCCCGATGCTCGCGGTGCGGCCCTTGCGCAGCACGCGGGCACTGTCGTTGCGGCGGAAGCCCAGCGCCTCGATGGCCTCCTGGACCCGCCGCTCGGTGTCCGGGGTGACCCCGGGCTCGGCGTTGACCACGCGGGAGACCGTCTTCAGGCCGACTCCCGCACGCGCCGCCACGTCCTTCATGGTCGGACGGTTTCCGTAGCGGTTCTCGGATCGGCGGGCGGTCTCGGCCACGATGCGCTGTCCTGTCCTGTCGTCCACGGGGATGCGTAGGTCCATGGGGTTGTATGAGGATGTGGCGTCGAGCATAGAGCCTGGACAACGTTGTCAGGTGCGGGAGACACTGTCCACCGCATTCTCCGGCCTGCGCCTTCCCCAGGGCGCACGGCCCTTGTCGTCCGCCGGTTCCTCCGCGTGGCGTGCGGCAGGGGCCGGTTCCCGGGCCGGGGACCCCGGGCCCGCGGCGCGGCGGGCCCGTCCAGACACTCCATGGGAGACCTGACCTGATGCACACCGACCTCGTGGCCGCGCTCGACATCGGCGGCACCAAGATCGCCGGAGCGCTGGTGGACGGCCACGGCCGGATCCTGCTGCGCGCGCAGAGGGCGACGCCCGCGCAGGAGGACGGCGACACCGTGATGCGTGCCGTCGAGGACGTGATCGGCGAGCTGACGGTCTCCCCGCTCTGGAGCAGGGCCGGGGCCCTCGGCATCGGCAGCGCGGGCCCGGTGGACGCCTCCGCGGGCACGGTGAGCCCGGTGAACGTGCCCGGCTGGCGCGGCTACCCCCTGGTCGAGCGGGCCTCCAAGGCGACGGGCGGACTCCCCGTGGAACTGATCGGGGACGGCGTCGCCATCACGGCGGCCGAGCACTGGCAGGGCGCCGCCCGGGGCCACGACAACGCGCTGTGCATGGTGGTGTCCACCGGCGTGGGCGGTGGGCTGGTCCTGAACGGACGACTGCACCCCGGTCCCAGCGGCAACGCGGGCCACATCGGGCACATCAGCGTCGACCTGGACGGCGATCCCTGCCCCTGTGGCTCCCGTGGCTGCGTCGAACGCATCGCCAGCGGCCCGAACATCGCCCGCAGGGCGTCGGAGGACGGCTGGCGGCCGGGCCCCGACGGCGACAGCTCCGCCGCGGCGGTGGCCGAGGCGGCCCGCGCGGGCGACCCGGTCGCGCTGGCCTCCTTCGAGCGGGCCGCGCAGGCCCTCGCGGCGGGCATCGCGGCGACCGCGACCCTGGTCGAGATCGACATCGCCGTGATCGGCGGGGGAGTGGCCAAAGCGGGCGACGTGCTCTTCGCGCCGCTGCGCAGGGCGCTGGCCGACTACGCGACGCTGTCCTTCGTCCAGCGGCTGACCGTCGCGCCCGCGCTGATGGGCACGGACGCCGGGCTGGTCGGCGCGGCCGCCGCCGCACTCTCCCGGAAGGCGAAGGCGCCCGCGGCCAGCGTCTGACGGCGGCGCCTCGGCGCCTCGGGGCCCCGGTACGTCGGGGTGGCGGGGCCACGGGGCCTCGGGGCGGAGGGACCGCGACGCACCGGTGCCAGGGTGGTTCCGCGTCGGTCCTGTTCCGGGGGTCCGACTCGCTCCCGTCCGAGCCGATCCTGCCCGCACCTGACGGGCCCACCCCGACACGCCGTACGTCCCGGGCGTGCCCGGGGTGAGGTGGGCGGCGCTTGCCGCGTCGAGCACGCCCGGCCTGCCTGCCGGGGGCGCCTCCGGCGGCGGGTGCGCCGCTCGCGACGCGCACACCTCGGACGGGCGTGCCTCCGTGGCCGGGCGGTGTCCGCCTCGGGGTGGGCCCTCGTGGGGGTGCCGGGGTGGGGGGCGACGGGGGCAGAGCGCGGCGGCCTGGTCGGCGGTGCCGCGAGGGTGCCCGGGCGTGGGGGCAGCCCTTCGGCGGGTGTTCCGGTCGGGGCACCCGCCTCGGGCACCTCCGTGGGGCACCCGCCTCGGGCACCCCCGTAGGGCATTCGCCCGGGACACCTCCTTGGGCAATCCCGGTCGGGTATCCGTGCGGGGCGACCGCGTTGGGCACCTGCGCCACGCCCCCGTGCCGCCCCCGTGCCGGGCCCTCCAGTTCCGAACATCAGCGTCGGGCGCATTCCCTCGGGCACTCGCGCCAGGCGCCCCCGTGTCGGGCGCATTCCTTGGGCCCCCGCGTCGGACGCATCCTGCCGGGCCCCGTGCCGGTCACATCCCGTCGGGCACCCGCGCCGGCGCAGCTCCCCGGGCACCCGTGTCGGGCACCCCGTCCGACGGGGCCGGCACCGGGCCGGATGTGAAAGGTGCTCGATCCACCCGTGACTCCGTCCGGCTTCCGTAGTTGAACCGGGCATGAAGAAGCGCAGCATGCTCGCCCTCGCCTCCCTCGCCACCGGGTTCGTCGTCGCGGCGATCACCCCGTCCCATGCCGAGCACGTGGACGCCCTGGGCGATCTGAACGTCAAGGACACGCTCAGCACCATGGATCACGCGATCGACGCCGACGGCCTCGCGGTCGACGACGGCGCCCTCGGCGGCCAGGAGAGCTGACGGATCCGTACCCTGCGCCGGTGTCCCCGCCACGGGGGCACCGGCGCCGCGCTGCAGGCGCCCTCATCAGCCGCTGGTTTCCATGGCAGGGTGGAGCGGGCAAGCCTCAGGGGGCCAACAGAAGAGGGGGAATCGTGATCGTCTGGATCAACGGTGCGTTCGGTGCGGGAAAGACCGCCACCGCACGGGAACTGATCGAGCTGATCCCGAACAGCACGCTCTTCGACCCCGAGGTCATCGGGGGCGCACTCACGCACCTGCTCCCGCCCAAACACCTCGCCGAGGTCGGCGACTTCCAGGACCTGCCGATCTGGCGCCGGCTCGTGGTCGACACGGCGGCCGCCATGCTCGCCGAGCTCGGTGGCGTCCTCGTCGTCCCGATGACCCTGCTCCGCCAGGAGTACCGGGACGAGATCTTCGGCGGGCTGGCCGCGCGCCGGATCCCGGTGCGCCATGTGCTCCTCGCCCCGGCGGAAACGATCCTGCGTGAGCGAATAGCCGGGCGCGAGGTGCCCCCGGACCTGCCCGACGGCGACATGCGGGTGCGCCAGTGGTCCTACGACCACATCGAGCCCTACCGTGCCGCCCTCGCCTGGCTCACGGCAGACGCCCACCCCGTGGACACCAGCGCGCTCACCCCGTACGACACCGCCGTGCGCGTCGCCGAGGCCGTACGCACCGGGGAGGCGCCCGTGTGCGCCATCGTGCAGACCCCCGAACCCACCGCCGAGACGGTCGCGGCCGGAGTGCTCCTCTTCGACGCCGACGACCGGGTCCTGCTGGTCGACCCGACGTACAAGGCCGGCTGGGAGTTCCCCGGCGGTGTCGTCGAGGCCGGGGAGGCCCCCGCACGCGCCGGAATGCGCGAGGTCACCGAGGAGACCGGGATCACCCTCGACGAGGTGCCCCGTCTGCTCGTCGTCGACTGGGAATCGCCGGTGCCTCCGGGCTACGGCGGGCTGCGGCTCCTGTTCGACGGCGGACGCCTCGACGACCGGACCGTCCGGGGGCTCCTGCTTCCCGGGCCCGAACTCCGCGGCTGGAGGTTCGTCACCGAGCAGGAGGCGGCCGACCTCCTCCCGCCCGTGCGCTACGAGAGGCTCCGCTGGGCCCTGCGTGCCCGCGAGCGCGGCGCGGCCCTGTATCTGGAGGCCGGCGTACCGCTCGGCTGACCTCGCGGCCTCGTCGTCCTCGTCCGCCGAGTGCTCTACAAGTGCTCTACAAGTGCTCTGCGATTGCTCGACAGGTGCCGCGGGAGCACGTCCGCCGCGTAGCCGCGCCGTGGAATGGAACACGGCAGGGGCCCGCGTCCGACGACGCGGGCCCCTGCCGTGTGTGGTGGCGGATCAGCTCGCCGCGTAGTTCCGCAGGAACAGCGCCTCGGCGACCGACAGCCGCTCCAGCTCGTCCGGCGACACGCTCTCGTTCGCCGCGTGGATCTGCGCCTCCGGCTCGCTCAGGCCGATGAGCAGGATCTCCGACTCCGGGTACAGCGCGGCCAGCGTGTTGCACAGCGGGATGGAGCCGCCCATACCGGCCGACTGCATCTCCTGGCCCGGGTAGGCCACCGCCATGGCCTCGGCCATCGACGCGTACGCGGGGCTGGAGGTGTCGGCGCGGAACGCCTGGCCCTGGCCGATCTGCTCGGTGGTCACCCGGGCGCCCCACGGCGTGTGCGCCTCGATGTGCGCCTGGAGCAGCTTCGTCGCCTGCGCGGCGTCGACGCCCGGCGGCACCCGCAGGCTGACCAGCGCACGGGCACCGGCCTGCACCGACGGCGTCGCGCCGACGACCGGCGGGCAGTCGATCCCGAGCACCGTGACGGCCGGGCGCGCCCAGACCCGGTCGGCGACGGTGCCGGAGCCGATGAGTTCCACCCCGTCGAGCACCTTGGCGTCCTTGCGGAACGCCTGCTCCTCGTACTGCAGGCCGTCCCAGGCGGAGTCGCCCGCGAGGCCGTCCACCGTCGTCGAACCGTCCTCGTCGCGCAGCGAGTCCAGGACGCGGATCAGCGCCGCCAGCGCGTCGGGCGCCGCACCGCCGAACTGACCCGAGTGCAGGTTCCCTTCGAGGGTGTCCACCTGCACCCGTACGAGGGTCATGCCGCGCAGGGTCGCGGTCACCGTCGGCAGACCCGCCCGGAAGTTGCCGGAGTCTCCGATGACGACGGCGTCGGCGGTCAGCAGCTCCGGGTGCTCCTCGGCGTACCGCTCCAGACCGCCGGTGCCCTGCTCCTCCGAACCCTCGACGATCACCTTGACGTGCACCGGCACGCCGCCGTTCGCCTTCAGGGCGCGCAGGGCGAGCAGATGCATGACGACACCGCCCTTGCAGTCCGCGCTGCCCCGCCCGTACCAGCGGCCGTCACGCTCCACCAGCTCGAACGGCGGGGTCGCCCAGGCCGATTCGTCCAGCGGCGGCTGCACGTCGTAGTGCGCGTACAACAGCACGGTCTTGGCGCCCTCGGGTCCCGGCAGGAACCCGTACACCGACTGCGTGCCGTCCGGGGTGTCGAGCAGTGCCACGTCCTGGAAACCCTCGGAACGCAGCGCGTCGGCGATCCAGTTCGCCGCGCCCTCGCTCTCGCTCCGGGGATATTGGTCGAAGTCCGCCACCGACTTGAAGGCCACCAGCTCGGTGAGCTCCGCCTTCGCCCGGGGCATGAGCGAGGCGACGGTCTCGGCGACCGGATTCGACGACATGGGCACGCTCCTTGTGGGTGCGACGTTGTACTTCTGTGTACAGATGATCGGGTGATGCGTACTGATGTGCAGTACGCATACGCTGCCGATCCTCCCACAGCGGACCGCGGCGATGCCCGCCGTAGGATGCGGGGGACAGGTGCGGCAGACGGCTGGACTGGGAGCAGTAGACCAACGTGAGCAGCGAGAACTCTTCGGCGGACGACGGGCGGCGTACGGCGGACGACGGGCAGCGGGTGTGGGACGTCGTAGTCGTCGGCGCGGGACCGGCGGGCGCCTCGGCCGCGTATGCGGCGGCGGTCGCGGGGCGCAGCGTCCTGCTGCTGGAGAAAGCGGAACTGCCCCGCTACAAGACCTGCGGCGGCGGCATCATCGGCCCGTCGCGTGACGCCCTGCCACCCGGCTTCGAACTTCCCTTCAGAGACCGGGTGCACGCGGTCACCTTCTCGATGGACGGCAAGTTCGCCCGTACCCGGCGGTCCCGGAACATGTTGTTCGGGCTCATCAACCGGCCGGAGTTCGACCACCAGCTGGTCGAGTTCGCGCAGAAGGCGGGCGCCGAGCTCCGTACGGGCGCCGCGGTCTCGCGCGTCGAGCAGCACGGGTCTGCGGTGCCGGACCGGCGCACCGTCGCCGTGGTCCTGCAGGGCGGTGAGACGGTGCTGGCGCGATCGGTGGTCGGCGCGGACGGCAGCGCCAGCCGCATAGGAGCACACGTCGGGGTGAAGCTCGACCAGGTCGATCTCGGTCTGGAGGCCGAGATCCCGGTGCCGGAGACGGTCGCCGAGGACTGGAAGGGGCGCGTCCTGATCGACTGGGGCCCCATGCCCGGCAGTTACGGCTGGGTCTTCCCGAAGGGGGACACGCTCACCGTCGGCGTGATCTCCGCACGGGGCGAAGGCGTCGCCACCAAGCGGTACTTGGAGGACTTCATCGCCCGGCTCGGCCTCGCCGGCTTCGAACCGGCCATCTCCTCGGGGCACTTGACGCGCTGCCGCGCCGACGACTCACCGCTGTCGCGCGGCCGGGTCCTCGTCTGCGGCGACGCGGCCGGTCTGCTCGAACCGTGGACCCGGGAGGGCATCTCGTTCGCGTTGCGCTCCGGCCGGCTCGCGGGCGAGTGGGCGGTCCGGATCTCCGAGGCGCACGACGCGGTGGACGCCCGGCGGCAGGCGCTGAACTACGCCTTCGCGATCAAGGCGGGCCTCGGCGTCGAGATGAGCGTCGGCAAGCGCCTGCTCGGGGCCTTCGAGCGCCGCCCCGGCATGTTCCACGCGGGGCTCACCGGCTTCCGCCCGGTGTGGAAGGCCTTCACCGGGATCACCCGCGGCTCCACCACGCTCGGCGAGATCATCCGCTCCCACCCCATGGTCGGGCGCGCCCTGACCACCCTCGATCGCCGTCCGGAGGGGGCGGAGGCGGCTGAGGCTGCTGAGGCTGCCGAGGTGGCGGGGGCGACGGAGGGGGAGCGGTAGGGGGACGGGCTCCGTCGGCCGGAAACGGCCGACGGCCGTGTTCCGTGCCGCCTGTCGGGCCCGCGCGGTCACGGGAGCCTCGGGTGGCGCGTGGCTGTCTTCAGCTCGTGACCGTGATGCGGAAGACCGGGTGGTCGGGCGCGATGCGCCGCAGCTCCTCGTCCGAGGAGTCGGGGCCGACGCCTTTGAAGAACACACCGACCTCGGCCTTCCAGCGCTTGAGGTAGGCGCGCAGCAGCGCGACCTTGTCGTCGTCGCCGACCTCCACGGCGGTGAAGGCGTCGACCTTCTTGCCGAGGCGCAGCTCCCCGGCGCCGGCCGCCCGCATGTTGTGCGTCCACTGGACATGCCCCCGAGGGGCCACGAGGTACTGCTCGCCCTCCACCGTCAGCAGGTTGACCGGGGTTGTACGCCACTGGCCGCTCTTGCGGCCCCGGACGGCGAGGACCCGTGAACCCCATACGCTGATGCCGCGCCTGGTCATCCAGGCCACCGCGCGGTTGAAGACGTTGACGGTGAACCAGCCCGGCTTCTGGACGTGTGTGGACATGGTGACCCCTCAGGATGTCTGCTCGATGAGAGCGCCGATCTCTTTTGTGAGCACCGCTCTCTCTTGAGAAGAGTCTGCACCAGGTCGGCGATCCCGTGCAAGAGCAGTGCTCTCGTTTTTGTGCGCCGATCTCGCGGGAGATCGCGGAACGCGTCATGGAGCACTGATCTCTTTTCGGATCACTGCTCATCTTTGTGTGCACTGCTCTGGAAACGTGGGACACTGCTCCGCATGAGTACCGCACGAGGAGCACGCGCCCGAGCCAGGATCGAGGTCACCGCGGCCATCAAGGACGAGGCGCGCAGACAGCTCGCGGCGGAGGGCGCCGCGAAGCTCTCGCTGCGGGCCGTGGCCCGTGAGCTCGGGATGGTCTCCTCCGCGCTCTACCGGTACTTCCCCAGCCGGGACGACCTGTTGACCGCGCTCATCATCGACGCCTACGACTCCCTCGGCGAGGCGGCCGAGTCCGCGCACGCGGAAGCGGCCGCGGCCGGCCCCCGCGAACGCTGGATCACCGTGTGTACGGCGGCACGGCGCTGGGCGCTGGCGCACCCGCACGAGTACGCGCTCATCTACGGTTCCCCCGTCCCCGGGTACACCGCCCCGCAGGAGACCGTGCCGGCGGCCTCCCGCGTCGGCGTCCTCCTGATCGGCGTCGTCCGGGACGCGTATCGGGGCAAGGGCGTCGCCCGTACGCCGCTGCCCGCCGGGCTGAAGGCCGAGGCGCGGCGGATGTCCGACGACCTCGCGCCCGATCTGCCTCCCGAGGTGATGGTGGTGCTGGTGGCCGCGTGGGCGCAGCTCTACGGATTGATCGGCTTCGAGCTGTTCGGGCAGTTCAACCGGGTGGTGGAGGACCGCGAGCCGTTCTTCCGCCATGCCGTGGAGCGGCTCGCCCACGACGTGGGGCTCGTGCATCCCGAACCGGGCGGGACCGCCGAACGGTCCGCCTCCTCGTAGGACCGGTGCGACCGCGCCCGTACTCCGAGGGGAGTACGGGTGATCACCTCGCCCGGCGGACGCTTCCGCCGCGGTCCGGCGTCTAGCGTGACGGTCATGGAAGAGCAGGAAGCGCCCGCGTCCCCGGCGGGGGACGGTCCGCCGCGGCGGTGGCACGCGCCGCCCGGGTGGAACCGCCGGAACGACGAGGAACACCGCGCGCGCCGGCCGTGGCGCTCCACGCTGCTGCTGACCGCCTTCGTGCTCCTCGGCTCCACCTTCGCGGCCCACGCCCAGCACGATGACCGCCTCGCCCTGGACTTCTTCGCCCGGGCCCTCCTCGTGACGGGCTCCGGGCTGCTGCTCTGGCGGCAGCGGTACCCGGTGTTCGTCGCGTTCGGAACGGCCGCGGTCGCCCTGGTCTACGTGGCCGCCGGATATCCGTACGGTCCGGTCTTCCTCCCCGTCGCCGTGGGCTGCTTCAGCGCCGTGGTGGCCGGGCATCGCAGGGCCGCCTGGACGGCGGTCGGCCTGCTCTGGGCGGGGCACCTCCTGGTCGCCCACTGGCTCTACCGCCGGCTTCCCCCGGCGGGCGACGGTCCTCCTTCCTGGATGCAGGAGATCGGCATCGCCACCTGGGTCGTGGCGGTCCTGGCGCTGTCGGAACTGGTTCGCGTGCGCCGTGAGCAGCTGGCCCGGGACCGTGCGGAGCGCGCGCAGGCCGCCCGGCGGCGCGCCGACGAGGAGCGGCTGCGGATCGCCCGCGAACTGCACGACGTCCTGGCGCACAGCATCTCGGTGATCAATGTCCAGGCGGGCGTCGGCCTGGCGCTCCTGGACATTGATCCCGAACAGGCGCGCACCGCCCTCACCACCATCAAGGCGGCCAGCAAGGAGGCGCTCGGCGAGGTCCGCCAGGTGCTCGACACCCTGCGCGCCCCGGGCGAGGCGCCGCGCGCGCCCGCCCCCGGGCTCGACCGGCTCCCCGAACTGGTCGAGCAGGCCGCTCGTGCCGGTCTCACGGTCGAGATCGAGGGCGAGGTCCCGACACCGGGGCCCGGCACGGATCTCGCCGCGTTCCGCATCGTCCAGGAGGCGCTCACCAACGTCGTACGGCATTCGGGGTCGCGCCGGGCGCGGGTGCGGCTCGAGCACGCGGAGGGCGCGTTGCGCCTGCGGGTCGACGACGACGGGCCTGCCACCGGCGCGGACGCCGGCGGGAGCGGCAACGGGCTCGCCGGTATGAGGGAGCGGGCGGCCGCGCTGGGTGGCACGATCGAGGCGGGTCCGCGTGCGGACGGCGGCTTCCGTGTGCTGGCCGTGCTGCCGTGGAAGGTCAAGGAGAACCGGTGATCCGCGTACTGCTCGCCGACGACCAGTCACTGGTCAGGGCCGGCTTCAAGGCGTTGCTCGACGCGCAGCCCGACATCGAGGTGGCCGGAGAGGCCGCCGACGGTGAGGAGGCGCTGCGCGGCGTCCGTGAACTGCGTCCCGCCGTCGTCCTGATGGACATCCGGATGCCTCTGCTGGACGGCCTCGCCGCCACGCGCCGGATCACCGGGGATCCGGACCTGAAGGACGTCAAGGTGGTCATGCTCACCACCTTCGAGCTCGACGAGTACGTCTTCGAGGCCATCCGTTCCGGCGCCTCCGGCTTTCTCGTCAAGGACACCGAGCCCGAGGAACTGCTGCGGGCGGTACGGGCGGTGGTCGACGGCGACGCCCTGCTCTCGCCCGGGGTCACCCGGCGGCTGATCTCCGAGTTCGCGGCCCGTTCCAAGGAACCCGAGCCGGTCGCCGCCCTCGCCGAACTCACCGAGCGGGAGCGGGAGGTGATGGCGCTGGTCGGCATCGGCCTCTCGAACGACGAGATCGCCCGCCGCCTGGTCGTCAGCCCGCTCACCGCCAAGACCCACGTCAGCCGGACGATGGTGAAGCTGGGGGCTCGCGACCGGGCCCAACTGGTCGTGCTCGCCTACGAGTCGGGGCTGGTGCGACCCGGCTGGCTGGGCTGAGGCGCGGCCTCGTGGTGGAAGCGGTACAGCACGGTGGCCACCCGCAGGGCGAAGAGCGCGGTGGCCAGGCCGCCGCCCGAGGTGACGAGTGCCCGTACCGTTCCGTGCGACAGCTCCAGGAACAGGGCGGGTCCGGCGACGACCCCGAAGGCGACCGCCGCGACGAACGCGGCGCTCGCCAGGGCGTATCCGATCTCGACGGTGACCGCGTCCCGCTGCGCCTGCGTGCGTGGTGACCGTGTCCCCACCCGGCGTTCGCGACGACTGTCCGCATTCTCCCCCTTGTTGCTCATCCGTCGATTCAACAGGTCCGCGCCCGGCGGGACAAGGACCCCGTCGGGCGCGGACCTGGAGACGTCGGCCATGGTGGTCGGCGCGGGTGCCCGCTAGTCGCGGACGGCGACACGCTCCGACCCCGACCCCGACTTCACCTCGGACCCCGGCGTCACCTCCGGCTCGGGCTCGGCCCCCGTCCGGGGCGACCGGGCGACGAGGACGGATTCCCGGGGCCGTCGAGTGCGCAGTCCGGGCAGGGTGATCAGCAGGCCCGCGAGGGCGATGCCGGTCACGACCATCAGGCCGGGCCGGTAGCTGTCGAGGACGTCCTGGGGTGAGGAGCCCTCCGACGAGTTCGCGGTGACGACCGCCGTCACGACGGCGAGGAAGATCGCGCCGCCCACCTGTACGGAGGTGTTGAGCAGGCCCGAGACCATGCCCTGCTCGTGGTCGTCGACGCCGTTGGTCGCCTGGATGTTGAGGGACGGGAAGACCAGGGCGCACGCGGCGCCGATCAGCAGCATGGTCGGCAGGATGACCGTCGCGTAGACCGGGTCGAGGTCGACGCGAAGGAAGAGGGCGTACCCGGCGACCATGAGGGCGAAGCCCGTGGCGATGAGCCGCGGTGTGCCGAACCGGTCGACGACGGCCCCCACCTTCGTGGAGGACAGCGCCACCAGTGCGCCGGCCGGCAGGAAGGCGAGCGCGGTGTGCAGGGCCGACCAGCCCAGCAGCGACTGCATGTACAGCGTCACCAGGAACTGGAATCCGACGTACGAGCCGAAGAACGCCATCGCGCCGAGCTGGGCCCGGATCTGACTGCCGGAACGCAGCACTCCGAGCCGGATCAGCGGGCTCGGACTGCGTCGCTCGACGCCGACGAAGACGGTGAGCAGCAGGGCGACGGCGAGGAAGGACAGCAGGGTGCGGGCCGATCCCCAGCCGGCCTCGGGGGCTTGGACGACGGTGAAGACGAGCAGCAGCATCGAGGCGGTGCCGAGGACGGCGCCCGGGATGTCGTAGCCGCGGTGGTCCTTCTCGCGCTCGCTGCGTGGGATGAGTTTCAGGCCCGCGAACAGCGCGACGACGGCGATGGGGGCCGGAAGCAGCATGGTCAGCCGCCAACTCGCCTCGGTGAGCAGCCCGGACAGGACCAGGCCCATGGAGAACCCGGTGGCCGCGCAGGTGGTGTAGATCGAGAGCGCGCGGTTGCGCAGCGGACCCTCGGCGAACGTGGTGGTGATGATCGACAGGCCGGCGGGGGCGGTGAACGCGGCGCTCAGTCCCTTGACGAAGCGGCTGGCGATCAACAGGGGGCCCGAGTCGACGAGTCCGCCGAGCACCGAGGCGAGCGCGAAGACTCCGAGGGCCACCAGGAAGACCTGGCGGCGGCCCAGCAGGTCGGCGGCCCGTCCGCCGAGCAGGAGGAGTCCGCCGTATCCCAGGATGTAGCCGCTGACGATCCATTGGAGCGTCGAGGTGGAGAGGTCGAGTTCGGAGCCGATGGACGGCAGGGCGACGCCGACCATCGACACGTCCAGCGCGTCGAGGAACATCGCGGCGCAGAGGACGAGCAGGGTGCCCCACAGGCGGGGGGTCCAGCGTTCCGATCGCGCGGGGTGGGTGAGCGGAGAGGTCATGCGACGACAGTACATGCACATGCATTCAATGCAAACGCATTTAATTCTGATGCAATGAAACCGGCTCTTTGCTACGGTGCGCGTATGGCGGCGGAGAGTGCCGAGCAAGGGCTCGTGGACCAGTGGCGCGACATCCTCACGGTGCATGCCCGCACCGTGTGCGAGCTCGACCGTGAGCTGCATCGACACGGCCTGGGCGCCAGTGACTTCGAGGTGCTGGACGTTCTGGCGGAGGGCGCCGCGGCCGACGGCGGCCCTTCCTTCCGGGTCCAGGAGATCGCCGAGCGGGTCCACCTCAGTCAGAGCGCGCTGTCACGCCTGATCGGGCGCCTGGACAAGGACGGCCTGGTGACGCGCGGGATGTGTGCCGAGGACCGACGGGGTGTGCGCGTGTGCATCACACCGGAGGGGCGCCGACTGCACGGCGAGGTGCTTCCGCTGCAACGCGCCGTTCTCGCACGGATGCTGGCGGGCGGTCAGGCGATGTCGGGCGGGTGACGAGCGGGGGCCGGGTGCACAGGCTGGTCGCGGGGTCGCGGGGTCGCGGGGTCGCGGGGTCGCGGGGTCGCGGGGTTGTCAGGGGTGCTGCCCAAGTCGGCGGTGACGCAAGGCTGTTCGGATCCGCCGGTGCGGCACGGGTCGTGCTGGCGGTGCCGCGCGGGGGCCGGGCCGTCCGGAGCGGGTGTGCCTGTCCGGAGCGGGCGTTTCGGGCGCGCGGGGCGGTCGCGGGCCGCCTCCGGGCGGCCCGCGTCGCGGCTCGGGGCGTCAGCTCCAGGTGACGGCGGACTTCTCCCGCCACAGGGTGGTGAGCGAGGCGTCGCCGGTCACCTTCGGGAACGGACCGCGGTTCCACAGGGCCAGGTAGAGCTGCGCGGCCGGTCCCGTCACCTCGCAGTCCGCAGCCGCGTGCGCAGCCGCGTCGATGCCGACGCCCGCGTCCACGGGTCCGCCGCGTTCGACGAGTGGTGGCTGAGGTGAGAGCCGGACGGTCCACACGGCGTCCGGCCGGTCGGTGGCGCGCAGCCGCAGCACCCGCGGCTCCTCGGTGCGCAGCCTGCTCTTCGGGCGGACGTGGAAACCGCGCAGCAACTCGTCGATCCCGTCGACCGCGAACTCCGCCCGGACGGCGGACGGTTCCCCGCCGAGCGCCGACTCGGCGTCGACCCGGTGCACGGTGGTCTCGTGCGCCTGCCTGCGTGCCCAGAACGCGAGCGGTGAGGGCGTGGGCAGGAAGGTCCAGCACTGAACGTCCGGCGCGGCGTCGGCCAGCGTGTCCACGAGGCGGTGGTGCCCCTCGGCGAACCAGGTCAGCAGCTCGTCGTGGTCCAGATCCGGCAGTCCGCCGTCCGGGTGGTACGAGGTGTGCCCCTCGGCGACGAACGCGGTGGCCCAGCGATGGACCATGCCCGTGTGCCGTACGAGATCCCTGACCTGCCAGTCAGGACAGGTCGCGACCTTGGCGTCGACCCCCGCCTCCCGCGCGGCCGTGAGCAGCGACCGGCCCTCACGGTCCAGCGTTTCCACGAACTCCGGAATCTCCATGCCGAGAGTGTGCCCGATGACGGGCGGTCGGGGCAGCGCGGGGCGGCGGAAGGGGAGGGGGAGGAGAAAGGGGGAGGGGCGGGGTCCCGGCGTACGGGGTGTCGCCGACGCTCCGTCAGGACGCAACCGGCCAGGGACGTTTGCGTCCAGTCGATCTCTCTTCCACCCCTGGTGACCTGCGGCGAAAGTAGTTCTTGCCACCGGGCGCCACACCCGAGACAACCTTCACAGCTGCACCTGCAGGGCAGCTGTCTGGGCCAGGGATGTGTCCAGCCCGCTCGAACTTCACACCGCAGGAGAAGTCATGAAGCTGAGCCTTGCCGTCCGCCGTACCACCGCCGCCGTCGTCGCCGTCGGCGCGATGTCCCTCGGCATGGTCGCGACCACCGCCGGAACCGCACAGGCCGCCGCCTCGTGCTCCGGTGACGTGTCGGTCTACGGAACGCTGTCCGACGGCCGGCTGACGTACACGCAGATCGCTCCGGACACCGGCAACCGCGTCAAGACGCTCACCGGCCCGAACCTCGGCTTCACGCCCAAGGCGATGGCGACTCTCAACTTCAACACGGTCCTGGTCACTTCGACCACCGGTGACCTCTACCGGGTCGACGTCCAGACGAACAACACGTCCCTCACTCTCGCGGGCGTCGTCAAGATCTGGGACGGCGGCTGGACCTTCGACAAGTTGGTCTACGACGGCGCAGGCCACCTCTACGGAACCGTCGACGGACAGCTCCACCAGTACCTGGTCTCGCAGGCCAAGCCCGCCGGGTCGGCCCACATAGGCCAGCACGTCGTGATCGACACGGGCTTCGTCCTCAAGACGCTGGCCGCCGCGGGCGACGACCGGATCGTCGCCTCGACCGCGGACGGCCGACTGCTCAGCTACAAGATCAACGGAGTGGACGACTGGGACGGCTCGGTCCTGAAGTCGAGCGGCTGGTCGGCGGTGGACTCGCTCACCTCGCCGGGCGGCGGCCTCTACTACGGCCGTACCAACGGCGGCATGTACTGGTACAACGACGCGGACCCGACCGACGGCAACGGCAACGACATCACCTACCACACCAACGACCCGGTGGACGCCTCCGGCTGGACCCAGAGCCTGCTGTCGGCCTACGCGAACAACTGCGCCTACGTGCCGGCGGCCCCGCCGAAGTCCGTGCAGGGCGGCACCATCTACCGCAGCGAGGTCATGGACCGGGCCAAGAACTGGTACAACCGCAACGTCCAGTACGACCAGGGCGCCTCCGCCTCCGACGTCGACGGCGACCACTCCTACCGCACCGACTGCTCCGGCTTCGTCTCCATGGCCTGGCACCTCACCACCTCGCTGACGACGGAGACCCTGCCCAGCGCGAGCACGCAGATCGCCAAGGACGACCTCATGCCCGGCGACGCGCTGAACGACTACTCCGAGCACGCCGTCATCTTCGCGGGCTGGAAGAACCAGGACGCGGGAACCTTCTACTACTACTCCGAGAGCAGCCAGGCCACGGACATGAACTACTCGACCGCGAACATCAACAGCGGTGACATCAGCGGCCACCCGGCCTCCGACTACGTCGCCCTGCGCTACAAGAAGATCGCCTGACGCCCCCGCCCACCCGACGCCTCGAAGGCCCCGCCGATCCTCGGCGGGGCCTTCGAGGCGTTCCCGGCCCGGAACGGCCGGCGGACTGTCCGCAGCCCGCAGCCCCTAGCCCGCAAGGCGCTGCGGCAGCGGCAGCGTGCGCCCACCGCGGCCGACCGCGTCGGTGGCGCGCTCCGGTCACCGGTCGGTCGGAGTCACGCGGTACCGGGCGTACGGTCCCCATCGACTGCAACTGGAGCTGCGCTCCCGCTTGTCGCCACTGCCGAGGGCGCGGTCGGCCTGTGGTCGGCCTCGTGCGCCGCGCCGATGACGACGTGCAGGGCGACCCGGTCGGCGTGAGCTCTTCCCTCCTCGGCCACGGCTACTTCGGGGACCGCCGCTTCCGGCTTCGCCGCCGACGGAAGCCGCTCGACCCACCGCCCGTCGGCCGAAGAGGTGCGGGCCGGGAGGGGGGAAAGGGGCGGGAGGCCCGGGTTGCCCCGGTGGGGCTGCCCGGCAAGACCGCGCAGGTCCCGGACGCGTGAGCACCGTGCCGCCGTACCGAGGACGGCGCGCGAACGTACAGCCAGCGGAACCGTCCGGTCATCGGCGGAACCTTCCGGCTCACGGTGTACGACGTGGCCGAATCGGTGGATTCGCCGAGCACCGTCCGTGCCCCTACCCCTGTCCTGGAGGGCCTTGTCCGACGGACGTGAAAAGGGCGGTGCCCCCTCGGCCAGAGGGGGCACCGCCCTTTTCACGTCCGTCGGTGTCAGTACCAGGAGTTCGCCTGCCAGAAGTTCCAGGCGTCGCAGGGGGAGCCGTAACGGCCGTCGATGTAGCTCAGACCCCACTTGATCTGGGTGAGGGGGTTGTCCCTCCAGTCGTCGCCCGCGACGTCCATCTTCGTTCCGGGCAGCGCCTGAGGGATGCCGTACGCGCCGGAGGAGGAGTTGGTCGCGTTCCAGCGCCAGCCGCTCTCATGGTCCCAGAGCGTGTCCAGGCAGGCCCACTGCGCGGAAGTGGCCCAGGAGGCGTCCTTCTTGTTCATCAGCTGCCGGCCGGCGGCCTTCACCGCGGCGATGTCGGTACGGTCGACCGTGTCCGTGGTGGTGGTGCAGGTATAGGTGCCCGGCTGGGCGGACAGCAGGCTCTGTGTCCAGCCGCTGGTGTTCACCGGGTCGTCGAGGTGGTACGTGATGTCGGAGCCGGAACCGTCGGTCGGGTCGGCGTCCTTGTACCAGTACATGGCGCTGGAGGACAGGCGGCCGTAGTAGAGGCCCGCACCGGGCGAGACGAGCTGGTTGAAGCCGGACCAGCCGGAGGACTTGAGGGTGTTGCCCTTCCAGGAGCCCGCGCCCGATATGGAGTAGTCGATCAGTCGTCCGTCGTCGGTCGTGGCGCCGAGACGGTCGTCGCCGGTGGCGGTGAGGGTCTTGAGGACGAACCCCGTGTCGATCTCGGTGCGCGCCCCGATGTGCTGGGAGCCGGCGGGCTTGTCCTCGGTCACGTTGTAGCGCAGCAACAGGCCCGCGGCGGTGGTGCCGTAGAGGTGGCCGTGGCCGTCGTAGGTCAGCTTGTCGTGGGTCCAGCCGCCGTCGACGATCTTCACCGGCGCGTTCAGCAGCGCCAGGCTGGTGTTGTTGGTCTTGACGTCGACGCGATAGAGGGCGCCGGAGGTCGAAGTCACCAGGATTGTGTTGAAGTTGAGGGTCGCCATGGCCTTCGGCTCGAAGCCGAGGTCGGGCCCGACGAGAACCTTGGCGAGATCTCCGGTGGCCGGGTTGATCTGACTGAACGTCAATCTGCCGTCGTCGAGCAGACCGTAGACGTTCACCCCGCCGGAGCAGGTGGTGGCCGCCACGGCGGTGGAGGCGGTCACGGTGAGGAGCCCGGCGCTGAGCGCACCGGCCGCCAGCAGGCCCGCGATTCCGCGGCCGTTCACACGGATCTTCGTCACTTTTCGGTCCCCCTGGGGCGGTTGCGGTCGGTCATGCGGGCGTCGGACGGTGGCCTTGGGGCCGGTGGGGGGGGAAGGGCTGCCGCAGCAAGCGGTCGTATCGGCGGCCTACTGCCAGCCGGCGTCCGCGGGGGCGGCCTGCCACCCGGCGTCCGCAGGCGTGACCTGCCAGCCGGCGTCCGCCGGGGTGGTCTGCCAGCCGGCGTCGGCCCTGAGGACGGAAGAGGCCGGTGCCGCGTCCCCGGCGGACCAGAGCGTGACGACCGGGGCGGCGAGAGCCGATGCGACGACGAGGGAGGAGACCGCGGCGACCTTGGCGATTCGGGTGCGAAGCATGGCTGTTTCCGTTTCTTCCGGGCTGAGATGCGGTGTCCGGTCTGCCGTCGCGTCCCGCGGTGACGCTCCGTTCGGCCGGTGCTCAGTAGCTTCGTCGCAGCTCAGGGCCGTGAGAAGAGTTCATGGATGGACGGAAAGGGCCTTGGACGGATGCGTCCACGCCAGGCCCGGCTCAGTCCACTCTCGACGGTTCGAAGGCGAGCGGCATCAACGGAACCCCCGCGCCCGTCAGTCGGGCCAGGGCCAACTGCGGTACGTCGCGGAGCAGTCGGTGGCAGACCCGAACGGTCCGTTCCTCCGCTTCCTCGAGCCTCGCCGCCAACAGGTAGAAGCCGAGGATGAGTTCGGAGGGAGGGAGGGGGTGCACCGAGATGTGCTCGACACGGTCACGGGGAACGATCGCCGATCGCACCAGCACTTTGATGTTCACCGGTGGTTCTTCTCCGGAGGGCAGCTCCAGATGTGCGTGGATCAGGTACATGCGTTCAGAGTCGCAGTGAGATTTGGGAGCAAGTCGCCCTAAGCGTTGGCCAATTGGGGCCATGGCCGCTTTAGTCCTGCCTCTGTGTACAACCTTTGGCCCTCTGCGAAGATCATCCTCGGACAGGGGATGTCGTACGCAGGGAACTGGGGGGAATCCAGATGCTGACCGGTCTCGGGCTCGATGCTGTCGCGGAGACGGTGTACCGCGCGATGCTCAGACACCCGGGTGCGGGTGTCGCGGCGCTCGCCGACGCTGCGGGGCTGTCCCGGGAAGCGGTGGGCGATGCCCTCGACACGCTGAGCGGACTGGCTCTGGTGCGTCCCGCCGCAGGGGACGCGGGCCGGCTCCGGGCGGTTTCCCCGGACATCGGCATGGAGATCCTGATGGGCCGCCAGCAGGCCCGGTTGGCGGCCCATCAGCAGCGTCTGGAGGCTTCCCGCGCGGCCGCGGCCCAGCTCATCTCCGAGTACGCCGAACTCCGTCCGGCCACCAGCCATCCCGGGGTGGAGCAGCTGGTCGGCCTCGACCAGATCAGGGACCGGCTGGCCGTGCTGACCCGCGATGTGCGCGAGGAGTTCCTGACCTTCGCCCCGGGCGGGCCGCAGACCGCGGAGAACATGGCCGCTTCACGGCCGCTCAACCAGGATCTGCTCGGGCGAGGGGTGCGCATGCGCACGATCTATCTCGACAGCGTCCGTGCCAACCGGCCCACCGTCGAACACGCCACCTGGCTGGCCCGGTTGGGAGGCCAGATCCGAACGGCTCCGTCCCTGCCGACCCGGATGATCCTCATGGACCGGCAGACCGCCATGATCTCGGTCAGCAGCGACGACACCGCCGCGGGCGCCGTCCTGCTGACCGGCCAGGGCATGCTCACCGCGCTGTGCGCGCTGTTCGAGACCACCTGGGAAGCCGCGCAGCCGCTCGGCGAGGTCGTCTCCACGGACCCGAACGGGCTCAACGGTCAGCAGGCGACCGCCCTCCGTCTCCTGGCCGAGGGCCACACCGACGAAGCGATCGCCAAGCGGCTCGGGGTGTCGCACCGCACGGCCCGGCGGATAGCCTCCGAACTCATGGACCGCCTCGACGCCCGCAGTCGTTTCGAGGCGGGCGTGCGCGCCGTCCAGCAGGGCTGGCTGCCGGCCCGTCCTTGAGCCGAGGCCGACACGGGGCGGCACGGTCCTCGGCGCCGGTGGACCGCGATCGGGAGCCGCTGCCGCCGGAGGCCGTCGTGATCGTCTCTCATCGATGGCTTCCCGCCGTCTCCCCTCGCCGCCGGCTCCCGCTGTCTCGAAAGCCCCCTGACATCACGGGAGTCGTGCCGGTGATGGTCGTTGACGGCGGCCGGTCGCCGACCCTGGGGGGCGCGTCCGTGAAGGTCACCGTCGCGGACGTGAGGGCTGAGGGGTGACAGGAGACGGGAGTCGGGCGGCAGGAGGTGGGAGTCGGGAGGCGGGAGCACGGGACGGTCGTCTCGGACCCGTGGGAGGCGCAGGCCGCGGCGGTCGGGCCCCGGCCCCTCACGCCACGGCGGCCCGGCGGGTCGCGAATCCGATCACGGCGGCCAGCGCGGCCAGCGCGGCGACGCTCGTGAGAGCGGCAGGCAACGAGTACCAGTCGGTCATGAACCCGATCGCGGGCGGCCCGAGCAGCAGGCCCCCGTAACCGAGGGTGGAGGCCACGGCCACCCCGCTCGCGCCCGCGAGCGCGCCGGCCCGTTCGATGGCGACGGGGAAGATGTTGGCGAGGCCGAGTCCGGTGACGGCGAAACCGAGCAGCGCCGCCCAGGTGGAGGGCGCGAGGGAACCGAGGAGCATGCCGAGCGCGGCGGTGGTGCCGCCACCGACCAAGGTGCGGGTCCGGCCCAGTCGTTCGAGCAGTGCCGTCCCGCTCAGCCGGCCGATCGTCATGGCGAGGGCGAAGCACGAGTAACCGGCGGCGGCGACACCCGGGTGCGCGTCCAGGTCCTGCTCCAGATGGAGCGCGCCCCAGTCGGCGAGCGCGCCCTCGCCGTACGCCGTGCACAGGGCGATCAGCCCGAAGACGGCGACCAGGCCGCGGACGCGCCCGTCGGGAAGCGGTCGTACCTCGTTGTGGGCCTCCTCCGGGTGGTCCGGTGACGCCGGGACGTCCTGCCTGAGCAGTACGCGTCCCGCGACGGCGGTCACGACCAGCGCGAAGGCCGCGATCCCGAGGAGGTGGCGCGTCGGGGACAGCTGTCCGGCGACCAGTCCCCCGAGTCCCGCCCCGAGCATCCCGCCCAGGCTGTACGCCGCGTGGAACCCCGGCATCACCGGGCGCCGCAGTGCGGCCACGAGGTCGACGGCCGCGCTGTTCATGGCGACGTTCATGCCGCCGTACGCGGCGCCGAAGACCAGCAGGACGAGGCCCAGGGCCGGTACCGAGTGGGTGAGCGGGGGCAGGACGACGCTCAGCGACAGCAGCACGCCGCAGACGACGGTCACCAGGTGACTGCCGAACCGTCGGCAGAGCCGTCCCGTCAGCATCATCGTGATCACGGCGCCGGCGGAGACCCCGAGGAGGGCGAGACCGAGGGCGCCGGCGGAGGCACCGGTCTGACTCTTGATGGCGGGGATGCGTACGACCCAGCCGGCGAAGACGAAGCCGTCCAGGGCGAAGAACGCGGTCAGGACGACGCGGAGCGGGGTGAGGGAGCGGTCCGGCACGACGTTGTGCGGGCTGATTTTGTTTATTTGCGGCACAAACTCACGTTAGACGGGTGCCCTGCTCGGAGCAAGGGAGGCGGGGCGTCGGAAAGCGGGGCGGGGGAAAGCCTGGCGGGGGAGGCGAGGAGGTGACGTCGAGGTGCGCCGATCGGCGGGTGCCGGCGCGCGTCGGGCTGGCTGCGACGGGCGGACACGAACGGGGCGACCAGGAATCCCGAAGACGGGATTCCTGGTCGCCCCGCGACTCTCTGTGTGCCGCGTCGCCCCACGACGCCGCGTGCCGCCGTCCCGTCCGTCCGGACGGCGGCACGTGCCGCCGACGGCTCAGACGGCCGGAGCCGGGTACGTCGGGTACTCCACGCCGGAGACGTGCTGCACGACGCGGATCACCTGGCAGGAGTAGCCGAACTCGTTGTCGTACCAGAGGTAGAGGATCGCGTTGTCGCCGTCCACCTTGGTGGCGCCCGCGTCGACGATCGAGGCGTGGCGCGAGCCGATGAAGTCGCTCGACACCGCGTCCGGGGCGCTGATGAAGTCGATCTGGCGCTTGAGCGGCGAGGTCAGCGACACCTTGCGGAGGTAGTCCAGGACGTCTTCGCGGGTGGTCTCGCGGCCCAGGCGGAGGCTGAGGATCGCGATCGAGACGTCCGGCACCGGGACCCGGATCGAACTGCCGGTGATCGGCGCGTTGAGGTCGGGCAGCGCCTTCGCGACGGCGGAGGCGGCACCCGTCTCGGTGATGACCATGTTCAACGGCGCGGAGCGGCCCCGGCGGTCGGAGCTGTGGTAATTGTCCAGCAGGTTCTGGTCGTTGGTGAACGAGTGGACGGTCTCCACGTGGCCGCGCAGGACGCCGTACTCCTCCGCCATCGCCTTCAGCGGCGGCACGATCGCATTGGTGGTGCAGGAGGCGCAGGACAGGATCTGCTCGTCCGGCTTGATCGTGTCGTGGTTGACGCCGTGCACGATGTTCGGGACGTCGCCCTTGCCCGGCGCGGTCAGGACGACCTTGTCGATGCCGGGGCGCAGGTGGTTCGACAGACCCGCGCGATCGCGCCACTTGCCGGTGTTGTCGACGAGGATGGCGTTCTTGATCCCGTACGTCGTGTAGTCGACCTCGGACGGGTCGCTCGCGTAGATGACCTTGATCTCGTTGCCGTTGGCGATGATCGTGCTGTTCGCCTCGTCGACGGTGATCGTGCCCTGGAACTGGCCGTGGATGGAGTCGCGGCGCAGCAGCGAGGCACGCTTGACGATGTCCTGGTCGCCGCCCTGGCGCACGACGATGGCGCGCAGCCGCAGGCCGTTGCCGGAACCCGTCTTCTCGATGAGCAGGCGGGCGATGAGACGGCCGATGCGGCCGAAGCCGTACAGGACGACGTCACGGCCCTCGCGGCGCTCGATCTTGTTGTCGCCGGTGGCGCCGGAGACCGCGCCGGCGGTGAACTCCTCGACCGACAGGCCGCGGTCGTCGGCCCGGTACGTCGCGGCGAGCATGCCGATGTCGATCTGGGACGGGCCGAGGTCGAGCGTGGTGAGCGCCCGCAGGAACGGCAGGGTGTCGGTCACCGACAGCTCCTCGCCGGCGATCTGACGGGCGAAGCGGTGGGTCTTGAGGATGCTGACCACCGACTTGTTCACCAGGGAGCGGCTGTGCAGAAGGATGGTGACGTCCTGCTCCCGGTGCAGCCTCCCGATGATCGGGATCATCGACTCCGCGATCTCTTCGCGGGTCTTCCAGTTGGTGAACGCGTCGTCGTTGACAGTCACAGAATCATCTTTCGAGCTAGGTGGCGCTCATATGCTAACCGGAGCCCATTTCCGGTCGTTCACGTGGTGTCCACTTGGGTGGCGGCCGGAGTCCGCAAAGGCGTTCGGGGCCTGGGGCTTCGGCCTCCGCGCGGCCTGTCGTGCGACGCGGGGGAGCGTCGTCCAGCAGTACGGCAAACCGTCCGTCTTCCATCCTGGACCCTTTCGTTGCGGTAGGCACCCTTGACAGCGTGCGTACTGTTTCGCGACGTTTGAGCCCCTGCCGCTTGCTTCGGATCTCCGGTCTCGACCGGGAGACGGATCCTTGTGCGGTGAGGGTCGGCAAGAATCAGAAAAGTGGCAGGACGCGGACAGCGCGTCATGGGGGGAGCTGTCGCCCATGCGATCCAGCAAGAGAGATCCACACGCCCTATCGGCCTCCGAAGATCCACACGCCCCACTGGCCCGTGCTGTGACCGGTACATCCCTCGCGGCACCCATGGAAGGGCGGTTGATCTGAGGTGGAGATCACGATCCACGGACTCGACGGCCTGAGCGTCCCGCTGCGCGAGGCCTGGCACCAGGCGATGGACGAATCACCCGAGTACGCCAATCCGTTCCTGGCGCCGGAGTTCGCGACGGGGGTCGCCCGATACCGGAGCGGCACGCACCTCGCGGTCCTCCGCGAGGGCGGGGAGCCCGTCGGTTTCCTGCCCTATGAACGCAACGTCTTCGGCGTCGGCAGAGCCATCGGCCTGGGACTCTCCGACTGCCAGGCGCTGGTGCACAGGCCCGGGGTCACCTGGGACGCGCCGGAGGTGCTGCGCGCCTGCGGGATGTCCATCTTCGAGTTCGACCATCTCGTCGAGGAACAGAAACCGTTCGGCAGATACGTGACGGGGGCCTTCGCCTCCCCGGTCGTCGATCTGAAGCCGGGGGACAGCGGTTACCCGGAGTGGCTGCGCAGCGCCTATCCGGGCCAGGCGAAGACGACGCTGAAGAAGGAGAGACGCCTCGGGCGCGACGTGGGGGAGGTGCGGTTCGTCTTCGACGAGCGGGACCCGCGGATGCTGCGCACGCTCATGCGGTGGAAGTCCGCCCAGTACCGCAGGACAGGGCGCATGGACCGGTTCGCCCGGCCCTGGATCGTCGATCTGGTGGACCACCTGTTCGACGTCCGGGAGGAGCACTTCACCGGGGTGCTGTCCGTGCTCTACGCCGGGGACCGGCCGGTCGCCGCCCACTTCGGGCCACGCTCGCGCACCGTGCTCGCGGCCTGGTTCACCGCGTACGACCCCGAACTGCACCGGTACTCGCCCGGGCTCCTGATGCATCTGCGGACCGCGGAGGCGGCCGGCCGTCACGGCGTGAGCCTGCTCGACCTGGGGCGCGGCGACAAGGAGTACAAGGACTGGCTCAAGACCCGTGAACTGCGCGTCAGCGAAGGGTTCGTGGCCCGCCCCCATCCGGTGGCGGCGGCGCACCGGATGTGGCGCCGGCCCGTGCGCGGTCTGCGGAACACCGTCCTCGCGCATCCCACGCTGCGCGACCCGGCCGACCGGCTCCTCAAGACCGTGGGCACCCTGCGCCCGCCCCGCCACCTGGACTGAGACGGAGCGGAACTCCGGGTGCGCGACCGGGCGGGAGTCGCCGCGGTGGAGGGGCCCGGTCGCGCCGTCCGCGCGGACCGTCCGCGGTCCCCCGGACTCCCGCCCGCCTCCTCGGCATGCCCGCCGGCACCTCGCCCGACCGGCGTCACGTCGACCGGAGCGCCCGGGCGCCCGGCGAGGGGGCGAGCGGTGCCCGGCGGGTCGACCGGTCGAACGGTGGGCCGCTCGTACGGCCCACCGCGTTCGGCTCGTCCCGGAACCGAGGGCTTATCGGCGTACGGCGATCACCTCGACGCCCGGCGGCGGCTTCGGATCCGGGGCGCCACGTCGAAGGCGGGCGGGTGGGTGGGAGATGTCATACGGCGATGACCTCGATCCCCGTCTCCTCGAACCGTCCGATCGTCTCCGGGTCCGCCGCCGCGTCCGTGACGAGCGTCCTCACCGAACCGGCCGCGCAGATGCGGGCGAACGCGCGCTGCCCCAGTTTGCTGGAGTCGGCGGCGACGACGACGCGTTCGGCGCGCTCGCACAGGAGGCGGTTGATAGCAGCCTCCGCCTCGTCGTGGGCGGCGGCGCCGTGCGTGGCGTCGAACGCGACCACGCCGAGCACCGCGACATCCATCGTGATCTGCCCGAGCACGCCGTCCGCGAGAGGGCCGACGAGCTCGTAGGACTGGGGCCGGGCGACCCCGCCGGTCACCACGATCTTGAACTGGGGGCGCACCGCGAGCTCGTTCGCGATGTTCAGGGCGTTCGTGACGACGGTCAGCGCCGGCGAGCCCGAGGCCAGGTCGGGGCGCACCGCCAGGGCGCGGGCCACTTCGGTCGTCGTGGTGCCGCCCGTCAGGCCCACCGCCTCGCCGGGGGCGATGAGGTCGGCCACCGCCTTCGCGATGCGCTGCTTCTCCGAGGCGTGCCGGGCGGTCTTGTAGCGCAGGGGCAGTTCGTAGGAGACGCCGTGCACGACCGCGCCGCCCCGGGTGCGCACGAGCATCTGCTGCTCGGCGAGCTGGTCGAAGTCGCGCCTGATCGTGGCCGCCGAGACGTCCAGCCGTGTGGCGGCCTCCTCGACCTCGAGGCGGCCCCGCTCCACGAGCAGCTCCAGCAGAGCGTTCCAACGGGCGTCGCGGGACATCCGCACCCTCCAGTCCTCGATCTTCCGCGACCCTAGCGCACCCCACTCCTGCTCGAATGCTTGATTGTGCTCGAAAGCTGGCTATATCTTGCAAGAACGAGCATCGCTGGGAGGGGTGGGGCATGACCCATGTCGAGGACGAACTGAGCAGCCAGCCCGAGTGCTGGATCCGCGCGGCCCAGCGGGCGGCGGTGCACGCGGACGCGCTGCCCGCCGCGGGGGAACGGGTCGCGATCGTGGGGTGCGGCACCTCGTTCTTCATGGCGCAGGCCGCGGCCGTACTGCGCGAACGGTCCGGGCAGGGCGAGACGGACGCCTTCGCCGCCTCCGAGTTCCCGGCGGGCCGCTCCTACGACCGGGTGGTCGCCCTGACGCGCTCGGGGACGACCACCGAAGTGCTGGAACTCCTCGGCCGGCTGCGCGGACACACCCGTACGACCGCCGTCACCGCCGATCCGCGCACCCCCGTGATGCGGTCGGCGGACGAGGTCGTCGTGCTCGACTTCGCCGACGAGCGCTCCGTCGTGCAGACCCGGTTCGCGACCACCGCGCTCACCCTGCTCCGGGCCCACCTCGGTCTCCACGGCGACGCCGTCGTGGCCGACGCGCGCACCGCGCTCGACACCCCGCTGCCCGAAGGGCTCGTCGGCTGCGCGCAGTTCACCTTCCTCGGCCGCGGCTGGACCGTCGGGCTCGCCAACGAGGCCGCACTCAAGATGCGGGAGGCGTCCCTCGCCTGGACCGAGTCCTACCCGGCGATGGAGTACCGGCACGGCCCCATCAGCGTCACCACCCGCGGCACCGCGACCTGGATGCTCGGCGAGGCGCCCGAGGGACTGGCCGAACAGGTCCGGGGGACCGGTGGACTCTGGGTGGGCGGCGGCCTCGACCCGCTCGCCGAACTCGTCCGCGCCCAGCGGCTCGCCGTCGCCGTCGCCGCGGCGCGCGGCCTGGACCCCGACCGGCCCCGCCACCTCACCCGCTCGGTGATCCTCGGCGACTGAAACCGGCCCGACCATCACGACCATCCCGACCACCCACGGAGAAGGAGGAGTTGTGCCCCTCACGGCAACCGGCGAGCTGGTCGCCCGAGCGGCGGAGGAGCGGACCGCCGTCGCCGCGTTCAACGTCGTCACCCTGGAGCACGTCGAGGCCGTCGTCGCGGGGGCGGAGGCCGCCCGAGCGCCCGTGGTGCTCCAAGTCAGCGAGAACGTGGTCAAGTTCCGCTACGGGCGGCTGCTCCCGCTGGCCCGCGCCGCCATCGCCGCCGCCGAACGCGCCTCGGTGCCCGTCGCGTTGCACCTCGACCACGTCCAGAGCGACGACCTGCTCCGGCAGGCGGCCGGTGCCGGATTCAGCTCCGTCATGTACGACGCCTCGCGCCTGCCCTACGAGGAGAACCTCACCGCCACCCGGGCGGCCGCCGACTGGGCTCATTCCCAAGGCCTCTGGATCGAGGCCGAGTTGGGCGAGATCGGCGGCAAGGACGGTGAGCCGCCGAGGGACGCGCACGCGCCCGGCGCCCGCACCGACCCCGCCGGGGCCCGCGCCTTCGTGGCCGACTCCGGAGTGGACGCGCTGGCCGTGGCGATCGGCAGCTCGCACGCGATGACCACCCGCACCGCCACCCTCGACCACGCCCTGCTCAAACGCCTGGCCGCCACGCTCGGCGTCCCTCTCGTCCTGCACGGCTCCTCCGGCGTGCCGGACGACGAGCTCCGCGCCGCCGTCGAGGGCGGTATCGCCAAGGTCAACGTCGGCACGGCGCTGAACATCGCGATGACGGGCGCCATCCGGGAGTTCCTCGCGGCCCGCCCCGAGGCCGTGGACTCACGGAAGTACCTCAGCGTGGGACGGGAGGCGATGGCACAGACGGTGGCGCGGCTCATCGCCGTGCTGCGGGGGTGAGCCCCGCTTCGGTCCGGCAGTCGCGGCAGTGGCCGCGGCTGCCGGGCTCGTCCGCGCCACCGACGCGGGTCCCTGCGCCACCGACGAGGGTTCCCACAGCCTGACATGGGGGCCAAAGCGGTCACGTCGGCGCTGCCCGGCAGGGCCGGACCGCTCCCGGCCCATGTGCTTTTGCACCGACCGCCGTTCGACCGGGTGACAAGGTGGCTACTGTGAACAAGTATGAGAAGGCCGAAAGGGTACGGCGGACCGGCGGACGGGACACCGGCCCGAAGTCCGCTCGGGCGGGCGCCCGTATGCCCCGATAAGGCGGGGAGCAGGGGTTGGCGTGTTTTCGGGGCGGAACCGACGCCGGGCCGAGCGGGGAGACGGAGGCGGCCTTGAGCGGTCAACTTCTGGCTGGTAATAGCACGTTGGCGCATGACGGGAAGACATGCGCCCGGGTGAACATCGTGCCGCCCCGCGCCGCTCCGCGGCCCGGCACCCGCCGGGAAGTCCGTCGGCCGACGTCCTCGAGCCCGATGTGAACGGACTGATCTACTACCTGGCCGCCGTCATCCTCTGGATGGGCCTCGCCGCCCAGTTGCCCGACCTGCGCCGCCACCGGAGAGATCCGCTCAAGCGGTCCTTCTGCGCCGTCATCCTCATCGCGGGACTCTGCTTCGTGCTCGGCGCACCCCCCACCGTCGCGCTGGTCAACGACCTCACGGGCATCCCGAACGTCGCCGCGCCGCTGACCTACGGCGCGGTGACCGCCTTCGGCGCGGCCTCCCTGATCCTCATCGTGCACTGGCGGGGCAGTGATCCCACCAAGGTGCGGCGCACGGCCCGGGCTTGGCTGTTCAGCTATCTGGGAGTGATCGTCGCCGAAGGCGTCCTGTTCACCCTGGGGGACGCTCCGGTCGAGCGCCGGTCCGACTTCGACACCTACTACGCCTCGACCCCGTTCATCCGCGAGATGATCGTGCTGTACCTGACGGCGCACACGGTGGCCGCGGTGACGACGACGCTGCTGTGCTGGCGCTGGACCCGGAAGGTGAAGCGCTGGACCCGTGGGTCGTTGGCGCTGCTCGTGGTGGGCTGGCTGTTCACCAGCGCCTATGGCGTCGTCAAGTCCGTCGCGCTGACCGCCCACTGGCTCGGTCACCAATGGGACGGCCTCAGCACCAGCGTCGCACCGCTCGTGGCCGTCGGCTCCTGCCTCGCCTCGGCCGGATACATCCTGCCCCTCGTCGGTCCACGCGTCGATTCCGCCATCACGTTCGTCCGCCTGCGTCCGCTGTTCTGCCTGCTGTCGGGACAGAGCGGCCGGCGTCGCGGGGTCGCGGCGCTCTCGTGGCGGACGATCGGCGACGTCGAACTGCGGCTCACCACGCGGGAGACGGCCATTCGCGACGGCCTCAAGCGGCTGGCCGGACAACTCGACGACCAGGTCCGGCAGCGTGCCGCCCGGGAGGCGCTGGCCGCCGGGTCCTCGGCCGCGGACGCCGAGGTGATCGGGCTGGCCGCCATGGTCGCCGTCGCCGCTCTCGCCGAGGCTCCGTCCCCCGTCGCGCGGACCGGCACCATCGGCCTGTCGGTCGGGGACGTCGACGTGGTCGTCTCCGTCAGCGCGCGGGTCCGCCGCCCCGTCGCCGGTCCGCGCTCGCTGGACACGGGCCAGCCGTCCCTGCTGAGCCTGTCCCGGGCGGTGCGGACCCCCATCGTGGACGCCGCGATCCAGTCGGGGGGAAGCGTGGTACGGCAGCTCTCCTGACGCGCCGGTACGACCTCGGCGACCGGTGCGGGCCGCACGCCCTGCCGACGGCACCCCGAAGCGTGTACACCGGGGGCGCCACCGGTCCACGGCGGCGCACGTCTCCCGCTCGGGCGTCGGACTCGGACCTCGGGTCTCGTACGGAGCGACGGGACTCCCCGGGCGCGGACCGTCAGGCCCGCGCCCGTTCGTGGGCGTCGTCAGACAAAAACCGGGCTCACGGCGTCGAGGTAGGCGCTCTCCACGGGGGTCAGGGGCGGACCGGAGAGGGGTTCCATGACGGGCCCCCGCAGCGTGGCCATCAGCAGCCTGGGATGCGCGAGCCGGCGCGGTTCGGCCTGGAGGGTGCTGACCGCGCACCTGGCCGCGAACACGGGGTAGGACGTGGTGGCCACGCGTTCCATCCGGCTCGTGTAGCGCCTGAGCAGCCGGTCCACGAGCGTCGGAGCCCTGCCGATGACCTCGGGGAACCACTGGTCCCGGGCAGTGCTCAGCGTGTACGCGGCCGAGACCGACTGTGCGACCGCGCGCTGGACCGCGCGGGCGAATCCGGGTGTGGTGACGTCCTCCTGCCGCAACCGCCGGCGCAGGGCCAGAGCCCCCTGGGCCGCGACGGACACACCCTGCCCGTGGACGGGGTTGTAGGTCGCGACGGCGTCGCCGAGCACCACCAGCCCCTCGGGCACGGCTGCCTTCTCGAAGTCGCGGCGCCTGTTCCGGGTGCTCCGGCTGAGGAACACCTCGCTCAGTGGCTCGGCACCGGAGACGAGCCGGCCGATGATCGGGTCGCGCAGGCCGAGGGCGAAGCGGGTGAAGCCCTCCGGGTCGGTGCCGGGCTCGCCGTCGTGGGAGCCCGCGAGGCTGACCATCCAGCGGCCGCCCTCGATCGGCACCAGGACTCCGGACCGCCCCGGCAGGGAGTCGGCGGGGTCCGCCTCGACCCGCGTCAGCGGGAAGTTCTCCGCGCCGACCGGGACGCGGAACAGGCGGCTGGCGCAGACGAGCCCCGTGTCGACCTCGGCGGTGGGTATCTCCGGCACCCCGAGCGCTTCGAGCCAGTGCTCGACGCGCGATCCCCGTCCGCCGGCGTCGACGACGAGATCGGCCGTCAGGTCCTGCTCGACGCCGTCGGCGAGGACCCGTACACCGGTGACGCGCCCGGCCGTTCCCAGCAGGGCCACCGCCTCGGCACGGTGGACCGTGACCGAGGTGGTCCCGAGGACGGCGTCACGGACGGTCCAGTCGAGCAGGTCGCGGCTGCAGAGGGTGAGCAGCAGCTCGTCGGTCACGGGCGGCCAACGCCGGAACCAGCCCTGCGGGCCGAGATCCAGTACGTCGGAGAGGGACTGTTCGAGAGCTCCCGACGCGAGCAGGCGTTCGCGGAGGTCGACCCCCGAAACCAGTTCCTGGATGGCGTCGCGTCCGCTGGGCAGGAGGACGTGAGCGTGCCGGGCCTGCGGAAGCCGCCTGCGAGCCCACGGCCCGTCGCGGAGCTCGTCGCGCTCCAGGACGGTCACCTCGTCCACGTACCGGGACAGGGCCGAGGCGGCGAGCAGGCCGGCCACGCTTCCACCGATGACGACAGCACGGCGCGACATGGTTCTCCCAGGTGTCATGGGCAGGCGCCCACACTCTATGTTCGAACACATTCACGCATACGGAAGATCGGAAAGTGAGCCGATTCCGTCCGCCGACGACGAACAGAGCGTCCGCCGCCCCCGCCGGGGCGGGGGCGGCCCGTGTGCCGCTCGGGGCTACTGGTCGGCGTCCTTGCGAACGGCGCGCAGGATCACGAACTTGGCGTCGCCCGCCACCAGCTCACTGTTGCCGAAGAGCCGGCGCAGCTTCAGGTGGTAGCCCAGATGGCGGTTCCCGATCACCCACAGCTCGCCGCCCGGCCGCAGGGCCCGCCGGGCGTCCGAGAACATCCGCCAGGCGGTCGTGTCCGTCGTCGCCTGGTGGGAGTGGAAGGGCGGATTGTTCAGGACGAGGTCGACGCTCCCGGCGGGGACGCCCTCGAGCCCGTCCGCGACCCGGAACTCGGCACTTCCGCCGGCGTTCGCCCGGTAGGTCGCCTCCGCGGAGGCGACCGCCTGGTACGACTCGTCGGCGAACAGCACCTCGGCGTCGGGATTGGCCAGCGCGATCGCCGTGCCGACCACGCCGTTGCCGCAGCCCAGGTCCACGACGCGCTCGGCGCCCCGGCTGCGCGGCAGGTGCTGGAGGAAGAAGCGCGTGCCGATGTCCAGGCGGTCGGCACAGAAGACCCCCGCGTGGTTGACGACGGTACGGCCGGAGACCGGGCCGATGTCGTCGGGAAGCACGTAGCTGTACGGCCAGGGGTTCGCCTTGCGGGCGATCCCCTGGAGCGGGGTGCAGAAGATCAGCCGGGCCTTCTTCTCGGCCAGCGAGGTGCGGGTCGGACCGAGGATCCGCTCGAAGAGGTGCAGCGTCGAGGTGTGGATCTCCTTGACCATCCCGGTGCCGACCACGACCGTCCCCTCGTGCACGCCGGGAGCCAGCCGGTGCAGCTGGTCCTCCAGGAGGGCGAGGCTCTTCGGCACCCGCACGAGCAGCACGTCGATCCGCTCGGGCGGTGGGTCCTGGGTCGTGAGCAGCCGGACCGCCGACTCCCCGGCATCGGCCCGCGCCAGATTCGCGCGCGTCGCCTCCTGCGCCAGGAGCGAGTCGGTGATCTGCGTCGGCCGTCGCGACGAGAGCGCCGTGGTGAGCGCCCCCCAGCGGTCGCCGACGATCACGATCGAACCCGTCAGCGGGGTACCGCTCTCCGCGAGGTGCCGCAGCAGATAGGTGTCGGCCGCGTCCCAGGCGCGCAGTCGGTCGCGGGAGTCCTCGGGAAAACGGGCGAGCTCGTAATCGCCCCAGGGTGTGGTCATACGGTCGTTCATCGTGGGGCAAGGCTATGCGACGCGAGGCGGCCCGAGTGCGCGAGGATGGGGGTATGTCGAGGGAAGCGGAACTGTTCCCGCGCGGCCGGACGGAGATCGCGCCCGGCGCGGCGCACCTTCCGGACTGGCTGGAGGCGGATCGGCAGCGCCGGCTCCTGGAGGCCTGCCGGGGCTGGGCACGCCCGCCGGCGGGGCTGCGCACGGTCCGTACACCCGGCGGCGGCACGATGACCTCCCGCCAGGTCTGTCTGGGCCGCCACTGGTACCCGTACGGATACGCCCGCACGGTGGTCGACGGCGACGGCTCTCCGGTGAAGCCCTTCCCCGCCGGGCTCGGCACATTGGCCCGCGAGGCGGTCACGGACGCCCTCGGCGCCGAGGCGCTCGGCACGGACGAGCCCGTCGCGTACGACATCGCCCTGATCAATTTCTACGACGCCGAAGCCCATATGGGCATGCACCGGGACAGCGACGAAGCGTCCGACGCCCCGGTCGTGTCGCTGAGCCTGGGTGACACCTGCGTCTTCCGCTTCGGGAACACCCGGACCCGGGCACGGCCGTACACCGACATCGAGCTGCGCAGCGGCGACCTCTTCGTGTTCGGCGGCGCGTCGCGGCTCGCGTACCACGGCGTGCCGAGGGTGTACGCGGGCACGGCGCCCCCCGAGTTGGGGCTGACGGGGCGGCTGAACGTCACCTTGCGGGTCAGCGGCTTCTGACCGGAGCGCGCCGGTACCGCCCGGCTGACGCGCCAAGGGGAGCACGGGCCCGGAGCCTGCCGGTTCTCCCGGCGGGAGCGGCCCCGACCGGACGGGCCCGGCGGGAGCGGATCATGGGAGACTCGCCCTCATGAACGGCAAGGCGGGCCCCCGGACGGCGGGGGATGGGAACACGCGGACACGGCTCGACCGGGGGCGCGGAGCGCTCGGACCGGCGTTGGAGCTCGTGCACACCGGGCGCGCCCCGACGCGTGCCGTGCTCACCGCCGAGTTGGGGGTCACCCGCGCGACCGCGGGCGCGGTGGCGGCCGAGCTGGAGGCGCTCGGGCTGATCCGGGTCGACGCGCGGCCGGGATCGGCCGCCGGTTCCCAGGGGCGGCCCTCGCACCGGCTGGAGGTCGCCGAGGACGGGCCCGTCGCGCTGGCCGCGCAGGTGCACGCCGATGGTTTCCGGGCCGCGCTGGTCGGCATCGGCGGCCGGATCGTCGCGACCGCGCCCGGCTGCGAGACCGTCGACGCCGATCCGGCGAAGGTGCTCGGCTCCGTCGTCGACGCCGGCGCCGAACTGCTCCGCGCGACCGGGCGCCGCTGTGTGGGCGCCGGACTCGCCGTACCCTCCGCCGTGGCCGAACCCGAGGGGCTCGCCCTCAACCCGCTGCACCTGGCGTGGCCCGCGGGTGCCGCCGTCCAGCAGATCTTCGCCGAGCGGGTGCGCGCGGCCGGGATCGGGGGGCCCGCGTTCGCCGGCAACGACGTCAACCTCGCCGCTCTGGCCGAACACCGGCACGGCGCGGGCCGCGGCGCCCGTGACCTGCTCTGCGTGGCCACCGGTCACCGTGGCGTCGGCGGTGCCCTGGTGCTCGACGGGCGCCTGCACACGGGCAGTTCGGGGCTCGCCCTCGAAGTGGGTCACCTCACCGTCAATCCCGAGGGCCGCCCCTGCCACTGCGGAAGCCGCGGCTGCCTCGACGTCGAGGCGGACCCGCTGGCCTTCCTCACCGCGGCGGGCCGAGCCCCGGGTCCCGAGATGTCGCTGCTCCAGCAGGCCAACGAGCTGATCCGCGACGAGCACGCCGATCCGTCCGTCCGCATGGCCATCGAGGCGCTGATCGACCGCCTCGGCCTCGGCCTCGCGGGCCTCGTCAACATCCTCAACCCGGACCGCATCATCCTCGGCGGACTGCACCGCGCCCTGCTGGACGCCGACCCGGACCGGCTGCGCGCCGTCGTCGCCGACCGCAGCCTGTGGGGCCGCAGTGGCGGCGTACCCATCCTGGCCTGCACCCTGGACCACAACAGCCTCGTCGGGGCGGCCGAACTGGCATGGCAGCCGGTGCTGGACGACCCGTTGACGGCACTGCCCGTCTGACCCCTACGAGCGCCAGGCGACGGCGAAGGCCAGCCCGGGGTTCTCGGTCAGGATCCGGTCCACCAGGTCCTTGCCCAGGGCGAGTTCGAGCCTCGGGCGGACCCGGCGCAGCAGATACGGCATCCCCGGGCCGCCGTTGACCGAGCGCGCGTACGCCGTCGTCGTGTCGCCGCCGAGGAGCAGCCGGTGGCCGAACCCGGCGTCGGCGAGGGCCCGCACGGCGTCCGGCATGCGCCAGTCCGTGGCGTGGTGGGCGCGGGAAGGGCCGTCGAGGGCGAGGACCCGAGGCCGTCCCAGGCGCCGAGTCCGGATCCCCGCGCGCGCCCCGGGAGCCGTCGTGCGAAGCAGCCCGCGGCGCCCGGAGTACTCCCCCGGAGGTACCCGCACTGCCGCTGGCCGTACGACGACTCGGACCCCCCGCAGGGGCGAGTCTCGAAGCATCCGAAGAGATCCCGCGGCGACGCGGGATCCCCACCGAGGAGATGACTCGAGATGCAGACCCTGGCGAACTGGGACGGCGGCCCCGGCCCGTGGATCCTGTTCCTTCCGCTGATCTGGGCGGCCGTGGTGATCGGCGTCGTGACGGTGCTGCGGCGCACCGTCGGGCGCGGCCGCCGTGGCCCGTGGCGTGCGACGGGAGCCTTCGGACCCGGCGGCTCCCTCCCCGCGGGCGACTCGCCGATCGCCGTGCTCGGCCGCCGTTTCGCCTCCGGGGAGATCGACGAGGACGAGTACTGGCGCCGGCTCTCCGTGCTCGACGAGCAGTTCGGCCGTACGGGCAAGGGCGGTGCGGCATGACGACCCCCACCCGACGCCCGGACGCGGCCCGCGTCACCGAGGCCGTGAAGGTGTACGGCTCCGGCGACACCGCGGTGAGGGCCCTGGACGGGGTGAGCGTCGGCTTCCCGGCCGGCCGCTTCACCGCCATCATGGGGCCCTCGGGCTCCGGCAAGTCCACCCTCATGCACTGCGCCGCCGGCCTGGACACCCTCACCTCGGGGGCCGCGTACCTCGGCGACACCGAACTCGGCACCCTCGACGACCGGCGTCTGACCCTGCTGCGCCGCGACCGGATCGGCTTCGTCTTCCAGGCGTTCAACCTGATCCCGACGCTCACCGTCGCCGAGAACATCGCCCTGCCCATGGACCTCGCGGGCACCAAGGGCGACCGCGGGTGGACGGACGCCCTCGTCGACGTCGTCGGTCTGCGCGACCGGCTGCACCACCGGCCCAGTGAACTGTCCGGCGGACAGCAGCAACGCGTCGCCGTGGCAAGGGCGTTCGCCGGACAGCCCGACGTCGTCTTCGCCGACGAACCCACCGGCAACCTCGACTCCCGTTCCGGCGAGGAGGTCCTGAACCTGCTCGGACGGGCGGTGCGCCGGATGGACCGGACGGTCGTCATGGTCACCCACGACCCGGTCGCCGCGGCCCACGCCGACGAGGTGGTCTTCCTCGCCGACGGCCGCCTCGTGGACCGGATGGAGGACCCGACGGCCGACAAGGTCCTCGACCGCATGAAGGCCTTCGACAGCAAGGGGGCACGGGTATGAACGCCGCCCTGCGCCTGAGCGTCTCGTCCCTGCGGGCCCACAAGCGCCGCTTCGCCGGTACGTTCTTCGCGGTCTTCCTCGGGGTCGCCTTCCTGGCCGGCACGCTCGTCATGGGCGACACCCTGCGCGCCGGGTTCGACACGATGTTCGGCAACGCGACCCAGGGCACCGACGCGGTCGTCCGCAGCGCCGACACCATCACCACGCCGGGGGAGAGCCAGGGCGTCCGCCGGCCGGTCGGCACCGACCTGGTGCGGACGATCGAACGGATCCCCGGCGTCGCGGCCGCGGCGCCCGACATCCAGGGCGCCGGCCAGCTCGTCGGCTCCGACGGCGAACCCATCGGCGGCCAGGGCCCGCCCACCCTCGCGGGCAACTGGATCGGCGACCCGAAGCTCAACGCGTACCGGATCGCCGAAGGCCGCGCCCCGGAGAAGTCCGGCGAGGTCGTGGTCAACCGGGGCGCCGCGGAGAAGGGCGGCCTGCGGATCGGCGACACCACGGTCCTGCGCACGCCCGACCCCGTCCACGTGACGATCGTGGGTCTCGCGACCTTCGGCGGCGGCGACGGCATGGCCCAGGTGACGTTCACCGGCATGACCCAGGCCGACGCGGAGAAGTACCTGACCGCCAAGCCCGGCGAGGCGGCGAGCATCCGCGTGCGCGCGGGCCCGGGAGTCGGCCAGCACGAGCTCGTCTCCGCCCTGGCTCCCGCACTCCCCGAAGGGGTCGAGGCCATCACCGGCCAGGCGTCCGCGCAGGAGAACACCGACATGATCTCCAGCCAGTTCCTGACCGTGTTCACCACGCTGCTGCTCGTCTTCTCCGGCATCGCGCTCCTCGTCGCGACCTTCTCCATCCACAACACCTTCGCGATCGTGGTCGCCCAGCGGACCCGTGAGAACGCCCTTCTGCGCGCCCTGGGCGCCTCGCGTCGGCAGGTCACCGCCTCGACCCTGGCCGAGGCGAGCGTCGTCGCCGTGACCGCCTCCGCCGCGGGCCTCCTCGGCGGCGTCGGTATCGCGGCCGGGCTCCAGGAGCTGTTCCCGGCCATCGGATTCCCGTTCCCCGAGGGCGACCTGGTCATCGGCGGTCTGTCCATGCTGCTGCCGCTCGCCGTCGGCGTCGTGGTCTGCCTCGGTTCCGCGCTGCTTCCCGCCGCGCGGGCCGGACGCACCGCTCCGCTCGCCGCGCTGCGGGAGACGGCGGTCGACGAGTCCGGTGCCTCGCGCCCACGGGCGGCCGTCGGCTGGTCGCTGGCCGCGCTGGCGCTCGCCGTCACCCTGACCGGTGTCCTGCTGACCCCGTCGCTGTGGCTCGCGGGCCTCGGCGCCGTACTGGCCCTCGCCGCGTTCGTGGTCCTCGGTCCGGTCGCGTCCTCGACCGCCGTACGCGTCCTCGGCGCACCGGTCGCCGGACTGCGCGGCGTCACCGGCGGACTGGCCCGGCGCAACGCGCTGCGCAGTCCCAAGCGGACCGCCGCCACCGCCGGCGCCCTCATGATCGGCGTCGCCGTCGTCTCGCTGTTCACGGTCTTCGGCGCCTCGCTGAAGGCCACGATGGACCAGACGGTCTCCCGCTCCTTCGCGGGTGACGTCGCCGTCAGCACCCCGTCGTTCGGCGCGGGAGGCAGCGGACTCAGCCCGCGACTCGCCCCGGCCATCGCACGTCAGCCGCTGGTCGAGAACGCCGTCGGACTGGGCAAGGGGGTGGCCGAAGTCAACGGAAAGGGGCGCGCGTTGACGGTCACCGACCCGGTCGCGCTCGGCAAGGTCTTCGACCTCGGCGACGTCCACGGCTCGCTGAGCGGCCTCGGCGCCGACGGCATCGCCATCACCCGTACGGAGGCCGACAAGCAGCACCTGGCCACGGGGGACACCGCCCGGCTCGCCTTCGCCGACGGACGGAAGGCCGACTTCACCGTCCGCGCCGTCTACGGCCGGTCGGAACTCGCGGGCGACTACGTCATCACCCGCGCCGCCTGGGCCCCGCACCGCGCCCAGGACTCCGACACGGTCGTGGCCGTCTCCTTCAAGGACGGCGTGAGCACGGCGGAGGGCAAGGCCGCGGTGCAGAAGGTGGCCGAGCGGTACGGCGGTCCCGAGGTGCAGACCCGCGACGAGTACGCGCAGTCCTCGGCGGGCGGCATCGACATGATGCTGACCCTGGTCTACGCCCTGCTCGCGCTCGCCGTGCTGATCGCCCTGCTCGGCATCGCCAACACCCTGACGCTGGCGATCCACGAGCGCACCCGGGAACTGGGTCTGCTGCGGGCCGTCGGACAGACACGGGCGCAACTGCGCGCCATGGTCCGCTGGGAGTCGATCCTCGTCGCGGCCTTCGGCACGGCGGGCGGGCTCGCCCTCGGTGCCTTCCTCGGCTGGGTGCTGGTCGAGGCCTCCGACGGAGCGTCGGACAGTGCCTTCGCCTTCGCCGTGCCGCCGTTGCGGCTCGCGGTGGTGGCACTGGTGGGCCTCGCCGCGGGAGCCCTAGCGGGTCTGCGCCCGGCTCGCCGGGCGGCCCGTCTGGACGTGCTGCGGGCCATCGCCACCGAGTGAACCACCCGGGGCGCCCGGGGACGTGCGACGCCCGAGAACGAGCGGCGTACGGCCACGGCTCCGTTCCCGCGCACCGCCCGGGAACGGTCACCGCCCGGTCAGCCGACAACGGCTGACCGGGCGGGAGCGTGTTCCGGCCTGCGCACGTCGACGGTGTGCCTCAGAGTGGCCTCGCAGGCGACCTCGTACGGCGAGCGGAGGGTGGCCGCCACCACGGGTGACGACGCCGGAAGCGTGAACCACACGACCTTGCCCGACTCGCCGTCGGGCCGGACGCCCCAGCTCTCGCTCACCGCCGCGACCATGGCGAGGCCGCGTCCGCAGGTGGAGCCGGGGTCCGCCTCCCGGATCACGGGAAGCCGGGGGTCGTGGTCGTGCACCGAGACCGTGAGCCGGTCGAGCAGCAGCTCGATCTTCACGGTGCAGAGTTTGTCCGGCTGGGCGTGCCGGTGGACGTTGCTCAGCAGCTCGGTCACTCCGAGTGCGGCCCGGTCTATCAAGGGGTCCAGATGCCAGTAGCGCAACTGCGCAGAGACGATTCTGCGGACCTGGCCGATCCGCGACGGCAGGGCTTGGAGCTCCACCGTGCAATGCCTGCTTGGCTGGCTGATCACGGCTGCGACTCCCCGAATTGAGGTCCGGAAGAAGGCGGAGATCGGATCCAGCAGAGTGGCTGAGTGGGACGGCCGCCTGCTGTGATGGCCGGCGGGCTGGTTCGCAGCGTTATCGCCGGTAAACCCAGAGTGATGTGACATCAGAGTGACGCAGGGGGCGCGGTCCCGCAACTCGCGGCGCCCCGCGACCCGTAGCGGGCCGGCGGGCGCGCCTCAGCCCTTGCGTCCCGCCGCCCTGCGGACCGCCTCGATGAAGCCGCGCGCCGACGGCGGTCCCGGCCTGCCGGGCGCCGGATCGTGCTCGCCGAGCGTCAGGGAGTAGCGCGTGCCGTTGACGTCCGCCAACGCCCGGTCCTCGTGCGCGAACCAGGGCCTCGACGCGCGTACCGCCTGCACCGGCGCGCTGTCGATCTCGCTGCCGTAGCTGGTGAGCAGTTCCAGCCTGCCGTCGCTGATGCGGATCTGTCCGGCCCGGGTGAGCGAGCGCAGCCGCTTCCCGATCCGGACGCCTGTGGCCGTGAACTCCGGCTCCGCCATGATGCCCCGCCCCTCGTGCGCTCCGGCCGTGTCCTGTCGTGACCCAGTGTGCTTCCCCGCTGGGGGCGATCGCCCCCCTGCGGTGCAGTCTGCCCGCAGGCGACGTCGAGCACCAGTACGTATGACGAGGTGGTGCGGGCGACGGGAGCAAAGGCCGGATGCGCCCCCTCGCGCATGGCTTCCGGTGCCCGCCCCAGGGGTGCCTTTGGGCTGCTCAAAGGTGTGTTTATGCAGGTGAGAAGCGTGTGGAAGGTGCCTATGATCGAGGTGTCCGACCAGTCGAAGCGGTGTCGGCGCCATGCGTAAGGAGCCTTCCCGTGAACACTCCCCAGCAGATCCGGACCGGTGAGACCCTCGATGTCGACCACAGTGACGCGGAGTACCGGAGGTGGCTGAAAGAAGCCGTCCGCAAGGTCCAGGCCGACGCCAACCGCTCGGCCGACACCCATCTCCTGCGCTTCCCGCTGCCCGAGGAGTGGGGCATCGACCTGTACCTCAAGGACGAGTCGACCCACCCCACCGGCAGCCTCAAGCACCGTCTCGCCCGCTCCCTCTTCCTGTACGGGCTGTGCAACGGCTGGGTCCGGCCGGGCCGTCCGGTGATCGAGGCGTCCAGCGGTTCGACCGCCGTGTCCGAGGCCTATTTCGCGGCGCTGATCGGCGTGCCTTTCATCGCGGTCATGCCCCGCACCACGAGCGCCGAGAAATGCCGGCTGATCGAATTCCACGGCGGGCAATGCCATTTCGTGGACGACGCCCGCAAGATCTATGAGGAGTCCGCGGCTCTCGCCGTCGAGACCGGCGGCCATTACATGGACCAATTCACTTACGCGGAACGGGCCACGGACTGGCGCGGGAACAACAACATCGCCGAATCCATCTTCCGTCAGCTGGCGTTGGAGCGATTCCCGGAACCCGCCTGGATCGTCGCCACGGCCGGCACCGGCGGTACCTCGGCGACCCTGGCGCGCTACGTCCACTACACGCAGGCCGACACCCGGATCTGTGTCGCCGACCCGGAGAACTCCTGCTTCTTCGAGGGCTGGACCACCGGTGATCCGGACGTCACCCGTGACTGCGGCTCCCGCATCGAGGGCATCGGCAGACCGCGCATGGAACCGAGCTTCGTGCCGGGTGCGATCGACCGCATGATGAAGGTGCCGGACGCGGCGAGCGTCGCGGCCGTACGCGCCCTGGAGCAGGCCATCGGCCGCAAGGCGGGCGGCTCGACCGGCACCGGCCTGTGGAGCGCTTTGAAGATCGTCGCCGAGATGGTGGCCGAGGGGCGTACGGGGAGCGTGGTGACGCTGCTGTGCGACCCGGGGGACCGTTATCTCGACAAGTACTACTCGGACGCGTGGCTGGCCGAACAGGGGCTGGACATCGCGCCGTACACGACGGCCATCGACTCCCTCCTGGAGACGGGCGTCTGGTCCGCCTGACCCGACGGCGGTGCCAGGTCGGGCAGGAGTGCGCGGGGCTGCCCGACTGACGCCCGGAGGAGGCCGGTTGTCCCGGCATCCCGTGCCGGATGCCGGCGCGGGACACCTTCCGCCGGGAGCCGGAAGTCGGAAGCCTGGCACCGGAGTTCCGAGGTGGTGGCCCGATGGGGCAGGCCCGGGTCTCGACTCAGGCGGGTGTCGGACCAGGTGTGTCGGTCAGGCCTGAGGCCGCGCGTGGGGGATCGGTGGATCAGGCGGGTGCCGACGTCAGGCGCCGGTCCAGTGCCAGGGTCGCGCCGCGGAAGGCGCGGCCCAGACCGCCGCGCCCCACGGTGAGTGCCGCCCGGAGGAAGGCTGTTCCGTCGGTGGCGAACGTCCATCGGATGAGCGTCCCCTCGCCCGCGGGCGTCAGCCGCCACTCCTCGGCCAGGGCGCGGATCCCCGGCGCGTTCGTGACGTCCACCCGGTAGGCGTACACCTCGGGGGCCTCGCGGAGCAGGACGGTCTCCTCGAAACGGGTCCCGCCGCGGAGCCGCACCTCGCGTCCGGTGCCGTCCGCGGAGGGCCGGGCGAGGGTCACCGCCGAGAACCACTCGCTCCAGCCGGACACGTCCTCGGCGAGCGCGGCGAAGACCGCCTCGGGAGGGGCGCTCACCTCCCGCGCGAACACCAGCCGCACCGGAGCCGTCTCGACGAACTCGGGTCCCACCGGACGCAGGCGACGTGCCATCACCGAACCCCCTTGCGGGGAACCGGAGTCCGGCTCCCGTGCGTGTGCGGAGAGCCCTACCGGGCCCCCGGCCGCCTCGCGGAGCCATACCCGGTCCGGCGGCCGACGGCGACCCGGGCGTACCCGCGCCGAGGACGGTGCCGCCGCCGGCGAGGCAGCGTCACCCTACCTGGCGGACCGTCAGATGTCTGTGTCGTCCTCGGGTTCACCGGCCACGACCAGACGCCGCAGATGCTCCGTGATCTCGGCGCGAGCCCCGGCGGGCATCCCCCCGTCGGTCACCAGCGTGTCGACCTGCTCCAGCGCGGCGAACGAACTGAGGCCCACCGTCCCCCACTTGGTGTGGTCGGCGACCACGATGACGCGGCGCGCGGACTGCACGAGGCGCCGGTTGGTCTCCGCCTCCGCGAGGTTCGGCGTCGACAGCCCCGCCTCCGCCGATATGCCGTGCACACCGAGGAAGAGGACGTCGAAGTGCAGGGCCGCGATGGCCTGATCGGCCACCGGCCCGACCAGGGAGTCGGACGGCGTGCGCACACCGCCGGTGAGGACGACGGTCGCGGCACCCGGCCGCTGGCCGGAGGTGCGCTGCGCCGAGTGGAACACGTCCGCCACCCGCACCGAGTTGGTCACCACGGTCAGGTCCGGGACGTCCAGGAGGTGCTGGGCCAGCGCGTACGTCGTCGTACCACCGGAGAGGGCGATCGCCGAACCCGGCGAGACCAGCTCCGCGGCGGCCCGCGCGATGTCCTCCTTGGCTGTCAGCTCCAGACCCGACTTGGCCTCGAAACCGGGCTCGTGCGTACTCGCCTCGACCACCGGCACCGCGCCGCCGTGCACCTTCTCGACGACACCCTGACGGGCCAGCGCGTCGAGGTCACGGCGGACCGTCATGTCGGAGACGCCGAGTCTTCGCGTCAGCTCGTTCACGCGGACACCACCGCGGCGACGCACCTCGTCGAGGATCAGAGCGCGACGCTGCTCCGCGAGGAGGTTCTGATTCTCACTCACGACCGCATCGGTCCTTTCGTCGCTGCCTGCCCGACACTCCGTCCGAACCCACTCCCACGTGGACATTCTCCTTGTCCGAGGTCTGGAGGACGACCCATCCTCGCACGGCGCACCCACAGTCGCGCCACTGCCCGCACGCCCGCGGTGTCCCTTCCGTGCCGCCACTTTCACACGTATCGGGGAGATTCCGTGAGTTCGGGTGTGCGCGTTCCCCGGCGCGCGCGATCCTTGTGTCGGGACATGACACATGTGACACGCGGGGCACGGGAAAGTGCGGAACAGTGGAACGTGCAGCGGAACAGGCCGCCGACAGGCGGTCCGGCAGCCCCGGACAGCGGTCCGAAGCGGCCGGAGCGGCGCTGGAACTCCTGGTCCACGGGGTCGGGGGCGCCACACCGGAGGACATGCTGGCCGATCCGCGGACCGTCCGGATCACCGGTGACGCGACGGCGGCCGTCTTCCGGCGCGCCGACGACGTCGACGCCGAGGACCGCCCGGGCGAGCACCGCGGCGGGCCGGTGCGCGAGGCGTACGTATGGTGCAACCTCACGTCCGGGAACGGCGCCCGCGCCCTCTGGCTCCTCTTACTGCCCTTCATGGTGGTCAACCTCGCGCACTGGATGCGCCCCGCCTCGCACGGTCGTGGGCGGGCCGTGCGCCTCTACGGCCTGCTGGTCCGGCTCGCCGGGCTCACCCTCACGGTGCTGCTGGTCGCCGCCGCCTGCGAGGTGGCGCTCGACCTGGCCGCCTGGCAGTGCGCGGGCACCCGCGCGTGCGTGCGCAACCACTCCTGGCTCGGCTTCCTCTCCCCGACCCGGCCCGACGCCGGCTGGTGGAGCCAGCCGGGCCGCCGCCTCGCCCTGGCCGCTCTGGTGCCCACCGCACTCACCACCCTCCTGTGGTACCTGTCGCACCGCACCTGGAGCGCCTACGAGTCGCAGCAGCCCATGTCCCGCGCGGCCGAGCCCGACGAGGACACCGACGGCACCGGACTCGGCCGCCCCGGCTTCTGGTACGGGCGCCGTCTGGTGGCCCGGCTGCGCGCCGCGCACACCGCCGCGGGCCTGCTGACCGTCGCCGCGGCCGTCGGTTCCTCGGCCGCCCGCTACGACCGCGGGAGCGGTGGACCCGCCGCACTGGAAGCGCTGGGCACCCTGCTGAACGCAACACTCGTGGCGGGCGGGGCCGTTGTGCTCTGGGTGGTCGGCCGTCGCGGCCGCAGCGAGAACCGGATCGACCACGGACGCGACCGGATGCTCGTCCGCGGACTGCCGCTGGGCTCCGTCGCCCTCCTCGCCCTCACCCTGGTGTACGCCGGCTGGTCACGCCCCCGGTGGCACGCGACGGGGCGCCTGCCCGGCGACGCCACGTTCGGCGGCCTCGCCCTCGCGCAGGGCCTGCTCGTGATCGCGCTCGGTGCGGTCGCCGGCCTCCTGTACCGCACGAACGCCCGGGTCACGGGCGCCGCCGGGAGTGCGGACGGCACCGTCGGCTCGCGCACCGCGATGCGTGGTCTCGCGGGTCCCGCCGTCGCCATGCTCGCCTGCGCGCTCGGCAGCGTGATGTCCGGGGGAGTGTCCCAGCGGGTCGCCGACTGGCTCGACGGCACCCGCCACTCGATCCCCGGCCCGCCCGTCCTGCTGACCTGGCAGGCCTCCGCGATCCCGCCGCTGCTCGTCGTCCTGCTCATCCTCGTCGGCTGGCTCGCGCGGCGCACCTGGCACCTGCGCCGCCGCGAGATGGACGCCGTCGACAGCGACTACCCGGGCGAGGCCAAGGACATCACCCGGACCCGCCGCGTCGCGAGCACCCGCGCCATGGCTTCCCTCACGGACCGGGCGCCCCTCATGGTCGGCGTCCTCTCCTCCGTGACGCTGCTCCTCGGGGCCGCCGCCCTGGCCGGGTCCTTCGCCACCGGTGACGTCCCGAGCGAGGCCGCGCGGGGGACGTACGGCGTCGTCCGGGGCGCGGCGGAGACCGCGCAGGCACTCGGCTCCTGGCTGATAGGGCTCGGCTTCATCCTGTTCGTCACCTGGGGCCGCCGCGCCTACAAGGACCCGGCCGCCCGCCGCACCATCGGCATCCTCTGGGACGTCGGCACGTTCTGGCCGCGCGCGGCCCACCCCTTCGCGCCGCCCTGCTACGCCGAGCGCGCCGTTCCCGACCTCACCTGGCGCATGGCCACCTGGACCCAGGCCACCGGGGGACGGCTCGTCCTCTCGGGCCACTCCCAGGGCAGTGTGCTGGCGGCCGCCGCGGCCTGGCAGCTCAAACCCTCGGAACGCAGGCGGATCGCGCTGCTCACCTACGGCTCACCGCTCGAGCGGCTGTACGGACGCTGGTTCCCGGCGCACTTCGGCCCGGCCGCCCTGGCCGCGCTGCACCGGGAGGTCGCCTGCTGGCGCAATCTGTACCGCCCGACCGACCCCATCGGCGGACCCGTCAGGCTGCCCGGCGACTGCGGTCCCGACGTCGACCACGAACCCCTGAAGGACCCGCTCGCCTACGGCCGCACCGAGCGGCAGCCCCTGCCGGCACCGGTCCTCGGCCACTCCGACTACCAGGCCGACCCGGCCTTCGCCGACGAGCGGGAACGGCTGCTGGCGCGGCTGCTCCCCGAGGTGCCGGACCAGCGCCCGCGGCGGGAGGCTCACGGCAGGTCCGGCAGGTCCTCCGAGTAGAGCAGGGTCAGATCGTCCTTGCTCGGCTCGTCCAACTGGGCCACCCGGCCCGCGTGCCGCTCCACCATCGCCTCGAACGTCTGCCGCGCCGTGCGGCCGTTGCCGAACGCCGGCCCCTTGGGGATCGCCGTGAAGTACTTCAGGAGCGCCTCGGCCGCGCCGGGGCCCAAGCGGTACTCGTGTTCCTCGGCCTGCTGTTCCACGATCCGCAACAGTTCGTCGGGGAGGTAGTCGTCGAAGGTGATGGTCCGTGAGAAACGGGAGGCCACACCGGGGTTGACCGTCAGGAACCGCTCCATCTCGGCGGTGTACCCGGCGACGATCACCACCACCGCCTCCCGGTGGTCCTCCATCAGCTTCACCAGGGTGTCGATGGCCTCGCGCCCGAAGTCGCGGCCCGAGTCCTCCGGCGACAGCGCGTACGCCTCGTCGATGAACAGGACGCCGCCGCGCGCCCGGTCGAAGGCCTCCTGGGTGCGGATCGCTGTCGACCCGATGTGCTCACCGACCAGGTCCACCCGGGACACCTCGACCAGGTGCCCCTTCTCCAGGACACCCAGCGAGGCGAGGATCTCGCCGTACAGCCGGGCGACGGTCGTCTTTCCGGTGCCGGGGGAGCCGGTGAAGACGAGATGGCGCCGGGCGGACGCCGCCTTGAGGCCCGCCTGCTGCCTGCGGCGGCCCACCTCGATCATGTCGGTGAGCGCCCGGACCTCACGCTTGACGCTCTCCAGGCCCACCAGCGTGTCGAGTTCACCGAGGACGACCTTCGAGCCACGGGCCGGCGGCTCGGTCTCCACCCCGGCGACGAGCGGCTCCCGCTCGGTGCTGCGCTGACCGGGGATCGCGCCCAGCAGACTCGTGGACGACCCCGCCGTCTCGGCCGCCGTCTCGTGCGCCGGAGCGCGCAGGCCGGTGCTCTCGTCGCTCGCGCAGTCCTCGACGACAGGGCCCCCGCCGGGCGCGCCGCCCGCGTCGGCGAATTCGTAACCCCCGCGCGCGCACCGCTCGGTGCGGCACTTGCGCAGCGTCGCCCGACAGCCGTCGATGACATGGAAGCCGTAGCCCCCGCTGTCCGCCACCCGGCAGTTCAGGAAACTGCCGCGGCCGTCTGCCGACACGTAGAAGCCCGCCTCGGCGGGCGAGGTGACCGTGCAGCGCTCGATGGTGGGATCGGCGCCCTTGGTGACGATCATGCCGGTCTGCGTGCCGTCCACGATGCAGCCGGACAGGTTGCCGCCGCTGCCGTGGTCACGGAACCAGGCACCCGTCGCGGCGTCCCGGATACGGCAGTCGTCGAGTTGCACGGTGGCGCCGTCGCTCACCGACACCGCGGTGTTGCGCACCTGGGAGATGTCGCAGTCGACGACGTCCGCGCGCGAACCCCGGTCGAGGACGAAGAGCGCGTCCGGTACGTCGTGCACCCTGCACGAGTCCAGCACCACGGTCGCGCCGTCGCTCACCCACACGGCCGGGTAGTCGCCCGTGCTGTCGAAGATCTCGCACTGATTGGCGTCCACGCGCGTGCCCGGGTCCCAGACCGAGAGGCCGTTGCGGCCGAACTGCCGCACGGTGGTACGTGTCAGTGTCAGCACCGAGCGCGAGCGCAGGTCGAACGCGTTCTCCGGGATGTCGTGGATGCGGCAGTCGGCGAGCGTGAGCACCGCGTCCGTGTCGAGGGTGACGCCGTCGGCGGTCGTCCGGTGGACGTCGCAGTCGGTGAGCTGAGCCGTGGCCCGGCCGGTGATCTGCACCCCGGAGCCCTTCACCTCGTACACCTCGCAACCCACCGCCTCCAGCGACGAGTTCTCGCCGGTCGCCGAGAGGCCCGCACCGGAGGTGTGGTGCACCCGGCAGCGCTCGAGACGCGGATGGGCGCCCCCCCGGACCACGACGCCCGACTGGCCGGCCGCGACGACCTCGCACTCCTCGAACACCCCGCCGCCGCCGTCCAGTACGGCGATGCCGACGCCCGCCGGGTTGTCGACGGTGCAACGGCGCACGGTGGGACGGGCGCCGCCGCGCACCTCTATCCCGGCGGCGGACCGGGTGACGATCCGCACGTCCAGCAGCTCCGGTGTGCCGTCCTCGACGAGCAGCGCGGGTGCGGCGGAGTCCTGGCCCTCCAGATGCAGGTCCTGGATCACGGCGGAGGCGCGCACGGTCAACGGCACGCCGTCGACCGGTGCGATGCGCACGGACCCGGGGGAACCCTCGGGTCCGCGGAGTGTCACCGCGCGGTCCACCACCAGGTTCTCCCGGTAGGTACCCGGGGCGACGGTGAGGACGTCGCCTTCCGCCGCGGCCTCCAGGGCGGCGGCCAGCGATGCGTACTCACCTGTGCGGCGCCGCCACCGCGAGGTTCCGGTGTGCGTCACCTGGACCGTGCCCTGTGCCATGGCGCTGTCGTGCCCCCACCTCGTCGTACGCGGGTCCTGCGAGGTCGTGCTGATGTCCCGTCGGTCGGGATCCGGTCCCTGCCGGACAGCCTCTCACGTCGGTGCCGAAGAGTTCGGCCGGTCCACCGTAGCGTGCGCGGGGGCGCCCGGTTGACCGGAGCCGGAAGGCCGTCAGATGCCGGTGCCTGCCTTGCCCCAGTCGGGACCCGCCTTGTCCCACGCCCGGTCCCAACGGGCGTGACGGCGGCGGACCAGGTGCCACACGATCAGTCGTCTGACGCTCTCCAGGAGTCCCGCCGACAGAACGGCCGCGCCGAAGCCGGCCAGAACGGCGTGGGTGGTCGCGGTGGCGCTGTCCAGGGGGCGGCCGACCATGCGGCCGTGCCGGTCGGTCCATATCGAGAAGTGGTCCCCCGGGTGAGGGGACTTGAGGGCGGCGAGCACCCTGCCGTGCCGCGGGGTGCCGTCCGGCGCCGTCCAGTCGGCCAGGACGCGACTTCGGGTGTCCTCGGACGAGGGGGTCTCGGGGTCGGGTGCCAACGGGCCGCGGTGCAGCTTCCTGACGACGGTGGCCGTCACCTGGTGCCGGTACTTGCGCTGATCCCGTACGGACCGCTGGAGGGCGTCCTGCGCCGAGACCCCGACGGCCGCTCCGACGAGGGGCGCGGCGACGAGGACCAGCAGAAGAACGGCCAGCGCGAGCCAGGCCTCCACGAGATCCGTCGTACGGCGCAGTGGATTGTGCCGCCAGCGCCAGAGCCCGATGATCGCGCGCACCGTCCCGCACCCCCTTCCGCGTCCGTCGCACCCCGCAGCGGAGCCGTTCACGCCAGGAGCCGGACGGAGGAGGGCGAACCCCCTCCCCGGGCCCTTCTGGACAGCTCACACCGACTCAACGATCCTGCCGGGGGCGAGGGTTCCCCCGGACCGGACCATGGCGGAATGTGAGCGCGCGGCCTCCGCGGGGACCGTGCGACGAGAGTTGTCGAGGAGCCCGCCCGCGGGCTAGGCGAGGACCGTGACGGGGTCGCCGACGCGTAGCGTGCCGCGGGACTCGGGCACCAGGTTCTGGCCGAAGACCAGCTTGCCGGCGAAGCGTCGGTGGCGGGCCAGCGTGCGCAGCGGCTCCTTGCCGCGCCCGGCGGTTTCCTGGTCGGTCGTGGTGACGACGCACCGTCCCGACATCTTGGCCACCCGGAAGGTGACCTCTCCGATGGCGATCCGCGACCAGCCGTCCTCGGCCCAGGCGTCGGTGCCGGAGACGACGACGTTCGGCCGGAAGCGGTTCATCGGCAGGGGCCCCTCGTCGGCGCGGTCGCCCTCGGCGATCAGGGCGTTGAGCGCGTCCAGTGAGCCGAGTGTGGTGACGAGCAGGGGATAGCCGTCGGCGAAGCTGACCGTCTCGCCCGGCAGGGCGAAGTCCGGGTCGACCGGTCGGCGCGTGGCGGGGTCGTCCATGTGGACGAGGCGCACATCGGCGCCCAGGTACGCGCTGCACCAGCGGTGCGCGGCCGGTCCGGCGAGGACCGCTTCCACCTTGTCGCCGAAGATCTCCACGATCGCCGTGCCGATGGGCTCGGGCACGGGGACGGTCACCGGCTCGTGGCCCTCGGCGGACAGACGAAGGCCGCCACCGGGGAGTGTCCCGGCGGCGGCCAGCGCCAGACGCGGCTGCTCGCGTTGCGTGACGACCTTTCCCCCGTCGTCGATCAGGACCCAGCGTCGGTCTCCGGCCAGCCCCCAGGGCTCGACCTCGGCCTCCCGGGGTGAGTGACCCCTGAACGCCTTGACCGGATGGACGTGGATCGAGTGCAGCTGCGCGTTCCCCATGACCGCCATGGTGCCAGGAAGCACCGACAATCCGGTTCGAAGGGGTCAGTACCCGCGGTACTGCTGCCCGTTGTAGGGGTCCTGGTAGGGAGCCGGGGCGGGGCGGGGCGCCGCGGGGCGCATCGCCTCGAAGCCCGTGCCGCTCGACATGGGGCGGGGCTGCTGCGGCTGGGGGCCGGGATAGCCCCGAGGCGCGGCGGCCTGCTGCGGGATGTACGGCGCGGGGGCCTGTTGCAGCGGCGAGGGCTGCTGGGCCTGCTGGTAGCCGTAGGAGGAAGGGCCGGCCGGCAGCGCGGGGAGCGCGGACGGCAGGGCGGGGAGGTTGCTGCCCGAGTCGTAGGCGGAAGGGACCCGGATCGGAGCGATCTGCGGTGTACCCCGTTCGGCGACGAGGGAGTCGTAGATCGGGGTGTCCTGGAAGGCGGAGTAGTAACCGCCGCCATAGGTGGAGCGGGGGGAGGTCATGGCACATAAGTTAAGCCCACGATGTGCTGGTTGGGGAGACCGATAAGAGGGTTGTTTTCCGTGTCGGGGGTGACGCGGGATCCTCAATACGAGCGAACTCGGCAAAAAGGGACGTCGAAGATGGTTGAGATCGTGTAAAGGCCGAGCTGCGGACGGGTTACCGGCGGTTGACCAGGATCTTCCGGTGAGAGTCATGGGAGTTCGATGGGCCGGGGGATTAGGTTTGGCGAAGAACGGAGCAGGCGGTCCGCTCGGACCGCGCATCGGTACGAAGACACGCGATGGGGGCGTACATGTCAATGCCTAAGGGATCGAATGTTCCTGTCCCGACGACCGCGCTGCGGGTGGAATTGGGGTGGCGTTCAGGACCGGGGGTCCCCGACGTGGACGCCTCCGCCCTGCTGCTGGTGTCGGGGAAGGTCCGTTCGGACGCCGACTTCGTCTTCTACAACCAGCCGGCGCACTCCTCGGGCGCCGTACGGCACGAGGGGAAGCGGAACGAAGGCGGCCAGGTGGGCGACGCGCTGCTCGTCGACCTCGCGCGCGTGGAGCCCGTGATCGAGACCGTCGTCCTGGCCGCCTCCTCGGACGGCGGCTCCTTCGGACGCGTCCCCGGTCTGTACATACGTGTGCTCGACCCGGGAAGCGGTACGGAGATCGCCCGGTTCGACAGCGCCGACGCGACCGTGGAGACCGCCTTCGTGCTGGGCGAGTTCTACCGGCGTCAGGGTTCCTGGAAGTTCCGGGCCGTCGGGCAGGGCTACGGAAGCGGTCTCGAAGGGCTGGCCACCGACTACGGAATCACGGTGGACGAGCCGCAGGGAGCGGCGACCCCGGCCGCTCCCGCCCCCCAGGGACCCGCCACGCTCGTGCAGGGGCCGCCACCGCCCGTGGCTCCGCCGGTCACCATGCCGCCGGTCGCTCCTCCCGTGGCTCCGCTTCCGCCCGCCGCACCGCCGCAGCCGGTCCGGCTGACCAAGGTGACGCTCACCAAGGAGGCGCCCTCCGTCTCGCTCAGCAAACAGGGCGGCACCTCCGGCGCGATGCGCGTGAACCTGAACTGGGAGGTGCGCAAACAGTTCAAGGGATGGGGCAGCAAGCGCGGCCGGGCCGTCGCCATGCACGCCGACCTCGACCTCGACCTGTGCGCGCTGTACGAGCTGTCCGACGGCCGCAAGGGAGTCGTCCAGGCGCTCGGCAACGCCTTCGGGGCGCTGCACCAGCCGCCGTTCATCCACCTCGACGGGGACGACCGCACCGGAGCCTCGGCCTCCGGCGAGAACCTCACCATCAACCTGGACCACAAGCAGAGCTTCCGGCGCGTTCTCATCTTCGTGACCATCTACGAAGGCGCGCGTTCCTTCGCCGACCTGCACGCCACGGTCACCCTCCAGCCGTTGAACGGCGCGCCGATCGACTTCTCGCTCGACGAGTGCACGGTTCCCTCGACGGTCTGCGCACTCGCCCTCATCACCGGCAACGGCGGCGACCTCATGGTCCAGCGCGAGGCCCGCTACCTGATCCCCGAGCGCGGAGTGAGTCCGCAGCGCACGGTCGACTACGCCTATGGCTGGGGCATGAACTGGACACCCGGCAGGAAGTGACCGCCGCGCTCCCGTCCCTCAGTTCTCGTCGAGAGCGGTGTCCGGGCGCGCGTAGGTGCGGCCCTTCCAGGACGCACCGCGCCCCCGGTAGTGCTGCACCGCGGAGTCGACCGTCATGAGGAGATAGAGGAACGCCGTCACCGGCAGGAGGGGGGCGAGCCACAGGGGCTGCCGGTAGTAGCGGAGCATCGGCGCGTACGTCGCCGCCATCACCAGCCACGCGAGCCCTCCGGCCGCCGCCGCTCCCGTACTTCCCGTGGCGAGGCCGGCCAGGAGGGCGACCGGCGGCACCAGGTACACGACCACGAGCCCGGTGACCGTTCCGGCGAGCAGCACCGGGCTGTGCCGCAGCTGGGCGTACGCGCTGCGCGCGACCATGCTCCACAGATCGTGGAGCCGGGGATACGGGCGCACGCTGTCGACCCGCTCGGCCAGACCGAGCCAGACGCGGCCACCGGTCCGCTTGACCGCACGGGCGAGCGCCACGTCGTCGATGACGGCGTGCCGGATCGCGTCGGGGATCCGCGCCCGCTCGGCGGTGTCCGCGCGCAGCAGGACACAGCCCCCCGCGGCGGCCGCCGTCCGTGAGCCCGGCACCGCGATCCGGCGGAAGGGGTAGAGCTGCGCGAAGAAGTAGACGAACGCCGGCACGACGAGCCGCTCCCACCGGCTCTCGACCCGCAGCCGTGCCATCAGCGAGACGAGGTCGAAATCACCCGTGCGGGCCGCCGCCACCAGTTCCCGCAGGCTGTCCGGCGCGTGCGCGATGTCGGCGTCGGTCAGCAGCAGGTACTCGGGATCCTGCGCGCGGGTGAGGCCGATGCCGTGGCGCACGGCCCACAGCTTGCCCGTCCAGCCCGCCGGAGGTTCTCCCGGTGAGCCGACGGTGAGCGGCAGCCCGCCGTGCAGCCGCGCCAGCTCGCGGGCCAGTTCCCCGGTGCCGTCCGAACTGCCGTCGTCGACGAGGAAGATCTCGGCCCGCCCCGGATAGTCCTGGGCGAGGAGCGAGGGCAGGCTCTCCGGAAGGACGGCGGCCTCGTCCCGAGCCGGTACGACGACGCCGACCGAAGGCCACTCCGCAGGTTCGTGACGCACGGGCAGCCGCACGTCCGTACGCCAGAAAAAGCCCTGGCCGAGCAGCAGCCACAGCCAGGCGGCCAGCGATACGACAGCGATCCACACGAGGGCGCTCACCTGCCGAAGTCTGCCCCACCACGGTCGTCGGCCGAGAGGCATCGTCTAAGGTGATCGGGTGAAGATCGCGCTCATGGACTCCGGAATCGGACTGCTCGCCGCCGCCGCCGTGGTACGCCGACTGCGGCCCGACGCCGATCTCGTCCTCTCCTCCGACCCCGGCAGCATGCCGTGGGGGCCGCGTACGCCCGAGGACGTCACGGCGCGCGCCCTCGCCGTCGCCGAAGCCGCCGCACTGCACGGGCCCGCCGCCCTGATCGTGGCCTGCAACACCGCCTCCGTACGCGCCCTGCCCGCCCTGCGGGCCCGCCTGGAGCCGCAGGTGCCCGTCATCGGCACCGTCCCGGCGATCAAGCCGGCCGCCGCGGGCGGCGGACCGGTCGCGATCTGGGCCACACCCGCCACGACTGGAAGCCCCTACCAGCGGGGACTCATCGAGGAATTCGCCGGCGGAGTGGAGGTCACCGAGGTGGCCTGCCCCGGGCTCGCGGACGCCGTGGAGCACGCGGACCAGGCGGCCATCGACGCCGCGATCGCCGCCGCCGCGGCCCGCACCCCCGAAGACGTAAGGGCCGTCGTCCTGGGCTGCACCCATTACGAGCTGGTCGCCGAACGCATTCGCGCGGCCGTGCAGCGCCCCGGCGGCCCGGCGATCGTCCTGCACGGATCGGCCGAGGCCGTCGCCGCTCAGGCGCTGCGCCGGATCGGGGAGCGTCCGGAGCCGGGGGCCCCCGCCGACTCCAAGGTCACCGTGCTGCTGGGCGGGCTCGAGGGAACACTGCCCGATCCCGCCCTCACCTATGAGGAAGGCCGCATCCTGTCGGCCGTCAGCCCCGCGCGCTGAACGACCGCCGCCGTACGCTCTTGGCTGGCCCCACCCCGCCCGGCATCACGGACGTCCGCCCGCGGACACCGGTGGTCACCGAGCGGACACCCGCCGTCTGTCATGGCGCTCACGGTCCCGGCGCCCGCGGGGAATGCTCCTCCACCCGGCGGAGTGACGCTCCGCGACCCGGTGCCCGCACAGCGGAACCTGAGTAGTCTCATGAGCATGAGGGACCACCCCCACGGCGAAACCGCCCCGCGCCCGGATCTCTGGACCGGGCGCGCGCGGAACCGGGTTCAACTGCTTCCCGCCATAGGCGGCCTGGCCTGTATGGCTCTCGGCATCGAGCTGGCCGTCGACTCCGGCTGGACGTCGGGAACGGCTCCGCTGATCATGTCCGTCGTCGGCTGCATCGCGGCCGGACTGCTCATCCTCTTCGGCACGCTCGCGTTCGTGAACGTCGCCGTGCGGGTGGACGAGGAGTGTCTCGAGGTGCGCTGCGGTCACATGGGACTGCCCCGCCGCCGCATTCCCCTCTCGACGGTCGTCGGAGCCGATTTCGCACCCCAGGTCACTCCGCGTCAGTGGGGCGGCTGGGGGTACCGCTGGCGGCCCGAGCAGGGCACCGCCGTCATCGTCCGGCGAGGCGAGGGCATGGTGCTGCGGCTGGGCGACGGCCATACGTTCACCATCACCGTGGACAACGCCGAGGCGGCGGTACGGGTCATCCGCGGTCACCTGGACCCGAAGGCGTCCGGCGTGGTGCGCTGACCTCCGTCCCGGCCGTCGCTCACGACTCCGGGTGACCGTCGCGGAGCCGGGGCGCCGCCGGGACCTCGTGCGGATCGCCCGTGGCGAAGGGGCGTGCGGTCGCCAGCCCCGCCAGCAGCCCCGCGCCCGCGGTCACCGTCATGAAGCTCAGCGCGTTGCCGATCGAGGCGATCGCGGCCAACGCCGTCAGGGCCGCGCCCGCCGTGAGCACGATCGGCGTGGAACGCGGTGAGCGCGACAGCGCGTACAGGACCCAGCAGAACGCCGCCGCGAGCAGGGCCACCCCCGTCAGACCCTGCTCGGCGGCCTGCTGAAGCGGCGCGGAATGGGGCTTGCCGTCGGGCAGCACCGACTGGGCCACCGTCGGACTGAGGTCCCCGTAGCGTCCGGGGCCGACACCCAGAGCCGGATGGGTGCCCGCCATCCGCAGGGCGTCGTGCCACAACAGCATCCGGTGCTCGGTCAGCTGGCCCTCCAGCGAAGCGGTCAGCCCGCCCGGCAGCGCGTCCTCGGCGATCGCCCAGGTCGCCCCGGTCACCAGCAGCGCGGCGGACGCGAGACAGGTGAGGCCGAGGGCGCGGCGTCGCACGCGGGCGGCGGCGAGCGAACACAGCAGGACCCCCACACAGGTCACGAACCCGGTGGTCGACCCCAGGAACGCGGCCGTCACGGCGATCCCGGCGGCCAGCAGGTGCAGCGCGAGCCGCAGCGCGGGTGGGCGGGCGGCCCAGGCCGCGACGCACGCGGCGCCGGAGGAGAGGGTCAGGAGGGCGGCGGTGGCGCCGGTGTGGCCGAGCTGCAGGCTGATCTGCGGGCCGGGTGTGGCGATCGCGAGGCCGAGTCCGGCCAGCGCGCCGGCACAGGGGGCGGCCACCGGCAGGAGTGTTCCGAGGATCCGGCCCGAGGCGTAGCCCGCCGCCACGGCGAGCGCCGCCAGCAGCATGCCCTCGGGCCTGCCGTCGTGCGCGGCCGCCGTGATCAGCGACCAGGCGGCGCAGGCCGTGAGCACGATCACGCCCACGGCATCCGCGGCGCTGCGTCTCTCGCCCGTGGCCGCCGTGTCGACCGTGGACACCATCCCCGTACAACCCACCCCGTCGCCCCCGACTTCGCCGGACCCCGGGCGCCGTCACCGCATCAGGCCGCACGTCAGAGGCTCGGGCACACGGTAACGGGAGATGCGCCGGTTTGGGGACAGCTTGTGCAGGAACGTTGCGGCACGCGCGTACGGAGAACGGCGGCCGAGGGGTGGTCCAGCCACCGGGACGGCCCGGGCCGACCTGTCGGCGCCCAGGTCAGGCGCCGTACACTCCCCGAGTGACCGCCACCGCAACAACCGTAGACGAGCCGGAACAGCTCGAACCCCAGGCCAGGCCGGCTCCGCGCTGGTCAGCCCTGGTACGTCGCCTCGTTCCGGCCGCCGCCGCGGCGCTCTCCGGAGTGCTGCTGTACATCAGTTTCCCGCCACGGACCTTGTGGTGGCTGGCGCTGCCCGCCTTCGCGGTCTTCGGCTGGACCCTGCGCGGTCGCACCTGGAAGGCGGGTCTCGGCCTCGGCTATCTCTTCGGCCTCGGGTTCCTGCTGCCGCTGCTGGTGTGGACCGGCGTCGAGGTCGGTCCGGGACCCTGGCTCGCGCTCGTCGCGGTGGAGGCACTCTGCGTCGCGCTCGTCGGCGCGGGCGTCACGGTCGTCTCCCGACTGCCCGGGTGGCCGCTCTGGGCGGCGGCGATCTGGATCGCGGGAGAGGCGGCACGCGCGCGCACGCCCTTCGGGGGCTTCCCCTGGGGGAAGATCGCGTTCGGACAGGCAGACGGCGTCTTCCTGCCGCTCGCCGCGCTCGGAGGCACTCCGGTGCTCGGCTTCGCGGTCGTGCTGTGCGGCTTCGGTCTCTACGAGATCGTCCGGCTGGCCGTCGAGGCGCGCGGTACCGGTGTCCTCCGCCGGGGCGCGGCCGCGGTGGCGCTGCTCGCCGTCGGTGTCCCGGTCGCGGGTGCGCTGGCCTCGCGGACCCTGGTCAGCGACAAGGCCGAGGAAGGCACCGCGACCGTCGCGCTCATCCAGGGCAACGTCCCGCGTGCGGGACTCGACTTCAACGCCCAGCGCCGTGCCGTACTCGACCACCACGTGAAGGAGACCGAGCGACTGGCCGCCGAGGTCAAGGCGGGCAAGGTCGCCCAGCCCGACCTGGTGCTGTGGCCGGAGAACTCCTCGGACATCGACCCGTTCGCCAACGCCGACGCGCGCTTCGTGATCGGCGGGGCGGCCAAGGCCATCGGCGCCCCCGTCTCGGTCGGCGGAGTCGTCGAGCGCGACGGCAAGCTCTTCAACGAGCAGATCCTGTGGGACCCGGAGAAGGGCCCGGTGGACACGTACGACAAGAGGCAGGTCCAGCCGTTCGGCGAGTACCTCCCGCTGCGCTCGCTGCTCGGGGCCATCAACGGGGACTGGACGTCGATGGTGCGCCAGGACTTCAGCCGCGGCACCCAGCCGGGTGTCTTCACCATGAACGGCACCGAGGTCGGCCTCGCCACGTGCTACGAGGCCGCGTTCGACTGGGCCGTGCGCAGCACCGTCACCGATGGCGCGCAGATCATCTCGGTGCCCAGCAACAACGCGACCTTCGACCGCAGCGAGATGACCTACCAGCAGCTCGCCATGTCGCGCGTCCGGGCCGTCGAGCACAGCCGCACCGTCACCGTGCCCGTCACGAGCGGTGTCAGCGCCGTGATCATGCCGGACGGAAGGATCACCCAGAAGACCGGGATGTTCGTCGCGGACTCGCTGGTCCAGAAGGTGCCGCTGCGCTCCTCCGAGACCCCGGCGACCAGGCTCGGCGTCATCCCGGAGATCATCCTCGTGCTGGTCGCGGCGGGCGGCCTCGGCTGGGCCGTGACGACCGCCGTGCGGACGCGGCGGAACACCGACGCCTAGGCCCTGTCGTCACGTTCCCGCCTGCCCTGCGACGCCCTGCGCGCTCCCCCGAGCTCTGCGAGCAGGAGGTGCCCCACGCCGCGTCGCCGGGTTCGCCCGAGTACGCCCAGTACGCGGTCGGACGTCGCCCCGGGGCCGCGTCGGGGCGGCCGGATCCCGCGGCTAGGGTCGGGGAATGGCTACCCCCGAATTCATCCAGGCGATCCGTGCCGCAGCGGGCCACCAGCTCCTCTGGCTCCCCGGTGTGAGCGCCGTGGTCTTCGACGACGAGGGCAGGATTCTGCTCGGACAGCGTTCGGACAACCACGAGTGGGCTCTCATCTCCGGCATTCCGGAACCGGGCGAGCAACCGGCGGCCTGCGCGGTGCGCGAGGTGTACGAGGAGACCGCCGTGCACATCGAGGTCGAGCGCGTCGTCCTGGTCCGGGCCGGGGGGCAGGTGACCTTCGCCAACGGGGACGTCTGCCAGTTCATGGACACGACGCTCCGGTGCCGTGCCGTCGGCGGCGAGGCCCGGGTCAACGACGACGAGTCGCTCCAGGTGGGCTGGTTCGACGTGGACGCGCTGCCGGAGATGAGCGAGCACGCCCTCTTCCGGATCAAGCAGGCACTGCTTGACGAACCCACATGGTTCGAGCCCATGACAGCGGGGCGAAGTGTGTGCGCTGACCACATCGGTCGGGGCGTGGGTGCTGCCTAGGGTCGAGGCATGACCGCGCTCAGCGCCCTCCGGGGCCCCCAAGCTCCCGCACTCGACCTCGCCGGCCGCACCGCCCTCGTCACCGGCGCCGCCGGCGGCATCGGCCGCGCCTGCGCGCTGCGGCTCGCCGCCGCCGGAGCCGAGGTGAGAGCGGTCGACCGGGACGCCGGGGGCCTGGACACCCTGGCCGGGGAGGCGTACGGCCTCGCCGGGACCGTCGAGCCGCACGTCCTCGACCTCACCGACCTCGACGCGGCGGAGCGGGCCGCCGCGGGCACCGACGTCCTCGTGAACAACGCCGGGCTGCAGTTGGTGAGCCCCATCGAGGACTTCCCGCCCGACGTCTTCCGCACGGTGCTGGCCGTGATGCTGGAGGCGCCGTTCCGGTTGATCCGCGGCGCCCTGCCCCACATGTACGGGCAGGGCTGGGGCCGGGTCGTCAACATCTCCTCCGTCCACGGGCTGCGGGCCTCGCCCTTCAAGTCGGCCTACGTCGCCGCGAAACACGGTCTGGAGGGTCTCTCGAAGACGGCGGCCCTCGAGGGCGCGCCGCACGGTGTCACCTCGAACTGCGTGAACCCCGGCTATGTGCGCACCGCGCTGGTCGAGGGACAACTGGCCGGCCAGGCCCGGTCGCACGGGATCCCGCGGGAGCGGGTCCTCACCGAGGTCCTGCTGCGGGACAGCGCGGTCAAGCGGCTCGTCGAGCCCGAGGAGGTGGCCGAGGCGGTGGCCTACCTCTGCGGTCCGCACGCGGCCTTCATGACCGGAACGTCACTGCTGCTGGACGGGGGCTGGACCGCGCACTGAGCCGGGGCCCGCCCCGCTCGCCTCCCGTCGCGTCGGGCCCGTCGTGAGTTGTCCACAGGGCCGCGGCGCCGCACCGCGGATGCGCGATCCTGTTGCCATGTCCCGCGATCACCTGCCATCAGCCGACCGCTCCACCGACAGCGTGGAAGCGCCGTTCCTGGAACTCCTGGCCAGAGGAGCGACCGCCGAGGCGTACGAGCGGCCGGTGCTGCTCGCCCGCGCCGAGGGCCTGCCCGACGGGCGCGTCGCCGCGCTCGAACAGGCCAAACTGCTCGCCCTGCGCGTGCGCACGGAGATAGAGGGCCGGCGCCGCCGTGAGGCCGAGCTCTCCGCGCTCTTCGAGACCGCGCACGACCTCGCGGGACTGCGCGACCTCGACGCCGTGCTGCGGGCGATCGTGCAGCGGGCCCGGTCCCTGCTGAGCACGGACGTCGCGTACCTCAGCCTGCACGACGCGGCCAGGGGCGACACGTACATGCGGGTCACCGAAGGCTCGGTCGCGGCGCGCTTCCAGCAACTGCGCCTGGGCATGGGCGAGGGGCTGGGCGGCCTCGTCGCGCAGACCGCCCGTCCGTACGTCACCGACGACTACTTCAAGGACGAGCGTTTCCAGCACACCCGGACCATCGACGCGGGCGTCCATGACGAGGGACTCGTCGCGATTCTCGGCGTGCCGTTGATGATCGGGCCCCAGGTCATCGGCGTGCTGTTCGCGGCGGACCGCAGGGCGCGGGTCTTCGAGCGGGAACAGATCGCGTTGCTCGGCTCCTTCGCGGCCCTGGCCGCGGCGGCCATCGACACGGCGAACTCACTGGCGGAGACCCGGTCCGCCCTCGACCGCCTGGGCCGCGCCAACGAGATCATCCGGGACCGCAGCGGAGTGATCGAGCGGGCCTCGGACGTCCACGACCGCCTCGCCGAACTGGTGCTGCACGGCGGCGGCGTCCAGGACGTGGCCGCCGCCGTGTCCGAAGTCCTCGACGGAACGGTCGAGTTCACGGAACCCGAGGCCACACCGGCCATCGCCGTGGAGGCGGCCCGTGCCGACGGCCACGCGGTACGGCACGGGGACGACTGGGTCACCGCGGTGGCGGCCGGGGGTGAACTGCTCGGCGCGCTGGTGCTGCGCGGGCATCCGGGCCTCGATCCCGTCGACCAGCGCACCCTGGAACGCGCCGCCATGGTCACGTCGTTGCTCCTGCTCGCCAGACGATCGGCCTCCGAGGCCGAACAGCGGGTGCGCGGCGAGCTGTTGGACGATCTGCTCGACGCCCGGGACCGCGATCCGACGCTGCTGCGCGAGCGGGCGGCCCGACTGCACGCCGACCTCGACGGCCCGCATGTGGTGTTGGCGGCCCGACTCGACACGACGGCCGGGGAAACCGACGAGGCGGCGGGCGCGCGCCGACGCTTGTGGTCGGCCGCGTCGCATCTCGCCACCACCCGCCACGGACTGGCGGTCGCCCGCGACGGCGGCACCGTCCTGCTGCTCCCGCTCGGCCCCGGCGACACGGCGACGGCGCTGGCCCGCCGGACGGCCAGGCAACTCGGCACCGCCGTCCACGAGGACGTCAGCGTCGGTGCCTCCTCGCCCGTCGACCGGCTGGCGGCCCGCCCCGAGGAGGTGGTGCGGGCGTACGGGGAGGGGCGGCGCTGCCTGGAGGCGCTGCGCCTGCTCGGCCGGACCGGCGACGGCGCGGCCGCCGAGGACTTCGGGTTCCTGGGACTGCTGCTCGCGGGGGACCGGGACATCTCCGGGTTCGTCGACCGCACGATCGGCGGAGTCGTCACCTACGACGAACGGCGCGGGACCGAACTGCTGCACACCCTCGACGCCTACTTCGCGAGCGGTATGAGCCCGGCGCGCACGAAGGACGCCCTGCACGTGCACGTGAACACCGTCGCGCAGCGACTGGAGCGGGTGGGCCGCCTGCTGGGCGACGACTGGCAGAGTCCGGCTCGCGCGCTGGAGATCCAACTCGCTCTGAGACTGCACCGGTTGTCGTCGGACGGACAGCGCTGATCCCCGCACGCGGCAACGCGTGCGGGGACCGGAAGGTGCGGTCGCTCAGCGGGAACGGGCGTCGACCGGCGCAGCGGCAGCGGGCCGCTCGTCGGTCGTGGCCTCGACATCGGACAGGTCCCGTTCGCGGGTCTCCTTCGCGAAGCCCACGGCGATCAGGGTCAGGACGACCGCCCCGATCACGTACAGGGAGATGGGAGTCGAGCTGCCGTAGGAGGAGAGCAGCGCCGTCGCGATGAGCGGCGCGGGAGCGCCCGCCGCGACGGAGGCGAACTGGGCGCCGATCGAGGCACCCGAGTAGCGCATCCGGGTCGCGAACATCTCGGAGAAGAAGGCCGCCTGGGGTGCGTACATGGCGCCGTGCAGGACCAGGCCGACGGTGACGGCGAGGACCAGGTTCCCGAAGCCGCCGGTGTCGATCAGGGAGAAGAACGGGAACATCCAGAGGCCGACGCCCGCGGCGCCGAGCAGGTAGACCGGACGGCGGCCCACGCGGTCGGAGAGGGCGCCCCAGGCGGGGATGACGGCGAAGTGCACGGCCGAGGCGATGAGGACGGCGTTGAGCGCGGTCTGCTTGGAGACGCCGGCGGAGGTGGTGGCGTAGACGAGGATGAAGGCGGTGATCACGTAGTAGCTGATGTTCTCGGCCATGCGCGCGCCCATCGCGACGAGCACGTCACGCCAGTGGTGGGTCAGGACGGAGACCAGCGGAAGCTTCTCCGGCTTGTCCGTCCCGGCCGTCCGGCGGGCCTCCGCCCGGGCCAGCGCCTGCTTGAACACGGGCGATTCGTCGACAGACAGACGTATCCACAAACCGACGACGACCAGGACGCCGGAGAGCAGGAACGGGACGCGCCAGCCCCAGGAGGTGAAGGCGTCGTCCGACAGGGTGGCGGTGAGCAACGACAGGACGCCGGTCGCCAGGAGTTGGCCGGCGGGCGCGCCGGTCTGCGGCCACGAGGCCCAGAATCCCCGTCGCTTGGCGTCGCCGTGCTCGGACACCAGCAGGACGGCGCCGCCCCATTCGCCGCCCAGCGCGAATCCCTGCACCAGGCGCAGCGAGGTCAGCAGTACGGGGGCCGCCGAGCCGACGGTCGCGTGGGTGGGCAGCAGACCGATCGCGAAGGTCGCCCCGCCCATCAACAGCAGGCTCAGCACCAGCAGTTTCTTGCGGCCGAGCCGGTCGCCGTAGTGCCCGAAGACGAGCGCTCCCAGGGGCCGGGCCGCGAACCCGACGGCGTAGGTGAGGAAGGACAGGAGCGTGCCGACGAGCGGGTCGGAGCCGGGGAAGAACAGCTTGTTGAAGACCAGGGCGGCAGCCGAACCGTAGAGGAAGAAGTCGTACCACTCGATGGTGGTGCCGATGAGACTGGCGGCGACGATGCGCCGCAGGTGCGCGGGTGCCGGGGGAGCCGTTGCTGGGGAGGCCATGT